>NZ_JAKIKW010000003.1 GCF_023283945.1 Shewanella gelidimarina | reverse complement strand
ACACTCTAGCTGTGTACATTAACCAAAGGTATCGTTTTCACCTTTAGCAACTGAGCTAATATCGCGTAAATCTTTTTTACTTACCGAATTTGGTAATTCCATAAGTTAATATTTGGAGCGACATATCAGGTTCGAACTGATGACCTATACCTTGGCAAGGTATCGCTCTACCAACTGAGCTAATGTCGCATAAATCTTTTTATTACACTCTAGCTGTAAACATTAACCAAAGGTATCGTTCTTCACCTCTAGCAACTGAGCTAATGTCGCATAAATCTTTTTATTACACTCTAGCTGTAAACATTAACCAAAGGTATCGTTCTTCACCTCTAGCAACTGAGCTAATGTCGCATAAATCTTTTCATCACACTCTAGCTGTGTACATTAACCAAAGGTATCGTTTTCACCTTTAGCAACTGAGCTAATATCGCGTAAATCTTTTTTTGCTTACCGAATTTGGTAATTCCATAAGTTAATATTTGGAGCGACATATCAGGTTCGAACTGATGACCTATACCTTGGCAAGGTATCGCTCTACCAACTGAGCTAATGTCGCGTAAATCTTTAAATGCTGTCTTAACTATACTCGCTGGATTAAAGGTATCGTTTCTCACCTTTGCCAACTGAGCTAATGTCGCATTTCAACTTTTTTACTTAATCACTAAGTTTGCCGTTTAGTGAAAAGTTGAGGCCGCATTATAGGAGAATTTCACTGCTCTGCAACCCCTTCTTGCAAAAAAATGACTGATTGCTTAAATTTTGAAAACTTTCGCACGATAAAACTGCAATTCGGCGATAGATTCCTGAATATCGAGTAAAGCTTGATGCGTATTTTGCTTGGTAAAACCTTTCATTGCTGATGGCTCCCAACGTCGAACTAGTTCTTTTACTGTACTGACATCTATATTTCGATAGTGAAAGAAGTCCTCAAGCGCTGGCATATAGCGGTTTAAAAAACGGCGATCTTGGCCAATGCTGTTGCCACACATAGGTGAAGCACCCGCTGGAACATACAGTGACAAAAATGCGATCGTCTGTTCAATCGCATCTTCTTCACTAAACTCACTGGCTTTTACACGTTCAACAAGTCCTGATTCGCCATGGTGCTTTTGATTCCAATCATCCATCAATGCAAGTTGTTCATCAGTCTGATGAATCGCAATCACAGGACCCTGTGCGATAATATTCAACTCTTTATCAGTCACTATAGTCGCGATTTCAATAATTCTGTCGACTGCAGGCTCAAGCCCCGTCATTTCAAGATCGACCCAAATAAGGTTGTTTTCATCTATAGCCATAAAGCGACCTATTATTCCCGTTAGCCTAAATTCAGGCTTTTTTGTTTAAGACGGTGTATCATACTGCTTTTTTAAGCGACAAAAAATCACCTTTATCATTGAAGACTAATACGTGAGCAAAAAGAAACCATTAAGCCAAGGTCAGTTACGCAGAATGCGTAACAACCAGAAAAAGAAATTGCATAGCAGCGAAGCTGGCGAAAAGACTCCTGAATTACAGGATAACTCTTTAGGCCCTGAGCAGTTAGGCACCATTATTTCTCGTTTTGGTCAACATGCGGATGTTGAGACCGAGACAGGCCATTTAGCGCGCTGCAATATACGCCGTAATATTAAAAGTTTAGTCACTGGTGACAAAGTTATTGTGCGTTTAGCAGTAACGAGTGAATCTGGTGCAAGCCGAATAGAAGGTATTGTTGAAGCCGTTCATCCAAGGCATTCACTACTGTCTAGACCGGATATGTACGATGGCGTTAAGATTATTGCCTCGAATATCGATCAGATCCTTATCGTCACTTCTGTTAAGCCTGCGTTTACCACGCAAATTATCGACCGTTATCTTGTTGCCTCAGAAGATACCGGAATTGCGCCCGTTATCGTGCTCAACAAAGTCGACTTGATTTTACCTGAAGAGCTAGCTGAAATAGAAGCTGCACTGCAACGTTACCGCGATGTGGGTTATGACGTCTATAAAGTCAGTAGTAAAACGGGTGAAGGTGTCGAACAGATAAACCAACTGATGAATGGAAAAGTCAGTGTGTTTGTAGGCCAATCAGGTGTCGGCAAATCATCGATGATCAACGCCATGATGCCAGACGCAGAGCTCGTCATTGGTGATATATCTGAGAGTTCAGGTTTGGGTCAGCATACAACGACCACCGCTAAGCTACTCCACATATCCACCGGCGGTGACTTAATTGACTCCCCTGGCGTCCGTGAATTCGCACTATGGCACTTACCCGCTGAAAGAGTGGGCCAATGCTTTATTGAATTCAGAGAATATCTAGGGACGTGTAAGTTTAGAGACTGCAAACACCTCAATGATCCTGGTTGCTCAATCACCGAAGCGTTAGCAGCCGGTAACATCAGCGCAGATCGATACTATAACTACCACAAAATCATTGCCAGTTTGGATGAACAAAGACACGCTCGTCATTTTAGAGCTGGTCCAGACGAATAAAAAATAGAACTTAAAGGAATTTGAAATTGGATAAAGTCAAAATTGCACTGCAATATATTATGCCAAAGCATTTGGTATCACGTCTTGTGGGTAAATTAGCCGCAGCTGAAATGGGCGCTGTCACCACGGCTGCAATTAAATGGTTTATCAAGCAATACAAAATTGATATGAGTGAAGCCGCGCAGCCTGCGCCTGAAGCTTATCCAACTTTCAATCAGTTTTTTACTCGTGCATTAAAGCCTGGTATTCGTCCACTATGTGAAGACAAAGATTACATCATCCACCCTGTGGATGGCGCAGTCAGTCAATTAGGTCCTATTGAAGATGGACGCATTTTTCAAGCAAAAGGCCATGACTATTCATCTCTAGCGTTACTCGGTAATCAGGCTAATGATGCTAAACGTTTTGAAGATGGTGATTTTGCTACTATTTATCTAGCGCCTAAAGATTACCATCGCATTCATATGCCAATAAAAGGCACTCTGTCTAAAATGACATATGTACCAGGTGAACTGTTTTCAGTTAACCCGCTAACCGCGCAAAATGTTCCAGGCTTATTCGCCCGGAATGAGCGTGTTGTGGCCATTTTCGAAACAGAGATTGGCCCTATAGCAATGGTACTTGTTGGGGCAACGATTGTGGCCAGCATTGAAACAATATGGGCTGGTACTGTTACACCGCCAACGGGTCAAGACGTGTTTACTTGGGATTACCCAACTGAGGGGCCTGAGGCACTCACCCTTGAAAAAGGTGAAGAAATGGGACGTTTCAAATTGGGCAGCACTGTCGTTATGTTATTTGCTAAAGACGCACTCGACGAGTTTGCTGACGGCGTAGAGCCAACAAGCATTACTCGTATGGGTCAAGCTTTTGCAAAAATTGAAGACTAACTAACACCATTGAATCCAAGTGATAAAAAAACAGGGCTACTTGAGCTGCATTTAGCGGTACTGCTTTTTGGTGGTACTGCCCTGTTTTCTAAACTCATCCCCTTAAGTGCGTTAGATATTACCGTACTGCGCTGTGTTGTCGCAGCAGCGGTACTCGCACTTATCGTTAAGCTGAGTAAGCAAAAAATAGCACTCGAGGCAGCAAAGGATTATTTCGTCGCTATTGGACTGGGTATTATCGTCAGTTTGCATTGGGTAACTTACTTCGCCTCAATGCAACTATCTTCAGTTGCAATTGGCATGATAGCCTTCTTTACTTACCCCGTTATGACGGTGCTCATTGAGCCATTGGTCACTAAATCCAAACTAAAACTTGCCGACGTCATCAGTGGCATTTTGGTATTGACCGGGGTGGCTTTACTTATCCCTGAGGCGAGTCTTGGCAACGATGTCACCCTAGGCATAGCCATTGGCGTACTCTCAGCTGCACTATTCACCGCTAGAAACCTATTACATAAACGCTATTTTTCACAATATAGCGGTCAACAAGCAATGTTCTATCAAACCATGGTTGCAGTGGTTTTCCTTGCGCCATGGTTCACCACTGAAGTAAGCAGTATTGAGCTCAATGTTTGGTGGTTAATCGTATTACTCGGCGTGGTATTTACAGCAGCCCCTCATGCGCTATTTACCTCCGCACTGCGATTACTCAGCGCCAAAACCGTCGGTTTAGTGTCGTGTTTGCAACCCTTGTATGGTGCGGTGCTGGCATTACTTCTTCTCGGTGAAGATCTTGAACTAAAGACCATTATTGGTGGAACATTGGTCGTTGCCACTGCATTATTTGAAACTCAACAGAGCCATAAGTCACAACGGATTAAAAAGACTATATAGATCCATGTATTTATCTGAATAACTTGGCTACTATGAGTAAGTCCTTTTCGATTTATGCAAGCCACTAATCATGCATCGTTTTTTATTGGTTTTCCTGTGTTTTATTTGCACTATAGCCAACGCTAACCCGTCAACTCAACTTGAAAAAAGGTTGGGGTTAAGCCCTTCGGGCATTAGCAGTACGCCACAAGAACAACTCGAGCTTCTCAACAGCAAAATAAGTGAGTTATCTCTCACCGAAGAAAGCGCTAGAGCGCTGGTACACAATTTTGATCAGCATAAATCGAATCTTCTGAATCAAATCAGAGAGGCGCAGCAGCCGCTTGCATGGTCAAATAAGCAAGACTTGAATCAACAAGGTTCACTAGCGTACTTACGTTTATCTGAACTTAAAGAGATTGAAGTCAGCTTAAGCAATAAAATCAACAACTTAATAAAGTCACTCGACAGCCTCCCCGATGCTTTAAGCAAGGCAAGAGCGACACTCACTAAACATAAAAAAAACCGTATTGCTATCGATCAAACCTTATCAAACCAACTACTTACTACCCAGGAAACCTTATATAAGCAGCGTGTCGCAACGTTAGAGGCGATGTTAGCAAGCAGCCAGAAAGAGATTGATCTCAATCAACTGCAGCTCAAATTGGTACGACAGCAACTACAGCAACAAGAGCAACTCATTGAACGCCTCAATCAAGAGCGAGACATACAACGGCATAAACGTACAGAGGCTGCTATCGCAAGTAGTTTATTGCCAGAGTCAAATGGCGCAGACCCAATAGCCCAAGCGCTTAGTGATGCAAATTTGGGCTATGGTGAAACACTAAAATCACTCAACTTAAAAATAAGCCAAGCGCTTAAACAACAAGAGCAAGCAGAAGCTCAATACCAAGCTCAAGCTAAACAGCTAACCAATATCCAACAGCAGATAAGTTGGATTAAACTAAACTCTGCTTTTGGCGAGCGTTTTTTGCAAATGTTGCAAGCGCTTCCTAAGCCGCCAAGCCAAGACCCGGTCCAAAATGACATTGCCAATGCACGGCTAGCGCGCTATCAAATCGAACAGGCGCAAACCGTCAGTGTACAACAACTCAACAATGTGCCTAAACCAACGCAACTGCACGCTAAATTGCTTGTCTCTCAAGAGCTATTATTGCAACAGTTATTACAAAGCTACGATCTGTACTTAAGTGAACTGGCTGATTTAAGAGTGAGTAATGAGCAGCTAAATCAGCAGTATTTAACGTTAAGAGATACCCTAAACGAACACCTATTCTGGGTGCCTAATGCTAATCGAATTGGCGGTTTGTGGCTTACCGATCTGCAACAAAGTGTGCAATGGATGATCCAGCAAGCACCCTTGCAGCAATTGCAAAAATCATTCAGTGAACAGGGGAGCTTATGGTCTTGGTGGTTGATTTTATTCATCGTCAGCCTAATCGCGCAGGATATTCTGACCCCTAAGTTCAAAGCCGCCATGCGCCGCGAGTTACCTTTTGTTGGCAATGTCACCCAAGATAAATTTATTTATACTTGGCATGTGTTCGTTAACTCTGTCAGCTATAGCCTATTAAAGCCATTACCGATTATTTTAGCTGGGGCCATTTTCTATACTTCGAGTCTTAACTTTGTGTCAGCGATTGGCATGGGCGTTATCGCAATAGGGGCTTTTTATCAGCTCTATCGTCTTGTGCATTTACTTGCATTAGATAAAGGACTTTTAATCAACCACTTTAAAGCGCAACGTAATATTATTCGTGTCGGGCAAGAGCGATTTAAACAACTCACGATTATGGTTATGCCATTTTTGGGATTCGCCGCATTTGCAGAGATCATCGACACCTCTCTTGTTAGAAATAGCCTTGGCCGCGGTGCATTCATTATTTTTTGCTTAATGCTGTTCTGGTTCTATAAAGATATTTTAAACATTGCTAATCGAGGCAATAAACATCATCAGAACGATAAAAATAGAAAACTAATCCAAAAACTACTTTGGGCATTGCTGATCATTACCCCGATTGCCTGTGCGTTATTAGCTTTTCTCGGCTACTACTACACTGCATTTCAAATGTTTTTACAGCTACAGATATCACTCATTTTAGGCTTAGGTTTCTTACTGTTATATCAATTAACCAAACGTTGGATGCTCATTGAAAGACGACGTATTGCGTTCGAACGCGCTAAAGCTAAACGTGCAGAGGTACTCGCCCAACGTGAGAAAGGTGAAGTAAACGCTCCAGAACAATTAGATACCTATGAAGAACCAGAGGTCGATTTAGAGACCATTTCAGGTCAATCTCTGGGCCTAGTCCGCTCATTGTTACTATTGGCATTTTTAGCCAGTATTGTAGGCCTGTGGACCCAAACTCATACTGCATTGTTCTCTTTGCTGGATGGGGTGACGTTGTGGTCTAGTAATACCACGCTCAATGGCATTGAGCAGCAATTGCCCATAACCTTAAAGTCATTGCTACTGTCGTTTATCATTGTTGGTTTTTCGATGATGATAGCCACTAATCTGCCAGGTTTGATTGAGTTGACCATCCTGCAACGGCTCGATTTAAGCCAAGGTACTGGTTTTGCCCTTACGACAGTTAGCCGCTATCTGGTGATCTTCTTCGGTATATTAAGTGGTTTCTCAACACTCGGAATGGAGTGGTCTAAGCTGCAGTGGCTAGTCGCTGCATTATCGGTCGGCTTAGGTTTTGGTCTACAAGAGATCTTCGCAAACTTTATCTCTGGCTTGATCATTCTGTTTGAAAAACCGGTTCGAATTGGCGATACGGTGACGATTAGAGATCTCACTGGTACCGTGAGTAAAATCCAGATCCGAGCAACCACCATTATTGATTGGGATCGTAAAGAGATTATTGTGCCCAACAAGGCCTTTATTACCGAGCAATTAATTAACTGGTCGCTGTCAGACCCTATTACACGCGTGATTGTTTATGTCTCCGTTGCGCGAGACTCCGATCCTGCTCGTGTGGAAGCAGCCCTTTATCAAGCGGTTCAAGAGTGCGACGATGCACTGTTAACACCTGAGCCTGAAGTTTGGTTTGCAGGCTTTGGCCAACATACTCAGGACTTTGAAGTGAGAGCCTATGCCAAAGATATGGGCACTCGTTGGCCATTAAGACACAAACTGCACAAGCAGATCAGCAAGAAGTTACGCGATAACAATTTGGAACTCGCCTACCCTCAGTTAGAAGTTCATTTATCGACGGGACAGAGTAAAGATGTCCAAAGCTTGATAAGAACCTAATACTCAATGACTCAAGAAGCCAACTAATGAAAATATATGCTCACCGCGGCGCAAGTGGCTGCGCTCCTGAAAATACCACCAAAGCTTTTATGAAGGCGGTTGCACTAGGAGCAAAAGCCGTTGAGTTGGATATTCATTTGGTCGAAGGCGAACTCTATGTGTTTCACGATAGAAGGCTTGACGCCAAAAGCTCAGGTAAGGGGCTTATCGATAAAGCGAGTAAAGATTATTTACGAAGTATCTTCGTCTCTGGTGAAGCAATTCCGAAGCTGACAGAGGTATTAGCCGCGTTAAAGCCTCACAATATTGAAGTCAATATAGAGCTTAAAGGCCTATCGGTGTTGCCCGCCTTTATTAAGGTGTACGCTAATCTGCTCCACGAGCAGAATTATGATCCAAACTTACTGCTAATCTCATCTTTTAATCACCCGATGTTAAAAGCATTTAAACAGTCTTTTCCTAGCGCCAATGTGGCGCCACTGATTGAGGGCGTGCCACTTAATTTAGCGCAAGTGGTCACCGACCTCGACGCCTACTCTATCCATTTAGGCCTGAGTTTTGTCACCGAAGAGATGATTAATGATGCACACCAACGCGGAGCCAAGGTTTATGTTTATACCGTGGATTTTGCCGACGACATAACAATGCTGGCGGCACTTGGAGTGGATGGCATCTTTACTAACTTTCCAGATAAAGCCATTACCGCATTAGCGGAAGATTAACCGCATAGAATTGAGCCAATGAATAGCCAGTCATGCAATTTATAGCCGATTGTTTGGATATCTCTTTCTCAAAATAGTGCAATGTAATCTACACTAGAATTAATGGCTTAAACTTGTTTATTTCGTTGAGCCCAACCCCCTATAGTAAAGAAAATCGCGATGATAAGCAGGAACAACCAGTGTGAAGACACTCCAGCCATATATTGTGCTAGTAGCGGGCTTAACTTCACAATGATTAAGCCATAACCAAATGCATTTACTAAGACAAAAATGAATGTTCGAATAATAAAAGATCGCCCCGTTAAATAGCGGCGCAAAAAAAGGTTAATATCACTACCAAATACAACAAGTGCACAAGCAATAATTGCAGTTGACACTTCTGTTAGCCAAGGATAGATAAACGAACCTAAATAGCTAAGAAATTCAATTAATTTAGACATTAATATCCTCGAGTTTAACGATGTAGAGCTAGAATAAAGGGAGTCTGCATGGGACACAAGTTACTATTGCTTACCAGAGAAAATGAACGCTATCGTCAGCTTTTGGCTTCTTGCCATCTGCCTAATATCCACATTCTGGATGATAACCCACAAAATATTTTCAATGCCGACATCTGGCTCGCAGAACCTAGCCTCGCCGCCCCCATATTGCCCCATGCTACCAATTTAAAATGGATGCAATCGACGTTTGCTGGAGTAGATGCGCTCGTAAAACCGAGACAGCGCCGAGACTATGAGCTGACCAATGTGCGTGGCATTTTTGGTCCATTAATGAGTGAGTACTTGTTTGGTTATCTACTGGCGTATCAGCGAGAGCACGTCAAATATAGAAATCAGCAGGCTCAAAAAATTTGGCTTCCGGGTAGCTACAAAACGTTGCAAGGGCAAAACCTATTGCTGTTAGGAACAGGCTCTATCGCTAAGCATATAGCCCAAACAGCGAAACATTTTGGCATGCATGTCATTGGCATTAATCGTGGCGCAAAACCGACAAAAGGCTTTGATGAAGTCGACACGTTAGCGAACCTAACACACCACCTGCCTCGGGCTGATGCTGTCGCCAGTATTTTACCCAGTACCCCTGAAACACGAGGAGCACTCAACCAACATACGCTATCGCTATTAAAAAAAGAGGTGGTGTTATTTAATCTCGGTAGAGGCGATGTACTCGACTTGGATGCTTTATATATTCAGCTGATTCAAAACCAACAGCAACAAGCTATTCTTGACGTCTTTAATCAAGAACCTTTGCCTGAGGAACACCCTATTTGGTCACTAGACAATGTGGTGATTACGCCGCATATTGCCGCGCCAAGTTTCCCCGAGCAAGTGATAGAGATCTTCTCAGAAAACTACCGTAAGTGGATAAAGGGTGAAGAGCTATCTCATCGAGTTCATTTCGAACGTGGCTACTAAACCCGCCTTACAAGCACAATAGTCATGAATCGACAAATCAACATAAAACACAACCAAGTGCGCAAGCTGCCACTGGGTTGTGAGCCACTGCAACCTTTTTAATAACGGCAAACCTAACAAACGACTGATAACCATTCTCATTAGTTATTAGCATTGAGAATCGTTTTCATTTATACTGCGTGCATATTCGATTGTTGGATCATTATTTATGTACGTTTGTCTTTGCCATGCCATTACAGATACCCAGATTAAAGAAGCCGTTAGCCAAGGCGATGCTTCATTAGCGGATGTAAAGAAGCGTCTCGGCGTTGCAAGCCAATGTGGTAAATGTGCAAAAATGGCAACTCAAATCATCCAAAGACAAGTCGATATTGAACCCAATTGTTATGAAGTCGCTTAACGACTTATCAATAAAAAAATGCAGCCATTTGGCTGCATTTTTATTGTCTATCATTCAGAGTTTTCCGCTACTCTTGCGGCGAGCCTTCGCCTAACTCAACACTATCAACACGCTGAAGTCCACGGGGTAACTTAGCTCCTCGACGGCCACGCTCTCCTCGGTAATGCTCCAAATCACTTGGCTTTAAGGTGAGTTTTCGCTTACCAGCCCACAAGGTGACTGACATACCTTCAGGGATCACCTGTAGATGTGTTAGCAACTCTTCCCGGCTTTTAGCGCGTTCAGTCGGTATACCAATGATCTTGTTGCCCTTACCTTTGGTCAGCTGCGGTAAAGCATCTAACGAGAAGAGTAACATCCTGCCTTCGTTGGTAATCGCGAGGATAGATTGTGCTGTCGATTTATCGACTTTTTGTGGCAGTAATACTTTCGCATTAGCAGGTAAGCTCAACAAAGCTTTACCCGCTTTATTACGCGATATCATATCTTTATTTGCCGCAACGAATCCGTAACCGGCATCGGAAGCTAAAATATAACACTGCTCTTCATCTGCCAGTAATACATGCTCCACCGTTGCACCAGGTGCGAGATTAAAGCGAGTGGTTATAGGCTCGCCTTGAGAGCGGGCTGACGGCAATGTATGGGTTTCAGTGGCAAATGACCGACCGGAAGTATCAATAAACACACTCGGTTGATTACTGCGGCCAGGAGCGGCACAAAGATATTCATCGCCCTCTTTATAGGACAAGCTCTTTCCATCAACCTCGTGCCCTTTGGCACATCGTACCCAGCCTTTCGCTGACAATACGACAGTAACAGACTCTACAGGGACAAGTTCTAGCTCCGTAAGCGCCTTAGACTCTCCGCGCTCTACCAGTGGCGAGCGTCGCTCATCACCGTAATTTTCGCCATCTCTAATCAGTTCTTTTTTAATTAACGTTTTCATACGACGCTCAGAACTTAACAACAGTTGCAGCTTGTCTCGCTCTGCAGCTAACTCATTTTGCTCAGACTGGATCTTAAACTCTTCTAACTTAGCCAAGTGGCGTAATTTCAGATCCAGAATCGCATCGGCTTGCTTATCTGACAGATTGAATCTTGTGATCAACTCAGCTTTGGGCTCATCGTGAAAACGAATGATCTCAATCACTTCATCTATATTCAAAAATGCAACCATTAAGGCATCAAGAATATGCAGTCTCGCTAAGATTTTATCTAAACGGTATTCTAAACGGCGCTTAACCGTCGTGGTACGAAACACCAACCACTCCGTTAATATTTCAAGTAGACCTTTAACCTGTGGGCGCCCGTTTAGACCTAATATATTAAGGTTGACTCGATAACTTTTCTCTAAATCCGTGGTCGCAAAAAGGTGTGCCATCATCTGATCACAATCAACGCGGTTAGAACGCGGCACAATGATCATCCGAACAGGGCTTTCGTGATCAGACTCATCACGTAAATCCGTTACCATAGGCAGCTTCTTAGCCTGCATCTGCCCTGCCATTTGCTCTAATATCTTGCCGCTACTCGCTTGATGTGGCAACGCGGTAATCACCACTTCACCATTTTCAACAGTGTATACAGCACGGGCTCTAATCGAGCCTTTACCGGTCTGATATATTTTGGCAATATCCGCAGCCGGAGTAATTATCTCTGCTTCTGTTGGATAATCAGGTCCAGGAACAAACTCCATCAAACGTGGCAGGTCAGCTTTCGGGTTATCGAGTAACTCGATACAAGCTCCCACAAGCTCCTTAACATTGTGTGGCGGCACATCTGTCGCCATACCAACAGCAATGCCGGTAATGCCGTTGAGTAAGATATGAGGCAGTCTCGCGGGCATTACTAACGGCTCTTTCATGGTGCCATCAAAGTTTACGCCCCAATCAACAGTCCCTTGTCCAAGTTCACTTAATAGAACTTCAGAAAATTTTGACAGTCGAGCTTCGGTATATCGCATCGCCGCAAATGACTTAGGATCATCGGGTGCTCCCCAGTTTCCTTGACCGTCGACCAATGGATAACGATATGAAAACGGCTGTGCCATAAGCACCATGGCTTCGTAACATGCACTGTCACCATGAGGATGGTATTTACCTAGCACGTCACCGACCGTACGCGCTGATTTCTTATGCTTTGACGTTGCGGACAAGCCAAGCTCGCTCATGGCGTAAATTATCCGCCTTTGTACCGGTTTCAGTCCGTCACCAATATGCGGCAGAGCACGGTCCATGATCACGTACATGGAATAATTAAGGTATGCCTCTTCCGTGAAGCGGCGCATTGGCATTTGCTCTACACCGTCTAAGCTTAAATCTATCGCATCACTCATTAATCATTATCCTGTGACTGATTTTTTTGTGTCTCTTTGTAATACAAACGGTAAACGTTACCTTTCAAATCGTCCGAAATATACATGGCACCATCGGGTGCGGTGATCAACGAATGGGGTCTGGCTACCGGAAATTCACCATCTAAGAAGCTAACAACGGTGCTACGCTTGACGACTTGTTTATCTTTTATCTCAAGCATTACTATTTGATAGCCAACTTTGCTTGAGCGATTCCACGAACCATTTTCAGCAACAAACATTTGATTCTGATAACGTTCTGGAAATTGATCTCCGCGATAAAAGTGCAGCCCCTTAGGTCCAACGTGAGCAGGTAGCTCGTATTGGGGAGCGACCACTTTTAAGTTTTTAGGCTTATCATAAGCGGGTTCAATAACATCTTTTCCGTGGAGATAGGGAAAGCCATAATGACTGCCTATGGTTTCAACTTTATTAATCTCATCTGGCGGTAGGTTATCGCCCATCCAGTCTCGACCTAAGTCTGAAAACCACAACTCTTTATCTTTAATTGACCAATCAAAAGCCGCAACTCGACGAACACCACTCACAATTTGCTCGCTTTCGCCAGTGTTGACGTCGATAGCAATAATGCTACCAAACGGTGCCTCTGGCTCACATACATTACAGGGCGCACCAATCGCGATATAAAGCCTGCCATCAGGGCCAAAATGCATCGCACGTTTGCTTTTTTGGGTGTTACCAGGTAAACGGTCATATATCTCTTTCGCTCGGCCCGGACGCCTTAGCCGTGATTCAATATCAACAAATCTTAAGATCCGTTCATCTTCAGCGACATATAAAGCGCCATCATGAAAAGCAATCGCTTCGGGATAATGCAGTCCTTTAGCAATGATATAACGCTTGTCTACTCTACCATCTTGGTCTGCATCCACGAGCGCGGTTATGGTTCCTTCTTTGTAGGAGCCAACAAACAGTGTGCCCTTGCTCCCCAAGGCCAGCTGTTTAGCATCGCCCAAATCGGAAGCAAACAGTGTTAAACCAAAGCCTTTAGAGACTGTGATCATCACAGGCTCCGCGGCTATACTCGTTGCGCTACAAATAAGCTGAATCAATATTGCGGACAAACCGACACATATTTGTTTGGGGTAATTTTTAAACGTCATTATTATTCTTTTAGTTTAGTGCTCTGTTGAGGTAAGCGATCTATCTAGATCTGCGCTAAATCACCCTTTGTCTCCAGCCAAATTTTTCTGTCGCCAGAACGTTTTTTAGCTAACAACATATCCATCAGTGCTAATGTGTCGTCAACATCATCAATGGTCAGTTGAACCAATCGACGCGTATTGGGATCCATTGTGGTCTCACGCAGCTGCAGTGGATTCATTTCACCTAGCCCTTTAAATCGTGTTACTTGGACTTTCCCTTTGCGTTTTTCAGCTGCGATGCGGTCAATAATGCCGTCTCTCTCTGAATCATCGAGTGCATAGAACACTTCTTTGCCAATATCGATACGGAACAAAGGTGGCATAGCCACATAAATATGTCCTTGCTCTACCAAGACACGGTAATGCTTCATGAATAGCGCACACAACAAGGTGGCAATATGTAATCCATCGGAGTCAGCATCCGCTAAAATACAGATTTTACCGTACCTTAATTCAGAAATATCAGTACTGTCGGGATCACAACCAATGGCAACCGAAATATCATGAACCTCTTGTGATGCCAGCACTTGCGATGCATCGACTTCCCAAGTATTGAGGATTTTACCCCGCAACGGCATAATCGCTTGAAATTCACGATCACGCGCTTGCTTAGCACTACCGCCTGCAGAGTCACCTTCCACCAAGAACAGTTCGCCACGCATTGGGTCTTGACCACTACAATCGGTCAGTTTCCCTGGTAATGCCGGACCCGAGGTTATACGCTTTCGCGCAACTTTTTTTGCTGCTTTTAAACGTTTCTGTGCATTATTAATGCACATATCAGCCAAGGCTTCAGCTTGTTCTGTATTGGTGTTCAACCACAGGCTAAATGCATCGCGTACAATCCCTGATACAAAAGCTGCACATTGTCGGCTCGATAACTTCTCTTTGGTCTGTCCTGAAAATTGTGGGTCTTGCATCTTAATAGACAGGATAAAGGTGCAACGATCCCAGATATCTTCAGGAGTTAACTTGATACCACGTGGCATTAAGTTTCTAAATTCACAAAACTCACGCATGGACTCGAGCAAACCTTGCCTAAAACCATTGACGTGCGTACCACCTAACGGTGTTGGAATAAGGTTTACGTAACTTTCATTTAAGTAATCGCCACCTTCAGGTAACCAAGTGATAGCCCAATCAGCGGCTTCAATGTTGCCTTTGAAACTCCCTACAAATGGGTCTTCTGGCAACGTTGGGGCACCAGCAATTGACGACTTTAAATAATCTTCTAAGCCGCTTTCATAGAACCACTCTTGTGTTTCATTAGCCTGCTTGTTTACAAACTTAATTCTCAAACCAGGACACAATACAGCCTTAGCTTTAAGCAAATAACTGAGCTTACTCACTGAGAAATTGCCTGAATCAAAATAGCTTATATCTGGCCAAAAATGGACTCTAGTACCGGTGTTTCGTTGACCACAAGTGCCGGTGACTCGGAGATCTTCCACTTTTTCACCGTGCTCAAAAGCCATATCATAGACTTCAGCATTTCGCCTTACGGTAATTTCAACTCGGTTAGACAGGGCGTTAACAACAGAAATACCCACCCCATGTAGACCACCGGAAAATTGGTAGTTTTTATTAGAAAACTTACCACCAGCATGCAGCTTAGTGAGGATCAACTCAACGCCGGGGATCCCCTCTTCAGGATGAATATCCACAGGCATACCGCGGCCGTCATCGGTGACTTCAAGTGAGTTGTCAGTATGTAAGATAACGTCGATACGACTTGCGTGCCCAGCGAGAGCTTCGTCGACACTATTATCTATGACTTCCTGTCCTAAATGGTTCGGGCGCGAAGTATCGGTATACATACCCGGGCGACGTTTTACAGGGTCAAGTCCGTTTAGGACTTCAATAGCATCTGAGGTGTATTGATTTGTCATGGCACACATATTTTTTTGTTATTCAGGCCATGTTGCGGCCCTACGGGTCTATTTGTCAAGAAAACAGGTATTCACAAATGGAAGCAAGCTGCTTTTCATAGCCAATAAAGCGATGTTCGCCGTCTGGTTCTATTAACAGTTTACAACAATGATATTTCTGTACGGCCTGTTTATAGTCGAGTACTTCATCGCCTGTTTGTAACAGTACATAAAAGCGATCAGGATTCATAATAGCTGCAGTATCGAACTCAGCGATATCCTGTTTATGTTTAGCTGAAACCTGATAGGTTTCATTTGTATAGGGATTGTACTGAGTGCCGATGAATTCATCAAACAGTTCGAAGGGTTTTACCGCAGGATTAATCAAAACTGCGCGTCCACCGTAGTTTTCAGCCAAATAACTGGCAAAATAGCCTCCTAATGAAGAGCCTATATAGCTAATCGGCTTATTTGCAGCTTTGGCTTTTTCTACCATTTGAATCAATAACGCCATCGCCTCTAGTGGTTCACTAGGCAGCTGCGGTTGATAAAAGTCTAATTCGGGATAATGTTGCTTAATAAAACTTGCGGTCACAAGTCCTTTGTCTGAAAGCGGAGAGCTATTAAATCCATGAATATAAAGCAGCATAGTTCCTCACGCTGCGGTGTTATGTCTTACTTAATAACCGCCAGCTTCATTGTCAGGTGAAAAGTTTTCGCCTGGTACCCGATACACGTTAGTTAGGATGCTACCATCAGACTTAAGCTCCAGCAAACGGTAACCCGGTTGAAGTGCATCTAATGCAAAATAGGGAGACTTAGGTTTAAACTGAATACAAGTCGACGGCGTGGCCATTAACTTGACTGGCCCATGCGGCCCTAGATGAACAGTATCAAGACTTTGGTGAATATGCCCCCAAAGTAGCCCTTTGACTTGTCGATAACGCGAGACCTGCTCAATAAAGTCGCTGCCGTTGTCCATACAATGTTGATCTAACCAAGCACATCCCGCAAGAACTGGATTGTGATGCATCACCAGCAAGGTGTAGCGGTTAGGTTCAGCTTTAATTGCATTATCAATGAGACTTAACTCGTCATCAGACATATGCCCACCGGGCCTGCCTCTAACCGTAGAATCCAGCATAATAATTTGCCAATTACCTGCCAGTATCCTTTTTTGCCCATATACTTTCTCACCCTGCATATGCAGATTCATAATACGGGGGTCATCATGATTCCCAGGCAAGTAATGACAAGGCATGTTTAACGGGGTAATCGCATCGATAAAATTATGGTAAGACTGGTTTGAATAGTCTTGACTGATATCCCCTGTCGCCAACATAAAGTGTGCAGGGTAATCAACAGCAGCAATGGTATTCAATACTGCATTCAAGCTATGGGAAGTGTTCAAACCTAGTAACTGAGCTTCAGGATCAGCAAAAAGATGAGGGTCGGTGACTTGCACCATTCTCACACTGCCTGACTCAGAAATTGAATAAGAGATTGCCTCTTTTAGCAAAGTAATTACCTAAATACCAGATTAACAAATAAATTTAGTTAAGTTATCTATCTTCAATAACTCTTCAAGAAACGCATTCACTTGATACTTCTCATCACGATGATGCATATGCATATTTGGATAATCATACACTGGACGCAATTGGTAAATCTGTTGACTAGTTAACACTTCTGCTAATTTAGCATCATGATAAACGCGAACTGATACTTTGGGCCTTGACACTAATGCATGATCGCCTGCACATCTTGAAATTTCGACCAGTTGAGTATATTTAGTATTTTCCAACAGCCGAACATCCAGCCGACCAAACTCACCATCAACTTGCCAATGCTGACCTTCGCAAGGCTCTTGTGTAAGCCAACGCTGAATGTGCATATAGTTGCGAGCACAGACAGCTAAAAACTGACTGACATTGGGCCGGTACTTATTCTTGTGGACGAAGATGACTTTTGACACGATATAGTTCCAAGGAATTTTTTAAGTCGAGCAACAATGATCATTTTTCATTATCGCGTTTAACCAAATCTCGATAGTTCAATTGCAGCCATTGCAGGCCAATGACGGTGGAAGCATTATCTATGACTCCATCAATCAACATTTTGTAAGCCAATTCTCTGTCCACTACATGGACTTTGATGTCTTCATGCTCTTCAGGTAAACCAAAGTTGCCACCCGCATTTGATGAATCCACTGCAGCCCAATAAAAGTCAAAACGCTCGCTTGTACCACCAGGGCTTGAAAAATACTGATTCACCTTAGTAACACTAAATGCATCAAGACCGGTTTCCTCTTTAAGCTCTTTAAGGGCAACATTTTCAGATGTTTGACCCGGATCAATCATCCCGGCGACTAATTCAAACAACCAAGGCGATTTAGCGCTGCCGAGCACTGGTATGCGGATCTGCTCAATCAGCACCACTTTATCGTTAATCGGGTCATAGGGTAACACAACCACAGCATGCCCTCTTTCAAACACCTCTCTGGTTATTTCACCACTCCAACCGCCGTCAAACAGCCGATGTTTAAAGCGATACTCTTCCATTTTGAAGAAGCCTTTATATAAGGTTTTCTTAGCGAGTAATTCAACATCTTTATGACTAAAAGTATTGTTCATTTATTCCCCTAAACCTACTTGTTTATCAAGGTGTTTATGCCAAAATAAAGCAAAGTAAATATATTAATACTAAGATAAAAGGCAGATCTGATTATTGCGATAAAAAACTGTTACACTTCATAGTTGACTTAGGAATTGTAGGTTTTTACTATCTACCCACTAAGTTTAGATGTATTGGGAAGCGTCGGGAAGCGCAAACCGCCTAACTTTTCATTATAAGTTAGGCATAACTAAACAAAACAAAGTTAAATTCGCTCCTCAATGGGGAATTTTGTCTAAAAGGACAGCAAATGAAATTCAAGATCCGCTATCTATGTGCCGCGCTGACGCTGGCCGTCTCTGCTCAGGTCGCACATGCCGACGACCTTCTACAGATATATCAACAAGCATTAACCAGTGATCCTATTGCGCTGCAAGCCAAAGCACAGCGTGATGCACTTTATGAGCAAATAGAAGAGCAACGTGCACCGCTATTGCCAACCATTAGTGCCAACGTCGGTTACGATAAAGCGTGGAACGATAATTCAGCAAACACCGCTGAAGATACCAGCGGTATCGTTGGTGGCATTTCTTTAAATCAAGTTATCTATGATCACAGTGCATGGGTAGGTTTAAGCTTGGCAGAAAAAGCGGCATCACAAGCTGACTCTGCATATGCATCTTCGCTGCAAAATTTGATTATTCGTGTAACGACAGCATACTTCGATGTCCTTACCGCAAAAGATAACTACGAGTTCCAAGGTTCAGAGAAACGTGCAATTGATCGTCAACTTGAACAAACAAAACAACGTTTTGCCGTGGGTCTTACCGCGATTACCGACGTGCATGAAGCCCAAGCGCAATATGATTTAGCCAACGCAACTGAAATTCTAGCTGAAAATACACTTGCCAATAGCTATGAAGCACTACGTGAAATTACCGGTATTGATCATAAGAGTATTAATATCTTAGACACTACCCGTTTTTCAGCAGCACCCATTGCCCCTGCAATATCGGCTGACTGGATCAAAATAGCAGAAACCAATAACGTTGATTTAATGACAACACGTATTGGTAAAGATATTGCTGAAGAGACCATTACGCTTTATAAAGCCGGTCACATGCCTTCACTGAGCCTAAATGCAGGGTATAAGAAGGGAATTGAACAAGACAGCGGCGGTATTAACCAACCTGACTTCGATAACGGCACTGTTGGTGTCACACTGAGCATTCCTATTTTTGAAGGCTTTAAAGTCACTTCTCAAGTCAATCAAGCTCAGTATCAATATGTTGAAGCAAGCGAGAAGCTTGAACAGACGCACCGTAAAGTCGTTAAAGATATCCGTAATAACTTTAACAACGTTGGCGCTTCGATCAGTTCAATCCGTGCATATGAGCAATCAGTGATCTCATCAGAGAGTGCACTAAAAGCAACTCAAGCCGGTTTTGAAGTGGGTACTCGTACTATCGTTGACGTGTTAAACCGTACTCGAGACTTGTATGATTCAAAGCGTAAACTGTCTGATGCGCGTTATGGCTATATCAATTCAATCATTGCGCTTAAGCAAGCTGCTGGTACATTGAATGAAGATGATGTTAGCAACATTAACAGTGGCCTAATAGCACCACTGTAAATACTAAGATAGATTATTGAACAATAAAAAGCCCGCTGTTATCAGCGGGTTTTTTTATTACTCTAAATATTGTTGTTTAACTGGCGGTCAATTTTTCAGCAAGACGAGTCGCATTGCGTGCAGTTATTCCGTATATCGATAATTGCGGGTTTGCCCCTAAACTCGTGGGAAATATGGAGCCATCCATTACCGATAAGTTGTCAAAGTAGTGGGACTCACCGTAACTATTCACCATCGACATTTTAGGATCTTCCCCTAACGGACACCCTCCCATCACATGTGCAGAGGCAACAACCGTCTTTAATGGTGCCAGATCCATCTCCGCAATCGCCTTTTTAGCCTCCGACCAACTGTTTAAATAAGGCATGCCCTCACTAATGGGCAACACCTTATTGGCGCCGGCAGCAAATTGCAGCTCAGCCATGCTGGCGTAAGCACGTCTTGCGGCTCGCCAAAAAGCATCAGTGAGCGGATAGTCCAATGTACTGCCATGATCGGTTAACTTAACCTCACCGCCAGGGCTGTTCTCATGATAGCCATCTCTCACCAACGCGATGGTGACTTGTAGCTGGTTAAAGTTCGCCATTAATTCGGCATGACTTTGTCCGTAACCTATCGTTTTAGATGCGATCAAAATAGGATGAATGGGCGGTACTTCTAGCTTATAACCGAGCTCACCATCGGCACCATTTTTCCATACAAACTCATCTGAATAAATGGATTGTGGTGCGCCACTATGGCCATTAATGGGATCAGAGAAAATAGCACCACTAAGTAAACTTGGATGCAGGAAAGTCCGTTTACCGATAATCTCATAGGGATCCGGTAACTTTGAGCGCAACATTATCGTCGGTGTATGGATGGCACCCGCGGCCAGAATATAGTGCTTTGCCTTGAAGACGATCTCCACCGGCAACGGTTTCATATTACTGTCTAATGCCTGTGCTTTTAATGCATAAATTTTGTCATTGTGATGCTCAAGCTTCATCACTTTGGCCTGACTGACCAGTGTAGCGCCCAGCTCTAACGCAGCAGGTATGGTGGTGACCAACATTGATTGTTTAGCATTCACCGGGCAGCCCATACCGCAATACCCTGTATTCCAGCATCCTTTTACATTGCGCTTAATAACAGTGTAATCCCAACCTAACTGCTCACACCCTTCCTTTAAAGCGGCATTATTGCGATTAGGATCGAATGTCCATTCACTGATATTGAGCCGCTGTTCCATTTTTTTGAACCAAGGTGTCAACTCATCAGTCGAGAGTCCGACTACCGATTTTTTTGAGGCCCAATAAGCTAAAGCCGGATCTGGAGTTCGGATAGATGTCGTCCAGTTAATCGTAGTGGACCCCCCTACTGCTCTGCCCTGAAATATACCAATCGCTTTATCGGTTGTCTTCATTCCAGCTGCTTGTTGGTAGAGATCGGGATAAGCGGTCCGCTCCTCCATCACAAAGTCTTTAGAGGACTTCAGAGGCCCCCCCTCAACAATAATGACTGACAGGCCAGCATTAGTGAGGATCTCTGCGGCAGTTCCGCCTCCAGCGCCACTCCCCACAATAACCACATCAGCTTCAAACGTTTGATTTGATGTTAACTGTCCCGCATTTATATGCGCCCAGCCCGAATTTAGTCCAGTAACAATCGGATCTTCAATGGCCACAAACTACTCCTCACTACCGACAAGGTTTATCAATAACATCAATTAATCTCCTCAAGAAAATCAGGTTTAGCGTAATGTAATCGGCTCCAATGATCTGGGTCCGAGTAATAGCTTGCCATGACCAACTCTCTCAAGCCTTGATAAGCTGTCACCATCATTTCAATATAGCTTGTACGCCATCCTTGCAGCATCTCTATTAGCTCCACGCTGTTACGCATCATTAATGGCGTCATGCTACCCGTAAGAATGAGCAGCCCCAATCGCCCTTCTAATAGGTCTAACAACTGTTCAAGCTCGGCCTGGCTATCTTCAGGTAACAACAAGATCGTTTGTTCAATAGCATCTAAGGTGCGGTTTTCAGCATCTCTTTTTAATCCAGGTACGTCAGGGAGTGCACCGTCGAGAAATACTGGCAGTAATACGCTAAAAAGCAGTCGATGTTTACCATCAAGCTTAGGATTGACACTGATGTAATCGGTAGAACAATAATTAACGCCTAGCGCTAGGCAAGCCGTTCCAGCTAATGCAGTCGTTATAAAAGTACGTCGTTCCATCTTGTCCTCTTATTGTTATTATTGGCTTTTTATAAAAGCTGACGTTGATAAAAGGTGGGGTTTTCGTCTTACCTAATCACCACTAAGACACTGAGTTAAAGCGCTCCAAATTTGCTTTTTCGATCTGTGTTACACTCTCGTCATAATAACAATTAAACACACGTTTTAATTTTCAGCAATAGCCAATTATGATGACACACAAATATTCACCTCCCTGGTGGGCTAAAAACCCCCATATCCAAACGATTTTACCCGTGCTAACCAAAGTGGACAGACCACAGTTAGAAAGGGAAAGATTAGAGCTAGACGATGGTGACTTTATTGATCTGGACTGGCAAGGTACGCCCCAAACAGGCCAGGTCATTGTTGTTATCGTACATGGCCTAGAAGGCAGTTCAGCGTCTCATTATGCACGCCGTATTCTGGCCGAGTGTAAAACGCAAAAACGATGCGCCGTCGTACATCATCATCGAAGTTGCTCTGGAGAATTAAATAGGCTGGTCAGGGGTTATCATAGCGGTGATACTCAAGACATTCAGGCCACTCTGATGCTACTTAAACAACGCTATCCGGACTCCCCTTTACTGGCTGTGGGGTATAGTCTTGGTGGTAACGTTTTGATTAAGTATCAAGGCGAACAACAAGAAAAGAGCTTAATTGATCGAGCCGTTGCCATCTCTGCACCGTTACACCTTGCAGCATGCGCTAAACGCCTAGAGAACGGCTTTTCAAAGGTGTACCAGAGCTATCTCATTAAGCAGTTGCAAGAGAAGATGATTGGCAAATTATCGACTCCAGCGCTACAAGCCCTAATGCCTATTGGCAAAGCTGAAATTGAACAATTGACCACTTTTTATGCTTTTGATGATCAGATTACAGCGCCATTGCACGGTTTTAATGGTGTGGACGACTATTATCATCGCGCCAGCGGTCTTCCCTATTTGAGCAAAATTCAAAAACCAACCTTAGTGATCCATGCCAAAGATGATCCCTTTATGACCCATGCTGTGATCCCGACGAGTGACCAGTTAGCCGCACAAGTCGAATATGAATTGCATGAGAATGGTGGCCATGTCGGCTTTATTGAAGGCGGTACGCCATGGCGCCCACGCTACTATATTGAAAAGAGAATTTTGTCTTTTTTAACCTCTCACCTCAATCAACCTGAGAATACACCATGCTAGTTCCCTATGAATCATTAAACCAATTGCCCCCTGAAACATTTGAAAACATCATCAAAGAGTTTCTCATTGGTCAGTTAGAAGATGGCAGTTTTTCAGGTACTGACGCAGACAGTATGAAGAGTGCGATTTCGACCTGTCGTGCTGCACTCGCACGTGGCGAATTAGTCGTCGAGTTTAGCGAAGAGGAAGAATCTATCGCGATTAGGCGTAAAGAAGATATTGTAACAATGGATCCAGCTCAAGATTGACCTGAGTGATTCGAATACGTATAACTATACCCAATCAACTTCAAGATGTATGATTTCAGTGGGAATTAAAAGTGACTTAAACAAGGCTTTGGGCGCAGCGCAATAGCTGGTCTATTGTCAAGTTCAGTTACGCGGTTTAAATCACTTTTAAACCCACCCAAAGGGAGCGCCTGAGCAAAGGCACTTTGAAGTAGAATGGGTATAAAATTCACATACAGTTTTTGAAGAACCCGATTTGTTGCAGGATCAAAACCATTAGCCATATTTGGCAGTGTCCAGGTGATATTCAACTGTCTCTATTTTAGGTAAAAAAATGTCAGCGAAACATCCTATTATTGCTGTTACAGGCTCATCCGGTGCCGGTACGACAACGACAACAACTGCATTCAATCATATCTTTAGGCAACTTGGGATTAATGCCGTCATTGTTGAAGGCGATAGCTTTCATCATTTCACTCGCCCAGAAATGGCAGTGATGATCCGTAAAGAAAAAACTGAAAATCGTAACATCAGTTACTTTGGCCCTGAGGCTAACGATTTTCAACGTTTAGAGCAGTGCTTTAGCGACTATGGCAGCACTGGCCAAGGTGAGACTCGCGCATACCTGCATACCTTTGACGAAGCCGTCCCATTCAACCAAATGCCAGGCACTTTCACCCAGTGGCATCCGCTGCCCGAAAATACCGAAATGCTTTATTATGAAGGTCTACACGGTGGCGTAGTCACCGAAGATTGTGACGTGGCACAGCATGTCGATCTGCTGATAGGGATGGTACCTATTGTCAATTTAGAGTGGATTCAAAAGATTATTCGTGACACCTCTGAACGAGGTCATAGCCGTGAAAAAGTCATGGACTCGATAGTGCGCAGTATGGACGATTATATTAACCATATGACACCACAATTCTCTCGCACCCATATTAATTTTCAACGGGTGCCAACCGTAGATACCTCGAACCCTTTTAGTGCGAAAAGCATCCCGAGCTTAGATGAGAGTTTTGTGGTGATCCGTTTTCGTGGTATTAAAAATGTCGACTTCCCTTATTACTTGCGGATGATCCAAGGCTCATTTATGTCTCGAATCAACACGTTAGTGGTGCCAGGTGGCAAGATGTCGTTAGCTATGGAACTGATCCTTACCCCACTGGTTAAGGACTTAATGGATAAGCGACTGCAACTCATCACACCAGAAAATGAGTAATTCAATCCGACTATTCACTATCTTAAGATTTGTTTAAGGTAGGTTCTGTAGACTTTGGCTTATCGGGATTTCAGGCGAAAGAACGATAAGTTAGCATGCTCTTGGCGGTGAATTCCCCCATCTTGATCTGTTTATTACCTTGGGCATGCTGGCTAACCTCTAAATAAAGTGAATTCCACATTCATCTCCTTGAAGATGCTGGCTAACCTCTTTTAACAATCAACACCAAGTGAATTCCACATCTATGTTGATCTGTTTATTTCCTTGGGTATGCAGGCTAACCTCAAACTAAACCGTAATATATTATTGAAGTGAATTCCGCATCCATATTGATCTATTCATCTCCTTGAAGATACTGGCTAACCTCTTTTAACAATCAACACCAAGTGAATTCCACATCTATGTTGATCTATTCATCTACTCGAATATGCTGGCTAACCTCTCTTAACAAAAAACACCAAGTGAATTCCACATCCATATTGATCTATTCATCTCCTTGAAGATGCTGGCTAACCCCTCTTAACAATCAACACCAAGTGAATTCCGTATCCATCTCGATCAGATTATCCTCCGGAACATAGCCGCAGGTAACAGCCTCGATTGAGTCGGTCTGCGGGTTTCCATATTTGATTTAAAGTAAATAACTAGCTGAATGGGTTTATTCGAGGCACAAAAAAAACGCTTAATCACTTAAGCGATTTTCAAATTTGATGCATGTTAATTACCGATTAAAGGAACAACTTCACGAAAGGGCTCAAAGTTTTGGTATGTTTCCAATCGCTGGATAAACGCACCCGTCTTACTTTGATCGGAGGTGAGTGCTAACGCCTCAATCGCTTTTTGCTGAGTCGAAATGGCGGCATCAAAATCGCCAACTTCCGCATACGCTGCGGCAAGGTTATCCAATGTGGTCGGGTCTTTTTTATTCGCTTTTAGCAGATTAAGTGACAGCGCTAATGCTTGATCACCGTCTCGATACTTCGCTTCCGGACACGTCGCTAAAATCCAAGCAACATTACTTAATGAGATCTCATCGCCGACCAGCTTAAATTGCTCTACCGCTTTACCACAATTACGCTCAACCCCTTCGCCACCAGCGGCATAAATAAAGCCTAATCTAAAGTCAGCCCGCTTATTGCCCTGTTTACTCAGCGCCGTGTACCACTGTTTTGCCGTTGGCAGGTCACGAGTCACTATGCTGCCTTCAAACGCCAAGTCAGCGACGGTTTGCTGCGCTTTAGCATGGCCTTGCTTGGCAGCGCGGGTCACCCACTCCATGCCTACAGTTTGGTTCTGTTCAACAAATCGTCCAGACAAATACATCAACCCAAGCAGATATTGGGCATCGGAATCACCGTGAGCCGCTTTCAAATGAATATGGGCTACCCGGCTGGCTTCTGCTGTGCCTACCGGTTGAGGAATTGAAAAAGCTTGAGCAGCTGGGCTCGCGGCTATCAAAAAGACCACTACAGTATTTAAAATCCAAGGTCTAAACTTCACACGCGCTCCTATTAAATCAAACAACTCAAGCATGGCTAATTGATCAATGCTGAACTATATCTTTTAGCAGTTAGCCAGAAATTCATACAAAAGTCGAGGATAAAGCCCCTGAACAGCCAAGTGAGAATGATTTTCATTAAAAGCATCCAAATTTATGACATTAAATCCAGTCTTGTATTATGCCATGATTCGCCTAACTGCCAGCGACCAAACAAGATGTGATATCGCTTGCAGAGTTAACCATACTATTATTGGAAAAGACGTAATAAGTTGACATATATTACTAATGTATCAGAATAAAAGACTATCATCATAGCTAGTTACCTTTATGCGGTAAGTCTAAAGTAAGACTTCCATCAAGGTTTCACCTGCTTAATTGACGTAAGATGCTTAATTAGCATATTCTTACTCTTAACGTAAATCAGTCGAGGAACATAGGCATGGCTCTGATTGGAAAGCCAAAACCAGATCCTACTTTGGAATGGTTTTTATCACACTGTCACATTCATAAGTATCCAGCCAAAAGCACTTTGATCCACGCTGGTGAAGATTCAGATACGCTTTATTACATCGTAAAAGGCTCTGTAGCCGTCTTGATTAAAGATGAAGAAGGTAAAGAGATGATTCTTTCTTACCTTAACCAGGGCGACTTTATCGGTGAATTAGGTCTGTTCGAAGAACAAGCTGAACGTACTGCTTGGGTTCGTGCTAAGCAAGCCTGTGAGATTGCTGAAATTTCATATAAGAAATTTAAGCAACTCATTCAGGTTAATCCTGAAATTTTGATGAAGCTTTCTTCACAAATGGCTCACCGCCTGCACAGCACAAGCCAAAAAGTGGGTGACTTAGCCTTCTTAGACGTTGCTGGCAGAATCGCGCAGACATTGCTTCATCTAGCTAAGCAGCCAGATGCGATGACGCATCCTGACGGCATGCAGATTAAGATCACTCGTCAAGAGATTGGCCAGATTGTTGGTTGTTCTCGTGAGACTGTTGGTCGTATCCTGAAAATGCTAGAAGAACAAAGCCTTATACAAGCTCATGGTAAGACTATCGTAGTATACGGTACTCGCTAATACAGTATTAAGCTCGGTTTAATACAGCTTCTATAAAATGGTCTGAGATTAATCTCAGGCCATTTTTTTTAGGAGTACCGCTTGAAAATTGCCATTTATTTAAGCATTTTAGTTTGCTTACTAAAACTCCCGGTATTGGTATTTGCCAATCAAAAGGTGGAAGTGCAGCACTATCAGGCGCAACTGCTGGTGAAGAGTGGTCAAATCCTGTCATTGGACGTTACACTTGTTGGCATCAAAGCTATCTGTCACGGTAAGCTTATCGATGCCCATCTTTACCAACATAATGGCAACTGGCTGTATGAGATACAAATTCGCAGCCCAAATGGTGAGATTGTAGATCTGATCCTAAATGCACGTAACGGACAACTCACTAACCCAGCAAAAATGCCAAGCCGTTGTATTGCAGAAACGCTGTAATATATAAAACACACCGCTTTGCACTGTTCGCATTACTTTTGAGTTAACATTACCTGTCAAAAGCTAAGCGCTATTTACTCTACAGGCATGATTGAGAGCACACTTTATGAAATTACTCCTTGTTGAAGATAACACCCTACTTGTTGAAGAACTGCTAAAACAGCTTAAGCAAGCAGGCTATGTCACCGATGCTACCGACAAGATTAGCGAAGCTGATTACCTAATGAATGAAACTCAATATGATTGCGTGATTCTTGATATTGGCTTACCTGACGGTAATGGCCTTGAGTTACTCGAGCGCTGGCGTGAACAAGGCATACATACACCGGTTATCATGCTAACTGCGCGAAGCCAATGGCATGAGAAAGTCGAAGGCTTTAACTCTGGCGCTGATGACTACTTAGGTAAACCTTTTCATACCCAAGAGCTACTTGTCAGGATCCAAGCGTTGATCCAACGTGCTCATGGTAAAGCCAACTCACCTAACAAACAGCTCACTTATGCTGGCGTTGCTTTAGACGAAGGACAGCAATCTGTCACTATAGGTGAAAATACTTTTGAGCTAACCGCAATGGAATTTAGGCTATTAAAGATATTCTTAATGTCACCTAAAAAACTCCTTTCAAAAGCGCAGCTCACTGATAAATTATATCAATTTGACGATGAAAAAGAGAGTAATGTCGTTGAAGTATACGTCACTCATCTTCGTAAAAAATTGGGTAAAACCGCCATCGAAACACGTCGCGGCCAGGGGTATATTTTTCACGGCGTGGTGCAATGATATCCATCCGTAGCAAACTAAGCCTGTGGTTAACAGGCTTAGTTGTTATCGCCACGATAGTGGCGCTGGTCTTTTTCGAGTCCATGCTACGCCAAGCCTTCCATGATTCGATTATTGCAAGGCTGCAAGAAGATCTTCAACAAGTATTACTCGCCACTCACATCGAGGATGGCAGCCTCAGCATTGATCAAACCCAACTTTCAAATTTCTATAAACCCGTCTATTCAGGTCGCTACTATCAACTCGATCTGCCAGAGCAGGAGCTAAGATCGCGGTCACTGTGGGATCAACGCTTAGAAGTTGCCGACTTAAAAGAGGGCGAGACGCGAGCATGGCAGACGAAAGGGCCACAAAATCATGATATTCAACTGTTATCGATAGGGCTTAATTCTGATACTTCAGGGCTCAATGCCACACTTACCGTAGCGCAAGACTTAAGTATTGGTCGCAAAATAGTCTCAGAAATTTATGGCACCAAGCTTATCGTCAATCTTGTTATGTTGATGGCAATGATAATGGGGATTTTTTTGGTGCTGCGTCAATCCTTTAAACCCGTCAGTCAAATGAAAGATACTTTGGCTCGGTTACGTGAGGGCGAAATATCTTCATTCGATCTCGACACTATCCCGTTAGAGTTGCAACCATTAGCCTCGAACTATAATGAGCTTTTACTGTATTCGAGTAAGCAGATTGAGCGCAGTCGCAATAATTTAGGCAATTTAAGCCACGGACTTAAAACGCCGCTAGCGGTCATGCAGCAACAGGTTGAAGTATTAGGCTTAAAAGATCCTGATTCTGCAGAAGCATTACAAAAACAACTCGATCTAGTGCATAAGATGATTGAGAGAAAGCTCGCTGCAGCGCGTATAACCGGTGATATGTTACCGGCGGCGCAAATGCAGTTACCCAAGGATATTGAGGATCTAGTGCAGACTCTGAAAAAAGTGCATCGCACTAAGACCATCAATTGTCGCTTAGATATTCCAGCTGACATCAGACGACTCCCCATGCATCGCGAAGATGGCATGGAACTGCTGGGTAACTTATTAGACAACGCGTTTAAATGGGCTGACACTGAAATTAGAGTGTGTATCAGCAATCATGATCAGCAGCTCATTGTCAGTATTGAAGATGATGGTCCAGGAGTGAAAACAGAAGAGTTGGCGCTATTGACTCATCGGGGAAAACGTTTAGATGAAGCCACCATGGGCCACGGACTCGGGCTATCGATTGTTAAGGATATTGCCGAACAATATAAGATTGTACTGCAATTTCAACACAGCTTATCTTTATCCGGTCTCAAAGTGACACTGCATTTTTCGGTTTAATGCCAATGGCTGTATCAGCCGTAAAATCTAGACACAAAAAAGCCGGATTTACTCCGGCTTTTTTGTGTCTAATGCTAAAAATCTAGCACCCAGTTTAGTTCACCATTGAGCCAGTAACCTAATTGCCGACTTAATTCACATTAGTACTTTCAAAAATCTTATCGGCAGACGCAGCCACAAAGCCTGTGTAAAGCTCCCCGTCAGCTTTTGGATAACGTATAGCAAACTCGTAAAAACAGCTAGGGATCTCAATCACAGCGTCTGAGAAGCTAACTTGAAGCTTATCTGCCATCGTTGACGATTGCTCGAGCAATACTTCAGCACTGCCCTTCACTTCACCACCAGCAGCATTAAGGACAAAACCGGCAGTTTTTAGTGCGTCATTCACTTCAAAAATGGTATCAAAGTTAGGTAAATGATTAATTGAAACCGTAAAGTGGTTCGCTCGGTAACCAAATGCCGCAACCCAAGCTGCATACTCACTTTCAGCTAATAACGACGCATAAGTCTTAGAATCAAGCGCCCAATGACGTCCAGAATACAGGAAGTTATCTGCCGTCGTTGCCCTTGGTTCTACCTGCTCAATTAGACCTTTAATGGTCGTTTGGAGTTCATCACTAAACTCTTCGACCAACAACTCTGAGATGAACACCTTTGGCTGAGTGCTATCAGGATGTTCAAAATGCTTAGCGTTAAGCTTTTTAGCTTCAAACTTATAATCACCACAAGCGACATAACCGATTGATTCAAAATGTGCAGCGAGTACGTCAAGGTTAACCTTGCTGATATTAAACGTTCGCAGTGCAATATGATCATTGATGATCTTCTCGCCCTTAGAAAGTAACTGATGAACTTTAGCGGCAGAGGGTGCCATCTCAATATAATCTTGCCAAAGTGCTTCAAATAACGCGTTTACATTAGTGTGCATCGTTAACTCCTTTACGCCATCGTGCTTATTATTTTTTATGTCACGCGGCTGTACACATTTGAGGGATTTAGCAGCTCCACCTAGGTTGGTAGGTAAGAGCTGCTAATGATTGCTAGATTTGCGTCGTATCAAATGCTGTTGATACTTGCTCAAAGGCTTTAACAGATTCAGCAAAGCCTTTGATATAAAGAAGTGCCCGAAGCTCTTCCCTTTACGTTAACACTAAATGCTCAAGCCTGGGCTCAATTTCGCCGGCAGACTCACTGCATCGGCTTCAACAGACGCCACTGGATATGCACAGTAATCAGCGGCATAAAATGCGCTAGCTCTGTGATTACCCGATGCGCCAACACCACCAAATGGTGCCGCACCTGACGCACCTGTTATCTGCTTGTTCCAGTTAACAATACCGGCACGAATACGCGCTAAAAAGTAGTCATAATCTTCACGGTTATCAGCAAGTATGCCAGCAGACAAACCGTAGCGAGTGGCATTAGCCAGTTTGATTGCTTGATCAAAATCACTATAACGGATCACTTGAAGTAGTGGACCGAAGTACTCCTCATCAGGCAATTCAATCACATCAGTCACATCAATCAGACCCGGTGAAACCAGACCCGTGCCCGCTTCTAGGTGAGTTAGTTCAACGAGTGGCGCTGCGCCCAAGTTAACTAAGTTACGCTGTGCTTCAACCATGCCTTTTGCGGCAGATTCTGAGATCATAGAGCCCATAAATGGTTGTGGCTGTGCATTCCACGCACCCACTTGAATCTTTTTAACGGCGGCTGCAAGCTGTTCAAGCAGTGCATCACCTTGCGCACCTTTCTCAACGTATAGACGACGAGCACAAGTGCAACGCTGACCTGATGAGATATAAGCAGATTGAATAATGTCATGTACTGCAGCTTTAGTATCTTCAACACCTTTAATAATAAGTGGGTTATTCCCCCCCATTTCAAGTGCTAAGATTTTACCTGGTTCACCGGCATATTGCTGATGCAAAATATGACCCGTACGTGAACTACCGGTGAAGAACAAACCGTCGATTTGTGGATGAGCGGCAAGCGCCTTACCCGTTTCAACTTCGCCTTGAACAAGGTTAAGCACGCCAGCAGGTAGACCGGCTTTCTCCCAAAGTTTAAGCATTAGCTCTGCCACTTTAGGGGTTAATTCAGAGGGCTTAAATACCACGGTGTTACCCGCTAGTAGCGCAGGTACAATATGGCCATTAGGCAAGTGGCCAGGAAAGTTATAAGGGCCAAATACCGCAACCACACCATGTGGCTTGTGACGCAATACAGCACGTCCTGCAGGGATTTCGCTTTCAGACGTCCCCGTACGCTTATTATAAGCGGCCACAGACAAGCCGATTTTACCGATCATAGCACCCGCTTCTGTTGCGGTTTCCCATTGTGGCTTACCCGTTTCTTGGGCAATCACTTCAGCCATATCGGCCTTATTGGCTTCTAGCTGATCACGGTATGCTTCAACAATCGCTAAACGCGCTTCAAAACCCAGCATAAACCAATCAAATTGTGCGTTACGCGCAGCATCAACCGCAGTATTAACTTGCGCTGGTGTTGCCGTTTTACTTGTCCAAATGACTTCTTGGTTTGCAGGGTTAATTGATGTCACATCGTGACCTAAACCTGCTATCCACTTACCTTCAATAAATTGTGTCATATTCTATTCCTACATGGCCAATACACGGATCTGCTCACCGTCTGCAACCATAAGGCCTGCAGCAGTTTCAGCGTCTAAGATCACGTTGTCATTGTCTTCTGATACAGCTAGATTTACAGCTGTAGCGCGGTAATTTGCGAGTTGGGTGTTTGAAACGATATAGCTTGGTGCATCTACTGGAGCATCAGCAATGGTCACCGTTAACAAACGGCTTTCGCGTATAGAGCGAATATCATGCAGGTTACATTCAACGGTGGGTCCACCATCAAAAATATCGACGTAACCTCGACATCTGAAACCTTCGGCCTGCAATAGATTAAGCGCGGGTCGAGTATTGGCATGTACTTCACCAATGACTTTTTGCGCTTCTTCTGGCAATAAGCACACGTAAACCGCATTTTTTGGCATCATTTCCGCCATAAATGCTTTTTGTCCTAGGCCTGATAAGTAATCAGCTTCAATAAAATCAATGCCTAAAAAGTGCTTTTGCAACCAATCATAGAAAGGCGAGTTACCCTCGTCATCGCTCTCGCCACGCATTTCAGCAATCACAGTTTCGCCAAAACGCGCGGCATGTTGTGCTAAAAAGAGAAAGCGGCTTCGGGACAACATACGACCATTGTTATTCTTACGGTAACTTCCTCGCAAAAACAAAGTGCATAGCTCTGCGGCGCCAGTATAGTCATGACATAAGGTTAACGTCTCGACTTCGTTGCGCACGCCAATTTGCTCGGAGTGGTAAACCTCTGTACCAAGACGGTAATGGTAGAACGCATCTTCCATACCAACAGCCGCTTCAATACCACAAGTACCAACGACTTCGCTAGTTTCTGTGTCTTCAAGCACCATTAAATAGCCTTCATCAAACGGCTTATCGACTTGTTTTTCAAACGAAGCTTCAACCCGCGCTATTTTGCGTCTAAGAAGATCTTCGTTTACAGGTAAAGATGTGAATCCATGTCCTGATTCTTCGGCTATTTGATATAGTGCGTCAAAATCAGTGGATCGGATTGGACGTATTATTAACATCTATGAGTCTCCTCACTATCACTTGTCGCTATCAGGTAAGCATTGCCTTTAACAGGCAATACTGACACTGCAGCTATCAAGTATCCTAAAGACAAAAAAGAAGCGCTAAGGTGACCTAGCGCTTCGTTTGCCAATTTAGGCTGCGACTACTTTAGCGACAGCTCGCTCGAAACGCGCTAGGCCTTCGGCGATATCAGCTTCTGGGATCACGAGTGAAGGTGTGAAACGCACAACATTTGCGCCAGCCACTAAGCTCATAACACCCTCTTCAATGCCAGCCACTAAAAACTCTTTAGCGCGTCCTTGATACTTTTCATTCATCACGGCACCAAGCAACAGGCCTTGGCCACGAACTTCAGAGAAAACATCATACTTGTCATTGATCTTGCTCAGGCCATCACGCAGCAATTGCTCACGCTTTTTAACGCCATCTAACACTTCTGGTGTATTAACCACATCAAGTACTGCGTTACCGATAGCACAAGCAAGTGGATTACCACCGTAAGTTGAACCATGAGTACCTATCTTAAGGTGCTCAGCAATTTCTTTGGTTGTCAGCATCGCAGCGATTGGGAATCCGCCACCCAATGCTTTAGCGGTTGTCAGAATGTCTGGTACCACATCACCACGCATGTAAGCGTATAGCTCGCCTAGACGACCAACACCCGTTTGAACTTCATCAAATACAAGCAATGCATTGTGCTTATCACAAAGCGCGCGTACGGCTGTTAGGAACTCAGGATCAGCGTCGATAATGCCGCCTTCACCTTGTAGTGGCTCCATCATTACGGCACAAGTCTTATCAGAAAAGACCGCTTCTAGTGCGGCAATATCATTGAATGGGACGTGAGTGATGCTCTGTGGCTTTGGACCAAAACCGTCAGAGTAAGCTGCTTGGCCGCCAACGCTAACCGTAAAGAAAGTACGACCATGGAATGCTTTATCAAATGCAATGATTTGATCTTTTTCAGCGCCGAACTTATTCATCGCGTAACGACGAACTAGCTTAAGTGCTGCTTCATTGGCTTCAGCGCCAGAGTTAGCAAAATAAACACGCTCAGCAAATGTCGCTTCAACAAGTTTAGTGGCAAGCTCAAGAGCTGGTTCGTTAGTCATGACGTTAGATAGATGCCAAAGCTTCTCGCCTTGCTCTTTTAACGCACCAACCAAAGCAGGATGACAATGACCTAAACAGTTAACGGCAATGCCACCAGCAAAATCGATAAACTCTTTACCTTCTTGATCCCAAACTCGGCTACCTTCGCCGCGAACTGGGATTACTGCTGAAGGCGCATAGTTAGGCACCATAACTTCGTCAAACTGGGCACGTGTAAGATTCATTTTAACGCTCATTCCTTCCATCCTTTCAAATTATCGACCGCGATAAAGCCGTCGTATTCCGCTTGATGTCTTTATCTTTTATAGGTGACATCACGGTTGCTTGTATTACTAGGAAGACATTATTAGCGAAAATGTGATCAAAATACCAGTTTTTCACAACCTTCATCGGGCCGAACATGCCTTATAGTGCATAAAGAGTTGAGATTTAGAATTATCAAAGCGTATATAGCGGGGGTTTAAGCATAATTAGTCATAAAAAAGTTCTCTAGCGCCTCCGAATACTAAATATTCAGCATTAATGCATAACTAGTTCACTGAAATGGCGTATATAGGCTGAGTTAGCGTAAATTAGACAGTTTTTTGACCAAGATTTGATTAACTAACCAAAAGCGTCTAAATGATAAATAATTGTATACTATTTAGTGACGGAAATTAGCGGATGTTTGGACGGCTATTCGATGTTCAATGAGATTACTCAACATCGGAGAATGAGTCTACGATTGTACAATGAGCACACTCCGTTATTGCGGGCTTAAAGCAGTGCTAATTTACGGTAGTTTTTTCCATTCAAACGGATCAGCTCTTGTGCCGAAATTTCATAGTAATCGTACATTAAACGGCATTCAGCGGAGGTAATATTACCCGCCTCTTTTAATAGATAGACCCTCGCAAAACAGCTAGCCCTTTCGATAAGTGCTGAATCTTCATCAAGATCGGCATATTTAAGACTCTCATCAATCGCTTTAAACGTTTTGGTTAAACGGCTCTGTTCAAAACTCAGCTGATTAAGTAACTGCCAATTGAGCGGACCACTGTGCGTCAACGCTTGCTGATAAACATCAATCGCCGGAAACTCAGTTGCCATGATTGCATCATAAAGCTCTTTATCTCCGTTAGCACTGGCTTCTCTCAACCAGGTCCCCAACGTAGTATCAAACATCTTAGCGCAATTGCTAATAACGCAGGTCGTGCCAAGCTGACTCATCAAGCTACAGCTGTAGGCAAAAGCGCGATCCTTATTGTGCAACTCAACTAAGGCCTGAGCCGCTATCGCACTTATAACGCTGTAACGCCATAGTTTACGAGTCACCCACAACAGTTGAGGCTGGCCACTCGGCATGAGGTAGCGCAGGCAAAAATAGGGGATTAACGCTTGCAGGTTTTCAATACCAATGTAGTTAAGCACGAGTTTGATATCAGTCACTTGAATGTCTGAAGTTTGCGGCCGACGATGCCGAAACATCGGGCTATTGATCATATTAACTAAGTCACGCTGTAACCAAGGTAAGTCCATGACTAACGGACGTATACGTGAAAGGTCAACTCGTTTGGAATACAGGAGCTCAAGTAAGAGGATTTGCTTTTCATCGAGCTTAGAATGCTCGAGAACCAGCTCTACCGATGTCAGCTGATGTTCTATAGCACGGTTAACACTGGTAATCAGTTGGGTCGAAACAACCTTGTACAACGCTTGAGCCTTATTCTGCTTCTCTATTCGTGCTCGAATAGCGTCTCTTTCAATTTCGAGTTTATTGGCATCATCTTCAAGCTCTGCGTGGAGCTCATCAGGAATAGAGACAGGTTTGCCTTTGCCAACAATGAGTAGCTCTTGCAGCCTATGCTCTATTTCTATAATTTTGCCGGGTTTTACCCCACCCGCTACCGAAATTGCCACTGATTAACCTATCCCTAAATATCGATTCTACCAACAGCAACTGACGGCAATGCAATCTCGCCGTTCATTCGCTGTCTCCACATAGACAAAAATCCAGATCTCTCTGGATTTTTTATCGGCTCAACAGCTAGCTTATTGAGTATTTAATCTGAACTCGTATTCAGTTAATGCATTTCCCAAGCGCGGTATGTGCGCCCTTTCAATTTACCATTAACAATTTTATGCAGCGCACGCTTTGCGACTTTACGATTAACCGCAACGTAAGCACGATAATCAGTGATCTTGATTTTACCGACTTCACTACCATCAATGCCATCTTCACCCGTAAGTGCCCCTAGAATATCGCCTGGACGCAACTTCTGCTTTTTACCGCCGTCGATTTGCAACGTGATCATATTTGGTTGAGTAGGGTGCGTGTCGAGTAAGCTCTCTGCAGGCAGCGCTTCATTGACGATATCACGCTCAAGGTAATCTTCGAGCAACGCAATTTTATATCCATCTTCATCGTTATAAAACGTATATGCGGCGCCTTGACTGCCAGCACGTCCGGTACGACCAATACGATGAATGTGAACTTCAGTGTCAAAAGCAACCTGGTAGTTAATCACAGCATCAAGCGCGTCAATGTCTAATCCACGCGCCGCAACGTCTGTTGCCACCATAATAGACACACTTTTGTTGGCGAACTGCAGTAGCGTTTGATCACGATCTCGTTGCTCGAGATCGCCGTGCAATGCCACTACGCTAAAACCATCGTTCTTCAGCTGCGCAGCAACATCTTTAGTCTCACGCTTAGTATTACAAAATACCACGGCACTATCTGGACGATGCTGCAGTAACAACAATTTTAGTGCCCGCATACGGTCATTAGGATTACTCACTTCATAGAAGTGTTGGTCAATCGTACTTGTTTCATGCGTCGAAGCGACTTTAACCATGACAGGTTTGAACATAATCGAATTGGCAATAGACTTAATCTGATCAGGGAATGTAGCGCTGAAAAGTAATGTCTGACGTTCAACTGGAACCTGCTCAATAATGGCTTCAAGTTCAACTTGAAAGCCCATATCTAACATACGGTCAGCTTCATCCAACACCAAGGTGTGCACATTATCTAAATCTAAACGGTTACGATCTAAGTGATCGATAATACGTCCTGGAGTCCCCACAATGATGTGTGCGCCGTGCTCTAGCGAACCAATTTGTGGGCCCATAGGAACACCACCACAAAGGGTCAACACTTTAATATTGTGGATACCGCGGGCTAACGTACGGATCTCTTTGGCCACTTGGTCAGCCAGTTCTCGTGTTGGACACATCACTAAACACTGAATGCGGAATCGCTTAACGTCCAATTTATGCAGCAGACCCAAACCGAATGCGGCCGTTTTACCCGAGCCTGTTTTTGCTTGGCCAATGACATCTTCCCCATTAAGGATCGCTGGTAAGCTCTGAGCTTGGATCGGTGTCATCGACTCAAAACCCATCGTGGTTAAGTTGTCGAGTAGCTCAGTTTTGAGCTTTAGGGTTGAAAACGGCACTTGGCCATCGGTGTCGAGGACTGATTGAGTCAAAGTTTCTTTCCTAAGTATTTACCGCGAGAATGAAGCTCATTGCTGGCAGAGTTTATCTAACCAGTTCAATACCGTCGGCGGTTTGGCCGATTCTCAACAGCAATAAAATATAGTGACAAGAGCCTTAAAATCACAAGGCTTAAAATGTCGATGATGAATGCTAACGATTATAGCGCGCTATTGTAGCAGTTATTACAATAGATGCAGCATTCCCACGCTTTTGCAGCAACAAATACTGCCCGTAGCAGTAGATTAAACCCTGTGCTTTACCTTTAAGGCTTTGCCCCTTATGTTAAAACTAACTTTTAAGGGTCAATCAATTATCATGTCTGTTAAAACATCGCTTATGCCATATCTTGCACTGTGCTTATCCAGTAATGCGTTACTTAACTGCAAACGATATCTGTTTGAGTTTAAACGTAAGCTGCTACGTCAACCTCACAGTCTCAAAGTGTTTATCAAAATAGATGACCCTTACAGCTATATTCTGCTGCAAGCGCTAGCACATTTTATACCGCGCTACGTGCCATCAATGTCGCTCAACATTGTATTCTATCCGCTAATCTCAGTCCCAGAGAATGCTTTTCCTGAACCCATCTTGTGGCAAAAAAATGCCGTCTCCGACTGTCAGTATTTAGCCAAGCTGTACTGTTTTGACTCCGTTAACAGCGATATTGAACATCATCAATCTGACAAAGTCGCCGCGACAAAAGCGCTACTTGCCTGTGGGTCGACTGCCGCAGACATACATCATTTAGTCAAAATATTTGCCGATTTCTGGCAAGGTAAAAACTGCCATCAACCTAAAACAACGCTCCAGTTCAGCCCCCAAGAAAAAACCAGCTTAAGCCGCAATAGTGATTTAATACAAAAACTTGGACACTATCAAACCGCCACGATCCATTATGCTGGAGAATGGTATTGGGGAGTCGATAGATTAGCCTATTTAGAGCAACGCTTGATTAGCTTGTACAAATTACCTTTGCAGCCAACATTCACCAAAACAAGATTGAAACTCGGCGCTACATCCACATTGAAACAAGCCGACATCTCAAGTCATGGTCAACATAACAAAAGCCTCACGCTCTATTTTTCAATACGCAGCCCATACTCCCATTTAGGCTTAGAGCAAGCTGTGTTACTGGCAAGAAAATACCACATCCCCCTCATTGTAAAGCCAGTCCTGCCGATGGTAATGCGTGGTTTGGCGGTGCCTCACGCAAAGAAAATGTACATATTCCATGACACCAAACGTGAAGCACGTCGCTTAAATATCAATTACGGCAAAGTCGCCGATCCTTTAGGGCTGGGAGTTGAAAGGTGTTACGCCCTATTTGAATATGCAGAGGCGCAAGGCAAAGGGACTGAGTACCTCTTAAATTACTCAAGAGCAGTCAACAGCGAAGGACTGCATAGTGATACGGATAGGGGCCTGAAAGTCATCGTCGAACGCAGCGGGTTAGATTGGGCACATGCGCAAAGTTTGCTTAAACAAACAAGCTGGCGCCAATGGGCGCAACATAATCTTGATGAGATGATGCAACTTGGTCTCTGGGGAGTGCCTAGCTTTTGCTACCAAGATAGTAAGCAACAACTGAACGTATGGGGGCAAGACCGATTGCAAAAAATAGTGCAAACGATCCACTTAACGTGAGCGTTAAAGCGTTTCACCGCGCAACGCTTCACCTAATTGCTCAATCCACCAATCCACCGCATCTTTAGCATCGTCGGTAGAATCAATCATGGTGCTCAGATCTTTGCTGCCCGCTTTGCGATCAATCATGGCAACAATCGGTTTTCCAGTCTGAGCATCGCTAATCATCAGCTCTATCGTCGCACTACCGACGTTAGTATGTTCACCGGTCACGATCTTTGAAATGGTTGAAATGCCAAGCCCCACAGGCATGATGCTACTGGTGATAGCCAAGATGGGATTAGGGGTTTCAATATTGGTGAGTGCCACACTTACTCTGAGGGTTTTGTCTGTCGTTTTTTCAACGACGGTATAACGCTTGCTGGCTTTTTGTTTGATTTGATCGATAAGGTATTTAGACACCTCAACAATCTCTTGATCATCGAGTCCATCATAACGTTCTTTATCATCAAGCAGTAGCCAAGCCTGATCGACAATCACATTGTCGTATTGATTGAGGACTTGATGAAAACCTGCCAAGCTTTTAATGTCAGGTCTTGCCCACACCAAATCAATCCCCCCTTCAGGCCCAGGTTTGAAATCCTCAAAAGTGCTGAACATCTGCGATTTGCGATAATCTTGAACAGTACCGCAACCCACCAGCAATAACATGCAACCTAAAACAATCAAACGAGCGATATTCATTATGTTCCCTAATAATCGACTCAACATAAGCAGTAGCCTATACATATCGCGTGAAGCTTAAAGGACAACAAAACAAAAGTACAGGTAATTACACAACTGTATACTCGCAAACGTAAAAGCAGGCTATTACTATTCTGGTTTAAAGACGCCAATCATGGCACCCGTCGCCTTTTTAGTCACTTTGTCTTCTGTTTGCTGCTCGCGATAATCACACTCAACACATTCAACCGTTTCAATACCATTTTCTTTAAATAGCACGATAGATTCTTTCGCTTGGCACTTCGGGCACTTTGCACCTGCAACAAATCGTTTTTTCACTTTCTTCGCGGTAGTCGTCATCAATTAGAGCCCTAAGGGTAAATTCGTGTCATTTTGCCACAAAAGCACAAATAAGCCGAACCATAGCGACAGTTTTCGCTGCTTGGTCATAGCCGCCAGACTAGATTCTAGGCTATTATCCCCAGCAATAATTGCTTTCACTCAGACTCAAGTCGGCATAAATGATCACCATCACTCAAGCTCAACTCGTTCGCGGGTCTAAAATCCTGCTAGATGAAACCTCATTAACTGTTTATCCAGGCCATAAAGTCGGCCTTGTTGGTGCCAACGGTACAGGCAAGTCTTCACTTTTATCGCTAATTCTAGGCAAGATAAGTTTAGACAAAGGCGACTTCGGTATGCCTTCAGGTTGGCAAACAGCAACTGTCGCCCAGGAAACACCCGCTCTGGATGTTGCAGCCATTGAATATGTGATTGACGGTGATACTGAATATCGTGAGCTTGGAGCTCAATTGCAGCAAGCCCAAGAGCTTGATGACGGACATAAGATTGCCCTGTTACACGGTAAAATAGAGGCCATTGGCGGCTATGCAATTCGTAGCCGCGCTGCCAGTTTGCTTGCTGGACTTGGCTTTGGTGAAGCTGAACAGTCTAACCCAGTCAAAAGTTTCTCGGGGGGTTGGCGCATGCGTTTAAACTTAGCCCAAGCACTATTGTGCCGCTCAGACTTACTACTACTTGATGAACCCACCAACCACTTAGACTTAGATACCATGTACTGGCTGGAAGGCTGGATTAAAGCTTACCAAGGTACATTGATTTTGATCAGTCACGATCGTGACTTTATCGACGGTATTGTTGATGAAATAGTCCATGTAGAACATCAAAAATTGAATTACTACAAAGGTAACTACACTGCCTTTGAGCATGTCCGTGCCGAGCGTATGGCGCAGCAACAAGTTGCCTATGAACGTCAGCAGAAAGAACGTGCACATATGCAGACATTTGTGGACCGTTTCAGATACAAGGCCAGTAAAGCAAAACAAGCCCAGAGCCGTTTAAAGGCGCTTGAACGCATGGCAGAACTATTGCCATCACAAGCTGATAGCCCTTTCCATATGTCATTTAGAGAGCCTGAAGCATTGCCAAATCCACTCGTCGCCATGGAACAAGTGTCCGTTGGTTATGGTGAGACAGAGATCCTTAAAAAGGTGCAGCTAAACCTAGTGCCTGGTGCTCGTATTGGCTTGCTCGGCAGAAATGGCGCAGGTAAATCAACCTTAGTTAAATTGCTTTCAGGCGAGCTGTCGCCCATGAAAGGTAAATACGAAACTAACCCAGGCTTGAATATTGGCTACTTTGCACAGCATCAATTAGAGTTTTTGAGCTTAGACGATACGCCACTGCAACACCTTGCACGCCTCGCACCAAATACAAAAGAGCAAGAGCTGCGTAATTTTCTTGGCGGTTATGGCTTTAACGGTGATATGGCCGTTGCACCTGTGCGCCCCTTCTCCGGTGGCGAAAAAGCGCGTTTAGTATTGGCGCTACTGGTGTGGCAACGCCCTAACCTATTACTACTTGATGAACCCACCAACCACCTCGATTTAGAGATGCGCCATGCGCTCACCATGGCGCTGCAATCATTTGAAGGTGCGATGATTATTGTATCGCACGATAGGCATTTACTGCGTCTTAGTTGCAGTGATTATTACTTAGTGGATCAAGGTGAAGTCAAAAGCTTTGAAGGGGATTTGGACGATTATCATCAATGGTTACTTGATGCCGCTAAGGCCGCAAACAAAGACGATACAGGGGCTTCCGCTAAGCCCACTCAAGACAAAAAACAGCAAAAACGTTTGGAAGCGGAGTTAAGACAAAAGCTATCTCCGATGAAGAAGGTCCAAACAAAGCTGGAAAAAGAGCAACAAAAGGCAAATGACCGCTTAAGTGAACTAGAGCAAATGCTGGCAGACAGCAGCCTTTATGACGCTGACAACAAAGCAAAACTGACTAAAGTCCTCAGTGAGCGAACCACACTCACTCAAGGCTTAGAAGAGAGCGAAATGGAGTGGTTAGAAGTTCAAGAAGAAATTGAAAAGATGGAACAAATAGTCCGGGCTGCACTCTAGATAACATAAAGGGGCATTAAGCCCCTTTTTTAATGGACGGTAATCATGACACTTCTCAACACATTAGACTTGAGCCTGTGGCAAGACTGCGACGACATTTACCTCAAACACCAACAACAGTGCCTTCGTTTACAGGACGAACATCAGGTCAATGTGAACTTGTTACTGCTCGCACTTTGGTTAGACACCCAAGAGTACTTACTGTCATCCACGCAATGGCAAACCCTACAACAAGACACATTTAAGTGGGAAACTAGAGTACTTTTACCTTACCGTAAACTACGCCGCCTAAGTAAGTCATGCTTAGAAAAAGCTGAATACCAGCAAATGCTGGACGTGGAACTGATGCTTGAACGTAAATCTCAAAGGCTGATTTTACACAACCTAAACACACTAGTATGCCAAGGCGACAGCAGTAACCTAACCGGTTATTTAGCCCTGTTTAATCTCAGCAGTGAGCACTACCCATCATTAAAAACATAACCGTTTACATATAAAAAATGCCCATCTCAACGACGGGCATTTTTATTAGCTTGCTTAAGTTTTAGATAAACTTAGAAAACCAATTCTACACCAGCAAAGTAACCTTTGAACTGCATATCTGCTGTAACGCCGTCAAAGCCATTTACATCAAACTTAAAATCACGGTAACCAGCACGGATACGATAGTCCAACGCAGTACCATCAAAGTTCCAACCAAGACCCACTGAATAATCGTAAACGCTTGACTCATCAACGCCCATCATAATGTCAGCGAAACCATAAAGACCAAGACCAGGAATACCGACCTGTGCATCGACATAGCCCATCACAATACCGCTATCGATATCTTTTGTCTCTGGGTGGCCAGCATCAGACACTCGGAATTCACCGTGCATCACTTTGTACGCTGCACCGATATCTAACGCCACAATATCGTTATCAAGAATTTCGTAATAAAGTACAAAGTCAGTATTACTTAAGTCAGTCGTCGCATTAACATCGCCAATGAAGTTGTGGTCGTTAAAGCTAAAGTCAGCATCAGACATGCTGCCCTTATCATTTAGACGGTTTTCACGGATCTTAACATTAGGAACTAACGGGATTGGGTGTTCAATCGCCAACCAAACGCTACCTTGAGAATCATCTTTGTAGTTAAACTCTTGTTGTGGTTGGCCTCTTTGAGCAAAAGTACCACTGGTATCAGCTTGCCAGTAATCGCCACCTACTTTAAAACCGATAACAGAAGCAGCATGAGCAGAAGTGCCTACTAAAGAGCCTAATAGTGCACACGCCAATAATGTTTTTTTCATAGTTAACCTTGAGTTAATAAGTTAGTTAAATCGATAACCGCGGCATTTGCGCGGGAGACATAATTTGCCATCACTAATGAGTGATTAGCGACAACCCCAAAGCCTGAACCATTAAGGATCAATGGGCTCCAAACGGATTGTTGTGTTTCTTCAAGTTCTCGAATGATTTGACGAAAACTCACTTGAGCATTCTTTTTCTTCAGTACATCTGCAAAATCAACTTCAACCGCTTTCATGAAATTAAGCAGCGCCCATGTTGCCCCACGAGTTTCATAGAAAACATCATCAATTTTCCACCAACTGGTCTTAATCTCCTGCGCGACATAACCGGGTGTAGATTGCCTTGCAGAGCTATCACCTGATAAATCAGTATTAAGCCTTTCTTGGCCAACGCTCGCTGACAGTCGTTGCGACATACTGCCTAAGCGCTTTTGGATCTCTTTCAACCATTCATTTAGGTTGTCTGCTCGGGCATAGAACTGCGCATCAGGATTCTCCGGCGCAATCATTCGAGCGCGATACAACTTCAACAGCTTAACGGCATCGCGATACTCACTTTCAGCACTAGGTACTAACCAACTGGTGTGCTCAATGTTCAGTTTTGAATGCGCGGCAAGTAGATCTTTGTCGGCTGTAGATTGAGACTGAGAACGACTAAACTCTTTACGCATAATAAGCGCTAAATCACGAGCCTGTTCAATCGCACCAAATTCAAATGCAGGCATATTGTCCATCAAGATTGAAGGCGGTGTGACGTCATTCGATAACCAGCCGCCGGGCTTATCCAACAGAGCCTCAACCGTTAAAATAAGCGACGTTGTCGTGGCATAACCAGTAACTTGACGCCCATTATCCAGCTTATAAACCTCTTGTTCGATGACATCAGGTTCAGCACTCCACCAAATAGCGATAAGGTAACCAATAAAACAAATTAAAGCGGCTAGCGCTACGCCTTTTTTCCAGGTCATTTTCATTAACAGTTACTCCTTAATGATGGTGATGGTGATGTTCAGACTCTGCGGAGCTAGCCTGCTTTTTAACGGGTAGCGAAATCACTTGCTGCTTACCGTCTGAGAACCTTAGGGTTAAATCTACTTTGCTCTCTTCGGCTAAGGGCGCGGTCAATCCCAACAACATGATGTGATTTCCCGATTCAGAGAGTACCAAGCTGCCATGAGAGTCTATGTCAAAGCCATCAACTTGGCGCATTTTTATCATGCCATCTTCATCAATAAGTGTATGCAGTTGCGCTTCTTTCGCAAAAGGCACTTCGACAGCCACAAGCCGTGTTGCCGGTCCATGATTTTCTAAAGTGATATAAGCAGCGGTATTGGGCACGCTTGGCGGCATTGCACGAACGTAACCATCAACAAGCACCACTTGCGCAAAAGCCGTAAACGAGAAACAGCTCAGCAGAGTGAGGTTAAACAGTTGTTTGAATATTTGCTTCAATGTCTTAAACTCCATTTTAAAATCTAATTCGCAACATGAGGACATAACGAATGAGTACTATTCAGATTAAGGACGATAATGGGGTACGTATTATTACGTTTAATCGTCCAGACAAGCGCAACGCGCTCAACCTTCAAATGTATACACAGCTAACAGAATACCTTATCCAAGGTGAATCGGACAATGAAATTCGAGCCTTTATGTTTCGTGGTCAAGCTGAGTGTTTTACTTCTGGTAATGATATTGCTGACTTTTTAAAAAATAGTAACTTAGGTGTGAAACACCCCGCTTTCAGATTCCTATTTTGCCTACTCGATTTAAACAAACCGGTCGTTGCTGCCGTTACTGGCGCAGCGGTTGGCATTGGGACAACCTTGCTATTACATTGCGATTTGGTCTATGCCGATACCACGGCTAAATTCCAACTGCCATTTGTCAAACTAGCACTGGTGCCTGAAGCTGGAGCAAGTCTGTTATTGCCTCAAGTTATCGGCCATGTGAAAGCCGCTGAACTACTGATGTTGGGCGAAAGTTTTAATGCCGCAACAGCACAAACATATGGGCTTATTAACGACGTTGTTGCAACGGAAGATATTTTTGAATATGCACTGAATAAAGCAAAGAAGTTGGCAGAGCAACCGCCTATTTCACTGCAAACAACCAAACAGTTAATGCGTTATAACAAAGAAGAAATAAGAGCGCAGATGGAAAAAGAATTGGTTGAGTTTGGTGCTAGGCTGGCAAGTGATGAAGCAAAATCTCGTTTCGCTGCATTTCTAAAAAAATAGCTCTTAGCCTAAATAAGCTAAAAATATCAGAAAGTATGTTTGCTTATATCAATATCGATTTTAGCGAGCATACTTTCTTGAATAACAAATAATCTCATCTAGTGTCCAATTGCTGTAGTCCGTATTGGCATGACGTATCAATCCATAAGTCGTATTATCGACTTCTTTATATAGATGCGCCTGTATTAGCATGGTTTTTCCCACTTAGGTAACACTAAGGCCAACACAAAGTAGATCATCAATCCCATTGCAGGGTTACAAAAAACCGCTAGTGCACATACCACACGGGTCCATAAACATGACCAGTCGAACTTATCTGCCATTGCCGCTGTAACGCCGCATACTAATGACGAAGGATCTTTTAACCTGTTAATAAAATCAGCCATTTAAAACTCCATTTAACTTCAAAGTTAATCTTTTAATTTATGCCACTGCAGCGAGCAAATAATACAAGCAAATATCGCTAAACTAACAACTGGCAGTAGTAACAACCCCATGAACTGAGCTATAAACCACATAATTAGTCCTTAATTAGTGCACTTGTGACCAGTGGCTTTTCAACCTTTTCGGCGGTAAGCATTTCAGCTTTCAAATCTTCATCACTGCTTAATTCGAACATCATTTCTGACATTTGAGACTGAATGGAAAGACTCAGTTCTGTTTGTGCTTTACTGACCATATCTTGCATTTGAGCGCTAATGTTTTGCTCTAAGCTGTTTGCCACTTCACTGACCAACGACGTTTCCGCTTGAGCAGAAACACTAGCACCTAACAATACAGCAGTTAATACAGAGGTCTTTACCGTTTTCATTACAATTGAATTAAACATAATGGATTCCTTTTCGAGTTTCGCCTGATTGCACATAGACTAATACAAGTGCCGTGCCAACTTTTCATTAACAAATTAAGCTACTGAATAGAAAGGATTAATTATCAAGGTGTGGGTTTTTAGTAACATCAACACGATAGGGAGTTTAACGAGGGATAGCTAACGTTAGTGAAACTCACCATGCACTGGTGAATTTCACTACAAGATATTTTAAAGGAGAAAAACAAAGGTTAATTAAAGGCTGACAACCGCTTTCATCTCTTGCCTAGCCTGGGTTATAACCTCGATACCTGCACCGGATTTATGCGCATTTTCACTTAAATAACGGCGCCATACTCGTGAGCCAACTTCGCCTTGGAACAATCCAATAATATGGCGAGTGATATGATTGAGGCGTCCGCCCGCTTGCAGATGTTTCTCTATATAAGGAAGTAGTTTCTCTAAAACAGCATCTCTGCTGAGCACTGGCTTATCAAGGCCACATAACTGTTGGTCGACTTCTGCCAAGATATAAGGATTTTGATAAGCTTCACGCCCAACCATGACACCATCAAGTTGCTCAAGATGGCTTTTACACTCAGCAAGTGTTTTAACCCCACCATTAAGACTGATACTTAAATCAGCATAATCACGTTTTAGCCGATAAACACGCTCGTAATCTAACTCAGGGATCTCGCGGTTTTCTTTAGGGCTTAAGCCTTGTAACCACGCTTTACGGGCATGGATGATAAAATCATTACAACCTACCGCTTTTACGGTATCAATAAATTGCGCTAAAAACTCGTAGCTATCTTGCTCGTCGATACCAATACGGGTCTTCACTGTCACCGGAATATCGACAACCTGCTTCATCGCATCGATACATTCAGCAACCAATGTCGGCTCTGCCATTAGACAAGCACCAAAACGACCACTTTGAACCCGATCGGATGGGCAACCCACGTTGAGGTTGATTTCATCATATCCTCGTTCCGCAGCCAATTTTGCACACGTCGCTAAGTCAGTTGCATTCGAGCCACCTAACTGCAACGCAATAGGATGCTCCTCTTCGTTATATGCAAGGTAGTCACCACGACCGTGAATAATCGCCCCCGTTGTCACCATTTCAGTGTATAGCAGTACTTCAGATGACATTAACCGCGCAAAGTAACGATAATGACGGTCAGTCCAATCAAGCATTGGAGCGATAGAGAAGGTACGGTTAAGTTGGGTCTGCATATATTTACCAATAAACGATAACAAGAGGCTATTCGGGCGCGCATTTTACACTGTCAGCTATTAAAACGACAGAGTTAAGCGCACTTTGTCAGCATGCAGTCGTAGCCAAACAGATATTGCATTCACTATGAGACATAAACATCAAATAGTTACAACAATCTCGTCGTGCTTAAAATCAACAATAAGCGCTAAGTATAAGTACCAACATTAGCAATATTGGTCTTAATCTAGCATTCACTATGAGCATGCACATTAGCGTCATCCAAACACGACTAAAATGCGTTATAGCACCCTCAACGCACAGTAAAGCCCAGTAATATTGAGCTTTACTGTTTATTCGCGTTAACACATTGAACGCTAGCTTAGCGCCTCTTTAAATGCTGATGTCTCCAATCCATTAAAGAGTTCAATCATTAATTGAGTCGCTTGAATCTTCGCCAGATTATAGTTGCAGGCTGCTACGTACCTATTTATGGGACTTGATGATATACGCTTCTAAGGTCTGCTGTAACCACAGGGGTACCACGACTTTTCCGTCAATGGCACGCTTAAGCCATAAGTAAACCGTTGGATAGCTAAAGCCTTTTAATAAACTTTTATCCTCTGAGTAATCTATTTTTTGGGCATGTAGACCCTTAATGCTCGCTAAAAAATCGACAGCACATTTAACGCCAACAATCATAACCGCATGAGAATGGAGTAAGCTACTCGCGGCGCTACCAAGGTCGGGGGCAGTTGCATACACCTGCATAGGTTTGCCTTGTGTTATGGCATAAGCCCCTAGTGGCGATTTATTCGCAGGGAATGGCATAGTAACAAGCTTAACAATGGGGAAGTTGATCATATTATCAATCGTCAAATCATCCCAAACAGGATGCTGCGAATGGGCGATTAAATACCCCCCTCGGTGTTGAATAATTGGTTTTGATAACACTTCTTTTCGAGTTGATGGCCTAAAGCAGATTGCCGCATCAACCTCACCATCAATGAGTTGCTGTTCACTCTGCTCTGACCAAGCTGTGGTTGATATGGGAATATTAGGATTTTGGTTGTTGTCCGCCGCATCCTTAATAATTTTCTGCGCAAGTCCTATTTCCAATTGAGGTACGGTACTGATGATTAATGGTGGCTCTACGGGCGATGAGCTTTTGATAGCATCACTTTCGATAGAGCGACTACACTGTAGGATTTCCGATAACGAAGCATGTAAACGGTGACTCAACTCAGTTGCAATGAACTGGTTATTTTTTCGTACAAAAAGGGGGTCATCAAATACCACTCTCAGCGAATTCAGCGCACGGCTGACCTTGGGCTGTGACAACGATAAGTCATTTGCAACAACCTTAGTACTCCCCTTGATATATAACTGGCAAAATATTTCTATCGTACTGATGCTAATATTACTCAGTTTATTCATATCAACCTCCAGCCGGCAACGTCATATTACCTTTTATATAAGTCTGAATTTCATGACTTAACCAAGTGGGTATTAACGAACTTTTTCTTGTTTGGGTAATATAGTGATGATAGTGCCCACTTCGCTGATTAATTAACTTGCAGATAGAATAGTCCAACTCTAACGCAGCTATATCGCCTCGCTGACATAGAAACTCAATTGCATCTTTATAACATAAAAGTGCTATGGCATTACTGTGTTCCAATTGCAGCATTAAGTCCGCAAGTAAACACACTTTTGCAACTACATTTAAGTCACTATTAGTATCGAGGGCATAACATTCAAGGGGATCAGTAATGTCTTCCTGTTCATTACCCGCAAAACTAATATATGGATGATCGATAATGTCACTCAGTAGCAACGGCTGATTTGCAGTCAAAAGTGGGTGACCATGCCTCGCAACCATGACGTAGGCGTCTGACTTGACGATTAACGTTGAAGACAACTGCTCAGTGTTATAAGCGCTATACGTGACGGCTATATCAACACGCTGCTGCTTTAATAACTCTCCGATGTTGCTGTTACAGGATTTAATATGGAATACATAGTCTTCATTTTCTGCTGACGCTCTTTTTTGTAAATGGCGTAAAAGATTCAGCGATAAGGTTGGAGGACAAGCAATGATCAACTCTCGTTTTCTCGCTTTATCTTGGTCAATGTCAATCTCTGCGCATTTTTTGGCCAGCTGTACTATTTTTTTCATTTTAGGATATATATCATCAGCAAAGCTGCTTCTTTCAAATCCCTGCTGTTTTCTAATAAATAGCGGTGCATCCAAAGAATGTCTAATCGATTTTAAGCTCCGACTGACTTTGGAAGCGGGAACGCCTAGTACCTGACTGACAATTGTTGCATTTAGTGATTCGTATAATAAAACAAATACTTGAATATCAAATAAACTGTTGGTATTTAATTTATTCATTCAGCCTCTGAATACTCATTAACACAGTGTTTACTAATTTAGCCGCATATTTATAGCTCAGCTATACGCATGCTCAAAGTTTGCGACCTTTACTTCGTTACACCTCAATTCTGTGACTTACATACCCAAATCAATGAAAGCGACAGTTTCAGATTTGCAAGATGCGAATTTCACATTTCCATCTAACGCATATCGGAGTTACACACCAAAAAACACCCACAAAAAAAGATAACAAACTAACAAACCAACAAAAGACAGAGTTAAATCCTAATAAATGCAACAACAAGTAGTTATATCGACTACAAAACATCATTCCGTATCAGTGACCGACCTCATATCCACAATCATCCAAAATCTTTAACATTTTAACAACCAAAAGTGGTTACTTTTAAGGAACGTATGATGATAACAACAAAAAAAGCATCGTTAGCACTGTTGATTAGCTCCGCATTTCTAATCTCAGGCTGTTCAGATGGTGAAGATGGGAATAATGGTGAAGATGGACAACCAGGAGGACCGGGTGCTCCCGGGACCTCTGGATTACATATCGATATGGCTGCAGAGGCAATTGCTGAAATCAGTAATGCTAAATATGCTGACGGTATCATTACCCTTGATTTCGATCTTGAAAATAAAGAGGGCATTGGACTTTATGGTCTAAGCGCAAAAAATGAGTTTCATGATTTCCGCTTCTCATTAGCCCAGCTAAAAACAAATGAAGGATCAGATCTAAAGCAATGGATCTCTCTATTAAATGACGCAACAAACGATGCTGGCACTACCTTTGAGCAAGGTTTTGAGCAAATAAAAAACTGTGAGGAGTGTTTAGTCGATCATAAAGATGGCGCCTATACCTATACGTTTAGTACTAATCTCACCACCGCCGTCGATCCTGCAGGAGTCGTTTTCGACCCTGAATTGACGCAGCGTATTGCTATCGAGATGCAGTTTGAGTATGCCTCTGGTCACGAGCTGGCAGAGAACGCGCACTATGACTGGATCCCAGCGACGAATGCGACTGAGGGTGTAGAGACTCGTGAGCTAGTAGCTCTTGAAACGTGTTACACCTGTCACCAACCAGACAGCTTAAAGGCTCACGGTGGTCGCAGACTTGACCTTGAAAATTGTCAGTCATGCCATAACGGCATTGTTTCAGATCCAAATGATGTTTCTGTTGAATTAGGCCATATGCTGCATGCTATCCATATGGGACCTGAGCGTGAAGGTAAAGATGCCGAAGGTAATGTAGTTCCTATGCCTTACACCATCGCTGGCTATGGTGGCGATCATGCATTCGATTATCCTGCTTTCCCAACTAAACCCTTTATGGACTGTGCAGTTTGCCATGTCCAAGATGAAGAATTAGCAGACAAAGATCTGTGGCTTACCAATGCGAATGCAAACGCATGTACGGGTTGCCATACCGACTCACCTGCACAGCATAAGTCAGATAAGAACCCTGAATTGGTTTGTACCGATTGTCATAGTGTCGAAGTGCATGCACAAGCTGCTAAGCCTTACCAAGCGGCTAAAGATTACAGTGTTGAAGTGATGAATGTGACTATCGATGCTGCTAATCTGATTAAGTTTGACATGAAAGTGATGGATGCGAATGGTGAGTTAGCCTCTAAAGATGAAGTCTATAAGCAAGGTTATAGTAAGCCATACATGGTCGTGAGCTGGGATGTAGAAAAAGATTACCCAGATTACAATCAAGCCCCCTATAGCCAACGTCGCATCGATATTAAAGATGAGACTAAAGCGATTTGGAATGCTGATAACACAGTCAGTGTAGCTGTGACCATTAACTTCCCAACTGACATCGCTTCACGTTCATTAGAAGTACTCCCCGTACTTAAAGTGTGTTTTGAAGAAGGAACAGACAAGCGTACTGGCTGTGATGCTGAAAACGCCTACCCAGCTTATGTTCAAACCCCTGCTTATCGCACTGTGCTAGCCAATGCTGAAGCCGTTGTCGGCGAACGTCGTTCGATTGTCGATACTGCCTCTTGTCATGGTTGTCATAGCTATGAGTTTTACCATGATTCAAATGGTGTGAACTGTATCGCTTGTCATACTAACGATAAGAGCCTTAAAGGTAATGGCAAAGCCAGCAATGGTGCTGACTTACTTAAATCAACAAGCTTCATGTACAAAGCCCATAAAGCGCAAGGTCATGATAATGGTCACGGTGGTAGCGGCACAATCCTTAAGACTGATTGTACAACGTGTCACTCGGCTGTAGAAGGTTATGGTGGTCTTAAGTATGGTTTTGAGTTAGGCCGTAATGCAGGTCAAGCTCATGCGATTCCTAGCACTCAAAGCCCGGCTGCTGATGAAGTTGTTGAAACTTGGTATGCCTCTCCTGATGCGGCAGCGTGTATGAGCTGTCACCAGAAGTACCTGTCTGACTCAGCAATGTCTCATATCAACAGCAATGGTGGTTATTTCGGTGCCAATAAAGATGCCGAGCATATTGTTGATGTCAATGATGCGGGTAACGCAAAAGATGCGAAAGAAGCCTGTGCTACTTGCCACAGCCCGGAAAAAGTAATGGAGCATCATGGATTTACTTTATAAGCAGTCCCAGTAACAACAGAGTCCTAACTTGTCCCTAGGTTTACTCTAACGATTTATCCCTGCAAAAGCCAAAGGCACCCTCGGGTGCCTTTTTTGTATATTCAAGAGCAACTATCCTGAGAAATGACTTCGATAGAAAGCCATCAAATAGCGCCATTAACACCTTTGATTTAGAAGGGCTGATTCACCATCACCCAGAATTGACGATCTTCACTGCCAAAAGCCAGCTCTGCTCTAACGACAACACTTTCGACTTCAAACCTTGCGCCAATACCCGCTGACCACTTTAAGTCATCGTGCAACGCTTCTGCATTAAACTCATCGGCAACCTGCCCTGCCTCGGCAAATGCAACCCATTGCCACCAAGGTACATTGTATAAGTTAAACACGGGCCACTCTTGTAACGGCTGCCATTTTGGCTGAATTCGGTACTCGGCGGAATAAAGTACCGCTGAGCGCCCGGTAAAACGCTTACTGGCATAGCCTCGTAAGCGGTCAAAACCACCTAAACTAATCCCTGCGAATGTCGGCGGGCGATGATAGTTATCGCCGCTTTGTGTATTCCAAGTTGGCGTGTCAGCTAAGTAGAAGTTAAACGCCATGATCTGCTTAGCAAACCAATCACTAGCCCCGATTGCTAAAAATGCACTTTGTTCAAACTCCCAGGTAGTCCAACTGCTGCGGTCTTCCGAACCAAAGTCTCGACTGAACTTGAGGCTTATTTGGCCACCTTGAGTGCTATTTTTACCATTGTCACGATTATCCCAATCGAGCTCTAACGCGACACCTTGGGATTTTTGTGGCAAATACTCATAGCTTTGCAGCTCGCGCGTTTGCACAAATGGACTGACTTTAATGCTCGTCACGCCCGATGTTAACGGATTCCACTTAATTGCTTCTTCAGATCTTGCAAGACTGCGGGCAGCGCCATTAACGCCTCGGCCCCAAGGCAACACATATTGAGCATGAAATCGAGTGTATGACTCATCACCAAGGGTAACGACTTTATCTGCCTCTTGATTGAGCTGCGGCAATTCAGAGAGATAATAGATCCCCTCTTTAAACTGGGCTTGATAGGTTTCTACCGAAAATAGCCAGCTATCGACTTGAGGAATTTGATAATTACGTGCACTTAAATAGGTCACCCAACTGTCGTTAGTACTGTATAAACCGATGCCCAATATAGAGGCTTGTACTTGGCCAGCATGCTTCACTACCACGGCTCCGCCCAATGCGGTACTCAGCGATTCAGACGAGAACGCAAACGGCACGGCGACGAATTCGGCACTGGGTGGCGTTGCAACGGCTAAGTCAGCTTGCGGTTGTTCTGATGGTGTATCGGTAGTATTAGCCGATTGAATTTGCGGCTTTGTTTCTATATTAGGGTAGGCAAATGCCATTGGCTGCATCAACAACATTGCAGCGGGAATTAATGAATGTATTTTCAATTTAAGACATCTTCACACTGATGATGGGCATCCGGCCTCATCACAGCAGCACATAAATTTGTTACTTGCTCAATCTAGGCAAACAGCGACTCGGGGTGTCAGTTTGGTGACAAGCTCGTAGGCTATGGTACCAATATGTTCAGCGACCTCTTCAACCGGCAGATCTTTACCCCATAAGACAGCGAGATCGCCTACTTTATCTTTGGCATCGACACCAAGATCAACCGTCAACATGTCCATCGACACTCTGCCCACAATCGGCACCAAACGTCCATTCACCAACACCGGTGTGCCAAGCGGAGCATTTCGCGGATAACCATCACCATAACCTATTGCGACAACGCCCAATTTGGTGTCTGTTTCCGCAGTCCAAAAGCTACCATACCCAGCAGGCTCGCCCGCTTTATGCTCTCTAATTGCAATCAGTTGCGATACTAAATCCATCGCGGGGATCAAACCGTGCTTTGTGCCTAAATCCCCTAAAACAGGTGACACACCATAAAGTGCAATCCCCGGTCTAATCCAGTCTGCTTGGCTTGGCTGCCAGAAAAGTGTGCCAGCAGAATTGGCTAAAGTGCGATCTCCAGGCAAATCTTGCGTTAACGCGTCAAACACTTTCTGTTGCGCTGCTGTACTCGGATTATTCGGCTCATCAGCGCAGGCAAAATGCGTCATTAAATGAATAGGCTTGGCAACATTATCATTGGCCAATAGCCGTTGATAAGTTGAATCAAACTGTTCAGGAGAAAAACCAAGACGATGCATTCCGCTATCGACTTTAAGCCAAACGGTCACCGGTTTTGCTAGAGCGGCGCTTTCTAACATCTCAAGCTGAGATTCATGATGCACCACAGTATCGATATTATGCTCCACTAGCGTGGTAAGATCGCCCACCCGAAAAAAGCCTTCGAGCAAGAGTAGCTTGGCTTTAACGCCACCGGCGCGTAACGCTAACGCTTCTTCTAAGCGAGCTAAGCCAAAACCATCGGCATCATCTAAGCATTGGGCAACATTAAGTAGGCCATGACCATAGCCATTAGCTTTAACCACCGCCATGACTTTGCTTGACGGTGCTAACTCATGTAGCCGCGCCAAATTATGCTTGAGCGCTTTACGGCTGATTTCTGCTCGTGGGAATGGTTTCAAGAGTAACCTTGTTGTATCTAATCAAAAAATAAGAGCCTCAATGAGGCTCTATTGTAGTTAATTGTGTTGCATAAAAACTTTTATAAACTCAATTTAATCTTCTTCAAACTGTGGGCCAGCATAATTATCAAAACGAGAGTATTGGCCTTGGAATGTTAGCCGCACACGCCCAATTGGGCCGTTACGCTGCTTACCAATAATAATCTCTGCGGTGCCTTTATCTTCCGAATCATCGTTATACACTTCGTCACGGTAAATAAACATGATCAAATCCGCATCTTGCTCAATTGCACCAGATTCACGCAAATCCGAGTTAATTGGTCGTTTATCAGCACGTTGCTCCAATGAACGGTTTAGCTGTGATAGTGCTACAACGGGAATTTCTAGCTCCTTCGCCAAAGCTTTTAACGAACGAGAGATCTCAGAAATTTCCAAGGTACGGTTATCTTTCAGTGCGGGAACCTGCATCAATTGGAGGTAATCGATCATGATCATCGATAGCCCGCCATATTCACGCGCAACACGTCTTGCTCGGCTTCGCACATCGGTCGGTGTTAAACCTGAACCATCATCGATATACATCTTGCCTTGCTCGAGCATGATGCCCATGGTGGACGATACACGTGCCCAATCATCGTCATCTAACTGGCCGGTACGAATTTTGGTCTGATCGACTCGTCCAAGTGATGCCAACATACGCATCATGATCTGTTCTGACGGCATCTCCAAGCTGAAAATAAGCACGGGTTTATCTTCATTCAATGCCGCTTGCTCACACAAGTTCATCGCAAACGTGGTTTTACCCATTGAAGGACGCGCTGCGACAATAATTAAATCACCCGACTGGAAACCTGCTGTCATTTTGTCGAGTTCGCCGAAACCGCTCGACACCCCGGTGACACCGTTGGTCGGGTTATTGTATAGCTCTTCAATTTTATCGACGGTTTTTTCTAGAATGCTTTTAATGTCTTCAGGGCCTTCGTTAGCGTTGGCGCGCTGCTCAGCAATCTTAAATACTTTTGTCTCGGCTAAATCAAGTAGTTCACCCGAGTTACGCCCTTCAGGATTAAAACCAGCGTCAGCAATTTCGTTGGCCACTTTAATCATGTCACGAACAACGGCACGCTCACGCACGATGTCAGCGTAAGAGTGAATATTACCGGCACTCGGCGTGTTCTTGGCAATTTCACCGATATAAGCAAAGCCGCCTACATCTTCCAATTGATCGGTAAGCTCTAACTGCTCTGAAACGGTGATCAAATCGATAGGGTTACCGGCACTCACTAAAGATTCCATCGCCGTGAAAATCGTTGCATGGGCGCGAGAATAAAAATCTTCTTTAACGACGGCTTCAGCAACTCTGTCCCATGCATCAGAATCTAACATCAAGCCACCTAAAACAGATTGCTCTGCTTCAATTGAATGCGGTGGCATCTTTAGCGCATCCATCTGAATATCTCTGGGCTTTGCTTTAGGTTTAAAGGGGCGTTGCTGTGACATTAAATCTCCAAAATTCCAACGATTAGGCAAAATGTGGTATAAAACGGGCTCAAGCAGAGCAGGCAATTAACAACATTCGACCTGCAGGTAAAAAACACACAATAACAAAATAAGGAAAGAACATGCGCAATGCATTGATTGCCGCTATTGCTCTCTCGACAGGGATGTTGTCATCCTCTGTGGTTAAGGCCGATGAAGGACAGTGGCAGCCGTATCAAATGCCCTCGATCGCTGACAAACTTAGCGAACGTGGTATCGATATTCCTGCTAAACAGCTAGCGGATCTCACTAGCTACCCTATGAACGCTGTTGTCGGTTTGGGCTATTGTACCGCCAGTTTTGTTTCGCCCCAAGGCTTAGTTGTCACAAACCATCATTGTGCCTACCGCGCGATTCAATATAACAGTAAAAAAGAACATAATTATCTCGCGGATGGTTTTTTAGCAAGCAGTAAAGATAAAGAACCTACTGCAGGTCCTAATGAACGTCTTTATATTACTGAAGCCGTCACCGACGTATCTGCACAGGTAAAACAGAATATCGGCAAGGATCCACTCATTCGCTTTGAAAACATTCAAGCCAACCGTAAGGCGCTGATTAAAGAGTGTGAAAGTGATGACAACTATCGCTGCTCAGTGCGAAGCTTTCACAATGGCCTAGAATACTACCTCACTAAACAGCTCATTATACGAGATGTTCGTTTGGTATATGCGCCACCAGAAAGTGCCGCGGCTTTTGGCGGTGACATCGATAACTACGAATACCCACGCCACTCAGCTGATTTCACTTTCTTACGTGCCTATGTGGGTAAAGATGGTAAACCTGCAATATTCAACAAAGACAACGTGCCTTATGTGCCAAAGAGCTATCTAAAAATTAACGCTGACGGTGTTAAAGCTGGCGACGGTGTTTTTGTTGCCGGTTATCCAGGTTCAACCAGTCGCTATCGCTTAACCAGCGAACTCAAGTTTGCCAGCAATTGGTTATACCCAACACTCGCAACCCGCTATCAGCTACGCATCGATACTATTGAGACGATGAGCGCTGCCAATAACGACGTTAAGATTAAATATGCGGGTAAGCTTGCAGGCATGGCCAACCGTATGAAAAAGTACAACGGACTGCTCGATGGATTTAAAGCCACCGATATTGCAGGCATTAAGCAAGCCCGTGAAGATAATTTTAAAGCTTGGTTAGCGCAAGATAAAACGTACATGTCTTTTCAAACTCAGTTTGATGAGCTCGAAACCTTACTGGTTGAGCAGCGTAAGCAACGTCAAACACGTTACTATTTCGACAGTGCTCAAAGCAGCGCGCTACTCGATACCGCTAACAAGCTATACCGTTTGGCAAAAGAGAAAACCAAGCCCGATGCTAAGCGAGAAGAAGGTTATCAACAGCGTGACATGAAGATGTTTAAAGCACGCCTAAAACGCCTTGATTCGAGCTTTGCCATTAGCGTTGATAAAACACTATGGTTACAAGATTTAGAAGCTTATCTAAACCAAGATATTCGTGTTAGCGAACTTGATGCCGCGCTAAATGAAGGCGATGTTGAAATCACATTGTCTGAAAAGTTGGACGCACTTTATGCACTAACATCGTTAACGGATAAACAGAAGCGACTCGCTTGGATGGATGCTGACGCAACCGCTTTCGAAACCAGTGCCGACCCTTTCATTCGTCTTGCCGTCTCATTGTATGAGAAAAACATGGCAGCCGAAAAAGAAGCAAAAACAATGGCGGGTCAGCTATCGATGGCACGTCCTGATTACATGAAAGCCATTATCGCCTACTACAAATCAAATAACTGGCCAGTATACCCAGATGCCAACGGCACGTTACGGATCACCTACGGGATGGTTGATGGATACCAGTCGAAAGATGCGCTCTACAAGCAACCGTTTACTCGCTTAGAAGGGATCCCAGCCAAAAGTACCGGCGTCGAGCCTTTCAATGCACCGGCTAAGCTATTAACAGCAATCGAAGAACAGCGTTATGGTAGTCATAAAGTAGAGAATGTTTATCAAGATCCCGCTTCTTGGTTATGCCGACTATTCTCATGCTTAGACAAGCCAGAGCAATTTAACTCTGTCCCCGTCAACTTCTTATCAAGTGTCGACACCACGGGGGGGAATTCAGGTTCACCAGTGTTTAACGGCAAAGGCGAGCTAGTCGGTCTTAACTTTGACTCGACTTACGAAGCCATTACCAAAGACTGGTTCTTCAACCCAACAATTACCCGAGCGGTACATGTCGATATTCGATACATACTGTGGATGATGGATGAAGTCGATCATGCTGACAACTTAATCGAAGAGCTCGATTTAGTTAGAAATTAAACAAATAGAAAACTGAAAAAGGCATATACAGCGCAGCTGATATGCCTTTTTAATTCACAACAATCATTCCATCACCCTACTCTTCTTGCTTTCCCTGCTTTTCCTGCTTTTCCTGTTATTCCTGTTATTCCTGTTATTCCTGCTATTCCTGTTATTCCTGCTATTCCTGCTTTTCCTGCTTTTCCTGCTTTTCAGACATAAAAAAACACCGCGCTAATCAAATTAGTGCGGTGTTTTAAATTAAAGCTTTGCTAATACCAAAAAGGTATTAAGGCAATATATTAAGCTTCTGCAACAACAGAAATCTTAACAATAGCTTTAACTTCAGTATGAAGTTGAACTTCAACTTCAAAGTCACCAGTGTTGCGCAATGCACCTAATGGTAGACGTACTTCGCTTTTAGCAAGCTTAACGCCAGCAGCAGTAACTGCATCAGCTACGTCACGGTTACCAATAGATCCAAATAGCTTGCCTTCGTCACCAGCTTTAGAAGCGATAACAACAGACTCAAGTGCATTGATGATCTCTGCACGAGATGTAGCAGCAGCTAATTGGCCAGCTAACTTAGTTTCTAATTCAGCACGACGTGCTTCAAAGACTTCAGTGTTAGCAGCGTTAGCAACAACAGCTTTACCTAGTGGTAAAAGGAAGTTACGTGCGTAACCTGATTTTACAGAAACTTGGTCACCCAAGTTGCCTAGGTTAGCGATTTTATCAAGTAAAATAACGTTCATTTTATATTCCTCTAAATTAATGCAGTTTACTGATGTAAATCAGTATACGGCAGTAGAGAAAGATAACGAGCACGCTTGATAGCGCGAGCTAGTTGACGTTGATATTTAGCATTTGTACCAGTGATACGACTTGGAACAATTTTACCACTTTCAGTGATATAGTTCTTCAAAGTAACGATATCTTTGTAATCGATCTCGGTAACGCCTTCTGCAGTAAAGCGGCAGAACTTGCGACGACGGAAATAACGTGCCATGTGACAGTCTCCTAAGTTTTCAATTCGACATTTTCGGCGTGTAAAACCAAACGATTTTGACCATTTCTGCTCTGTTGCAGATTAAGGAAACCTTCGACTTGGATTTCAACGCCGGCTTTCAGATTTTCTGTAACGCTATTAAAGCGTTCACCACTCAACACAACTTGAATTTGACAGTAAACGTTACGTAACATTTCTGCTTCGTAACGCTGAGATTTGTGTTCCAACATCAGTACCGTATGGGCAATGCCTGCTGGACTATCAAATCGTCTAGAACGCGTAATGGTTCCTGCTAATACAAAATTGTTTGTGGTCACAAAAAAACTTACTCAGCAGTGTTTTCAGCGCTTTCTTTAACTTCTTCAGTAGCTTCTGCACGAGGTGCTGGTGCACGCTCTTCAGATGAACGACGTGTATCGCGTTCGTCTTTAGCTTTAGCCATTGGAGATGCTTCAGTCATGGCAGCTTTAGTACGCATAACCATGCTACGCAAAACAGCGTCGTTGAAACGGAAAGCTGTTTCTAGTTCTTCAACCGTTTCTGCAGTCGCTTCTACGTTAATAAGAACGTAGTGAGCTTTATGCAACTCGATGATTGGGTAAGCCAATTGACGACGGCCCCAATCTTCTAAACGGTGGACTTGGCCACCAGCTTCGGTAATTAAACCAGTGTAACGCTCGATCATACCTGGCACTTGCTCACTCTGATCAGGGTGAACTAAAAATACGATTTCATAATGACGCATTTTTTGCTCCTTACGGTTATCTAGCCTCGTTGTTGGCTCAGTCAAACCTAATAGAGGCAAGGAACTAATTAAAGTGACTGATTTAAGCCGCGGAATCTTACATAAACTAGCGGCACAATTCAAGCAATAATTACCCTATGCTGCAATTACTCTTAATTTAATACACAAGCCCTGCCTACATGCATTAACTGAAGTTGTTTATAGCTCATGTATAAGGTTGCTGATAGGTAATAGAGTCATCCAATCGCCATAAGTAACAAGCTGGAATCTGTTTGCGCTGTTGCTGATTCTAGGTATGATGTCGGGTTAATTGATTTTACTTTCAACTTTAAACGGCACTCCAAGAATAATAATAATGTCTAGAATCCTCATTGCAGTCTTCGCTCTTTGTTGCTCTCCAGCGGCCTTTGCACTGGTACCGCCTGACTATCAAGAGCCACCAAGTGACTTAACCGCTGAAATTGAAGCGGGCTTTCAACTCAATACGGGCAACACTCAATCGAGCAGCTTTAACGGCAGAACAAAAATTGTTTATGACACTGACGCGACACGACAAGAGGGCACTTTTAAAGCCTACTTTGCCGCCGATGATGAAAAGACCACCTCTGAAAAGTATGAGCTACAACTGCAATCAAGTTATAAACTCTACAGTGGCTATGTTTATGGTCGAGGTGATTTCACTTGGGATAAATTTGGTAGTTATACGCGTATATCAACAATATCAGGTGGTTATGGTTTCGATGCCATTGCTAACTCGAGTACCAAATTAAGCTTAGAAGTCGGTCCTGGTTATCGATATAACTTGCCCATCGCCACCGATAGCATTCTAGAGCCAGATGCGAATAAAGATGTCATTCTCCGTACCGCAGCAAAGTTTGAACAAAAACTACAAGAGTATACGACTTTGAATGCGGATTTGACGTCAGAAGTGGGTGAAGATAACAACACGCTAACCCTAGATATGAGCTACAAAAATACTCTTTTCCAAGATTGGGCATTCAAAATTGGTGTCAATATCAAATACACTCAGGTGGTGCCAGAAGGCTCAAAACAAACAGATACTATCACTACCTTTAATTTACTTTATACCTTTCAATAATGATGTGACGGGCTTGAGTACTTAAGTTACGGCTCGACACTATCAATGCAGAGAATGAACGTCGGGTTGATTCATTAAAGCAAATCATAAAGCCATCCCAAAGTGTGAGCGATACGAGCAAAAACATAATCACCTTCATTAAGATTAGTTTTTACACGCATCGCCTAGCTGAATGGCTTAACCTCCCGACTACTTAAGTTGTTGCATTAAATAGGCATAGACCATTGAGCTTAATTCAGCAGCTTGATTATTATCTGCCGCCCCGGCATGACCACCCTCTATATTTTCGTAATACAAGACGTCTATCCCCATGCCTTCCATTTTCGCCACCATTTTACGTGCATGAGCAGGATGAACACGATCATCTCGAGTTGAAGTGGTAAAGAACACTTTAGGGTAAGCCGTGTTCGCCTTTAAATTATGGTATGGCGAGAATCCTTTAATGTAATCCCACTCAGCAGGGATATCTGGGTCGCCATATTCGCCCATCCAACTCGCCCCCGCGAGCAATTTATTGTAGCGCTTCATATCAAGCAACGGCACTTGGCAAACTACCGCATTATATAGCTCTGGCTTACGCGTAAACGCCGCGCCCATAAGTAGGCCGCCATTGCTACCACCTTGGATCCCTAAATGTTGACTTGAGGTGATTTTTCTGGCAATTAAATCCTGCGCTATGGCTTCAAAATCTTCATAAGCTTTATGACGATTTTCTTTGAGTGCTGCTTGATGCCATGCGGGGCCATATTCACCACCACCGCGAATATTAGCCAAGACATATACACCGCCTTGCTCAAGCCAATTTTTACCGATGGTTGCTGAATATGATGGTCGTAATGAGATTTCAAAGCCGCCATAGCCGTAAAGTAATGTTGGGTTAGTGCCATCTAGCGTCAGATCTTTAGCCATGACCACAAAGTAAGGCACTTTAGTGCCGTCCTTCGATTTAGCAAAATATTGCTTAGTCTCAAACTTATCAGCAGCAAACTGCTGTTTCATTGCCTTTATCTTTTTAGCCTTCATGCTGTTGCTATCGAACAAATACAGACTTGCTGGCTCCAAGAAGCTGGTGTAATCGACAAAAACCTCATCACTGTTATCTTCACCACCAAACACACTCAATGTGCCGTTTACCGCAAATGGGGCTTGTTCGGCTTGCCATTGACCCTTCTTTTGCACGTAACGCATCAACTTACTTTTGACGTTATCGAGCCAAGTAATAAGAATGGTGCTTTTAGTGAATCGTACTTGTGAAATTGAAGCGGTTGCAGTTGGCTCAACCAGGACACTAAATTCTGGTTTCTGTGCAATAAGCTTATCGAGATCCGTGTAAACAATGGCGCCTTGCTTAAAAGTCTTACCTGCTATTGTTAAGTCACTTTTAAGTTCGATATAAAGCTGATCATTGAAATAGCCTTTAATATCCGTATCCATTGGCAATGGCAAAGCGATGAGTTTGTCGTTGCGATATGCATAGTGCTGCGCGGTATAAAAAGTAAGGCTTTCAGACACTAACTGTAGCGATTTCTGGTCGTCATAGATGACATAACCGGAGACTGCTACTGATGTTTTATCGCCGCTAAAAATAGTTTTTGCAGCAGATAAAGGTGTTCCTCGCTGCCACTGCTTAACCACTCGAGGATAGCCAGAATCAGTAAGACTGTTGCCATCAGCAAAATCAGTTCCAACAAAAACAGTGTTTTTATCTATCCAACTAACACTAGATTTAGCTTCATCTAAGGCAAAAGGCTGCTGCTTTTTATCTACAAATGACTTACTCGTTAAATCAAACTCCCGTACCTCAACCGCATCCGCTCCACCGCGTGATAGCGACACCAGACAACGGTCATAATCGGGATAACGACAACTCATGCCTTTATAGACCCACTTAACGCCTTCAGCTTTGCCTAAAGCATCAATATCTAACACCGTCTCCCATTTAGGTTCAGCCTTGGTGTACTCTTCCATTGTCGTTCGACGATAAATACCGCGCACGTGGTTTTCATCTTTCCAAAAGTTATACAGAAAGCCATCCATGCGGCTTGCATACGGGATGCGTTCCTTATTGTTCAGAATCGCTAAACTGTTGCTGACTAATCCATCAAAGCCTTTATAGGCTTTGATCTCCTTGGCGGAGATAGCATTTTGTTGCTTAACCCACTCCAAAGGCTTCGCGCCCTCTACATCTTCCAGCCATAGGTATTTATCTTCCTCAGCAAAAGTCGGGGCTGCTGCGGCAATTGAACTTAGCACGCATAAGGATAAAATTTGATTTCGCATTGAGACATCCTGTTCTTCTAGTGAGTCCGACTAAGTTACTGCATGTTGTATAAAAGTTAAATAGCAGTCATGCCAATTACATTAAGTATCTGTTCATTCAGTGGGGATTCAAGCTAAGGAAAGCACACATTCAATGTGATAACGCCAAATACAAAAATGCCGATGAGGCACAAACCCCATCGGCATTTAATATTAAGCGCTTCTACGGAAAACTAGACCGTAATAGCTTGCTTACTTAGTCTTAGTAAGACGTTGACGTACCGCTTCGAATAAGCAGACACCAGTCGCCACTGACACGTTCAAGCTTGAAACACTACCCGCCATAGGAATAGACACTAGAGAGTCACAACTCTCGCGTGTTAGACGGCGAAGGCCTTTGTCTTCTGAGCCCATCGCAATAGCAATAGGGCCCGTTAGACTTGCTTGATAAAGCTCACAATCAGCTTCACCTGCCGCGCCAATAATCCATATACCTTTATCCTGTAAACTACGCATGGTTCGTGCCAGGTTAGTCACTTGATATAACGGGACAATCTCAGCGGCGCCGCAAGCCACTTTGCTGACAACGGGTGTCAAACCAACAGAGTTATCTTTCGGTACAATAATACCTTGTACACCTGCAGCATCGGCGTTACGTAAACAAGCACCCAAATTGTGTGGATCGGTTACTCCGTCCAAAATCAATAAGAAAGGCGTTTCAGTTTCTTCCAACATCGCATTGAGATCGCTGTCATTGAGAATTTTGGCCACTTTTACTTTAGCGACAACACCTTGGTGTTGACCGCCAGCAGACTTCTCATCTAACGCTTTACGTGACGCATACTGTATTGTCACGCCCCATTCTGCTGCAATTTCTAATATTGGAGTCAGTCGCTTATCATCGCGTCCTTGTAACACCCACATTTCGATAACACGCTCAGGGCTATTCTGTAATACAGATTCAACGGCATGCAAACCAAAGGTAATATCTTGCTTTTTCATCTATTTCTTACTCGTTTTACGCTTCGCTGGCTTGGCTTTTTTAGCCGAAGGCTTTGTTGCTGAAGCTTTGGTCTTAGTCGTGGGAGCTTGGCTACCACTGCTTGATTTGTTTTTGGTTGCAAATTTTGAACCCGATGTTGCTTTGGATCCACTTCTACCACCACTTGAACGTTTGCCTTTAGAAGCGCTCTTTTCTTTATCGGCAATCTTAGCGCCTTCACGATTGACGCGCTCTCTGGCGGTCATTGGCTTACTCGGCTTACGGCGTTTTCCGCCAGCAGAGTCACCTTCCATCATCAGGTCGATTTGGCGATCATCGAGATTGACGGCCGCCACTTTTACCGTGACCGTATCGCCAATTTGATACACTTGCCCAGATGCTTCACCGACTAGACGTTGGCGCATATTATCGTACTGATAATAATCACTGCCAAGGCTTGAGATATGCACTAAGCCGTCGATGAATAGATCATTAAGGCGTACGAACATACCAAAGTGAGTCACGGAGGCGATAACAGCTTCAAACGTGTCACCCACATGGTCTTGCATAAACTCACATTTGAGCCAATCACTCACATCTCGAGTGGCTTCATCTGCGCGTCGCTCTGTGGTAGAACACTCAACACCCAGCTGATCAAGTTCTTCAATCTTGTATTGGAAACCACCGTCAGCAGTCCACTGGTCGGCGAGATCGCCCTCTTCTTTTGCTAACAAGTAACGGATCACTCGGTGCAAAATCAAGTCAGGGTAACGGCGAATTGGCGAAGTAAAGTGCGAATACTCTTCCAATGCTAGACCGAAATGGCCTTCGTTATCGGGGGTATATGTTGCTTGCTTCATTGAACGCAGCAACATTATTTGAATAAGCTCAGCATCCGGTCTGTCGGCAATTTGCTCCATTACCGCTTGGTAATCTTTTGGTGTCGGCTCAAGTCCGCCCTCCATCGTCAAGCCACGCTCTTTAAGGAAATCCTTAAAGTTGGTTAGCTTTTGCTCCGACGGCGATTCATGCACGCGATATAACACTTCACCTTTGTGCTTTTTGACAAACTTAGCAGAGGCAACATTGGCTAAAATCATGCATTCTTCAATGATCTTATGCGCTTGATTACGATTACGCGGTATGATTTTATCGATTTTACGCTGTTCATTAAATACAAACTGCGTTTCTGTGGTTTCAAAAGCAATAGCACCACGGTCTGCACGAATGCCATCTAATGTCAGATACAGAGATTGCAGTGTCTGCAGATGAGGGAAGATAGGTTTAAGCTTATCACTCACCTCACCGCCTTCAAGCATATCCGCTACCTGGGTATAGGTTAGACGAGCATGAGAGTGCATAACGCCAGGGTAAAACTTATATCCTGATAACTTGCCAGCGGCAGAGATGGTCATCTCTGCAACCATGCATAGGCGATCGACCTCAGGCATCAAAGAACACAATCCATTAGAGATCTTCTCTGGCAACATCGGGATCACTTGCGACGGGAAGTAAACCGAGTTGCCGCGTGAACGGGCTTCTCTGTCTAATGCTGACTCTGTGCGCACATAATGGCTCACATCAGCAATGGCCACCCATAAGCGCCAGCCGCCTGACTTTTTCTTCTCGGCGTAAACGGCGTCATCAAAGTCTCGCGCGTCTTCACCATCAATAGTGACTAAAGGCAATTGACGTAGATCGACACGACCTTCTTTATCCGCATCGGTCACTTCATCAGGGATCTTTTTAAGCTTCTTTTCAATCAGTGCAGACCACTCATGTGGTAAGTCATAATTGCGCAGTGCTATTTCAATTTCCATGCCCGGCGCCATTTGCTGGCCAAGTACTTCGGTCACTTTTGCGGCCGCTTTGACATAGCGTCCAGGTCGACGAGTTAGTTCTAAAACAACGATATCGCCTTGTCGTGCGCCTAAACGGTCTTCTTCAGCGATCAGTATCTCTTGAGTGACACGACGATCGTCAGCGATAACGAACCCCATACCAGCATCAAGATGGAAGCGGCCAACGAGTGCGGCGCTCCGCTGTTCAACTAAGCGTACAATTCTAGCTTCACGACGCCCTTTACGGTCAACGCCGGCTTTTTGTGCCAGTACTTTGTCACCGTGAAAATACATCATCATGTCACGGTTATTAATATAAAGGTCGTCTCCACCCTCTACTAACTTTAAGAATCCAAAGCCATCACGATGGCCTATGACGGTGCCGGTTAGCAAATCCATTCTTTCTGGTAAGCCATATGATTTACCGCGAGTAAATACGAGTTCACCGTCACGCTCCATTGCACGTAACCGACGACGGATAGCTTCTAGCTGTTCTTCGCCTTCGATTTTAAGTGCGTTTGCAATGTGTTCACGGGTGAGTGGTGACGTTTGAGAGCGTAAGTATTCTAAAATATACTCACGACTTGGGATCGGATTCTCGTAGTTTTCTTGCTCTCGCTTAATATGCGGATCTTGTATCATTCATTTTCCAAATTATTGGCATGGCTGCTCTGAGCTATGCTTATTGTTGCGTTCTCAGGTGTTCTTTCTTTGCCCTAGCTATTGCGCTGGGCGGCATTTTTGCCTCTAACACCTTTAACAAATTGGTTGCTTCGGTTTGTACCGTTTCATCGCTAAAAACTTCGTTGTATAGCCAATGAAAACCAGTTTCATAATCGCGGGGGCTACCATAGCCTTCACCAAATAACCGAACCAACATCATTCGCGCAGGTAAATCACCTGTCGCGGCTGCTGGTAGCACATAGTGCACAGCACGTTCTTTATCTTCCATGACGAATTTACCGTCATGGTAATACTCTGCCATTCTAACCATGGCTTCAGCACTGCCTTGCTCTGCTGAGGTTTTTAACATTGAGATCCCACGCGGCGGATTCGCCTTTACGCAGATCCCATGATTGAGCATTTCAGCCCAAAGATACTGATACAAAGGCTGCTTTAGTACTTCAGCTCTTGCTTCAATATCTTCTACAATTTGACAGTCATCGCCTTTAACTTGGGTTAAATAGCTTTTGGTACGAATTAAATCAACAAGTTGCTCTTGAGTATAGACGTCTACCGCTTTCGGAGTCGCCAGACTAGGCAAAGAAATTATCGATAATACAATAATTAATACATAACGCAGCATAAGGTCTCTCAATGACAGTGGGTTAATTCAAGCACAAAATATCGAGTCTGCTAAAAGCAAATTCTAAGCACATCTGTCTTTTGTCATCGGCAGTATACCGCATTTCTTGAGTACTAACTGCACATTAACCATTTCTGATTACGCGGTTTTAAATATTAGGGGCTGTTGATCTTTCGAGCTTAGTTTTTGTTCGTCTATGTATTATAAAGAATCATGTATGTAGTGTCAGGCTTGAACGATGATGCTTAATGAAGGGCTTATAACGCATTCTTGTCGAGGTATGTAAATAAATCTTGATGGTCGCATTACTAACCTATTTTAGCGATGCTGTAGACAACTTGTGGAGAGCAACTAATACATAGGCTTACCGAAACAAACTATAAACGAGGGTAAAACATCATTAACCGTTAATAAAAAGGCCGCTAAACGCGGCCTCTTCTTATTAACTAAACGGATTCACTAGAATCATGGTCTCGTTTCTATCCGGACCCGTTGAGATAATATCAATCGGCGTTTCTAACAACTCTTCTAAACGCTTAATGTAGTTGATTGCTGCCGGTGGCAGTTGCTCTACAGATGTCGCGCCGTAAGTTGTTTCGCTCCAACCAGGCAGAGTTTCTAAAACAGGCGTAACCTGCTCATAGCCTTCTGCTGCTAGCGGTGTTGTAGTTGCTACAGTTCCATCAGGATACTCATAACCAACACAAATCTTCACTTCTTTAAGACCGTCTAGAACATCTAGTTTAGTCAAGCAGAAGCCGCTTACGCTGTTGATTTGAACTGCACGCTTCATCGCGACAACATCCAACCAACCTGGACGGCGTTTACGACCTGTAGTCGCACCAAACTCATGACCCTTAGTACCTAAGTAGTCACCAATTTCGTTTTTCAATTCCGTAGGGAACGGACCGGCACCAACACGTGTGGTGTATGCCTTCATGATACCCAAAACGTAATCTAGATGACGAGGACCAAATCCAGAACCCGTTGCAACACCACCTGCGGTAGTATTAGAAGAGGTTACAAATGGATAAGTACCATGGTCAATATCTAGTAACGTGCCTTGAGCGCCTTCAAATAGAATTGGCTCACCGGCTTTACGAGCTTGATCAAGAAGCTCAGAAACGTCGGTACACATGCTCTTCAAGTAATCAGCAATTCCAAGAGCATCTTTCAATGTCTCTTCATAATCAACTGCATCGCACTTGTAGTATTCGGTCAACATAAAGTTGTGATAAGACATCACTTCTTTCAGTTTTTCTGCAAACAATTCTGCATTAAACAGATCGCCTACACGTAAACCGCGACGTGATACTTTATCTTCATATGCTGGACCAATTCCACGACCCGTCGTGCCAATAGCTTTATTGCCACGCGCTTTTTCACGTGCCACATCTAATGCGCAATGGAATGGAAGAATGAGAGGACATGCTTCAGAAATTAATAAACGTTCCTCTACAGGTACGCCACGCTCTTTAAGCATGTTAATTTCTGTCATCAGTGCGTCAGGTGCAAGCACCACGCCGTTACCAATAATGCATTTTACATTATCACGTAAGATCCCTGACGGAATAAGATGAAGAACTGTCTTGTCGCCATCGATAACAAGAGTATGACCCGCATTGTGGCCACCTTGGTAACGAACGACATATTTAGCCTGTTCGGTAAGAAGATCGACTATCTTACCCTTTCCTTCGTCACCCCATTGGGTGCCGAGAACTACAACGTTTTTGCCCATTATTTGCTGCACGGTAGTGGTTAAAACGGGATTTTAGCAGATCTATAGGGGCGGTAGGCAAGTAATTTATAAAAAAATAATCAATATAACCACACCGACAGTGACTAAAGAACCACCTAGGCGTTGTAAAAGCTGCTGATTTTGATTGGAAATTTCTTTTAAATACGCTCGCCAACGATTGGGAAATAATAAGGGGCCAATACCTTCAATGATGAGTACTAAACCTAACGCAAGCATGATTAACTCAAAAGACATAACAAAGAATCTCCGCTGCCGAACAGTGTAAAACATAAGAGTACTTTACCACTGTTTATGGGGTCCATTTCAAGGGCTACTTACCTAAGTCGCCCTTCAACGGCCTAATCGTAAGTGTAAGCTCGGATAAATGTCGAAGAACTATCTCAACACACTGACAAGCCGACTTAGCATGGTGATTATAACGCTCTCATAAGCGCTATCGCGCTCACTGAGGTATTAGGGCAAGACTTGCATCTATAACAGCATATAAACCTCACATCTGCCACTGTGGTCCTATCAGCCAGATGTTTAACGGGTCTATCGATAGTGAAATGAGTTTAACCAATAACCAAAGTGCAGGGCTTTTAAAAGCAATAACAACAAATGTACTGACCCACTACCGTCGGTCAAACAAACTAAGGAAGTCGATTCGTATCGTATTAGCTATGCGATTAAGTATCACTACTTTCAGCTAGCGTTCAAAGCACAGCAAGTCAGTGGGGAGCACGAGGCTAATCGTTATTCTCAGTTCTGGCATCCTTAGTAACAGCTCCTGCATGACTCTACCTTCGCCCCAAAGCTGGCATCTGACCGTGAGTATGGGAAAATCGACAATTCAATCGGTTCTCCAGAGTGCTTAACGCAGCATGCGCTGCTTTGAAAGCCGCCCAACGGCAATTTCTGCTTTGCATTGGCTCACACGGAAGTGACTATTACTTCATCAATGCGCCTTGAATTAAGCAGCTTGGGCACTTTTTAATTAACGACATAATGAGTAAAACCAGTGTGATTAGTGCAATGAGTATAATTAGTACGATAGGTTTTATGGAGAGAAGCTGATTTTTAGGCAATAAAAAACCCAGCATATAGCTGGGCTTTTTGAATTCTGAAAGCGAAATTAACGCTTAGAGAATTGTGGCTTCTTACGTGCTTTACGTAGGCCAACTTTCTTACGCTCAACTTTACGAGCATCACGGGTAACGAAACCAGCAGCACGTAGAGAAGGACGTAGAGTCTCGTCAATTTCCATCAACGCACGGGTAATACCGTGACGAATAGCGCCTGCTTGGCCAGTGTTACCACCACCCTTAACAGTTACCATGATGTCTAGCTTGTCAGTCATTTCAACTAGCTCTAGTGGCTGACGAACAACCATGCGAGAAGTTTCACGACCGAAATATTCGTCTAGAGGTAACTGGTTAACGATAATGTTACCAGTACCTACTTTAACGAATACACGAGCAGTAGAAGTTTTGCGACGGCCAGTGCCGTAGTATTGAGTTGCAGCCATTGCTATAATCCCGTTTAGATATCAAGTACTTGAGGTTGTTGTGCAGCGTGGTTATGCTCTGTACCAGCGTAAACTTTAAGCTTACGGAACATGGCACGGCCCAATGGGCCTTTAGGTAGCATACCCTTAACAGCCTTTTCGATAATCATTTCAGGCTTATGAGCTTGCAGCTTCTCAAAAGTTATCTGCTTAATGCCACCGATGAAACCAGAGTGTGAATAGTAAACTTTGCCTTTGGCTTTGTTTCCAGTCACGGTAACTTTCTCAGCGTTAATAACGATGATGTAGTCACCAGTATCAACATGAGGCGTATACTCTGGCTTATGCTTTCCGCGTAGGCGAGAAGCTATTTCAGTAGCGATACGACCCAAAGTTTTACCTTCGGCGTCAACGACGAACCAATCACGAGTGACTGTTTCTGGTGTAGCAGTAAAAGTAGTCTTCATTTTACAAAAACCCAATGTTAAAATTCTGTCTCACATGCTAATGCCATTATTGGCAAAAACACAAAAAATGCCTTTCCCCGCCCCTTCGAGCAAAGAATTAGGCTTTACAACTTCCACCTAGAGTGGTGGATAACGAGGGCAGGTGGCGGATTATAGACAAAGATGAGTTAAAAATCACCTAATTTCTAGATAAATTCTTATCTCTTTTTAAACGTTTCATCTATCAAGGCTGCTGATGACCCTCTGATGGCCTCATAACGTAGGAAATCAGGTCGTTTTGGAGACAAATAATCAAGTTAAAAAGCAGCGAGTGATTGGCTCTAAACTTAAGGTAAATGCTCTAACGCTAAATAATCGTGGGACTGCATTTCGGTCAATCTGGAACGACAACGTCTAAATTCAAAATTCAGTAAGCCTTTAGTATAGATATCATCTAAAGAGACTGCCGATGAAATAATTAATTTAACATTACGCTCATAAAACTCATCTACCATCGCTAGAAATCGACGTGCTATGTCATCACCGGTTAAATGCTCGCCCATCTGCTCTACGTTACTGAGCAGCACGGTATGGTAAAGTCTTGCAACCTCCATATAGTCTCGTTGGCTACGCGGGCCATCGCATAACGCTCTAAAATCAATCAACAATACCCCTTGGGCTTGTTGACGGATCTCAATGACGCGGCCATCAATTAACACCCCCTCTTGTAAGATCTCAGATTCCGGCGCTAACTTCGCAAAATACTCTTGTAAGTTTTGCTCGGCCTGTGCATCTAACGGTGAGTGATAAATCTCAGCTTGCTCTAGTGTTCTTAGTCGGTAATCAACGCCTGAGTCGACATTTAAAATATCGCAATATTTATTGATGGCTGCAATCGCGGGTAGGAATCTAGCCCGCTGTAAACCATTGCGATAAAGTTCATCAGGGATGATATTAGACGTCGCAACTAAGGCGACGCCTTCTGCAAACAAGGATTCAAACAAGGACCCTAACAACATTGCATCAGTAATATCAGAGACAAAGAATTCATCAAAGCAGATCACTTGATATTGTGTCGCCATTTTTTTAGCGATAATGACCAGCGGATCGCGTTGGCCTTGTAGCTCTGCCAAATCAATATGTAATTGATGCATAAATCGATGAAAATGCGCACGCAACTTTTTTTCACCCGGAAGAGAATCAAAAAAGGTATCCATTAGATACGTCTTACCGCGACCCACACCGCCCCATAAATAGAGCCCTTGTACGCTTCGCTTTGATTTTGTCCCAAATAGAGAAAACAGCTTACTCTTGCTGCGTCCTTGGCTGTTCAGTACGATAAGATCGTCATAAACGCGTTGCAGTTGCTTTACCGCTTCTTCTTGTGCAACGTCGTGGGAAAAGTCATCTCGAGTTAAATCTTGTTGATAATGCTGCCAAGGAGTTAAATGCGACACGTAAATCATTCTCTATCTGTAAGTAAGGAACAAACACAAATCAGCCGTTCAGGACTGTTTGGCGATTAATTATCATTAAACTATTTCAGTAAATAGTACCACGGCCGAAAGCCGCCATGTATATTTGGCAGCATCTCTCTTTTTAAAGTCGTCATTGGAGTCAATATGGAATGGGCATTAACCTTTGCAGCCTTTGTTATAGGCAGCGTTTTTGGCTACGTTGGGCATACCGTTTTAACTAGAAAAAATAAAGACAAAAGTCAAAATAAACAGCTGGAGCAAACTCAGCTGGAACTTTGTCAGTATAAGCAAGAAGTGTCAGATCACTTTGACGGCCACTATAAACAACTCACGGAACTCACCCACCTAGTCAATAAGGTTAACCAGCAATGGAATACATCCGCGAGCTTATTAACCTTCCCAACGACTGATAAACATCTATCTGATTTAGCGCCTGTCGATAACCGCAGCGCAGCGACCGATAGCACCTATACTGAAAAGGCTGCATCCATATAAAGAATGTATCGATAAATTAACCTTTGTTAATCATTGATGAACTTTTTGATACTCGCTTGAGTCCGACTCAATAACGAATGATATAAAACAGATTATATGATTTGCATGGCAGTCACCTTTTGTTAAAGGTAAAACAGTGCCGAACCGTGCAAACATTAGTATTGACGAAATTGGAGCAACGTATAAATGAAGACTAAATTATCCTTACTTTCAGCAGCCTTTTTAAGTGCTTCTTTAATGCTAGCCCCCACTGTATCTCAGGCCGCAATCCCTCTTGCCGTCGGCGGCGAACTCTTACCGAGTTTAGCTCCTATGTTACATAAAACGACGCCAGCAGTGGTCGCCGTAGCAGTGTCGGGCACACATGTTTCTAAGCAAAAAGTCCCTGATGCATTCCGCTATTTCTTTGGCCCTAACGCACCAAGAGAACAAGTACAGGAACGTCCATTTAAAGGACTAGGTTCGGGCGTCATCATCGATGCTAAAGAGGGTTATATTGTTACTAATAACCATGTTATTGAGGGCGCTGATGAAATCCTTATCGGATTATCTGATGGCCGCGAAGTTGAAGCAAAACTCATTGGTACTGATACCGAATCAGATATCGCCCTATTAAAAATCGAAGCCAAAAACCTCACAGCCCTTAAGCGCGCTGACTCCGACGAGCTACAAGTAGGAGATTTTGCCGTCGCCATTGGTAATCCGTTTGGTCTTGGTCAAACCGTCACATCGGGTATTGTCAGTGCCATGGGCCGAAGTGGCCTTGGCATTGAAATGCTTGAGAACTTTATTCAAACCGATGCAGCTATCAACAGTGGTAACTCCGGGGGGGCATTAGTTAATTTAAATGGTGACCTCATCGGTATCAATACCGCGATTGTCGCCCCTGGCGGCGGTAACGTCGGTATTGGTTTCGCGATACCATCAAACATGGTCAACAATCTAGTCGATCAGATTATTGAACATGGTGAAGTGCGTCGTGGCGTACTTGGGGTCTTAGGTCAAGACCTTACCAGCGAACTGGCAAAAGGCTTTGGCATTGAAACCCAACACGGTGGTTTTATTAATGAGGTCATGCCAGACAGCGCTGCAGACAAAGCAGGCATAAAAGTAGGCGACATTATCACCAGTGTTAATGGTCGCAAGATTAAGAGTTTCCAAGAGCTACGCGCCAAAGTTGCCACTATGGGCGCCGGTAGCAAAGTTGAATTTGGCCTGATCCGTGACGGAGATGAAGAGTCAGTGACCGCAACACTCGGAGAATCAACCCAAACAGCAGAAGCTGCCGCGGGGGCAGTACACCCAATGTTACAAGGTGCAAAACTTGAAAATGCTGATGCCTCATCAGGAGTAGCGATTACCGATGTAGCTCAGGGCTCACCAGCAGCGGCGAGTGGTTTGATAAAAGGTGATGTAATTGTGGGTGTAAACCGCACTAAAGTGAAAAATCTGAAATCACTCAAGTCAGTGTTTGAAGAGCAGAAAGGCTCTGTCGCGTTAAAAATACAACGAGACAATACCAGCATATATTTGATCCTTCGCTAAGTTCATCAGCGTAAACTTAATAGCCGAGTAATATACTCGGCTATTTTATTGCAGGTCAAAGTGCTTTCGTATACGTGTTTAATATATACCCATCCTACTTGAAGGTGCTCGTTTCAGAGGCGTTGTGCAAGTTCAATTCTAGACGCGCTAATGCCGAAATGGTTACTCCCTTTTAAGTTAGTGCAACAACGAAGTGGGCTTGCACAACGCCTTCTGCGATGGATTTTAATGGGCTTTACTCTGTGTTATCGATTTTACTAAGGGAACGACCATTAGTAGCAATCAATGCCTTGATTAAAGCCCATTAAATTCCCACTGAATCCTGCATTTTCAGGTAGGGTGGGTATAAACATGTTAATCTAACTCATCTTTTCAGTATTAACTCCCAATCATGATGATTAAAGACACTCTTATATATGTCGGTAAAGCCATAGCATTTGGCCTTATCATGGCTGTGGTTATCATTATTGTGATGCCTTTCATTACCGGGCAAAGCCTCACAAATGGCTTAATGAGCCGTGCGGTAACCAGCAGCAACGAATTATCTTTTGCAACCGCAGTGCGCCGAGCGGCACCCGCAGTTGTCAATATTTATAGCCTCAGCATTGATCAAAGACAACCGCTTAAACCCAGTTCATTACAAGGATTGGGCTCAGGTGTGATCATGAGCAAAGAGGGTTATATCCTTACCAACTACCACGTCATCAAACAAGCCGACGAGATTGTCGTCGCGTTGCAAGATGGTAGAAAATTCACCTCTGAAGTGGTTGGCAGCGATCCCGAAACCGATTTGGCGGTATTAAAAGTCGAGGGCGATAATCTTCCTATCGTTCCACTTGGACTCGAGGTACCAGCAAGAGTGGGTGATGTCGTATTGGCCATTGGTAATCCCTACAACTTAGGCCAAACCATTACCCAAGGCATTATTAGTGCAACGGGTCGAAATGGACTTAGTTCTGGTTACCTTGATTTTCTACAAACTGATGCGGCGATTAATGCGGGTAACTCGGGGGGTGCACTCATTGATACTACCGGTCAATTAGTCGGTATTAACACTGCGGCTTTTCAGATTGGTAAAGAAAGCGGTACTCACGGTATTAGTTTTGCAATCCCAATCAAACTGGCTCATAGCATTATGGGTAAGTTGGTTAAAGATGGCCGCGTGATTCGTGGTGCTTTGGGTATTAGTGGTGAAGCGGTTGGTCCCGTGATGACACAAATTCTTAATCTTCCAGACTTAACCGGTGTACTAGTAACAAGTATCGACCCTGCTGGTCCGGCGGCAAAAGCACAACTGCAAATCCGTGATGTTATAACGCATTATCAAGGTGAAGCGATACCGGGCGTTGAGATGTTGATGGATAGAATCGCTGAAACAAAACCAGGTATGGAAGTTAAAATCACCATTATTCGCGAAGGTAAGTCTTACGATGTACCTGTGATAATTGATGAGAAGCCAGTTCACTACAAAGAGTAACCGCTAACCTCCTTGACCCATAACAAGCCTGCTTAATGCAGGCTTTTTTATGACGACAGCCAAACCCCCTTTTAATAGAAGATGCTGCATCATTATCCCTTTGCCCAACTACGAGCTAGTATTTCCTGAGTTTAACCTTCATAGAGGAAGCAAATATCTAATCTTGTATGGAACAAAATAGGCCATGCCATCAAAATTCAATATAAATGTTTATCAATCAAAAATGCAGCAACATATGCCTTTCCCTACAGGAGTTACCGTAGGTAACACTGCGTTAGTGATATTAAAAATGGAATACCACTCTCTGAATCACTGCCTCAATCACAGTTTTGCTCGCGGTGCTACGGCAGTACGGAAACAAACATGTTGCTTGTTGCTTGTTGCTTGTTGCTTGTTGCTTAGGCATAGCGTAAATCGCTATTACGATGGTTCAAGGCACTCTTACCTTACTAGGCATTCAATATGCCAGCCGTGGTTATCACTTCGGTTCCAATCAGAGTTAATTGGGCTCCGTTGCTGTAGATAACCGCTGCGGTTTCTTTTGCAGTAAACCAAACCAAAATGCGCTCTCTAAAGCCACACCCAATAACAGTAGCCCTGTCGCCCCAGATGCAAAGCCAACAGCGTAACAGGACAACGCAGCGAGTATCAGTAGTAGCAATAAGCCCATCCTTTGCCATAGTGTCATCTATCTCAACTCCCTTTCAGTCAACGCTTCTTCAACACCCAGTGTCAACATAGCAAAATGAGCGAAAGGAGTACGCTCGAGTATATTAACCTTTGTTTATCTTATTCAGAGGTACTGGAAGTTAAAGATATAAAAAAGCCGCTCTAATGATGAAATAGAGCGGCTTTTGGCAGGGATAAAGAGAAGAGGTAAGCTTAGTTACTACTTATGCATTTTTCCTTCAGGAAGTTTCTCAACATAACCAGCGACATCAGCATGACACTCACCACAAGAATACTGCGCCGTAGCCCAAGGCATTTGGAACTTGCCATCTTCAGTGAACTGCTTCGCTGTTGGGTCTAAGTCGATAGTAAATAAGTGAGACTTCACATCACCGTATTTTGTTGTACCGTCTTTAGCTAAATGAGTAACAGCACTCTTAGCCAGTTTAGGCATATGGCAATCTGTACACTCTGCAGCAAATTCATGTAGTCCAACGGTGAACTCTTTTTTGTAGTCGCCAGTATGGCAAGAAGTACATTCTTTAACTGCTCCAGTGTGTAGACCATCAGCACTATCTGCATTCAAGGTAGACTTGTGAGAGTCATGACAAGAGGTACACGCCATGCCACTCTTAGGACCAATTTCGTCACCCGCTTTATAAGTGCCATGGTCTTCTGGAACCACACCTAGCATTTCATCGCCGGTTTGGTGATGCTTAGATAAACCACCTTTAGAGATGATACGGCCACCAACTTTGCTTCCTTCAGGGAAGGATTCGTTGTAATGACTTACAAACGATGGGTAATCTTTCTCACCATCACGAGTATGACACTCGGCGCACGTTACCGCTTTACCGTAGCCCATATCATCGGCTAAGAAATCTTCCGTTATACGTGCAACCGCGATCTTAGTGATATTGTCTTTAGACGGTGCTTTGACGTGGATACTACCGGCGCCATGACAAGACTCACACTGAACGCCTTGCTCAGCAAAGGTACCATTCATGCCTGGAAGGTCATCTTGACGTAATGGGTTGCGACTATCACCACCCGCTACATCAGTCGTACGCTTCCAACCTGTGGTATGACAGTTACCACAACTATACTGAACATTGAATTCGGTTGCCTTGTAATCACCCATAACATCCGCATCACCTGGATGATTATCAGGAATATTCAATTCTCCAGCAGAATTTCGAATGTTGTATTGCACGTCTTTACCGGTGACGATGTAGCCATCTTTGTCTAACCAGCGCATTTTCCAACCGTAACCACCGACTGTATATGTGACTTCGTCGTAACTTGTTGGTGCACCTAAAACATTATTGGGTACTGAATCGACCAGCAGATCGATAGCACCAGTAATGGTTGTAGCAGGGGTATACGGAAATACAGGAGCATCATTGCCCGGGTTTTTCATAATCTTAAAGTTATGACCAGTCTTAACAAAAGATTCATGCTTACCGCTGTGACACGTTGCACAGGCTGCTGACCCCACATACGCTAGAACTTCGGGCTCTGGAATGACAACAGCTTCAACGGTGACAGTCACTTCACCCGTCGCCTCATCAGTGCCATCTGCAATGGTATAGCTAAACTTCAATTCGCCAGCAGTATCACCAGCAGTAAAGTTAATCTTTCCATCAGTAATCACAGCGCTATCATTGTCAACGGATACGATTGATAAGCTATCGCCATCTGCATCTGTATCATTGGCTAATACATCAATGGTCACAACTTCTGATACGGTTACCGTAGCCGCATCAGCAACAACTACGGGGGCATTATTCACAGGCAGCGTGGTGTCATCATTATCATTATCGCTACCGCAAGCAACCAACATGGTGATCATACTGGCGAGTAATAGCTTTTTGCATGGAATTTGTGCGTTCATATATTCATCCTCAACATTGCTCATATTCATATCGCCGGGATAGCTTTTTTTGGCGATTGATATGCCTCTATGGACATAGGGCAAGTATTGAAGAGATACTACTAAAGAGATAGATGACTAGAGTTCACTATTATTAACAAACTGTGAACTATTGTTATCAAGTTACAGGTAACTCTTTATTTATTAAATACATTTAACCTTAAGATAAGTTATGATGTTGTAAAACAAATTGACCTGTATTTGTCAAAATGTAGATCTTCTTCTCATTTTGCATGACAAGGCCTGCCTTTTTTAGCTGACGTAGATGAAAGTTAAACTTGGTGTGATCATCGATTTCAACTAAACGACACAGATCCATAAATTTCAATGCTTGATGTGCTGCCAGTATTTTTAATGCCTTACGGCGGTATGGATTTGCAAGGGCGCTATAGACTAAATCAGGGTCTAGGTCGGCGCGGTTCTTTAGAATCTCTTTTTCCGCTAAGCTTCGCTTAATGGTGACCACCAACTCCTGACTCTTAAAAGGTTTGGTCATCACACTATCAGCCCCCTTTTTCATCGCATCCACCGCGGTATCGACGGTTGCGTAGGCGGTAATAATCACGATGGCGATAAAGGGCTGATGTTGACGTAGGTTTGATATTGCCTCCACTCCGGTCATGCCAGACATCAAAAGGTCTAACAGCGCAATATCAAAGTGTTGCTGTTCACTTTCAGCAATAGCAGCTTCAGCACTTGCCACTGCAGTCACCTGATAACCTTCAAGTTCAAGTAGCTCGACGACATTGCGCCTAAGCTCATTGTCATCTTCAGCCAATAGAATAGAGACCATTACTTGTGCTCCCGATAAAAGACTAACTCTACAGTGGTACCTTTACCTAGCTCACTCACAATATTCATTTTCCCATGATGTAATGATGTAATTTGCTCACAAATAGCCAAACCTAATCCAGTGCCTTTACCGACCGGTTTACTAGAGTAAAACAACTCTGTTGCCCGCGCTAACGCTTCCCTATCCATACCACAACCAAAATCAGTCACCATAATCGTTACCGTGGTATCGCCCTCACTAACATCAACAACGATTTTTTGACCGCTCTGTGATGCGTCAATAGCGTTACAAAGTAAATTTATAATCAACTCTTCTAGCTTTACTTTTTCACCATAGAGGTGAATATAAGCACCACAGTTAAGCTCTATGACATTCTGCTTACAGCGATGAGCCAACAGCTTGACTGCACTATTTAAAATATCTGCAATAGCAAAATCACTGCGCTTACCGGATGCGGGCCGAGCGTAGTTCAACAGCTCCTTACTAATCGATGACGCACGCTCAATACCCAGTCTAGCTCGATTCAAGTAGTCGTCTTCAAAAGCAAAGTGTTGAGGGTTTTTTCGCTGCCAAAGATCTAATGCTAACGTCGACGAAGCCAATGGGTTATTGATTTCGTGTGCAACCCCCATGGCTAATCGTCCTATCGCTTTATATTTATCAGCCTCAAGCGCACGTTTAAGCTTAGCCGCGGTTGCTTGCTCTTTTTCCAAATCAAAGACTTTAAGTGCTTTAAACAGTGCAACTAAAATCAATCCCCCCGCTAAGGTTCTCAATACTGGCACACTATGGTGATAATCGGTCGCCACTAAGCCAGATAGCACGCCGTATATAAGTAGACCCACGCCGCTAATCACAAAGTACAGTCCATAGTGATGCTGCTCTTGACGTAAACTATTGCCATAAACCGCCATGCCAACACCTGCTAAAGAAGCGCTACCAAAACCGATAAGCACACGGGTATATTGACTCGCTTCAATAAGCCCCATTCTGTTGATGTCTAAATCATGCACATTGGGAATAACCAGCCAAAAATAACAGGCTAATATCGCCAGAATGATCCCATGCCCGACCAAGGCTATTCGCTTAGTCGTGATACTCAGTATTTGCCAAGCAAACACCATTAAGGCCAGATAGGATAAAAACAACTTGGCAAGGCGAAGCCACTCAGTCAGTAGCTGATATTGCGGGTCCATGTTATCTGAAAAAATAATGACATATAGCTCTGACCACTCGTGAAAAGCATGAGAAAAGCCAAAAATGGCCAATGCCCAAAGAGTGGGAGCGACTTTAAGCTGGCTATATCTAAAATTACGAAACACCACAGCGCAACCTATAGAGAAGAATACTAGGCCGTAAAATAGATAGATGTTAAAAGTGACAAAAATAGGCATAGTGAGAACATAACATTGTAAAGATACCTATGTATTGATCTTGTTCTTATTTAGCCATTCGTTAATTTGCGCTAGCGCATAAAACAAAGAACCATTTAAGCGATAACGCCTAAATGGTTCTTTGGTTGGTAAAGCTAGGCTCAATCAGACTACGATTTTACTCGCTCAACGTGTCCGCCAAGTCCTTTGAATTTTTGCTCAATATGCTCGTAACCACGGTCCAGATGATAGATGCGATCAACAATCGTTGTCCCATCAGCAACAAGCCCTGCAATCACTAAACTGGCTGATGCCCGTAAATCGGTTGCCATCACTTGTGCACCATTTAACTTTTCAATGCCGTGGATAATACAGGTATTACCCTCTAGCTCCATTGTTGCGCCCATACGGCTCAACTCTGGAACATGCATAAAGCGGTTCTCAAAAATGGTTTCAGTGATCGTTGAGGTACCTTCTGCTAATGCATTAAGCACACAAAATTGTGCTTGCATGTCAGTTGGAAAGCCAGGGTAAGCCACCGTCTTAATATTGACTGCTTTAGGGCGCTGCCCTTGCATATCAAGTTCAATCCAGTCATCACCGGTAGTAATTTTTGCGCCAGCATCTTCAAGCTTAGCCAGTACCGCTTCAAGCGATTTAGGATCCGCTTTAGTGCAACGGATCTTTCCACGAGTCACCGCAGCAGCCACAAGAAAGCTACCGGTTTCGATGCGGTCAGGCATCACGCGGTAATCACAACCTTGGAGCGACTCAACACCTTGAATGCGAATGGTATCAGTACCAGCGCCTTCAACGTTTGCCCCCATTGCAATCAAACAATTGGCTAAATCTACAATTTCAGGCTCACGTGCTGCATTTTCGATAACGGTTTCGCCATCAGCTAATGCTGCAGCCATTAACAAGTTCTCGGTCGCGCCGACGCTGATCATATCCATAAAGATATGCGCGCCTTTAAGACGACCGTCAACACGGGCCTTGATATAGCCCTCTTTGACCTCAATCTTGGCACCCATTTGCTCTAGTCCTTGCAGATGCAAATTCACCGGGCGGGCACCAATAGCACAACCACCAGGCAGAGACACATCGGCCTTACCGTATCGAGCAAGTAAAGGGCCTAGAATCAATATCGATGCACGCATCGTTTTAACTAATTCATAAGGAGCACAAAACTCATTAAGATTGGTGGTTGAGATACAAACTTTATCATCGCCTGAGCGGGTGACTTCGGCACCCAAGCAGCGTAATAATTCACAACTGGTATTAACATCCCTAAGGCTAGGAACATTAGATATATTAAAGTCTGTCTCAGCTAACACACCGGCCATCAGGATTGGCAGAGCCGCGTTTTTTGCACCTGAAATGACAACTTCACCCGCAAGCGCATTGCTCGCTTCAATTTTTAATTTATCCACATTAACTCTCTAAATCAGCAATTACATATTAAAGACTTTTTCACGCTTCCATTGTGTTGGCGTGAATGCATTAATCGTAATAGCGTGTAACTCACCGCTAGTAATGTGAGCCATTAATGGACCATAAATTGTCTGTTGCTGCTTAACGCGCCCCATACCGTCAAAACACTCACCGACGGCAACAATCTTGTAATGAGTCCCTTCTTGAGTCACTTTTACTTCTTCTAAGGATAATGCTTCTAACAGGATCGCTTCTATATCTTTACATTCCATGGAACTGTTCACCTTACTGTGCTTCTTCATAAAAGAAGTCGTTTAAATCATATAATACGATAAATTTCTTAAGCTGCTCGGAAGCTGAAATCAACTTCAAGCTAGCACCTTTTGCGGCAAAAATACTGACTAATTCGAGTAGAAATGCCACTCCAGCACTGTCACAATATTCAATGTCCGATAACTGTAAAAAAGCAGTGTCGACATCCAATAAGCAACGTCTGTCATTCCATAGACTGATTACGGCATCTTGATCTAAGCGGCCGCTAATCGCACAAATAATACCTTGCTGTTGAAAGCTTGCCACTAGTTGGCCTGCTCACTCGGGGTTAAGTCAATATGAGTCGCGGTGCGCTCAATGAGCATCTCAATCACTGCTTCGATGCCTTTTTGACGAACCAAGTTAGTGACCTCTGATTGCTTTGAGGATAATAAGCTAACACCTTCGGCAACAAGATCAAATGCTTTCCAAGTATCATCTTTTAAACGCCTAGCTCTAAACTGCAACTTGATTTCAGGGCGCCCTTTCTCGATGATCCTAACATTAACGTTGACCATCTTCTCGCCAGAAAAATCTTTAGCAGGATTAAATTTAACCGTTTGATCAGTATATTCAGTAAACGCTTGTGCATACGTTGAGATTAAATAACCTCTAAAAGCCTCAACAAAGCGAGTACGTTCATCTTTTGTTGTGTCACGTAAATACTGACCCAACACTTTATAAGAGGCGTATTTATAATCGATATACGGCATCAACTCTTCGGTAACGATAACCTTTAAATGCTCAGGATTATCTGCAATCAACTGCCTATCTAGGTTAAAGCGCGCAAATGTTTTTTTAGATACAGCCTCAACCATTGTATAAGGGTTCGTTTTATCTATCTCAACATGGGGACTATTTTCGACATCAGCCGCTTGTACGCTAAGACTCATAAACGCCACTGTAACCAACATCAATCCGCGACAAAATTTATTCAACATATCAATTACTCCAACCACTAATCTTTTGAACCTGCGCTATATAAAAACTGGCCAATCAGCTCTTCTAATACCAATGCCGAATGGGTATCGTCAATACTGTCACCATCAGCCAACATCTCAACATCGTCATCCATAAAACCTGGGGCTAGCCCCAAAAACTGCTCGCCTAATAAGCCGGATGTTAAGATCGATAACGTGCTCGTTTCTGGAAAATACTGATAGCGCTTATCCATCGAGAGCGTAACGATAGGAACCAATCTTTCTGGATCCAAATTGATAGCACTAACACGGCCAACGACCACGCCACCTACCTTCACTGGAGAACGCACTTTCAAACCGCCAATATTGCTGAATTTGGCGTGGAGGGAATAACTACTGTCACCCGTTTTTACTTCTACATTGGCAACATTGAAAACTAATATTAAAAACGCTGCCAATCCTGACAATAAAAATAGGCCGACTAACACCTCAATCTTCCGTGTCAACATAACTCATTTACCACTCTATTCAATAAATCTAAACAATAATTAACCACAATTAACATGCTCGCGATCTCGCGCTAGCTGCCAAACATCATCGCTGTCAGCAAAAAATCTAACGCCAACACCGCTAGGCTAGACTGCACTACCGTTTGGGTTGTTGCTCGGCTGATCCCTTCTGGATTAGGCACCACATTATAACCGCGATAAAGCGCTATCCAAGTCACCACCACCGCAAACAATGCACTTTTTATAATACAGTTAACAATGTCCTGTCGCCATTCAACTGAAGACTGCAATATTGACCAAAAGGCGCCACTATCGATCCCTTTCCATTCAACGCCAACAATATGACCACCGTAAATACCAATGGCGGTAAACATTAATGCTAGCAAAGGTAAACTTATCACTCCCGCCCAAAAGCGCGGTGCAATAATCTGCCGTAGCGGATCAATCGCCATCATTTCCAGGCTCGAGAGCTGCTCAGTGCTTTTCATTAAGCCAAGCTCAGCCGTTAATGCTGAGCCCGCGCGTCCGGCAAATAATAGTGCGGTAATAACAGGACCTAATTCACGCAATAAGCTCAAGGCAACCATGGGGCCTAGGCTCTCTTCAGTGCCAAAGCCAACAAGTATATTATAGCCTTGCAGCGCTAATACCATGCCAATAAAGAGCCCAGAGACTAAAATAATCACCATTGACTGCACGCCAATCACATACAATTGCTTGATGAGCAACGGCGTACCTTTTCTAACTCTTGGGCGATGCGCTATCGCGCCCCAAAGCATCATCCCCGCGCTACCAAGACCTACAACTAAATCAATTGCACCACGACCCAATTTAGCGATTTGATTAATCAAGCCCACTTAGCAGCTCCTTCTTATAGTCCGGTGCAGGGTAATGAAACGGCACCGGCCCGTCAGGTTTACCGCCAATAAATTGTGTTAACTGCGGATTGTCAGCCAAGCGCAGCTCTTCAGGTGTGCCATGAGCGATAATTCTTTTATCTGCCAGTACATAGACATAATCAGCAATGCCTAGCACCTCTTGCACGTCATGGGACACCACCACTGAAGTCAGGTTAAGTGCATCGGACAGTTCACGAATTAATTTAACCAAAACCCCCATTGAAATAGGGTCTTGTCCCGCAAACGGTTCATCATAAAGAATGATTTCCGGTTCCAAGGCGATGGCACGAGCCAAGGCAGCTCTACGCTGCATACCTCCCGAAAGCTCGGTCGGCATTAACGGCGCCGCGCCGCGCAGTCCAACCGCTTCGAGCTTCATCAACACGATGCGGCGAATAATCGCTTCAGGTAAACCAGAGTGTTCCCTAAGCGCAAACGCAACATTATCGAACACATTCATGTCGGTAAATAGCGCGCCACTTTGGAACAGCATACTCATGCGTTTACGCAATACAAATAATTGGTTGCGGCTACATTGATGCACATCGATGCCATCAAAAAGCACTTTGCCTTTACTAGGCGTAAGCTGACCACCGATTAATTTCAGTAAGGTGGTTTTGCCTATGCCGCTGGGTCCCATTATTGCAGTAACCTTGCCTTTAGGGATCGACAGACTGATGTCTTCATAAATGACATGTGAGCCGCGGCTAAAGGCCATATTCTGAATTTCGACCAATGAATTATGGTTTTGAGTCATGCATGAGCCCTGCAATCGAATTAAGAAACATCCATTTTTCCGTACTGGAAAGGGAGAAATTGTACGTAATTGAACAATCAGGTACAACCAAATCAACACTATCTCGCCTCAATACTTTCATTTTTGTTAAATTACAGCGAAAATACGCGGCTATATCCTCAAATACTTAGAATCGATGTTATTTAATATATTTTTGTTAGTGGCTGGCTTAAGTGCTTTAGTCTGGAGCGCAGATAAGTTTGTATATGGTGCGGCAGCTTTTGCACGCAACTTAGGCCTTCCACCAATGTTAATCGGCTTAACCATTGTAGCTATGGGCAGCTCTGCACCAGAAATGTTTGTTGCCGCAACCGCGTCAATGGAAGGCATGACTGATACAGCCATTGGTAATGTGCTCGGTTCCAATATCGCTAACATCACACTTATTCTAGGTATTACAGCGTTACTCGGGGCGATTTCCGTGAGTTCACAAACGCTGAAACGTGAAATCCCTTTAATGTTAGCCGCCACCGCCATTGTGGGTTACTTTTTACATGACGGCTTTTTAACCCGGATTGAAGGTGTGTCTCTTTTAGTGCTCTTTTTCGCATTAATGGGCTACCTCATTTGGCATGGTCTGACGAATAAGAATCGCGATGCGCTAGCCATTGATGCCGATAATGAGGTTCCATCAAATGTCCCCACCAAGAAAGCCATTTTTTGGCTGGTCATCGGCATGGTGTTATTACCTCTTTCAGCCGATTGGATGGTTCAAGGTGCTGTAGGCATTGCTAAGGCTTATCACCTTTCAGACTTAGTCATTGGACTAACGATTATTGCCGTGGGTACCAGTCTTCCTGAGCTTGCAGCCTGTATTTCTGGCGTGTTGAAAAAAGAAGATGATTTAGCCATCGGTAATATTGTGGGTTCAAACTTATTTAATATTTTAGCGGTACTTGCAATACCCGGCATTATCGCGCCGGGTGCCGTCGATGCCGCGGCAAGCACGAGAGATTTCTACATGGTACTTGCAACGAGCAGTGCGCTTGCAATACTGATATTATTGAGCGGACGCGCTAGACAACTAAAGCCTTGGCATGGCGTTGTCCTACTCATTACATTTGTCGCGTATCAAGCGTTACTTTTCCTATCTTAAATATGAATGCGACCTATAAAGCAGTAAATTAGAGAGAGACCAAGAAATGGTAGATGAACAGCAGCTACGCCAGTGGGGCACCAAGGTCATTGATATCGAGAAAAAAGCACTCGATAACCTTTACCAATATGTAGACTCAAATGAGTTTGCCCAAGCATGCCAATTAATATTGCAGTGCACAGGCAAAGTTATCGTGATGGGAATGGGTAAATCAGGCCATATTGGTAATAAGATCTCAGCCACATTAGCCAGCACTGGAACGCCTGCATTTTTTGTCCATCCAGGTGAAGCCAGTCACGGTGATCTAGGCGTATTAAGCGAAAACGATATCGTCCTTGCGATCTCGAACTCAGGTGAATCGAGCGAAATTTTGACCTTGATGCCAGTAATCAAGCGCATGGGGCTGCCGATGATCTCGTTAACAGGCAAGCCGGAATCCAACATGGCAAAGCTAGCCCATCTGCACCTTTGTATTGAAGTGCCCGAAGAAGCTTGCCCACTGGGATTAGCACCAACATCGAGCACGACGGCCACTTTGGTGATGGGCGATGCATTAGCGGTTGCTTTACTGCAAGCTCGCGGATTTACTAAAGATGACTTTGCACTGTCTCATCCCGGTGGAACTTTAGGGCGTAAGCTACTCTTAAAAGTCAGTGACGTAATGCATAAAGGTAATGAACTTCCGCTGGTAAAGCATGATATCTGTATTACCGATGCGCTTTACGAAATATCTAAAAAAGGCTTAGGCATGACTGCCATTGTCGATGAGAAAAGCACTTTAGTCGGTATATTCACCGACGGCGACTTACGCCGAGTGATTGATGCAGAAGTGAACTTACGCACCACTCCCATTGCTGATGTTATGTCTAAAGGCTGTGTCACCATTACTGATAATGTACTCGCAGCAGAAGCATTAAAAGTAATGGAAGAGAAAAACATTAATGGTTTGATCGTCATCAATTCACAACAACAACCTGTCGGCGCACTTAACATGCTCGACATGGTGAAAGCAGGAGTTATTTAACATGTCTAAACAGGGATTCTATGGCCCGATTAGCGATGATGTTTGGCAAGCAGCCAGCAAAATCAAACTGCTTATTTGTGATGTAGATGGCGTATTTTCCGATGGCCTAGTCTATATGAGCAACTCCGGCGAAGAGCTTAAAACATTCCACACTCGAGATGGTTACGGTGTGCGCTCTGTTCTTTCTAGCGGCATTAACGTGGCAATTATTACTGGTCGAAAATCAAAAATTGTTGAAGATAGAATGACAGCACTCGGCGTCACTCATATTTATCAAGGCGTTGATAACAAGCTAACCCCCTACAATGAGTTACTTGCACTTTACAATGTCAGTCCAAATGAAGTTGCCTATATAGGTGATGATATGGTCGACTTGCCGGTGATGAAAGAGGTCGGTTTATCGGTTTGCGTCGCTGATGGCCACCCTTACGTGAAGCAACATGCTTTGATGACAACTCATATTAATGGTGGTCATGGCGCCCTTAGAGAGCTCACAGACTTGTTATTACTTAGCCAAGGTAAGTTTGAGTCGGCTCACGGGATGAGCATATGAATCGCGTCACCCTAGCGATTATCGCTTTATTTGGCACCGCACTGATCCTTTATTGGCAAGTGCAGTCTAAAAAAAGCGACCAAACGTTAGACATTGATGTAAGCGAACGCCCTAACTACATCATCAATGATATGCGCAGCACTGAATACAATGAAGCGGGTCTCATTAATAGCAAGGTCACCGCCAAGCACATGGAACACTTTGAAGCAGCCAGTATGACTTACTTCACTGAGCCAGTTTATTTGATTTATCCCGATGATGGTCAAGCCCAATGGCGTTTAACCGCGGCGAAAGGCACCCATAACAATTTAACCGGTAAGGTCTCATTGGAAAACAATGTTATTATCGATTCTATTAGCCCAGAAGAACCGATCCAAACATTGTCTACATCCTATTTAGAGCTTGATCTAGAGACGATGGTTATGACCTCTGATGAAATCATTTACGTCACTGGCAATGAGTTTGTGATTCAGGGAACAGGCCTTTATGCTGATCTTAACGCCCAAAGTGTAAAGTTGATCAGTGAAGTCGAAGGGACCTACGATGTTAAGTAAGCGGTTCAAAAAAACAAATATACTCACTCATGCTAGCAACTCAATAGCGGAGTAGAAGGAAGTTATGAAATACAATCAATCAATACTTGCAGGTCTATTGTGTCTGCTTAGCGTTAGTAGCTATGCGCAAGTCGATGACTTAAAGCAGGAAGTTAAAATTGCTGCTGCCAGCCAAGAAGCTGATATAAAAAATAATCAGGTAATCTTTTTTGGTCCCGTAGAAGTGACTCAAGGTTCGATTAAAATGAACGCTGATGAATTACGGGTGTTCTCCAAAGAAGCGAGCTCAGGAAAAATACTCGTGGCAACGGGTAACCCTGCGACATATACCCAAATGATGGAGGATGGCCGCCCGGCGATGGCAAGTGCGAAAGAGATCCGTTATGAGTTGGCAACAAGAACCTTAACCTTGTTAGGTAATGCAACCTTGGAGCAAGAGGGTAGCCAAGTCACGGGTAACCGCATCAAGTATAATATCGGACTACAACAATTAGTCGCTGAAAGTACGGGTAAAGGTAATGATCGCGTGATCACTATTATTCAGCCTGAAGCTTATCAAGAAGAAACGCCTGAAACCCCAGCTGCACCCATTAAAAAGCAGGAGCAGCAATGACCCAAAAAACGCTGACCGTACGCAATTTAGCGAAAAGTTATAAGAGCCGTGCCGTTGTTCAAGATGTGAGTTTAACGGTAAAAACAGGGCAAATTGTTGGGCTACTGGGTCCTAATGGTGCCGGTAAAACGACAACATTTTATATGGTTGTTGGTTTAGTTCAGAGCGACAAGGGTCAGATCTTAATCGATGACGATGATTTAACCTTAGACCCAATGCATCTTCGAGCACGTAAAGGCATTGGCTACTTGCCACAAGAGGCAAGTATCTTTAGAAAGCTCTCAGTGCGCGACAATATCATGGCAGTATTACAGACTCGCAAAGATATCAATAACGAGCAGCGTGAAGAGCAACTTGAACACCTACTCGAAGAGTTTCACATCACCCATATCCGCGATAGCCAAGGCATGGCGTTATCAGGTGGTGAACGCCGTAGAGTTGAAATCGCTCGGGCACTGGCAGCCAACCCAAAGTTTATTCTACTCGATGAACCTTTTGCTGGCGTTGATCCTATATCCGTTATCGATATTAAAAAGATTATTGAACAGTTAAAAAGCCGCGGCTTAGGGGTGTTGATCACCGACCACAATGTGCGTGAAACATTGGACGTTTGTGAACATGCCTATATCGTAAGTCACGGAAATTTGATTGCAGAAGGCACGCCTGCCGAAATATTAGATAATCAGCAGGTTCGAGCAGTGTACTTAGGTGAACAATTCAGGCTATAGTTAACCCACAGTATGTGGGTTTAATTGTATAGCATTAGCTAAGTATATGAATACAATCAAAGTGTTGACTCTTTAAGCTCTCTTCGTCAAATCACCGAGCTTCAACGTTTAATTACAGTGTAGGGAATAGCGGTAAGATGAAAGCGTCACTCCAGCTCAAAATGGGTCAGCAGCTAACTATGACTCCACAATTACAGCAGGCTATTCGCCTTTTGCAATTGTCCTCTTTAGAGCTGCAGCAAGAGATCCAGCAAGCATTAGACTCTAATCCACTGCTTGAATTAGATGAAGAGCAATCCGATGGCGAGCCTATCAGCAACGAAGATAGAACCACCAGTGACTCTGACAGCTATTCAGAGTCAGATAGCGACAATGAATACAGCAGTAACACAGATGTTGATCCACAGCAGGATAGCGCTGCGGTAGACACCTCTGATGCATTAACGCAAGATTCAATGCCAGATGAACTCCCAATGGATACCACTTGGGATGAAGTCTATACCGTGTCTTCGAATTCAAGCTCCGGTGGAATGCGCGATGATGATATGCCATTCCAAGGTGAAACCACTGAAGGTTTGTACGAACATCTTGAATGGCAGAAAAATCTAACGCCTTTTTCTGATAATGATCTGGCAATTGCCACCGCCATTATTGATGCGGTTGATGAGCGAGGTTACCTCACTCAGAACTGTGAAGATATTCTTGAAGCGATGGGCGATCCAGAGATCGAGTTAGACGAAGTGGAAGCCGTGCTCAAACGCGTGCAGCATTTCGACCCTATCGGCGTCGCAGCCAGAGATCTCAGTGAATGTCTGCTTATTCAATTAGCGCAATATGCAGAAACAACACCACACATAGACAATGCAAGACTCCTCATTAAAGATTACTTAGATTTGATTGCTGGACGTGACTTTAGGCAATTGATGCGTAAGACTAAGCTCAAAGAGGATGATCTGCGTGACGCCATCAGTCTTATTCAAACCTTGAACCCAAGACCGGGTCTGGCAGTCACGCGAAGTAAAGACGAATATGTAATCCCTGACGTTTCAGTGACAAAAAAGAAAGGCCGTTGGGTCGTTGAGCTCAACCCCGACTACATGCCAAAAATCAACGTCAATCAACACTATGCTTCTATGGCTCGTAGCCAAAAAAATCAAGCTGATGGCCAATTTATTCGTAGTCACTTGCAAGAAGCTAAATGGTTTATTAAAAGCATTGAAAGTCGTAATGAGACCCTCCTAAAAGTCTCCAACTGTATTGTAAAATTCCAACAGGGTTTTTTCGAATATGGTGATGAAGCCATGAAACCTATGGTACTCAACGACATTGCTGAAGCCGTAGAGATGCATGAATCCACCATCTCAAGGGTGACTACACAAAAGTATATGCATACCCCTAGAGGTATTTTCGAGTTAAAGTATTTCTTCTCTAGTCATGTCGGAACCGATGACGGTGGAGAGTGCTCATCAACAGCAATTAGAGCGTTTATTAAGAAGTTAGTCGCAGCTGAAAACCAACAGAAACCATTAAGCGATAGCAAAATGGCGCAACTGTTGGCAGAACAGGGGATTAAAGTTGCACGACGTACCATCGCGAAATACCGCGAAGCAATGATGATCCCGCCCTCAAACCAACGCAAGAGTTTATAATTTAAATTAGACACTTGGAGGAATCTTTCTATGCAAATTAACCTTACTGGGCATCACATTGAAATCACTGCGTCATTACGCAGTTATGTTGAAGAAAAATTTACAAAGCTTGAACGTCATTTCGATCAGATCAATAATGTGTACGTCATATTGAATGTTGAAAAAATGCAACAGATTGCCGAAGCACGAATTCACCTGAAAAAAGGTGAAGTTTTTGCCACTTCGGAACATGCGGACATGTACGCCGCAATCGACTCCCTGATCGACAAATTAGATCGTCAGGTTATTAAACACAAAGAGAAGCTGACCAAACACTAACGATGGAACTATGTACCATCCTGCAGCCGGAATGCACTACCTGTGCCACTCCGGGCAGTAAGAAAAAAGTACTGGAACTCATCAGCGATATTGCCGCTGCCCAGTACCCTACCCTTTCTTCACAAGAGATTTTCGAAAGCCTGTTGGCTCGCGAAAAAATGGGTAGCACAGGTATAGGCAACGGTATCGCAATCCCTCACGGGAGATTGGCTAATATTGACCATCCATTGGGCATATTAATCAAATGTGAAACACCGATATCTTTTGACTCGATAGATAAACAGCCGGTTGATATATTATTTGCCCTGTTAGTGCCCGCAGATCAATGCGAGCAACATCTCGCAACGCTGTCTTCAATGGCAGAAAAGCTCAACGACAAAGCGATCGTGAAGCAGTTGAGAAAAAGTAAGAGTGAATCTGAGTTATACGACTTAATCACTCAATAGCGAGAGGACACTGATCTGTCGAGCTTAGTTTGCACTTACTTCTTGATGCTCAAGAAGTACAAAAACATGAGCGAAGACGCTTAATCGGCAAAGATAAGCACTTACACACTCTTGTAGGAATAGCTTAGAAACACTTAAACCAGTGTTCCTAAGCTATTGTTGCCGTGTTTTAGGCTATTGTGGAGAATAACTAAACAGCATTGCCTCCTTATCGTCCCATCTCGCCAAAATGACTTATAAACTGCGGTAAAAACAAACCTAAAAGTGCACCAGCCGCGATGGACTCAGCCTGTAAGTCGCTGACGATGACCGATATACAAGCAGTAAGATTTAACGTTCTAGGCATTTATTACAGCAATATTATTTATTATTACCAACTAGCCTAAGCTATTGCTTTCAGCCAGAAAAAAGTTAATCTATAATCTTGTACACCCCGTATACATTTATAAAACATTAATTCTAACTTTTATTAGGTGGTGAAAAGATGAAACTCGTTCTAGTCTCTGGTCGTTCCGGCTCAGGCAAATCAGTACTGTTAAGAATGCTAGAAGATCTCGGCTATTATTGTGTCGATAATCTACCATTGCCAATGATGGGCACCTTGCTTGAACAACTTTCTGGTAACTCAGAGTTAGTCGCTATTAGTGTCGATATCCGCAACATGCCAGAAAAAGAGAACGAATGGATTAAGCATTTGACCAATTTGCCAGAAGGTGTGGAGTTACTAAGCTTCTTTTTAAACTCTAGCGATGAAGTGCTCCTCAAGCGCTACAACGAAACTCGTCGTCTGCACCCTTTGTCTCATGCAAACATTTCATTGAAAGAAGCAATTCAGCTTGAAGGGCGCCAACTTGAGCCTCTCGCCAAGGTAGTCGATCACTATATTGATACCTCGAGTCTGAATATTTACGATCTCAATGATCAGGTGCGTGAAATTTTATTAGGCAACATCGACAAAGAATTGATGATTAAGTTTGAATCCTTTGGGTTTAAGCATGGTATGCCAACGGAAGCCGACTTTATGTTTGACGTTCGATTTCTTCCAAATCCACATTGGGAACCCGAACTTAGACCGATGACAGGGCTAGATAAACCAGTACAAGACTTTCTAAATCAACACCCTTTAGTGAATAAGTTTATCTGGCAGATTGAGAATTTATTGGAGACTTGGTTACCCGATTTAGAGCGGAATAACCGTAGCTACCTCACTATCGCTATTGGTTGCACCGGGGGCCAGCATCGCTCTGTTTATGTCACAGAACGACTCGCTGAACACTTCAAAAAAGGCCGACATAAAGTCACTTCTAGCCACAGAGAGTTAAAAAATGCCAACGATTGAACGGCAAGTCACTATCTGCAATAAGCTCGGGCTACATGCCAGAGCGGCAACAAAATTGGTGGTGTTAGCCTCAGAATTTGATGCCGAAGTCACTATTATCCAAGGTGAAAAGCAAGCTTCAGCGGTAAGTGTACTAGGCTTACTCATGTTAGAAACTGGAATGGGTAAATCCATACAGCTTCTCGCTAACGGCCCAGATGCAAAACCAGCATTAGACGCCATATGTCATTTGATCAATACCAAATTCGACGAAGATAATTAGTCCGTCCATTTTCCTAATATTTGTTATTTATCCCCCTTTACTTACGTTATGATAAGCGCCTTTTAAAAGACCCTGCGAGGGACCCATGCCGATTGAAGTCTTAGACAACGAAACAACAGACCAACGCCTCAATCAGCTAAATAAAGCATTAGGTAGTGGAATGTTTGTTCATGTCCGCAATATGTTGCAGGACATGGCTGCCACCGATATCGCCTTTATTCTCGAATCTTCGCCGCCCCGCACCCGCCAAGTTTTATGGCAGTTGATTGACCAAGAGCACACGGGTGAAATTCTTGATGAGTTAGGCGAAGAGCTTAAAGACAACCTTATACGCCAAATGAGTCCAGAGCGCGTCGCTAAAGCGGCCGAAAACATGGATACCGATGACTTAGCTTATATTCTTAGAAGCTTACCAGACAGTGTCTTTAATGAAGTGCTGCAGTCGATGAGTGCCCAAGACCGCGTTAGGGTTGAGCAGGCGCTCTCTTATCCTGATGATACCGCCGGCAGTATCATGAATACCGATACGGTAACCCTAAGACCCGACGTTAATATCGATGTGATATTGCGCTACTTGAGAATTCGCGGCGAACTGCCAGCCGCAACCGATATGCTGTATGTGGTCGATAAACAGGACCGAGTGCTCGGCGGTGTGCGCATTGCCGATCTACTCACCTGTAATCCAGATTCATCGATTAGAGAGATCATGGCAGCCGATCTCGAAGCTATTCCTGTGGGGATGTCCGACAGTGAGGTGGCGCAACTGTTTGAGCGTCATGACTGGGTTTCTGCCCCCGTTATTGATGATGATAACAAGTTGCTTGGTCGTATTACCATTGATGATGTGGTCGATGTTATTCGAGAAGATGCCGAGCATTCGATGATGGGTATGGCTGGTATGGATGATGATACCGATACCTTTGGTCCTGTACTCAAAAGTACCTTTCGCCGTTCACTGTGGTTAACCGTCAACTTGTTTGCCGCGCTGCTCGCGGCATCGGTGAGTAATATGTTCGAAGGAACATTAGAGCAATTTGCCACTATCGCGATTTTAATGACTATTGTTCCTAGTATGGGCGGTGTTGCAGGTAATCAAACCTTAGCGCTGGTCATTCGTGGTATCGCCTTAGGTCAAATTGGTCAAAGTAACTCCAGATGGCTTATTGGCAAAGAGCTTGCCATTGGCTTTCTTAATGGCTTGCTGTGGTCCGTTCTTGTGTTTGCAGCAGTGTGGGCTTGGAAAGGTGACATTACCTTGGGAGCAACGATTGGTGGAGCTATGCTCATCAATATGACGGTTGCAGGCCTGGCTGGCGCAAGTATTCCGTTATTGCTTAAAAAGATGAACATCGACCCCGCGCTTGCAGGCGGCATGGTATTAACCACAGTGACTGATGTTATCGGCTTATTTGCCTTCTTGGGGCTGGCGACCGTATTCTTGATAAAGTAGCTTAATAAGCATCAATTCAAACTGATTGATTAACACTAATTGCTTAAAACAAAAGACCGCCGACTTGTTATTACAAGAAGGCGGTCTTTTAGTATTCATCAGTCTTCACGCTGACCACATTGTGTTTATCGTTTGAGTGGCGCTTTAAAACCATAGTCAGCTAAGATTGTTTGACCCTTTTCAGATAGTACAAACATTGCTAGCTTCCAGGCATCAGGTTGCGCCGCTTTTAACACCACTAAGCCATAATCTGCTCCCACCGCTATCTCATTCGGCAGCTGTACCACTTTCAAGCTAGGCACCTCTTTTTGTGCAAGAACAGCATTAGTGCAATAGGTTAAAAAGATGTCAGCGCGATTATTCTCCATCACCCAACCATAGGTATTACGGCCACTAGGTGCTTTAGCACTGGTTTCACCGCCCGTTAGCTGTAATGCTTTGTTCTCTAATTTATTTTTCGCTCCAGCAACTAATGCCTCAGCCTTTGCAAAAACCTTCCACGCGTAATCACCCGACGGATCGGCTTTAGGCGTCGACGTGCCAAGGCGAACGTCACTACTGAGCATCTGTTGTAATAAGTCAGCATTAATTTCAACACTGGCTTGCGTCAGCGCGCACATTTGGTTTTGTGCAAACATCACCACACTTTCTGCCAGTGCATCATTTTGTAAGGTTTGTGGATGTTTCATATTGGCAGACGCAAACACATCCACAGTCTCACCCTTTTCAATACGCTTTCTGAGTAGACCAGAGGGTGCAAAATCGGTATTAACAGCCTGCTTCGACTCCAACTGATAAGCCGCAACAATATCTGACATGGCATTTTTTAAACTGCCTGCTGCGCGCATCTCAATCGGCGCGGCAGTTGCCGTTAGTGGCAATATTAATAACGAAGCTACAATCCATTTTTTCATGATAATTTCCATAGTAAGCACTGAAGGTACAATCGGTTTATATAACGATTTAGCCAATCAAAAAGCATTTGCTCATAAAAAACAACAGTCAAGGCTCCATTAGCAAAAGGGGCTTTAAAACTGTTGAAATGGATCACTCAAAAATTAACGTCGCCAGACAAAAAGTCTCAATGAATGAATAGCAAAAAGCCACCGAATCGGTGGCTTTTTATCTGAATAAATACACTATTTAGCTTAGTGGGCTAAGCACTATCTCTACTCTGCGATTGTCCGCCCTGCCCGCTTTAGACTCATTGCCTGCTACTGGTCTTTCTTCCCCAACGCCATGAGACACCACTCTTGCTGATGGAACCTGACGGCTCATCAAATAACTAGCGACTTCACTCGCTCTGACTTGCGACAGTCTCAAGTTATAAGATGCAGCACCAGAACTATCGGTATGACCCATCACATTTAGCTTGGTTTCATCATATTCTAACGCCACCAAAGCGACGCTATTTAACACTTGCTGCGCCCGTTGGCTAAGATCAGTTTGATCGACGCCAAAAGTCACATCGTTAGGCATGTTCAAAATAATATTATCGCCACTTCGAGTGACACTGACGCCAGATGACTGCAGCTGCTTACGCAATTCAGCTTCCTGCACATCCATGTAATAACCAATACCACCACCAAGAGCCGCCCCTGATGCTGCGCCAATTAAAGCGCCTTTACCTCTGTCACTCTTACTTGAAGAAGCGACTCCAATGACCGCCCCCGCCAGAGCACCAATTAAGGCACCATTAGTCGCTTTACCATTTTGGGATTCATTACTGTATGGATTGGTTGTCTGACAACCTGAAACGAACACTGCTGCAACCAGACAGCTTGCGATAATTCCGCCGTGCTTAACATTCATAAACATTACTCCTAACTGTCTTCACCCAAGTGAAGACGACAACATATCGAGTTATTTTGTTAACATTATATAAGCAGCGAACGAATAGACAATGGCCGCTGAACTAAGCGCACTAAAATCATACAGCCGATACGCCATAAAACCCGCGAATACCTCAGCTGGTTACGCAATTTTGCCCTACATTGTCCCCCAGCCGACTTATGTTGCTCAGCAACACACATTAGAGCAAAAAGTCATCAAGGGCGTCGACATCGACGCCCTTCAAAAGCCTAGAGAAACAGTAATGTAAAACATACCAGGCCGCGCAATAAACCGCCGCCTGTTTATGCCTTAACTCAATTAAAACCGAGTCAGTCGATAACCCAAGGGTTGTGAGTCATCTTTATTCAACACCATGGTGTAGTTACCTGCATTATCAAAAACCAATGGCGCAGATTGATACAATAGAGTGAGTGTGTCGTTTTCATCTTCAAAGACCACATTAATCTCGTACTCTCCAGATGGGATGCTAATAGACTCCAACTCAGTGAATTCGAAACCAGTGATTTTATACTCCGCAGATTCAATAGTTTCGGTTGATTTAACAAAGTAAATGGTCAGTGCTTCATAATCAAAAACGAGGTTAGCTAAGTCAATTTGATGAGTAAAAGCACGAGGACGATGATCATGAGTCAACGTCATCCCTTTGGTCCCTCCTAGCGCATCTTGGTAAACCAGTATCGACTTGCTTTCATCCTGATTAAAAGTCACCAACAAATTATTGGCTAATACCTCACTAGGATCTTTACTGGTAATCGTAACGCCGTAGTCGTTATACCCTATTGTCTTAAAGTCGCTTAAACCATGTTTGGCTAGATCATAAAGATATTGAGTCTCTAGGTTACTTGCCAGCGTGATATCAATATTATCGACACTGTTTAAAGCGTTAAAAATACGATACTCGGCGTTGGCATCGATATTGGCATATTGAGTTGGAGTTCCGGTCGAATCAACAGCATCAATGGTGAGCTTAGGTGTGCCGGGGCCAAAACTATTACGAATAACAAATTTGTAAACCGTATTAGCGCTCAAATCCAGTGTCGCTGTCGTGTAGATTGGCGTGCTTTCTCCGGCCTGAGCCAGATAAAGCACATATTCGCCCGTGTCGTACATCAACTCAGCTGAATACCCTTTATAACTAAGTGAATCGAGCATGGTTGCAGCACTAAAATCCTCTCCATCGATACCAAAGTAAACATCATAAGTCGGCTCATCGATTGCGGCATGCGTAACCAATATTTGCATCTTGCTGTAATCGTCACTTTCATCAAGATTTAATTCATCCATCTCGCTGCGATCGTATTGAATATCGAGTAACTCAGTCGAAGCATAGTCGCCGAGCAAAACAAAGAAGTGGTCATCGTTATTGGAAAGTGAAAGCGTCGATGTGTAAAGCGATAACTCCTCGCCCAGCTCATCAGTACCAATCACTTCCATCTCCGAACTCCCAGTGCTGTAAACATAACGCGGCTGCGCATCCGCGTAGTTCACCGCGGTATATTGATAGCCATCTAAAACAAGGGCTGTTGCCGTGCTATTGGGCGACGCGTTGTAATACTGCACATAAGCTTCGTTGCTTGAATCACTCTCATCATCTGAGCTGCAACCGACCGCTGTCGCCAATGCAAAAAAGAGACAAGTTATACCCCGAGGTGTGAAATTCATTTATTTTCCTTAACTAATTAATGACAAACTCACTACCTATGACCAAGGATTCACGTCAAGAACTGTCAATAAGTGCAATGTAAGGAAAGGCTTTGAATAGCTTTGTAAATTAGGGTTGTTACTTGTATAGATTGAACAATAAATCACTTTTAAGTAGAGATGAGGTGTTAACAGAGGGTAACAAGAGGCAGCTATTCACTGCCTCTTCAAAGAATGATTTAGCTGGCGAAGAACACTCTAAATTGGTTGGCTAATGCTTTATCATCTTGCTTACCATATTTAATTAAGATGTCCTCTTTACCATCACCATTTAAGTCATCGCTTTGCAGCATTCCGCCATCAATAGGCAACTTTAAATCGTGCTTTTCTGCATCACGACTAAATAAGCGTGCACCCGCTTGACCAAAATAGATCCTTAACGTGTCTTCGTCATCAGATAGCATTAAATCTTTCAAACCATCGCCATTAAGATCAGCCAACTTTACCACTGGACTGCCACTTTGGCCTGAGCTTAAACTAAAGTTGAGTTCAACCTCTTTACTGACATTTGACTCTTCAGCGAAACGTCCTTGTTCATCCATTTTAAACAGGTGAACATCTTGATCGATACTGCCAGAAAGCAATGCACCGATAATCTGTGACACCCCGATATCGAACCCAGCCACCATCACTTCGACTTTATCGTCACTATCAATGTCAATGAACTGTAGCCCCGTTAATGTCCCATCCGCTTTAACAACGCTGCTCGCCAACTTTGGGAACACCAACTTGCCCTTTTGGTTTTCACCAAGATAGACCTCGTAGTCGTTCTCCCTATCGAATACACCTGAGCTTTTGGTATAGCGCACCACGAGATCGGTAATGCCGTCGTTGTTGATGTCCATAAGCTCTTCCACTTTGCGATACACCAACTCACTTTGGTCGAGCTGCTCGCCATAGGCATCACGTTTGTTCCACCAGTCAATACCACTTATAGGTTGGCGCACTGACACAAATTCAGCAATGGGGTGAAACATCTTGTCCTTTGTTTGTCGATAAAGCTCTAACTCTCCTTCGCCAATTTTGACAATGTCGACTAAACCATCAAGGTTGATATCGCTACTATAGAGCTTCGACTGGGTATACGTTGCGCCATCTTCAAACAATCTAGACTGTGGTTTAATCGGCAACACCTGCTGTTTAAACTCACCGTTATCAGCAATAAATAGATGTACCTGATTAAAGTCATGGATCAAAATATCATCCTGTTTATCGCCATTTAAATCTGCAATAAATTCGCCTCGACTTAAATAATCCGGGCGAGATTTAAAGGACAAAGAATGGATATCGGCTAACGCGATTAACTCGGCAGTCCCGCTGTCTTTTTGAGGCTGGAAAACATGGAGTTTTTCTTGGGATAGAAAGTACAATTGTTGGCGTTTACCCGCTTGATATTCAGTAATATCGAATGAGTGGAAGGCTTGAGGCAACTCCAATTTAATCGCAAGTTCATACTTATTGTTTTCTAACGCATAAACCGCCATCCAGCGCTGGCTTAAATCATCAACCCCAAAGGCGACTAACTCTTTACCGTCTGCCGGTAATAGATCGGCCGACACGATAGGGTGCGTCAAATTAAAAGGCGCATTCAACGTCGTTTCCGTCAGCGTCAATTTAGACGTTGATTTGGCTTCAGCGGGCTGAGCAACAATGCCCCCTAATACCACTAATCCAATACCCAAGCCTTTTAAAACCGATTCCATGTTTGATTTACTCCATTAGCCATCACAAAAGTACAATGATTCAAGCTAGCGGTTTTACGCTAAGAGTAAAAGCGAATTTAACAGTTTGTAACATATCACCCTCTTTATACGGGATTAATCAATCTCCAGCGCTCTAAAAGTCCAAAAGTTGGCACCAAACCAATTGAGTACTAAACCTGTTAATACCCCCACACTAAAGGCGAATGCGGCATCTAACAGCGATTGACCAAGCCACAGTGATATCAAATAAAAAGCAGACAGATTAGCAACCGCCGCCATACTCGACACCAACAGCGACATCATTAACTGCCGACTTTTAGTCTCTTGCTGCCTATCACTAAAAGTCCAACAGCGGTTCGCAAACCACGACAACACTACCGCGACAGAAAATGCCCCTACTCTCGCCCATATCAGGGGTAAACCAAACGTTTCAAATAGCAGGTAAAATAACACTGCATCAGCAACAAATACGCTAGCACCGACCAACAAGAAGCGCCCTTCTTGTTGGTACTTACGCCAGTACTGACTCAGTAAACTTATCGGCTGGGACGACAAAGCAATAATCCTCTATCGCTGTTATTGGCAACCTCATCGCAATTTGAAAAACGAACATCATCCATTTTTGCGCGTTGAACGACCAGATAATATCGACTACCGCGTAAGTCTACATCGGTTAACGAGGTGATGAGTTCAGCTTTACCGGCAGTATAAAAACGGGCGGAGAAAGGCTGTTTATTCCAGTAATAAGTGGCAAGAACCTCTTGTCGTTGCTGCAGTAACCAACGCTCACTCTTATTCTTTCCCGCGTCGAAATGGATCACCCCGACCGCGATAATTAGTAACGCCGGAATGAGGAGTGCTATTCGATGCAACATAGGCACTTGTGTATCTCGCCAAGCAAAAGCGATCAATATCGCCAATGCAGGGATCCCAGGCAACACATAAGCCGGTAATATGTTGCCTGCAAAGGTAAATAACACCATAGGCGCTATCATCCAGCAAACAAGATAACTTGCTAACGCATTGCCATGTAACGCTGTGTCTGCATCGTTTTTCTTCGGCTCTGCCATCATTATTTTATAAAGCGCTTGAGGTAAAAACAAAGACCAAGGCAACGCCGCGACAATAAAATACAGCCAAATAGTGCCACGGGTTTGATCGTGTGCAGTGCCGTACAGATCCCCCTGCCAACCACTATCAACAAACCTTGACCAATGCTCACCAACGATGAAATAACTTAAAAAACCCGGCGTAGTATTTTCGGCAATAACATACCAAGGTAGGGCAATCAGTAGCATTAATATAGCCCCTTTAATCAAGGGAACCCGCTGCCATAAAAGGAGCCACGGTCGAATCAATCCATACTGCCACAGTAGCCATAACCCAGTGCCAATGCCGAAAATAACCAACGCAACAGGGCCTTTCGCCAGCAAGCCAATCGCAAGACCAACAAAGCCCAAATAGCCCCAGCGAATTTCGCCTTGCCAACACAGATAAAACCCCACCATTGCCATCGTCAAACCTAAGGTCAATGCCATGTCGGTCATCACTGCACCCGCGCTAACAATAAACACCACGGTTGAGGCTAAAATAATGAGTATTGGCACTATCGGTAAACGTAGCCTTTTAGCAAAAAGTGCCACCACACCTAAGGTGAGCATGGCAGCAATCCAATGCGGAAAACGCACTGAAAATTCAGAGACACCAAAGCCCAAAATAGACACTGCACTCATCCAAGTATGCAGTGGGGGTTTTCCCCAAAACGGCACATCGTAATCAAATAACGGCGTGATCCAATTACCGGTTTCAACCATCAAACGCGCCATTTCACCATATCGAGCCTCCGTGGTATCCATTAACGGATACCAAGGCAGTAGCAATAATCGAGTCAATACCACCAGCAACAGCACAGCCAAGCTTTTTTGCGCAGAACTCAAAGCTTGCATCAATTGGCCTCCAAATAGCTGATATTACTATGAGCTGGAACGTCGCTAGCGACGGGTTGATGGCGTGGTTTTATCTGTGAAATAGATTGGCGATAAGCGACCTCTTCGATGAAATAAAGTGGTCGTTGCTTAACTTCCACAAAGACTCGTCCTAGGTACTCGCCAATTAACCCTAGCGCCAAGAGCTGAATCCCCGCCAAGCCAAGTTGCACCACCATCATTGAGGGGTAACCGGCAACCGTGTCACCATATACAAGCGTTTTAGTGACCACCCAACCACCATAAGCAAAGGCACTAAAAGCCGTAAACACGCCACACCAGGTAGCAATACGCAGCGGTTTAAAACTGAAAGAGGTGATGCCATCCATTGCTAAGCCAAATAGCTTGCTGTAATTCCATTTTGTTTCACCCACAAAGCGGGGGTCGCGATCAAACTCCAAAGTTTTTTGCGAAAATCCAGGCCAGCTAAATAGGCCTTTCATAAATCGATTACGCTCAGGTAATGCTTTAATACTGTCGATAACCTGACGGCTCATTAAACGAAAATCACCCACATTCTCAGGCACGGGGGAATCAGAAAGCCAATTCATCAATCGATAAAAGCAAGCTGCAGAAAAACGCTTAAACCAGGTTTCACCTAGCCGCTTTCGTCGTTTCATATTGACGATTTCGTATCCTGCACGCCACTGGGCTAGCATGAGCGGTATTTGCTCTGGAGGATCTTGTAAGTCGGCATCTAGCATAATAACCGCGAGCCCTCTCGCATGCTCAATACCCGCCGACATTGCAGCCTCTTTACCAAAATTACGGCTTAATTTAATGCATTGATACTCATTATTTGCCAAAGGTAATTGACTGACCTGCTGCCAGGAATCATCACTGCTGCCATCATCCACAAACACAATTTCAGAGCTTTCATCCAGCTCAGATAATACCGCTGTTAGCCGTGAAATTAATGGTGCTATCATTTGTGATTCATTAAACAGCGGCACAATAACTGACAAACATATTTCAGCATTGGGAGCACTTTTTTCCGCATGAGAATATGGCATGAAAAATCCTAGTCGATTTATTTTTGCAGTAGCATGCCTGTATTAAAGTGAAGAAAATGTCATTGACATTTTTTCGACAAAAATAGTGCTAAAGTGGGTACAACTACCAGACTCATTAATCGCTTAACGATGACACTAAAACTACTCATTATTGAAGACAACATAGATGTAGCCGGTATTCTTGGAGACTACTTTGAGGCTCAAGGCGCTGAACTTGATTTCGCAGATAATGGCGAGCTAGGCTTGTCACTCGCACAAGCATTTGACTTTGATGCCATCTTATTAGATTTAATGCTGCCCAAACTCGATGGCCTAAGCCTATGTAAAGCATTGCGTTCGCTTGGTTGTACGACCCCAATTCTGATGTTAACGGCACTGGATAACAAAGCGGATCTACTGAGTGGTTTTGACTGTGGTGCCGATGACTATCTTGGTAAACCTTTCGATCTCGATGTGGTAGATGCCCGTGTCAAAGCACTGATAAAACGTCACCGTGGCCAAGTAGCACAAGGCAGTCTCAGATTCGGCGATGTCGAACTTAATATTGCCAAGCACCAAGCTTACCGTCAACAGATGCAGTTAGCACTCACACCTACCACCTATCAAATATTGTTACTGCTGATGAAACATGCGCCAAATGTGGTTAAGCGAGAGATCATAATTGAAGAGATCTGGGGACAATCGCCACCCAGCAATGATATTTTACGCAGCCATATGTACCAACTGCGTAATCAGCTCGACAAACCTTTTAAACAGCCCATGCTAGCCACAGTGCCAAAAATAGGCTTTAGACTGCAGCTCGGAGAGGAACTTTGCTAAACAAGCTGCTTAACAAGGTCTCTTCAGCCTCAAGCCTACCGCATAAGTTGATGTGGTATTTCAGTGCTATCGCAATAATGATCGGTCTGACGATTTACCTGTCAATGCTTGGACTGATGCAATGGATTGAAGATGAAGTTAATCAACACGAGCTTGAAACAAGTGCCCCCTACGCCATTAGCCTATTTCAACAAGGGGCTAAACAACCCTTAGATATCGGTATGCACGTGCAAGCTTTTTACTCTCTAGAATTAATTCCAGAGAAATATGGTGAGTTAGGCGATTTTCCTATCGGATTTAATGGTGAGGTCTATAACGATAATCAGGTTGGCTTTTTGCATGAGTTAGTCGCGTTGTCGCCTTTAAGCGCAGAGGGAGCAAATAGCCGAGAGGAGATTTTTCTGTATAGAGGAGAATTTTTACTCGATGGCCAACTGAAGTCATTATTTCTAATTATGCCAACCGAAAATGTTGAATTGAGTGACACTGAATGGACCGCGATTAATCTGTTTGTGCTTTGTTTTATCGGCGTACTCTTTGGCTTATTTGGTTTTGCTATCCATAAGCTGAGTCGCCGCCTAGTTGAGCCCGTAGAGCAGTTAAGTCGACAATTAAAATCAACAGAGTCCAACAAAACCTTTAGTGTTTCAGACCAATCGGCGGCTGAATTTCGTGAGCTTGCCGATAGCCTGAACCATTATCGACAACAAAATGAGATGATGATGAAACAGGAGCAAGCCTTTGCTCGTTATGCCAGCCATGAACTGAGAACGCCATTGACCGTGATCAGCGGCGCTGCAAAACTGCAAGAGCAAAACAACGCACTCGAGTTTCAAGCACGTCAACGAGGCCGTATCCAACGCGCAGCCCTTGATATGCAGCACACTATTGATGCCCTACTCAATTTAGTTAAACAAGAAAGAGCAACCGGAAGCAATCCGCCAAGATCTCTATCTTTAGACGAAGTGCAACAAATAATTCAACCGCTACAAGGGCTGGCTAATAGTAAGAGTATTAATATCAGCATTAACTTTGAGCAAGCTCCAGTCATAAAACCGGCCCCCGCAGTACTGCGTATGTTACTGACTAATGTCATCAGCAATGCCATTAATGCAAGTAACTCTGGAGAGATCACCATATCAATCAATCGTCATGAGATAGTCATCACCGACAAAGGTCGCGGGCTTACCGAATCAGAGCAAGACAATGAACATGGTCACGGACTTGGCTTGTTGATTGTCGATAGTCTGTGTCAACGCTACCACTGGCAGTTCAACCTATCCAATATGCAACCAACAGGCTGCAGCGCACAATTAACCTTTCCACTATTAACATTGTAATGTTCCGGGTAGGACTGATGATGGAAATGACTTTAGCGCTAATGGACATACCGTTAGCGCTAAAGCTTAGATAAAAATTGCGCTAACCCTTGACGGCTGAAACGGTATTTACAGAGTCATCATCGACTAAAAACACACTGTCAACGGCCTACTCGAAGCCCTGTGTTGAGCAACCTTATTCGCAACAGTAAAAAGTCAGTTATTTTCCTAAACCAGCCTTTTCCATTTGTTAAGCACATATTTTATGTTTGCCCAGTTGATTTTGGCTAGAAACCAACTTAACTAATACTAGGACGCATGGAATAGCCCTTACTCTTAGCAAGTAAGGCGTTAACAAAAGGAAGATAGATATGGTTACTTTCGACACTCAGAATATCGACATCCACCAAGACATAAGCCAAAGCTGGCAAGAGATGGTTAACTTAATATCTGAAATATCTCAAATTCCTGCCACTCTCATCATGCGAACCTACCCTAAAGAGATTGAAGTTTTTATTAGCAGCAATACTCCCCACAACCCATACCAAGCTAAAGAACGCGAACGCTTGGGCATGGGGTTATATTGTGAATCAGTGATCACCGGGAAAAAACTGCTCACGGTTAACGATGCCACCCAAGACCCTCATTGGTCTAATAATCCCGATATAAAACTGGGTATGATAGCCTATCTAGGATTACCACTGAGTTGGCCCAATGGTGATGTCTTTGGCACCATCTGTATGCTTGACTCGCAACCGATGCAGTTCGATAACCCCACCAAACAATTGCTGACTCGATTTAAATTAGTCGTTGAAACTGACCTCAAACGTGTCTATCAACAGGCACAATTAGTTCAAGATAACCAACGGCTAATCCAACAATTACATAAAAAATCGTTTGAATTTGATCAACTGCAAAAACAAGCGCGACAGGACGCATTTGAACGAACCTACAAGGATCTGAAAACCGATAAAGTAGACAGTTTAAGTAACGATGCCGTGGCAACTCTCAATCAGCGACACTCTATTTAATCCCCATCGCCCCCTTGCGATGCGAGATTACGGTTTATCTCTGCCACAATTTTGTGGCTAAATATCACCGTCAAATGCAGTACTATCCAAAATGACTTATTCTCAGCCACTGGCCAGATGGAACTTGAGTTGGGCACAATAGTAAAATCGATAGGGGTTCTGTAAGAGTAAAGTTCAACATTTTCAAGGATATGTTCTGTTGCGCGCAGCTCATTTAACAGCTCGCTTTTAGGGCGTAATTGTTTAACGCCCTTTGATGGGTATGGCAAATAGGCCCATATACTGCCCGCATGAGGCACCGACAAGCTAAAAAACTGCCTGACCCTTGTAGCTCCCCCTAAAAGCTGTAAATAATAACGTGCCACTATGCCGCCCATACTAAAGCCGATGACAACAATCTCTTCCGCAAGGCCAAACTCTTGCTCAATCTGCCGCTTTAAGTTGGCTGCAGCGTGCTCTATACCCAAACGTCCATCGAACGGAGCAATCGTCGGTGAAAAGCACTCATGCCCAGCACGCGTAAATTGTTGCTGCATCCAGCGCATCACATGCCCAGTATTAAAAATGCCATGTACTAACACAATTTTCATCAACACCTCTTTTGGTCAAGTCTCATGCCTCAAGCGTAGCAACCCATATTAACAAATACCACTCACACTTTATAAGGCAACTAAAACACAACTCGGCTTTCGGTAACGATATTTATTGCGCTAACTTTGCTATTATTAGCGGCGTCCCATCTGCCTTTATTTCAAGTGAGCCCTGTATTTATGTCGATAAGTCCATCGAACCCAACTCTCCAGTCTGTATCACAAGCTTTGAGTGCTGCCATTAGCAAACGAACTCAATTTTTAGCGAATGCAAAGCAAAACGAAACCGATTGCTATCGAATATTTCACGGTACGGTAGAGGGCATCAATGGCCTCAATATTGATCGCTATGGCAATGCATGGCTGATCCAAAGTTTTCACCAAGCATTGACTGAGGATGAGCTTAGCCAGATAACAGTTCAGCTGACCCAAGAGTCAATGTTACCGGTCATTTATAATGACCGCTCCAACAAGAATTCTCGCGTACTGAATAGCTTAAGTGATGACAATGAAGTTTTCGCGACAAGTGAACAGCAAATGCAGGAAAATGGTATTTTGTTCAGCAGTAAATTGCGCCATGAAGGCCAAGATCCACTGCTATTTTTAGACATGCGCATTGGCCGTGAATATGTAAAATCACACAGTCAGGATCGTACGGTACTCAATCTATTTTCTTATACTTGCGGTATTGGCACCGCTGCAGCCGTTGGCGGCGCGACACGGGTTGTTAATATTGATTTTTCCTCATTCGCACTGGCTGCGGGTAAAAGGAATGCGCAACTCAACCACGTTGAAAATGTCTGTGAATTTATTCAAAGTGATGCATTTCCGGCATTAAGACAGCTGGCTGGCTTGAAAGTCGGCGGCCGCAGAAACCAGAAGCTGCCCGCCTATCCAAAACTGTCTGCGACTCAATTTGATCTCGTCTTTTTAGACCCGCCAAGATATGCAAAAAGCGTCTTTGGTATTGTCGATCTCATTAATGATTACCAGAGCTTGTTTAAGCCAGCAATGCTAACCACTAAGCCTGGCGGCACCATAGTGTGCTGTAACAATGTCGCTAAAGTTGACCGCCAAACTTGGTTTGACAGTTTAGTGCGCTGCGTTGAAAAACAAGGGCGTCAGGTGACCCAGCATGTATGGCTCGATTGCCATGAAGACTTCCCATCTTTTGATGGCAATCATCCCTTAAAAATGGTCGCGTTAACCCTAAGCTAGTCAACAGAAACATGCTGAATACAGTAAAAGTGACGACATTAAACTCGTCATTTTTACTATTACAATACAATCTAGCCTCTAACCGCTATAAAGAAAAAGCTTACTTGGCTAGTCACACAACGAGTTCCTGCTTTTTAAACCACCCAACAATCTCATATAAAATAACGACCAACCTCATCACGAACCTTAGAGTAAATTGAGTTTAATATTACTTAAATACAACTAGATACTAGTTAAAACTCCAGTCAATAACTTACCTTGTTTCAGCGTTTGAAAAATAAACTTTACTTTGCCCAAAAAAGGCATAAAATCCGCTTCCTCAAATTTGCATTCAAACATGCAAAAGCATAACTTTAAGGAGTACAAGGTGGATAAATCTGCCTTTAAAACATCAGAAAACAGCACCTTCACTCCGGTGGCAGGCTTAGCTTTTTTCGCTATCGCTTCAGGCTTTCTAATGAGCCTTATTCCATTATCTTTAACCTCATTTGCAATGGACACATCGCTCATTGCTTGGCTCGCAAGCGTCTTCTATTTGGGGATATTGGTTGGCACCACCTGCATTCAGGCGGTTATCATAAGAAGCACCCACCGCTGCGCATTAGTGATGTTTCTTGCCCTACTCATTATGACTATAGTGCTAATGCTGCTTTTCCCAACCCCTTGGGTTTGGTTAGCGGCACGCTTTGTAGCGGGTATCGCTGTGGCAGGTGTGTTTGTCGTGGTTGAGTCTTGGCTGTTAATGGCAGATAGTGCAAAAAAAAGAGCTAAACGTTTAGGTCTATATATGACCTTACTTTATGGTGGCAGTGCATTAGGCCAACTTGCCATTGGCCCTATCGGCGTAAACGGACTCACACCTTTTATGTGTGTTATCGGCTTATTATTCATAGCCATTTTACCGCCGTTATTAATAGAAAAAGGTCAACCAGAAGTGATTGAACATCAAAAAATCAGCCTTCGAGAAGCAAGAAAGATAAGTATGCCAGCCATTATTGGTTGTTTAGTTTCCGGTATGTTACTTGGGCCAATTTATGGTTTGATGCCGACCTACATCCATAATCAAGTTGCGAGTACAGAACAAACCGCTTTTTTGATGGCGTTGACTATTCTGGGTGGCATGCTTATTCAACCTCTGGTCAGTTATTTATCAATAAAAGTCAGTAAAAGCCTATTAATGGCGCTGTTTTGTTTACTTGGAACGATAGGGGCTCTAGGGATTTTGAATGGACAATCGATGACGTTAGTCAGCGTGAGTTACTTTATTCTTGGTGCCAGTTGCTTTGCACTTTACCCCATTGCAATAACGCTTGCTTGTGATGCTTTAAGCGTTGAAAAGATTGTCGCTGCGACCGAATTAATGCTGCTCAGTTACAGTGTTGGCTCAGTATTTGGGCCATTAATCGCCGCACATAGTAGTCAATCAGCACACTCTTTAATACTGTATTTAGGCTTTGTGTTAACAACAACGTCAATCTATATGCTGTTAAAAAGCTTACAAAGAACTCACAGCGGTCACACGCCAGCCATTGGTTAACGCCCAACATGTCGCGCATTAAAATACATGCGCGACATTCCTTACCACCATATGTCGCGGCAGAACACTAACGTAAGACTCAACTCAAATGCTTAACTTAAGATCTTGCCATGAACCCACATAGCGTAAATAGCGTGACGACTGGCGATAACTCGAATGAAACAAGCTTAGCGGCGTCGTTTATACTCGCCAATAGCGGGTGCTTTTGAAATATCTTGAAATGCTAGAAAAGTAGAAGGATATTACGGCCGTAGAAAACATATAAAACTGCCAATGCAACTCACACAATCACGCTACATTTTTAGTCTATTAATAACAGTTACTTAAAAAATAAAACCGCATCCACAGAAAATAACGATGCAATTTATTAGCAATTTGCGATTTACTTCAAACAATTGTAACGACTACGCTTTAAAATTATCGAGATAAGCCATTACAACGTATAATTTCTGCTTCATATACTAAAGGAACTAATCCATGAGAATCAGCGCACGTAATACCCTAAGTGGCAAAATTAAATCTATCGATGAAGGTTCAGTTAATAATGAAGTTGTTATTGAATTAGCGCCTGGCGTTGAGATCACTTCAGTTGTGACTAAGAAGTCTTGTCAACAACTAGGTCTAGTTGTTGGTGGCGAGGCTTACGCGATCATTAAAGCAAGCAATGTTATGGTTGCTGTAGACTAAATGCTCATCAAAGCTGCAACGTAACTTAGCTTGCGGCTTTTTTCTTCTGCCGACTAATATCCAAAAAAAGAGGAAATGAAACCAATAATAATCAGAGACATACCGAGTAACATGGTGTATTTAACCCGAGTAGCCCGCTTAAAAGCTTGGTGGCCAGCGTACTGAATATCAATATTATCAGAGATCTCAAACCGACGACTCAAGGTCCAGCTAAACAATGTTAACCGATCGAAAGACGCCATAAAGCTACCTTGAGATCCTAACAAAGCATTCCACTGCTCTCTATCGTGCAGCTTAAGCGTACGGTTAAGATCGGGCATTCCCATAAAAGCGATCCCACAACACAGCACCAAAAAACCAATTGTTAATACCGACATAACGCCCTCTATTGACCACAAATCGATTTTACACTTTTATAAACATCAGCCATTTATCAACAAAAGTAAAGTTCGACTGACTTGATTAAGCCTTTTGTTACTTAAGATTAAAATATATCACTCTTCATTTTACTGAACCATCAGATTGACCTCCTTTAAAATCCAAGTTAAAAACATCTCAATAACACGGAAAAAATAAACATAAAAATAACAAGCGCCACACTTCTATTACATTCAAAACGGTGACATAATCGTTTAGGATTTAGACTTTAAACGCCTGATTTATTAATTTATTTTGGACTAGATGCAGGCTAAACCTAATAACGATGACCTAGTGTCAGGCTGCTATGCTCAAGCCACTTGGAAATGCAGCGCTGATATAAATAGCATTGACTTGGGAGCTGTTCTAAGTCGTTTAGGTATCACCCTATCAGGACTCAATGGAATGAAACGATGAGTGATCACACTTTTTTCTTTGGTGAATGGCAAGTTGACCCCAATGCAAACAGCTTACGCGCGGGTAAGCAGGTCAAGCAGCTAGAGCCAAAAGCCATGGATGTGCTAAAACTACTTTGCCTACGCGCAGGTGAAGTATTGAGTAGCGACGACATCGTCAATCATTGTTGGCCCAACACCGATGTGGGTGACAACCCACTGCACAAAATCATTAATCAAATACGCCGAGCACTCGGCGACAGCGCCACCTCCCCCATATTCATTGAAACCATTCGTAAACGGGGTTATCGCACCTTAGCCGAAGTACGCTTTCCCATTGGCCAAGAAGAGGTAGCCGCTCACCAAAGCTGGCAAAGTGGCTCTCCTTTTCCCGGCTTACAAGCCTATAGCGCCGACTATGCCGACGTGTTCTTTGGTAGAGGCAAACAGATCAGCGTGTTGCTGGATAGAATAAGCCAGCAAATTAAGTACGGCAGAGCCTTCTGCCTGACCTTAGGCCCCAGCGGCAGTGGTAAGTCATCACTCATTAATGCAGGTATTATGCCTAACTTAATGACCACCGCCGGTTATAACAGCGTTAAAGTCGCGTCCTATAGTGGTCTTGATTTTGCTGATGTGAGCTGTTCGCAGTTGTTTATTGAACTGGCCAGCGCCATGCTCGACTGGGAGTTAAACGATCTGCCCGTGTTTGACGGTTATAGTGCCGACACCCTTGCAACCACATTGATTGATGAGCCCAATGCCGTCATTAAGCTATGCCAGCAAGCGCTAAAAACGCAAACAAATAACTATACCCATTTCGCGCTATTCATCGATCGACTTGAAATATTACTCTCATCACCGCTGTTTAAAGATGAAGAGCGGCATATCTTTGTCGAGCTTATTGAACACTTAGCCACCTCAGGCACTGTGCTTATCTTAAGTGCTTGTCGTAATGAGTTTTACCCCTTGCTGGTGAACTACCCCACATTAATGGCGGGTAAAAGTCGCGGCGCACATTTTGACTTAGCACCGCCCTCTCGCAGTGAACTGTTACAGATGATCCGTCTGCCCGCTATCGCAGCCAATTTAACCTGGGATAGCGATCCCGACACCGCCATGCCGCTGGACGAAATTCTCTGTAGCGAAGCCGCCAGCAACCCAGATGCACTGCCGATGCTGCAATACATGTTGCAGGCCTTGTATCTAAGGCAAAGCGCCGACAATCAACTGCTGGTATCTGTGTATCAAGAGCTCGGCGGCATCGAGGGCGCCATCGGTAAAAATGCAGAAGATGCCATCAATGGCTTAACTGAAAAGCAAAAAAACTGCCTGCCCCATGTATTATCCTTGCTGGTAACGCTCAGAGAAGATGAAATATCCATCACCAGCCGCACCGCCCGTTGGTCACAACTGCTCGCTAAATCACAGTCAGAATCCGAGGTCGAAACCGCCTTAGTGCAAGCCATGGTCGACAGCCGATTGTTTGTCTCACACCTGCAAAATGGTGAGCCCTGCTTTAGCATTGCCCACGAAGCACTATTAAGGCGTTGGCCGCGCGCCACGAGCTGGATTGACGAGCACAATACTAGCTTGCAGATAAAAAGCCGCTTATATCATCTTGCCAAGCGCTGGCGCAAAGAGCACAAAAATAGCGCCTACCTGCTCGCCGATGGCAAACCTCTCAATGAGGCATTAGCCCTGCAAGATAATCCCTTGTTTACCATTGAACCCCAGGAGCGAGAGTTGATTGCCGCTTCCGCCAAACAACAACGTATCAAACGCTGGCGTCGACATTTCACCATTGCAGCCCTGTGCGTGCTGTCAGTCGTATCCATAGTGATGAGTTACAAGAGCACCGAAGCGGAAACAATGGCGCAGCAAAAGCGTTTAGCGGCAGAAAATCTACTCGGCTTTATGGTGGGTGATTTCGCCGACAAGATGCGCGGCATTGGCCGCATGGACCTGCTCGATGGTATTAGTAATAAAGCGCTAGAATACTTTACCGACGCCGACCTCACTAATGATAACAACCTAGGCTTTGACGCTAACTTCCAACACGCACAAACCCTAGAGGCCATGGGTGAAGTCGCCTATTCGCGTAATAAATTAGACGAAGCCAGCACCGCCTTTCATGCCGCTCGCAACAAATTAACCGCGTTATTAACTGCCCAGCCACAAAATTTAGAGTTGCTTAAAACCTTAGGCGCTAATGCTTTTTGGATAGGTCAGCTCGATTACGATAAAAGCGATTGGGATGCGGCAAGAGTGTGGTTTGAAAAGTACCTCGCCTACAGCCAGACCATGTTTGATATTGCGCCAGAGGATAACGATGCGCTGATGGAGTTGTCCTATGCGCAGAGTACGTTGGGATCATTGTCGATGAAGCAGATGGATTTTACTTCAGCACGTCAAGGGTTTGAAGCATCGTTAGAATTGAAACTTAAAGCGTTGGAAAATGATCGCGATAAACCTCAACTTATAGCTGATGTAGCAAACACTCAATCATGGTTGGCTCGTGCTGCATTAGCACAAGGCGATATTCATAGCTCAATTAAGATACATCAACAAATTCAGCAACAAATTAGAAGCAATAATAGTACTGATGCATACACCCTAGAAAGGCTAGCAGGTAGCAATCACTCTCTAGCATCTCTTTACCACTATCTTGATCAACATAACAGCGCTTTTGAACAAGCAACATTGAGCTATCAGGCAATAACAGCAGCTTTAAAACGCGACCCTATAAATGAAGTATTTAGAATCCAACAATATTATACTTATTTTATTATGTTGAGATTCATTGATAATCCAAACGATCTATCTGAAAAATTTCAACCAAGCAAGATCAAGGCAATACTCCAAGCCGATCTTTCATTGAAAAAATCGAATAAATTCGAACTAGTATGGGCCAAATATCATTTTTCTGTTGCCAAATATTACCTTAAAAGTAGGGAATATTTGCAGAGTGCACAACAGGCTGAACAAGCTACGGAACTCTTTAAGCATATAGTAACTATACACCCTAAAAATACAGTTTATCTTAGTAAGTTATCTGCGAGTGAACTTCTACAAGTTGAAATAGCAAAAGCCTCAGGTGGTATTTCATTAGATACACGTTTGTGCCAACAAGCTAGAAAACGAATGCAAAGTATAATTAGCATCAATAATAGCCCTGAACATACCATCACTTACGCTCGAGCTTTAAGCTGCCTGCAAGAGCGAACCGAACAAGCAGAACTAATAAAAAACTAAAACACGTCGGCATTATAGTTAATCAGTTTTAACAGCCCTAGACGAAAATATAGCAACCTTGATTCCCCTAATTACTCTCAACATCAAAGGAAATATGATATGTCAGATTTAACCAACATCGTTGATTTTGTGCTTACCGTTAGCTTAAACAACAATAATGTGCCGCAGTTTAACTACACTAAAGGCGGAAAAGCAGTTACAGGTAGCTTAGCGGCTAACAGTGCAGAGACCATCCGCTATGTGCTTGATGATGACACAGATATGGAACTGAAGTTTGTCGGTGCAGCCTTTGCAACTCCTTTCGACGGAGTGATTGAAAAGGTAGAAGTATCCTCTAATGGTAAGCAGTTGGACTTGATCGATTTGGATAAGGCGCCAGGTAAGACGGGGTTCCGTTTTATTTTATCTTCGGCCAAGAGTAGTTTGTTAATATCAAGTCCTGACCCTGAAATAGTTAATCGCGGCACGGAATAATTAACTAGACACCCATAGCTCCCCAAAAAGATGAGGCCGTTTCGCCTCATCTTTTCGTATGAATAAATGACCCAGCTCCATTTAAAAGGACTTAACATGAAAACAAATCAATAAATAAATTAACTAGACACCCATAGTTAACCCCAAAAGATGAGGCTCATTTGCCTCATCTTTTTCGTATCGGTTAGCCACACCGCACCACTTAAAAGGACTTTAAAATGAAAACCATCACCAGACTCAGCGCCGCTATTCTAAATAGATTAGCCAGCCACTATAAGCCAATAGATAAGCCAGCCATTGTTAATCAATAACATACGAAGCAAGTAATGAATATTGGGACTCTGGATATTTCACTGTGCTGTTTGTGCTTTAGCTGGACAGGTATCTTGTTCTAAGAGTTTGAATTCACCGATTTGTCGTGAAATCGTTGATTTACAGGTGCGGAGTTTCAGCTCTGTTGATTTTCAGAGAAAGCAGCTTTAGAGTTTTGAGAGAATAAATAAGCCAGCCATTGTTAATCAATGAGAGAATAAATAAGCCAGCCATTGTTAATCAATATATCGGTTAGCCACACCGCACCACTTAAAAGGACTTTAAAATGAAAACCATCACCAGACTCAGCGCCGCTATTCTAAATAGATTAGCCAGCCACTATAAGCCAATAGATAAGCCAGCCATTGTTAATCAATAACATACGAAGCAAGTAATGAAAATAGATAAGCCAGCCATTGTTAATCAATAACATACGAAGCAAGTAATGAATATTGGGACTCTGGATATTTCACTGTGCTGTTTGTGCTTTAGCTGGACAGGTATCTTGTTCTAAGAGTTTGAATTCACCGATTTGTCGTGAAATCGTTGATTTACAGGTGCGGAGTTTCAGCTCTGTTGATTTTCAGAGAAAGCAGCTTTAGAGTTTTGAGATAGAATCTAACCTTATGGCAGGTACTGACAACTACTCGAAAAATGCCGTCGCCTTTTATCTAGATGTTCGCAGTAGGTGCTTAGCTCCTGCAGCGTTCCTACTGGGCCGTGAAAAAGACTGCCAAATTCAGTGGTTATTTTCAGCCAGTTGGCAGTAGGTATATTCAGTCGATGCAATATCTTTTGTGCATTCGCAGATATTGATCCTCGCTTATCATCACGAATAATTCGTCCTGTTTCGTCAACCAATTCAAGATAATCATTCAGGCTGAATGCGATGCCTTTAGGTTGATGTTGATGCTCGTTACCAATAAATGGCAGTAAGTTTGTGGGTTGTTTACCGTTTAATGCCGCTTTAACACGCAGTCGCAAACTGGTGTGATCTGAAGATTCAGGCGTATTGGCCATTTTGGCTCGAATGGGGTTGAGCTCAACATAAGCCATGCAGGCCAGCACTGCAGCTTCATCAAGTAATGCTTGCGATTTAAAACGCCCTTCCCAGAAATGTCCGCTGCAGTTGTCTTCAAGATTAGCTTGCCGTGCTATGGGCTCATTGAGGCAGCGCATAAACCAACTAATGTCGCAAAGCCTTGAACGGTAAGTTGCGATAGCATGCTTTAGTTGAGCAACTAAATAGTCATCAATCACCTCGCCTTTAACAAACTTTTGCGTCAACGGCGTTCCATTGAATAATTTATGCCACTGCTCTACGACCTCTCTATCGGACCAGTTATTAACGGTTTCAACATCAATATAAAGTACTAAATGCAAATGGTTACTCATCACTGCATAAGCTGCGACATCAATGGCAAAGACCTCTGTAAGTTTGAGTATTTGCGCTTCTACCCAACCTCGCCGATGGTCGTAGTTTTTACCCGTGTATTTATCATCGCCACAGAGAAAAGCACGTCGAACCACACGGCTGCAACAATGGTAAAAAGGAGTGTCTTCAAGACTAATTTGCGTTCTTCGTGGACGGGGCATGGCAACCTCCTACATAAGCTCATTGTTCAAGTTTAGTCGGCAGGCTGCAAACATGCGATTATTGATGGGTGGCCATATTTTTCCTTCCTTCTACAAAATAGATAAGTCACCCATTCTCAATCAATAACATACCAAGCGGATGGCTAGCCATATTTTTCTGTACTAAGAAATGTCTCCAGTAAGCTGTCGACCCTATAAACGAGTGACCCATAACAGATCAGTCCTACTTCTCTGCTGCACCTAGCACCTACTAGCACCTAGCCTAAATACTCAAGCTAATAGCCTATAAAATAATACTTTTATCTATAGCCACATCCAATTCCAGCACTTTAAGTTGACGTCGCAATATCCATATTAAGAATAAAACCACATAGTAACAATTACTTAACTAGGAAGGTTGCCGAAAGGTAAAGCATTTCCCCTTTAGCTAAAGTATTAACTCAATTGACGTGGGCTAAGCGTTAAATTAATCATTTAAAAGGGATATTTGCTATGTTGGCGACTCCAACGGATACCGTTTCTAAGGCAGCTGTAAGCTCAACGCTCTCGATGGCGACGACTATTGCAACGGGCAAAAACAGCGCGACTGTCGCGTCGCAGCCGACCGCGATTATCGCCAATACCGCTATCAGCGATGGCCCTACAGAGCACGCTGCCACCAGTGAAACATTACCTTTTAAGCCGATAGCCGTCGCCAGCCAGCTTCAAAGCACCCACCTGCAACCCCTTAAGATGATGGTTAATCTGCTTATGGAAGCCATAGTCGTCGTCGACGAACACGGCACCATTCAACTTATCAACGAACATGCTCTCGACCTATTGATTGGCGAAGATCTCAGTAGTGAACAGCTAAATACTAATCAATCGATGACAACACCAACATTGATTGGCCAGCAGTGGCAAAACTATTTATTAGAGCCACAAAAAACCCTTTACCAAAAAATGATTATCGAATCACGTACCGGTAGCCGCCCACTAAACCACGCACCAGCAGAGACCACGCTGCGGTTACCAAACGATGTCAGCAAAGATGTCGAGGTGTCGATAACACATTTTGCATTAAGCACGCCCCTGTTTGCCATTGTGATTAGAGATCTGACTAAGTATCGCGCCGAATATAAGCAGCTACACCAATGGGCATCCACCGACTGTTTAACCAAGCTAGCCAATCGCCGTGTGTTTGATTCTGAAATACAAAGCCACTGGAAAACCTGTGTCGATAAAGGTCGCCCGGTGAGTGTTTTGATTATCGATATTGACCACTTTAAATCTTTTAACGATAAATACGGCCATATATTAGGTGACTACTGTTTACAGAAAATAGCCAGAGCGATTGAAGCCTCATTACCGAATTTAGATTGCACCGCTGCCCGCTATGGTGGCGAAGAGTTTGCCATTATTCTGCCCAATAGCAATGCTAGGCAGGTAGCGCAAACCGCACGACTGATTCAAAAGAACATTAACGACTTAAGCTACATGGATATCGGTCTTGATGCGTCGGTTTCGGTCAGTGTGAGCCAAGGACACGCTAGCGAAATTAATGGACAATTCAGAACCAGCACTGCATTGCTATGCGCCGCAGACACCGCGCTTTATCGCGCCAAAGCCGACGGACGTAACCGAATTAATGCTTGTGTGTAATGCTAACTAACGAGGCTAACAGCTAAGCCGAGAACGCCCTATATTGATCAGGAGTTAAGATGCGATATGACCCTAACAAGTATCAGATACTGCAGCTGCCGAGCCCATTATTACTGTTTTGGGCCATCAATCCCGTATTGGCAATTAACGAATTAGTATTAGGTCAACGGCTTCCCGAGGTCATGCTCATTGAAAAACACAGTAAGCAGCCATTATCAGCCAGACAAGTTGTTCCCTGCCCACATTGCCATGCGATGAACCCAGGCATGTTATGGAGTAATGGCAATGCATTCGGCCATTGGTTTGGCTATGTTTGCCCAGAATGCAGTGGCGTTATCCCCTGTTTATGGAATTTCACCAGTTTATTGCTACTGACACTGAGTGCACCATTGTGGTGGTTGATGAAGCAACCGCTTAAGAAACGCTGGCTCGCAAGAAGCTATCAAAAAGTAACCGCAATGAAAGCCAACCCTCCTACACCTAATAAAAATCACTGTTCCATAAAAATCGGACAAACTTTTGCGGTTACGATATTTCTGCTGATGCTGTTGATACCGACCAACGAGCCAAGTTGGAGCTTGCAGCAAGCGGGTATAAGTCTGCTGCTAAGCAGCTTTTTAGGGGTTATGTTTGCACAGCTGATGGCGTTAATCATGTCGCGATCAAAAAAGCGCTATTGATATTAGCGCTTTAATGAGTAAGTGGTTTTAGGCGGGAGTGATTAATCCTTAATAGTGACCTTTTCGATAATGATTTGCTCTTTAGGCACGTCGTCATGACCTGCTTGAGAAACCGTTTTAGCTCGACCTATTTTAGTGACCACATCCATTCCCGCCGTTACCTTACCAAACACAGCATAACCCCAGCCTGCATTAGTCGTCGCGGTATAATCAAGAAATGCATTGTCGCCTAAATTAATAAAAAACTGACCAGTAGCAGAGTGCGGTGCATCAGTACGTGCCATCGCAAGCGTACCTCTGAGGTTTTTAAGGCCTCGATTGGCTTCATTGACAATAGCAGCACGGGTTGGCTTTTCTTCCATTTCAGCAGTAAAACCACCGCCTTGTGCCATAAAGCCTTTAATCACCCGATGAAAAATGGTGCCTTGGTAAAAACCATCTTCACAATATTTGAGGAAGTTTTTAGCGCTAACGGGGGCTTTGTCGAAATCGAGCTCTATCTCAATATCGCCAAAGTTAGTGGTAAAAATAATCATATCAACTCGCAAGCCGCAAAAAAGAGCGCATAGTATACCTTGTGTTGCTAGCCTCTATCTCGATTTTGCACTTCTTTAAAGCAAAAGTGCACATCGCTCTCACGGGGTTAACGCGCGACATTAACCACCGCCTCACTAGCTTGGTTTTTATATCGCTGAAACATCTCTTCAAGCGACTCAATCGGTTGATTAAAGCCTTTGCTATTAAGAAACTCTGCGTTATACAGCTTGGACGAAGAACGCTCTGCTAAGTCACAATAAAAAGTCACAATCGTATTGCCCTTGCCCATTTTCGCCGCGGCATAGAGTGCCCCTGCAACATTCAGCGCTGCACTGCTGCCGAGCACAATGCCGTCCTCACGCTGAACGTGACGTGCGATAGCAATAAGGTCGAGATCGGGCAAGGTGATCGCTTTATCGACTTTAGCCTGCTTAAAGTTCTCAACAAGGCGCATGATCCCTATCCCTTCGGTAAACGAACTTCCGCTTGATACATACTCACCTGATTTCAGGTAGGCGTATATGCCCGAACCGCCGGGATCGACCAACCATGTTTGCAACGCGGGGTTTTGTTCTGATAAATAACGAGAATTGCCCGCAATCGTGCCGCCGGTGCCCGCCACCGACACTAGCGCATCGATGTTGCCATTGGTTTGTTGCCAGATCTCTGGCCCAGTGTGCTGATAGTGCGCTTTGCTGTTGCTGGTATTTTCAAATTGATCGGCCCACCAATAATCATCATTAGCCTCCGCCAGACGCCTAGCCGTATGGTAAAAATGATCGGGGTTGGCAAATGGGCAAGCATCAACCAACATGAGTTTGGCACCGTATAGAGTGATCATCTGCTCTTTTTCTAATGCTTGGCCCCGTGGCATCACCGCCAGCATGTTGAACCCCAGCGCTTTAGCCACCAGCGCCAAACCAATACCGGTGTTGCCCGCTGTACCTTCAACAATCGTCATGCCCGGCTTGAGCTTGCCATTTTCAATGGCATCGGTAACCAACTGCAGTGCAGCACGATCTTTAATCGAACCACCAGGATTTTGTTGCTCACATTTAATTAAAATTTCACAGCCACTCAGCGTGGATAAGCTGTCGATCCGCAGCAGATCGGTATGACCTATAAGCTGAGTGATATTGCTCGATAATGAGGGATATTTCATAGATTGCCTTATCTGTAGCAGTAATAATAAAGACTAGGCCCAACCGCTATTAAGCAAGTTGCGACAACAAGTATCGCAATAGAGCGGTGATGGCCAATGGTGATAGCGGGCAAACAATTAATAATACGACTTTATCTACAGTAGCACAGGATGAAAGTACAATTTGTCTGTAATTATATGACCCAGCCTAGACCGCCGAGTACACTGCGGACTCTCATCATCTTCAACGTTTGATATGTCAACTATTGAGCCAAGCCTCAATACACGGACTAAAGCTAAAGTTTGTTGTATTCAGCCTCAAATGAGTGAACTTTTCTCCTTTGCGTCCTCAGCCTAAAAACTACGGCAGAAAACATCATAACGAACAAAATAAGATGCTTACAATATCATTTGAGTGTAATGAAAGACGCTCACCCTTTGTATCTCACACGTTAATGTTTCGCACTAACGACTCAATATACTCAGCCATTAACATCTTCTTTGCCGAAATAATAAAGTCGCTGGCAAGATCAATCGTCAAACCCCAACCAAAAACATCAACATTAAGGCTTACATTAAAGCGAATTTACATTACAAATTGTTTCATTTGTAATAAAGTTGCAACCACTACTAATTGCATTCCGGTTTGTTAACTATATTAGCAAAACCAAAGGATTATTTATGATGTTGGGTTCAACAAAATTGCTGCCGCTGGTTATCGTCGCTACACTTGGGTTATCCGCTTGTGGTGGTGGAGGTTCTGACACAACAGCTTGGGTGCAAGGTCAGTTTGCTAATGACTCTAGTTTAGTTAACCAATGCAGTGCCAATCAAACCGGTAGCGCTGAGACTGAAAAGCTTTGGTTACGTTCATGGAGTAATGATACCTACCTTTGGTACAACGAGATTGTCGATCTCAGCCCAGCGCCATACACAGTTGCTGAGTATTTTGATCTTTTGGTCACCGACGAGCTATCAGATTCCGGCAATAAAAAAGATAACTTCCACTTCTCAATGTCAACCGACGAGTGGGAGAAGCTGAATCAGTCTGGTGCCTCTGTTGGATACGGTATGAGTTTCAAGCTCACTAACGGTTCCCAAAGCGGTGCCCGTAACGTGACCATCACATACAATGAGCCCAGCTCTCCCGCCAGCGATGCTAACCTGAATCGCGGCGCGGTTATTGTGGAAGTTGATGGCGTGAACGTAAAAGATGCCAGTGATAGTGCCAGTATCGACATCATCAATGCAGGCCTATTTCCAAACCAAAATGGTAAGCAAACGACATTTACGGTGCGCGATCTTGGCGCTGCAGCCGATCGAACGGTAACATTAACAGCACAAACGATAGTCTCGACCCCGGTGCAAAATACTAAAACCATTCAAACCACTAGCGGTAAAGTGGGTTATCTGCAGTTTAATTCTCATATTGCCACCGCTGAACGTGGATTATTTGATGCCGTGACCACATTGAGCCAAGCAGGTATTAACGATCTGGTCATCGATCTTAGGTATAACGGCGGGGGATTACTCGCGATGGCAAGCCAACTCGGCTACATGATTGCCGGTAGAGACGCCACCGCCAACCGCACCTTTGAAGAAACCAGCTTCAATGACAAATATCCAAATAGCAACCCAGTGACCAATCAGGCTTTATCGCCGATGCCCTTTATAGACGAAACACTGGGCTTTAATACTGCTTTACTCACTGGCGGTACCACGCTTCCAACACTCGATCTTAAACGAGTGTATGTGCTTACGACCTCAGGCACTTGTTCTGCCAGTGAAGCGTTAATGAACGGCTTACGCGGTGTCGATATAGAAGTCATTCAATTAGGCGGAACAACCTGCGGCAAACCCTACGGTTTTTATCCAACACCCAACTGCGACACCACCTACTTCACCATTCAGTTTAAAGGGGTGAATGACAAAGGTTTTGGTGAGTACTCTGACGGCTTTGTGCCTTCAACAAGCCCAACATTAGCCAGCCAAGTTCAAGGTTGTATGCTTGATGATGATTTAGGGCATGCATTGGGTGATACCGATGAACGTCTATTAAGTGCCGCGCTTTATTATCGAAATAACGAGCGCTGCCCAGCAGTTGCCGCCAGCGTTGCTCGCTCTCAAGCCGCCAATGAATTTATCGATGAAGGCTTTATGCTAAAAGATGAGCGTAACCAGTCGTTCTTGCAAAACAACCGTATCATTATCGATATGAAAGGAGCTTTATAATGCTACGGCGAGTGTTTGGCACCGTGCTTACAATGGGCGTGATCGGCCTAGGTGGCTGCAGTGCTTTTGCTGAAAATGACACTAAAGCGGTACCTGCCGTATTAGTATCATCGACTGCCAATAACACTCGCCTGCTCGAGCAAGCCATTGCCAGTTTACTCGAGGCTAACAAGATACAAATAGGCCAAACAGCATTTACTCAAAGCAGTTTGCTGGCCATTGAACGTGCGCCCCATAAAGACCCTAGTGGCCAATTAATTATGGGCAGAAACGATGAGATGCCACAAATGGTGCAGCTGATGATCCAAGCCGATGTTTGCTCCATTAAACTGCCAGACAGTGATGAAACAAGGGCTTTGCCCGAGCTAAAATGCCAAGCTGAATAGGTTATCCAATAACGAAAAAACGTCTTTTTAGACGTTTTTTTATTGCGTGCAAAAAAGAGTAGCGACAAATTACGTAATTGATTCAACCTTAAGTTTTCAGTCAATATCCGCATCACTTATGAGTATCAGCAATGGGCCGGCACTGGCTGGTTGACAATACCTCGAGAAGTTGAGACGTTGAGCCTGCCTTGTGCACCTCTGACAGCCATCACGGAAAGATAACGATGAACGAAGATAACCGCTACTTTTACGAACCCAGTAAAGGCCATGGACTGCCCCATGATCCATTAAATGCGATTATAGGTCCGCGGCCAATAGGTTGGATCTCATCACGAAACACTCAAGGACAGCGCAATCTTGCTCCCTACAGTTTTTTTAACTGCTTTAACTATCGCCCTCCGATTATTGGTTTCACCAGCATCGGCTGGAAAGACAGTGTCGCTAATATTGCTGAGACCAAAGAGTTCATCTGGAATTTAGCCACCAGAGAACTTGCAGAGAAAATGAATCAAAGTTCAGTCGCCCTACCCAATGAAGTGGATGAGTTTGAGTTTGCAGGGCTGACGCCCATTGAAGGAAACGTTGTTGCCGCGGACAGAGTGGCTGAAAGCCCCGTCAACTTCGAATGTAAGCTGACACAGCTGATCCAATTGCAAGATACCAACGGCGAGAAACTTGATACCTGGTTAGTATTAGGCGAAGTGGTCGCCGTACATATCGCCAAGCATTTGATTAGCGCTGACGGCGTTTATCAAACCGCCTTAGCTGAACCGATATTACGCGCAGGCGGCCCCACTGCTTACTACAGCATTACCGAAGAAAACCGCTTCGATTTGCAACGCCCTAAAGCGCCTTAATCTAACTGAATACCTTGTCAGCAAAACAACGTACCTCAGAGCTAACTAAGGTACGTTGCTTCATCTTTAAAATGAACCAAGCATTGCAAGAGAACCGTCATAAATAATACAAAAAGATATTCTGCTATAACTACCCAAGTCCTTATCACTTAACGCGTTTGTCTTTGAGCTATCCATCCCACAAAAGTAAACTGTAAGCTACTGAATCGAAAACATTCATTGATTACTCTTCTTCGATACGCTTCAACATCAGATAATTTTATTTTACCAAAGCATCGAATTAGCTGCCATGAGTGATAGAATCCCCCCTCTATTTTACTTAATTTGCATATGAAGGCAGTTCAATGAATCCGATTCTTGCTATCTTAAAAGAACACAATATCAGTGACGCACAAATCAGTGAGCTGTTCCAAACACTGACTGAAAATCCAATGATGGCGATGGCGACCGTTGGCCAGTTAGGTATTCCAGCAGAAAAGCTGCAACAGATGATGGGCTTAGTAATGCAAGCGCCAGGTCTAATTAAAGAAGCTGTCACCGAGCTTGGATTAGATTTTTCAAAAGTTGAAGCAGCAAAAGCTCAGTTACAACAGTAACAAAAAAGATTTTTGTGGGAAGAGAGTTAATCAACTCTCCTTCCCCACACCTCCAAACAAGTCACCGCCCTCGATATTTATCTTCAAAAGCTCACTGTTAATCTCCGTCACAATCCATTGTTCCCTAACAGCCATTAACAACCTATTAGACTTATCCTCTTGTTTGCAAACTTACTAGAACTGTTCCCTCGGTCACGATAATCAATAAAATTTTTGCGCTATACTTGCACCATAACATTTGGTCACTTTGCCAAATGATAAAGTATTGAACGCCTATCGGGTTACCCACGAAGGACATTGGTATGACAGAACAGGAACAACTGCGACTAACTGCTCGTGCAGCAGTGCTCAAAGCGCTGGCGCATCCAACACGTCTATGGCTGTTAGAACAATTACAGCAACAAGAGCATTGCGTTTGCGATCTCACCGATGGTGTTAACGCCGATATTTCAACGGTATCTAAACATTTATCGGTATTAAAACAGGCGGGAATTATCAGTAGCCGCCGCGATGGAAAAAAGATCTTTTATCGCCTTGAAACCCCTTGCCTATTAAAAATGTTTGGCTGTGTTGAGGCGGTATTGGAAAAGAATGCCAAAGCTCAAGCCGCATTGCTTAAGCCCTCTTAAACAGTACACACTTTGCTAAGTGTTAATCGCAATAATCTACGTACATTAATTAAAAATGGGACAACAATATGAAAATTGAAATATTAGGAAGTGGTTGTAAAAAGTGCACCAACTTAGCCGCCGATGTAGAGCAAGTTGCCAAGGGATTAGCGCTAGACTTTGAACTTGAAAAGGTCACCGATATGACAACCATTCTAGATTATGGTGTCATGTCGACACCCGCTATTGTCATTAATGGCGTGGTAATGAGCGCGGGGAATGTGCCTTCCCATGCTGAAATTGAGCTGTTATTAAATCAAGCTAACAACACTCAATAAGCGTCTGTCACTATTTATCTATAGCTCGTCATCGGTAAATAGTCATCAGTGAGCTAGCAAGAGAGCGCTAGTGACGGCTAACGACGATTGCTAACTTTCTCTAACCCCTTTAGCGAGGTAAACCAATGTTGATTTGGTTTTCAGTACTTGCCGATTGGCTGGTTTATGATTTATTAGGCTTATCCAGCCAAAACCAACTTGGCCAAGCGGTACATTTTTTTGTTGAAGACACCACCAAGATATTTGCCCTGCTGATCGTGATGATCTATGCCATTGGCTGGTTACGAGCGTCACTTAATGTTGAGCGAGTACGTGACTATTTATCAGGCAAACCCAAAGTGGTCGGTTATGGTTTAGGATCTGGATTTGGCGCAATTACCCCCTTTTGCTCTTGCTCTAGTATTCCGGTGTTTTTAGGCTTCACCTCCGCGGGCATCCCCATCGGTATTACCATGGCCTTTTTGCTCACCTCCCCTTTGATCAATGAAGTTGCGATTCTATTACTGTTCAGCTTATTAGGGTTAAAAGTCACCCTGTTATATGTCTTAACGGGCATAACCATAGGGATATTAGGTGGCGCGCTACTCGACTTATTAAAAGCCGAGCGCTGGTTACAACCCTTAGCCGCTAAAGCCTATGCTAGAGGCCAACTATCGACCGCAACAGCAATACCACCAGGCCAATCATCGACCCAAGCTGCTAGCACGATGGGCTGGCAACAGCGACATCAGTTTGCTAAGTCTGAAACGGTTGAGATATTTGGACGAGTATGGAAATGGGTCATTATCGGTGTAGGCATAGGCGCGGCGCTACATGGGTTTGTGCCTGCTGGCTGGTTAGAAGCCAATTTAGGTGATGGCCAATGGTGGTCTGTTCCTCTTGCAGTATTAATGGGGATCCCACTGTATGCCAATGCGACAGGCGTAATACCCGTATTAGAAAGCTTGTTGCTACAAGGCGTACCATTAGGAACGACACTGGCATTTTGCATGAGTACTGTTGCCGTTAGCTTCCCAGAATTCGTGATGTTAAAGCAAGTAATGCAATGGCGTTTATTGGCACTTTTATTTGTACTGCTACTGGTGTCATTTACCATTCTAGGTTGGGTGTTAAATCTGGTTTAACGGCTAGCTAGCAAGGTTATGGTTTACTTAACGTCGCCTTAGGCCCCAAAGATGATTTATCACATCATCTACAACCATTATCCCCTCTTTTCAAAGAGAGGGGGTTTTCTATTACTGACCGCCTTCAAAAGCGGCTAACCACGTTTTGAGCAATTGATTTAATTCTGGTTTTTCCGTATCAGATAGTTGTTGAACCAACTTATGCTGCACACGGACGTGAGCTTCAATAGCATCATCAATGGTGGCAAAGCCTTTTTCGGTCAAACCAACAGAAACACTACGGCGATCTTCAGTGCTGTGCACCCGTTCAATAAACCCCTTAGATTCAAGCTTATCTAAACGATTTGTCATTGCGCCAGAGGTCAACATCATCGACGACAACAAGGCTGACGGGGTCAAGTTAAAAGGCTCACCCGCGCGGCGTAATGTCGCGAGTACATCAAATTCGCCCATCGTTAGCCCATAGTGCTTATGGCAAGCAGCAACTTCCGCTTCGATATGCTTTTGCAAACGCATAATACGTCCAAAAATTGCCATTGGTACCGTGTCTAAATGTGGTTTCTGTTCACCCCATTGTGCGACGACTTTATCGATATCCTCCATTTTCCACCTTACTCTATTTTCTAAGCGACTAAATACAGTCAAAATAAACTTAGCGTAAAGATACTTGATAAAAAGATACTTTACAAAAATATATTATGGCCCCACAATCAGCACTTATCTTTACGTGAAGATATATAATAACAAGGCAGTCTATGAATATTTTTCTCGCTATGATCCCCGCATTCTTTTGGGGTACAACCTACGCTATGACGCAGTTTACGCTGCCTGACTGGCCCCCTTTATTGCTCGGTGCCATTCGTGCTTTGCCAGCAGGACTGATCTTACTTGCCCTTAAGCCTAGCCTGCCCAAGAAAGCGGATTGGCCTGTACTGATTAAGTTAGGCACCATCAACATTGCCGCATTCTTTAGCTTGATTTTTATTATGGCACTCACATTACCCTCGGCAATTTCGGGCGTAGGCATGATTTCTGTGCCTGTTTTTGCCATGCTTTTTCATTGGGTGATCAGTAAAAAACGCCCTAATTCACTGCAGGCTGTATTTGGAGCGGTGTTAATCATCTTGGCTTGGAGGCTATTTGACCCCAGTGCTATCACGCTAAATCCGCTCGGATTACTGGCGATGTTTGCTGCTATTAGCTGCATTGTGGTCGGCAGCACCATTATTAAAGCACTCGGGACACGCATTCATTGGTGGACGGTATTAACTTGGCAGTTGATTATTGGTGGGGTGTTGCTGTTAGTTGCCGCGGCCATTCATGCACTGTTTTCCCCTGAACAATATGTCAGTGTCATACAGCAGTTTAGTATGACTAACGGCTTTGGATTGGGCTGGATAATTCTGCTCAATACCGTGCTGGGTTACATCATGTATGTGTGGTTATTACAGCGTATGACGGTCGTCGACTTTACCTTTGGCGGCATCGCCAATCCGGTAGCAGGCATTGTGAGTGGCATGGTCTTGTTAGGAGAATCATTTACGCCACAGCAGTATTTATTGATGGCCAGCATGATCCTAGCGTCTATCGCACCCACCTTAATCCAAATGCTCCGCCAACGTATTAGGGGCAGCTGAAAACCTTGATTATTAAATATAAGTGGCAATAACAACAAATATCAACGGTAGCGTTAAAGCTACCGTTGATGCCACCATTAATAACGACCTTGTCATTAAAAACAGTACCTTGCGTTCAAACCCCTCCACTTGCAACAAAGAGAGCTAGCGCTATTGCTTGAAGATAAAGCTAGTTTATCGGTCTAAATCCAGCGTAATTCACTTTTACGCTCCGGGTTGCACTCTCTATTCCGCTATCTGGAGCCACCTTACTCAATAAAGGTTGTGCCTCAGCACCACCACCGCAGCCACACCCACCGCCATTACTGCTGCAGCAACCGTCTTTTTTTAGATGGTTAAGCGAGGCTCTGCCCTCTGATGCGTTAAGCAGTCTAAGACTTACATCGCTACAGCTTGTTAATAGCTGCTCGATGCCTAAGCTGTTATCGCCTTGACTCACGCTTATTCCAGCATCGAGTAATTTGCCCAGCATGCGTTCGCCAATATTTTGCACCATTACAATATCGGCTTTTTGCTCTTTGATAAGATTCAGCATTGCTTTTTTTGCACTACAACCACCGGCGAGTGCAGGGTTGTCAAAACTCGTCACTAGATGATGATATTCATTAAAAAAGCCAATACGTTGTGCTTTAGTAAAGTGGCCTGCGAGTCGACCTCGACTCATTGGCATTGCAATAATCATAAAACTTCCTTATTGGGTGTTGGCCGATTGGGGTAGCACCAGCGCATGACCTTGAGTGATAGCCGTTGCCACCTTTTGCCGTGCACTCGCGAGTAAATAACCAAATGTTTGCCGTGAGATCCCCATCGATGCCGCGGCGTCGAGTTGGCTCATCTTCTTCACGTCACCCAAACTCAACGCCTCAAACTCATCAGCGTCGAGCTGAATTTTTTCCAGTTCGACGGACGGAACGCCATTAGGTTTAAACAGGCTATAGGGGGCGCAACAGGATAAGTGTCGACATTTTTTGGGTCTGGACATAAATCAGCCTAATCAACGGATATAGATGAAACAGCCATTCTTCATCGCTGCTCTAGTTATTGGCCTACGCCAATAACTATATGGTATTGCAATCACCCATCAACAAACTGTGGCTTAGTTCACACTGGTCAATATTCGCACTCGCTTAACCTTATCGGAGAATATGCATTTATCAATACGCGATTGCTCGCGATAAAACAGGTTAATAAACGCTTCAGATATTGGACTAAGGTTAGGTGAGTATTCACAGCCTGAGTTCTAGCGATAAGTTAGCGGCGAGTGACATCAGTTTTGCGATCGACTAAACAGTTGAACCCTTTGATAGGCGGTAAAATACTCACAGCGAAACAAACCGCTTTGATGTTTAAAACAATCTTCACACATTGCGACATGGCACTATTAGTCTCTACGCTATACAAACTGGCCATTACGCTCTCAGCAAAAAAAATCATCGACTTACCGCGCTCGAATCTGGAGTTCATGTGATATCAAAATTACCCAAATGGGTCGAATATGGCGCCTTTATTCTTGCGCTGACTGCAGGTTGTATCAATGCGATTGGGTTGATGGGGTTTGAGCATCAAGCAGTATCTCATCTATCTGGCACCGCCACTTTAGTTGGCACCCAGTTACTGAACTCATCACCTAAAGTGTTGTTTCATCTTATTGGGCTCCTTGTCAGTTTTATGCTGGGGGCCACATTATCGGGTGCGCTGCTATCTGGAAGCTCAGTTAAACTCGGCCGCCATTACGATACCTTGCTTATTATCGAAGCCTCACTGCTTCTTTCTGCTATTTATTTTCTGCAAGGAGGGACCTATTTTGGCCACTATCTGGCGTCTGCGGCCTGTGGATTGCAAAATGCATTGGCGACAACTTATAGTGGCGCGATTGTCAGAACAACACATGTCACCGGGATATTTACAGATCTTGGGATCATGTTAGGAGGTTGGTTCAAAGGGGAAGTTTTTGATAAACGAAAAGCGGTACTGTTTTTACTTATCATCACAGGCTTTATCTGTGGCGGTACAATCGGCGCGGTGCTATTTCACCATTTTCAATTCTACGCGCTCAGTGTTCCCGCTGGGATCTGCATCATTTTAGCCATCAGCTATCGTCTATATAAAGTAAAAACAGCTATCATCACTATCAGGTAACAGTACAAACTCAGCCCATTATCGCGCTAGTTTTGATAAAAAATAACTGTTTATCAGTGATAAAGAATACCTATAAATCACTTATATTGGTGATTTAGGCCCCTAAAATTATCTCCCTAAGCATTACAGTAAAGATTCATCAGCAAACAAGCACGCTAGCACTATTCCCATTAGCAAAACTCATTATCTTTAGAGTCGAGAACCTCAACGGCACTATGCCAATTAATAGCAGAAAAAAATGGATCTATAATCAGAAAAACAAGCAACAAAGATACTTTAACCTCCATTGTTTTAAGATTATATTTATTAATAATAACCAACAACATCAATTATCCCCTCCAAATTTAAACAAAAAATAGCATATAGTTATAAGATAATATTAAAATGCAAATCCCTTTAAAACTTCCCTACCAACATAACTTATAGAAAACAACAAATATAATGCCGTTAATAAATCTTTTTTAAAAATATAAATAGCACAACTTAAATTAAATATATTATTTAATTTAAAGCATTCTAACAACAATAAACAATTAACTAATTTGGCTCAGAAAAACAAACCGTTACGACACACTCCAGTTGTAATTTTTAAGTTACCCCAGCTAAATCGCCACCAAAAATGAAACATTTACATTACAAATAAGAAGATTTTACTCTAGCGCAGAAAAACGTCACTCACTAAATTAGAACAAGCACTTACAACTGGATCGCTGATAAACACTACAGCTAAGTACCCACTAAGTAGTACTCCCAACTAGGTATTTGTTAGATTTTTCTTATTTTGTTAACAACTCACTTTTGTAAATTTATTGATCGCACTCACGTTGTTGTTAATAAAATGTGTAGCAACAACATCCCTCATGTTAATAATGCACCCGTTCTATATTAATAAGACTAGATGAGTTTAATTAATATAGAAAACAAATTAGACAAACCTATAGTACAAATAAAAATAAACATTTTAACGCATAAGATAAATCTAAATAAGTAAATAATCAAAAGTAAAATAACAAATATAGTTATTTAAAGGAGTTATGATGAGATTACAAAAGCTTGCTATCGCTGTAGCAGTAATGACTGCATTATCCGGTTGTAATAGTGATGACGATTCAGCTAAGACCTGTTCTGATGGTACCATTTTAGATACAAACACTAATACTTGTGTCACTGTTCCACCTGTCGTCGTACCGCCAGTCGTCGTACCACCAGTCGTAGTGCCACCAGTAGCGACTGATTTCTACAATAGCGACAACTGGAAAGAAACCTTCCCTGATCAGCATACTACTTGGCTAGAAACTGAAGAAACTAACCCAGTATCAGGCGCACCCACTGATATATTGGAAATAAATCCAAACCTAGTGAGTGCATGGGCGGGTTACGGTTTTGCTAAAGACTACAACCGCGCTCGTGGTCACCAATTTGCACTAACGGACATTATCAAAACTCTTCGTACTGGCGCCCCACTGGTAGGTCACGACGGCGTCGTTGTTGGTGAAGCGATGAAAGCAAGTTGCTGGTCTTGTAAATCTCCTGACGTAGCCCGTATGTATGACGAGGTTGGCGAAGGGAAATTTGCTGATAACGGCTGGTCTGTTTGGGGCAAAGAGATGACTAACGTCATTGGCTGCGCCGACTGTCATGAATTAGGCGAAAATACACTGCGCCTAAGCCGTCCATACACAGAACGTGCCATGGACAAAGTTGAGCTTACCTTTGCGGCTCAAGACCACACTGTTCAAGCTGGTCAAACTTGTGCTCAGTGCCACGTAGAATACTACTTCGACGGCGGCGATTCTAAGAAAGTACGTTACCCGTGGGATCATTGGGTGCCAGCTGTTGACACCGATTACGCAAATGTTACTGACTACGAAGGGACTGATAATCTTTATAAAGGTTACGCAGCAGAAGCTCAGCTAGCTTACTACGACAACATCGACTTTAAAGATTGGACTAATGCCATCTCTGGTGCACCGTCGCTAAAAGCGCAACACCCTGAGTTTGAAAACATGTCAGACCGCGTTAAACACAAAGGACCAAACCATTTAGAGTTTAGCTGTAATACCTGCCATATGCCTAAATCGACTAACTCTGAAGGCCAAGAGTACTCAAACCATAAAGTCACATTTGACGCAGACAAGCTACCCGCAAATTGTACTGCTTGTCATAATGCCGACTATTTAGATATAGACACGATCATTACTGATCGTAAAGCTGAAATCGACAAATTGCGTTTTGAAGCAAACGGTACCGACCCTCGTCTAACCGAAGTACATTTCAAAGCACAAGCAATTTGGGCTGCAAATGGCATTGAAGGTCTAGACGCTGGCAAAACTATTGGCGAAGCTAAAGCGGCCTATGAAGGCGCACTTGCTGCAGGAAACGAACTGGCTACTGAGATGAACAGCTTATTGGGTCAAGTGCGTAACGCACAATGGTTCTGGGACAGTGCAACCGCATCTCACGGCATAGCTGCGCATAACCCAGAAGAAGCTAAACGCTTGCTTACTAAAGCTAATGCTATTCTAGATACGGCTATCATTGAAGCTGATACCTTGCTCACTAAGTACGCACCAGAGTATACGTACGACGCTACTCAGTACGATACTAAAGCAAAAGTACAACCTCTTGCTGGTCTTAATTTAGAAGCAATGAAAACAGCTAAAGACAAGTTCGTTGAAGAACGTGTTAAAAAAGAATGGCCTGCTGAGCTACGTTAATCACGAATGTAGTTAAGTAACCTATTGTCTTCGACCTGAAATGCCAGTCCTCCCACCGACTGGCATTTTTTTATCTCTGCTATTTATGATTATTTTTCCATTAAGAACCGAAGGTCAATAATCACCGCCGCATTAGCGAACTATGTTGAGCTCACCTTTCCTATCGCCATCATCACATCGATACCCAAATGAATGAACAGTCGTTAAGTAACTCATAAATTAAGAAATACTTAACACATCATTAAAAACAGTAAACTATTCTTACCTTCCGATTGGTTTTAACATTCACTGTCGAATCTTTATTGTTACTTGTGGTTACTTGAATATATCCCACCTATTCCTGTTCTCCATTTAATCAATAAACAGGAAATTAACGTAAATGAAATCAATAGCTTTAAGGCTAGCGCCAATAAGTTTACTTATATCAGTGGCGCTTGTATCTTCATCTTTTGCCTATGCTCAAGATAAAGATCTGGATCCACGTAGTGAGCAGTATGCTAAGAAATTTCCAAAACAGTACCAAAGCTGGAAAAAAACCACTGATTACAGTGACAAACCAGATGAAGTAGCTGAAGACCCAAATCTTGCAATCTTATGGGCAGGTTATGCCTTTTCACGAGATTATACCCGCGCCCGAGGTCATCAGTACGCCGTTACCGATCTCAGAGAAACGCTCAGAACCGGTACTCCTGATGCAGACCATCCAGACATGATGCCAATGGCATGTTGGAGCTGTAAGGGACCCGATGTACCAAGAATGATCACTGAGCAGGGAGAAGATGGATTCTTCGAAGGTAAGTGGAGTAAAGGTGGCCCTGAGGTCGTCAATACTATCGGTTGCCAAGATTGCCACGAACCCGGTTCGTCAAAGCTACGTATGGCTAGACCTTTTGCAGAGCGAGCCATGGAAAGCATTGGCTTAACCTGGGAAACCGCTGGACGAAAAGATAAACAAGCCATGGTCTGTGGACAATGTCATGTCGAATACTACTTCGAAGGCAAAAACAAAAGCGCTAAATTCCCTTGGGATAACGGCGTAAAAACGGACCAAGTTGAAGCCTACTTTGACTCAATAGAGTTTACTGATTGGACGCATCAACTTTCGAAAACACCAATGCTCAAGGCACAGCACCCTGACTACGAGACTTGGAGTCAAGGGATACATGGTCAAAACAACGTTACCTGTATTGATTGCCATATGCCAAAAGTGGTCAATAAAGAAGGACGTAAATATACCGATCATAGAGTAGGTAATCCATTCGATCGTTTCGAACAGACCTGCGCAAGTTGTCATGATCAAACTAAAGCGCAGTTACAAGATATTGTTGCTCAGCGAAAGGCTAAGATTGATGAGCTGAAGATGCATGCTGAGACACAATTAGTACATGCTCATTATGAAACTGCAGCAGCTCTTGCGGCGGGCGCAACTGATGAAGAGGTTCACTCGATTCAGCAAGATATACGTCACGCACAATGGCGCTGGGATCACGCTACCGCTTCACACGGTATCGCTATGCATAACCCTGATGAAGCACTCAGAGTGTTAGGCACTGCTATCGACAGAGCGGCTAACGCCCGTATTAAGCTTGCCAGATTATTGAGTCGCAAAGGGGTTAAGCAACCTGTCGCTATTCCTGACATCTCAACTAAGGCAAAAGCACAAGCGGCTATTGGCTTAAACATGGACAAGCTAAACGCCGAAAAGGCCCATTTTATTGAGACAGTACTGCCTCAGTGGGATGAAAAAGCTAAATTACGCGAAGCAATATACGACAAAGAGTAACGTTTTAACGTATCTCGCTCACACGGAAGTGAGCAACTCTATTTTTCAATGACACTCCCCCACGATAACCCCCTCTAAAGACCCAGAAAAACGGCTATCCACAGTAGCAATCCCTGAACAACCTAATGCTCCCATTCTCCTGTTTATTCATCATTATCGACAACGGTGGAATCTCTACTGACATCACGCTGTCAGTAGCCCTGCTTTATTCTTGCTGTGTCGCTGAGCCAAGACCTTCATCTCGAATGCTCACTCAGCTCATACAAGGAGTTAATCATGTTACCTAAAGCAGCCTTAGTTTGGGGCGAGATCCCCGTTACAGATATGGACAGAGCCGTCGCATTTTACACTCAGCATTTCGGCGTCAGTTTCAGACGTGAAGTGATGAATGATATGGAGATGGCCGTGCTAGAAACAGAAGATAAAGACGCCGCCAGCATCGGGTTAGTGAAACATGAGATGATGCAGCCGTCAGCCCATGGTAGTGTGCTTTATCTTCATCTGAGTCAACAGCTCACGGGACTCGTGGATAAAATAGCCCAATCTGGGGTAAAAGTGTTGCTGCCAGTGATGCCAATAAAAGACGGTGAGTGCGGATTCATTGCGCTATTTCAAGACTGTGAAGGCAATACTGTTGGCCTTTGGTCCCAGCAAAAATAAAACGAAGTTGCGGGCTTAGGCACTGCGCTTGAAATCCATATTCAACGGAGAGAACATGAGTAATATCACCAAGGATGTCGCTTCACCTGAGCGGGTAACGCAAGCAGCAGTCGAACTTGTTGGCTTAATCACAAGGACAAGTAATCTTGCCGAACAGCATGTTAGCACTCAAAAAATAGGCCCTCTTTGGCAGCGTTACTTTACTGAGCGGATGCAAACACACTGCAATACTCAGCTAATGTATGGTGTCTATTACGATTATCAATCGGATATGGAGGGTGAGTTTTCAGTGCTAGCTGGAACCACTGCTACGCAAGATCAGATTTGTGATCTTACGTTAATTGCAGGCGAGTACCTTAAGTTTAGTGCGCAAGGGGAGATGCCCCAATGTGTGGTCAACCTCTGGGGCGAAGTATGGCGCTATTTCGCCTCCGAAAAATGTGAATATCAACGCTGTTACCTCACTGATTATGAAATGTATTTAGATAACAATGGGGTGGAGATCTATATCGGCATAAAGCCCTGAGACTAACCCTACTTTGCCAAACTAAAAATAAGAGCCAAGTTTACTCTAAGATTGAATTTGGCTCTGTTGTTTGTCAGCATGATTAAGCACATATTGAATGGAGTTGGTATAACATGCGCCGCGCCGATAGATTATTTCAGTTAGTTCAGATCCTACGTCATCGCCGCTTAACCACGGCCAAAGAGCTGGCCGAAAGGCTAGAGGTATCAACTCGAACCGTTTACCGTGATGTACAAGACCTCTGCTTAAATGGTATTCCAATAGAGGGTGAAGCTGGCGTAGGTTATCTTCTGCGGCAAGAGGTGAATGTACCGCCATTGATGTTTAATGAAGCTGAACTTGAGGCGATTCAGGTTGGCATGCGTATGGTGCAAGCTTGGGGTGGCAAAGAGCTGGCCAGCGCCGCTAAACAAGCAATGATAAAAGTCGAAGCGGTATTGCCTGCACGACTACAAGAATACCAATCTTTGATGTTTGCACCTGACTTTTACATCGATACCGATGAGCTTAAGTTTCTCGATCAGCTACGAAAAGCATCTCGATTAAGAGAGTATTTATTGATGGATTACCGCGATGCCAAAGAGGACATAAGTCAAAGAGAGGTGCGCCCGCTGGCCATCTATTTCTGGAAAGGCACTTGGACTCTGCTGGCATGGTGTGAGCTGCGAAATGACTTTCGCAATTTCAGAGTCGACAGAATTATAAATCTGGCAGGGTTAGCGCAACACTTTGCCATATCACCAGGTCAAGAGATGCAAGATTACATCGCATTGATGGAAGCTGAGCATGGCTAGTGCCACAATAAATATACTGCTGGAAGCTTTGTATGATGCGTGCTGCTGTAGATAACTGCATCGATAACAAGAAAAGCATCTGCGCATAGTTAGAAAAGATATTTTCCACAAACCCATCTCCCAAAGCCACAACAAACTTCATTCCCACTGGATAAAGAGCGACAGCAGCAAACAGTCGAATCAGCAATAATACAAAACCTTACTGACACCCTCCCTTTTCCCCACGCCCATTAGTGTTAATAACATCGATGCTGCATTGATTTAACTTCTGATTTTTATGAAGAATACTATCAGAAGAGTAACCCGTGAATTACTTGGCTATATTCATTATTCGAACTTATTGCCATTACCTGTATCACGATATCAATGCGCAGCTGGCTATGACTCAAAGTGGATTTCAGACACATTAAATAAAGGAATATAGTATGAATACGCCTCCAACAAGGAATGTAAGCACATTAATGGCTACGCTACTTTTGTGTATATTGGGTAACGGTATAACCCAGGCTGCGACATCTGAAGAGCGATATAAAGACAGTGAATTAGTGGTGCGGGCTAAAACGGCAACAAGTACTCCTCCCACCACCACGTATAATTGCAGAGCTAAGGCTAGCTGGTTTACATCGCCGAGCTTACCCTCAGAGGTCGCGCAAAGTAATGGCCCAGGCGACAGCTCATTTTGCGATTTCTATCAGTTTTCTTGGCAAACATTTGCCTACTTAATGGCACAATCTAAAAACGATCCAAGTGTGATCAACTTTCAAGATAATACCCAGTTTAATCAGCTTGAGTTAAATGCCGATGGCACTCCAGCCAACTCTTGTGACGATATACATGACTCCCAAGTCCTGTTTATTCGCACCGCCAAACATGAAGAGAATGACACCGACATTGTCATTCCAGAGATGATTGGCCAAGCCGGAGGCGGCGCGACCATTTACGATCAAAATGGCAATGTGGTCTATTACGATGTGCGTTTTAGTAAAAACATGTGTGAAGTGAAAAAAATCCAACAGAAACAGAACTTCCCCGGTGGAACCACTGAATTGAAAACCGCCTGGAAGGTGCTTACTGACAGTGACGACCCAAGTCAGTACGTGACGATGGATGCCAATATTACTCCTGTCGTGTCAGAGCAAAGCGACAGCAAGCTCACCAAACTGGGCATGATAGGGTTTCATATTGCAGTGGCGACACCAAACCACCCTGAGTTTGTTTGGGCTACTTTTGAGCATAAGGTCAATGCACCAGATTGTACTCTGCCCGATGCCACTAAAGGCTGGTCTTTTGCTAGCCAAGCTTGTGCTACAGGACTTAAGAATAATGAAGCCATGTGCCAGTTTAATAACCCTAAAAAACAGAACACCATTACAGGCACACCTACTGAAATCTGCCGGATGTACCCTTATGGATCCTCTAAAGGTGATCTCAAGTTTGATGACAACACTGGTTCTATTAAGACATTAAATGCCAATGTACAGCCCCATTTAACCGGCAATTTTAACGTGCTGAAAAACTACTTTAATGTCGGTGCATTATGGGTAAGTGATATTCAACAAGGATCATACACAACACCTACTGGTGGCCAAGCCATCACTCAAATAAGCAACCAAAGAGGTTCATTAAGACTTGCTAATGCGGTGGCTGAAACTGAATATCAAAATATTAATACTACTGCGATAAACCTTAATGGAGACTCATCACCTTCAGCCGGGTTCGTCTCCAACTGCTTCGGTTGTCATAACTTTCAAGGTAAAGAAAGCGGTATCAGCAATACCACATCCAATAGCTTAAGCCACATTTTTGATGACATTGCAGTAGGCTCGAACCAATGCCTAGATGTGCAAGCGGCTAATATCATTAATAGCGACACTCAAGCGAGTGTGGACTGTCCAGCCACCTGTACCAAATCTTCAGAGTTACTGAAATGGAATGGCCAATGGAGCAATCAGAATGCCACGACAAAGGTGCAATTAGGCAAAACAGTTTGCGGTTGTTGTAATAAATAACCGTTGGGCCGATATCAGCAGCTCGCAATTGATCATTTATGTATTGATATTTTATTCATCATATAAAAGGAAATTGATATGAAACTACCAACACAATCGCAACCCATTGAACGTACAACTTACAATTCTCACAGTGCAGGAGTTGGCGCCAATGCCTCTTTTGCTGAGATAAAAACAGCAAAACCAGCACCTGTCAGCGCTAAAAAAAACGCACCCAGCTTACTCGGTAAGGCTTAAGGTTGATGACAGTAATAGCCCCGTATATACGCTATTACTGTTGCCATGCTGCAGCACTGTTAGAAAACAGTAATAGTAACGGCCAGCAGGGTTGGACGATCCACCTCTGAGTCACTAATGATTAGATCACATGACATAGTAAAGGAAGATTATTCATGAAAACACATACTCACGATCATGCTTGTACACACTGTGGCTGTAATGACCCGTTTGGTAAGAGCTTACTCAATGCAATAGTAGTAGAGACTGATATTAATGTTGAGGTTTCTCTACAAACGCTGCCACTGCCCAATCAGGCTGATAAAAACAGCAGTAAACCACTCATTATTAGCGGCGGTACCATACGCCCAGTCACACAAGGTGATGCGGATAAAATCGTTGAAGCAATAGGGGCGATCGGCGGTAATATTATCGCGGTGGGCACACTCCAACATGTAAAAACAGCAGTTGAACTTGCGGTCAACCAAAAGAAACAACAGATTGATAAAACCCAGAGTCAACAGGTACAGCAAGAAAGGATAAACGAACTAACGATTACTCACCAAAAACTAACCTCTGACCAAACTCTGCTCCCTGGATTAATTGACCCCCATGTTCATACTTGCGGTGATGCACTGATAAGCAAATTCACCTCCTTTTCTGGCATAGACAATCAGATGATGAGGCCTGATTACGACTTAGCATATATCAAGGACACGCTCACTGAAGCAATTGCCAAGTACAAAGACAAAGAAATAACAAATAACACTTGGGTTTTGGGAAAGGATATCGATCCCTCATTCATGCCTTTTGATGGAGACTTATTAACCACTCTCGATCTAGCCACCTTAGATGGCCTAAACGGGGCAACTAAGGAAGACCCAAAGTACCCACTCGCCATTCTCAGTGCTTCAGCCCATACATTGTATATCAACACTAGAGCCTCAGAAGCGACCTGGGACTTTTGGGCCGAATATGCCAAAGAAGAACAATCAGCGGGTGAGAAGACCCCACTTCTATTATGGTTAGAGAAAACTAGGCCTACGACGTATCAAAGTTTTAAAAACGAATTGGGCGATAAAAGCAAAGCCGCAAAAATGGCGTTTATTGACAAATATAATGGCCAACTGCAAGAAATGGAGCAAATACTGTGGGCTTTGTGTGCCATTCCAGATGATCAACTAGCGCTATATATAAATCAAAAAAGCGTAATAGAGTCCCTAGATGCACTGCTAACCAACGCGCTGAAAAAAGGGATGACCTTTTTATATGATGCTGCATTGACCAACGAGCAAATAAGATTTTTGCAAAAATATGAAACGGCTTTACCGCCAGTGCGTATTGGTGGAGCGCTAGAATATGCTGATTTAAACGGTATACAGCAAGCCATTGACTGCCCGAAGACATCCGAGTATCAATATACTTTTACCGGTAATATCAAGTTAGTAGCTGACGGCTCCAATCAAGGCTTAACCGGCTACCAATATCAATCTTACGATTGCTACCCCCCAACCCCCGCAGATGCGTATATAAAAAATTCGAAGGGAATATTTAACTTCAACATGAAGATGGATACCTTTCCAGCCGAAAATACCAATAACCTCTCCTTTCCAGTGATGGTAAATACCGCCATTAACCTCAAAGGCTGGCCACTGATGATCCATGCCAATGGTGATAATGCCATCGACAATACCATTGAAGTTTATAAAACGGCATATAACACCGCCATTGATATCGGTTACACGCCACTAGACTGGGCCAATATGAGGCATAGAATTGAACATTGCTCACTGCTTGATATCTACAGAATTGAAGACATGAAGACACTTTCGCTGCATCCCAGTTTTTTAATCGGTCATGTCGGTTATTGGGGTCATGCATTTGAACAAATCATTTTTAAAGAGCAAGCAAGAAAAAGTCTCGATTTGTGTCAATCATCAATCAAATCAGGTGCCAAAATCACCCTCCACAGTGACTTCCCTGTATCACCAATTGGCACCCTGCGCTTGATGGAGCAGTCGATGACTCGGATAACAGAGGCTAGTCCAGCGATAAAAAACTACACCAAAAGCTTCATAGAAAATAACGAGGTAGGCCCAATAAGCAGCCCTGTTAGAGACCTAAATACATTAAATGCAGCAGAACGCCTAACTGGCTCACAGGCATTAGCCGCCGCGACGTACAACGCCGCATGGCAATGTCATGCCGACGCATGGGTGGGGTCACTCGAAATCGGAAAATTTGCCGACTTTGTCATCCTCAAAATCGATCCGGTGACAATGAAAGATCCATTCTTAAGAATGCGTCATACCGATAACGTACTTGAGACATGGATCGGCGGCGAAAAGGTGTATTCACTCAAGACTAATAAGATAAAAGACGATGATAAATCTGATGTGGGTATAAATGTAGAGGTCGATGTGGAAATTAATAGCCCTGTGTGTTCAAGCTAAGTAGCGCCAGAGCTAGCTAACAGTACACTTGCAGATCTCCGGATAAACTTGAAAGATGAGTTTATATCGGAGGTCATTTCCCCCCGCTCTCACTCCCTGAGTCAATCAATCTAAAAAAACGCTATTCGCTAGCTATTAACAATCTTAAACAGACAAACCACTCTGTCACCCTCAAAAAGTATCTGCACTATCGTTAACGAAGTATCAAGCGGATTGCTAAATCCGCTATTAGCCTAGATCGGACAACATACCTTTTGTGTTGGTATAACGACAGTAAACAGTCAATATTTGGTAGCCTAAAATGCCCTTGGACTTAAAACTCAATTGGAGCAAGAACCACAACACACACCATTGTCACCATGTTTTGCATTTTCAGCTTTTACGGCAGCATTAGTCGTTTCAACTTTTGCCGCTTTTTCGACTGTCTTGGTAGGTGTTAGTACAGAAGCCTGACTCTCTGATTTATTCAACCCAAATATTTTTTTGAATGATACTGACATATAAACTCCATAACTCGCTAAAGGTGTATTTTTAACGCATGTTATAATTCCCGAGTAATTTAGTCAACTATTAATCACTCTCTTTGGCGTGATTTACAATGAGAGTTTGTCGTCGCTAACCAGTCGCAAAACTGAATCGGTATAAGGATCCGTTTTGGCTTTCATCGCAGATAAGCAAAGCCATAGCATCAATCGCAGCCAAATAGCCCATCATCAACAAGGGATTTTCTTTCGTTTTGACGTGAATGACACTATCTTCTACCCAGCGATGGGATGGGACATAAAAAAACCCCAGTACTCTTGACGAGAAACTGAGGTTTATTAGTGAGTAACGCACTCTAATGCAGACAGTTCCGCACTTAATGATTATCTAACGAATCTTAGTCTCTCGACCAAAATACTCTTTAGATTCATACTTCTCAATCACTGAGTTTAATGATTCAGGATTATTATCCATGACCAGCTTATGCGAAATCGCGCTTAATGAAATCAAGATGTCTTTGCACTCCATTCTTGCTTGCATAACAGTGTAGGAAGCAGTGCTTAACACTTGAGAGATCAACTCATGATTTTTTCGGAACAGTGACAAGATGAAGTTGATGATTACCGAAGCACACAAATCTTGATCTTCAATTTGACTCGGTCTAATCACTTTTTCTAAAAAGTCTTGTTCTTTGCCTTCAGGAACAAATCTTTGCACCCATTCAAAATAATCCTCGTCAAATACGATAGATTTAATAGGTCTCATGAGGGTGTCATTTGAAGATGTTTGCTTGATTAAAGCGTGACGCTGTTCATCACTGAGATCTTTAAGATCATCACCATATTCTGCATTAATCAAGTTAACGACATTTTCCAACTCTTTTAACAGTCGTACATTGCCAGAAGAAACCCGATTATATGCCTCACCGACCTCATCGATGTTTTTCTGGAACACACCAATATACTTATCACCTTCATCAATAGCATCAAGCAAGGGGATCAGGCTATAACGCCTAACTTGAATTGATTCATAAAAACGACCAATCTCTTCACGTATATTGCCTAATCTATCAATCGCATTGGTAAGAAAGTCGCTGTCTGTTTTAATGGCTGAATTTAAACGTGAGTAATCAAACTGACCATCAACTTTTTTAACACGATTATCAATCATATTTTCGAACTTTTGAGATTCATCTATCAATACTGAAAACTGATCTTCCATCTCAATCAGCACATGCTGAACCTTCTGTAGGCTTGTCGATCTAACTTGTTGATTGATGCCTCTGACTTTTTCTGCTTCTGTTTGCTTTTTTTGACGAACAGCCCAAGTAATGGCTGCACCGACAATAGTCAAACTTGTTGCCATGTCGAAGCCAAGTTGAACATTATTAAACCATGGACTCATCATTTCCCCAAAATTTTGAATTTCTCTATGTTGTAAAAGTTATAACCTGTTTACTAACCAAAGTCATCGAAGCTGAAACAAAATATCAACAAATTCCACAAAAAAGCTAATCAAAACCGTTAACTACCCCTCATTTCGCACAAGAAACACGCAATAATATTGCCCGCTATGAATAATCACTGGCTGTTTATTTATCATGAAACAAGGAATATTAAGAGATGAACCCAACGTCCCAGTTCGCCAAAGAGAGAGTGAACTGGAGAAATTTGCCCCGGTACAGAACTTGCGGAAGCCAGCGCTGTGGCCCCTCAATGATAAAAGTGTAAAAAAAGGGGCTTGGCATCTTTGTTTACACCTTGTCTGTGGAGCAGTGCCTTGGTTTTATTATTGATTATGATCTAACTTCTAACAGCATAAAACCTGACAAAAGGTAGATACCATAGGGCTTACAACGCATATTATGCTAAAATCTCCCTATCAGCTTTATGAATGTGCAACACACTCATTTGTTTGACTGAACGTAGTGAAACGCTACTGTGATTAACTAATGAGGATACAAGATATGAGTAAATTAAATGCTGAAGAGCGTAAAGTCCGAGATAACGACCGTTTTTCACAACGAGTCGATGAGCGCAGAGTAAAGGGCGAAGATGTCGTTGCTTACGTACTTGCCAATAATAAAGCCTTTAAGTTTCTGACTAAAGAAGAGAAATTCAGCTTTAAGGAAAGACAAGCAACGCTTCAACAAGAAGCCATTGTCAAAGCTAAACTTAGAGAACAGCAAGAATTAGAAAAGATTCAAGCGGAGTTTACTGAAAAGTAAAACACGATAAACAGCCATAGTGAGATAATTATTATGGCTGGATCATGTTTAAAAAAAATTTATCGACTCAAGGGCCGATGCAGATATGTGACGCTTGCTAAAGGGCTCATACCCCTTGGTTGTCTATACTTACCGAGCATCGATAGTATTTTATCAAATTCAATATGTAGCTTGCTTAATGCATCTATTTTAGAGGTACAAGTACCAGCTTGATAACTCCTTATAATGTCCCGCGCTACAGTGTGCATAACGTTATAGGTCTGTTCCAGTTCATTAATCCATGAGCCCTCGAATAATTTATCTTCTCTTAATCGCCTAACCCATTTGTCAAAATGACAATCCATATTGCCGATATCAATTTGATCCTTTGAATCCTCTTGCATCAAATTCTCTATATTTTTAAGCCAGTGTTTGAGTATCAATTCAAGTTGTTTTACTCTCCTGACTTGCAGTGTCATTTCCTCTTGACTGCTTTCTATCCAAGCTTGGTTGGGTTGGTACTCTTTAATCCAATCAACAAGTTTACTTGCCTGCATAGGTTTTGATATCGCATAACCTTGTGCATAGTGACAGCCCATCAAAAGTAACATCAGGCCATGTTCTGTCGTTTCGACACCTTCTGCAATGACGTGTCGGTTGAATGACTTAGTTAGCCCAATCACGCCATCAATGATAGAGAAATCATTCTGATCTATTAATACATCTCGAACAAAACTTTGGTCAATCTTGATTGTGTCCGCAGGAAGCTGACAAAGATGGGACAGTGATGAGTAACCAGTGCCAAAATCATCCAATGCAATTCGTACACCTAAATCATTACGACAAGCGCGAATAATGTGACTGATCCGCTCAACATTTCCTAAGGTGCTACTTTCTAAAACTTCCAACTTGAAGTTACGAGAGTCGATATTATGATGACGATTAAGTGCTTCATTAAGACTGTCAAAAAAGCCGTTATTTAAGAACTGCATCGAAGAGACATTGACACTCATCTCTAGATTAATGCCTTGGTTATTTAATCGCTCAAGCTGAACCATAGCTTGATCAATCACCCAGTCACCAACTTGGATTTCTATTTCAGTCCCTTCGATAAGGGGTAAGAACGCCATGGGAGGAATAAGCCCTTTGTCAGGATGCTGCCAACGAATTAGCGCTTCAACTCCAATGATATCACCCGAGGCCATATCCACTTTCGGTTGATAATATAGACACAGTTCATGGTTAAATAAAGCGTGCTTAATTTCTTGTGATTTTACATGCCGCAGGGTTGTTTCTTGTGCTTGCTCTAAATCAAAAAACTGGTAATTTTTTTTCCCTTCTTGTTTCGCTTGATACATCGCTTGGTCAGCTTGGCGTAGCAGAGTATCTAGCTCCACACCATCTAATGGCGATAGGCTGACCCCAATGGAGGCACTGATGTTAATGTAGCGTTCGTCAATAAAATAGGTCGCACTGACCGAGTGAATCATTCTATCGAGTATCTCATAACATTGAGACGTGGATTTTATATCACCTAAGAGCATAGAGAATTCATCACCACCAAGACGTGAAACCGTGTCTTCGGTTCTTAACGCTAATTCAAGGCGATGGGCCACTTCAATCAGTAGCTTGTCCCCTATATCATGACCAAAAAGATCATTTACAGGCTTAAAGTCATCTAAATCAAGGAAGCAAACGGCAAGCAATGTGCCTGAACGTTTTGAGTGGGCAATCGCTTGATTAAAACGGTCGAGTAGTAGTGTTCGGTTAGGGAGTCCTGTCAGGGCATCGTAATGAGCCATTCGACGCATACTCTCTTGTTGGCGTTTACTGTGTGTTATATCGGAGAACATAGCTAAATAGTTAACGATGCGGCCATCAGCATCTTTCAGTGAGGAGGTGGTGAGCATTTCTGCGTAAACTTCTCCATTTTTCCTACGATTCCAAATTTCTCCCTGCCAATAACCCTGCTCGGTGATTTGCTGCCACATCTTAGTATAAAATTCAGGCTGATGCTTACCCGAACTTAGCATATTAGGATTTTTACCTATAACTTCTTCACGGCTGTAGCCAGTAATGTCTGAGAAAGCGGGGTTAACGTCGACAATCATTCTGTCGGCGTCAGTAATGACGATGCCTTCATGGGTGTCACTAAAAACTCGAGATGACAGTTTTAGTTTTTCTTCGAATCTCTTATGTTCAGAAATATCAACAATACTCACTGGAACATTACGGAAACTATTTGTCGATGATGGCGTTTGAAATGAAATAAGAGCTTTGATTTCTTTGCCATCTAACGTCTGAAAGTTGGCCTCAGATAAAAAAGTTTCTTGTTTAGTCCAGATGGCACACATTTCATCAATAAAGACATCAATCGCATTATCACCAAAAGTTTGGTCAATTTTACTGATAAATTCTGCTTGGTTTTTTGCACCAAAGAGCTTTAAGGTTGCATTATTAACTGCATTTACTTTAACCATCGCCACAAAATCCCAAGCCAAATCTATATCCGCATACAAATATGTTCTTAGGTCAACGATCCCTTTCTGCCTCAATTCTTCTAGTGCAATAACAACCGTAGAAAAGTCTTCACTCCAAATAGAAACTTCGGCGTTATTGAAAATAGCTTCAAAGCGTTCTTCACTTTCATTGCGAGAATATTCTGCTTTTCTGACCAGAAAGATGACAAAAAACACGGTGATAATACTGGATAAGATTGTAAAAATGAGCAAAGAATATAAAGAGGTCCTGCTCAAATCATAAGAGCGTTGGCTACTTTCCTTGAACTCAAGTGCCTTGTTACGCGCAAAGTCGATTAAAAAAGTCATGTTTTGGTTCAGATCTTTAACATGCTGCGCTTCTTTTCCTGTGGTAATACCTGCAGCGAGTTGATGTTGGTTATTACGTTTCAAAGCCAGCACTTCATCACGTATAGATTTCCATTCAACAAAAGATATATAGGCGACATTAATCTTTTCTTTATCCCCAAGAAAACGTTGTTTGATGAATTCGAAATGTCGATACACTTCTTCTTCATGTTGATCAACTTGCGAGATAGCGATGTCTAATTCATCTTTATTTCTAGCTAACACCGCATCCTTCATATATCGGTGCATGGCAAGGATATCGCCATTGGCTTCTAATACCGCGATACTGACCGAAAAGGGATGCTGGTACATTTTATGATTGAGTTCAGCAAGCTTTTTGTTTTCATCTACCGCCATGAAAACAAATAGCATCACCAACAGAACCATGATTGCAAATCCTACAAGAATGACCCGTGTAGAGTATTTACTTTGTGATAGTCCAACGTTACCCATGCACATCCTGTTGCTGATTTGATTAGATTAGTTTTGTATTTATCAACGGCTAATATATGTATTCTAGGATAGATTATTAGAATATGAGTTTTGTTTGATGTAATGCACAGGATTTATAGGGAAATAAAAAATAACGGATGAAATATGCAGGCCTATTAGGCTTATATGTCTAGCGCCCTAATGGCATTAGGAGTGATTTGAAGAACGTTTTCTCTGACCCTAAAGTTGCAGATTTGAGAAGATTTACTCGCAAGATGAACTGTACTGATTCAGTTCGATAAGCCCTTCAATGATGATGCCGTGATAACGGGCTTTAATTAATTGATAATCCATCGCTGGAGCAAAATAGTAGGTCACCTCTTCAGCACCTGTTTGCTTAATAGGGATTAAGGTTAACTCGCCCCAAGGCTCTATGTTTGCGGTCTGTTTATCTTGAACATAAAATTGATAAGGCTCTATCGCATCCGAAGCTTGTCTGATTAACGCAAATTGTTGGCGGCCTTGAAGCAAGTATTGACGCATTTGAATTGCCAATGTATCGACATCACGCAGCGCAATATTGGCTGAGCTGTAGCTTTCGATGTCACCATCAAGATCAACCCGAGACTCACGACCGTTATTGCTAAAAGAAACCTGCATATCTCTGGCCCGAAACCCGCTCACTTTTTGATGAAATTTATCCGTGAGCCACTCATTGGTGCTATTGGACCACGATAACTCTGCCCGTTGATGATATTGCGTGCCGATCCCTAAAATACTGGCTTCACTTTCTGAGATAACCACCGCCGTTGTCCCCTGCCAAGTCTCGGTTCGCTTCATGGTTCCAGTATGTATACCACTGAGATAAATATCGTAATGTGAACTGCGGCTGCACTGTTCGGCTATCAGCTCCGGTTCTTGCAACAGCGATTGAGAAGATGTTTGAGATGGTACTTGTTGGCTCAGCCGTAACGCGCTTGCAAAGGCGTTATCGCTCAATAGCGGCAGTGAAAAAGCCAGCGCCAGCAATAATACTGGCCCAAGCAAAGAACTAAAGCCACACACCGTTAATCGAGTAATGATTGAGGCCATTGTGGTCATGACTTAACGGTACTCACTACAGCACCCACAATACGCTGCATGCTGTCTAAGCTCGTAATCGCTTTCATCGTCGTGGCCGTTCCTGTCACTAAAGTTAAAAAACTTCTTTCACATTAAGGTAGAAATTAGTTTCGTTTTCACCCACGCCGATATCAAAGCGTAAATTGATATTATCTTTTATATTAAAGCGGAAACCTGTGCCGTAGGAGGTTAATAGCTCCTCGCTTAAGTCACTCACTTTGGGTGCAACACTGCCGACCGCGCCCCAAAACACCATGCCGTAACGTTGGAATATAGGTAAGCGATATTCAACTTGTCCCATCATCATTTGCTCGTCACGATAACGGCCTTTGATATAGCCACGCATCGCACTAGAACCACCCAGATCAGGCAATAAGTTCCAAGGCACATCACCATCAGTAAATTGTGCCTGCACTTGCCAGGCGATGAGTCCTGGCGCTGCACTCAACAATGACGTGGAGCTCAAATCAATGTAGTTCGCTAACTCAATATCATAAGTCGAAAACGTTGAGTATTCGCTGTTTTGATATAAACCGGCTTCAATCTGGAATAACCAACCTTTGGTGGCATTGAGTCGATAATCTCGCGAATCATAAATACTGCTCACAACCAAACCTGAGCTAAAGTTATTTGGCAAAATATCAGCCGACTCCACAGGCATGCCCGTTTCGACCAACTCTAACTTGTCGGCACTGGCGTAAGTAAAGTCAGCGCCCACACCTAGAAAATAATTATCGGCGACTTCCGTCATCCAACGAGGTTTGAAGCCATATACCTGTTCTTCAAACTCATGATGATTACTGTCTAAATCCCCTTGTTCGATACCTTGCCCATAATAAACTGAAGCTTCATTATGCAGATCGAGCCCGAGTAATAAACGCTGTTTGCCACCATTGAAAAAGGTCATATTTTCAACTTCAACGCCGTAAGAGTTGTTCATTGACACAAACGAATTCAATACTAACGACGACGGTTGCTCTTCACTCGATGCACCATCGGTTTTATACAAGCCCACCATCAACAGACCAACACCAAACTTCTTCTCGGGTGTGTAATACGCCGTGGGTAAGTAACTCATATCAATCGCTTTGCTGTCATCAAACTCACCGTCGGCACCAAAAACAGACAAGATGTTATCGACCCACGTCGGTTCCATGTTCTCAGGAGTTTCAAACAGAGGCTCAACAGCGACAGCTAGATTAGGAAAAGCAAACAAGGTTAACAATAAAATCCGTTTCATAAACACTCTAATCAATAATGAAGAATTATGGGCATAAGGCCGGCGCGATACTGTTTGCAAAAGAGGTTAGGTAAGGTCAGCTTGCACTTTTCGCCCCTTACTTTTGTTACTTTCACTGTGGTTTCATTCGAACCACACAACGACCTTTCAAGCAGTCAATCGACTTGCCGAGCGCATTTTAACACTCCAAAATAATTCAACAATCGAAAAAGTGAATTCAGCGTAAACTAAAAATATATAGCGATACTCATTATCTAAATTTGCTTTGTAAATGGTATTTTCACCTGCCTATAAAAAACGAGAACGAATCAGGTAAAGTCGAGGCTAATAGCCCTTTCGTTCTCGATAGATACAGATTAGGCAAATCGATTATCTGAGCGAACAGTAAGGGGGTCTAAGCCTCGCTCATACCAGCCATCTTTGGTGTTTTTAATATTATCAAAAGACTGTATATAGGGTTTGATATCCAGGATCGGGGTCCCGTCTAATAAGTCTATGCCCCGAACAAAGATGCGGTTAGCCTCAACCCTCTCGATTTCGACGATTGATAATCCGATGGCATTGGGCCGTTTAGGTGATCGTGTAGCAAAGATACCTCTGTGTTCGTTATCCAAGAAAGGCTTCACCTTTAACTCATATCCTTCGGATTTATGTATATGAAAAACGATGTAAATATGGGAGAAGCCGTTGAGATCGTCCAAACCCAATGTATATTCTTCATTGAGTATAAGTTCACCGATATCTTTGGATATTCCAGCTCCCTGTACCGGAACATTCTCTATCTGTTTGAAGGGGGTTTTTGCGTATCCTATAGGAGTAAATTCGATCATTGCTATCTCTTTCCGATGAGTATTATGACTGTGACCATAAACACACTCGCTATAGGTTAGTGAGATTAAGTCAAGTCTGACGTCGTCATGCTAACACCTTTTATTTGGGCAAAAAGAGACAAACCCTAGCTTCTCTTTAAGTCATTACAAGCCCAGGCAGTGGCATTCCCCCATAAATAACGACCTGCTACTGCAACTTTTACATGCATATGATTCTCACTCTTTGAGTCGAGAACCTGAACAACCTTTACCGGGACAATATTACCAATGCTGGTTTGCAGAGCTGGGACGAAACACTCTGAGATATGGTGAGTATGAATGTGAATGTGTACTCTTAGCTTGGTATAACTCAGGCAAGAGACTGTTAACCAAAGGCTGATCTCATTATTTAATGTTACCGGAAACATCACATAATAGTCGTAGTTCTAGGCGACGGTAACCGCTAGAAATGAGCTTTGCTCGCTGGCAGCGAGCCAGAAATGCATCTGCGTAAAGTCCCACACTATTGAGATGGCAAAGTTGCAATGACCTAACTTTTACCTTTAATAGTGTAGATAGGATTGAGTTTTACATACGCCATACAAGACAGATGGAGGCTCTATGCTTCTTCTGGCTATCGTGATAAAAAGTTCGCCTGAGTAAATCTTACTCAGGCTCTCATTATGAGCCCTGCAGCCACTGAATAAGCTCGCGAGCACTTTTCACCGCGGGTTGCCTTTTGATCAGTTTGCCGGCGGGATCAAAGAGTAAAAGTTCAGCAGAGCTGGCGCGGTATTTAGCAATCAGTTGTTCTCCCTCTGGAGTCCCCATTCTGGCGAGAAGAAAGAACGCTTGATCGCCCAGATGATCGCGGGCCTCATTCATTTGTTCTGTCTGGCTACCACTCACAGTAAGGTTAGGATCATAAACAAACACCAATGCAGGGCTCCCTGTACCGATTTGTTCGTGAGTGGTCTTAAAACCTTTAGGCATCACCATTAACAACAGTCCAAAAAGTATCGCTATCGATGTGATAACACCGATAGAAACCCAAGGCATTCGGCGAGTAGAGTTTGAATTATGTTTATCCTTGATGACGGACTCCTCTTTTAACGGTTGAAATACATAACAAAGCACTAATTATAATAAACATAACTGAAATTTATATTAAAAACGCCTAATACATTCTTCGTTCGCTCAAGGTCACACCGCAGTAAATCCCAATTTATTTTACTCTGACCTCACTAGTTTAGATTATACAGCCACAAGCATTAACACTAAGTTAACATTTGTCGTATGATAGGTTTCAAGCTTATTTCAACTAAAAACAATAAAGGGAAGACCACAAAGATGGTAAATAATAAAGAGTTAATGGCTTCAACTAAATTCAACTTGAAATCCTCTCTCCAATTATCCTTAGCAGCGGCAATCACAATCACAATGAGCCTGCCAACCCTAGCACAAGATACCTTGTTAATAGCAGATGCTTACGTGGATGTAGTCGAAGGTAAAACCATTAAAGACGTTGCAATAGTGATTAGCGACAATCAAATAAGCCAAGTAACCAAACAATCAAAAATCCCAACCAATAACGATTACAAACTGGTAGACCTAAGTGGTAAAACCTTACTCCCTGGCGTGATGGACATGCATGTTCACCTAAGTGGTGATGCAGAGGATAACTTTCTGGCATCACAAAATTATTCGGTTCCCCGCCAAACAGTAAAAGCGGTGAAAAATGCCGAAAAAACCCTAATGGCAGGCTTTACGACAGTGCGAGACCTAGGCGCTTCAGGCTACGCAGTGATAGCTACCCGCGACGGCATCAACGCTGGTGAAATTCCTGGGCCGAGAATTTGGGCTGTAGGCCATGCTATTAGTATTACCGGCGGACATTGTGACGATAACTTCTCATCTCCAGAAAAAAAGGCCAAGGCACAGGGGGTCGCCGACGGGCCTTGGGCAGTACGCGCTAAAGTCCGAGAAAATATAAAGTATGGCGCCAATGCCATTAAAGTATGTGCCACAGGCGGAGTCTTTTCTAAAGGAACCAAGGTGGGAGTCCAACAGCTAACCTATGAAGAGATAAAGTCTGCCGTCGATGAAGCCCACATGCGTGGATTAGTCATTGCATCTCACGCACATGGCACCAGTGGTATTAAGGCATCAATAAAAGCTGGCGTCGACAGTATCGAGCATTGCAGCTTTATGGATGATGAAGCGATCGACATGGCGATAGAAGCGGGTACTTACCTATCTTGTGATATCTACAATACTGAATATACCCTCGCCTTTGGCGCTGCCAACGGTGTGCCAGAAGAGAACATCAACAAAGAAAAGCTGGTATCACAAGCGCAGCGTGACAGTTTTAGAAAAGCGGTCAAAGCCGGTGCAAATATGGTGTTCGGCTCAGATGCCGCTATCTACCCTCATGGTGATAACGGCAATCAGTTCTCACGTATGGTTAAATTTGGTATGACCCCAGCCCAAGCTTTGCAAGCAGCAACGATTAACAGTGCCGCTTTACTTAAACAAAACAACTTGGGACAAATAAAAGTAGGATTCTTAGCAGATATTATCGCCGTAGAGGGTGATCCGCTAAAGAATATCAGCTTAATGGAAAACGTGACTTTCGTGATGAAAGATGGACAAATCTTTAAGTCCTTAGCCAGCGAATAAGCTTTCATTGCCCGCAAACAAGTAGCAGGATGAGCCATTTCATCCTGCTTCCCCCCTCTTTCATTCGTAGTTACAGATTAATTTTCATAAGCATTAAGCAAAAGCTATAGGCTAACCCGCTGCAAATATTGAGTAGCCAAACACTTTACGCTGCAATTAGTCCATTAATTAGTACTAAAGCCTTTAATAAAAAGGCCGATAAACAATTATCTTCTTGTGCAAGGAATCGCAGTGAACATCTCAGGTATAGGTATAGGCTCTGCATCTTCGCTCACTCAAAACATGAAGCAAGCAGATATCAAGGTAAGATCTGATATAGCTCCACAAGCAACATCGACCTCCCCAGTTGCTGAATCAGATACCGTGTCTATTTCAGATGCAGCGCAAAAAAAGCTGTCGACTGAACTTGGCATGACGATGAACAAAAACTCTGCCACCACAAAAGCGCAAGAACAAAAAAGTGAAGAACTTGATACGCGTACCGATATAGAGAAAAAAATCGATAAACTTAAAGAAGAGATAAAAGAGTTACAACAGGAGCGACAAGCGCTCGCGAGTGATAAATCAGAGGGTGCTGATAAGAAACGCAAAGAAATCGATAATAAAATGATGATGCTCAGTGCACAGATGACCACCCTGCTGAAAGCACTGAAAAAGGAAGTCGAAGCCAAAGCCAAAGCGGCCTCTAATTAACTTATAGAAATTGTCTGCCTAGCTCATTTTGCACCAAAATAAGCTAGGCTCACGATAAACGTACGCTGAGTACATATAGAGATTAAAGTTGAGGCCAGTGCTTCAAGCTTGCTCTGAAGCACTGGTTAAAGCGTATTAACTTTCTCTTAAAGCGTTGAACTGTTCCAGTAATGAACTTTGTTCTTCAGTGAGATCCTTCGGAATTTCCACCTTAATTTGCACAAACAAATCACCGGTTTCTCCTTTACGATCCGTAACACCTTTACCCTTTATCTTGAACTTTCGACCATGTTGAGTCCCAGCGGGCACTTTAAGCTTAAAGCGCTTATCCAATACGTTGACTTCAATCTCACCACCCAGTGCCATTGTCACCATATCGACAGCCTTGGTGTAAATCAGATCGTTCTCTTCACGTTCAAGAAAAGCATGAGCGCGGGTGGCGATAGTCAGAAATAGATCACCAGCAGCCCCACCATGTACTCCTGCACTCCCCTTGCCGGTGAAGCGTATTTTCTCACCGTCTTTAATGCCTGCAGGGATCTTAACCTTTATTTTTTTATTTTCGCCATTAACCGGTAGTTCAACGACTTTTTCAGCACCTTGCACTGCATCAACAAAGTCTACAGTGAACACAAACTCTTTATCTTGCCCTTTTTGAGTTCGGCTTCGCCCTCTTGATTGAGAAAACATACTTTCAAAATCATTTGCATCAAAGCTGTGACCACCAAAGCCACGTTCACGCTGACTAAACCCGGCACCAAACATATCGTTAAACCCGCCTTGGCTATAACGTTGTCCATCCTGTCCATTGTTTACATACGAATCATGACCAAAATCATCATATTGCTGGCGTTTGTCAGCATCAGTCAGTACTTCATAGGCTTCTTTAGCATTTTTAAAATTTGTTTCTGACGCTGCATCATCAGGATTTTTATCGGGATGGTACTTCATCGCTAGCTTTTTATAGGCTTTTTTTATCTCTTGATTTGAGGAGGCCTTTGAAACACCTAGCACGCTGTAATAATCTTGTTTAGACACGCTAAACCCTCACTAATGTATATCTCAAAAAAAGGGCCAAGAGTTATCTCTTATCGCCCTAAATATTAACAAGCTTATGTGTTCAAGTGACTATTTAGTCCAATCTTGTCTAGTTTATACATTGTAATGCTATTTCATTATTTAAACTCGCCATCTACACATTCTCACGAAAATATTTGGAAGAAAGTGGGTCAGAGTCTGGATCTTCCCACTTATCCACTACAGCCCCTAATAAAAAGGTCAATAAACAAATATCTTCTTATGCAAGGAATAGCAATGAACATCTCAGGCTTGGGCTCAGCATCTTCGATCATTCATAATATGCAGCAAGCAGAGGTCAGGGTAAGAACTGATATTGCTCCACCAGCAGCATCAAGCTCTCAGACTGCCGAATCCGATACCGTGTCTATTTCAGATGAAGGGCAAAAGAAATCATCTACTGAACTCGGCATTGCAATGCACAAAAATGTCGCCAGTTCCGAAGCTCAAGAGAGTGATAAAGTTGATACACGCACCGACACAGAGAAAAATAGATAAGCTAAAAGAAGAAATGAAAGAGTTACAAGAGCAGCAACAAGCGCTTGCGAATGACCATTCAGAAGCCGCTGACGAGAAACGTAAAAACATTGATGCTCAAATGATGATGCTCAATTTGCAGATAACGGTCTTACTTAAAGCGCAGAAAGACGAAGCCGAATCCGCTTCTTAATAGTCTATTGATATTGTATGCCTAGCTCATTGCACCCTTGAATGAGCTAGGCTACGCCATCCAACGTCAAGTTCTAATCCAGCCTTATGGGATAGAGATTAAGCCCTCAATCCCTAACGGAACCCATCAGCCAAATACTTAGAACACGAACTATACACACATATATACCAGCCATTAAAACAGCAAAAAAGCCCTATTAATCAGGTGATATTTGAGATTTAGCACTGAAATTGTTATTATCCCTCGCGCTATTTTATTTCGTGGTCTAATTACTTTATTTTTAAAGACCATTTCGTTTTTACTTTTCGATTAAAAAGTATTACAAGAGCAAAACATTTGAGTATCAATTCGGATAACACATTAAATAAATACAGTATTGAAACAACGGACTATCAGGTTGGTCAGGACAACGTCCAAAAATGGGGTTTCGATATACATAACCGCGTATTCGGGATCAGCGCTGGCCTTATTCTTATCTTCCTTTCCACACTCCTCATCGTCGATCCAAGCACTTCAAAAGAAATGCTTAATACCTTGAAGAGCAGCATCATTGAAAACTTTGATGCTCTCTTCATGTGGTCAACCAACTTTTTCGTCCTGTTCTCTTTGGCATTGATGCTGTCGCCGCTTGGTAAAATCCGTATTGGCGGCAAAGAGGCCAAATCAGAGCACTCCAGAGTTTCATGGCTGGCGATGCTGTTTGCCGCAGGTATGGGCATAGGACTGCTGTTCTGGGGTGTTGCTGAACCTACCGCTTACTTTACTGACTGGTGGGGCACGCCATTTAATGTAGAACCATTAACCCCTGAAGCTAAAACATTGGCCATGGGTGCGACTATCTTCCACTGGGGTATTCACGGCTGGTCAATCTATGCGATTGTCGCGCTCGCGCTGGCATTTTTCACCTATAACAAGGGATTGCCGCTGTCGCTTCGTTCTGTGTTCTACCCGATCTTTGGTGACAGAGCTTGGGGCTGGCTAGGACATGTCGTCGATGTTATGGCTGTACTGTCGACCTTGTTTGGTTTGGCGACCTCGCTAGGATTGGGGGCGATGCAAGCCACCAGCGGTATTAACCATGTATTTGGTACTGATGGCGGTATCGGGATGCAGCTTGCTGTCATTATCTTGGTGACTTTAATTGCTATTGGTTCTGTTATTCGTGGCATCGATGGCGGCGTTAAAGTGCTGAGTAACATCAATATGCTATTTGCATTAGCCTTGCTGATATTCGTTACTTACGTCAGCTTTGATATTGTAATGGCGTCGATTCCAGATACATTAATGGCCTATGTGAACAATGTCATTAGCCTGAGCAATCCGTATGGTCGTGAAGACACAACATGGATGCACGGTTGGACCGTATTCTACTGGGCGTGGTGGATTTCATGGTCACCTTTTGTCGGTATGTTTATTGCCCGTATCTCTAAAGGCCGTACAGTACGTGAGTTTCTGTTTGCCGTGATTTTTATTCCTACATTAATGACCATCATTTGGATGGCTGTTTTCGGTGGCATTGCGCTCGATCAAGTCGCCAATAAGGTAGGTGAGCTGGGTGCTAATGGTTTGACTGATATTTCACTCTCTCTGTTCCATGTATACGATGCTCTACCATACGGCTCTGCCATTTCGATTCTTTCGGTGGTGCTGATATTGATCTTCTTTGTCACCTCATCGGATTCAGGTTCACTGGTGATCGACAGCATTACCGCTGGCGGCAAAATTGATGCACCGATCCCTCAGCGCGTCTTCTGGGCAACTGTAGAAGGTGCTATTGCAGCAGTCATGCTTTGGGTTGGCGGTAAAGAAGCGTTACAGGCATTACAGTCCGGTGTCGTTGCTACAGCATTACCCTTCACCTTTGTGCTGTTATTGATGTGCGTTAGTCTGATTAAAGGGTTAAAAAGCGAATACGCGTTATACCGATAACGACTCGATATAGAGAAAAGCTCTGTAACACGCAGTAATGCTATGACCGGTCTCAAACCAATGTTTGAGGCCGGTTTTTTATTATTGGGGTCAGAGTAAAATAGGAAACGCACTGCCAGCCCAATGATTGCATCATTTGACTAACAGCATTTGCTTGCAACGGAGTGCGCAGAATATGGTCATAAACACCCAAGCATGAATGTGAACTTTATATTCAGCAGTATATTGCTTTAGCCATTTGCTAGAAAAACAAAAACTATCTTCTGAAGCAAAGCATGCTTGACGGTTATTACCTCGTTGAATGATATGTTGAGGAATATTGTTGGGGGCGATTCTATGTGCTCTCGGCATGTGTAAGCTCCTTTTGCAGCAAACGTGTAGCCTTTACTTTAGCGCATAAATCTAATCTTACTCTGACTCCAATTTCAAGAAGTCGATAGCCACGCCATCGACTTTAATCAACCTACCTGAGCTCAAGCCTAAAACAGATCTTCCAACCACTTCTTAGTCATACCAATAATGACCATAGTTTTAAGCTTTATGAGTGCCATGGTATCTCCTGACTCTAGTGCCGTTTCGCCACAACGCGGATCTGAACGCTGCAATGCTCCTGTCATTTTATGATTGATTGGGATCGGTTCACAGCCATGTCCCGACTCACAAATAAAGTCCCACTTCTCTTTAGCGGGCACATGACAAGTGAAGCAGTTACCATCGAAGCGATTCATCACATCAACAAAACCACGTTTTGCAATTGTAGATCCACTTTCATTAACTTCTAACTCAAAAAATTCCCAGTCACTGGTTGCCGGAGAAGTGCCAGGTTCGCGCTTAACCATAACTTCCGTGGGGACCAGTTGCACGACCGATCCTGTTGGATAAATGGCTCCCTCAGGCGAATTAGCAGCGGCCAAAGTTCCTTCAATATCTCCCAGAAGATTATCTACGTAAAAGTGGCGCACTGGCGTCATGTCGCGTATGCAGCTAAAACTTGTTTCATCGGCAGTTACAACTGCGGCTTCTGAACCGGACACTGTAGCGGCAGTGCTCACTGCACTGCTGATCAGTGTCATGAACAAAATCATCGCACCTTGGCCAATCATTATTGCTGCTTTCATGGTGTTCCTTATTACTAAAGTTTATTAACTAATTCTGATTTGAAATCTGTTTTGCTAAAGGCACCCACTGAATTGCCGGTGGTCTTGCACTTTATCCACATAGCTCAACACTGCGGCACCTACAGAGCCATTGAGTATGGCTTACAATCATTTAATGGCGCGCAATTCAATTGCGAGCAATCATATTGGGTTTATTTAGTAATAACAAGTTTATGTTAGATAAAATTGTTCAAATATGCGCATTTATTCAAGTCAAACGATCTTAGTCGTTTGAAGTCACAGCGTCATAAGATCATCAACATTATTAGGGGCAGAGTAAACTTAAGTCACAACACCAATCATAGTTTCATCAGAAACAAAAAAGCCCCGACGCTGTTTCCAGTATCGGGGCTTTCTTTATTCTTTTTCAAGAAGTTCGGTTCTAAGCTTTTAGGCTTTAGACCAGCAAATGTTTTTGCATTCTTGGCGCCGGATAAATCGTGTTAGTACAAGGCGCTGTGAGCGACGCGTAGTCTTCTTACGCGAGCGAACAGCAACGCCGTAATCACCGATTTAAACCAGCAAAGAAGCAAAAATTACATCATGCCGCCCATTCCACCCATACCACCCATTCCACCCATATCAGGTGCACCAGCTGATTCTTGTGGTGCATCACACACCATAGCTTCAGTCGTGATCATTAGGCCTGCAATAGATGCTGCGAACTGTAGTGCACAACGAGTTACTTTAGTTGGGTCAAGGATACCCATCTCTAGCATGTCACCGTAAGTGTCGTTACCGGCATTGTAACCGTAGTTACCAGTGCCGTTCTTAACGTTGTTAGCAACAACTGAACCTTCTTCACCTGCGTTAGCGGCGATTTGGCGAAGCGGTGTTTCCATAGCGCGTAGTGCGATAATCACACCGTGCTTCTGGTCTTCGTTAATGACTTCAACTTCACCAATCTTGCTTGCGACGCGGACAAGTGCAACACCACCACCTGCAACAACACCTTCTTCAACGGCTGCGCGAGTTGCGTGTAGTGCATCTTCTACGCGTGCTTTCTTCTCTTTCATTTCAACTTCAGTTGCTGCGCCAACCTTGATTACGGCTACGCCGCCTGCAAGTTTAGCCATACGCTCTTGAAGTTTTTCTTTATCGTAGTCTGAAGTTGATTCTTCAGCTTGGATTTTGATTTGTGCAACGCGGGCTTTAATTTGAACTTCTTCACCGTTACCATCAATGATAGTGGTGTCATCTTTAGTGATGATAACGCGCTTTGCAGTACCCAAATCTTCTAGAGTCGCTTTTTCAAGCTCTAGACCAATCTCTTCAGCAATAACAGTACCGCCAGTTAGGATAGCGATATCTTGTAGCATTGCCTTACGACGGTCGCCAAAACCAGGGGCTTTAACAGCAGCGACTTTAACGATACCGCGCATGTTGTTTACTACCAATGTGGCTAGCGCTTCGCCTTCAACGTCTTCTGCAACGATAAGCAGTGGCTTACCTGTTTTAGCCAGACCTTCAAGAATAGGAAGCAATTCACGGATGTTTGATACTTTCTTATCAACCAACAAGATGAATGGCGTTTCTAGTTCAATACTGCCCATTTCTGGGTTGTTGATGAAGTATGGTGATAGGTAACCACGGTCAAACTGCATACCTTCAACAACGTCTAATTCGTTCTCTAACGCTTGGCCTTCTTCAACAGTGATAACGCCTTCTTTACCAACGCGTTCCATCGCTGTAGCGATGATGTCACCAATTGATTCGTCAGAGTTAGCTGAGATAGTCGCCACTTGTGCGATAGCTTTAGACTCTGAACACTCTTGAGACAATGTCTTAAGTTCAGCAACTGCAGCGATAACCGCTTTGTCGATACCGCGCTTAAGATCCATTGGGTTCATGCCAGCAGCAACGGCTTTAAGGCCTTCTGTCACGATAGCTTGAGCAAGTACAGTCGCAGTAGTGGTACCGTCACCGGCAGCGTCATTGGCTTTAGAAGCAACTTCTTTAACCATTTGTGCGCCCATGTTTTCGAACCGGTCAGCAAGTTCGATCTCTTTAGCAACAGACACACCATCTTTAGTGATAAGTGGCGCACCAAAGCTCTTGTCTAGTATGACGTTACGACCTTTTGGGCCTAAAGTTACTTTTACTGCGTTTGCTAGTACGTTAACGCCTGCAAGCATTTTTACGCGTGCATCGTTACCAAATAATACGTCTTTAACAGCCATCTTTAATTGTCCTTTAAATTCTGTTTAAATTACCGATGTGTCATCTAAGCTCGAGCAACACATCAGCATTGAAAAATGTTTAAACGAAGTGGTTTAACTCACAACAGCCATTAGATCAGATTCTGAAAGGATCAGCACTTCTTCACCATCAATCTTTTCTTTCTTAACGCCGTAACCTTCGTTGAAGATAACCATGTCACCCACTTTTACGTCAAGTGGCTGAACAGTACCATTTTCAAGAATGCGGCCATTACCTACAGCAAGAACTTCACCGCGTGATGATTGCTCAGCAGCACTACCTGTTAGTACGATGCCACCAGCTGACTTTGATTCAACTTCTGAACGTTTAACAATGACGCGATCATGTAATGGGCGAATATTCATCGATGGATGCTCCTAGTATTTTGGTCGCCAGCGCTTATTGCTGACTATTAAAGATTGTAACGACATTGGTTGTTTTCACCTCGGTGAAAACAAAAATCTCGCTTGATGTTCGAGATATGGGGGTCAAGGTCGACAGTTCCAAGCCCCATTTACAAAATAAATCCGTTTATTTTAACTCTGTTTTATAAATATTGCGGCAATCCTGATAGAATTCGCCGTCCAAGCATAGACTAGGCAACACTTCCCTATGAAAGACAGACACGGGCTGCTAACACAGCCAATTGGTCGTGTACTGCTAAATATGAGCCTCCCAAACCTGATTGGTATCTTAACCATTCTTGGGTTCAGTCTCGTTGACACTTTTTTTATCAGCCAATTGGGCACCGAATCCTTAGCGGCAATTAGCTTTACCTTTCCTGTGACCTTAATCATTGTCAGCATTGCGATTGGGATTGGTGCAGGTGTGTCCACCAACTTAGGCCGCCTTATAGGCAGCGGTCATGCCAATAAAGCCAAGGTATTTTTACATGACGCGCTACTGTTAACCTTCTTGTTAACGGCCGTTGTCTCCTTGCTTGGTAGCGTGTGTATCGACCCGCTCTTTAGCTTACTCGGCGCTAACCAAAGCAGTTTACCCTTGATCAATGACTATATGTTTACCTGGTATCTCGGCGCGCCGTTATTGGTGTTGTTGATGGTGGGAAACCAAGGCTTGCGTGCCACCGGCGATACCCGCTCGCCGGCAAAAATCATGATGCTCGCGGCGCTGATAAACCTAATTTTGGACCCACTGCTTATTTTCGGTATAGGGCCTTTTCCGCGCTTAGAAATTCAAGGCGCGGCCATAGCCACGGTGATCTCTTGGATTGTGGCGCTGTCATTATCGACTCATCTACTGATTTTTAAACGACACTTAGTCGAGTTTGCTGAGTTTAATCTCGCGAGGCTTAGGTGCAACTGGAAGCAACTGGCCCACATTGCCCAGCCAGCGACCTTAATGAACCTATTAAATCCGGTGGCAAATGGCATTATCATGGCAATGCTGGCGCGTATCGACCATAGCGCCGTCGCTGCCTTTGGTGCTGGCACTCGCTTAGAGTCGGTGATGCTGATTGTCGTTATGGCGTTGTCATCGAGCTTGGTGCCGTTTGTGGCGCAGAACTTAGGCGCAGGGCAAACGGCCCGCGCGCGTGATGCATTGCTACTGTCACTTAAGTTTGTATTACTATTTCAAACCCTACTCTATCTACCACTGATCTTTTTAGCCGAGCCTTTAGCACAGCTGTTCAGTAGCGACCCACAAGTGATTGAATGGCTAAGTTTTTATATTTTGGTGTTACCTGCGGCATATGGCCCATTAGGCATTGTTATCTTGGTGGCAACCTCGCTTAATGCTTACCATCGCCCGATGAGTTCGTTAATCTTGAATATTTGCCGACTGTTTTTGATTATGCTGCCATTGGCCGCGCTCGGTTCATATTTGGGCGGCGTAAAGGGCTTGTTGCTCGCGCTGCCGATCACCAATGCGTTGATGGGACTGGCTTGCTATATTCTGGCGCGTCGAATTTCAGAACCTGAACTCGCTCCAATAGCACACTAAAGGACACCAGATGCAGGCATCAAAACAGATTTTTAGCGATGAAGATTTTAGTGACCAAGATCTGCAAGATGCCCATTTTGAGCATTGTGAATTCCACCACTGCCGCTTTAACCATGCCGACCTAACCGATGCGTGTTTTAGCCATTGTAAATTTGTACGACAAGGCGACGATGAAGGCTGTGACTTTAGCTATGCAACGTTAACCAGCGCCAGCTTTAAACACTGTAATTTGAGCATGACCCTGTTTAAGGGGGCCCGCTGTTACGGTATTGAGATGCGCGAGTGTAACTTGCAGGGCAGCGACTTTAGTCGGGCTAGCTTTGCCAATTACATTACCGCTAAAAGCTACTTTTGCTCAGCCTATATCAGCGCTTGTAACTTGGCTTATGCCGACTTAAACAGTGCATTGCTGGAAGAGTGTGAGCTATTTGATAATCGCTGGCGCGGGGCTAACCTGACTGGCGCGTCGATGAAAGGGTCTGATTTGAGTGGCGGCGAGTTTTCACCTGAGCAATGGGGCACCTTTGAGCTTAAAGGGTGTAACCTCACCCGAGTTGAACTCGACGGTTTAGATCCGCGCAACGTTGGGCTTGAGGGCGTGATCATTAATCAATGGCAACAGGAGCAATTACTGGCGCCATTGGGGCTGATAGTCACGCCTGATTGAAACCCTCGTAAATAAGCGAGTGGGTTAAATCCAAAGTTTGCCCCCTGTGGTCTGACAATTAACCTTGTTGCAGTTTGCCAGTTGTTCAAACATATAATCTAAAAATCGCTGACTGGCTAAACTGATAAAACGCCTCGACGGATAGACTAAAAAGACCTTGCCAATATAGGGTTCCAAGTCATCAAACAATCTGACTAACCTCCCCGAATCAATATCCTCCTTACAAAATTCAATGGGCATATAGGCAATACCCCGCCCCGCTAATGCCGCTTCATAACAAAGCTGGATACTGTTGGTACACAAATTCCCTTTGACCGACTGCATCACATCGTTAACCAAGGGCACTTCGCTAAAGGTTTTTCCGTTAGGGAAGCGGAATAAAATCGAGTTATGCTCGGCCATTTCACTCGGGGTTTGTGGTGTGCCTTCTCTTGCAAGATATTCTGGACTGGCCACAAAATGAAGCGCTTCAGTAATCACTGGCTTTGCCACCATATCAGTTTCACTGAACGTCTCCTCCACCATAAAGGCCACGTCAATATTATTACGGATCATGTCCAGTGGCTCGGCAGTGGTAATTAACTCAACCGACAGTTTGGGATGCAGATCCATAAAGCTGAAAATACCATTCACAATATCCATCAACTCAGGGACGGGGAAGATCAGAATACGTAAATGGCCACCCAGCTCAGCTTCGGTATCGGTGATCTCCGTTAATGTTTGAGTTAGGTCGGCCATCAGGATCAGCGTTTTATCATAGAAATGACTGCCCGATGCCGTCAGGGTCATTGCCCTGCTCTGACGATGAAATAGCTTAACGTTAAGCTCATCTTCTAAGGCATGTAACCGCCGACTCACCGTCGATTTAGGCAGGTTAAGAATGTCAGCCGCTTCTACTAGACTGCCTGTTTCAACAATGCGGTGAAACAGGGCGATATCTTCAGTTTTCATCTGTTTTTCTCATCCACAACTCTCTCATCAATAGCACTTCTCATACATAGCTCTCAAACAGATATAAAAATCCACTATTAGTTTGCTCACAGTCTCTAATGGAGATCAAGCGCCTATGGTTTCATTTAATGGAACTGATGATTCCATACAATTCCATTTTCATCAACCAAAATGACTGTTATCGTTGCGCCTCGTTAATACATCCTGTCACATTTATACGGAATTCGCTTTATGATGCACTTGCCAAAACCCGTTTCAGTTATTCTTATCTCTGCTATTTTAGCGGGTTGCAGCGCGGAATCCATTGAGGTTACACCGCCAATAGTTCGTCCAGTCAAGTTGCTTGAAGTCACCGATATTAATGCCGCTTCTATTCGTGTATTCCCGGCAAAAGTGGCCGCGACTAAGCAGGCTGACTTGAGCTTTCGCGTCTCTGGCCAGTTAATTGATTTTAATTTGGTTGAAGGCCTACAGGTGAAAAAGGGGGCGACTCTGGCTCAATTAGATGACAGAGATGCCCGCAACACTTTGCTTAATCGAGAAGCTGATCATGAGTTGGCTACCGCCGATTATAAGCGTAAGGGTGAATTACTTCGCCGTCAGCTGATCTCACCTGCCGATTACGATCTTGCTAAGGCGCAATTAAAATCTGCCACTGCAGCCCTAGCCAATGCCCGAGATCAGTTAAGTTACACCCGCTTAATTGCACCTTATGACGGCACAGTCGCTAAAATATCTATCGACAATTACCAGATGATCCAAGCCAATCAGTCAGTATTAGTGTTGCAGAAAAATCATCATATTGATGTCGTCATTCAGGTACCTGAATCAATGGCGAACAAGGCTATCGCATTTAATCCCAATGCCAAGTTTCAGCCACAGGTGCGTTTTAGCACTCAGTCAGATAAAAGCTATCAGGTCAGCTTGAAAGAGCATGCGACCCAGGTCACCCCAGGCACTCAAAGCTATGAAGTGGTCTATACCCTGCCCAATCCGACCAACATCAACATCCTTCCCGGTATGAGCGCCGAGCTAACATTGGACCTATCACTGGGCAATGAACTCAGCAAAACCGTGGTGCCAGCAAGTGCGGTGATGAAGCGCGATCAAGATGGCGAGAACATCATCTGGCTCTACCATGCAGAGACCGGCAGTGTGACGCCACAAATTGTCACTCTCGGCCGTGTGACAACCCATGGCATTGAAATTTTAGAGGGCCTCAGCCTAGGCGATCAACTTGTGGTCGCTGGGGTGCAATACTTATCAGCCGAACAAAGCGTTAAACCACTGCGTTGGCAGCGTGGCGTATAAGCCCTGATGACACTGGAATTAGCATTTATGTTTCTCTTTCGCCTGCAAGGATTTAATCTGTGAATTTTGCTCAATATTCAATCGAACATAAAGTCATTAGCTGGATGTTTGCCCTATTACTGCTCGTGGGGGGCAGTATTTCGTTTCTTGGCTTAGGTCAGCTAGAATTCCCTGAATTCACTCTTAAACAAGCACTTGTGGTCACCTCATATCCCGGCGCTTCACCCGAGCAGGTAGAGGAAGAGGTCACCTTAGTCCTTGAAGATGCCATACAGCAACTCGATGCCGTCAAGCACATAACGTCGGTCAACAGTGCGGGCTTATCTCAGATTGAAGTGGAAATTGAAGAGCATTACGGGGCAGATGAACTGCCGCAAGTATGGGATGAACTTCGCCGTAAGGTTAATGACAACATAGCCTTGTTGCCACCCGGGGTCTCGACCCCAGCGGTTATCGATGATTTTGGCGATGTGTATGGCATTTTACTCAACATCACTGGCGATGGTTACACCAGCCGAGAACTGCAAAATTATGCTGACTTTCTCAGGCGTGAACTGGTACTGGTCGATGGGGTTAAAAAGGTCAATATTGCCGGTGATATTACCGAGCAAGTGGTGGTCGAAATTTCACCACAGAAGCTCAATGCACTCGGTCTGGACCAAGACTATATCTATAGCCTGATCAATAGCCAAAATGTGGTGTCCAATGCAGGCAGTATCCGTGTCGGTGATAACCGTATCCGCTTACATCCCACTGGCGAATTTAAACACGTTAAACAGATGGAACGCTTGCTTATTAGCGCGCCAGGTAGCACTAAACTCATCTATTTAGGTGATATTGCTAAGATCTATAAAGCCAACGATGAAACGCCAAGTACTCTCTATCATGGTAACGGCGAGTCTGCGTTGTCGGTGGGCATTGCATTTTCTAGCGGCGTCAATGTTGTTGATGTGGGTGAGGCCATAAACCAAAGGTTGGGCGAACTGGATAACCAACGTCCTATCGGTCTTGAGCTCTTTAAAGTCTATGACCAGAGCAAGATGGTCGACCAAACGGTCAGCGGGTTCTTAATCAATTTGGCAGAGTCCATTGCCATCGTGATCGGTGTGCTGCTGATATTTATGGGAGTACGTGCTGGTCTGCTAATGGGCTTGGTATTGTTACTGACCATATTAGGCACCTTTATCATGATGAATGTGCTCAATATTGAGCTGCAGATCATCTCTCTCGGGGCATTGATCATTGCGTTAGGTATGTTGGTCGATAACGCCATCGTGGTGACCGAGGGCATTCTCATCGGCATTAAGCGAGGTTACACTCGCTTAGAAACCGCGAAACAAGTCGTCAAGCAAAGCCAATGGCCACTGCTTGGCGCGACAGTAATTGCTATTCTCGCCTTCGCACCCATCGGCTTATCTGATACTGCCACGGGTGAATTCTGTGTCTCTTTATTCCAAGTATTACTGATCTCTTTGTTTATCAGTTGGATCACCGCGATGACATTGACACCGTTTTTCTGTCATCTGATGTTCAAAGACGGTGTCGTCAGCGATGATGAAAGCGATGACCCTTATAAGGGTTGGGTATTTCAAATATACCGTAGCAGTTTAAATACGGCGATGCGCTTTCGCTCAGTGACCATACTATTGGTTATCACAGCACTGATAGCCTCAGTCATGGGCTTTGGCCATGTGAAAAACGTATTTTTCCCAGCCTCAAACACACCAATGTTCTTTGTTGATGTGTGGATGCCAGAGGGCACCGATATTAAGGCAACCGAACACTTACTCGGCCGTATCGAGCAAGACTTGATGCAACAGCAACAAAGCCATGATATCGGTCTAGTCAACTTAACCAGTGTTATCGGTCAAGGTGCACAACGATTTGTGCTCTCCTATGCGCCCGAGAAAGGCTATAACGCTTACGGTCAGCTGCTGATAGAGATGACAGATCTGACTCGCTTGAATCAGTATATGCGCACCCTAGAACAGGAGTTAAGCCTTAAATACCCAGAAGCGGAGTACCGCTTCAAGTATATGGAAAATGGCCCTAGCCCAGCCGCTAAGATTGAGGCACGCTTCTATGGTGAAGATCCAAAAGTGCTGCGCCAACTCGCGACCCAAGCCGAAGCCATTTTAGAGGCAGAGCCTACGGCAGTTGGTGTGAGGCATAACTGGCGTAACCAGGTGACCTTAATCCGCCCGCAACTGGCCTTAGCACAAGCTCGTGAAACCGGGATCAGTAAACAAGATCTCGATAACTCCTTGCTGGTTAACTTCAGTGGCAAGCAAGTGGGGGTTTATCGTGAAAATAGCCACCTGTTGCCGATCATTGCCAGAGCTCCTGCAGAAGAGCGACTCGACGCCGACAGCTTGTGGAAACTGCAAGTTTGGAGCAGTGAAAACAACGTCTTTGTCCCTGTAAATCAAGTGGTCTCGGAGTTCACTACCGAGTGGGAAAACCCACTGATTATGCGCCGAGATAGAAAACGTATGCTGGCTGTCTATGCCGACCCCATCAATGGAACCGACGAGACCGCCGATTCCGTTTTCAGAAACATCAGGGCTGATATAGAAGCCATTCCACTGCCCAGTGGCTATGAATTGGAATGGGGCGGCGAATTTGAAACCGCCGGTGAAGCGCAAGTGTCGGTATTCAGCTCTATACCTATGGGTTATTTGGCCATGTTCTTAATCACAGTGTTGTTATTTAACTCTGTACGCCAGCCATTGGTGATCTGGTTTACTGTGCCTCTCGCTTTGATTGGAGTGGTATCGGGCTTACTGATCTTTGATGCCCCCTTTAGCTTTATGGCACTACTGGGCTTATTGAGCCTTACCGGTATGATCATTAAAAATGGCATTGTGTTGGTCGATCAGATCAATCTCGAACTCAGCGAAGGTAAAGAGGCATATCAGGCGGTTGTAGACTCGTCGGTCAGCCGCGTGCGCCCGGTATTGATGGCCGCGATAACGACCATGCTGGGGATGGTGCCACTGCTATCCGATGCCTTTTTTGGTTCAATGGCCATCACCATCATCTTCGGATTAGGCTTTGCGTCAGTATTGACCCTCATCGTACTGCCTGTCACTTATACCTTAATGTTCCGCATTCCTTATCCACATAGAAATGCGAAGTAAGGAGGTTACAACGCATTAAATTAACCCCGTAAATCAATTAAATTAGTACTACAAAAATGCTTCCCGGCAGCTCCGGCTTGACCCATTAGTGGGTCAAGCCGGAATACTTTCTGATGCTTGATGAACAAAAGTTTACGAGTAATCAGTCAACGAGGCTGTTAATGTAAACAGCTGTTGCTTACTATCATGGTCTGCTTATGAAGCCATTAATATTCAGAATAATACCTTCCAAGCTGGTAATCACCGCAGCATTGCTATCTATCACCTGCTTATCAAGCGAAGCTATTGCCAATACAACAGTGGATGATAAACCCCCGTTAGAACAACAGAGTGAAGAGCATTCAATTGGCGTAATGGTGAAAGCGATAAATACTGCACTTGAAAACCCATCTAACGACTCATTAGAGATTATTACTCACTACGGCACAGACTCGCGTTATTATGTGATGATTAGAGGCTGGTTAGTACAGGTGCTTAGTGGCGTGCAAAGCCAATATTATGCCAGCCAAGATCGCCATACTCACAAAGCAGCATTAGCAGAAAAAATTGAATTTTTACAGCAAGCGTTACGACGTATAGATCTCGAATAAAGACGCCTAAACCCTCTTGAATCGAATGGGTATAACCATGAAAACCTCAACAAAAGCAGCCTTGTTATCGGCATTTATCTTTCCTGGTGCAGGCCATTTTTATTTAAAGCAGCGTGGGGTAGGCAATCTCATTTTAGTCACCACCATCGCCTCTTTATCCTACTTATGTTGGCATGCTTATCAACGAGCACAGTTAATATCGGAGCAGATTTTTAGTGGAGAAATCCCATTACAGCTTGATGCTATATATAGCGCAGTAACTCAAGCGCCTGTCGGCAATGTAGCGATTTGGATTAACCTTGCCACCGCTGGCTTTATAGTGACTTGGATTATTGGCATTGCAGATGCTTACCGTTTAGGGCGCCGCCAAGATAGTGACTAGGTGTGCGATATAGTCAAATTCACCCATAAAAAAGGGTTACTCATTGAGTAACCCTTTTTTATTAACAATGCTGATTTCAACAAAGCAGAATCCCAATCGCGATTACATGCATGACGCTTTAGCGGCATTCGTTTTAGAGAAATCATGCTGCGTTGTCGGCTGAGTATGCTGAATAATTTTTGACTTCGCATTTTTCGAAAAATCATAAGCGTTAGTCGCTGCTAACGTCTTTGAAAAATCATGCCGAGTCGAGCCACGCTGAATATTATTGGGTTGCGCTGCTGCGGCAACATTTTTAGAAAAATCGTAATCAGCACGTGCGGCTGATGTTTTAGAAAAATCTGGTCGTTCTGCCATTGCTGATGCAGAAAATAAAGTAACAATTACAGATAAGGCTACGCTGGTTAACATTTTCATATACAACTCCAATCTATTTTGCCTATTTCGTTAACAAACAGTCTAAGTTATTTACCTGTTTTAGAGAACAAAAAAAGGACAAGTTTTGCAATTTGATACATATAACATACAAAGAATTAAAACTATGTTAGACAACTATGCTATTGGAGGAGGATTAACTATATGAAGGGTAACTGTTTTTATCGGCCAAGAACTCTCGTAAATCTTACCTTCGAGCTTGTCTTGTATGGGAAACAAATCAGTAAACAAATGTAAACCGATCGGACAATGTCCGTGAGTAGTGCAATGACCCGACGCTAAGACTTGGCACACATCGTCGCAATTAGCACCATAGATATAACGACTATCAGACAAATAACCATGTTCACCATATTGCGTTTCAATCGACGAAGCGGTGCTTGAAAGGTCTATCTGTAAAGATGTTTTACCGGTATCAGTAAGACGTTGTTGGATCTGTATATCGCTTTTATCTAGGGTATGTAGCATATCAGGCAACGCCATCGCAGGGCTCAGCAGAAACTGCCCAACCAATGAGATGAGTAATACCCAATGTGTTAACCCTTTAATCATCTTACCCTTGCTAAAAATTCAATCGTTAAGATCCGTGAATGCACAGTAGTAGACAGATGATCCGCTCAATAGTTTCCATTTAGATTTTTTTATTAAAGATTGAAATTACACTCCGCAGCCAATAAAAAAGCGCTTAGTTATTCACTAAGCGCTTTGATTATTTTCAAGGCTATTACGCTTAAATAGGTGAACCTGGTGGCATAGGTAAAGGATTAGCAATGAGCTTAAGCTTGGGATCGCTCAGGCCCTTTTCAATGCCATGTTGCAACCAAGCAAAGTGTGCAGCTTCGTAGGCACTGACACGCTTTACTTTTCGTTTAAGCTGCTTAACCATATAGCCTAAACGTTCGGCCAATTGAGCCTTAACTTCAGGTCGTGTTTTATCGTTGTGGTAAGCTGCTAATAACACATCAACAGTCACCGCATTGACTCGCATCCACACACCTAATTCAGGGCCCGTCGGCATATCAGCAAAAACCGTTTTAGCGAGCACTTTATCGGTCACTTTTGACACCGACCATTGCTCCTTATCATTAAGATAAGCTTGGTTTATGCGATTCATTCGCTCTGGCACAAAAATTTGCGATAGTGCATGCCGACTTAAGACTTCAGCCATCCCTAACGGATCCGCGACCACACCGAGTCCCGAATGGAAGCTTTCTCGAGTATTGCTATAGTTGCCCGCTTTAGGGACTAGCATCTCCTGCAGAGACTCAGAAATGGCTAACTCACTCGGTGTTAAGGTCGCTAAAATGGCCTGCAATGCTTGCTGCTGTAAGGCAGGTGCAAGGTAGTGCCATGATTTACCATCCACTCCGTCACCATAGGTGTAATCTGTGCCACCGATAAACTTAGCGGCGGCGGTGATTTGGAATCGCGTTAATAGGTAGATCGGCACAAAAGCATCACTAAGCTCACCTTTTGGCTGCTCCGCTAATAGTGCAGTGGCAGAGAAGTCTTGTATCGCTTTAGCGCGTACAGCACTTAAACGTGTCAATTCAGCCACGGGATCGTTGCCGTTGTCCCACAGACTGGCGTAAGCATTACTGGCTCCCGCCCCTCTTGAATCGGCTTCACCAATGTATCTAAGTCCTTGGCGCTCAACTTCTGCGCGCATATCCTTGAGTGCGGCTTTCTCTTGTGCAGGATCTGAGTATTCACCGTAACCATAAGCAACGGTATATTTATCCCAGGCACCAATACCTTCATCATAAGGCTGAGAAATATCAATCTTGTCACCGTTAATCGTGACCATAGGATGTGGATAATCCATCACTGAGGCATTGTTATTGCTCGATGCGGCAAAGTTATGATCTAACCCTAACGTGTGGCCAACTTCATGGGCCGCAAGCTGTCTTATTCTCCCAAGTGACAACGCCATGGCGGCATCATCAGCTGCGACTCTATCTTCCCAACCCGCGGTAAGACCTCGTGCAATAAGGTGGTCTTGTCGTACTCGCTGGCTACCCAGTGTGACATGCCCTTTAATGATTTCGCCCGTGCGAGGGTCAGTCACTGCGGAACCGTAAGACCAGCCACGCGTAGCGCGATGCACCCATTGAATAACGTTATAACGTACATCTTGTGGGTCGGCATCTTCTGGCAATAACTCAACTTTAAAGCCATTGATAAAACCAGCTTCAGTAAAGGCATCTTCCCACCAGCTTGCGCCCTCAAGAAGTGCAGAGCGAATAGGCTCTGGCACCCCAGGATCGAGGTAATAAGTAATAGGTTTAACAACCTGACTTGGCGCAGCACCAGGGGTGACTTTCTCTAATCGGTGGCGCAGCAGAAAACGTTGACGAATATCTTGATCGACACGTGTGCCATAATCGAGATAATCATCAGATAAGTAACCGCTCATGGGGTGATAAGAACGCGCCTGATATTGCTCTTCAGGCAAAGCGATAAACGAGTAACGTAAACGCACTGACATATGTTTTGCATCAGGCGTTACCTGCGCAACATAGTTGCCCTCTTTGGCACTGTTAAAAGTCAGTAATACATCCACATCACTATTACGCTCAAATGACTTAACCCCTTCAGGTAAAATCAAAGACTTTGTTTTGTCTAATTGGTAGTTACCCTGCTTAGTCTGCTCTAGTACATCGCTAATACCATGTAGGTCGTTAACGACGAGGTCATTTATGGCGACTAAATTGCGCTTACCTGTGACCAATTTTCCGCGCCATAAAACAGATTCAGCAAATGCTTCTTTTACGGCACGTTGCTCGGCAGCATTATCAGTGTCCGCCCGGTAAGCGGTGTTGAGTTGTTTAAGAATAAGGTAAGGACCATGGCGTTCAAACTGTACCATTCGGGTACGGCCTAATTGCCCCCTATCAAGACCAATATCATTGGAGCCAACCCCATGGGGTAAACTGGTGAGCAATAAAAAAGGTTGGTTGAGTTTGTTGGCTTCCATGTAGAGATCGCCAGAGGCTTTCTCATAAAACAGATTAATGAAACCTGTGGCTGCTTGGCTTTTCTTAATGATAGTGTTGGTATTAGTAGCAGCATTCGCACTGGTCAGTGGCATTGTCGCCAGGACGATTGCCAGTGCAAGTTTGTAGGGTTTCATGGTCTCTCCTTGAGCCTTATTATTCGCTATTGTATCGATACAATAATCTTTATTATTGGTTAGCTTAATAAATAGGCTTGCACTATAGCAAGCCTATATGAAAAATTATCAAGCCGATTATGATTTTCTACCACATTCATTAATCCAATAACTGATGGTTTCAAATAACTCGTTAAGCACAATAGGTTTAGTGATATGTGCATTCATCCCTGCTGATAAACTCTTTTCTCTATCACCAGACATAGCGTGGGCCGTCATCGCGATAACGGGCAGTTCTGATGCAGAATAACGTTTGCGCAGTTCTTTGGTGGCGGTTAAACCATCCATCACTGGCATCTGTATATCCATAAGGACAGCATCGTAATTTGCCGCATCAATCATCTCTAAGGCGATTTGACCATTTTCAGCCACATCTACCGTATAACCTGCACTCTTGAGCAGTTCAGTGGCGACCTGTTGATTAATAAAGTTATCTTCAACTAACAATATGTAGCCAGCGTCTTTGTCTGATTCTTCTTCACTCGCCTCTGGTAGCGGATTTAGACTGGGTTCGTCAGAGAATGCCGAGATGATTTCGTCAAACAAAGATGACGCTTTAAAGGGCTTTTGCAGCAGTGCAAACACATTAGCACCTTCAATATCCTTATGCATCGGCTCTGCCGTATAGGCTGTCATCATGATGATCACTGGCCGCTTAGCCAGCTTGCCTTCTGCCACCATGGCGTCGATCTCTTTAATCACCTCAATGCCATCCATCTCTGGCATCATCCAATCAAGCAGCAATAAATCGACTGGATTCTTACTTAATTTATATAAGCCTTCAGGGCCACTGGCGGCAGTATCAACAGAGAAGTGAAAATCTCGCATCACGCTTGAGTAGATCTGTAACGCCGTCGGGTTATCGTCAATAACTAAGGTCTTCAAGCTGCCTACGGTTGCAGGCACCACAAATGGCAACACTTCGGCTTCTTCGGCAATCTCAAAGCTGATGGTGAAACTAAAGGTACTGCCCACCCCCATCTCACTTTCAACTTGCATGGTGCCGCCCATCATTGACACTAAGTGCTTACTGATAGACAAGCCTAGACCCGTACCACCGTACTTACGGGTGGTTGAACCATCAGCTTGGGCAAAGGCGTCAAACAAAATGGCTTGCTGCTCTTTGCTGATCCCGATACCAGTATCACGTACCCAGAATTTAAGCGTAATGCGATGATCTCGTTCACCGACATCTTCACAGCCAAGCTCAATTTCACCTGACTGGGTGAACTTAACCGCGTTAGACAGCATGTTAATCAACACTTGCCCAAGACGCAGTGGATCGCCCTCAAGTATTAACCCTGCAGTGACCGGCGCGTATAACAGTAGCTCGACACCCTTTTCTTGCGCTTTTAGCGCATTAAGATCCAACGCATGGTCGAGCACTTTATCGAGTGGGAATCCTACCCGCTCAAGTTCAAGCTTACCGGCCTCAATTTTAGAGAAATCGAGAATATCGTTGATGATCCGCAGTAATGAATGGGCTGAAAAACCGGCTTTTTCAAGGTAATCTTTCTGCTGAACCGTGAGCGATGTGCGCTGCGCCAATTGCAACATACCAATAATCGCATTCATCGGTGTACGGATCTCGTGGCTCATGTTGGCCAAGAATTCACTCTTATAAAGGTTTGCCATTTCAGCGTCTTGTTTAGCTTCAAGCATGGCGCCTTCATTGCGCTTATGGCGGGTAATATCTTTATGGGTTCCGACCATACGCTTAGGTTGATTAGTCGCAGTAAATTCGACCACTCGACCACGGGATAGCAACCAATGGTACTCACCATTTTTACCGAGCATTCTAAATTCAATATCATAAGTGCCCACGGGATTGCTCAGGTACTCGTTACGATGCTCTTCTACCCGTAAACGGTCATCTGGGTGAATAAGCTCATCGATTGTAGAGACTAACGCAGGAAACTCATTGCTCTTATAACCGAGCATTGAGTAATACGCTGGATTACAAATAATTTGCTCTGAATCTAAATACCAATCCCAGAGGCCATCCTCTACTGCGTCCATCGCAAGATGATAACGCTCTTCAGACAAACGTAACTGCTCAGCTGATTCATACTCGCGGGTAACATCACGCCATACTGCAATCAATCCTAACAGCTCATCACGGCGGTTATAGAATGGAATTTTTAACGTATCAAGCAGTACTGGTTTACCTGCCAGATCCACTTTTTCTTGGTAACGCAGTGGCACGCGGTTGGCGAGGACGCGTTCATCTTCGGCGCGAATACGCACCGCTTGCTCGTTGGGTATGAGCGCATCAGCGTACTGGCCTATGATCTCATTTTCGGTGTAACCAAGCATGCGCTCGGCAGATTTATTACACCCTAAGTAACGACCCTCTTTATCTTTAAACACAATAGCTTCGGGGATCGAGTCCAGTAATGAACGTAATAACGCATACTCTTGCTCACGCCGCTCGGTGGTCTCTTTGAGTCGCTCTGTACGCTGAGCAACTTGCTTGTCGAGTCGCCGGTTTTGTTCTGCTAGATGTCGGGTATATTGTTTGTTCTCTTCAAAAATCCGACTCACGAGCTGGAACCAGGGGGCCCAGCCTTCGGTGATCTTCTCCGGTGGCTTTATCGGCTCCGCCGAGCACTCTTCTAAGTGCGTGAGTAGCCTAGTGGCAGGGTTAACGAACGAGCGACGTGTCTGCCAATGCACAATCGTAACCAAAATGGATAACGCCATCACCACCAACACAAATGACAGTTCAAGTTTTTCCCATGAATCTTTAAACAGATCATCCACATCTTGCAGATACAGCAGTCGCCAAGGTGCATTATTTAACGCTACAGAGTGAATGTAATAGCCATTACGGATAATACCTTCATGGGCATCAAACAGTTCAGACTCTGGGATCGAGTGCAACTCAGAAGGGATCTTTTGGCTGATATGGTAAACCCGACTAAAGTCCGAGGTGTCGATATCGCTATGGGACAAAATATTATTGTCCTGATCCAGTAAAATTACCGTACCCGGCATTTTGAAATAGAGACGGATCTGCTTGGCTAATGAAGATAAGGTCATATCTAAGTTGATTGATCCAATAAACTCATCTTCGAGATAAATAGGCACGCCTAGAGTGGTTAGCAAGCCCTTTTCAGCAGGCTCAACATAGGCCGGACTCCATGCAATACTGCGCTGCGGATTCATCGCTGGGGTGACTAACTGGAACTGCTTTTTATTGAGCAGTTCATCGCGAAAACGTTGATCATCCGATGGCCACGGATAATAGGACATTATTCGACGTTTAGAGATGTAATAGATGGATGAGGCTTTGGGCGCGGCTTGCGTCGCAACCGGGAATGACAGCGATAACTCAAACAGCATTTCCAGTTCTTGATAGAACTTATCACTGCGGCCGTTAAGAGAGCCTGCACCAGTGATCCGCCCCATGCTAGTAAACGGTTCACCACTGTGGGCATAACTCGGTTCGAGTGTAAAAAACTGACCACTTTCATTAAATTTTTCATACTGGGGTAAGCGGTCTTTACGCACCAGTTCACCCAACCTTAAATGGTCAATGGCGACATTGCGCAGACTCTTTACCGCTCTAATACTCGATTCCAGTAGCAAGTCAATTTGTAGTACGTGACGCTCAACAAGCTCTTCACGCTGCTCCATCACTTGTGTTTTTTGTCTTTCAAAAAAGAACCAAGCAGTCACCAAGGCCATGATAATTACACCGATGTAAGTGTAAAAAACAGCCCTACTATAATTTTTTTGTATCTGTGACTTTAGCTGAGGAGCCGGATCAGTCGGTTTCATTTACAACCCTTGGTAATGCTCAAGCGAAATGCATAATCGTGAGTGCCAATGCCTAAACAACGTTTATCTTGGCATGCTGGCCAATAGTATCAGGAAGATAGCTGATTGGAATACTCTATATTAGCTTAAAATGTAACGAATAAGTGGAGAAAAGGCCTCAATATAAGTGAGGCCTTTGAGTTTACAATTATTGACGTTAAATCGCCTTGTGGATCTTATAACAATTACATTAAGTATTTGACCAATTCAGAGCGCCTCAGACTTTTCAATTCAAGGCGCATTGGTGAAGAAATGGTTATTCCCTTTTAAGCCAATGCAAAGCAGAAGTGGAAAGTCTGAGTCGCTCACGTAGTGCGGGGTTGAAAGCCCTTTAAGCTTCGCTGTGGGCTTTTGATATAGAATAACTATTAGCTTCAATCCCCCATCTTGCCTACAGGGCTTTGAATTCCCGCTGAATGATCAAACTTTTAATGCAATTGGTATTATAGGTTTTCTTCAGCAAACTCCGCCAATCGAGAGCGTACAACACCGTTTAAATAAATGTTAGCGCTACCATCAAAATCCTTAAAACGCTCGACAATATAGGTGAGACCAGAGGTAACCGCAGTTAAATAATTTGAATCTATCTGCGCCAAATTACCGCTACAAATCATTTTAGTCCCCTCTCCCATCCGCGTGATCATGGTTTTGATCTGTGACGCGGTTAAGTTTTGACACTCATCCAGCAGCACCACAGAGTTTTGAATAGAACGACCACGCATAAAGTTAATTGATTTAAACTGAATATTGGCCTTGTCCATGATGTAGTTCATGCTGCCACTGGGGTTAACATCATTTTTATGCAACACCTCTAAGGTATCGGTAATCGCGGCTAACCAAGGCGTCATCTTCTCCTCTTCCGTGCCAGGTAAAAACCCTATCGACTCGGCAATTTCAGGCGTGTTTCGGGTGACGATAATTTTGTCATACTTACCCCGTTCCACCACCATCTCCAGCGCAGCGGCCATCGCCAGTAAGGTTTTACCACAGCCAGCTGGGCCGGTTAAGATCACCAGATCAATGTCTGGATCCAGTAATGCCTGTAACGCCATGCCTTGATAAATATTTTTCGGCCTAATCCCCCATGCATTGAGGTTCATCAATCGTTCTTGTCCGAGATCTAAAAACTTCAACTCGGTTGCGGTTTTCTCGATAATGCGGCCACAGAACTCTTTACCTTCATCCAACAGGTATTGATTGGTGTAGAAAATATCATCACCGAGTTTATCGATAGGCACCTTATGCACCGTATGGCGACCATTACTTTCGGTGGTGACATCATCGGTATGTTGCCAAAAGTCGCCATCAAACTTGTGAAAGCCTTTGGTTAAAAAGCGGATGTCGTCAATTAATTGGTCAGTGCGGTAGTCTTCAACCAATTGAATGCCTGCGCCTTTCGCTTTTAAGCGCATATTGATGTCTTTGGTGACGAGGACCACACTGCGAGGTTTATGCTGTTCTTGTAGGTATAGTGCGGTATTAATAATGCGGTTATCGTTACTGTCACCCGGCATGCTGCCCATCGTAAATTCAATTTGATGGTCAGGGAAAATCGATAAAGTGCCATTAGCATCACTATGATCTTCTCGCCTAGGTAGCGGCACCCCTTTAACTATCTCTTCTGGCGTAGTCTTACCGCCCAAAATGTCTTCTAATGCTCTAATCGCGACCCTTGCATCGCGGCTAACGTCTCGCTTTCTGTCCTTAATCAGATCCAGTTCTTCTAGAACCGTCATTGGTACGACTACGTCATGCTCCTTAAATGAGTAAATAGCCAAAGGTTCATGCAGTAATACGTTGGTATCCAGTACAAACAACTTTCTGTCGTCTTGTTCCATGGCGCCTCCAATTGTGCATTAGTTTTGATTACGAGATAAATTAAGCTCCTTTATGGTCGATATTGGTTATATTTCGTTCATTTCATACTGCCACCAATATAGCCAAGCTTCAATGCCCTCGTACGGTTTTTAATCGTAAGCTAAGGTTTCATGATTATCGCTATAATGTGACAACTTGATGACACAGAAAAATACTCATATTCAACTGAATGATTTATAATCTATCGTCAACAGAATTAAGCTAATATTAGTAGGTTCAATTTCAAAATGTGTGGGATTGTTATAACATACGCGCCCCCTTGTGATTCACCCAGTATATGAGAATTTTAAATGCCGTTTTCCCTAGGTCAACGCTGGATCAGCGATACCGAATCTGAATTAGGTTTGGGTACAGTCGTCGGTATGGAAGGCCGTATGGTCACTGTACTTTTTTCTGCGACTGGCGAGAATAGATTGTTTTCTCGTTCAGAAGCCCCGCTAACACGCGTTATCTTCAATCCAGGCGATAAAGTTGAGAGCCATGACGAATGGAGCTTAACCGTCACTGAAGTTGAAGAAAAAGATAACCTTATTACCTACCACGGCACTCATAACGAAACCGGCGAGCAAGTTAGCCTGCGTGAAACGTTACTTAATCACAATATTCGTTTTAATAAACCGCAAGACCGTCTATTTGCAGGTCAAATTGACCGCATGGACCGTTTCGGTGTGCGCTATCAGTGTCAGTTACTCAGAAATAAATTGGCGACATCCGATCTACTTGGATTACAAGGGCCAAGAGTTGGACTGATCCCACATCAACAGTGGATTGCTCATGAAGTGGGTCGACGTTTTGCGCCGCGCGTATTACTAGCCGATGAAGTGGGTCTGGGTAAAACCATTGAAGCGGGTTTGATCATTCATCAACAACTGCTGACTGGCCGCGCTGAACGTATTTTGGTTATTGTGCCGGATACATTACGCCACCAATGGCTTGTTGAGATGCTGCGCCGCTTTAACTTGCGTTTTTCTGTTTTCGACGAAGACCGTTGTGTTGAGGCTTATGCTGATAACGACAACCCTTTCTATACTGAACAATTAGTGATTTGCTCACTCGAACTATTACGTAAGAAAAAACGGTTAGAGCAAGCATTAGATGCTGACTGGGACTTAATGGTTGTAGATGAAGCTCACCATTTAGAGTGGTCTGAAGATGCACCAAGCCGTGCTTATAAGGTTGTTGAAGCCTTAAGTGAAGTGGTTCCGGGCGTGTTACTGCTGACTGCAACCCCAGATCAATTAGGTCACCAGAGTCACTTTGCTCGTCTGCGTTTACTCGATCCGGATCGTTTTTATGACTATCCCTCTTTCTTAAAAGAGGAAGAGAGCTATAAAGATGTCGCCACCGCTGCAGAGGGATTAGCCAGTGGAGATGCTCTTTCAAGTGATGCCATTGCCAGCCTAACAGAGTTGTTATCTGAAAAAGATATCAGTGACAGCATTAGCCTTATTCAAGACGAGAGCGCGAGCGACGATAAGCGTCATCAAGCCCGTGAAGAGCTGCTGCAAGAGCTACTTGACCGTCATGGTACTGGCCGCGTGCTATACCGTAACAGTCGTGCGTCGGTAAAAGGTTTCCCAACACGTAACCTGCATATTCATCCGCAGACGATGCCAGAACAATACGTTACCGCTTCTCGCGTTAGCGAAATGATGAACAAACACTTAGACACTAATGCCAAAGTGAGACAAGTGCTCAGCCCTGAAAAAATCTACCACGATTTTGACAGTGCCAGTGCCAGTTGGTGGAAGTTTGATCCTCGTGTTGATTGGTTAATTGATTTCCTTAAGACTAATCGCAGCAAAAAAGTGCTGATTATCGCCAGCCAAGCTGAAACAGCCTTGAGCTTGGAAGAAGCATTGCGTACCCGTGAAGGTATTCAAGCGACTGTATTCCACGAAGGCATGTCGATTATCGAACGCGATAAAGCCGGCGCATACTTCGCCCAAGAAACCGGTGGAGCACAGGCATTGATCTGTAGTGAGATTGGTTCAGAAGGTCGTAACTTCCAGTTTGCCAGCAACTTAGTCTTATTTGATTTACCGCTTAACCCGGATCTGCTTGAGCAACGCATTGGTCGTCTCGATCGTATCGGGCAAAAGAATGACGTTGAAATCCATCTGCCTTATTTAGCCGGTACCGCTCAAGAACGTTTAATGCAGTGGTATCACCAAGGGCTAAACGCCTTTGAGTGTACTTGTCCAAGTGGACACATTCTATTTGGTGAATTTGCAGCCGAGTTGCTCGAAACCTTAGTCAATAGCGATGAATCTATTCTTGAGACTTTGCTCGAAAACACCAAGGTGCGTTATCAAGAGCTTAAAGTGGCCATGGAGCAAGGTCGCGATAAACTGCTTGAGATTAACTCTCATGGCGGCGAACGAGCAAACAAACTGGTTGAAAGCTTGGCGGCAAGAGATGGAGATACTCACTTAATCGGTTCGGTAATTCGTCTATGGGACATCATTGGTGTTGAACAAGAAGACAGTGGCGAAAATGCCATTGTGCTGCGCCCAAGTGAACATATGATGTTCCCAACTTATCCAGGTTTGCCAGAAGATGGCATTACGGTCACCTTCGATCGTGATATCGCACTATCTCGAGATGATATCGCCTTAATCACTCAGGAACACCCGATAGTGCAGACCGGGCTAGATTTAATCACCTCGTCAGAAACCGGAACCACAAGTGTGGCAGTGCTAAAGAACAAAGCATTACCCGCTGGTACTATTTTCTTAGAGCTTATCTATATGGCTGATGCTTCTGCACCAAAATCGAGCCAGCTTTATCGTTATTTACCGCCGACACCTATTCGTATCTTGCTCGATAAGAATGGTAATAACTTGTCAGAGAATGTGACTTACGAAAGCTTCGATAGACAATTAAGTGCTGTTAATCGTCATCTTGCCAGTAAGTTGGTCACCGCATCGCAAGCGATTTTACATCCGTTATTTGCTAAAGCTGAGACCTTTGCTGCAGCCGAGCTGAAATTGCTAACGGAAAGCGCTCGTGAGAAAATGACTCAACAACTGTCAGGTGAACTTGAGCGACTAAAAGCACTTAAAGCGGTTAACCCAAATATCCGTGAGGAAGAGTTAACCCATCTCAGTGGACAAATGAGTGAGCTAAACCGCTACTTGGATGGCAGCCAGCTACAGCTGGATGCGGTTCGCTTAGTGTTAGTTAGCCACGCTTAACCTAATCATTAGCTTCAGCTGACCAAAGCCCTGCTTATTAAAGTAGGGCTTTTTCATTTCTAGCGCTATATTTTCTGCGAGATAGGATTATAGCGGGCAAGGTTTATACTGCGGTTATCATTTACGATATACTGGCTGACACCATTAACCTATTCCCCAACTATTGTGCCCTAAGGTTGTTTCTCCCATATGTATCATCGTCATTTAAGCGTTGCCTCTTGCGGACTTACGCTCGCCTTTGCTCTACTCGTATCAATAGTCTCTTTTACCACTTTAGCCTCGACATCAAAATTCAATTACCTGCCAGAAAACGAAATCAACTATGTCCAAGTTGACGATCAAGATTACCCTATTCTATTGAGGCCTTGGCAAGGAAATAAAAAATTAGGGCTAGCGATTATTGTTCCTGGATTAGGCCTCAGCCCTGACGAAGGCGGCTTCACCGCTTACTTACGCCGTAAACTAAACAAAGCGGGTTGGGCCACATTAGCCATTACACCACCGCAAAGACCAGGCATGCCCAATTACACCACACAAGCAGTGCATGTCGCCAACGCGGGGGAAAAGCAGCTTAGCCAACAAAGCAACCAAGCCATGCCGGTTTTTAGTGAAGAACAACAAACACTTAATATTCAACGACAGCAGAGCTTTTTCATCAGTTCTATGTCGCAGCTCGATAGCCTAGGTAAGCAATTTCAGGGCAAACGCTTGTTGATCAGCAGTGACGACAGCGCCGGTATCATCATCGAATTGCTCAAAGACAATAAGCTACCCATGCCCGATATGCTCGCTATCATCAATCCCTATAATGACAATCCCAGCCAAAACCAAGCACTAGCAGCTCAATTGGCGGAGCTGACCATTCCAGTTCTCGATATTCAGTCTAGAGATGGCACCTCCGCCTCACTTGCTACCCAGCAAAGTCGATTTGATCTTTCGCCTCAAAATGCGCCTTTTAGATATCATCAATATAAGATCTTACTTGATCTGCAGCATAAAGAAGGTTGGAGCGGGGGGTTAAAAATGATTGAAGGATTCGCATTGCGAATTAATAAAGCCTATCCGAATAGATAGGCTCTGCATAATTGCCTTAGTCTTTACTTAGTTTTAGCGACCAGGCAATTAATACCACGGTCACCCCCATATACAGCAGGTCTAAGCTAGTAGCGGGTTTCATTTCACTAAAGAATGAAAAGACCTTGATGATAAGCATCATCAGTATCACTTTGCCTAACTTGCTCTTAAGGGAATCGATACTGCTAATGATTAGAATTTTTCCGCCAGCTTCGCTTTTACTCGCTTCACCCAAGTTACTGATAAATAGCTCGTATAAACCAAAAGCAAAAATCAACAACACTGAACCCAGTAAAAAAGTATCTAAAATCTCTACCACGACCATCACTAAGTCGTTACGGATGGCATGACTGCCACTAAACACGTAGCCCCAGATAAGTTGCAGCATATGCACCACATCTTTAAGCCCCATCGCGAACACCACAAATGCCGCGATGATGCAGGACACAACGCCTACCATCACCGAGAGTCGGCTACTCCATAAAAACCGTTCAAAAAGTTGGTGCACAATCATTTATTCCCATAAATTAAGCTAAGAATCAAAAGTGTAAAATATGCCTCTGCTTGCGATACAAACTTCACAGCAATTTGTGAAGCGGATCACAAATTGAGTGATTAATAAAAACTACCAACCAGATTGTCTATTTTTGTACTCTTTCTGAGGGCTTTTTGATTGCCGAATTGCCGCAATAATTCGATTCTTTCCAGCAAGCAATCTCACTTGATAACACGACTCTCTTCGCAGTAATTGCCGAATGGGCGCGCTCCAACTTTTCTGAATACTTTGCTTAATCGCCGCGTTGGCATCGGGAGATGTTTGTATCAACCGCTGGGCTAAGACTATCGCAGCAGCCATAGGATCGGCTTCAACCGCAGTCAGTAAGTTGAAAGACCGTGCTTGCTCAGCCGTCAATATATCCGCCGTCATCGTTAGCATAAGCGCCTGATCTTTAGGCATTAGCTCTCTAAGCCCAACAAAACCAGCCATATCAGGCACTAACCCCCAACGAGCCTCCATTATCGACAATTTACACTCTGGCGCTGCGATTCTAAAGTCTGCCCCTAGGGCGATTTGCATACCACCACCATAGCAAACGCCTTCAAGCACGGCGATAACAGGCACAGGCAATCGGCGCCAACCGATAGAAACACGTTGAGCCAAATTAGCATTGCCAGGTAGCAGTTTAAATAACAGCTTCACGGCATCGAATGGCGAACGATTAACACTCTTTACATCGAGACCAGAACAAAAACTATGTCCTTCACCAAACAGAATAACGGCTCGCAGTGCTTTATCCTTTTTAAGGGTATTGATACAGACATCTATTTCTTTAAAAAGCTCATAATTCAAAGCATTATACTTATCTGGGCGATTTAGAGACACGTAAGCAATACCCTCTTCTTTTCTCACACAGACTAAATTATTGCTCATTTTCAATTCCTTTTCCTTGGCACTGGTCTGTCCAGAAGATCAAGTTAACATATTTGGCATAAATCGTTAATACCTATAACATGCACTTGAATTTTGACTATCGTCAAATAAATGTCGCTTTCTGATTCTGAGTTGATGGCTAATAATCAGTCTAAATAGCGACAATTTTAGTTAAAACGCCCATTTTATGACATTGATAAGAAACTAATTCAATTGCAACGTAGCGACTAACGTAGCAAACTATTAGAAATCTGAGTGAATAGGTAAAACTTTAATAAAAATGTTTGTATTCATAAAGATATAGGTTATCAAATTGATAATTGAGATTTAAAAATAATAACAAATAGCTGATTTGGGCACGAAACTAGGACGTAAGAATAATAATGTCATTCCCTGTACTGATATGTGACGACTCTGCGCTCGCAAGAAAGCAGATGGCGCGAACGCTGCCAAAAGAGTGGGACGTAGAACTCACCTATGCCGCGAATGGTGCCGAAGGGATTGATGCGATTCGCCAAGGTAAAGGCGCGATTGTCTTCCTAGATTTGAACATGCCCGTTATGGATGGCTATGAAGTGCTCGAAGCCATTCAAAGAGAAGATCTTCCTGCGCTCGTCATTGTTGTTTCTGGTGACATTCAAATAAAAGCGCATGAACGAGTCAAAGTACTCGGTGCGCTCGATTTTATTCAAAAACCCGTTAGCGTTGACGCTATTAGCCATATTCTGCAGGAATACGGCATCTTAGAGCTCGCTGTTGGCGCAGGCCAAACACAAAACCCCATGGTTGAGGTCGACTTACGTGATGCTTGTCAGGAGGTCGCTAACGTCGCTATGGGTCGTGCAGCGGATCTACTTTCAAAGCTACTCAACGTATTTGTATTACTGCCTATCCCCAACGTCAATGTGCTCGAGGTTAGCGAGCTGACGATGACGCTTAAAGCCACAGAAGAAAATGGCACCGTGTCTGCTCTATGCCAAGGTTTTATCGGCGCTGGCATCGCAGGCGAAGCACTGCTGCTATTCCACGACTCCTCTTTTCAAGACATGGCAAAGCTGATGAAGCTTGAAAATCCCGAAGATGAAAATACTGAGCTTGAGGTCATGATGGATACCGGCAACGTACTTATCGGTGCCTTTCTCAATGGGATCTCTGAGCAACTGCATATGAAGTTCAGCCAAAGTCACCCCGTGGTGCTTGGCCGACACTGTACAGCCAATGATCTCATTCATGAGAATGCTGACAAATGGGAACGCACGCTGGCAATGGAAATTAATTATCGTATTGAAGATCATGACATTCAATGTGATTTACTATTGTTGTTTACTGAAGACTCTTTGCCCACGCTTAATTATAAGCTCGGCTACTTGCTAGATTAAGATGGATCATAAGATGGCAAACGATCTAAGCGCAATGAATGAGCTCCACTGGCTAATTGATATGGTGCAAACCATTGAAGTGGGCTTAGTCGTACTCGATCAAGATTACAATATCCAACTGTGGAATGGTTTTATGGAAAACCACAGTGGTGTGTCACCCAACTCGATTAAGGGCAAGAACCTATTTGAACAGTTTGAGTACTTACCTTCTAAGTGGCTTAAGCATAAAATGGAATCAGTATTCCTGCTTAAAAATCGTGCATTTATTAGTTGGGAACAACGACCGTTTGTTTTTCAATTTAAAAATTACCGCCCCATCACCGGCCGCGCTGATTTCATGTACCAGAATGTGACGTTATTGCCGTTGTCATCACTGACAGGTGAAGTGACCCATTTAAGCATGATTGTTTATGATGTGACGGATGTTGCCGTCAACAGATTGCAGCTTAAAGCGGTCAATGAGAGCCTTGAAGTGCTAAGCCAGATAGATGGTTTAACTCAACTGTATAATCGTCGTCACTGGCAGTTATGCATGCAAAAAGAGTTCGACCGTAACAGCCGCTACGGCGATGAAACCACTTTAGTGATGCTAGACATTGATAATTTTAAAGTGATCAATGATACCTATGGCCACCAGGCTGGCGATAAAGTGATTCAGAATGTATCTCACTTAATTAATAAATCTTTGCGTGAAACCGATTGTGCTGGTCGCTATGGTGGCGAGGAGTTTGGCGTAGTATTAGCCAATACCCCTGCAGCGAATGCGCTTTATTTTGCGGAGCGATTACGCAAAAAAGTTGAACAGTCTGAAACCATGTATGCTGACAATATTATTAAAGTCACTATCAGTATTGGCATTTGTGACATTCAGCCACAGATCCTTAGCAGTGAATCTTGGTTGTCATTAGCAGACCAAGCTTTATATCAAGCAAAAGAGGCAGGAAAAAACGGCTGTGTTATTCACCAACACCCGCCAAGTTAATCAAGATTTAGGTACAAAAATGCCCATCATTGATGGGCATTTTTTATTCAGATGTTGACTAAAAGCAGTAAAGCTTAATGCAGCTTATCTTCGTCTTCTTCATCTTCTAGGTCTTCATCTTCTTCATCACGGACTTCGCCATCTTCATCAATGAAGTAAGTGCCCCATCCGTCATAATCAACTTTTTGCTTTGCCGCTAACTGAATTAACTTCTCACAAGCGGTATCGAGTAACTCAACATCGAGTTGGTGTGAAGCGACTGCATCAAAGCAGATAATCACAGAACCGTCTTCCAGCTCCATCTCTTCAGCATCGTTCACTTCAAAGCCAAGCTTAAAGGCTTCTACTGCCGCTTTTTCTAAGCGTTCAAAATTGGTCGATGAGAAGTGATGCTCAATCGTGTAATCGGCATCAGGTAATGAACCGTCAGCAAGTATTGCTTCAACGATTTCACGGTTCTCTGCTTTCTGTTCGTTTAACAGGCGTTCAATAGACATCAGTTACTCCTCAAAAATTTCGCGAAGATTATACCGCTTTAGTCATTAATGCAGAAGCTTCTTGGTTCAACTGTGACAATTTTTCGGACATCAAGGTATGGATCCGCTTAGACAGCTCTTTAACTTGTGTCTTATCAAAACTCTTAGTTTCGATAGGCTCCATCATCTCAATAATAACAACGCCATTATTCCAACGATTCAGCTTGATATGGCTTTGATTAGACGCCAGTACAGGCACCATAGGCACGCCCGCCGCAATTGCCGTATAAAAAGCACCGGCTTTAAAAGGCAGTAATCCCTTGCCATGAGAACGTGTGCCTTCAGGGAAGATCCATACCGACAAACACTTCTCTTTGATTTTTCTCGCTGTCGCTGCCATGGTATCAAACGCCTTGCTGCGATTTTTACGATCAATCAAAATATTACCTGATAGCCAGTAGATTTGACCAAACAACGGCATCCACGCAAGACTCTTTTTACCCAAACTCACCGTACCTTTAGGTACCACCGCAGTATGGGTAAACATATCGAAATTGTTTTGATGGTTAGCTAGAAACACGCGAGGCTCATCGCTTTCACATTTAGACTTGCGCACAATAACTTTAATGCCCAACACGGGGGCAGCCCAAGAAAAAATCTTAGCGAACATATGCACATTATCACGGTGACGTGGTCGTAAAACGCACGCTAAACCACCAATAATAAAGGCTAAAACAAGCATGACAGATAAAATCAAACACCTAAGGATTAACAGCACTACAATCTCCCGCGATTTAATTGGCGCCAGTATAGCCAGCAAGTACTAACGACTCAATATTTAGTTTACACATGTAGCCTGAACCTAGGCTATACGGCACCAGACTTAGGCTACTTTAGCGCACTCAACTTAAGCGAACTTTAATCTAGCGCACATTTAATCATCGCGAATAATAGCCTATAGAGTGTAGCGTTAAGGTCTGACCTCAACTAAATCAGCCATTGCAGGCCAATATTTTTTCCGTAAAAACAGTACTAATCTAAAGCAAATAGCGCTAACTGCTAACGTTGCCACGATGGCCGCGCCGCTTGGCAAATCGAATGAAGCGGATAATACTAAGCCTGCAACGTAACCGAACAAGCCGACCACATAAGCCCAGCCTAGCTTAAAACGTCCAACATAATGATTAACCGCCAGCGCGGGTAATATCAGAGAGCTAAACACTAAATAGACGCCAACCAGCTCGACTGACAGGGTAATGACTACCGCAAATATCAGATAGAAACCGCGCCCGGCAAGAATTTTAGGTTTAAAAGCCAATAATAGAAGAATAGCTGCATATATACTGGCAGGCAGAAACAATTGGCTCCAGCTAACCCAAAGTATTTGCCCTGACATCAACTGCTTTAGCATTTCAGCCCCGTGGGGGTCATTCGATAATAGCAGCATCGCAGCCACGGCAGCTAATACATAGAAACAACCAATAATCGCCTCCAGTTCATCTGCCATCCGTTTAGATAACCAAGCGATAAAGCCCGCACCCGCAATGGCAAATAATGCAGGCATCCACACATTAGAGAAAGGTAAGGCTTCAATATCATGATTGAGATGGCCCACGATGGCACCTAATGCAGCGACCTGTGCAATCGCAAGATCAATAAAGATGATCCCACGCTTTAGCACTTGTTGTCCTAGTACCACATGGGTAGACAAAACGAGTATCCCCGCAACAAATGCAGGGAACAAAATAGATAAAAGATCCAGATCAAACATCGGTATTTACTCTGGTTAACGTCATTTAAAAAGCAAGTGAACGCAATATATCGCGTTCACTTGCTTTACTCTTGGACAGTGGCTATTTAGCGGCGAGTAATAAGTCTATCGCACTATCGTACAGGCTAAACAGATCAACACTTTGCTCATTTCCACCCACTGACATCGGCAGCACAATGACCGGTAAATCAGCACGTTCGCCCAACCAATCCGCACCACGTTCACTTTGATATGACGCGATAATGATGGCCAAGATATCCCCCTGCTTAGCGCGGGTAAGTAGACTCGCTAGATGTGAGCTACTAGGCGGTATCCCAGGTTTTGGTTCAAGATCAGCAACCTGCTCCAACCCTAACCAGTTAAACAGATATTTAAAGCTTGAATGGTAAGCAATAATCTTTTTACCATTTAGTGGCTTTGCCTTCTGTTCCCAACGAGGAATAGCGTCATTCCAACGCTGGCTAAAACGGGCTAAGTTAGCCTGATATTGCGCAGTGGAGTCTGGATCAAGTTGCATCAATTTTTGCGTCAATGCCTCGGCAACACCAAGCAAGCGTTTCGGGTCAAAATGCAGGTGTGGATTGCCCTTGGCGTGAACATCACCCATTGAGCGATCAACAGATTTCATTTGATCCACAGTGTCGATTTGCTCTGCAGCAAAAAACAGCCCTTGATCGGTAGAACGTACCTTAGCGTTTGCCGACTTCATCTGCAGCATCGGCAGCCAGCCAATTTCAAGATCTGCCCCCGCACAAATGGCGAGATCTGCTTGACGCATTTTAGCGATCAAACTGGGTCTTGCTTGCACTTGATGAGGATCTTGCATCGCCGTGGTGGCCGAATAGATCCGTGCATCAGGCGCGAGCTCTTTTGCAAGTGCTGCATACTCAGGTTCACAGGCAAAAATATTAAATTCTGCTTGTGCATTGCTGATAAAACCTAGCGTTACGGCTAAGGTAAGTGTTTTTAATGCTTTAGGTAAGAACTGCTTAGAATTGATGCGCACCGTGAGCCCCCAGAGTCATAATATATTGAAGAGTGATAACGTTATCGTCTTCTATTCCATCGAAGTTTGTCCCTTGTTGATTGGTATATTGCAGACGCACTGTTGAGAAATGGCTTTGGTGCCATGCTAGGCTCACCTCAGTTTCTTTCAACTTTTGTGGATCAAAATGATCATCATGCATCATCTGAGTGTCGACTTGGCCATAACGTAAGCCTGCAGACCAATGCGGTGAGAATTGATAAACGCTGCTCAAATACCAACCATCCTGATAGTCTTTACCTTCATCATCATGAGCATCATGCTCGTCATGTTCCTCTTCTAAAGGTTTAAAATCTGTCACTCTAAAGAACTCACCGCTTAGGGTAAGGTGTTGATATTTATAATTACCGTTAGGTGCCCACTTATAAACAAAGTCTGCTACGTAGGTATTCTCACCAGTGTACTGAGCACTATGACTGTGTTCATGGTCGTGTTCATCGAGTACTGCAACATGGTCATGCTCTTCTGCGGTCATACGGCCATTTTCATTACGTAAATAACTCAAACCCGCCTGCCATGAACCATTAATACCAGCATCACCACCAATCTTAGTAAATGCGGTATAAACCCCTGTTGACTTGTAATCGCGCTCGTTATGTTCGTCAGCAGCGCGCATATTGTCACCTTTGAACGCTTCGACTCCCATAGTCCAATAAAGATCCGTTGGTGCAACATAGCTTAGTCGCACACCATCATCGAAATAATGGCTGCCTAAAAATGCACGATATGCCGCCGGCCGGTCAGAAAATGCATCGGTATGCACATGCTGATTGTTAAGATAACCAATGTCGGATAAGAAACGTCCCGCCCTCATTGAAAGGCCATAAGGCATTGCCAGTGTCTGAATAAATGCCTCCTCCAGACCCAGCTCAGTTTCACCGTCATGCATCTCTATTACAGCAGTTAACTTACCGTAAAACATATCATCGATATTGGCACTCATTGCCACTTCAGTGTGGCCCAAGCCAAAACCTTCGACACGCTCGCTCATTGGGCGTTCAGCACTTTGATAGTAGCCATCTAATACCGCACTAATGGCAGGGTTGGTTAAGCTTGAATCTTCAGCAAAAGCGTTAATAGAAAAAATTGCGCATGCAGCAGCTACGCCAGTTAGGCGCATAGTTGAAATAGTCATTTGTTCTCCGAAATACAGCTAAGCAAAGCCTTCCCATAGGGAATACTTGTTTAATTTAGTCGTTGTTTTTTTTTATTGAATTGCTTAGACAGTAACGGGGGGAGCGCGGCTATTGAAAAAACTCACATGCTGCGAGTTAAATGTTGGAAGGATATACTCTTGGCTCTCAACGAACTGGCGTACTACCGCAATATTAAACTCAAAGCTAGGCAGCAGTTTGTTGATGTGGTGTTGGTGATAACACAGAGTACAATGGTTCTTAGCGCCATCATCCAAGTGACTCAGATCATGAGCGGACGCTGCAAATGACAGGCACAAGAATACGGCAATAAGCCCTATTACCAGTTTCTGCTTCACGCTACTCAGTTGAATCAAAGTGTTAACCTTGTTTTAAAAAACCAGCCAAGTTTAGGTGGTTCAAGATTGAAGTCAAGTACTCCCTAAAGTGAAAGCGTTACAAAGTGTTTGTGATGAATATCACTAAAACTTGAATGACAATTAATACTGTTTTAAGCTGATAGGGCTAAGATTTCAGCACTAGCATTAATTCATAGAGATATGAAATAAGAGTTTATTTACTAATAAGGCGCCAACATCATGCTTGAACTTCTTCGCTCAAACTTAAAATTCATTATCATGACAGCGTTATTTTTTGGTGTGGTACTTGGCGGCATTTACTATGTAGAAGCCGCACTTGAAGCACAAGTTCAAGTCATAGAATAACGCTATCAACGAATTATATCGTTAAGATTCAAGTTGAATTTTGGATTGGTTTTCGAATGAAAACTTGAATTAGCCAAGGTGTAACTCGCTGCTCAATAAGCCTCTATTCTGATGGCAGTGAGTCATCAGAATTTAACGGTATTTCTGCCTTTCTTCGCTGTCATCAACTCTCTCTGGTGCTTCGATGACTTTCATATGATCCATCATATGGCTTACCAACAGTAACATCACTGCAAATATTGTCACCGGGATACAGACCGTCCGCATAGTCTCATCGAAATATCCCCACACTATTGCCATAAACCCAATATAAAAACTCGCCATTTTAACGCGTGCCATGGGTGCACTTTTACCCAACCAAGCGTCACAAAGTGGACACTGGATCTCACCATTTAGGCCCTTTCCTCTTTGGTTAACGATTTTATCTATGGCGAAAGGCTTAGAACAATGTGCACATATCACAGGCGCTTCTCTCTATATAATTAGTTAGTTAAGGTTGTCGTATGACGAACACCCCCCAGAAACTGGCACTTTAGGGCCCAAAACTGGCCGCCAATTCTAACAGATTTGGGCCTTAGTCAGACCTTTTATTGCTCAAAGTCATCATAAAATCAAAATAACAAATCGACACTGTTAAATCTGAGTAATAATATAGTTACTTCAGGGAACTAACGGATATCCACAAATGCATAGATTGCTTACCCAGCTGCTCTTTATCGGCTTATGCTTATTCTCCTCCATCGCTTCGGCAAATGATGAGCCACTCACGATTGAGCTAAACAGGATCCAAAGCGCTATTGATAGTGATGTAAAAGTATTAACGGGCACCAAGGGAGAAATAAAATCATTTATTGAATACCGCATCAGTCGCAATGCCACCTTATTACAGGAAAACCTGAAGCAACAGATTGAACAAACACCGCCTAAACTTGAGTTACTAAAGCCTTATATCGTCAAGCAACTCGCATTTACCAATCAAGTTGAAAACTATTTCAAAAACGAAAAAAAGACGTTGATGAGTCAAGTTGGTGCGGATAATGACCGTAACATAATGCTGCAGTTGGTGCAGATAGAACGCGAGCAAGACAAACTCTACGTCGCAGAAAAGCAACTACTGACTTGGGCTGCTATTGCTGGGGTTGATGTTGAAGCCAAGAATCAGCAATTTATTGCGACAATCGCGGAGCGGGCTAATGACCTCGATAGCTTTGTACACTACAACCAATCGCGATTAGCACAAGCCATCGCGGATGTAACGGTTGCGGGTAAAGATGTTAGCAGTGAACAAACTGCTATCGTTGTCGAGCTAAAAGAGCGTCTTGAACGAAGCTCTACCAGCTTATCGACAGCAATCGAAATGTTAGATGAACTAGGCCAAGATACTGCAGTATATAAACAAACTTTATTTAGTATCTCAGGCGACATTACTCAAGATGTGCTGAACTTTGATGTAGCGAGCAGCCTGCTGAGTGAATGGATATTGATTGCTAAGACTCAAGCCTTAGAAAATGGTGCCAGTGTGGTGTTTAAACTCATCATTTTTAGTCTCATCTTATTTCTATCAAGCCTGATAGGAAAAGTGGTTAAGCGCATCATACAAAAAACCGTGAGCAATTCTAAGCTTAAATTCAGCTACTTACTGCAAGATTTCTTTATTTCACTGTCGGGAAAAGCAGTATTTGCTTTAGGCTTATTAATTGGTCTGTCACAGCTCGGGTTTGAGCTGGCACCGCTGCTTGCAGGTTTTGGTATCGCGGGTGTGATTATTGGTTTCGCCTTGCAAGATACCTTGTCTAACTTCGCCTCTGGCATGATGATTTTGATCTACCGTCCCTTTGATGTGGATGACCTCATTAATGCCGCCGGCGTCACTGGGCGAGTCAGTCATATGAGCCTTGTTTCAACCACCATCAAAACGTTAGATAACCAAAGGTTAATCATCCCCAATAATAAGATCTGGGGCGATACCATTAACAACATCACTGTTGAGCAAGTACGTCGAGTCGACTTAACGTTTGGCATCGGTTATAGCGACAGCATTGAACATGCTGAAAAAGTCTTGAACGATGTCATGATGTCGCACCCTAAAGTGCTCAAAGACCCTGAGCCAATGATAAAGCTACACACGTTAGGTGAATCTTCAGTCGACTTTATTGTACGCCCATGGGTTAAGCCTATTGATTACTGGGACGTTTATTGGGATATCACCCGTGAAGTCAAAATGCGCTTTGACGCTGAAGGGATTAGTATTCCGTTCCCACAACGCGATGTCCATATCTACCAAGAGACCTAGATTGTAGTATTAGCTAAAAGCCCCGCGAGCATTTGCTGGCGGGGCTTTTTAATTAAAATCTAACAATGAAGATCAGCTGTCACTTAAGCTAAGCCGATAATCTCATCATTACTATCGATGTCGATATTTAAGTAACCAGGGCGAATTCCCAAGCCAGGCATCGTCATCACCTTCCCCACTAAAGCCGTTATAAAGCCTGCACCAGCATTAAGCCTGAGTTCATTGATAGGCAGCTCAAAACCCGCAGGTACTCCCTTTAAGCTTGCATCATGGCTGATAGACATCGGCGTTTTAGCAATACACACTGGCAAATGGCTATAGCCATGCTTACCTAGCCAAGCCAATTGCTGCTTAGCTTTATCTGACATAGCAACACTCGCCGCACCATATCCCACTTCAGCTAACGTCATCAATTTAGCCTCTAAGCTATCTTCCGCTTTGTATAGACATTTAAATTCAGATTTTAATTGGGTAGCAGCATAAACCATCTTTGCTAACTCAACGCCTCCTTCGGAGCCGTGAGCGAAAGCATCACTGATCTCACAACCAAAGGCACGGGTGTGGCTCACTTCTGCTTGTAACCAATCAAGCTCTGCGGCGGTATCCGTTGGGAAACGATTAATAGCAACCACGACGGGTGCGCCGTATTGATGCACATTATTAATATGCCATTCTAAATTGGCGAAACCTGCTTTTAGACGGGCCAAGTCAGGTTGGTCTATCGCAATATCAGATTCAATACCGCTATTGGCCTTAAGCGCTTTTAGCGTGACCACAACCACTGCTGCTGACGGTTTATAGCCAGATTCTCTGACTTTGATATTACTGAACTTCTCAAAGCCCATATCAGAGCCAAAGCCAGCTTCCGTTATCACCACATCAGCCAATTTTGCTGCCAATTCATCGGCAATAATCGAGGAGTTACCGTGGGCAATATTGGCAAAAGGACCCGCGTGAATAAAACAAGGGTCGCCAGAGAGCGTCTGCATCAATGTTGGCTTAATCGCATCTCTCATTATCACAGTCATGGCGCCTGCCACACCGATATCTTCTGCAGTAATCGGATTTGCTTCTAGATCGAGTGCCAGCACTAGCCGCCCCACTCTTTGCCGTAGATCTTGAAGATCTTTGCTCAATGCTAGAATCGCCATTAACTCCGATGCCGCAGTAATATCAAAACCTGAGGCATGTACTGGGCCATTGTTCGCGCCAAGACCGACTTCAATCTGCCTTAGGCTACGCTCATTATGATCCACCACTCTGCGCCAAAGAATGTTTTCAACATCAATATTGAGCGCTGTTAAACCTGATTCATTGGAAAATGCTTCTGCGCCGAGTCTTGTTTCATGGAACAAACGAGCATCAATAGCCGCTGCAGCGAGATTATGCGCACTGCTCACCGCATGTATATCGCCAGTAAGGTGTAAATTGAGTTCCTCCATTGGCACCACTTGTGCGTAGCCGCCCCCTGCAGCACCGCCCTTAATACCAAATACCGGTCCCATGCTTGGCTGGCGTATACAGCCGCAGGTTGTTATCCCAATGGCATTCATCGCCTGCGTCAAACCAATCGTGGTTACCGTTTTTCCCTCGCCAAAAGGTGTCGGTGTTACTGCGGTCACGATCACAAGCTTGGCATCAGGTTTGTCAGCCAAGCGGCGGGCAACGGTGAGGGAAACTTTGGCTTTGTTAGCGCCATAGAGGGACAATTCAGAGTCCATAATGCCGAGTTTAGTGGCGATATCCGCAATCGGTTTGCAGGTATGCTCACTAGAAATTTGTATATCTGACAGCATTTGTAGGTATCCACTGTTTTATTTAAGATAAGGTAGAGTCACGAGTGCAATATAGAGGATCTGAAACCGAGGTTGAATAGTGAGCGAATGCTATTTTAGCTTTTTGTAATCTACATCAATAAAATCATCACCAGATGACAGGAGTAGATCATGCAGAATAGCGATTTTCAATGAAAATCAACTATGGCTGGCTTTTGGCGAATGGCATTACAATCTAAATTGGAATAACCATTATCTCAATCACTGCCTTGTTTCACTTTCCTACCGCAGTTCTGAAAACAGCATTGGAAATTGTCTGGGTTTAGATCGAAAAAGGCGCAATATAGCGCCTTTTTTTATCATGACCAATGCTTTATAAAAAGGTTATTTCACCGGTCAAATGCGGACGTCGACCTTTTTGATCTCTTAGCTCGAATATCAAACTATCTTGTTTTTGTTCCGCCGCAAAGCTGACGTTACCAGGCATAAATAAGGGTAATTTAAAGGCAACATCAATCTTACAAGGTTTAGCCACAATTTCCGGCATCACTTCTGCAATACAGCGGCCTTTAGACCACATGCCATGCGCTAAAATACGATCAAATCCAAAGCGTTTAGACAATACTGGATGCAGATGGATAAGATTATAGTCGCCTGATGCTTTGGCGTAACGGCGGCCCAAATCTTCACTTAAGCTCCATGCTTGGGCAGTATCCCAGTTGATATCACTGGCTCTGGGTGGGCGCATTCGCTTAGTTTTACCTTCAATGCGATATAGGTAGGTTGAGAGTGACTCCCAGACTAACTCGCCGGCAACAAACGCTTTTGATACCAATTCAAACTCCAAGCCAGAGTCGGTCATTTGGCTGGTCGTTAATGAACATTCAATATCATAGTTTTCAGCAACCGTTGTCGGACGATATAAGGTGATGCTGTTCTTTAAATGGAGCATACCAAGCAAAGGAAATGTGATTGCGTCATGAGTGAAAATCACCGCATGTAATCTAAACGCCATTACATACAAATAAGTCGGCGGTAACGTTTGACCATCAAAATCAAAACCGCATACCTTGGCATACTGCTCAACTTTTTCTGCGGACAATGCCACATTTGGACTGCTTACTTTAATCATAGGCAGCGGCTGTTCATCCCAACCAGGTTTGCGCCCAAAAAATATCTTTCGATACAGCGAAAACAGCGATGGCATAGCCTTTAAATCAATACAGTATTCTTCAGTCAAACTAATCAAACCTTACATTAAAACACAGACAAAAAATAAACGATCCGCAGATTATACCCTAAAACAGAAAAAGCCGATAATCACGATGAGCAATTGCTTCAACTACAGGTGGTTTGCCAACAGTTTTTACTGCTCACACCCATTGGCTCCAAGTAGGACTGTACACTCCGACTCCCCACTAAGTGTCCGGCCCCAACGACAATGAATAAAGGTTGTTTAGTTGTAGCAGATGTCATCAGTTCCTCGATTTTATTAGCCATGCCCTTATTGCGGTCCCACAGCATCTTCTCTACCATTTCAGTATTGCCTTCGCGGAGCATCTCTCCTTCCATTAAATCTGCCAACTCAGCTTCATCGCCACGGCGCCACGCCGAAATAAGTTTTAGCATATCCTCATCTGGTGCTTCTATTGCTTCGCGTACCATCTCCCACTGCGTCTCTGCGCTAAAAGATGACAGCAACTCAAACTGAAATTCGGTGCTTTCGAGCTCATATACAGGTCTATTATCTGCTTGAGCAACTAACACTGAGTCCACGCCATAAAGCGCACTATATCCCAGAGCTGTGTAGCGACCCACACTCAGTTGCATTGATTGTAACCAGGGTGCATAGCTGCTTAAAGCGGCACATAAGTTGGCTTTATCTTTACAGTAACTGGCTAATACGCCTTTGGTTTTATCATCAATGGGGAATTGCTTAGCGCCATATGTTTGTAATAATGCTGCAATGTTAGCATCGCGAACATCAGCTTCTACGACAATTGCTTTTGATGTCGCAAACGCCTGTTCAATTTGATCCGCTAATGGATAAAAATCAGCTTTACCAATATGGATAGAGCCCAATAGATAGGCGGTTTTACCTTGATAAGAAACTTGGTAGAAAGGCGGTTTATCCGTTGGCGCAGCGCTGGCTATTTGGGCTACAACGATACAACACATGCCAACTATCGATAATAAACCTTTCTGAATACTTGTTGCCAACATACTTGCCCCTTATAATTCAGCAAATTTTAAAATGAGAGGCTGTTATGCCACACACACAGGTTATCGAGCAACTAAAAGCCAGTTTGCAAACCGCCTACCGTCAAGCTATCGATGCAGATACAAGACTCGATGGGCTCAAAAAAGCCGGCCACGTTAAGTTTAATACTATTTTCACTAAGGACGAGGGATTTTCTACCAGTAGCAATCGCTTTCAGCCTTATGTAACAGAACTCGCTGCTGAAATGGACGCGATGAGCCACGAACCTGAAACCATGGCGACGGGATTAGAAAGCTACGTCCGTAAGCTTGGCCTATTATTGCAAACGATGCAGACTTTTAAAGCCAACACAAAATAGCCTTATAGGGTCAGTCGATCCATTGACAAAACCGGCACTTACCTTATAACCATTAAGGTAAGTGAAAGCGTGAAAAAATGTTAATGGATTGATTTTTTGAAATCTTAATGTCATCCAAGCGTCATACAATCCTCTACTTCTTAAATATTGAGTAGAACACATGACCGCTATTGATCTAAAAAGTGAACTCGCTAAGATCATCGATCGAGAGAAAATCAAAGCCGTTTTTCAGCCCATCTGTAATATCTCAACCTATCAAATTCATGGTTTCGAAGCGCTCAGCCGTGGACCCGAACATAGCCCGCTCTACTCTCCTGTACCACTATTTAAAACAGCGGCCCACGAAGGACGCTTATCTGAACTTGAAAGCCTCTGCCGACGGATCTCCATCCAACAATTCAACAATATTGCACTATCAGGCAAGTTGTTCATCAATATTTCACCTAAAGCCTTGCTGGAACCCAATCACGCTAAGGGTCTCACGTTAAGCTTGGTGCAGGAATTGGGGATCCATCCTTCTCAAGTGGTCATTGAGCTCTCAGAGCAGTACCCCGCCGATGATATCGATCTGCTCAAATCTTGCTTAAACCACTACCGTAGCCAAGGGTTTCTCACTGCTATTGATGATCTTGGAGCGGGATATTCTGGCCTGAGACTATGGTCAGAGCTTGCACCAGATTACGTCAAAATTGATAGGCACTTCATTGATTCAATTGACTCGTCTCCGGTTAAACAGGAGTTCGTGCGCTCTATTGTCAATCTATGCCAAAACCTAAGCTGCAAAGTTATTGCTGAAGGTATTGAAACAGAAAAAGAGCTCGCGGTATTAAAACAGTTGGGCATTATCTACTGTCAAGGCTACCTACTGGGTCGACCAGAAGCGTCGCCAAATCGAAGCATTACCCTCAAAGATAACATTGAGCCCATTCCTTACCATATTCGGTTTGCAGACTCAGCAGAAAGCCTCAGCTGCAGTGCGATTACTTGCCAATCAGGCACTAAGCTAAAACTTATCGACGAGCAATTTAATCAGCAACCCGCTGTACAAGCCATTGTCGTCGTCGACCAACAACGAGTGATAGGGTTGATCGCTCGATCTCACGTTATAGAACTGTTTAGTACGCCTTACGGTCGATCACTACATGAACACCAACCCGTTGATGACATTCTCGATACCAATGTGATTCAGATTGAAGCTCACCAGCCTTTATCTCAAGTCAGTCAACGTCTAACATCAGAGTCAACCGGACTTGTAGCGCAACAGTTTATTGTATTAAAACAAGGGCGACTATTGGGGATTGGTCATACTAAAGATCTCTTGGCACAGATAACTGAACAAAAAATTACCGTCGCTCGTCATGCGAACCCTCTGACGGGGTTACCTGGGAATATTCCAATTCAACAGGAGTTACAACGCTTAAAACAGCAAAACAAACCGTTCTACCTTGCATATTTTGACCTATCTCATTTTAAACCTTATAACGATGTTTACGGCTTTTGTCGTGGAGACGAAGTCATTATGGAGGTATCACGATTATTACAACGTCAACGAAGTAGCGATAATTTTATCGGCCATATTGGTGGGGACGACTTCGTCATCATTAGCACCTGCGATGATATTCAGCAGCAAGCACTCACCATCATTAGTGACTTTGAAGCCGTGAAGTCACTATTTTACTCCGATGAGCATTGGCAGGATAAACGGATGCTGGCAGATGACAGAGAAGGCGTTACCTGTTATCACGCCTTAATCACATTAACGGCAGGCATTTTACCACCGCAGGTCACCTCAAATTGCAATGAACACCAACTGTCCGTTTATAGTGCTCTAGCAAAAAAACAGGCTAAACAAGCCAGTGGCTTATTTAGTCTATTTCAATTGCACAAGGAAAAGGTGCTTAACGTGACCGCGCTGTCAGCACGGCTTTAAGTTTAAATTTTTGGCTTAATAGTCTCTTTTAGCCACGATGTGAGTAACGCATTTTCATACCGATTAGTTTTATTATTAGCCTTATGAATAGAGTGCATAAAGCCAAGGTCGGTTAATTTTTCATCGCCAACTATGATGACATGTTCGCCTTCAGTCACTTTATAACTAAAGGTGATACGGGGTGGATAAACATCTTTAATCACCCGTAAATCATTCATTGTCGCACCAAACGTAGGTCTAACATCACCCGCTAAATCTAAGTCTGTAACAACCATTTCAAGCTTTTGATTAGGCTTTAAAATCTTAGCGGCTTCTTTATTTAAATTTTTAGTTAACTCTTTAAACGTACGATTCTCAAAACGGGATTGGATATCACTGCTAGCCTTAACATCACGAAAGCTCTTTGGATCTTGCCACTCGACTTTAACGATGCCTTCTTCAGTCACTGGATTTTCAACGACTTCATCAGCAGCCCATGTTGAACCTGATAACATTGACCCAGATAGCAATAGTCCTGCAACCAGTATGTGTTTAAAATTCATATTTGCCTCCACGATTGAACAAAGGGGTACGTTTTACTTTACCAATGATAAACGACCGAAGCTGAATCAGTGCTTAATGTAAAATGCCAACATACCGCAGTATTATATTAGTTAACCACACTATATGGTGCTTTGTTGCATCAAATTGCATCAAAACTGGCTTTAGCTAACCAAAATCAATGCTTAGTTTGCATTATTAGTACTTAATATTATGCTGTCTAAAATAAATCGCTATCTAATAAATTGGAAATAGTAATATGCAGAAACTTGCACCTGTCATTTTTGTCATTCTGTTGTTTACAGGTTTAGTGTGGACAATTATTAGCATCAATCAAACAGAACAGACCTCATCTTATGAAACTTGGTCCGCTTTCATTTATAAGAATGGCTATAACTCAAGTAAATATGAAAAAACCGATGATTTCGACGATTACCCAAGCTGCAAGGCATTTTCAGAACAACAGTCAGAGCAACTCAATAATGTTGTTTGGGAATGTGGCCTTAACTGTAGCTTCGACTCTATGCGACAAGGATTTCATTGTGAAACAATGACTAATGAGTAAGTGTTGTTAAGCGACTTAAACTGAATTCCTTTAACTGCAATTTTAAAATATCAATCACAAAGAAAAACTCCATCGGTAACCAGCTGTTTTTATTTCATAAAAACCGACAGTCCAGCACGATCAATCGACAGCTCACTTTTCGTTCAGCCTTGGTACATTAAGTATTCGATAACATACGTAGCAAGCAAACGCATTCCCAGAGGAAAACCTCTTAGCTAACGGGCCATAAATCGTCGTTAAGAGTCAACGGTTACTAAACTGGTTACTGATTAATATTTGGAGTCCAATATGAACTACTCAAACATTACAACACTGCCATTTTCTGGCCGTATGGCATTTTTTGCAGCAATACTTTTCTCATTCAGCTTCATCGGCCAAGCAAATGCCAATGACTTTACCCCTGCAGAGCAAGCAGCAGTGGACGGCCACTTTGAGATCCTAGCAGAGCAGCAAGCTCAATCGGATACTGCGTTAGAGAACAAGATTCAGACTGAATTTGATGACCAAGTCAGCGACTCAGAAGAAGAGTTTATGGAGCTGACCTGTGAGGCTCACAGTTTTGATTTCGACAGTGAAGTAAGCGCTTGCGTCGATTAAGCGAGCTTAATATAACAAAAACGAGGCATAGCCTCGTTTTTTGGTTTCTAACTCCCCATACACCCAAGCGACTTAATACATAGAACTTTGTCACTTATCGATAAGCTGAATCCTGCCTTTCGAAGATATTTGAGGATAAACTAAATTGGCAAAGCTGCACTAAGGATTGGATAGGTCGCTTTTAGTTGTTTTTTCTTATGTGAAACTTCTTCCCCCGCAGGTGAAGCTTGCCCTGTAGGCACATAAGCAAGCTCATCATCAGCACTATTTTCATAGTTCTGACCCGCTATCAAGTCATATTCCCCGTAAAGAAAATACATAACCAGCTGTTTTAATATGATAAAAACCTGAAGTTCAACGCAATCAATTAACAGCTCACTTTTTGTTCAGCTCTGGTACATGAAGTATTCGTTAACATACGTATCAAGCAAACACATCCCCAGAGGAAAACCTCTTAGCTGACGAGCTATAAATCGTCGTTAAGAGTCAACGGTTCCTAAACTGGTTACTGATTAATATTTGGAGTCCAATATGAACTACTCAAACATTACAACACTGCCATTTTCTGGCCGTATGGCATTTTTTGCAGCAATACTTTTCTCATTGAGCTTCATCGGCCAAGCAAATGCCAATGACTTTACCCCTGCAGAGCAAGCAGCAGTGGACGGCCACTTTGAGATCCTAGCAGAGCAGCAGGCTCAATCAGATATTGCGTTAGAGAACAAAATTCAGGCTGAATTTGATGACCAAGTCAGCGACTCAGAAGAAGAGTTTATGGAGCTGACTTGTGAGGCTCACGGTTTTGATTTCGACAGTGAAGTAAGCGCCTGCGTCGACTAAGCGAACTTAATATCACAAACACGAGGCATAGCCTCGTTTTTTGGTTTCTAACTCCCCATACACCCAAGCGACTTCATACATAGAACTCTGTCACTTATCGATAAGCTGAATCCTGCCTTTCGAGGATAAACTAAAACGGAAAAGCTGCACTTAGGATTGGATAGGTCGCTTTTAGTTGTTTTTTCTTATGTGAAAATTTCTTCCCTACAGGGGAAGCTTGTCCTGATGGCACATAAGGAAGCTCATCATCCGCACGCTCTTCATAGAGCTGACCCGCTATCAAGTCATACTCATCGAGAAAAGGATAAGCTGAACCATCTTTTTCAGGCCATTCAAGTAACTTACCAAGCTCATCTGGCGACTCGACAACAGTGTCGTACCACTGTTTTCCCAGTGAGATCAAAAAACAGCGAAACTCAGCAAAAGCATACTCAGAATCACATCCAGTGATGATATAGGCAGCCCCCCACACTGACCACGAATACGAACGACGCATTTGCTGGCCAAAGATCTTGTCAAAATCACGAAGCTCATCATTATTCAGCGGGCTCAGGTTTTGCTTTAATGACTCAGCTAAATCTGTTTGATTTTGCTGAGGAGATGTACGGGTAACCAGTTCCCAAAACTGTGACTCTGTCATTGTGCTCTCTAAAAATACGGTGGTATAACGCTATTCTAGCGTAATACCCGATAAAATAGCCAAGCTTGGCAATTAAAACTAAATGAGCGATTGTATGGACTCGCCGCACTGATTTTTTTACACTCACCGTTATCTCCCTCAAGCACGACGACGCTTAATGCGTCAATAATTAGGTATCCAATGAAGAAACCTCACCCAATGCTGGCAATTTTAATGGCTATATATGTCTTGGTTGCCTTTGTAGCGTTATGGCGCACCGCGACAACACAAACATACGACTTGTTCACCCTTGGTGTGTTTCCAGTGTTGTACGGGCTGGTACTACGTCAATTTTGGGCTGTTGTGTTATTAAAAATATACCTAGCGATTCAAACAGTGGCACTGCTCGCACTGGCTACAGCCGCAATCATTGCTTATCAAATTACGCCTGAAGATGTGAAAGTGGTTTTCCAAGGACGAAACATTCCTATTAGTACCATTGTTATCTCTGCATTAATCGCCATGAGCTTCCAGTACTGGGTCGCCTTTAGTCAAAAAACAAAGCGTTACTTTAAACAAGAAGAATAGTTTCAAAACTGATAAACGACATCGATTTATAATGTTTAAAATCAACCATATAATAAATAATAATAACAAGTGGTAAAGCTATTTATGAGCAATTTACAACCTAGCGAACTCTCCATATTGCTCGTTGAGCCTTCAGATACTCAACGTAAAATTATCGTTAACCGATTAGAACAAGAGGGCGTGAAACAGATCCAAACAGCCACCAACCTTGAGCAGGCACTCAGTATTATTAAGCGCCACCAGCCAGATCTGGTTGCCAGTGCAATGCACTTTGAAGATGGCACCGCATTAGAGTTGCTAAAACAACTCAAATCATCAGAGCAGTTTAGTGACATCCAGTTTATGCTGGTTTCTAGCGAGTGTCGCCGCGAGCAGTTAGAAAGCTATCGTCAGTCAGGCGTTGTCGCTATTCTCCCTAAGCCCTTTACTTCAATCCACCTCGGAAAAGCACTCAACGCCACGATTGATCTACTAAGCCACGACGAATTAGACCTCACCCACTTCGATGTACAAGATCTGCGAGTGCTCGTCGTCGATGACAGCAAGATGGCAAGAAATGTCATTAAGCGTACGATTACCAATTTGGGCTTACGAATGATAACCGAGGCTCAAGATGGCCAAGAAGCCATTGAAATACTGCAGCAGCAGATGTTTGATCTGGTCATCACTGATTACAATATGCCCAGCGTTGATGGTTTAGCATTAACCCAATTTATTCGTAATGATAGCGAGCAATCTCATGTTCCTATTCTAATGGTGTCATCTGAAGCTAACGAAACTCACCTGAGTAACGTTTCACAAGCGGGTGTGAATGCACTTTGTGATAAGCCTTTTGAACCTCAAGTTGTCAAACAAATCCTCTATCAACTGCTTGAAGAGTAGAAAAATTGAGAAATCCTTCCTGTTTTTGACTTTAAAGGTCATTTCATCCACTTAAAGCTCTTTTCAAATGCAAAAGCTTGTGGCATGTTACATAACGCTACTAATAAATAAATCTACGGAAAGAAGAGACGATTCAAATGAATAAGACTGAACTTGTTGCAAAAATGGCTGAATCTGCGGAACTCACTAAAGCTGAAGCCGCACGTGCGTTAAAATCTTTTGAAGAAACTGTTGCAGAAGCGATGAAGAATGGAGAGAAAATCTCTATTGTTGGTTTTGGCTCTTTTGAAACATCAGAGCGTGCTGCTCGCACAGGTCGTAACCCACAGACTGGCAAAGAAATCCAGATCCCTGCGGCTACCGTACCTAAGTTTAAAGCGGGTAAAACGCTTAAAGATAGCGTTAACTAATCACAACTCTTGTGATTTATATAAAACCTCCTAATTAGGAGGTTTTTTTATGCCTGCTAATCGGCTACCACTGCAAGTTCAACCCTTTTTCACTTCAACTTTGCACTCATCCAGTGCCACCTGCCCTAGATTGAATCAATTCCAATTAGCAAATTAGCAACAGTACAAATAACCATCTGTTTTATAACATTAAAATTTCTGGCTTGGTCTTTGCTACATCCTCTTTGACGATGACAAAAATAATATTTATAGGGGAAGAGAATGAACAAGCTACTTACCAATACCGCAGCCGTGACTGCAACTGCGCTAATAAGCTTATCGGCAAATGCCGCAGTAGAAGCCAATATTGGCGCCACTTCTAACTACTTATGGCGCGGTATTACCCAAACCAATGATGCTGTAGCTGTTCAAGGTGGCATTGATTACAGCCACGACGTCGGCTTTTACGCTGGAACATGGGCATCAAATGTCGATTTTGGTAATGAGACCAGTTATGAGGTTGATTTCTATGCAGGCTTTGCTGGCAGCATAGCCGATGAGTTTGGCTATGATATTAGCTATCTTTATTATGCTTACCCAGATGCTGACGACAGCATCGATTTTGGCGAAGCTACAGTTGCGGTAAGCTGGAAATGGATTGAAGTAAGCTACGCACACGTGGTCAACGCCGGAGGTGATGTCATAGGCGACCCCACACTAGATGAGAAAGACATGGGCTATGTGCAAACAACATTGACCTACCCCATCTCAGACACTCTCTCTATTGCAGCGCACTACGGTTACTCAATGGGCGACGTTGTGACGGCTTGGTACAGTACAGACAACTACGCTGACTATTCGATTGCTCTCAGTAAAGACACCGATTTTGGTACTGTCTCTTTTATGGTCAGTGATACAGACTTAACAGATGATGATGCTAAAGTTCTTGTCGGTTATAGCTACAGTTTCGACTTGTAGTCTTTAAATACGTTTTTCATTAAGGGCTTTGTTATTTCTAGCGTAGCTTCTAGCAACAACAGTGGCCCTTAATGAAATGTTTATCTACGCTCAACAGCTTTTCTCATTGTTATTAAATTTCAGTCAACGCCTCGATAAATAGTGTTTTATGCCGTTAATTTCGTGAAACTGTAATTTTGTTACATAGATCGCATATTTTTGGCTAATTGCCTGCTAAATTCTTTCTTAAGCGCTCACTAATGTGGCAGTAACCACTGTCAATATGAGCACGATAAAATCTGTTATTAACCTATATGTATCAATAATATTTTCTTTATTCGACAACGATTAAGGATCAGGGAAATAGGTACTCAATTGAGAGGAATTCGTGATGGCTCAGATACTAGATTTTGTGCCCAACGATGCAGAGATGGAATCATTTACAGCGCCAAAAAATAAACAGGCTGCTGATGATTTAGCGCATAAGAAAGATGTAAAGAAACGCTTAGAAGCTTATTTAGAAAAAACCCAGCTCAACCGAGCGATGGGCGAAGATGAATTTTGGGCTTAATCTCATTGGTATAAGCGCAAAAAAAGCTCCTGAATCAAATCCAGGAGCTTAGTAATACCAAAAAACCTAGTTAAAAAGCTTACTGCTCTGCAGCCTCTGTTTCACGCTTCTTGAGAAAGTATTCTTTCGTCAACGCAAATACCACCGGGCTCAGCAATGCCAAAGCGATTAAGTTCGGTATTGCCATCATCGCATTCAGTGTATCCGCTAACAGCCAAATAAACTCTAATGAACTCACAGCGCCTAATGGCACTACTAGTGTCCAAAGAATTCTAAAGGGCTTAATCGCCTTTACACCAAACAAGAACTGCACACACTTCTCACAGTAAAAGCTCCAACCTAAAATGGTTGTAAATGCAAACACACTCAAGGCTATAGCCACGACATAATTGCCTAATGGAAACGCTTGAGAGAAAGCAAAAGAGGTCAATGCTGCCCCATTTTCACCCGAAGTCCAAGCACCGGACACAATAATCGCTAAGCCAGTAATAGTACAAACGATTAAGGTATCAATGAACGTCCCCAACATCGCCACTAAGCCTTGAGCTACGGGGTTATTTGTTTGCGCTGCAGCGTGAGCAATTGGCGCGCTACCAAGACCCGCTTCGTTAGAAAACACACCACGTGCCACACCAAAGCGAATAGCGGCCCAAACTGCTGCACCGGCAAAACCGCCTTGAGCCGCGACAGGGTTAAAGGCACTGTGGATAATCAGTTCGAATGCTGCTGGGATTTCAGAAGCATAAACGACCAGTACTGCGATGCCAGCGCCTATATAGAATATCGTCATAATCGGTACGAGTTTACCGGCAACATCAGCGATACGTTTAATACCGCCCATCAATACTGCACCTACCAAGACCATCAGCACCACACCGGTAACCCAGCTTGGTACGCCAAAGTTACTGCTTAACGCATCAGCGACTGAGTTAGCCTGTACGGTGTTACCAATACCAAACCCAGCCAGTGCACCAAACAACGCAAATGCAGTGCCTAACCAAGCCCACTTAGAGCTAAGGCCATTCTTGATGTAATACATTGGGCCACCGACGTGGTTACCATTGTCATCAACTTCACGGTATTTTACCGCTAACACCGCTTCTGCGAATTTGGTTGCCATACCGACTAATGCCGTACACCACATCCAAAAAAGTGCACCTGGGCCACCAATAAAAATAGCGGTAGCAACACCCGCAATATTACCCGTACCGATAGTTGCGGAAAGCGACGTCATTAGCGCGTTAAACGGGCTAATCTCACCTTTCATGTTCTTATCTTTGTCAGGAATACGACCTGACCATAACAATTTAAAGCCGGTGCCCAGCTTTAAAATCGGCATAAAACGCAAACCAACAGTGAGAAATAACCCTACCCCTAGGATCAAGACCAGCATAGGAGTCCCCCACACTACACCGTTAATCATGCCAATAAATTCAGTAATAGCTTCCATTCAGACCTCGTAGATACAGATTATTTATAGTTATTTTTTATAATTTTATTTTAAGTGTTTAGGGCTTTTTGATCTTCCCTATGAGAGCAAGGTCAAAAGGTCCTCACCGATTGCGCTAGCTCAAACAATACGCATCGGGTCAAACAGAGTACAACGAAATGTTAACCTTTGAAAAGGCTACACGAGAGAAAGGCACTTGAAGAAAATGACAATAGCGCCCAAAGAAACTATATGGCATTGAATTTCATGAATATTTATAATGCTGCCGCTTGGTTTTTTTACCCAAGGGGAGGCTATGCAGTTTAGTCATTCTCCACAAGCAGCCTACAATGCAGCAACACTAGCCAGCAATGCAGTAACAACAGCCAACAAGCGTGGCTTCGGACTTGTTTCAAAACTGCGATTATTTATCACAAAGCAGGATCTGTTCTGGGTAGCTTAAAAGAGATGATATAAGTAAGGAGTAAAAAGATCGTTGAAACCGCCAAACAAGCCCCAAGCCCTGCAACTTGATACACCCAACCAGACAGTATGGTCCCGATAAGCCTACCCATTGCATTCGCCATATAGTAAAAACCAATGTCGAGTGAGACACCGTCATCACCAGCGTAGCTCACTATAAGGTAGCTGTGTAGAGAAGAGTTGATGGCAAACACCGCACCAAACAGCATCAAACCTGAGATTAATGCAAACTGTAGATCAATCCAGCCGGTAAACATCACAACGGCTAATATTGCTGTCACCAATGTCAATAATCCAGCCCATAGCGTTGCACTCGCGCCATCAGGCGTCTTTGCGCTATTGCGTCCGGTGATTAACGGCGCCGCGGACTGAACCACACCATAACCAATGACCCACAATGCCAAAAAGGCGCCAACACTACTATGCTCCCAACCTAATTGACTGGCTAAAAACACTGGCAGAGCGATGACAAACCACACATCTCTAGCCGCAAATAAGAACAAACGGGCTGCTGAAAGGATATTAACCCGGCGACTTTTTGAAAATATTTCGGTGAATTTAGGCTTAGATTTCGCCTTACCTAAGTCCGCTTTTAAATTGAATATGCTACATAGCCAAACAATGCACAGTAGCGTCGCCATGATGGCCACCGCCCCCGTAAAGCCAGCTACCGTTAATAACACGCCACCTAAAAAGAACCCTGCCCCCTTAAGCGCATTTTTAGAACCTGTAAGCATCGCAACCCAACGATACAGCTTATCTTCGGCATCTTTGGGGACTAAGGTTTTAATCGCACTTTTCGCACTCATCTTATTAAGATCTTTTGCGATACCAGAGAGTGCCTGAGCAGCCATGACCCAAGGTACCGCCAACATAGCACTTGGTAGCAATAACATCGACAGCGCGACTATCTGCAAGCCTAAACCTATGTTCATGGTGCGATTCAGGCCAAGCCTAGCGCCTAGCCAGCCACCGACTAGGTTAGTGATAACCCCAAAAATCTCATAAAACAAAAACAACATGGCAATCGCTAACGGGGTGTAGCCTAAATCATAAAAGTGCAGCACCACCAGCATACGCAGCGCGCCATCGGTCAAGGTAAACGCCCAGTAGTTTCCCGTCACCAACAAATACTGACGAACGCTATCAGGCAAAGCACGGTATTTAGCTAACACTGTTCACCAACCCTCATAATTTTTATACACTAATAACAAGCTAACCAAAGTGATGAACGGTTAGATTTACAAAAACGAAGGTAAAGCCCCCTCAAATAACTTGCCCCGTCACCAACGAATACTGACGAACGCTATCAGGCAAAGCACGGTATTTAGCTAACACTGTTCACCAACCCTCATAATTTTTATACACGAATAACAAGCTAACCAAAGTGATAAACGGTTAGATTTACAAAAACGAAGGTAAAGCCCCCACAAATAACTTACCCCGTCACCAGTAGATACTGACGAATGCTATCAGGCAAAGCACGTTCGATTCCCATCCTAGCCATTACCATCTCAGCCCTTACCGTCTCAGCCCTTCCCGTCTTAGCCCTTCCCAGCTCTTCCGGCTTTATTCGGCTTTATCCTGCTTTCCCTGCTTTATCCTGCTTTTCCGACCTTATCTAACTTACCCACCATAATGGCCAGTTCAGCTGTGCGGTTGGCATAGCCCCACTCATTGTCATACCACACATACAGCTTCACTTGCGTGCCATTAACGACCATCGTCGATAGTGCATCGATGATGCTTGAGCGCGGGTCAGTTTTGTAATCAACCGACACTAATGGACGCTCCTCAAAACCAAGAATATCTTTCAACTCTCCTTCTGCCGCAGCTTTTAGCAAGGCGTTAACTTCCACTTCAGTTGTTTCACGCACTAACTCAAACACGCAATCCGTGAGTGAGGCGTTGGCAAGTGGAATGCGCACGGCATGGCCATTGAGCTTACCTTTTAGCTCAGGAAAAATATGAGTAATAGCGGTAGCACTGCCGGTGGTCGTTGGTATTAGGCTTAAACCACAGGCGCGGGCACGCCTTAGGTCTTTGTGCGGCGCATCAAGAATGGTTTGAGTATTGGTAATGTCATGTATGGTGGTCATCGAGCCATGCTTAATCCCAATTTTTTCATGGATCACTTTCACCACAGGCGCAAGGCAGTTAGTAGTGCATGACGCTGCCGTCACAATAGGGTGAATATCCTTATTGTAAAGATGCTGGTTAACGCCCATGACCACATTAAGTACGCCATCCTCTTTGACTGGCGCGGTGACAACCACTCTTTTGACGCCTTGATCAAGATAAGCTTGCAACAGCGCTTTGGTTTTCATGACACCGGAAGCTTCAATCACCACATCGCAATTTGACCAGTCAGTCGCGGCAATGGTTTTATTGCCAGTAGTCGCGATACGACGTTGACCAATAACAATGTCATCACCTTCGGCGATTGCCTCTTCAGTCCAACGACCGTGCACCGAATCAAATGTCAGCAGGTGCGCTAATGTCGCAGCATCACCTGCAGGGTCATTAATTTGTACAAACTCAACATCCTGATTCTGCCACGCAGCTCTTAATGCCAAGCGTCCCATTCTGCCGAAGCCATTAATCCCAATTTTGATTGTCATTGTCGTTTCTCAACCTTAAATTTTTTAAATACAAATAGAGTTTTTAAACTCAAATAAATATCACTTTGTCTTACAAGGGTCGTTGATCTGACAAGGTTGTTTTTACCACCCTTCGAGTGCTTATCAATGTTGCTTCTCAATTATAAAAAGAGACCAACAAAACTCAGTTATCGAGTTCAACAGACCCTAAGTTGCAGATACTTCGTCCGCAACGAACAGATGTCTATTGCGATTGCATATTGCCACCAGCGATAACATCACAGGCACTTCAACCAACACTCCCACCACAGTGGCAAGCGCAGCCCCGGAGTGCAAGCCAAACAATGATATAGCGACCGCAACTGCCAACTCGAAAAAGTTAGAGGTTGCAATCATACAGGCTGGAGCTGCAATTTTATGGCTTAGCTTCATCTTCTTTGCCGCATAAAAAGCGATAAAGAAAATGCCGTAAGTTTGGATCAGTAACGGAATTGCGATTAGAAAAATATCTTGAGGTTGACTCATAATGGTTTCGGCTTGAAAACCAAACAGCAATACCACAGTGGCCAGTAAGCCAACCATAGACCAAGGCTTTAGCTTAGCCACAAATGCATTTAATTGGCTATCATCGCCCTTTCTCTGCAACAAATAGCGTGTAGCCGCCCCCACCACTAACGGTAGCACCACATAAAGCGCAACGGATGACAGCAATGTCTCCCAGGGAACTTGAATGTCACTCACACCTAACAACAACGCCGTGATGGGCGCAAAGGCCACCACCATAATCAAGTCATTCACTGACACCTGCACGAGTGTGTAATTAGGATCACCTTTAGTTAATTGGCTCCAGACAAATACCATTGCAGTACAAGGTGCCACGCCGAGTAGAATCATCCCTGCGATATATTCACTCGCCGTTTGTGGATCAACAAAATTAACAAAGAAAACTTTAAAGAACAGCCAACCCAGCGCCGCCATCGTAAACGGTTTAATTAGCCAATTGATCACCAATGTCAGCACCAGCCCCTTTGGACTTTTACCGACATCTTTTATTGCAGAAAAATCTATCTGTACCATCATGGGGTAGATCATTACCCAGATTAAAACCGCAATAACCAAATTAACATGGGCGTACTCAAGCCCAGCAATTTGCGTGAACCCACCCGGCATCACATTGCCTAAAAACACACCTACAACGATGGCTAACCCAACCCACACACTTAAATAACGCTCGAAAATACCCATAATCTAAAACCTATAATAATGATCATTGTTCAATTAACAGCAGCGCAATACTCTTTCAGGGCGATCGCCCATTTGTAACAGCCTGGCCAAATTAATCTCGATTAACTCAGGTTGTTGCTGCGCTAGTGTCTGCAAAATATCGCTTGCCCATAACGGCAACTCTGGATTAATACGATAAAAAACCCATTGTCCCTGACGTCGGTCAACTAACATCCCCAGTTTTCTCAACTGCGCTAAATGGCGAGATATTTTAGGTTGGATGTCATCGAGTGCCGTCATCAATTCACAAACGCACAATTCTGATTCCGATTGGATCAGCAATATACTGCGTAGTCGAGTATCGTCGGCGAGTGCTTTAAAAAAAGCTAATGGAGTCATATTGTGCTCTTCGCAAAAGGTGTCTAGAAAACCAGATTAGCCATGTTTTTGTACATATAGTTTTGTACACATAGGATATATGAAAAATAATATATATGTTTTACCGTATATTCAAGTGGAGATTTAAAAATATTATTCACTCTGAAAAATTCGCTGCAGACAGGTTAATGTTTGACTAAGTCATTATAAGTTTAGTATCTAGATGATTTATATAATGATAGGTCGAACATTAAGGCAGGTAAAACAACTGAAAGTAGCGGTTTGCAGCGAGTAAACGCACTCCACCTCATCTATTGGTTTGGGCGAGAGTCTGAACTTAAACATAAGAGTGAAGCCGTAAACCATCACGAAATGGTGACCACGACGGGTAGAAAACACTCATAAAAAAGGCTTCCGAAGAAGCCTAATATTAAAATATACGATAGCCCGTTAGCTACCCGCAATCTTCATTTTGTCCATCAAGATCCCACCAGTACGGATCGACGAGCGTAAATCTCTGTCTTTCGCAACCGCAACAATATTGCTATACATATCTTTTAGATTACCAGCAATAGTGATCTCTTCAACTGGATATAAGATAACGCCATTTTCAACATAAAAACCTGCGGCGCCGCGTGAGTAGTCACCCGTTACGGTATTAACGCCTTGTCCCATTACCTCGGTAATAATCAAGCCTGTGCCCATCTCTTTAACGAGCTCATCAAACGTTTGCCCCGTTGATGACAACGTCCAATTATAGATCCCACCCGCATGGCCAGTATTGGTCAGGCCTAATTTTCTGGCTGAGTAACTCGTGAGTAGATAAGTGGCCAATCGACCATTATCAATAATCTTACGATCTTGGGTCGCGACACCTTCGCTGTCATAAGCCGAACTGGCTAATGCACCGACTAATTGCGGTTGCTCATCAATACTAAACCAATCCGGAAAAACCTGAGTGTCGATAGCATCCAACAAGAAGCTAGATTTGCGATAAATGCTCCCCCCACTAATCGCGCCGACTAAGTGCCCCATCAATCCGGTCGCGATCTCTGGAGAGAATAAAATCGGTAATTCAGTGGTCGCAATCTTTCGACCGCCTAAACGGCCTGCCGTTTTTTCGGCCGCTGAGGCTCCAACCAACTCTGGCGCTAACAGTTCGCTGTATTTTCTGGCGATGGTGTAGTCATAATCACGCTGCATGCCACCATCAATCTCACCGATAGCAACACAACTTAAGCTATATCGAGAGCTGCAATATCCATGTAAAAAACCATGGCTGTTGCCGTATACCTTGACACTTGAATGGGCACTGGCACTGGCGCCATCAGAGGTTTGCACTCGCTTATCGGTGTCGAGTGCGGCCTCTTCGGCCAAAATCGAGATACGAGTTAACTCTTCAGGTGAAATGTTCTGCGGATGATATAGATCTAAATCAGGAAACTTTGTCGCCATCAGTGATTTATCGGCTAAACCATTATAAGGATCCGCTGACGTAAAACGGGCAATATCATCGGCCGCTTTTACCGCTTGTTTAATGGCTGCAGGACTGAGATCTGAAGTCGAGGAGCTGCCTTTACAACCCCCTCTAAAGAGTGTGATCCCCAGTGCACCATCTTTATTAAACTCTACCGTCTCAACTTCTTTCATACGAGTTGAAACAGATAGCCCTTGCTGCTTACTAATCGCAACTTCAGCACCAGATGTGCCTAAGGTTTTTGCATATTCCAGTGCCATTGAAACGGCGTCTTGTAGGGAATCTAATTCGATATCAATGCTAGGTGAGGACACAAATCTACTCTTCAATAATCGGTAATGACTTAAGCATAACAAACCCAAAAAACAATCACATTAAATAATACCAATCTCATTAAATATCTGGTCACTTCAGAGCCCCTCTGGCTTTTCAATTCAAGGCGCATTGATGAAGAAATGGTTATTCCCTTTTAAGTCAATGGAACGCCTGAGAGGCTCACGTAGTGCGGCTGATGTTCAAAGCGATGACAAAGCCCTATAGCTATGTTAGATACTTTCGATACAGAATAACGATTAGCTTCAATCATCCGCCTTGGCTACGGGCTTTGAATTCCCGCTGAATGATCACGTATTTAATTAAATTAGTATAATTGCGCCAGTTTACTTATTAGCGTGCTTTCGATTCACCTAGATAAAATATGGCAGGTCAACTGGCTTTATAAATGTTATTATTAAATCAGTATTTGTAAGAGATTTTAGATATGAAGATTGTCGGTGACTCAGAACATTTCCACCAGCCCTATGACAAAGATGATGACTACGAAAGCAGAGCTGAAGCTAAGCGTAGTATTGCCATCTACCAAGAAATTGGTAACGAATTGACTTTACTAAGTAAAAGTCAGATTGAAAGACTCAATCTTGATGAAATTATTTATGACAATGTGTTAAAAGCTAAGACGATTAAGAGCAACACTGAAGCTTATCGTCGCCATTTGCAATATATTGGCAAGTTAATGCGCTACGTTGATATTGAAGAGCTACAGCTCGCAATTAAAAACGTATTGAATAAAAATAGCAATGAAAGCGCCAAGAGTAATGTTGCGGATAAGACTCGCGACCAACTGCTCAACGATGGTGACACTGCGATTCAAGCGTTGATCGAGAAACACCCAGATTTAGACAGACAAAAGTTGCGTCAATTCGTCCGTCAAACTAAGAAAGAACTTACTAAAAATGCTGATATTGAGCTATCAAAAACAGCAAAAGAGTTCAGTAAATATATACGTAACGGCATCCCAGAATAATCGTTACCAATCTAGATATTAGCTCTCTGAATAAGTCGTTTATTCAGAGAGCTATTTTTTGATCGATGATAAATACTCATAGTATCGTTGTGATCAAATTAACTAACCCCTTCAAACAGTACTGTTCATACTTGCACAAGGAATTTGTGAATGCGCCTCACCAAGAAGCTGGCCGCCATCCCTTTTACTCTTTTATGTTTATCTCTATTAAGCGGCTGTAATGGCGCATCAGGTGATAACGAAGATCCAGACACTGGAGGCAGTTACAGCCTCGCATTAAGCTTTAAAACGGTTGAGAATGGAGTTTGTGCCACAACAACCGACGCCCAAAGTTTTGATGCCTCAGAGTCTTTTTGTGCCGTCGCACATCTAAAACAAGATGGCAGTAATCGTAATGGGAAACTCATCGCATTTACGGCCTCTTTTGGTGAATTATCAGCGACAAGTAAACTAACGGATACTAACGGTTTAGCCGAAGTCATTATCAGCAATGCTGCAGGTACTGAAAATGCGGGCACATTAACGGCCAGCTTTACCGAGGGTGAAACCGCGGTTAATGGCAGCCGAAACTATCAATTCACTCTGTCCATCTCGCCATCAGAGCCGATATTCACGCTTAATAGCGCCATCATTAATGGTACTGCAGTTGTCACTCAATTTAAGGCAGACGAAACCGTTCAGCTACAGGCGCTATTCTTAGATGATCAAGGTCAGGGCGTAGCGGGTAAGATGGCCACTTTTGTCGCCGGCAGCGCCAGCTTAAACCCAAGTTCAGCACTCACTAAAGAAAATGGTATTGCTCAAGTTAGCTATACCCCAACAGAAAGTGAACTTGGCGCAGCCAATATGTCGGTCACACTTAAAGATGATGACAAAACTTACCAAAGTTCAGGCCTATATGAAGTGCTCGCCAAAGATGCTGTCAGTGATACCGGCATTATCATGCTCGGTTCTTTTTTAGCCGACGGTGTTACTTTCGTTGAGAATAAACTAGCAACAACACCTCCTTCAGCAGACAGTTCATACACCGTCAGCGCAGGTGGGACATTCGGAGTCACTGCCGCTTTAGTCAGTAAGAGCGATGATGGTACGATTACCCGTCTACAAACGCCAACTAGCGTAAACTTCAGCTCGAGCTGTGTTCAGAGTAACAATGCCAGTATTGACTCTCCTGTCACCACATTATCAGGTACAGCAAGCGCAACATTCCAAAACACTAGCTGCAGTGGCAACAGTCAAAGAGACGATCAAATAATTGCCACGGTTACAGCGGGCAACCAAATACTGACTGCAACACTCGATTTTTCTCTTGAAAGCCAGACATTAGCCAACTTAAGCTTTGTCTCTGCAGAACCTTCATCAATACGCATCAAAGGCGCTGGCGGCACCGACTCAAGTGAATCATCGCTCATTACTTTTAAAGTCTCAGATGCGAATGGCCAGCCTATTGCGCAGCAAACCGTTGAGTTTTCGCTCGACACTGTAGTTGGCGGTATTAGCTTTGCCGAAGGTGCAATCACAACAACAAATACCAGCAACTCAGCAGGAATCGTCAGTGCAAGCGTATTATCCGGCACCGTACCCACTCCAGTGCGTGTAGTAGCAACTGCCGTTGACACCAATAATAAATCCGTCACAACACAGTCTGAACAACTCAGTATCAATACGGGTTTACCACAACAACTGGGCTTTAGTCTTTCAGCAGATCTTTTCAACCCCGAAGCGGGAGATTACAGCGGTGAAAAGGTGGTAATTACTGCCTATGCATCCGACAGTTTTGGCAACCCTGCACCCGATGATACCGCGATTAACTTCACCACCGAAGGCGGACAAATCCCTGCTAAATGCTTAACTCTAGGTGGTAGCTGCAGCTTGGAATGGAAATCAACTGGTACTCGAGTTTCTAATCACCGTATTACAATACTTGCCTATGCTTTAGGTCATGAGACCTTTTTCGATAGCAATGGTAATAACGTTTTTGACAACAAATTTGTCATTACATCTACAGACTCCAGTGGCAATGAAGTTAAAGAAACAATCGATGATGGCGGTAAAATAATCGCAGCTTGCTTAGATGTTGATGGCAAAGCTACAACATGCTCAGGCAATGGGATGGATATTGAAACCTACCATCCAAATGGCTTTAACGATTTAGGTGATGCATTTAGAGATGATAATGAAAATGGAAAGTGGGATTCAGGAGAGCCCTACATTAATACTGCATCAAGCGCCAACTACCAAAGTGCTGATGAGCTTTTCAATGGCCCACAATGCCAATCATCAGTAACTCCCACTGAACACTCACTTTGCGGTCAAGGGCAAGCTAATAAAACTTATATCCGTAAAGCGCTCATTTTGACCATGTCTGGTTCAACAGCCCAGTTTGAGATAAGCCAAGGTGATAATGTTCTTCCTTTCTATAGCGATATAAAAGATAGGGACCTTGTCGAACTTAAAGCTATTCCCGCTGGTAAATCATCGACCTTCAGCGTTAGGTTTTTTGATAGTGCAGACCAGATCATGCCAGCAAAGACTACATTGACGACCACAGCCTCTCAAGGTGAACTAGACGCTGATGTGTTCGAGGTACAGAATCGCAATGGCTACTACGATATCAGAGGTGATGAAGATATCGATTTCAAAGCAAAAAACAGATACAGAGAGGGCAGTACTACCAGCTTTATACTCACCAACGATATCGATCCGACAAGTATTGGTGAACTAGCAAAAACCAGCTCAGTTTCAATAAGTGTTGAAACCCCTAAATCGGTGAAATCAGGCATAGGTTTTACTGTTGAGCTAGCAGCACCAGTTCAACCATAAAGAACTAAATGTTAATCAAAAAAGCCCGCTGCAATAATATTGCAGCGGGCTTTTTTATTTGTCGCTCTATCTGTTCGAGGCTATGCTGCCGACGAGCACTCCATTAATTGACTTAACCTTTAAGGTGTTAATTCAGATTGGTGCGCATCAGCTTTTAAGTGAGCTGTTAACCTAGCCTTAGTCCCAAAATAGGCCATAGCAAAGTAAATGGCTGTCATAGCCCATAACTGCAACCATTGCGGCATAATGCTCTGCCACGACGCGCCCATCTGATTAAGCTCTAACATGGCCATAATGCCGGGCACGGCGGGAAAGATTTGCGACACTGCCACAACAGACTCTGGGATTAACGCTGTCGGCCACACAAAGCCTGACACAAATAGGATCGGCATGGAGATCAGCAGTAACACTTGAGTAGGTAGATCACGTCGGGTAAACAAGCAACTAAAAGCAATACCAGCAGCGGTAGTGGCCAGTAAGAAAGGCAGTAGCAATAATGCCACCGTGCTAAAGCTTGCCTGTAAACTCACGTCATACCAATAGTAGCAATATCCAACATAGTAGCTGGTTAGCAGCGTATAAATACACATGAACGCAGCCATTCGGCCACAGACTAATTTAAGCGGGCTTACCTGCCGCCAATAGCCGGTTTCTTTCCACTGACTCGCACCGAGAATACTGGTCCCAATCAACAATGTTTGATGCAGTAGTAATAGGAACAATCCTGGCACAATATAAGGGGTGTAGCCTAAACTCGGATTAAAAGCCGGAATACTATTGAGCTTAACCACATTAAGACTTTGATCTGCTGCTTGAGCACCACGCCCTTGAGCCAGTAACCCCAAACGTTGCACACTCTTCCCGGCATCAAGTCCGGTTGAAATAAGCCCTTCAGCGACGGCGGAGTATATTAAAAAGTAACTCGCATCGCCACCGTAACTTAATGTCACTCCACGGCCCAGTAATAGATCACGCCTAAAGTCAGCCGGAATGACCAACAGGCCATGAGCTTGCCCAGATTCTATCCAGCTTTTAGCTTCATCGATTGAGCCCACTTTGGCGATCACTTGAATTTTTGCACTGGCGTCGGCATGGCGAATAAGCTGACGGCTTAATGATGAATGGTCGTGATCAACCACCACCAACTGCTGCTCTGTCGGTACTTGATTAAGATACGGTAGCGGATAAAGAATAGAGTAAAAAAGTACGCCACCAAATACCGTAATAACAATGGTTTTGTCAGCCAAAATAGCTTTAAATTCTGCGATGATAAGCTGTAAGAAGCTCATACTAATGCTCCTTCGAGGCAAGTGGTACAGCGGGTGCTGTTACATTAGCAGCGGAATCGAAGCCTTTGGCAGCCAACACGCTAATCGGAATAAGCAGCAATAGGTAACCCCAATAGCTCGCAAACTGAGGAAAAGTCGCTAACCAACCTTGCCCGTAACTCACAATCGCAATATGAGTTTCAATATAATGACTCGATGGCATGATGACTCGCCACCACTGGGCCAGCTGCGGCATCTCATGAGTGGGGAACGTCACCCCCATAAAGGCAAATGCGGGCGCAAACATCGCGGTACAAAAGCTAATCACTCGAGCGCTGTCTTTAAGCGCGAAGAAGATCAACAGCACCATTAACCACACCGCCAATAACATCAACAGTTGTGCGACTAACAATAACGCAATACTCCCCGCGATAGGCAGATCTAAATATAGGTAAATAAGCGCAAGAATAAAGCCACCATGCAGTAACACGATTGGCGTATAGAACAGCACTTTAGCTGCAATACCTTTCCACATTCCTAACGAAATCCATTCAGAGGTAGTATTCCAGCGCAGTTCTCGATTAAGGCTATTAGCAAACACCATCATGGCGACAAGCTGCAGCAGCGCTATCAATACCGGTGGAACCAGAAACCCCACATAGTTACTATTGCGATTAAACAGTGCGGTAGTTTGACTGCTTACCGGACTGAGATTCACCGCGACCTTGGCCTTAGGTACCCCAGCAGCAAGCTGTTTTATCGCCGCTAATGGCTTTAAACCATCGGCCATACTCGCTTGTAGCTGACTCGACAATAACTTGCCAACTAATAAAAACTGGCTGTTATAGCGAATATCTATCGTTGGGCTTTTACCGGTAAGCAGGTCACGTTTAAAGCCATGGGGCAACACTAGCAGCGCATACACCTCTGCTTGTTGCATGGCTTCAACAGCGCTGGCCAAATCAGTATAACTAATCGGTTTTGTTACAGGGTTTGCTTGTAACTGCCGGGCAAGGGCTCGGGAAATTTGGCTTTGATCTAAATCGACCACCGCCACTGGAAGTTGTCTGGGTAAGCCGGCGCTAAATAGCAACCACAGCCCAATGATACTCAATAGCGGAATATAGCTGATCAGTGCAAGCTGCCATGGGTCATCCAGCAACGCCGCCATTTCTCTTTTTAGCATTCTTATCAAAGCATCAGCCCCGCGCTACTGAGTATTATAAGGCGAACAGAACAGACATACCGACTCTCAAGTCCACAATCGCCTCGCTAGGGCGCAGTTCGACTTGGAAAGTTCGCATATCAAAATCATGGCCGCTTTCAGTTGCACGCCAAGTGGCAAAATCACCCATGACTGCAATATGGCTAACGGTAAACTCAACATCACGCTCAAGAGCAGGAATGGTTAACAATACAGTCTGACCTTGCTTAACTTGCTTAAGTTGGTCTTCACGCACCTGAAACACTGCCCAGGCATCGCTCATGTCGATTAAACTCACAACGGGAAAGCCGCTCGGCGCTAATTCACCCGCCTGTAATAAAACCTCGCTAACCTCAGCTGTTTTCGGCGATCGCATTTGGCTATCAGCCAATATTGCGTTCACTTCGTTAACCGCGCCTTCGGCCATTCTGGCATTACCCGCAGCTGCCGCTTTGGTTTCATCACGCGCACCCTCATCCGCCATTTGATACATAGCCAATGCCGCTTGTTCGGTATATTTAGCCGCTTGCCATTGCGTAAAGGCTTCGTCGCGCTTTTGCCGTGCTAGTACACCTTCCTCAAATAGCGCTTCAATACGTTCAAAGGTGGTTTTTGCTAATGTAGCGGCTGCTTGCGCCTTCAACCATTGCTCTCTCGACGCCAAAATTTGCTGCTTGCGAGCGCCATTATCGGCCTCTTGCTGCATCGCTTTGGCAGCGTCTCGGCCACCTTCTGCTTGCATTAATTTGGCTTTCAGCTCGGGGCTATATATCGCATACAGCAGATCGCCTTGGTTAACTTTATCACCGCGGCGCACGAGAACTTGCTCTACACGACCAGGTACTTTAGAAGAGATATTATATTCGCGGGCTTCAATCTGCCCCTGCAATACTTGGGGTTTAGGGGTGTAAGCCAACACGAGTCCGTAAGCTAATATTCCGATGAGTGCAATCAGTGCTATTGCTGCCAAGATACGGTTAGTGCGCATTTAGTTCCCCTTGCTTAAGGCTTCTGCCAATAAATTCATCTAACTGACCACTAATCGCCATCAGCCTTGCATATGCTTGTATATAACGGTATTGCGCACCCAGTTGCTGAGTTTCTACCGCAGTAAGTTTAAGTTCCGCGTCCACTTTTTCAATTGAGGTCGACAATCCCTGCTTAAAAGCGATGTCACGTAAGCGTTTATTCTCTTGGGCCAAGCTAAGCGAGGTGTTGAGCGATATCACCTCCTCTTGCGCTTGAAGTAACTGGCGGTAGCTCTGCTCCAGCAGTAGGTTCAAATCTTGTTGGGTTTGCGCTTTAGTATATCGAGCCTGCAATAATGCACTTTTAGCCGCTTCGACTTTGCCACTACGACCATCACGGCTCAGCAGCGGAATGTTGACCCCAACGCCAAGCATCCAATCAGGTTCCATCTTTGAAAACAGGCTATCGTCTTCATAAAGGGTGTAATTACCATAAAGAAAAACCATTGGGTAGTAACTGCCCTTTTCAACCATAATCAGCCCTTGCGCTTGTGCCTCTTTGGCCTCAAGTAGCTTTAATGCTGGATGCTGATTCATCGTGAGTTGTGACAGCTGCGGTAAAGACGGAGCACTGTTCAGCATAAATAGCGATGAGGTCGCATCGACTTGTCGCTCGTGTAACATCCGCGATAAGGCAATCATTGCCATCTCAGATTGACGCTTAGCACTGCCGTAACTCACCTTCGCATTTTCAAGTGCCACTTGGGCATTGAGTCGCTCAACTTTGGCTATTTGCCCTTGCTGTTCAAGCTTTTGCGCATGAGAAACGTGTAACGTAAGAGAATCAACCAATTGCTTTTTTGTTTGCGCTAAGGTTTCTGTCACTGCAACGGCATAATAGCGATCAACTAAACTCACAAACAGATCGCGAGTCGTCAGCTTTAGCTGTTCTTCTTTTTCTGCAACGTGGGCTTCATGTATACCCTGCGCAGCAGTAATTTTACCCCCGGTGTAGATAGGCCACATCGCTTGCAGACTAGAACGGAAGATATCTTGTTCAGTAAAAGGGGTCACAAATAGTGAGCCGGGGATCCCAGCCAATGCACCACCGATTGCTGGGGGCAAAGTCCCGGGGTCCATCGAGGCCAGAGGATTGAGATCACGCAGGTCTAACTCAATGGGCTTTTCTAAACGGGTATAGCTACCAGTGAGGTTAATTGAGGGTAAGTTCATGTCTTCACCCGCCTCTCGCTCAGCCTCTGCACGATTGACCTCTTGCGTGCCAGCTTGCAATTTATCACTCACCTTGAGCAATTGATCCCAAGCTTGGTTAAACGCAATAGGTTTGGCTTGTATCGACAGCGGAAGAACTAGCAAAAGAGCACAGAGCGAACGTTTCATTTACACCTCTAGAGTTATTACTCTAATTATTTTGTGAATAGTACCATTGCTAACCACTGCTCGCTAGGATCTAGCGTAATGAGCTTACCGCTAAATCCTAGTTTACTTTGAATTTTTTACCTAAACGACTTAGATATACATCCTTACGCAGTGCCACCTACAGTCAACTTATCCAATTTTAATGTTGGTTGACCCACGCCTACAGGTACACTTTGACCATCTTTACCGCACACACCAACACCTTTATCGAGCTCAAGGTCATTACCCACCATCGAAATTTGGCTCATAGCCTCTGGTCCATTGCCAATCAAGGTTGCCCCCTTAATCGGCTGGGTAATCTCGCCATTCTCAATTAAATAAGCTTCAGATGCAGAGAACACAAACTTACCGGAGGTGATATCCACTTGGCCACCACCAAAGTTAGGCGCATAAATCCCGTTCTTAACTGATTTAATGATCTCAGCAGGATCCGACTCGCCCGCTTCCATATAGGTATTTGTCATACGCGGCATCGGCAAGTGAGCATAAGACTCACGGCGACCATTACCGGTAGAGCGCTCACCCATAAGCCCTGCATTGAGCTTATCTTGCATGTAACCTTTTAAGATCCCGTCTTCAATCAATACTGTTTTTTGAGTAGGTGTACCTTCATCATCAATGCTTAACGAGCCACGACGATTAGCCATGGTGCCATCGTCTACTACGGTGACTAATTTAGAGGCCACTTGTTGGCCCATCTTGCCACTAAATGCACTACTACCCTTGCGGTTAAAATCACCTTCTAGGCCATGCCCAACGGCTTCATGCAGCAATACGCCAGGCCAGCCCGCGCCTAACACTACCGGCATCTCACCTGCAGGAGCATCGACCGCTTGCATATTGACTGATGCTTGGCGTACAGCTTCACGCGCAAAAGCAAAGCAATAGGGTAGGCCATCGTCACCATTGGCTAGCAGCACATCGTAACTATGACGCCCACCACCACCAGAACCACCGCGCTCACGCTTGCCATTTTCTTCTAAAATAACACTGCAATTGAATCGAACTAACGGTCTAATATCAGCTGCTAAAGTGCCATCACTTGCGGCAACTAATATCTCTTCATGCACTCCAGACAGACTCACTACTACCTGAATAATTCGTTTATCGAGACTACGAATATAGACATCGGCTTCTTTGAGTAAGGCTATTTTTTTAATCTCTTCCATTGCGGCAATGGGATCTGAACTTATGTAAAGCGCTTTATCATGCTGTTGCTTCCAAGCGTTAACTCGTCCGCTACCGCCAGAGACTGCAATACTGCGAGCGGCAGTTGCAGCAGCTTCTAATGCTGCGGGGGTAATTTCATCCGCATAAGCAAAACCTGTTTTTTCACCGGTTATCGCTCTAACACCCACGCCACGTTCAATATGGAAACTGCCGTCTTTAACGATGCCATCTTCCAACACCCAAGACTCGTGGCGGCTACCTTGAAAATACAGATCTGAAAAATCAATTTTATGCTCATGAATACGCTTTAAATAGCTTTGTAGATCATCTATCGCCAGTCCATCTTGCAGTAGGCTGTGTCCAACTTGGGTTAAAAATGACATCAATTTTCTCTCTTCGACCAAATATAGTTCTTTTCTAGAGACCCTTACAGGTAAGCATCTCTATACGATTTGTGTATTAGCTTGTTGCTAAGGAATAATGCAAACATAGCGCTAGGTTAACCTAGATTGCCACGACTCGCTTAGCATTACTGCTTAAGTGTTGGCGACTGAAACCGGTTGTGCGTTATTATTGGCATCTTTGCCCGCACGGCATGTAAGTCTCGCATGTTCAGTTCAGCACTAACCCAACCGGTACCCGTTGGCTTTTGGGCTAAAATATCTCCCCAAGGGCCGATAATCATGCTTTGGCCCCAAGTCTCACGACCGCCGTCATTGTGAACGCCCCATTGCGCTGCCGCTAACACGAAGCATTGGGTCTCAATAGCCCGAGCTTGCAGCAGAACTTGCCAATGAGCCTCACCAGTAACCTTAGTAAAGGCCGCTGGCAGTGCAATAATTTCGGCCCCTGCTTCACGTAGCGCCCTGAATAAATCGGCAAAACGAATATCGTAGCAAATAGCCAATCCAAGCTTACCAAAGGGTGTATCGACCACGGTAATATGTTTGCCTGGGCAGAATGCATCACTCTCACGATATTGCTTGGTGCCATCCGACACCTCGACATCGAATAGATGCAGTTTATCGTAATAGCCCAATACGCTAGCATCAGTGTCAAACACATAGCAACGATTATAGATGCGACCGTCTTCTGCCAATATAGGAATACTCCCCGCCACTAGCACCACGCTATATTTAGCTGCTAGTGCCGCTAAGTCGTGTTTAAGTTGACTGTGTATTTCGTCTGTTGCGTATTCAAGCTGTTGGCTCTCTTGCCCACCAAATAACAAGCAACACTCTGGCAATACCACTAGCTGTTGATTATCATCCAGCCGAGGTAATTGCTTAAGCTGCAACTCGATAAAGGCGAGATTCTCGATTACGCTGCGACTGCTCTGACATTGCAGTAGGCTTACTTGCATCTGACTCTCCCGGTATCAATTTCAAAGCAGGCATTGTTTGGCCACTCTCTTTCAAATTGGGTTGCTCAATTGTCTTATTGGACTGACTCGTTTCACTAGCGTCGTTAGCTTCCATTTTAAGTCCAACTTTCGCTGACGCTATATCTGAAATAGGCTCTGATGCCTGTCCCCGTACAGGGACCATTTCAGACGTTGAGTTTGATGTTGGGACTGATACAGCACCCTCTGGCTGCTTCTCTAAAGCGCTGTCTTGTCCACTCCCCTCTTCAGGTTCAACGGCCTTTTTAGGCAGCACCGATTCTGGGATCTCAATCTCTTTACTCTTACGCTCTAACTCTTCAAGTTTAGGTTCAGACATGGTGCCTGTCAGCCTAAAGCGGATCTCTGATATCACTTCAATAACAGGTTCAAGTACTTTCGTCAGCGCAAAAGCGCCCAAGCCTAATGTCCAACCGCCGGTACTGAGCAATATCACCGTCGGCACACTTGATGCCAATTGCGGCACAAAGCGAATATCGTAATTCAAACTTTCAGTGGTTAAATCGGTGTAACCACGCACTCGCATATTACCTGCGACAGCCTTCATCTCAGTATCCGTGGTCTTAACAACCCCGTTATCAAGCATCAAGGTACCGCCAAACGAATCAAAATACAGGCCTTTGCCAAAGACATCGGAGAAGTCTAATGACAATTTACGCAGCAGTGAATCGAGGCTAAATAACGAGAATATCCGCGCCCCTTTGTCACTCACCTCTGACAAATGCCCTTTGCCTAAATCAAACCTTACTTCACCATCAAGAGTGTCGAGCGAAAACGCGTATGGCGCTCCGGTCCAGGAAATATCACCGACCACCGATGTTGGTGCATCTTTAAGCCCCGGGTCTATGCCTAGTTTAGCCGATAGGAAGTCAAACTTAGTCGCATCTAGAGTCAAATTAAACGAAGTCAGGCTCTGGCCAGCTTCTATCGACCAAGTGCCTTTTCCTTTAAGCTGCACCTCTGGCGTACTCAAGGATAGGGTTTGGATCTGATAAGTATCATCTTTAGGGCTGGCTTGTAAAACGAGGTGCCCCATCGATTTATCAAACAATCTAAAGTCATCCACATCGACCGCTAATGGCGGTAAGTTAGCCAAAACAGTATCTGACTTAAAATGCGCGGTTTCATCCGTCTTCGCCTCTGGCGACATATACAACTTGCTCGCCACCACTTTAAATCCTTGCTTAACCCAATCAGGATAAAAGTCGATTCGACCATCAAATTGATCAGAAGTGGCATCGAATCGCCATGAATATTCAGTTGGCCTCGCATTGAAATGGAGGTCATTCAACGGTTGCCCCATCAAATCCAGGTCATTAAAGTTAGCTTCAATTGACACTAAAGGCGGGAAAAAACCATCAGTCGCGGTAAGAGGCTCACTCTCTACTCCCGTATCGACATCGAACTCTAGCGTCTTTTCTGATTTAGCGGTAAAGCTCTGAATGATGGGTAACCAAGGTGAAAATTCGGTTTTATCAAGATCTATCTGTAGGTGCCCTTCTGTTTTACGTAACTGGTCGCCGGGTTTAAATAGGCGACCGAGCAATAGATCAAAGTGAGCGAGCCCGTTACCGGACTCAAGATCAAAACCACCCCAAAACTCCAACTGCTTATCTAGCTTAATCCCCAAAGAGGACTGCTTGTTATCGCCAATAAGTTCTGCCGTAAACTCTGCCGTCTTGCTCGACGCCTTAGTAAAAGGGGCTGGTAGGCCCAGCTCAGTCCCAAGAAGATCGCTATCAACCCGTGCTTGAATACGGTAACCAGAGGGGTCGAATATCAGCATCAATCCGCCAGTCCAATCAAGTTCACCGCTATAATAATCACTTAACGGGTTATTGAGCTCATTGGGTAAGTCATCTAGCAGCCAATGACCCGTCAAGTCGACATTCACCGCATAGTTCTTGTTAATCCGCCCCGTATCAAAGCTAAATGTTAATGGCTGACTGTACATCTGTGCATTAATGTCACTGCCTGTCACTACATCATTAATAAACTGAATTTGACCGCTGACATAATCTAACTGAATACCCGGTTCACTGATATAAACCGGCGTATTATCAAAATTCACCGTGCCCTGAATAATTTCATCCACACCATCAAACAGCGGAATACTCAGATCTATCTGCCCAGTTATATCACCTGATATTTGTACTACATCAAGCGTTGAGCCTACTGAATCAGCCAAGGGAGAAGCCTCAATCACCGCATTAGCTGCTTCGGCTTTGGTCGCCAAGTCCGCCTTAACGATAAGCATGCTTTCATGGTTCATGAAGGGAATGCCGATATAGGCGCCATCCGCTGAAACATCCATCAGCTGACCTTTATTCACCCACAAATCCATAGCTGCATTCTCAAACAGTGCTGATAGATTTAAATTGGATACTGCAGGCCAAGTGTCTTGAAATTTAAAATTAGCATCTGCTAAGGTGAACCCCGCTTGAAAAACACCCGCACTTTGTGAATAAGGATAATCTTCAAAAGTCCCCTGCCACACGATGACAGCATCATCTGTTTTTCCTGCTTTTAATGCGCCGGTTAAATAGTCAACCAGGCCAGTACTCATTCCCTTAAGCGGAAAATAACGATGTGCATTTGCCACATTATTAATATTGAGATTGGCTAACAATGCCATATGAGTCGCGCCAGAAAACTCAAGTCGAGTGGCGGCATCAACTGAAATGTCGGCATTACTAAAATGCAGTTTAGGTAATGATAGCGCTGAAGAAGCAAAATCGAACTGGCCTTCTAATGCATCGCCCATAAGATCGAGTGGCGCTTCAAAGCCACCATCAAAATCGACCACATATTGCTGTGCTGGCAACGCAAACTGTAATTCTTTATCAGTAACCACGACCTTAGCATCAATAGCCGAAAGTCCAGGGATAGCACCGTGCGTTTGCCAACTAATTTGCTGTGCATTAGCGCTAAGTTGCGGCTGATTTTTGTCGGTATCCCACTGTAACTGGGTATTGGTGATCTCACCTTGAGGACTTAACGCCTGCCAAGTCTGTAAGGTGTCGAGTTCAATACCGGGGAGCAACGGCAATAGCGGTAATACAGTGGCTAAATCCAAAGTATTTAAATAAGCGTCGATGCTAGTCCCATGTTGCTTGGCACTCAATACAGGGGAAGGCCAATTCTTGCCATTGGTTGCAAAAGACAGATCGTGACTGCTTAGAGACCAACCGTTGGTATCTGGATACCAACGCATTGCGCCCGCTTGAATTGAAAAATTCTGCGCTTCTCCATTTAAAAACCACTCTAACCAGCTAGGTTTAAATGCGACTGTTGCATCATTAATTTCACGATTAGCAAAGCTTATCCACGCCTCTAAATTAACCACACCTTCGAGCTGCAGCTTTTTATTTGCATCAAATGGATTAGGTTGGCGCGATGCCCACTCGCCGATATCGAGTGACGCTGCTGCAAGATAAAACTGTCCGATTAATGACTCAGGTTTGTGGCCGTCGCCTTTGACATCAACACTTAATGCCAGCAGCTCTATTTCTGAGGCTTCTTCGTCTAAAAACAACTTACCTTGACCACGGTGACGCTTTTCCGTGTTACGCCAATGCATATCTTTAATGAAAATAGGGCGGTATTGGTGTTTTTGGCTTATTAGCTGAATACGAGCATTGGTAATGGAAAATCGCTCTAATTGCTCTAACATCAACTGATAGAGCCAATCAGTGTTCATCTTTGTACTTGATGAGCTTGAAGTCGAAGTCGATGCCAATCGGTCGAGATCGAGCGCGACGTTTACCCCATCAAAAATAACATCTTCAATTTGCGGTGTTGCGGTCAACAAGGTTTGCCAAAAATCAAACTTTACATGTACTTGTTCAAACAGCAGGGTAACAGGGAGCTTTTCTTGGGAAGGAAGCACAAAGTTCTTAACGGTGAGCGCTGGGCCAAATGCTTGCCATTCGGCTTGTAATTGACCCACCTGCACTTCGACTTGATACTTATTGTGAATATAATCGACCAGCTCTAATCTGACTTGATCAAGCTGGGGTAATAGCCCTCGAAACAAGCTTACGAATAGTGCAAAAAGCACCATCACAATAGCCAGGGACTGCAGGCACACTCTAAGAATATTAAATTTACGAGTCTTAGATGACACTACATTATCACCACATCAAATTTATTCTGAGCGTACATAGGTTCGTTCTGTAAACGAACACGCTTAGCAATATACACTTCTAGCTCGGCCAGAAGGTGGCTTTCGTCACTTTTAAGACTGTGGTAAACCGCTGGCGCACAATAGACTAAAAATTCATCAGCATCATAGCCTTTGTTCAAACGAATAATCTCTCTAAACATTTCGTATGACACCGTTTCTACGGTCTTTAAACTTCCGGTACCGAGACAAGATGGACATTCACCACACAAAACATGCTCTAAACTTTCGCGAGTACGCTTACGTGTCATTTCGACTAAGCCAAGACCAGAAAAACCGCTAAAATTGGTTTTTACTCTATCAACGGCTAATGCTCCCTGAAGACCCGAAAGCACACGTTTTTGATGCTCGGCTTCTAACATATCAATAAAGTCGATAATGATAATGCCACCGAGGTTACGTAGCCTTAATTGCCGCGCTATCGCCTGAGTCGCTTCAAGGTTGGTATTAAAGATAGTTTCTTCAAGGTTACGATGGCCGACAAAAGCACCAGTATTGATATCAACCGTGGTCATGGCCTCGGTTTGATCAATAATCAAATAGCCGCCGGACTTAAGTTCCACCTTACGTCCCAGTGCGCGTTGCACTTCATTTTCGACATCATAAAGGTCAAAAATAGGCACTGGACCGTTGTAATGCTCTAGCTTATTGGCAATTTCAGGCATGAACTCTTGCGCAAATTGCTGTAACTCGTCATAGGTTTGCTTGGAATCAACTTGAATTTGGTCAAGCTCTGTACCGACAAAGTCACGTACGATTCTCACCGGCAGGGCTAAATCTTGATAAAGTAAAGACACGCCTTTGCGCTTGCGTCGTAAGCTGACCTTGGCCCATACACGACGTAAAAAAGCAGCGTCTTGCACCAGTTCATCTTCACCGGCACTCTCAGCGGCGGTGCGAATAATAAACCCGCCATCATCATCGACAAAAGGCTCGGTAATTTTTTTAAGTCTGGCACGAACCTCTTCAGTTTCAATCCGTTGCGATACGCCTACATGGCTCGAACCCGGCATAAATACAAGGTAACGAGAAGGCAGGGTAATATCGGTAGTTAAGCGTGCACCTTTGGTGCCAAGTGGATCTTTAACCACCTGCACCATGATATCTTGCCCTTGTCTCACCAGTTCAGCAATATCACGTACAACAAAGTTGCCCTTCTCTACATCAGCAACACATTCGGTGTGTGGCACAATATCTGAGGCGTGTAAAAAGGCGGCTTTATCTAAGCCAATATCGACAAAGGCAGCCTGCATACCGGGTAAAACTCGGCTGACTTTTCCTTTATAGATATTGCCCACTAAACCACGCTTCATGCGTCGCTCTATGTGTACTTCTTGCAATACACCATGTTCTACCAATGCCACTCTAGCTTCGGTTGGTGTCACATTGATTAGCAGTTCAGAACCTATTTTTCGCTTTACTCTGCCTGGCACGATTCGACCTGTATTCACAACTCACCCCACTTAGGGAAATAGCTAATTTAAAAAGGATTTGGCGTTAGTGACCGATTTTACAACCTAGAATTGAATTATTATTATAGGGTTATAAAATGTTCATCTCACACAACAACGCACGGGTTTCTACCAAAGGTAACCCGACTACTGCGGAATAACTTCCCTCAATAGCTTCTACAAAACTGCCACCTAAACCTTGGATCCCATAAGCTCCCGCTTTATCCATAGGTTCGCCAGTAGCGATATAAGCCAAAATATCAGACGGTGTCATGGCACAAAACTGTACGCCAGTGGTCACCAACTTAGTCAGGGTTTTATCCCCGTCGGTTACCGCGACAGCCGTCATCACTTGATGTGCCTTTCCCGCTAGGCGAGTTAATATCGCCTTTGCGTCCGCTTCATCTGTCGGCTTACCTAAAATACTATCGCCTAACACCACTATCGTATCGGATCCTAGGACAACGGCCTTGCCTTCTTTAGCGTATAAATTCAATCCAGCTATCGCTTTCTCTTTTGCTAAGCGCACCACAAAGGTTGCTGCGGATTCACCGGCATGGTGACTCTCATCGATATCAGCTGCCAAAATGTCAAAGGCAAACGGCTTTTGCTCAGCTGAACTTAAAAAGCTCAACTGGGCCAATAATTCCTTGCGTCTTGGCGACGCTGAAGCGAGTACTAACTTCATTCTACAATACCTATTCAGAGGTGCTAATCAAGGGAGACCGAGCTAACATGGAAATACATCATAAACGTAAGTCACGACGGCAATGGGCTAACGGACTTTATATAAACGCCTGACACGACGCAGGATCCAAAAGATCCAGGGCCACATGATCAAACTTGAAAATGCGGGATAAAACAGCGTAATGTCAAAGTTCGCGGTATCCGTCACAAACTGCACCCAAAAAACAATTAAGTTATAGAGCGCGACCTGTGTTGCCACCAGCAGTGCTTGTTGCCACATAGGGAAGTTACGTAGACGTTGAAAATGTAATACCACCACATAAACCACCACAGACATGGCAAAAGCTCTAATACCTAAGGTCGCCCCCAGCAATATATCCAGCATCACACCCAGCACCCAAGCCGTTAATATGTTGTACCTGTGTGGCAGCGCCATCGCCCAGTAGATAATCACCAGTAGCAACCAATCGGGTCGCCATGCTTCGACTAATCCAGGCAGGGGCATAATTTGAAATAACATCGCGACCAGCAAACTTAACCAAACAACCCAACGGCCATTTGCGGCATGTAAACTCATTGCGCGGCCTCCTTATTGGCTTTTAACGCTTCTTCGACACCTTCTGGTGCAACCAGTTCCGCGTCATCGGCTTCAATATCAGGCCAAATTAATAGCAAGTAACGTATTCTGTCTAAGGCTGCCAACGGCTGTGCAATTACGGTGGCATAGTTTTTACCGTCATCTTTCTCGACAGTCATCACTCGTGCAACGGGGTAGCCTTCAGGGAAACGTTTTCCCAATCCAGAAGAGACTAACAAATCGCCGGCTCGTACATCGGTACTTTTAGCCACATGGCGCAGCTCTAGCTCATCTATAGAGCCTGTACCGATAGCCATCATTCTGACATCGTTGCGCGTAATTCTAACGGGGATCCCATGCGAGACATCGGACAGCAGCAGTACTCGGCTGGTTAGCTCACTGACCTGCACAACCTGGCCAACAACCCCTTGTGCGTCGACAACGGGTTGGCCAACATAAACACTGTTACGTGAGCCGCGGTTAAGTACCACATATTGATGAAAAGGATCGCTGGCAACTTCCATCACTTCAGCAACGACTTTTTTAGCGTCCATATAAACCGGAGAGCCTAACAAGCCGCGTAAACGGTCGTTTTCTTGGCGCAGATGTTCAAAGCGTTGTAAGCGTTCACTCATTAACAACTGATAGCGTAATAGCTCTTTATTTTGTTTAGCCAACATATTACGTGTGGCCAAATTTTCTGCGGACTCGTCAAGTAATACCCCAGGGATATTAGCGACATATTGCAGTGGACTTAAGAGGGAGGACAGTGAGTTGCGCACAGGCTCAAGCCGGTCATTTGCAACAAGCAAAATCACTGACATGATGACAGCTAGGGTCAATCTGAATTGGTTTGATATACCACGAACAAAAATTGGCTTCATAAAAAAATAGGGCGGTAATCACCGCCCTTTTTAACCGTCTTAATTTTCTTCGGAGAATAGGTCGCCGCCGTGCATATCGATCATCTCGAGCGCTTTACCACCGCCACGAGCCACACAAGTCAATGGATCATCGGCAATCATCACGGGAATGCCCGTTTCTTGCATTAGGAGACGATCCAAATCGCGGATAAGAGCACCACCACCCGTCAGCACCATACCGCGCTCTGAAATATCAGAGGCTAATTCTGGTGGAGACTGTTCAAGTGCGACCATAACAGCACTCACAATGCCAGATAACGGCTCTTGCAGTGCTTCTAAAATTTCGTTGCTGTTCAGTGTAAAGCTGCGAGGGACACCTTCTGCAAGGTTACGACCACGAACTTCAATCTCTAACACTTCATCGCCAGGATAAGCAGTACCAATGGTATGCTTAATACGCTCAGCGGTCGCTTCGCCAATGAGGCTGCCGTAGTTACGACGCACATAATTGATGATAGCATCATCAAATTTGTCGCCACCGATACGAACAGATGAAGAGTAAACCACACCGTTAAGCGAGATAATGGCAACTTCAGTTGTACCACCACCGATATCAACAACCATAGACCCTGTCGCTTCCGATACTGGAAGACCAGCACCGATTGCCGCAGCCATTGGCTCTTCAATCAAATACACTTCGCGAGCACCGGCGCCCATTGCTGATTCGCGGATAGCGCGACGTTCAACTTGGGTAGCACCAACGGGTACGCACACCAAAACACGAGGGCTTGGGCGGAATACACTGTTGTTGTGCACTTGCTTAATAAAATGCTGTAGCATTTTTTCGGTCACATAAAAGTCGGCGATAACGCCATCTTTCATTGGACGAATTGCTTGAATGTTTCCAGGAGTACGTCCGAGCATCTGCTTTGCTTCAGTACCGACGGCCGCAACCGACTTCTGACCTGAACCAGACCGCTCTCCACGGATGGCAACCACTGAAGGTTCGTTCAAAACGATGCCTTCGTCGCGGACGTAAATTAGCGTGTTAGCTGTACCCAAATCGATCGAAAGATCATTAGAAAAAATGCCGCGTAGCTTCTTGAACATGTAACCAGCCTGTCTCAGTGGAATCGAAGAAAAAAGAAATCAGGTAACTTTATCATGCTTCTTGAATTCCACAAGGCCACAGACGTTAACAATTGCTAATGAAGTAAAGTTTTTTGCAATATGTGCGTAAAGAACAAGTCAATATTTTGCCTTGTTCACGGCTTAATGACGCTTAGTTAACTTCTCGCCAATATATGATGCGATCGTGGCCTCTATAGGTGCCAAAGTAAGCTGTCGCTCGTGGATCTTCTAATGCGCTAATGTCATACGCCCAATACCACTTTAACCACTTATCCACATTTAACTGCAAAGCCACTTCACCCTCTGCGCTAGGCGCGGGAAAATAGATAAAGCTGTTACCTAAACCAACCGTCCCAGCCTTACCTGTTCCACCAGAACGGGTGAAGCCTTCAACCGCTTCAAGTCCGGTTTGCGGTGTTAATGCAAGTCCTGTATCAGCCGATGCACTAGTGGTATTAGTATCAAATACCGAACAACTGTCATCATTGTTCGCCACCCATTCTGCATTGGCATTAACATATTCAGTGCCAAGTTCTAGGCGTAGTTCTTCCGATGAAGGTCCATAGGCGTTTTGCATCACTAAACGGCCGTAGCGCAAAACAAAAGCATCATCTTTGGCGATATCTTCAAAAGTTACCCCGATACAGGCTGACACTGGGCTTTCTTGATAGCAAACACCGTCACTGTCTTTTAAGTCGTTCGCTGGAAGGTTAAGTTCAAATACAGCGTCAAAGGGAACAATCAAAGCTGAAGTTCGGTTGTACCTGAGCGTCCCCTTCTGAAGATAAGCCGATCGAGCCTTGCCAGTGGTCCCATCAAGAAAAGCAACTGAACGGCTTGCTGCATCGAGTTCTTCTAATACTGGCAATGTAGAGCCGACCAAGTTACTAAAGTGGCGACCATTCCATTGATTTACATATTTCCACCAGTCATTAATCTGGTAGTTTTTAGTCTGGTTACCGTCTTTATTTTTTCCAAGAATGAGGAGCTTAGGCTCCGCGCCAGTTTTAAACAAAAAGGGTTCATCCATATAGGTAAACTGCCCACAACTAGGTTGAAGCTGAGGTTTTTCAGGCGTAACCGTCAAATAATAGGGCGTAAACCGACCCATATTATCCGTCGTTGCTCCGGGGATATCGTAACCAAAATATCCACCAGGTTTGGGTAATACTGAAAAGGTAAAAATACCCACCTCTGACACGGTCTGAGTGATAATTTGTTCGCCAGAAGTTTGTTTATACTCATCACGACCTAGGTCACCAAGCTCCCCACCCTCAGCAATAGTGGGGCTTATTAATTCATGCGATAACAGCATATTGTCATGATAAAAATTAGGTGTAGTAACATTGCCACGACAGATATCGTTATCACTATCGGATTCCCATGCCATTGCTTTTACGGTGATATCAAACTCCTCACCCGCTCGCTTATATGGAGCACTTGTTACGCTACAGTTTGTGCAAGCTACAGATTCGAGACAGATCCCAACAGGTCGGCGAACAAAAGTGTTACTGCCATTCATAACAAGACCGGCCTCATCGCCTGAGCCTGTGTATTTAGCATTGAGTTGCATATTGCCCGCATCAGCATAATTAACGTCTATTTTGGCTTCACCTTTTTCGTCAAAACTGAGTATTAAAGTTTCTGCTGTAGCCAAAGAGTCCCCAACCTCTTTTTCTGTTGTGCCGGACTTAACTGAGATTTTTTTAGTGCCTGTAGATGGGGCAATATAGTCACTCCAAAATTGGAGAGGTTTACTTTGATTTGCAAATGCTGGGATACAAGCCAGACCGGGGTCTCCCTGCTTTACCGCCTTAACAAAAATGTCTGTCGAGGGCTTATTTGAAAATTCATCTGGGATGTCAAAAATAAAACCACTGTTAGCAAATGTGATTGTGCAACGGGCGGTACTCAGTGAACCAGCACCTTGCCTACATAAGGTATCGCTGCCCGCTATCGTCGATGGAGAGGAGCTAGACACTCCAATAGTGACTGGCGAGTTAGTATTAGAACGTAAACTCACCCTTGCAATACCATCGACAAAATTAACTACATTTCCTCCAACCCAACCACCATTAGACATTCCCGCAGGAGATAAATTAGCGACGACAGGGTCAGTAAATAGATCGCAATTGGCGTTACGACAAGCCCGTACTGTCATATCTTCAGCATTACAGGTTAACGGGCTGCTTGAGTAATCAAACTCAAAGTGATGCACAAGTTGACCTAGCGGATTTGAATCTAAAGCACAAACTTCAAAGTTATCAATTTCATGATTGTTATTCGCCCCGCCTGTTGAACCTGTTATTGAAAGATAGAAGTCTGCAGGTACTCCACCTTGACCATTAATATCCCTAGCATCAAATTCAGGCACTAATACTTGGAATCCATTGCCGTCTTTGATATCTCGCTCAACTAACACTAATGCTTGACCTTCGACTCGAGAGTCTACGGTGATTCTATACCTATGATTGGGTGATGCTGTGTTGGTCGATCTTTTATCAATAGGAGGATTAAGATTTGCTGCAGTGCCCGCTAAGTACATATAATTAGAGTTAGCTGAACCACGGATTGTGACTGATTGAGTTCTAAACCCAGGCCCTTTGATTTTGCCCTCTGTTGGATTAGAGAAGTTACCATATTCATCTAACCCCACCCCCATCCAACCGCCAGCAAAACCCGGCGTACCGTTATTACGCTGAGCATAACCTAATGCTCCGCCAAAGCTGCCCGGTTGTGGAGTGATGGATGCATCAGATAAAATAATCGCCACACCATCACCACCCGTTCCTGACGAGGGAGACCAAGCGTAATAGTCAAACTCAACCTTAACGAAGTTATCTGCCGCAGGAAACAGGCGTTGATAAGTACTCGATGTCGCTTGATTACCTCTTGCTGGGGTAATGCGCATTCGATTAGATTCAATTGCGGGAGCCGTAGAGTTACCAAGCGTTTTAATTGCCCAATCGCTTCCGAGATCATCCCGATTAAAATTATCATTAAAACACTGTAATTCCGGCGAATCATCAACATACGCAAGGGCAATAAAGCCATAATCTTCAGCAAGGTGAGTTCGCTCATCATTCTGATACTGGTCTTCATCCGTCACCATACTGACGCTATTTTTAGTCAAAGCACAGCGCCTTAGCCAACCACCATCTTGTCCGTATCTTGAGTTTTTACCTGCAACAAAGGTGGGCGTATTATCAAAATCATTCAAGGTGCTAATATAGCTACACTGCTGGTCCGCGCTCCCCGAACCACTATTAAGTGTCGAAAAGCCACTTGCAAATTGATACTCAACTTCTTTGCCGCTAATAAAAATAGTCTCATCACTATCACTATCACTAGCTTCAATGGCTAAAAAAGCAATATCCTCATCCACTAATTCATTGAGCTTAGTACTCTCATCATCAGTTTGTCGACAACGCTTGTTCCAGTAACCATTCCCATTATCATCAACAACCTCAGCGACATCCATGCCGATTGAAAGCGCCTGACCATTCGACGTTAACCTGGCCATACTTGTTAACCAACAAGTATTATTAGCGGATTGAATCTGGCTTAAAACCACATCATAACGTTTGCTTAGGGTAACGCTCTCATACCAACCACTCCCCCTATAAAGCACATGGTTAATCTTCTTAGTTCCGGCTTGAAACTTAGTACCATTCGTAAACTCGAATTCCCCTGCAGCCGTCGCTACCCAGTGAATTTCTGTCATGGGTTTCGGATCTAAAGCAGACCATCCAGGCCTTCTACCTGGTGGCCCAGGTGGCGATACTTGCGACCAAGTAAATCCTTCATTTGTGATATCAGAAAGAAATACAGAGGCAGGACCATCATTATTGGCTGGATCATCACTGGTTATGGTAGGCATTACAAAAACGAGTGGCGTAACCCCTGTAGGAAATTTAGTTTCGAATTTTACGCTACCCGTCGTGGCTTTCCCAAACTGAAAATTAGAGTCTTGTAGCGATATATCACAGTTAGGGGTGACATCAATGTTTTCACCTTTATCAGTAAATGTAACATTTGATCCGCCATTTAAATAAATTTCCTTATTTGCGGTAATCGCCCCGTTTATTTCACCAACTACTTTAAGATTATGTTCCGCAACGATATACGCATTAACCTCTACGTTACCAACGTTAATATCCTTATAGCCATAGAGCAGTAATTCATGAGGCTCAACGGGAAGCATCTTATTAACTATATTAAAATCCTCCCCAATAAAAAAACTAACACTACCATCAGTGGGGTAAGTAATATTAACCCCACTGCTAATCACTAGTTCGCCAATCCAATATTGACCAGAAGACAACACAAGATTACCAGTGCTAGCCTTCAAGCTTTTCAGCTTATATATACCATCAGTAGTCGTAAAATTTACCCAACGATCTCCTCCGCCGCTTAGAGTTACATCACCATATTCTCCGCCTTCAATATCAATACTTTTCTGGCTCCAAGTCGTAAATTTATTATCACTACTCTCAGAACGGCATTGTTCGAAGTTAATTCTGTCATCTGGAAGCTTTGCAAGTGTATTGTTCGAGCTTTTACATTTCTTATACTGGCTGTCTGCTTCCCCAGGATAACAAGCTCCCCCATTTTCGGAGAATCCATTATCAGTAACACTTTTAGAAGGTAACTGACCATTTTGCGGGCTGTAGAATAACTTTGCTGATGACATTAATACGATTGTCCCACTTTCATCTGTAGAATTAATACCTTCAATGAAAGTTTCACTCCAATCAGAAGCTATAGCATTCGGCATAGCCAAAATGGACCCAAGCATTATGACTATGGCGCCAAATAATGGTGAAGAAATAATTCGTTTAATCACGTGCCTCTACCTCCACGGTGCGGTTCACGCGGATACAACTGGCGTCGCTATCGGTGCCAGAATCGCATTGTCCGGTGCTGCAGGTGGCTGTGCTGGTAATCAAATATTGAGTCATATTAATCGGCAGAGAGGTAGTGGTAATAGCATTACAACTAATGACGACTGAACAGCCGTGAAAACCTACGAGCTTAGTTGTGGTATTTGGAATCGTTTCCGCTTCAATATGCCAAGTAGTGTTTGCGTTACAAGCACCCACGCCCACTTGAGCAACAGGAAACAGTTCGGCTAACGCGCGATCGGCGCCGCTGTTAGCCGCCGCAAATGCCCGAGTGCCCCAGACCTCAAGACTGATCTGCTGATCGGCATCGTTCAGTACATTGATTAAGGTCGCTGCAAGCAAAAACATTACCGTGATGATGAAGACACCAATAATAAGTGCACTACCGCCCTGTTTAGAGTGGCCGATAGTATCTTGGCTGCTAATGATAAAACGGCTGTATTTATGGGACATTTATCACCTGCACTTGATGGTGGTACTGCAACGATTGCCCTTGGATATCAAACAAGGGATTAAGCTGCACCATGGCATTATTCTGCAAAGTGCCTGGGGTGTAGGCCATAGGGTTGTCTGCTGCGATAGTATTAACCACATTTTCGGCCATCAACACGCCCTCAACCATCTCATCAGGCCCTCGCTGACTTTGATTAAAACCATAACCAGAGTAACGCTTAAGTACGCTCAACTCGCTAGTGATCCCTTCAAAGCAGTAACTTACTGCGCCAGTCACGCCAAAGTAACGCTGTCGAGGAGATGCTTCTGCAAATTGTACCGGAACATTAAATTCTACTGTACTCGCATTAGTGGCCGCATTCAGAGTAACGCTTTTAATCTTGAACAACTTTCCCGCTGAATACACATCGGCGGGGCTTAATGGATAAATTAGTAAAAACTGCCCTGCAGTTAACACTGCATCATGGCCTTGCATTACAACCGCTGTATTGGCCGCCGGGAGAGGGGCTATTGGTGCTGTGATATACGATGAACTTGAGGTAATCGGCACCATCTCAATACATTGCCAAGCATGACCATTATTCCTGGTACCATCTGCAATTCGAATGCTATTCGGCACGGCAATTCGAATGCTATTCGGCACGGCATTGCGAATATCGCGAGTCATGCGCTCTATGGCAAAACGGCTTTGGCTCATGACTTGTTCAACGGAAGTTGAATCAATAAAGATACGGGTGCCAAAAATGAGAAAACTGCTGACGCCCAGCACCAGAATTCCAAGAATGATAATGACTGTTACCAATTCAACTAAGGTAAATCCTTGGCGCTTAGCATTCGAAATGCCTTTATGCCTCAGGGGAAATATTAACGACCGCTGCATTAATAGTTCCTCCTAATCGCATTGTAAGTGATCACTTCACCGCTCGGAGTAGTGACGTTTACCGTGACCAATTTACTGTTTAAGCTAGCTGCGTCGTTGTATTCAACCTTAACCGCTAACGCATAATTGATGTATCGGCTAGCATAGGTATCGCTGCTATTAAGCATATTGCTGTTAATGTTCAGCCCGTTATAATCATCGACATCGTTATAGTTGTTACGGCTCTCTTTGACATCGGCCAGCGTACAGTTTACTCCCGTTTTACCAGCCTCGGTGCAATCCGGTCCAAGTTTATTCTGCGCAGTACAAGCCACTCCAGCCGGTAATCCTAGCAAAGGTTTGTCCACTGCACCGCAAGCAGGGACGCCGCCATTGGAGTTAGTGTTCTGATCATAACGCTTACCCCATATTTCATTCAATATCGAGTGCGCCAACTCGGCCGAGCGAACTCGATGCAAGTTGTCTGCGGCTCTGTCTGCTTGCGGGAATAACATGCTCGTCATCATCACAAAGGCAATGCTAATCACCACCATGCCAACAACTAACTCAATCAGGGTAAAGCCGCTATTTTTTATAACGCTAGAGCCTTTTGTTAAGCCAGAGCCTTTAGAGAGGCCGTTTTTTTTGCGTAAGTGTTTTTTCAACAATGAATTAGCCCGCATGAATATAGCCCTCAGACTCGATAGCAATCCACTGGGTTTCGTCAGCTTCTACTGTAATACACTTTGCTTGGGAGTGGCTACAGTCAAGTGAAGGGACTCCTCGACCATCAAATTCAACCTTAAAGCTACTGATACCATCAAGCTTCAATGCAGCACCACCTTGAAAGCTTTGTGCAGTATCGGTCCGCACTAGTGTCCCTTTGCAGCCACTGTTATAACGAGTATTAAAACGAGAGACTTGATATTGAGTTGGCGTGACAGATAAGCGATAGCAACGGTCTTGGTTGTTCATCGCCATAATCTGCACTTTACGCAGCTCAGCAATAAACTCTTCACGCAGTGTGAAAGCGCTGTAACTAGAAGCGGTAAACAAGCGTGGAATGACCACCACCGAAAGAATGGCAATAAGAATGATGGTAGTCACAAGCTCAACTAAGGTAAAGCCTCTGCGTCGGTGCGCTGTATGCATTATCAATCCCGATTGATGCTGTGGTGTCACTAAAGAAGTATTGGTGGATAAAAACCTAATCTAGATTTGCTTTAGCTTTTCCGGCTTTTCCGGCTTTTCCGGCTTTTCCGGCTTTCCGGCTTTTCCGACTTTTCACCATCTTAGCCTTACCTAGTACCCATAGGCCAGATTTTCTAACAGTTTAATAATTATGGCAAATAATTCACGTTTATAATGGCAGTAGTTACAAAAAAGGCCTGCTTAGCAGGCCTTTTTTTGTCAACTCAACTTAACATTTATCAGCTGTTGGCATAGTGCCGTAGTCTGGTGGTGTTGTGGCATCTTCAGCTTCTGTGTATGTAAATTTACAGTCCGCAGGTGCATCTTTTTGTTGAAAACTAATCACACCAGGAGCTTTGCCCGGATCACTTTCTGTAACTTCAACAATAGTCCAATCTGTAGCAGTGATATCTAGAGCATCTGAAATATTATCAACATCAGCCTGAATATAACCATAATTCAACACAGCGCCTTCTACTGTTTTCTCGGTTGCTTTCTCTTTACCACCAATAGCAGCTTTTGAGTAATAAAGAGAATTGGCACCTTGCAGTGCAGCTTTCATTCCTTGAAGAGTAGATGCACGAGCATCACCTTGCAGGTTAATAAATTTAGGTGCGGCAGTTACTGCCAAAATACCTAGTATGATAATAACAACCACTAACTCGATTAGTGTAAAACCATTTTGCTTTTGCATTTTATTTCCCATTAACAGTCAGTCACTACTGCAGTATAAGTTGGTAAAACAATAGGAGCTGTGCCTGATGCTTGAGTAGAAGTAGTGTAATCTAAGCGACACGCATCCGCAGACGTCTTACCTTTAGGTACGATACTGAAAGTCGTATCGTCGGTGCGTATAAGCCCCCAGTCATCAGTAACTGAAACGGTATTACTCGCTAATGTCTGGAAATCCATATCCATCGCTTTTTCAAGATTCGTAATTAAAAGATCCGTAGTAGTTGAGCTATCTAAATAACCAAAGTCTGTCGTAACAGAAACTCCAGTTGCTATCAATACACTCTGATTTTCAGCTTTCTCTAACCCTTTCAAAGCAGCTTTTGAATAAACAAGAGCATTAGCACTTTGAAGTGCTCCTTTTACTCCGTTTACAGTCGATGCTCTTGCATCTGTCTGTAAATTAATAAACTTAGGTGCTGCAGTGACTGCCAAAATACCTAGAATAATAATAACGACCACTAATTCAATTAGGGTAAAACCATTTTGCTTTTGCATGTTTATATTCATTTTCATTCCTCAAAATACCAGTTACAGCTGATAATTGACCATCATATTAATCAACCATCAGCTACAAAAAAATTAGTTAATAAAGCTTTGAACCTGACCGTTACCAGGGTTGTAAGTTACACCTTTGGTCTTAGCTCCTGTTACGCGTGTTGGTGCTGGAGCTGCTATACCACTATTTTGATTTAATGTTAAAGATTCAACTAAATAATAAACACATAAATCAATGCCACCAACCGATTTCCCATCTAAGTCAATAGCAGTTCCAGAACCGTTACCACCCTTGCCACTTTCTACCCTAACAACATACCTTTGGCTTTTAGCATCTTCGTTAAATAAAACATTACGTGGAGCATTTTGCAGCACGTTATCAAAAACCTCTTGACACGTAAGATCAGTCATAGCTGCTGCATCAACATTTGTACTTCCAGTCGGGAAACCAAAACTATCATCTAGAGAAATTGTCGCCCCATCGAGTACTACATTCGGGTTATTACGTCCATCAACTTCCCACTGTGAACGTACAAAGCTAACTGCTGTTGCGAGCCCGCCCGCAACGCCGTCAACACTCGCATCTTCAGCGTCTTCGGTAACATTCAAGAAACGTGGGATGGCTGTTGCTGCCAGCAAACCCAAAATCACGATAACTATAACTAATTCTATAAGGGAAAAACCCTTTTGATGTTGTCTATTCATTTTAATCCCCATTATTTAATAAGCTTATTCTATCAGTTTGTTAAAAATAGAAAAACAGATAATTTCACTGCTTATCTATCCTCTGTCAAAAAGATGACCCGCCCAGAAGTCGTTTGGTAGCTAATACTGTCCCCAGAAACGCCAATATATCGGCACACACCCGTATTTGAATTGAACTTAGTGACAATTTGTTGCGTGTAACTCTCCCCCAACAACTCCTCAATTAAATCACGACAGCCAGCAACACTTGTCTCGTTGGGTAATGGCCAGCCCCCAACAGCCATAGAAACATAACTTATTGATTCAATCTCACCGTCTAAATGACTGCGCCAGTCCAGCTTAAGCTGCTCAGGCTTACCTTTAATTAACCATTGGGAACGAATAACCCCCAATATATTAAGCAACCTATTATGCTCGGTTTTAATACTCTGTTGACCCACCTGCTTGATGCTATCAAAATGACTAAAAGCTAAATAAGACAACACTAACAATAGTATAACTAGCGCAAATATCTTCCTAAAAAGCGTTAACAGTTCAATATCAGACTTTTGTTGACTAAGCACTGGCTGCACTCTGTTGAGACATCAGTTATTGCCTTTAACGACATTCAACATGTCCCACATTGGCAGATAAATACCCAGCGCGAGCACCAATACGATACAAGCAACAAAACCGATTAATATCGGTTCTAATTTTGCCGTTAGGTTTTTAAGGTCATAATCCACTTCGCCTTCATAGAAGTCTGCGGCATCGTTAAGTAACTGATCGATTTGACCGGTCTCTTCACCAACAGCCACCATCTGTAGCACTAACGGGGTAAATAATTGGCTATTATTGTGCACTCTAAGCATAGAGTCACCAGATTCGATACCACGGCGCATGCCGACAATGCTGTCGTGCATATAAGCATTATCAACAGCATCGGCCACTAGGCTTAAAGCTTGTGTCATTGGTACGCCCGCACTCAGCATCATCGAAAAACTGCGGCAATAGCGAGACAGTGTAGAACGCTCAATAATACTGCCCACCGCGGGGATATTGAGTTTCCAACGATCCCATTGCCGTTCGCCTTTTTCGCTATTATGCCAGTAGCGAATACCGATAAAGGATGCAATTAAGAACACGATCATAGCAGGCCAATAATTGACAAACAGGCTAGATGTATTGATCAGCAGCTTGGTTGCCCAAGGTAGATCGGCACCAAAACGAGAGAACATTTCAGCAAACTTTGGAATAACCATAATATTGAGAATGACCATCGCTATCGAGATAGCAATAAGTACAAATATAGGGTAGCGCATGGCTGCTTTAATTCGTCGCCGCGTCTCTTGCTCGCGCTCTATGTATCCTGACAGCTGAATAAACGCATCTTCTAACTTACCGGTGTTTTCACCCACGTGGATCATCGATACAAAGAGTGCATCAAAGACATCAGGATGCTGGTTCATCGCCGACGAAAGCGGTCTACCAGAAGTGAGCTGCTCTGAGATATTATTCAGTGCATCTTTCATTCGTTGTGAATGCGTGGTCTCAGAAAGACCCGCTATCGCTCTTAACATTGGAATGCCTGAGCGGGTTAACGAATACATCTGACGGGTAAAAATTTGCAGTTCATCAAGCGCCACTTTGCCTTTGAAAAGCGATTTAAGCGTAAACTCCTTCACCTCTTTTGCAGGCGATAGCTCAAGCGGAATAACACCACGAGACATCAGCTGGTCGGCCGCGGCACTTTCTGAGCTAGCGTCTAGTTGCCCAGTCACTTGCTCCCCTAGCGCACTGCGTCCGCGATACTGATATGTAGGCATTATGAACCCTCACTCACATTGAGCGTATCATCACTGACATCTTCAACCAGCTTGGCAACCTCTTCAATGGTCGTCATGCCTTGTGCTAAATACTCTAAAGCTGACTCGGCTAACGGGGTAAAATTAGGACTGTTATAGGCCGCATTCGTAAACTCCTGCGGATTGCCTGAACGCATCGCTTCGACCATTGGCTCGTCTAACTCAAGTATTTCAAACACACCGATTCGGCCGCGATAACCGCTACCGTTACAGCTTTGACAACCGGTTCCCACTCGAAAGGTAGCCTTTGAGATGTCAATTTTACTGACGGTTGTCAGCCATACTTTATCTTGTGCGGTTAACGTATAAGGAATAGCACAGTTTTGGCACACACGACGTACCAGACGCTGCGCAATAATCACTCTTAAGGCACTTGCGACTAAGTAAGCCGCCGCCCCCATGTCTAACAGTCTTAACGCACTGGTGACAGCATCGTTAGTGTGTAACGTTGACAGCACAAAGTGACCGGTAAGAGCACCACGCAGACCAATTTCTACGGTCTCCTGATCTCGCATCTCACCCACCATGATGATATCGGGATCTTGGCGCAAGGTTGTTCTTAATACATTAGAAAAGTCGAGGCCAATCTTGTGATTGACTTGTACCTGATTAATACGCGGCAGTTGATACTCGACAGGATCTTCTACGGTGATAATTTTTCTGTCGGCGGTATTAAGCTCACTGAGTACGCCATACAAGGTGGTGGTTTTACCGCTACCTGTTGGCCCTGTGACCAAAAGCATGCCATGAGGACGCTTAATCTGCCGGCGAATACGCGCCAGCATTTCAGGTGGCATACCCGTTTCATTTAATGTCAGTAAACCTGCCGATTGATCGAGAAGACGCATTACCACTGACTCTCCATGGTAAATAGGCATCGTCGACATACGCACGTCTATCTTATGGCCCTTGATCTCCATGTGAAAACGACCATCTTGTGGCAGACGCTTTTCAGAAATATCGAGTCCAGCCATGAGTTTCAATCGCAGCACTAGGGCTGCCGCAATATTCACTTCAGGCAGTATGTTTTCATGCAGTTGTCCATCAATACGTTGACGGATCCTTAATGCATTCTCACCCGGTTCAATATGGATATCTGATGCGCGCATCTGCACTGCATCTTCAAATATTGACTGTAATAACTTAACAACGGTGGTTTCATTATCACTGTCGCCATCTGTTAAGCTCGCCAGATCGAACAGATCGTCAGCGGAATACTCCTCTTCGAGCTTACCCGCTATTTGAGCGATTTCGTCCGTACGACGGTAAAGGTTATCGAAAGCATCAAGCAGTTGCCTTTCTGTAACGACCGCAATGGAAATACGCTTGGGGACAAGTAAGCCCTCGAGTGTATCCATGGCTTGTAGATCGGCAGGGTCGCTCATCGCCACCACGACCGAATCACCATTATCTTCCACTACTAAGGCACGATAACGTCGAGCTTGCACTTCTGGTAGTAGTCCAACAACTGCAGCAGCAATTGAACGTTTACTGATATCTAAGAAAGGAATGTTGAGCTGTTGAGATAAAAACTGTAGCAGCTGCTCTTCAGTGATCGATGAAAGATCAATTAATGTGCGTCCGAGTTTTTTCCCGCTGGTACGCTGCTCACTAAGCGCTTGGCCAAGTTGTTCGTCGGTAATAATGTGCTCTTGAACGAGAAGATCACCTAAACGCATTTTTAACTTAGGTTTCACTGGAATGCTCCTAACTGCACCAATCGATTATCAACATAGGCTTGCGCTTGAGAAGAGAGATTCCCCTGGGCCAAAGCTTGGTTGTAGGCATTTTTAGCCTCTGTATAGTTTTTTTGAGCATCTAGTGCGTAACCCAGTCCCATCCACCATCGCCCTTGGCTAGGCTCATTTTTGGCAAGTTGCCTAAAGCTTTGCTCTGCAACGGGGAAGTTTTGTTCTTTCTGTGCTAAATCACTTTGCTGATGCCATTTTTTTACCGCTAATTCGCTAGTATCAGGGATCAGGTTCAAACTGCTCAAGGCTTGCTTATTCTGTCCCGCGGCTTGCAACACACGGGCTAACAGCAGCGAATATTCATATTCGTCTGGAAATAATAGTTGCCCTTGTTTTAATAGCTGAGCCGATTCCGACAACTTGTTTTGCCCATAATAAAGTGCAGCGGCTTGCTTTCTAGCTTGATGTAAAGCGGGGTTATAAGACAAAGCCGCTTTGTAGTAGGTGAGCGCATCACTATGTAACCCCTGCTGCTGGGCGTCATTCGCTAATATCATCTGCTTTTGTGCCAACTGCTCGGAGGTCAACTTAACCTCTTTTATCGCCATATTACTGCTGCTATAAGAAGTTCGAGTCGCTCGCTTAGCGGGCTCAATACTCATAGAACTTGCTTGCTGTCTCACCGGTTGACTGCTTGGACTCGTATTGGCTGTTGTCGTTTTAGCTTCAGGGTTATTTCTCGCTGTATTTTCATCAGTAACCTCTGCTATCGCTTTCGCCGTGTTAACCGCTGACGGCACTAATTCAGGCTTTGCCGTTGGCTGATTGTTGTTGACATTGACGATGCGAGTAGCTGGGGCAGGTGTTACAGCCTCTTTATCGGATAGTGCTTCTTGAGTATCAACCGCCAAGCTTTGCGCTGTTGATGACACCATGTGCTCGCTATCTGATAGCGAGCCAGCAATTTGATCGGACGTTAATTCGCTTTGCTCATTAGTCACCAGATTATCAATTGCGCTAGGGTTGCTCGGCTCAATAACAAAAAAGACAATAAAACCGCCTATCAGCAGCGACAGTAAGCTGGTAACAACCAGAGGTAGCTTAGATTGGCGTTGAGGTATCAGCGCATTTTGTGGTTTTGCCATGCTCTCAATACCGTGAGGCTGTTGTCGTTTGTCTAAATCTTTGAGCATTTTATTGATTACGCTCATACAACACCTCCCTTAAACCAATATAAAGCGGCTAACACCATGCTAATGAACCCCCCTGCAGCCAATGTCCAACGTAACCCTGAATGCCGGCTAAGGGATGCATCTTCGGTGTCTGCGATAGCAGCATCTACATGTTGTTTTGAAATTTTGCTCGCCCCTTCGCCAAAACAGACTAACAATGCCTTATGAGACAAAATATTAATCAAACGCGGGATCCCACGCGCCGCTTTGGCTAGACGCTTAGCATCCACGGCGGTAAATAATTCGTCACCTTTACTGCCTGCCACTTTTAACCGATGCTGAATATAAGCGGCAGACTCATCTAATGTGAGGGAACGAAGGCAGTAACTGAAGGTGATCCTTTGCCTCAACTGCCTAAATTTACTCATGGCAAGACGCTCATCGAGCTCAGGTTGAGCAAACAACACCACTTGCAATAATTTGCGGCTCTCTGTTTCTAGATTAGTAAATAACCGTAACGCCTCTAAACTATCGTCAGGTAAAGCTTGTGCTTCATCCAAGACTAAAATAATCGAATGACCATGTGCGCTTAACGCCATTAACTGTTGCTGAATTAACCCTGTCAGCTGTTGTTGATCAATCTGGCTAGAGTGTTTAAGGCCCAGTTCCATCGCCACCGCCCACCGAAGTTCGGCAGGCGTAAGGTACGGGTTAGGTAAATAAGCACAGTGAAAACGCTCAGGAAGCTCATTCATTAGTTTTCTACAGATCAAGGTTTTTCCAGTACCGACTTCGCCGGTAACCTTGATAAAACCTTCACCTGTTTGTAACGCAGTTTGTAGCACTTGCATGGCTTCTACGTGCGGTGCTAAGCCAAAAAAGAACTCCGTATTCGGTGTCAGTGAAAATGGCGTTTCAGTTAACCGAAAATGCTGCAGATACAAATCTACTCCCCCTCAGGATACCAACGGTCGAGTAGCTCTTGAGAGCGTTTAAGTTCACTCTCCCAAGTGTCAGCACCTACAACGATAGGCTTCAGTAAGATAACCAATTCTGTTTTTACGGTAGAGTTAGCACGGTTAGTAAAGGCCTCACCTAAAAAGGGAATATCTCCCAATAATGGCACCTTAGAGACTATCTCTATATTCTCACTTTTCATTAAGCCACCAATAACAACCACGTCGCCACTGGCTGCTCGGATAACAGTGTCGGATTCGCGGATTTCACTTTGTGCCAAGGGCAGCTCCAAAGTGCTATCGGAGATCTTAATTGTTTTAACCTGCTCTTTAATATTAATGACCGATGGGTGTATATGTAATAACACATTGCCTTCGGCATCAATTTGCGGAGTGACATCAAGTGCGATGCCGGAGAAAAATGGTGTTAGCTCAACTTCAGGACTGGTCACAGGCGTGGTGCCAGCAATCGTCGTTGAAGAAACATCGGTGACAAAATATTCATCGGTACCGACTTTAATCACGGCTTTTTGGTTATTTGACGCGGTAACACGCGGGCTCGATAACACATCCACATCACCTTGCGTATCCAGCAAGCTAATCATGGTACTAAAATCAGACCCTTGAAGCTTAATGGAAGTTACGCCACCCAATGCACTGGTGATCTTGTCACTTAAGCCTGTTGATGGGCTAGTACCAAAGGAGATATCAGTGCTACCAGCGTGACCTAATACGCTTTCCCAATGGATCCCTTGCTGGTAACCATCAGACAGAGTCACTTCAAGCACTTTGGCTTCGATAATAACTTGGCGCTGCAAGTGGCTTTCTGCCGTTTTGATAAAATTACGCACTTGTCTAATTTCATTAGGGTAGGCACGAACAGTAACGAGTCCAGCTTGTGGTGTAATCACCACTTGGCGCCCACCACCGCTTTCACCAACAATGGAGACTAATGTTTCTTTTAACTCGCCCCAAAAGTCAGACTTGGTTTTTGAACGGATAAAAGTCCCGTTCGTTTTCTCACTGCTGCTGTTGCTACTGCTTGAATTAGAATCACTATTGGAGCTGTTATTTGAATTACTATTATTGCCGCTATCGCTACTATTACCGCCACTGGAGCTGTTGTTATCATCTGATATACGCCCAGAATTAACTGAGGTTAACGATAAGCCTTCGCGCTGCATGTAAAGGTAATTGAGTGAAAAGGTTTCGGTACGCATACCAGCAGGATAAATACGTAAAATGCGCCCTTCTCGACTCACTTCATAGCCATAAATATCTTCAACAACCTGCAGTGTTTCCTGAAGGGTAACCCCTTTTAATGAAAGTGAAATTTGACCGGATACATCAGGGTGCACTGCCACACTTAATGGCGTCCCCTGCACTAAACTAGGGAAAAACACTTTAGCATCAACTTCATGAGCAGACACATCAAAACGACGCTCAGCTCTTTTGGCTGGGGTAAAACCAGCAAGTAAACTGTTTGACGCTAGCTCTCTTTGCACTTCCTCTGGCAATACCGCTGGAGGCGGCGCTAAAGTGGCCGTTTCAGCGGTTGCAATAGAATCCGCTAATGCTTGCTTTGACGCTACTGGGTTTGGCCTATCAACCGTTTGGCAGGCCACCAGTAACAATGTCAGCAAAGGGGTTATATATAGTGTTGAGCGCATCTGTTTAGTGTCCCTTAATCTCTAGTATTGCTTTAAACATTGTCAGTTTACGGCCATCGGCTAACGACACAGTATCCTTGTCAATATGCACGATTTTTACACCTTGTACTCGCTGACCCTGCTTAAATATTTCATTGTTAATCACTGCAAAAGAACCGCTTTGCTTAATTAAAATACTGTTCAGTACCAATGCTTTGTTTGACGATACGGTGGCGGTATTGGTTATGCTTGCACCAGCACCAGGTAACGTTGGATCTCGTAAACTGTCTGCGCTTAAGTTAACGCAAAAACTGCCAGCGACGATGAGCAGTGCTAAGCGACTAATTTGTTTTAGCAACACTAATAAAGTCCTTATTTATGCTTAGGGTATAAAGCTCTAACGTGATTGCGGCTTTAGGATAGGCATCCACTTTATAATCCATGCTACGCCAGTAAAGTTTATTTGGCATGCTCTCCACGGCTTCAACAAAGCGTAATACCGAAAAATAATCGCCGGTAAACTCCAGCCGGATCCCATGACTATACAAGTTCATTTTCTTCTCTTCGCCGACTTCCAATAATGGCGTAGGGGCGATTGAGGTAAAGGCTTTCAATTTAATGCCTTTTACATTTGAAAGTAGCCCTGCAAGTAAGGTAGGCATATGATCTGCTGGCACCATATCAACCATTTGGAAAGACAGCTCTTCATCTATCTGCTTAGTCTGCTGAATAATGTTGGCTAAGCGCTGGCGATACTCGGTGTCTGGATCGGTCGCCAAGCTTTGTTCATAGAGCGCAATCTGCTGCTCTGAAATATTATTCTCATTCTTTAAAGAAGAAACCTGCTGACTTAACTGAGTATGTTGGGTTAACAATGACTCCAACGGCAGATAAAAAATCAACCCTGCAACGATAAGCACTGCAGCTGCAACTAACACTCTTTCTCGTTGGCTTAGCACATCGAATTTGGTGGCTAGATCATACCAGCGCTGCTTCATTTTCTACCCTCCGCGGCTTTAGATTCAGTATCGGCATCACTGGTTAATTTAAATGCCAGCGGTTTATCTTCACCTAAGCTCATTGTCATCGATGCAAATGCATGACCTTTCAATGTGGTCGTAGTTTTAAGTCTATCAATCCAATTTGGCACACTTTGTGGGCTAGAGGTGTAGCCTTCGAAGATATAGCGGTTTTCGTTAACCTGAATCCGATTCAGCCAAATACTACGATCTGCCACGCTGGCTAAATCAGTCATTAATGGCGAATAACCAAAGCTTGTAAGCGCTTCTTGTTGACTCAACTTACCGATTAACATCTGCTTGAGCTCTAACTGTTGCGCTTTTAATTCGACCTCAGCCACCAAAGACGGACTTGGCTGCCTCTTGGCTAGCTCATCTTCGAGTTCCAATTTGCGCTCATCTAAAGTGGCCTTAGCGTGTTGTAACTCATCTTTTTCAGATTCCAGACTCGACACGAATCCATATGCGAGGGCACTGCTTAATAATAAAATTAAAACTAAGCCCACCAGCACTTGGTTCAATCTTAAAAAAGATAAACGTACTTCAGCAGGAAACAAAGATTCTGAGTAGAGGTTAACCCTTAATTTCATATTGAGTCACCTTGTGAAAACTCAGCTAATGCCATCTGCGAAAAAACTGCCTCTACCGACTCAGCTTGATACGGTGTCACACTTTGATTGAAGTTTTCACTCACTAACGCAGCCAACTTGTCACGGGCGCCCAGCATCAATAAGTCAATCGATGCCACGGGGGCTTCACGTAACTGGCTTTCAAAAAAGTCCATTGAACGTTGGATCTCTAGACTCAAGTTGTCAGCAAGACCAAAAGCGAGATCTTCAGCGGCAACACTATCAAGCTGTAAAAAGCCTCGCACTCGACGCTGCATGAATAATTCGCCATCCTTTACGACGGCAAGTAAAAGCTCTCCGCCAGCGCGATGGCTGAGTAATAGTCTTGCTTGGTTATCACTAAACAAATGGGTAATCGCCATCTCTTCAATGGTGACGCCACAGGTTTCCATACCCGTCGCTCTCGCTGCCAGCAGTATACTGGTGAGCTGTTTTTTATCTGCGACGACGACGCTAACTTTATTGGTCGTTTGCTTAGAGGATTCGAAGTAATCTAAATGGATGTCGGTTACCGCTTGGCTAACGAGATCTTTAACTGACCATAGCAGCGCCGCAGTCATCTCTTCTGGCTCTACATTGGGCTTATCGACCAGTAAGACTTGATAAAACTCAGCAGATAAAACGATTTGAATTTTTGCAATGCCGAGTGACTTGACGATCTGCTCAAAGGCATCTGCCCAATCCAGTTTTTTAAAGTTGAAAGTAGAAAAATTGGCGACAGACTCTTCAGTTGCTGCTTGGTATACAAATATTTTATCGGCACACACATATAACCCCAACTTTGATGTTGGAGCAGGTTTTCGCCAAAATTGGAGTTTACTTAGCAAGCTAGCTTCCATTCATCCGTGCCTTAAATACTGTTAGTTCTTACCCGTAAATGTTCATATTATCGAGTTTCTGATAACGACTTGTGAATTAGATGATGATAATACTGATCTAATTTAGGTTAAAAGCAAAGAGAGTCTTCTTATGTCACTCATTGTAACTACTAATATTTGAATATTATAGAAAAACATCTATAAAGCCATTACATCTTATCGTTTGCCGACTCTGTAAACGAGTTATACTTCTTCTATTGGCTCACTAAAAAAACTACCTTGACCCGCACTCACGCCTAAAATTTGTAACGTCTGCCACTCTTCAAAAACCTCAACACCTTCAGCACAAACTTGCACATCGGTACCATACAGCCCGGCGATTAAACTGCGGATAAAGAGTTGGTTCTCCGCTCGCAGGTGGATTTGACTGACGATAGAACGGTGCAGTTTAATTAACGAGATAGGGTAACGTTGTAAATACTCGGTACTCACAACTTGCTGCCCCACTCTGTCAACACAGATCCCCGCACCCATTTTACTGATCATATCGAGCGGCTCTTTGAGCACATCTTGGTGGTGCACTAGAATGTCTTCATTTATCTCAAAGATGATCCGCGGGACTAAGTGCCGATATTCCAACAATGTGGTTTTTAACCAGCGCACGAAGGCTCGGCTGGTTAATGTATCTAAGCTCAGGTTAATGCTGAACTTAAGGCTAGTATCATTTTGTTTCGGCAAGATATCAAACAGCACCATCTCGATAACCTGCCTTTCTATTTGAGGGATGAGGCCGCACTTAATTGCCATGGGGAGAAAAAGGGTTGCTCGGACCAAATTACCTTGGGTATCACGCAGTCGACAAGACACTTCTTGATGATGCGCAGTTAAATCACTATCAACCACAGGCTGCGAGAATAAAAAGACTCGCTTGCTAACGAGCACGTTCTCCAAAAAGCTACGCCAACGCACAGAGCCTTTAGACAAATCACCATCAACAGCGCCCTTGTCATACATAAACCAACTACTACCGCCTTGAAACTGAGCCGAGCGCAAAGCGAGCTCCGCCTCTTCCACTAAAGCATCTTTGTCATCACCCACTTTAAAATAGGCCCCGCCTAGATGCAGAAAATCATCAGGTGTATCGAGCAAGCTATCAATCTGGCTTAAACTCACCCGTAACAATTTAGCCGCGACTTGGTCCGCTTCTTTTTGTGAAATTTGTGGCACCACCACCGCGAACTGATTATAAGAGCGGCGCGAGAAAATGATATTAGCTTTACTCACTAAAATTTGATTAATAGTGGCGATGATTTGTGACAGTATTTCATTGACCTCTTGCTCACCAATTTCTCGGTTTAATAGGTCTAGATCTTCCATCTCAAACAGATACAACACACCGGGTGTCATCATGCCTGCACTATTGCTCAGTGCATCCAAACGGTTTTTAAGGAACAAACGGTTACCAACACCCGTTTCAGCATCAAGAAACGTGTTGGAACGTATAAATTGATCAAACCTCGCCCGCTCTTTATGTGCATCATGCAGCTCAAGTAGTAGCTGCGTCATGGCGCGGTTAATCATCCGAGGTCTTCCATGCCCCTTTTCTGCCAATGCTTTATCGCGCTTACCCGTTAAGATAAGGTTAGCCCGCTCGGTGAGATCTTCGATGCCATTAAGTTGGTCCGAAAACCATCGAAAGCCAAATCGTACAAACAGCATAACGGCGAGACACCCCACCAACAGAATCATCCATTCATAAGCACTGACTTCATGCTTATTAAACGGCTGTGGCAATGCCAGCTCCATCATTAGGCCATTTTCAAGCTGACTGCTGTATTGCACACCACCAGGTTGAGGCTTTAGCGCCTTATATTCAAATAGAGTGACGTTACCTTTAGTCAGCACAAACGATTGCGCTTGGTAGGCATGTAGCAATGGTGGCAACCAATTATTAAGCTGCCACTTCTCTTCTGGTGCCACAGTGACGGCAAACTGCTGTTGTAACATGCCCTCTAGTTCTGACACTTTTTGCTGTTGAAATGCATAGGTCAGCTGCACGAAACTAAACATAGCGGTTAAAAAACAGATAAAGGCGACACCAACTAACGACATCAGCCAAAAGCTAGTGAGTTTCTTAGTAAGAATTCGAGTGAGTATCATATACCCATCCTACTTGAAGATGCTCGTTTCAGAGGCATTGTGCCAGTTCAATTCTAGGCGCGTTAACATAGAAATGGTTATTCCCTTTTAAGTTAGTGCAACAACGAAGTGAGCTTGCACAACGCCTTCTGCGATGGGTTTTAATGGGCTTTACTCCGTGTTATTGATTTTACTAAGGGAACGACCATTAGTGGCAATCAATGCCTTGATTAAAGCCCATTAAACTCCCACTGAATCCTGCATCTTCAGGCAAGATGGGTATATGTCCGCTTCCTGCAGGATCTTATTTTGATGTAGAAGAATTATCCCGCAAATAGCGGCTTATTTGAGGATTATTAAACAGCAGGTGATAAAAGGCAAAATAAAAACGACAGAAAACAAAAAAGGGGCCTAAGCCCCTTTTCTTAATCACTAGCAGAATAAGTGATTACGACTCCATATAACCGATAGGTAACGTCGTAATATGAGCCACACCCGACTCAATGGCAGCAAGGGCTACCGCTTTAGCAACATTCGGTAATAAGCGCGGGTCCATTGGTTTAGGAATCACGTACTCGGCACCAAATTCCAGAGAGCTAACATCTGGATATGCAGCAAGCACTGATGCTGGCACGGCTTCTTTAGCTAAGCTTGCAATAGCATGCACGGCAGCAATTTTCATTTCATCATTAATCTTCGATGCACGCACATCTAATGCACCACGGAAAATGAATGGAAAACACAATACGTTGTTGACCTGGTTTGGATAGTCACTTCGACCCGTTCCCATAATTAAGTCTTTACGGGTTTCATGGGCGATTTCAGGTCTGATTTCAGGATCTGGGTTTGAACAGGCAAAAATCACCGGGTTCTCAGCCATCAAGGCTACATCTTCAGCGCCAAGAACATCTGGGCCAGATAAACCTAAGAAAGCATCTGCACCCTTGATAACATCTTGTAGCGTGCGCTTATCCGTATTGTTTGCAAATAAAGCTTTATATTCGTTAATGTCTTCGCGACGAGTGTGGATTACGCCTTTTCTATCTAACATGTAGATATTTTCGCGTTGGGCACCACAATTAACCATCATTGTCATACAAGCGATGGCAGCAGCGCCAGCGCCCATACAAACAAATACAGCTTTTTCCATCGACTTACCTTGGATCTCTAACGCATTGATCATGCCTGCGGTAGTCACAATCGCAGTACCGTGTTGATCGTCATGAAAAACAGGCACATTACAACGCTCAATCAAGGCTTTTTCTATCTCAAAACACTCTGGCGCTTTAATATCTTCAAGGTTAATACCACCGAATGTATCGGCAATCGCTTCAACTATATTAATAAACTCTTCTGAAGTTCTGTGTTTTACTTCGATATCAGTCGCATCGATATTGGCAAAATGCTTAAACAATAACGCTTTGCCTTCCATCACAGGCTTAGATGCCAACGGACCTAAATTACCTAAACCTAGAATGGCGGTGCCATTAGAAATAACAGCAACTGTGTTGCCTTTACCGGTATAGCGATATGCATTTTCAGGGTTTGCCGCGATTTCACGCACAGGTTCTGCCACACCGGGGCTATACGCCAGTGCAAGGTCCATGCTCGTTTCTGCGGGTTTTGTTAGGCAAACTGCTGTTTTACCTGGTACGGGTAATTCATGATAATCGAGGGCTTGTTGACGAAGATCTGCCATTTTTCTAATCCTGAGTGCGACTAATGTTATCCAAAGCGAAAGGTCGACAGCTAAACGGTTATTGAAGCTGTTTAGGTTGAGGTCGGTCTAGTGTATTACCTAAACAATAAACGTAAGCTGATAGTCGCTAAGATACTCGAATATAGAAGCATTTCAAATAAGATCTTTCAAAATTTTAACTTTATCGCTATATATTATTCCAAACTGTCTTTTTCGACGGTTATCTGTGATGGATGAGTGCCATTTACGCGCCACTTACTGTAAGAAAAGTACACCTTGCCACGCACTATTACCTGGCTTTGCAGCAGATTAAGATTCAATATGTTATTAAACTTACTGATATCTTGCTTAGATATCATCAAAACCAACTTATCATCGATTAACAGCGCTAAATCCTGACCTTTTCTTTCATAGCCAGTCACCACCCCTCTGACCTCTCGCCATTGGTTGCTATCGCTTCTTGAAAGCTGTGCAGGTGATTTAGCTTGGTAGTCAAGATGCTGCCATAGACCTCGTTGATTTGTCCGCGCATCATGTTCAATGTCCGCTAAACATTGCCAAAAAAAGTCATTTTGAAACACCTTGGCTTTAGCAAAGCCATTACTGAGTAGCAGTTCCTGCAGATGTTCACCTGCAGCGGTATACACATAAGCAAGTGTACGGCCGTATGGATCCAGTTTTTGCTGCCCAAAAACAAGTTTAAGTGTTTGTCCTGGTTTGACTGTACTTTGCAGAAATGATTTAGCCTCTGCGGCGTATGGGTCTGAAAGCTCTTTAAACTGGAAATCAATTTCAGGAGTATCAACACCGATGAACCGCACTCGTCGACCATCTTTTAAGGTAATGGTATCGCCGTCATTGACGTAATCAAGCACCACGGTTTCATCAAAGCTAGTCGGCACACATTGACTGGCGTGAACAGGCGAAAGAGTCAAAACTAATAATAAGGCGCAGAGTGATGTTTTAAAGCCCATTGGGATCCTGTTGAGTCGTCAAATAGACATATATCAGTAAGAAAGATAGAAAAGCTCAACCTCAGAATAGCAAAAAGGCGCCAGAAGGCGCCTTTTTTAAATTCATTGCAGAAGTAATTACTTCTTGCCAAGTGCACCAAAGCGCTTGTTGAACTTATCGATACGTCCGCCAGTATCCGTAACTTTCTGGGTACCAGTGTAGAATGGGTGACATGCACCACAAACGTCTAAATGTAAGTCTTTACCGATAGTAGAGTTAATTTTGATAACGTTACCACAAGTACAAGTTGCAGTGATTTCTGCATAATCAGGATGAATACCTGCTTTCATTGGAATTACCTCAAGGTTAAGGCCATGTCGCTCTTCCAACCCGAAGTCGGACACCACATGCAGTTAATAATAGTTTAGGGCGCAGGATTATACAGCATTTAAGCAATAGATCCAGCTACCCGTCATGAATCACCATAAATAGAATCAGTGAGCGCGCTATCCTACCCTAAGTTGCTGCAATCCCTAGTACATCGAATCAAATAATTTTTCGGCAGCCTTGGCATCAGTATATTTATCTAATATTGCTACAGAAGGACATTTCAATAACGCATCAGCCTTTAAACCATTGATTTTATTTTTATTAAAAGCACGTGGATTCGCCTCATAAATGGCAAGTATTGCACCATAAGTGTTGACTCCCCACACTTTAGATTGACGTAAACCAATACGCCAGAGTGTTTCGCTACCATTAAAGTCTACATTACAATTTTCTTCGAGTTTAACGGCAGTAGCTGCCGTGCTGGTCGTTAACGAATTTGAAATCGCTTTTACAGTACGGTTTTCTTTCTCATTGACCTTCGCTGGCGATGGAGTCTGTTCAACGTATGCCGTATGCGGCACATTCTCGACAGGGTTGTCACTGAATAAGTTAAGCACCGTGACTTCTCGCCAGCGGTTTATTCGATGCTCTTTCACCACCAACACCGCTTCACTATCGACAACATCGTCAACGCCCGTAACTAACACTAGGAAATTACTCAACGGTGAACTCACAAGGCGCTCTTCTCCGGTCGATTGCCGCAAAAAGAACTGCACTTTATTGGGGTTCTTATGGCTTGAAATCATATTCACTTTGAGTTTTGGGTACTCTCCCAGTTCAAATAACCTTTGATTTATGCTGACATGAGAAACCTCAGCAGTAACCGCGGTGCTAAACAGCGCTAACGTCGTTAATGCTAATATTATTATTCTTTTCATCGTTTCCTTTTCTAGCGCATCATAATAAGTTAAATCTGACTGGCTCTCCTAGACTCGCCTCGGTACACTACAGGCTTATCTCCTATCGAAATAGAGTTTTATGCCTTTGTTTGTTGAGGTCGCCCTGCCCGTTCCGATGCGGCAAACCTTTAGTTACCAAGTTCCTGAGCATATCGTAATCGTTCCTCAAAAAGGCATGCGAGTACAAGTGCCATTTGGTCGTCAGCAGCTTATCGGCCTGATTACGGCCATAACGGATACTTGTAATTTAACGCCTAAGCAAATAAAGCCTATTGTTAGCATTTTAGACGATGCACCACTATTACCTGATTCACTGTATAAATTAACGGCTTGGGCTGCAAGATATTACTTCTGCAGCTTAGGGCAAATGCTATCACAAGCGATACCCGTGGCACTGAGAAAAGGGGCGGAGTCGAAAGCGGCGACGGCGACCTATTGGACTTTAACGGATGCGGGACGCGCCGCTGATGTTAATCAACTCAACCGTGCACCCGCGCAACGCAAACTGTTTAACGCCTTAGCAGAACGCGATCTCGAACAGCACGAAATCACCGCATTAGAACTCAGTAAAGCCGCGCTAAAAGCACTCGATGATAAAGGCTGGATAACGAAGAATTCACGTGTTGTGTCCGTTGATCTCAGCTGGCGAACCCAGCTTGAAATGACTGAAGAGCCACATAGACTCAACCCAGAACAAGCCATCGCGGTCGCGACACTCACGCTGCAATCTGGCTATCACTGCACGTTACTCGAAGGTGTTACGGGCTCGGGGAAAACCGAAGTTTACTTGGCTTTATTAGAAACAATATTAAAGCAGGGCAAGCAAGCACTCGTCCTAGTCCCGGAAATCGGCTTAACTCCCCAAACCATTAGCCGATTCAGACACCGCTTTAATGTCAAAGTATCAGTCATTCATTCTGGTTTGACTGACAATCAACGATTAGATGCATGGCGCCATGCCAAAACGGGCGAAGCTGCCATTATTATCGGCACGCGTTCGGCGTTATTTACGCCGATGGCTTATCCTGGGGTGATTATTTTAGACGAAGAGCACGACTCGAGTTTTAAGCAACAAGAGGGCGTGGGTTACCACGCACGTGATCTTGCCGTTATGCGTGGGCATCTAGAAGATATTCCAGTTCTTTTAGGCACTGCAACACCGTCACTGGAAACCTTACAAAATGCACTTAGTGGTCGATATGAGCATTTGCAGCTAGGTCAACGTGCAGGCAATGCAGAAAAAGTGCGTCAAGGCATTGTCGACATTCGTAATCAGCCACTGCGCACCGGTATGTCCCATGCATTGTTGAATGAAATGCGCATCCACCTTGATGCGGGCAACCAAGTCATTTTATTTCTCAACCGACGGGGCTTTGCTCCCGCGTTAATCTGCCATGAATGTGGACATCTACATGAATGCGATCGCTGTGATGCCTTCTTTACTGTGCATCAAGCCTTAGGAGAGATCCGCTGTCATCACTGCAGTAATCAATATGCGATCCCCAAGCAGTGTCATCAATGTGGTAGCACCATGCTTGCTGGCCAAGGTGTGGGTACCGAGCAACTCGCCAGCTTCCTTGAGAAAGAGTTTCCCAACCACCCCGTTGTGCGTATCGATCGCGACACCACGCGCAATAAAGGTTCATTGGAGGCCCATCTCAACGCGATTCATAAAGGCGAATACAAAATTTTAGTGGGCACTCAAATGCTAGCAAAAGGCCATCACTTTCCTGATGTGACCTTGGTCGGGCTTTTGGATGTCGACGGCGCGCTCTTTAGTGCAGACTTTAGAGCACCGGAACGTTTCGGCCAGCTTTACACTCAAGTCTCAGGTCGTGCCGGTCGTGCCAGCAAACCTGGAACCGTGTTATTACAAACCCATCAAAGCGACAACACCATGCTTCGAGAGCTCATGCATAAAGGCTACGGTGAGTTTGCTCGCAATCAGCTCAATGAGCGTAAACAAGCATTACTCCCGCCCGCTTGGCATATGATCCTCATTCGCGCAGAAGCCCATTTGGCAGCAGACGCCGATGCACTGCTGAGTCAAATAGGGGCACTTCTGCCACAAAATGAAGAGTGTGAAGTGATAGGGCCGATGCCTGCCCCACTGGATAGAAAGGCCGGTAAATATCGTCGCCAGCTACTTTTCCAAACTAAAAACCGCAATCAACTGCAACAAGCATTTGAACAAGCACTACCACAAATTGAACAGTTACCTCTGGCTAAAAAATGCCGTTGGAGTCTCGATCGCGATCCACAAGATCTGCTTTAAATCGATTTAATCGTCACTAAAGTAGAAAAAGTTCGCTAGAGGATAGTAATTGGGTGCCACAAGCGGCTAAAATAGTCGGTTACCCCTATTACTTTTTCTTTTTGTAAGTGCCGATTAAACGCCAATGAAATCACATACTCAATCTTTACTCGCTGAATCGTTAAATGCCCTTAAACAACAAGGTGTTGTTCCTGCTGATTTTGAAGCTCGCATTCAAGTGGACCGAACCAAAGATAAGAGCCACGGTGATTTTGCTACCAACTTGGCGATGATGCTAACAAAAGCAGCGCGCAAGAATCCACGTGAGATAGCTCAGCTCATCATTGATAACCTGCCTGAATCTAGCCATGTCGAAAAGGTTGAGATTGCAGGACCAGGATTTATCAACTTTTTTATCGATGACAATGCGCTCGCCAATCAACTTATGGACGCACTTAACAGCGACCATTTAGGCCTAACCTTGCCTGAGTCGCAAACGGTTGTCGTTGACTACTCATCACCTAACCTTGCGAAAGAGATGCATGTTGGCCACCTAAGATCGACCATCATCGGTGACAGCGTTGCCCGCTCACTTGAGTTTATGGGTCACAAGGTTATTCGCCAAAACCACGTCGGAGACTGGGGAACTCAGTTCGGCATGTTGCTTGCGTACATGGAAGAGTTACGTGCTGCAGCAAATGGTGAACAAGCCCAAATGGAGCTTTCAGATCTTGAAAACTTCTATCGCGCCGCTAAAGTCCGCTTCGATGAGTCTGAAGATTTTGCCAACCGTGCCCGTAAGCTGGTCGTTGCATTGCAATCAGGTGACGAGTACTGCAATAAATTATGGCGTGAGTTTAATGACATATCCTTGAGTCACTGTCACGAAATTTATGAGCGTTTAGGCGTTAGCTTAACCCGCGCAGATGTTCGCGGTGAAAGCTCATATAACGCTGACTTAGAGCAAGTCGTCGCCGATCTTGATACCCAGGGCTTATTGTCTGAAAGTAATGGCGCTAAAGTGGTGTTCCAACAAGAGTTTAAAAACAAAGAGGGTGAGCCACTCCCTGTTATTATTCAAAAAGCAGACGGCGGCTACCTATACGCGACCAGCGATATGGCCGCGATGCGCTATCGCTCAAATGTGTTAAAAGCAGATAGAGCACTTTATTTTGTCGATCTGCGCCAAGCCTTACACTTCCAACAAGTGTTTAAGTTGGCTAAAACAGCCAATTTTGTTCGCGAAGAGATGAGTTTCGAACATATGGGCTTTGGCACCATGAATGGTGCTGATGGTCGTCCCTTTAAGACGCGCTCTGGTGGTGTGGTTAAGCTTATTGATCTGCTTAAAGAAGCTGACATTCGTGCACTTGATTTAGTCCGCAGTAAAAATCCTGATATGGATGAAGCAGAGCTGACTGAAATCGCTCGCGTCGTTGGTATTGCTTCCGTTAAATATGCTGACTTATCTAAGAACCGTACTAGCGATTACATCTTCAGCTTTGAGCAGATGCTGAGTTTTGAAGGTAACACCGCACCCTACCTACTCTATGCGTACACTCGTGTTGTGGGTATCTTCAACCGTGCACAAGACGTTGATTTGAGTGGTGCTACCATCGTCCTTGAACACGAGAGAGAGAAAGATCTTGGCACTAAGTTAGCTCAGTTCGGTGAAGTGATGAACCGCGTCGTCAATAAAGGTCAACCACATGCGCTATGTGCTTACCTATTTGAACTTGCCGGTGCATTCTCTAGTTTTTATGAAGCATGCCCAGTACTGGCAGCCGATAACGAAGCACAGAAGAAGAGCCGCCTACTATTGGCTAAGCTAACAGCGAAAACACTTAAGCAAGGGCTGAACTTGCTAGGACTAGACACTTTAGAGCGGATGTAATCATAACCCTATGACGAGTCGTGACTACGCAAACCGTAAACCCACGCGCAAAGGCAGTACTAAAAAGCGTGGGTCAAAGGGAAATCCGCCTAAGCGTTTCCCTGTTTTACTGCTATTAATAACGCTCGCAGGTCTAACTGGGTTTGGTTATGTATTGTGGCTATTAAACAGTACTGATGAAACAGTCACAACGCCGGTAGTAGTGGTTGATAAACCAAAGAAAACTACGGTTAAAAAAGATCCTAATGCGCTACCGCCAGCCCCAGAAGAAGAGTGGACTTATCTTAAGGAGCTGGAAAATAAAAAGGTCGAGGTGGACCTGCCTGCAGCTTCCACTAAGCCTAAGCGTCCTTACCAGATGCAATGCGGTTCATTTAGAAAAGAATCTCAAGCAAATTCGCTTAAGGCAACCATTGCCTTCCAAGGTTTAGAAGCGCAAGTGCGTAAAGTTAAAGGTACGAGTGGAATGTGGTATAAGGTCGTTTTAGGCCCTTACGATATGAAACGTGATGCCGAAAGACAACGTCACGTACTGCAAAACTCCGGCACCAACGGTTGTCAAATCTGGTTCTGGGAAAGTTCGTAGAGGGTAATCTCAACAAGACTAACTCTATAAAAGCGCTGCTCATGCAGCGCTTTTTTATTGGCTTGCAGGAATGGGGAAAGTGGTTTGTTATGCGGCAATTAACTAGCAGTTACGACTGAAACACGCTTTACGCCGTCTGACCTCCAAGGACGGAGGGAATGCCAAATTCAGTCGGGAACAGAATTGGCCATGGCCGCTCTGCGGTTTGATCCCTGAAACCGCAGGCCTCAGCCGCGTCTACACTGGGTTTGAAAAGCGCAAACACTCAGCATTTGAGTTTTAATCTTTCAATACAGTAAGTTGTAACCTTTCGGTAAACGCCATGACTTAAACATATTTAAATGAACTCGCAGAATCAAATCTCCCCCGTTGGAAATTTCGCTTTTTAAATTTCGCCGGGGCGCTGAGGGTTCGACCCTTATGAAATCAACAGCGGGCACAAGCGCTTTGCCCCTTGGCTCTGGTGTGGGCGAAGCACCACGACCTTGGTCAACAAGCGCAGCTTGATGCGTTTGCGATTTAAATGACCTGCGGCAGCCACGCCTGCAGATACTCTAGTGACTAGCAAACAGACACATGTTGAGTCAGCAGCAATACAAGTTACCCCTTGATATTTACGCATGCATCCCCATATCTCTATTATCACCAACCAGCAGGCACATTGTCGCTGGCTAGAGAAGAGGATTTATCGTGACCACTATCGTATCAGTACGCCGAAATAACCAAGTGGTTATCGCCGGTGATGGCCAAGTTTCTCTTGGTAATACCGTGATGAAAAGCAACGCTAGAAAAGTTCGTCGTCTATACCACAATAAGGTATTGGCAGGCTTTGCTGGCGGTACAGCAGATGCATTTACATTATTCGAGCGCTTCGAAGCCAAACTCGAAATGCATCAAGGCCATCTTATGCGCGCTGCCGTTGAAATGGCTAAAGACTGGCGTTCAGACAAAGTGCTACGCAAACTTGAAGCATTGTTAGCTGTCGCTGATGGTGAATCGTCATTGATCATTACCGGTAACGGTGATGTGATTCAGCCAGAAAATGACTTAATAGCTATAGGCTCTGGTGGCAACTTTGCCCAATCAGCAGCCATAGCATTGCTTGAAAACACCGATCTTAGCGCGTTAGAAATTGCAGAGAAGTCATTAACAATTGCCGGCGGCATCTGTGTTTTCACCAACCAATTTAAGACCATCGAAGAGTTAAAGTACTAAACGAACTTTCGTTTATACCCAAGACTGATGCTTAAGCATGAGGAAAGAATATGTCTGAAATGACACCACGTGAAATTGTTCACGAACTAGATAGTCACATTATTGGTCAGCAAAAGGCCAAACGCTCAGTCGCAATCGCGCTACGTAATCGCTGGCGCCGTATGCAACTGGATGCTGACCTTCGTCAAGAAGTCACGCCTAAAAACATTCTAATGATTGGCCCAACAGGTGTGGGTAAAACTGAAATTGCCCGCCGTTTAGCACGCCTTGCAAAAGCACCGTTCATTAAAGTGGAAGCCACTAAGTTCACTGAAGTGGGTTATGTCGGTAAAGAAGTTGACCAGATTATTCGCGACCTTACCGATTCAGCCATAAAGCTGACACGTGAAGAGCAGATGGCTAAGTGTAAATTTAGAGCCGAAGAAGCGGCTGAAGAGCGCATTCTTGATGCCCTATTGCCTAAACCAAAAGAAGATTGGGACAGCGAAAAAGCTAGCGACAATAGCACTCGCCAAGTTTTCCGTAAAAAACTACGTGAAGGCCAGCTAGACGATAAAGAGATTGAAATTGACGTCTCTGCGCCACAAGCCGGTATTGAAATCATGTCGCCTCCAGGCATGGAAGAGATGACCAACCAGCTACAAAGCATGTTCCAGAACATGGGACCGGGTGCAAGTAAGCGCCGTAAAATGCCGATTAAAGAAGCCTATAAACTGCTTATTGAAGAGGAAGCGGCCAAGCTCGTTAATCCTGATGATCTAAAAGAGCAAGCGATCGAATTGGTTGAACAGCACGGTATCGTTTTCTTGGACGAGATTGATAAAATTTGTAAGCGCGGTGACTCTTCAGGCCCAGACGTTTCTCGTGAAGGTGTGCAGCGTGACCTACTCCCACTCGTTGAAGGTTGTACGGTTAATACTAAACACGGTATGGTCAAAACAGATCACATTCTGTTTATTGCATCAGGTGCATTCCAGATGTGTAAGCCGTCAGACTTAATCCCTGAGCTGCAAGGCCGCTTGCCGATTAGAGTCGAACTTGATGCGTTGTCAGCAGGTGATTTCAAACGTATTTTGACAGAACCGTTCGCATCGTTAACTGAGCAATATGTGGCCCTTATGGGAACAGAAGGCGTTAAAGTTGAATTTGCCGAATCGGGTATCGACTCTATCGCAGAAGCCGCATGGCAAGTCAACGAGCGCACAGAAAACATTGGTGCCCGTCGTCTACACACGGTGATGGAACGTTTGATGGAAGAGCTATCTTACGAAGCGTCTGACAAATCAGGCTCTGTAACAGTAATTGATGCCGATTACGTGAGCGCCCATCTCGATAACTTGGTTCAAGACGAAGATTTGAGTCGCTTTATTCTCTAATCTTACAGTAGCCAAACGCTAATTTAGTGATGGCGGTTAAGGACAGTTCTGTGCTTAACCGCTATTCTGTTTTATGAACCGAGACTTTTAATCATTGGTAGACTTATGACTCAAGATAACACCCCTAATGTTGAATCCTTAAAGCTTAAGCGTAAATCTCGTCAGCTAGAGGTGCACTTTGATAATGGCGACATTCATCAGTTGAGCTGCGAAATGCTAAGGGTTTACTCTCCATCAGCAGAAGTACACGGTCATGGCAATCCAGTGCTGGTTACGCACAAGAAAATGGTCAATATCTCTGCTATTGAGCCTGTCGGCAATTATGCCGTTAAAATCATCTTTGATGATGGCCACGATACAGGACTCTTCTCATGGAAGGTGCTTTATGACTTAGCCACCCATCAAGTCGATCTCTGGGAAAAGTACTTAGCGCGATTACGAGCAGCAAAAGCTAGCCGCGAACCCCTTATTGACATGGCTGTGAAATATCACAAATAGCAGACCAGCAGTAAAGTGACCTGAGTCACTCATTAAAATTGCAGCAACAAATATTTGATCACAGAATGGCGCCGATAGCGCCTTTTTTTTGTGTTCAAACAGTAGATTTTACGCTTAATCACTCTATGCGGACTTATGTCCTCCACGGATCATAATCAGGCAATTACTATCGGGAGTAATCAAAAAAGAGGATTACTCATGACTGCACATATTAATGGTAAAGCCGGTGATTTTGCCGAAACCATCATCATGCCTGGCGACCCACTTCGCGCTAAGTATATCGCCGAAAACTTTTTAGACGATGCGGTGGAAGTCACCAATATCCGCAATATGTTCGGTTATACCGGTTTTTATAAGGGCCAACGTATTTCCGTTATGGGTCATGGTATGGGTATTCCATCGATGGTTTTATACGCCCATGAACTAGTGACTGATTTTAATGTTAAACGCATCATCCGCGTTGGTAGCCTTGGTGCAACCCAGCATAACGTCAAGATCAACGATGTCATTTTGGCCCAAGCTGCGGGTACTGATTCCCCCACGAATGCCAAGCGTAGTAGTGGTTATCAAATGGCAACCTCTGCTACGTTTGATCTGCTACACAAAGCCTACACTATCGCCCAACAAAAGCAGATCAACGTAAAAGTGGGTAATGTGTTCAGTGGTGACATGTACTACGATCCAGATGAAGACATGATCCCAGCATTAGAGCGCTTTGGTGTATTAGGGGTTGATATGGAAGTCGCTGGCTTATATGGCCTTGCGCATCACAAAGGTTTTGAATCACTTGCGATTCTTACTGTTTCAGACCATTGCTTAACTGGCGAAGAGACCAGTGCAGAGGCTCGTCAGTTAACCTTTAATCAAATGATAGAGCTGGCATTAGAAACAGCCTGTCAGTAACGCTTTATTAAGCCGCTCGAAGCACCACTTCCAGCGGCTTAACTTTAGGTCTTGATACCGCGATACTAGGAACCAATGATGAAAAATAAAATATCCTTAACCTTGCTCAGCTTTTTAGCCAATTTTGTTATGGCAGGCTTTGCCACACAGTTCGGCATGTTGATTGAACCTATAGCTGAGAAGTTTTCAGCTAACGTCAACGAAGTCGCCTCAATATTCTCACTGCTTAATGGTGGTGCTCTTGCCGGGACCATAGTCGCTTTTTTCTTAATTGAAAGAATTGGCGTAAAACGCATGACGCTTATCAGCTATGTGGGCATTGCACTCAGTGCAGCCGCTTTACACTTCACGGGTTCGCTAACCGTAGTAATGATTGCAATGACAATTATCGGGCTTTGTGGCGGTGTTGGCCTCTGTATCGCGGGTACAATCGTCGTGTCGGTGTGGAAAGACAAAATTCAAAGCACGATGTTAGTAGTACAAGATGCCACCTTTAACGTTGCTGGCGTTGTATTTCCACTCATAACCACCTATGCATTAAGCCATGCACTCTCTTGGAGCTACAGCTACCTAGCTGTTGGTATTGTTGCATTAGCCACTGCCGCCATCGCGCTTGCAACCAATTTCGAACTCGTAGAAAATCAAACATCAGCAGAGAATGGCAAAGATGAATCAGAGTGGAACTTAGGGATAATTAGCGGCGGAGTTGGTTTATTTCTCGGAATGCTAGCACTGTATACCTTCCTTACTTGGGCACCGATGTTCGTTAAAACCAAGTTCGATATTCCATTCGAAGACGCCGGTAATATTATCACTCAATATTGGTCTGCAGCACTCATTGGTGCGCTAGTGTCGACTGTTATCGTGTCGAGAGTTAAGATCCAGCATTTCATTATGGGTATGATTTTACTTGCATTTGTTATCACTAGTTTGATTGTCACTACAGATAACTTGGCTTGGATTGGTTACTTAACTTATGGTTACGGCTTCGCTTGTGCAGCACTTTATAACGCTTTTATTGCCTATGGAGTGTCATTTGTGAAAAGTGCCAGCAGCCGAAACGTATCTTATATTTTGATTAGTGGTAGTGCCGGTGCAATGTTCAGCCCTGCAATTAGCTCACTATTTGAAAGTATCATTGGTTTACAAACAGTTATGTATGCAATCCCAGTGATCTACGGCCTGATTATTGCGATGTTACTCATTTCCAATAAACAAAAAGCCAGTATGTCAGCTCAAACAGCATAAATAATTTGGCATTATTCTAAAACAGTTAAAAACAAAAGAACCCAGTGATCACTGGGTTCTTTCATTTCTAACCTTTAATCGAATATCAAGATTAATCCTTAAACGAATGGTACTAGGGGCAGCTGATCTTTCACGGTTGTTTTTGCCGCAGTTTATTGGCTATTTTGACAAGGCGGAGGCTATGTCGTTTAGTCATTCTCCACGAGTAGCCTACAACACCGTAAAAATAGCCAAGAAGCGCGGCCCTTAGGGTTCGTTTCAATTCTATTCGTCTTTTATGACTAGAATGCGTTACGAGCTTTCGCTTAGACTGCTAAATCATCGCTCAAGCCTTGTACTCAAATCATTATTCATTACGGTAAATAATCGAACAAAAATTAAGCTAGAAAGTTCAACGGCCCCTAGAGCTACATGTTTGAGATTTATTCAATAAAGGACTTAAGCCCTTCAAGATCACAAATTATCAGCCCCTCTTTATCTCGTTTAATCAAGGCTAAATCTTCCAGCTTTTTAACTGCACGGCGATAGACTCTATCGGTTGTCGCAAAGCGTTCAGCTTCTAAATAGCACTTAGTGAAACCTTCTACCGGCTGATCTTTTAAATACTGATGATAGAGGTCGTAAGCAATATTATAAGCGATGGGATATAACATGCGGCGGGTCAAAATATCCACAGTATCTTGATAGTCTATGGCGATAGCGCTGGCAAAAAATAGTGCAAACTGAGGCGTTTTTAATAAAGCCTGTTGTAACTTATCGCCATTAATAATGGAGATTTCTAATGGCTCTTCGGCAATAATATCTAACTGGCACAAGTAGTGGGTAAAAAACTCCATTTCCCCAAACAGCTGAGAGTCGCAAGTCATGGTTCCCAACTGAAAGCTACGGCCATTTCGAGCGGTATAACCCATTGAGATACGGCCACGTGGCACCAAGATCAGGTCGTTAACCTTTTGGCCTTGTTCCATTAGTCGATGTTGTGCAGTCACCGTTTTCGTTTCGGTAATGCACTCACGCATAATCTGCTCAATAGCATCATGTTCTTGATGCCATAATGAATGAAAACGCCCTTTCTCGAGTGGTTTTAGCTGCATAATATTGCCGATATGGATTTATGTTAGGCGAAAGACTTAAGCATTATACCTCTTTAAAAGTCAGTAGTAATAGGCACGCCTAGGTATGTACAGCGGCAGCATTGTCTCTTTATATTAGTGACATATTAAATCCCAGTAGTCACCATCAGTTTTAAGGGCTCTTTTTTTGCCAGCTCTGAGGTAAATTGACTTGCGACCAAAGTGACTGGCATAACTCCTCAGGCTGATTCCAATCGCCCTTGAGTAACCAGCTCACTAACTCATCAGCCACTTGAGGATAGTCTATAGATTCGGGCGTCGGTGACTTTAACCAACGCCGCAGTGCATCAGGATCTAAACATGTTTTCATGCACTCAGCGGCCCCGAGTAGTTCAAGTGCTGCAACATTAGATAACTGCTCAAACTGACCTAATAACGGCTTAATCAGCAGCTTCTTGCCCAAGGTTAACGCTTCGCTGGCAAGCTCAAAACCCGCATTGCCAATCACGCCACCACAACTTGCCATTGCCGCTTTAAAACCATCGCGGTCAAAACCATGCCATTTAATGTGTGGCGGCATTGACCGATGAGGTATCCCTGCGTGGTACACCAAAAAGGTGTAATCAGTAAAAGGTGCCAAGAAGTCTACAATCGCATCTGGGGACTCAAAAGGCAGATAGACCAATACTTGATGCGCTAACTCTTTCTCAACTTTATCGACCTCGACAAAAGGGGGCAAAATTGGAAAGCCAAAATGATGCCAATGGCAGCCTAACGCAATATCCACTGGTGCAAAGTAGTTCAACATCGTTTCGTTAAACCAACTGTCACCCACTTTAGGCACCGAGAAATTGAGCGCGGCTTGATGGCTGATCCCAATGGACGGCACACCTTGATTTTTAGCTGCCCAAGCGGATACGGGCTCAAAATCATTAAGGACCAGGTCATAGCCGCTTAAATCTAGGTTTTTGACATCTTTAACAAATCCAAACCATGCGTTCATCTTAGCGGTTTGCCCTACATTCACACGGCCATCTTTAGTCGCAAACGTCAGGCCTGATTGCACCCGATATTGCCCAAAGCACTGCATATCAAAAAAATGCTCCGCGGAGCGGCCAGAAAAGAAAAAGTCTACGTCCGCTCCTTGCTTATGCATCGCTTTAGCCATCACTCTTGCCCGACTTAAATGGCCATTTCCAGTACCTTGTACTCCGTAGAGGATCTTCAATGCGCTCTCCTAAATAATGTGCTGACTAAACACGACAGAAGCGATACCGAGCAAGGCACCGGCGATAATATCCAGCGGATAGTGAACCCCTAAAATAATGCGTGACAGACCAATGCCTATTGCCCAGCACGTGGCAATATAAAACAGTTGTGGATAGATAAAGTAGATGCTTGTGGCCATCACGAATGCAGCAGCAGTGTGACCCGAGGGCAAACTAAATTTGTCAGCGGGTTCAAAACGGGCAATTCCATCAGCAAGCGCATGGCAAGGACGTTGTCTACGGATCATATTTTTAAGCAGAAAATAAAGTGGCAACTCAACCAAATATGCAGCTAATAGCGTATTAAGCAGTGACTCGCCATGACTATCGAACAGTAAAAACAGCACCACCATGTATAGGTATACAGGTCCGTTACCGGAGGCCGAAAGTGATAAAGCCAAAGGTTGTAAACCATGCTCCTGGCCTTGCTTAACCAAAAATTGATAGCCACTGCGATCCAGTCTTGATAGTGAGGTGATCATTGCAAACTCCAAAATCATTATTTAATAGCAAGCTATTAAAAATCCATGACGTGAAGGTGACAACTACCCTAAAGTTTTATGACACAGCGCAAAAAATAGGCTTGTTAGCGTTGGATGATGACCGAGGAAAAATAATGGAGGAAGCCAATTTGCTAGCCTAATTATCCATAGATAATCAGACCAGCACGAAATACCCAAGTAGCTTAGGTATATCTACTAATTAATCAGTAGCGAGCTCGACGTTATTGCGATTACGGTAAATCTTTTGCAGGTGGTAAATATTGATACACGCAACAAAGGCATTCATACCCGCGACAGGCCATGCTTCAATTGACGCTCCATAAATAACAAACAGTGAACAACCGGTAAAGTTCAAACATCTCAACCAGGTAATGTCTTTCATCATTAGCGAAATCGCGACCATAATTGACGCAGCATAACCGATGATTTCAATAGTATTAATAGCTTCCATAAGGCACCTTTTAGGCCCTCTGCCGTCCCTAAGCTAACCGGGGGATCCGTGCCCCTAAAGCGACTCAAAAATTAAGTTAAGTTAATATGTCTACACTTATGCTAACAAAAATACACCATCTTGGTAATAAAAAAACGTTATATAATGACCTATGTCATATTTTTGCTGAATTAGTAACCTAGATGTCGAAATATTACCACAACATAGGTGAGTGATGTGTTTATCGGCAATTGCGTGATTGATAAGACTTTTCTTTTCAACAATCCCTTATATACTGGTTAAATTACTCTTTTGCTCAAATTACTGAGCTACGCCTATCTACCAGGAGCGTTCTTATGGAATACAACACCTCAGAACTTTGTGACACTTATATCGATGTAGTTGATGTTGTCGAACCCATGTTCAGTAATTACGGTGGTAGTAACTCTTTTGGTGGCTCGATTAGCACCATCAAATGTTTCGAAGATAATGGCCTCATCATTGATGCTCTGCAGGAAGATGGCGAAGGCAAAGTATTGCTCGTAGACGGCGGCGGTTCACTGCGTCGCGCCCTACTCGACTCAACGATTGCCCAAGTGGCAGTGGACAATAATTGGGAAGGGATCATCATCTATGGTTCAATTCGTGATGTTGATGCATTAGAAGATTTAGACATTGGCGTACAAGCGTTAGCCTCTATTCCCGTTGGCGCCGATAGTCACGCCATTGGCGAACTTGAAGTTCCAGTCAATTTTGGCGGCGTGAGCTTCTTACCCGGTGACCATGTTTATGCAGATAACACTGGCATGATTTTATCACCTGAACCGCTCGACATTGATTAATCAAAAAATACATTGGGATCAAATTTCGATTTGATTTTACCGACTAAGCCAGCAGAAAGTGCTGGCTTTTTTGTGGCCGATTGTTCGGCAAGGCTTGCGGTGTTAATCCAAGGCCTTACACTGTCGGTAATGAGCACTCAAATATAAGAATAACTCAATGCAGTATCTCAGCCCCTTCACCACCATTAAGCTTGAGAGCTTACTCGCGCCGAGAACAGGCGAGACTAAACTCGGACAACGAGTACACATTCCTACAGCGACAGATGATCTCTCGACAGTACTGGCACAGGCCAAGGCAGCTAATGTCCGCTTTGCAATTATTGGCATTGGCGAAGATATTGGCCCCCGTGCAAATTTGGGGCGAGGTGGCTCTACAGACGCTTTTGACAGCGCAATGAAACAGTTTCTCAATTTTCAATCCAACCGCTTTTTAACCGGTACCCAATGTTTAGTCTTAGGCCAAATAGAAACCACTGACTTACAACTGCCAGGCAGCAGTACCGCAGAGCAACTACGCCACAATGTAGAGCAGTTAGATTTAAGAGTGATTGAGGTATTAACTCGCGTAATGCAAGCAGGATTAGAACCCATTGTGATTGGCGGCGGGCACAACAATGCCTACGGTTTGCTCATGGCTGCTAAAGCCAGCCATAAGCGCCCAATTGCCGCTGTTAATTTAGACCCTCATTCAGATTTCAGGCCCAAAGAAGGTCGCCACAGTGGTAACGGGTTTAGTTACGCAGCCGCTTCTGGTGCACTGGGTATTTATCATGTGCTTGGACTGCATGAGCTAAAAAACAGCGAAGCAACATTAGAACAACTCAAAGCATTTGGTGGCCACTGGCATACTTTTCAGCAAATTTGGGTGCGTCGAGAACTGAGCTTAGAAACCGCACTCAAATCAATTACCAAAGAGCTCAATAACAGCTCGTTGCCGGTGGCGGTTGAGCTGGACTTAGATGCCATCACGAACATGCCCAGCAGCGCTTCAACCGCAGCCGGAGTGCCTTTGCTCGATGCATTACACTACGTCAGCTATGTTGCTAAGCATTGCCCTTGCGCCTATTTACATTTAGCTGAAGCGGCCCCAAGTTGCCATGTGGCAGGGCTCGATGCTGGGTACCGTGAAACAGGACAAAGTATTGGCGAGTTGATCTATAGCTATATCAACGGACGTATTAATGCATTGTAGTAAATACCAATTGCATTAAGTATGTAGTCAATTCAGAAGCGCTCAATCTTTTCAATTCAAGGCGCATTGACGAAAGAATGGTTATTCCCTTGTGAGCCAATGCAATACAGAAGTGGAATGAGTGAGCGCTTCCCGAAGGGTGGCTGACGTTTAAAGCTAATGGCAAAACACTGCATGCTGCGGCGGAAACTCTTGATATAGAATAACTATAAGCATCAAGTTCCCGACTTGCCTTCAGTGCTTTGAATTCCCACTGAATGAACAGATACTCAATACAATTGGTATAATAACGATTCAACATTGGCTAGTATTATGGTGTAATGCGCAGTCAATTTTGCGAAACCCTGTGTCATCGCTCATTTTTACGAACTCCAGCGACTGATAGATAACATACATCACATAGTGATGGATGAAAGATTCAGCAATCTGGCTCGATGACTTACAATCGCGATAATTCAATTGTTAACGTATAGGAATAGATAGATGTCAGAGGACACTCCAAAGAACACTCACTTCGGTTACAAAACGGTTGAAGCTGAGCAAAAGGCCGAGATGGTCGCTGGCGTATTCCATTCTGTCGCCGCTAAGTACGACATCATGAATGACGTCATGTCTTTCGGTATCCACCGTATGTGGAAACGTTTCACTATCGAAAGTGCTGGTGCACGTCCTGGCATGAAGGTTCTTGATTTAGCTGGCGGTACTGGCGATTTAACCGCTAAGTTTTCTCGTATTGTCGGTGAGAAAGGCCAAGTCACTCTCGCTGATATTAATGACTCGATGCTTAAAGTGGGTCGTGAAAAGTTAAGAGACAAAGGCATTGTGGGTAATGTGAACTATGTGCAAGCGAATGCTGAAGCACTGCCATTCCCTGATAATCACTTCGATATAATTACCATCGCCTTTGGTCTACGTAACGTCACCGATAAAGATGCCGCTATCGCTTCAATGCTAAGAGTATTGAAACCCGGCGGAAAATTATTAGTGCTTGAATTTTCTAAGCCTAAGCACAACGTGATGCGTAAATTATATGATCTATACAGCTTTAAAGTGATGCCTAAAATGGGTGCGTTAATTACACAAGACGCTGAGAGTTACGCGTATCTTGCTGAATCTATTCGCATGCACCCAGATCAAGAGACATTGAAACAGATGATGGTAGATGCTGGTTTTGAGCAAGTAAACTATACCAATATGACTGACGGTATTGTGGCCTTGCATAAAGGTTACAAATTCTGATTGGACTCACTATGTCTCGTGACATGTCACTGCTTACATGTGCGGCGATTGAGGTTAGCTTAAACAAGCTAATCGCCCAATCGCCTGAAGACTACGCGACCTTGCGTAGTTTGCATGGCAAAGTTCTTTGCATTCAACTGACTCAGCTTAATTGGCCACTTTATCTCTTGTTTGCTAAAGAGATCCAAGTTTACAGCCAATACGAAGGTGAGGTTACTACTCAAGTTAATGCCGATATCACCACTTTATATCAACTCACTGAAGGTGCAAACCTCACCGAGTTGATCAAACAAGATAAACTTAGCCTCGAAGGCGACCTCAGTTTATTGCAAGCTTTTAGCCACTATATTCAAAGTGTTGAATTCGATTTTGCCGAGCCTCTATCTCGTTATATCGGTGATATTCCAACTCACTTTGTTTTCCAAACGGTTAAGCGAGCAAAACAAGATATCACCCAAATATGGCTCAAAACACGCTCCCACTTAGGTCAGTTAACGACCGAAGAGTATCGACTTGCACCGCATAAACTCGAATATATTCACTTAAGTGATACCATCGAAGATATCGCCGTCGACGTCGACACCTTGGAAACACGGATAGAGCAATTACTAAATAGGGCAAGAGTTAAACCATGACAGTAACAAGTATCAGGCGCGCTTATCAAGTCATCCGCACCGCGTTGCATTACGGATTAGATGATTTAATTCCCTCAAAGTTAACGCCTTGGTACTTTAAGCTATTAAGAGGTTGTCTCTTCTGGCTCAGAAACCAACACAAAGATAAAATCGGCGGCGAACGCTTAAAGCTAGCGATGCAAGAGCTTGGCCCAGTTTATATTAAGTTTGGCCAAATGCTCTCAACCCGACGAGATCTACTCAGTGATGAATGGGCTGAAGAGCTGGCGATGTTGCAAGACAGAGTGCCTCCTTTTGATTCCGCTATTGCTCGCGCCTCTATTGAGTCCGAACTTAAAGCCCCCATCGAAGATTACTTTGATGACTTCGAAGATACGCCGCTTGCATCAGCCTCGATCTCACAAGTACATACCGCGACGCTAAAATCTAACGGCGCTAGAGTAGTATTAAAGGTACTGCGCCCAGATGTAGAACAAAAAGTTCATGCCGACATTCAGCTAATGTCGCAAGCTGCGGGCTTTTTAGAGTTACTGCTAGGGGCAAACAATCGCTTACGTCCAGCCGAAGTTGTCGAAGATTATCGCACCACCATTGAGGGTGAGCTCAACTTAAAACTTGAAGCCCTTAGTGCAATTAAATTGCGTAATAATTTCTTGGGTTCAAATTCGCTTTATATCCCTTTTATGTATGAAGAGCTTTGTTTTACCCGACTAATTGTAATGGAGCGTATTGACGGCGTACCTGTATCAGATAAAGCGGCACTTATCGCGCAAGGTACCAACCTAAAGCTGCTTGCTGAACGCGGTGTAGAACTGTTTTTCACTCAAGTATTCCGTGATAATTTTTTCCACGCAGATATGCATCCCGGCAATATCTTTGTCAGCCGTGAACACCCAGATGATCCCTTTTACATCGGTTTAGATTGCGGCATTATGGGCACGCTTACCGATGAAGATAAACGCTATTTAGCAGAAAACTTTCTCGCCTTCTTCAATCGTGATTATCACCGTATTGCTCAGCTTTATATTGAATCGGGTTGGGTATCACCGGATACCGATATCAGTGCATTTGAACAAGCGGTTAAAGTTGTTTGTGAGCCCATGTTTAATAAACCATTAGATGAAATTTCATTTGGTCACGTTTTACTTGAGCTATTTCGAACTGCGCGTCGATTCGACATGGTTGTCCAGCCTCAACTGGTATTGTTAGAGAAAACCCTACTCTATATCGAAGGTTTAGGGCGTCAGCTATACCCGCAATTAGATTTATGGCAAACCGCTAAACCTTTTCTTGAAGACTGGATGGCCGAGCAAGTAGGCCCTAAAGCCATGGCAAGCAAAATTAAGCAGCAACTGCCTTATTGGGCAGAACACCTGCCAGAGCTGCCGGAACTCATTTACGATAATTTAAAAATGGGTCGCAACCTAGCAAAGACACATAACAAATTACTCGATCGATATCTAAAACATCAGCAAAAAGCACATAAAAGTAACTATCTTTTGATCACAGCCGCTATTTTAGTGATCTGTGGCACTATTTTGTTCAATCAAGACGCTACACTATGGGCGTCTTACGGCAGTATCGGCCTAGGCGCCACATTGTGGCTGCTCGGATGGCGATCTAGACCAAAGATCCGTAAACTTTAGCTAGACCTAAATAACCAAAGGTTCATAATAGATTTAATATCTAAATTAAGAGGATTCATTCATGGGTGGCATTAGTATTTGGCAACTTCTTATCGTTGCATTGATTGTCGTATTATTGTTTGGAACAAAGAAGTTACGTTCTCTAGGCGGCGATTTAGGCGGTGCTGTTAAAGGCTTCAAAAACGCCATGTCTTCTGAAGAAGATAAGAAAGCGCTAGAAGAGAAAACAGCGCTAGAAGACAGTGCAGCTGAAAAAACAGTTCAGGGCACTGAGACAGCCGAAAAAAAGGCTGAATCTAAGGACAAAGAACAGGCGTAATCGACTATGTTCGACGGTATCGGCTTTATGGAGTTGCTGTTGATTGGAGTCTTAGGGCTAGTTGTACTTGGCCCTGAAAGACTTCCTGTCGCCGTGCGCTCAATCTCAGGCTGGATCCGCGCCATGAAAAAGATGGCTAACTCAGTTAAAGACGAATTAGAACAAGAGCTTAAAATAGAGCAATTGCATACTGATTTGAAAAAAGCAGAAAGCCAAGGCTTAAAAAACCTTGCGCCTGAGTTACAGGATTCAATCGATCAATTAAAACAAGCAGCGCAATCTGTTAATCGTCCCTATCAAGTAGAAGATGTTCCTTCGGCAAAAGAAACGCCAGCCAAAGACGCCCCTACTATTGAGACTTCTTCAACAGATAGTGCTAAGTCAGACAAACCTAACGGGTAGTCCATGTCACAACAAAAGCCATTAATAAGCCATTTGCTTGAGATGCGTAATAAGCTGCTTCGAGCAATAGCGAGTGTTCTCTTGGTGTTTATCTGTTTGGTCTATTGGGCCAATGATATTTACCATTATATGGCGATACCATTGATGCAAGCTCTGCCCGACTCGAGCAGCATGATTGCAACGGATGTTGCCGCACCCTTTTTTGCGCCATTCAAACTAACATTGGTACTGTCATTTTTTATTGCCATACCTTATGTTCTGTTTCAAGTATGGTCATTTGTCGCACCAGGGCTTTATAAGCATGAAAAGCGCTTAGTGGTGCCGCTGCTTACCAGTAGTACCTTGCTGTTCTATTTAGGTATTGCATTTGCTTATTACGTAGTATTTCCTGTGGTATTTGGTTTTTTTGCGTCTGCAGCACCTGAAGGTGTAGAAGTTGCGACCGATATCAGTAGCTATTTGAGTTTTATTCTCAAACTGTTTTTTGCCTTTGGCTTAGCGTTTGAAATACCTGTGGCAGTCGTTCTTTTGTGCTGGGCAGGTGTCACTACACCTGAAGAGCTGAAAAAGAAACGTCCATACATAGTGGTTGGTGCATTTATTGTGGGAATGTTTTTAACACCCCCCGATATTATTTCGCAGACGATGCTCGCGATTCCAATGCTCATCTTGTTTGAAGGCGGACTCATCGCAGCACGCTTTTATAGTAAAGATGAAGATGAATCTGAAGACGATGAAGATACGCCTGAAGAGAGTGAACAAAAGTAACTAAACATTTGTTGATAGAGATAAAAGGTATTGCCATTCAGTTGATGAAGGCAGTACCTTTTTTTTGCACTGACAAACCATTAGGTTGCTATGCAAGGCAGTAAGTCCATCCTCTATTTCACAGGTAACCCTGCAGATATATTGAATCAAAAAAGCAATAGACCTTAGCCTCTTTATACGCCTCAATGGCCTTAACATTGAGACTCTGAATTGATTACATATATAACGGAATTGGTATAAAATCGTCCTGTAGCCTGCTTTCCAATAATAAAAAGGAAATTTTAATGATTAAGCCATATCTGTTATTACTGACAACAGCCTCTATTTTGTTATCGACATTTGCAAATGCCTCTGTTGAAACTCAGCTATCACAATGTGCTGCGGTACCAGACAAACTGGATCGTCTTATCTGTTACGACAACCTCTCGGCGTCATTAGCAACAAACAGCGTTAGCAGTGTTAGCTCAGCGCCAGAAACAATTGCCGTCGCCGCCTCAGCAACCGTTGTCACCAGTACTGCTAATGCACCAAAAAACGCTGCTGAAGAGTTTGGCAAAATCAAGAATGACAAAGCCGAGCAAGAGGTGGTGGTCATCAATCTAACCGTGAATAAAGTCACTAAAGATCCATATGGCGCGCTTAAAATTCAATTTGATAATGGTCAAGTTTGGAAACAAACGGATTCACGCTCTTTCAAACTAAAGCCAGAACAACAAGTCTATATTGAAAAAGCAGCCCTTGGATCTTTCATGTTAGGCATAAAAGATCGTAACACCACCATTCGGGTTAAACGTCTTAAATAATGCCGCAGTTTATGGATATTGCTGTCAATCTCATTGGCAGCAGCTTAGAAAAAGATCTTCACGGGGTTGTTGAAGCCGCTAATCATGTTGGCGTCTCCTCTATGGTGGTTATCGGCAGCCACATTGAAGAGAGTGAGCAAGCGATTGCGCTATGCAATTCATTTTCAGGAACGCTCTATAGCACAGCAGGTGTTCATCCGCATCATGCGAGTGAATGGACGCCCCAAAGCTGTCATCGCATTAAGCAACTAAGCTTGTCTCAATGTGTCGTTGCCATTGGTGAATGCGGTCTGGACTATAATCGAGATTTCTCACCAAGAGCCAAACAGAGGCAGGCTTTTGCCCAGCAACTTGAACTGGCCGTTGAGCTAAAACTGCCAGTATTAATGCATGAGCGAGACGCTCATGCAGACTTCCTCGCCATATTAAAAGAATACCGCTCAGCATTACCCGCGGCGCTATTGCACTGTTTTACAGGGAACCGCGAAAGTCTAGAGGCTTATCTAGAACAAGACTTACACATAGGGATCACTGGCTGGGTGTGTGATGAACGTCGAGGCCAAGAGCTAGCCGAGCTGGTGCCATTTATTCCTGACAATCGTATTGTAATTGAAACCGATAGCCCCTATTTACTGCCAAGAAGCATGCGACCAAAACCGAAATCAAGTAAAAACCAGCCTAAATACTTACCTTATATCGCTGAATATATTGCTAATCTTCGTGGGCAACAGATTGATGATTTTGCACTACAAACTTATCAAAACAGCCGCTCCTTTTTTGGTTTAACGTATTAATGCGGATATTCATTCGTTTTTTAGCCATCGCGATGCTTTTCATATCAAGCTATGTAAACGCCGAAAACATCTTAACGCTCGATAGCCATACCCCTACAGAGCAGCCCTTAAATGACTGGATCTATTACACACCAGTAACCCCAAACACGGACGTAGCCCAAGTCAGCCAGTTGTCATCAACACGTTGGGATAAGCTCACGCCGGATATTATTCGCGGTCTAAGTAACAAGCAATTTTGGGTCAAGTTTAGTGTGCACAGCAGCGGTTCTTTTGTAACCAATAGAATATTATCAATAACCAACCCCCACTTGGATCTGATTGAGTTATACCACTTCAATCGACACCGATTAGTCAACAAAGTGGTTATGGGTGACAGCATCCCTTTTTCTCAAAGGCCCATTGTCAGTAATGACTTTTCGTACCCGTTTAGCAGTAAAAATAATGATTTCCATACCTTTTACTTAAAAATAAGCACTGCGGGAACGGCAAGTATTCCACTCACGCTTTGGACCGATAACGCCTACTATCAAAGCGCTGAGCAGCAATCATTATTATATGGTTTTCAAATAGGCGTTTTAACCGCAATTGGTATTTTCAGCCTCTTTATTGCTATTAGCTCACACTCATTTAGTTATACTTATTATGCGGGTTATGTGCTTTCTTTAACTCTCTTTGTCGCAACCTTGCATGGCATCGCTTTTCGTTTTATTTGGCCTAATTTACCGATAGTTCAAACATTTATTTTGCCTGTACTATTATGTTTATCGATGGCCTTTGCCTTTCTGTTTTCAGAGAAAGTCATGCAGCTTAAATACCATAGCCAGCCGATGCTACGAGTCTGCCGGGTCGGTGCGGCCATTTCAATCTTCCTGCTTTTTCTTGGATTATTGCTCGACTACAACCTAGCGCTAAAAATGGATGTCTGCGTAGTTATGCTCAGCAGCTTAATGCTGATGTATATCGCACTCGTTCAAGGATTTAGAGGCCATAAACTGGCTAAGCTATTCGCTATTGGCTGGGCCTGTATGATGCTAGGTGCCTTAATTTCCGGCATGATGTATTTGGGCTATATCGAACTTGATCTGCACGCTAAGACGCCCTTTATGCTTGGATTAAGCTTCGAAATTCTATTTATGGCGGCATTACTAGCGATACGCTATAACGATGAACGCCTGTCTAAACTGCAAATCCAGAAAGAAGCGTTAACTCAAGCTGAACGAGCGAAAATAACCCGAGAAGATGCACTTCGAATAGAGGCTCGAAGTAGTGAGCAACTTGGACAGATGGTTCAAGAGCGAACCTTAGAATTAGAAATTGCACTAAGAGAACTCAACGAAGCAAATCAAAAACTAACGGAACAAACAACGATTGATAGCCTTACGGGTGTAAAAAATAGAAGTTCGTTTGATAAGCGTATCCTTGCAGAAGGCCGAATAAGCCGCCGACAACAAACGCCAATGGCCGTCGTCATGTTAGATATAGACCACTTTAAGTCGATTAATGACACTCACGGACACCTTGCCGGTGACCAAGCCTTGCGAGCTATCGCTGATGAACTTAAGCGAAAATTAAAGCGACCAACCGATCTAGTATCACGTTTTGGCGGTGAAGAGTTTGCTATTATATTACCGAATACGAATCAAGAAGGCGCCTTGCAAGTTGCTGAGACCATAAGGAAAGCTATTTTTGAATTGCCGATCAGTTGGGGAAAAATAACCATTCCTCTAACGGTCAGTATTGGAGTGAGCGTTGAAATCGTTTCATCCGAACAACATACAACATTGTTATTAGATCAAGCCGATAAAGCACTTTATCGCGCAAAGAACGAAGGGCGTAATCGCGTTATGCTATACAGCCCTGAGTAAGATTGAGCCCTGAGCAAAATTGACATCATCAAAAAGTCTGGAGTCGAATGTGAATATAATTACTAGTGCCTACCCACAGCGTAGAATGCGTCGTATGCGCAAACATGAGTTTAGTCGTCGTCTCATGGCTGAAAACCAACTCTCTGTAAATGACTTAATTTATCCGATGTTTGTGCTGGAAGGGAATAATCGTACAGAGCAAGTGGCTTCTATGCCTGGTGTAGAGCGCCTTTCAATTGACCTACTGCTTAAAGAAGCGGCAGAATTAGTTGAACTTGGGATCCCACTTATTGCGCTATTTCCTGTCACGCCTTCAGAGAAGAAAACCCTGATGGCTGAGGAAGCTTATAATGCCGACGCGCTAGCACAACGTGCCGTGCGTGCATTGAAAGAAGCTTTCCCACAGCTGGGCGTGATGACTGACGTCGCACTGGACCCGTTTACCACTCATGGTCAAGATGGCATCATTGATGAAACTGGCTATATCATCAATGACATCACTACCGATATTTTAGTTAAACAGGCACTTTCTCATGCTGAAGCCGGTGCTGATATTATCGCACCTTCAGATATGATGGATGGCCGTATTGGTGCTATTCGCAAAGCGCTTGAAGCCGCAGGTTATGTCAACACACAGATCATGGCATACTCTGCCAAGTATTCATCAAACTACTATGGTCCTTTCCGTGATGCGGTCGGATCAGCGGGTAATCTAAAAGGTGGCAACAAACATAGCTATCAAATGGATCCTGCTAACAGTGACGAAGCACTTCATGAAGTGGCTCTCGACATTCAAGAAGGCGCAGACATGGTAATGGTTAAGCCTGGTATGCCTTATCTTGATATCGTCCGTCGCGTTAAGACTGAGCTTGCCGTACCCACTTTTGCTTACCAAGTAAGTGGTGAATATGCGATGCATATGGCCGCTATTCAAAATGGTTGGTTAGCTGAAAAAGCGATTGTGATGGAGTCATTGCTTTGCTTTAAACGTGCGGGTGCAAATGGCGTCCTGACTTACTTTGCCAAGCGCGCTGCACAGTGGTTAAAAGAAGATAAATAGCCGTTTATGAATACCTAAATGCCACTCCCCAACGAGTGGCATTTTATTTTCCTCCACCGAAAAACTCCCCATTAAATAGTTCAATTCTTTCGTCCGAGATTCAAACTTAACCCTTAATGTGTGAGCTACACCGCTAAACTAACAATCATGCAGTGATCGCTATAACAGTACTTCCAGAGCATGCTTCACCCCGTAGTTAAGACATGATTGAATAAAGCGGAATTCATTTCTTCTTGCCAGAGGTATAATCATGCACAATAACGTCAAAGCATTGCTTGCCACCACCGTTTTATTTTTTAGTAGCCAAAGCGTGGCTAGTGGCGGCTGTGCATTCGAAGGCCAACAAGAGGGCTTTATGGCCACTTGTAGTGAGGAGAAACAAGAAGTGATCTTAACTGGTAGCGTTACAACTGAACAACTCAACGTGCTTGATTGGTTCAATCAAGAATATACTGATTACAAAGCCGACACAGCGGTAATCGCTAAGTTAAAGGCTGTTAATATACCAACAGAAATCACTGTTATTATTGGTACATGGTGCCCAGATTGTCATCGTGAAACGCCGCGACTTATTCGTATAATGGAGCAGGTGAATAACCCTCTGATCACGGTAAAATACATTGGTGTTGATAGAGCTAAAGAAGATCCAAAGGGCTTGGCTAAACACTATGATTTCTCACGTATACCGACTTTCATCGTTTCACAAAAAGATGAAGAGATTGGTCGTATTGTCGAAAGACCTGAAGTGACGCTTGAAAAAGACTTAGCGGCTATCTTAAAGGCTTCTTAAACGTCAATTTTAGAATTAAAAAAGGCCGCTTAAGCGGCCTTTTTATTTACACGGCTTTTAGAACTCGTAGCGTGCTACAACCGAGAAGAAACGCTCTTCTTGACGACCCGTTACCATACCATAATCAGGGTTTAACTCTATGCCAGAAGGAGTATCTGCATAACGCGATCTTTCTTCATTAACGTTCGTTGCCGAATCAGAGTCTAATACGTTATAAACCGTTCCTTTGATTAAGAAGTCACCATCAAAAATATCGGTCATATACGTCAATGACAAGTCAATATTAGTTACCCAAGGTAAGTTACCCGCTTCACCACGTGGTGCAGGATTACCATTTTCATCATAATGAGATGCTTGATCATAATAACGACTGATACAGTCTTCCCATGGGCTACCGGCAGCGCAGCTATCTACACCTTCAGGATGCTGTGAGAAATAACTCTGTGGACGACCAGAAGTTACACGCGTCACGAAACCAAATATCAAATCCTCAGTTATATTATATGCACCACTGACCTTAAAAGCGTGTGTATGGTCATTAGGTAAATCACCATTTGAGTGATCCATCAAGTCGCCATAATCATAAGAAGTTGTCCAACCTGGATCAGCTTGATTGTTATCTGTCTTAACTAATCCTTCAGTATTACCATAGCTGTGTGACCATGTATAAGAGGAGTTGATTCGTAAATCATCGGTAATAGCACCATCAAGCGTTAACTCCATGGCTACATATTTACGTTCAGCTTCTGCCAGCGCCATCTCTGCGGCAGTTAAATTCACATTATCAACGGTTCCATCACCATCGAAGTCATATGAAATACCCACGTCTTCGCCTGGATTTAGTAGGACATAATAAGATCCCTGCCCAACATTGTCGTCAATACCTAACTCTTTTAGTTTCTTACTCAAGACTGGTGCAACATCAGTATCTTCAACACTGCGGCCTAAGTCGCGGTAAATACCACGAATACCAGCAGTCATCGTTTCAAACACTTCTTGCTGATAACCCAATGTAAACTCATCAGAGTACATTGATTTAAGAGATGATGAAGCGATCAAACCAGGCTCAGTAATGCCTTTTTGACGATAGCGACGGTCTCTCAACATTGCGCCACGACTTGGTGAACCATCTGTAATGAGCGTTGGATGACCATCAGCGTCTACTTGATCAAGTTCAGAGTATTCAAACCACTCTATTGAAGATGAACCTTGTGTAATATTCATGTTTGCAGACACAGGTTGAAAATAACGACCATAAGTTGCAAATACTTTCGCTTCGCCATCACCAAATACATCATAGATAGCTTGAACACGTGGCGCGAACTGATCTTCCATCTCTACATACGCACGTCCGTCTGACACAGTGTTTTCAAATTCGCTATAACGTAAACCAAGATTTAATACCAGGTTGTCAGTAGCCTGCCAAGAATCGTTAATATAAAAAGCAGTTGAGGTCACATCAGAATCAGTAAAGCGTTCACGTATACGGCGCTCAATATAATCTTCACCGGCAACCTGCCCAGAAATATCGTCAACACCTGCAGTCTCAATCGACCACCATCCCTGAGCATCTCCAACACCATTTTGTGATGAAGAGTAATCAACTTTAACTTTTGTATAATCAATACCAAATTGAATTGAGTGATCTTCGAGATCCCAGCTAAAATCAATTCTCGCTTGGTCACGAGTGTAATGCTCTTCTGATACTGACGAATTAGTATGCTGGCTTAATGTCGTAAAGCCATCACGATAATCCCATACTCCTGGATTAGTAGAGGCCACTACATTCTCAACATCCTCTTGCACTCGTCCAACAACTGCTGAGACTGAGAATGTATCGGTAAGATAACCGTTATAGTTCAAGCTATAAACTTTACCACCATCTTCACCAGGTGCATTTACGCCTTGCTGTTCACCAACAACATTGGTTTCCCAATCATAAGCGTAAGTCTTATTCGTCCAAGTACGCTTGTTGTTCATAGCAGAAAAACCCACTGAATGATTTTCTGTCATGTACCAATCAAGTTTGGCAAACCAACGATCTTCTTCTCTGTCTTGACTGCCTTTAGTCGTTTGTCCTGCCCATTCAGACTCCTCTCTTCGAGGTGCAAACAGACCATATAAAAAGAGAGAATCTTCGATAATAGCACCGCTTGCCCATAGCTGCAGTTCTTTAAAATCATAGCTATCTTGTTGATTATTAGTCGATATAGAACCATTTGATTGATAAATATTATCTTGTGTCGCACGTAATGAAGATGGGTCCCAGCGTGCTTCAGCACCAAATTTGAACTCATTTTCACCTGATTTTGAGACAGCGTTAACGATGCCACCTAATGCACCACCGTACTCAGGGCTTACACCACCCGTTTTAACTTGAGTTTGCGAAATAGCTTCCCAAGGTAAACGAATAGAACCAAGACCTGTCCGAATACTCGTGACATTAAGTCCGTTAAAGTAATATCCATTTTCTGCAGCAGATGAACCACCAAAGCTCGATGCACCATTAAAGTTAGATCCACCAGGCGCTGCAGTACCAGGAGCCAGCAAGGCAATACTTTCAAAGCCCGTATTGACTGGCATGGTTTGTAATTCATCTTGGCTAAACGTTAAGCCAGAGGTTGACGAAGCGGTGTCTACACGACGGAGCATGCTACCAGTGACCGAAATACGCTCTACATTATCAACGTCTGTTTCTGTTAACTGCCCATCTAAAATAACTGATTGGCCAATACTAACTCGAATGCCATTTTCTTGATTTTGAACAAAGCCATCTTTACTAATGGTGATGTCGTAATCACCAACAGGGACATTACGCAGCAGGTAATCACCATTGGCGTTTGTTTCAACAGTGAACACTAGCCCTTTAGCTTTGTGCTTAAGTGTAATGGTTGCGTTCGACAAGTCAGCGCCAGTGGCGTTGATTACATGACCTTTAACAATACTAGTATCAGCTGCAATAGCTGCTGGTGCAGAAAACATTAACACTGATCCAACAGCAATCGCTGCGAGTGTCTTTCTCGGCGTAAATCGCTTTAAAGCGCTATTTCCGTTCATAATCTAATTTCCCTTAGTTCTATCTATAGTTATTGTGCAAACTTTTTTGTTTTTTTTAGCGTTAATCGCCAACAACTGAACCCGCCATTAATCGCAACATTACATTAACACCATTAGCATAATGTATACAATTTATTTTATCCACTGAACAGCTAGGTAATTAAGGATCTGAAATTATTGGTTTTTTATTAAAACGCTTCGGAAATACGTCGAATAATGAGCGGGGGGAAGTTCTTAAATCAGTCAAAAACCTCGATGCAACTAAGATTAATATGGAATAGTATACAATATAAAGTTATATAGTTTATTTTGGTCTTCTTGGGAAAGGGTTACAACTTGGATGTGAGCAGAGATTATTTAACCGCAGCGTTGGGCTAATTGATGTAAAATCCCTTCACGTAAAGCGCCACCTGAAAGCTGTAACGTTTCAATATTAAGCAACTCAAATAAAGCGAGTAAAATAGCAACTCCAGCGGCGAAAGTCGGGGCTCTCTCCGGCTTTAAACCTTTAATGTCGAGCATGGATACGGAGTTTTGTGCCAGAATTTCTTGCTTCAGTTGTTGTAAAACATGCAAGGTAATCATGCGTGACTCACCTCGAGCGCAGAGCAGCTCAACAACCGACTGTACGCTACCTGAAGCACCTACAACACTATGCCAGCTAAGCCTGCTTAGTTGCTGCTGATATTCTCCCAGTACGCTTTCAACATGCTGTCTAACATGATCAAAATCCGATGATTGAAAAGGAAATTGGTTAAAGAAGCTATGATTAAAAGTGACGCAGCCCATTGTTAAACTGGTTTTTAACAGCACCTTATTACCGTCACCAATAATAAATTCAGTACTAGCACCACCGATATCAATCACTAACCGCCGCCCACGACCTTCAGTTGTAGCAGCCATGCCTTGATAGATAAGATCAGCTTCTTCGATACCAGAGATAATACGGATGGGATGAGGTAATACAGTGAGTGCTTGTTGGCAAAAGTCATCAGCGTTGCTGATTTTTCTTAAAGTGGCTGTCGCAATGACCTCGACATTATCCGCTGAGACACCCTCTTTCTTAAGCATTTCAGCGAACATAGCGAGGCAGTCAATGCCTCGCGTCATGACTGACGAATTAAGTAATCCGTCAGCTTCGATCCCTTCAGCTAAACGTACTTTACGTTTATATTTGGCAATAATTTGTGGATGATGACTAACGGTCTTAGCCACCATCATATTAAAACTATTTGAGCCTAACGTTATAGCTGCGTAGCAAGGAGCGCTCATTAAGCGAAATCTCTGTTACGAGTGTCTGCGTGTCGTGTCATGACGACGCGGACCACTGTTACGATGCCCGCCTTGTGGACGAGAGCCATTGCGGTCACGAGTATTACGCGTATGACTGCTTGGCTTACGGTGAATACGCTTAGGTGCTGGAATATCATCAAGCAGCGCTTCACTGTCATATGAGGTTACTGGCACTGAATGGTTAATATAGCTCTCAATTGCTGGCAAGTTTAATGCGTACTCTTCACATGCAAAGCTAACTGACACACCACTTTTACCTGCGCGACCAGTACGACCAATACGGTGCACGTAATCTTCACAGTCATCAGGTAAATCATAGTTATACACATGCGAAACATCAGCGATATGTAGACCTCGAGCAGCAACATCTGTCGCGACTAAAACATCTATTTCACCGTTAGTAAACTGCTCCAGAATGCGTAAACGCTTCTTCTGTGGCACGTCACCAGTCAGTAAACCGACACGGTGTCCGTCACCTTCAAGCCATGACCACACTTTTTCACAGCTGTGTTTAGTGTTAGAAAAAACAATCGCCTTTTCTGGCCAATCTTCCTCAAGCAGTGAGAGTAAAAGTGGCATCTTCTCTTCCATTGATGGATAGAAGATCTCCTCTTTAATATTTTTCGAGGTTTTCTCGTCCGGTTCAACTTCAACTTTTACAGGCTCATTCATATGATCGTAAGCCAGCTCTTGCACTTTCATTGACAGCGTGGCTGAAAACAACATATTTAAGCGCGACTTAGCATCAGGCATACGTCTAAACAAGAAACGAATATCTTTAATGAAGCCCAAGTCGAACATACGATCCGCTTCATCAAGCACAACCGCTTGAATCGCACTTACGTTAATAACACCTTGGCGAACATAATCGATAATACGACCCGTGGTGCCAATTAAGATATCAATACCTTTATCAAGCACTTTACGCTGTGCGTCATAGCCTTCACCGCCATAAACGATACCGACTTTAAGGCCAGTATGTTTAGCCAGTAAGTTGGCATCTTTAGCGATTTGAATCGCAAGCTCACGTGTTGGTGCCATAATGATGGCTCGTGGCTGACTGATCTGACGATCAGCAGGAACGGGTTCAGTTAGTAGGTGATTAAACGTGGCGACTAAAAAGGCAAGGGTTTTACCTGTACCCGTTTGTGCTTGCCCTGCTATATCTTTTTTCTCTAATAAAATCGGCAATGATAATGCTTGAATAGGCGTACAAAAATCAAAGCCTACTTCGTTAAGTGCCAGTTGTACTTCTTTCTGTAACGGGAAGTCGGCAAACTTTTTTGTAGATAAATGTGTATCGCTCATAGCGCAGGCTTACCTGTAAAAGGTTGCAATAAGGAACTCGATCGTTTGAAATAACGATAGAATTGTTATCGCTGAAAATTGGGGCTCACTCAGAGAAACGGTTTTCACGGTATTATTAGCATCGGTGACGGAATCACTATTCCCTCTTTTTATTATGATGCTTGGAATTTTAGCGTGTATTAAACGTTCTCTATAGGGCGAACTAAATACGCTTTTAGGCGTTAGTCGTCGTCGACTTAGGCTCACTATGCCTACAATTGATCGACTTGTCTAAAGCGTTTTACGATCGCTTCGAGTGGCGTCTTTAATAAATGATTAACTTTAATAGCTTGAAAAGCTATTTTACCGACCCAATATACAGGTTAAGCCATTAACAAACCAGCAATGGCAGCCAAACTGGAGAACAACATGAGCGACAAGATTGTATACTTAAGCGACGATAGCTTCGAAAATGATGTAATTAACTCTGAACTACCAGTTCTGGTTGATTTTTGGGCAGAATGGTGTGGTCCTTGTAAAATGATTGCCCCAATCTTAGATGACGTAGCTGAAGAGTATGCAGGCAAGATCACTGTTGCTAAGTTAAACGTTGACCAAAACAACGTATCACCAGCTAAATACGGTGTTCGTGGCATTCCAACTCTACTTTTATTTAAAGCGGGTGAGTTAGCGGCAACGAAAGTAGGCGCACTTTCAAAAACTCAACTAAGAGAGTTTATCGACGGACAACTTTAAGACTTTAGAGGCTAAACCTGCCCACTAAAGCTAGATTGAGTGACTCCCGACACAGCTTCAATAAGAAAATGTGTCGGGTTTAATTAAATTTCTAGACGCCCTGCCTTGTTAGTGCTACTTTAATAACCAAAGAGATTCTAACTAACCCACTTCCCGCTATCCGATCGATACTCAATAAGCTTCATACCCATTGATCTAAGATGGCATAGTCACGTGAAAACAAGACCCCCCAAGATGAATTTATCAGAATTAAAAGACACACCGATTTCAGATTTAGTACAACTAGCCCAAGACATGAAGCTAGAAAATATGGCCCGCGCTCGTAAGCAGGACATCATTTTCTCGATCCTAAAAGCCCACGCCAAAAGCGGTGAAGATATTTTCGGTGGTGGTGTATTAGAGATTTTGCAGGACGGTTTTGGTTTCCTACGTAGCTCTGATGGGTCTTATTTAGCGGGTCCTGATGATATCTATATCTCACCTAGCCAAATTCGTCGCTTCAACATGCGTACTGGTGACAGCATTTTTGGCAAGATCCGCCCGCCAAAAGAGGGCGAACGTTATTTTGCTCTGCTTAAAGTTACCGAAGTTAACTTCGATAAGCCTGAAAACTCTCGCAACAAGATCCTTTTTGAAAACCTAACGCCACTGCATGCTGAAGAACGTATGCGTATGGAACGTGGTAATGGTTCTACGGAAGATATCACTTCACGTATTTTGGACCTATGTTCTCCTATCGGTAAAGGTCAACGTGGTTTGATTGTTGCTCCGCCAAAAGCGGGTAAAACGCTATTATTACAAAACATGGCGCAAAGCATTGCTTATAACAACCCAGATGTTGTGCTAATGGTACTGCTGATTGACGAACGTCCTGAAGAAGTCACCGAAATGCAACGCATGGTGAAAGGTGAAGTTATTGCTTCTACTTTCGATGAGCCAGCAAGCCGTCACGTACAAGTGGCTGAGATGGTCATTGAAAAAGCTAAGCGTCTTGTAGAACACAAGAAAGATGTTGTTATCTTACTCGACTCTATTACTCGTCTTGCTCGTGCATACAACACTGTGATCCCATCATCAGGTAAAGTTCTTACCGGTGGTGTTGACGCTAATGCTCTGCACCGTCCTAAGCGCTTCTTTGGTGCAGCTCGTAACATCGAACATGGCGGCAGCTTGACTATTATCGCCACTGCGTTGGTTGATACAGGCTCTAAGATGGACGAAGTTATTTACGAAGAATTTAAAGGTACTGGTAACCAAGAGTTACACCTTTCTCGTAAAGCCGCTGAAAAACGTGTATTCCCAGCCATTGATTTCAATCGCTCAGGTACACGTCGTGAAGAGAAACTCACCACAACAGATGAACTTCAGAAAATGTGGATCTTGCGTAAAATCTTGCACCCTATGGATGAAGTCACTGGTATGGAATTCTTAATCGACAAATTGGCTATGACCAAAACAAACGAAGAGTTTTTCACAGCAATGAAACGCGCTAAGAGCTAATTCTTCTAAGATCTAGCGTCTCAACTGCTAAAAAAACCGCATTTATGCGGTTTTTTTTATGGTTATTCTTTCACGCTGTGATTTTCACAATCGATCGAGTATTTTTCGCATAAAGACTCTTACCAGTCCAAACGATGCATCTTGATCCTCTCCAATAATGGACCAGCCATGTTTGACATAGAAATTGATCGCGTGCTCATTGCCTTTAAAAATTTCTAACCGCTGGTGTTCATAACCTTCATCTCGCTGCATAGCTTCAACCTGCGTTAATAGATACTCGCCTAAACCAGTTTGCTGCAACTGAGGATGAATCATCAAGAGATGAATAAATCCCTCTTCAGCAGCGCAGAAACCTTGGATTTTGCCATCAACCTCAAGCAGCATGATATTTTCAAGATGGTCAATAACCTCTTTGTCTGAACCACCACCATTGATAAACCAGTCGACGCCTTCATCACCTAAGAAGGAACGATAACACTTGTCTATCGTCTCTCTCGCTAACATCTTTAGAGTCTCTAAATCTGCGGTATTGGCTTGCCTAATTTTTTTCATTGGTTGCCTGTCTGGAATATCTGTTATCAATTTGCCATTTGTCCGTGCCAGCCACGCTTTCGAGCGCATCCTTAACATATCTCTGAGTAGCAATACCACCGGCGTCACATGCTCTCGGCCAGGACAAACAAGATAGAGGTCGGCCTCTTCACCAACGTAATCCGTTAGCATCGGCACCAATCGTCCCGCTTCAAGATCATCCGTTAAATCAAGGCAAGACTTAAACACCACCCCTTGGCCAGCCACAGCCCAGCGCCGTGCAACATCAGCATCGTTACAGGTTCGATTAGACGTCACTCGCACCTTATATTGCTGACCCTCTTTGCTGAAAAACCATTGATCATGCGTGCGCTCATCTAACATAAAGAACAAGCAGTTATGTTGCTGAAGCTGCTCTAAAGTATTAACCGCTCCCATGCGTTCGATATACTCAGGGGAAGCACAGAGTACTCGCGTGGAGTCACAAATTTTAAAGGCCACCAGCGATGAATCTTTGGGTTTACCTGAGCGTAATGCGACATCAATTTTGTCTCGATAAAAATCAGACAAGTTATCGCCAATATGAAGACGAAGTTTGAGTTCTGGGTACTCGGATAGAAAATCATCGAGCCAAGGTAATATGATATTGCGGCCAACATCCGATGGCACGGCTAGACTCACAGTGCCCGAGATCTGGGTCAGGCTCGAGGTAATTGCCCGCTGCCCCATATCAAGATCAGCTAATGCCGATCGACAATGGATCAAATACCGCTCGCCAGCATCGGTTAGCCTAAGGCTGCGAGTACTGCGAATAAACAAGGTTGTCCCTAGCTCTTTCTCTAACCTTTTAAGGCCTGCACTTGCCACGGCCGAAGAGATATCCAGCTCAACTGCTGCGCCCGTTAGGCTGCCACAATCAGCGACTCTCACAAACAGAGTTAGATCATTTAGCTGCATTATCAATTATTCCTTTATAAACGACCAACTATTACTAGGGGCTGTTGATCTTTCGAGCTTAGTTTTTGTTCGAATTCAATGATTTTAGTACAAGGCTTGAGCGATGATTTAGCAGTCTAAGCGAAAAGCTCGTAACGCACTCTAGTCATAAAAGAATAAAAGCATTGAAACGAACCCTAAGGGCCGCGCTTCTTGGCTATTTTACGGTGTTGTAGGCTATTTGTGGAGAATAACTAAACGGCATAGCCTCCGCCTTGTCAAAATAGCCAATAAACGGCGGCAAAAACAACCGTGAAACATTAACAGCCCCTAAACTTTATTGTATTAAATCACCACGTTTTTACCAATAAAAATTATACTTAATCAGATCATCACTGTTAGTGATTTTTATATCAGCCAAAAAAAAGCCTGCAAGTGCAGGCTTCAATGTTTAGCGGCTTTAGTCCCCCACAAAGGTTGATAACCATGGGGTTTGAGCACTTTTTTAACCCATAAACCTAAACTAAAGTGACTGCCATTTTTCGTCTTAGATAGGCAATCTGCTGCATATGCGGCAGGTCCTTAGGGCAATTATCTTGGCACCCTAACAAAGTCATGCAGCCAAAGACACCGTCTTGGTTACCAATCACATGATAATAATCTTCAAGCCCTCGACCATCTCGGCTATCAAGCTCAAAACGCGCAAGTTTCATCATGCCCACGGCACCAACAAAGGTTTCGCGCATCTGTTTAGTGGCACAGGCTGATACACATACACCACACTCTACACACCGTTCTAGCTCGTAGAGTTTGGCTGCTTCTACAGGGTCCATCGGCGCTTCTAAGCGGTGAACATCCAAATCATCACTGATGGGATGTAGCCACAACTTTAAACGCTCAGCCAGCTCGCGCATAAACTTGCCGGTATTGACCGACAGATCACCAATCAATTCAAACCCAGGTAGCGGCATCAACATGATGTCACCTTTCGGGTATTTGCGGGTTAATGTTCGGCAAGCCAACGTCGGAAAACCGTTAATGACCATAGCGCAACTGCCACAAATACCTGCTCGGCACACAAAATCAAATTGCAACGAGGTATCTTGTTCTTCACGTAAACGGTTAAGCGCAATAAAGACCGTCATACCCGGTGTTTCTTCAAGCTGGTACTTCACCATTTTAGGCTTATCGCCCGGTTCTTGTGGATCATAACGGAATATATTAAAGGTTAACATCCGCCCTTTTGTGGCTTCTAGGCTCATTTCGTCTCTCCTGCAACTTGCTGATCTAACATTTCACTCAAACGCTCATTCTTAGGTATTAATGACTCTGGCACCTCAAATGGCATTAAGGCATTTTGTCTGTCGTGCCTATCGGCATCATCACCTAACTGACTCAATATCTCAGTGATCTGCTGCTCGCGCTTGCCCGTATCAGGATGCGCTATCGCATTGTTAATACCATAACCACGGTAGCCAGGCGGTAACTCCATCTTCATTACATCCAACTGCTCATATTCCAGCGTCGGCGATAACGCTTCTGCGTTTGGCCAGCTTGCCAAAGTGCGGTTTAGCCAGTCTTTATCGTTACGCTGCGGAAAATCTTCACGAGCGTGTGCTCCGCGACTCTCAGTGCGTGCTGCAGCGCCAGCAGCGACCGTTAGCGCAACTTTCAGCATACGTTTAACCCGCAGTGCTTCTACAAGTTCTGGGTTAGCGTGGCGCTTCTTACATTTAAGGCCTAATGCTTGAGCACGCTTAAGCAACTCTTGTAGCTCGTTAACGGCTTTTTCAAGCTCAGGGCCATTACGGAAGATACCCACGTAATCCATCATGATCCGTTGCATCTGTTTTTTCAGCTCAAACGGACTTTCAGTTCCTTCTCCATCGACTAAGTCATCAATCTCGCTTTGCACTTTTCCGACAAAAGACTCAACCAGGCCAGTATCAATCTCTAAGGTATTCTGCTGGCAGAAATCAGCCACGTACTTGCCAATAATCATGCCGCCAACAACGGTTTCAGCAAGAGAGTTACCGCCGAGTCGGTTAAAACCGTGCATATCCCAACAAGCGGCTTCACCCACACTAAACAGGCCTTTTAACTGCGGATTTTGCCCTGTTGCATCGGTGCGGATACCGCCCATTGAATAATGCTGGGTCGGTCTCACCGGGATCCAATCTTTTGCCGGATCTATGCCTAAGAAGTTCTCACAGATCTCTTTCACTTCACGCAAGTTAGTTTCAACATGTTTACGGCCAAGCAAGGTAATATCAAGCCATAGATGCGGTCCATAAGGGCTATCAACGCCCTTACCTTTACGCATATGTTCAGTCATACGGCGCGACACTACATCACGCGATGCCAACTCTTTCTTTTCAGGCTCATAGTCTGGCATAAAACGGTGACCATCTTTATCCCGCAATAGGCCACCATCACCACGACAACCTTCTGTCGTTAAGATCCCGACGGGTACGATGGCGGTTGGATGGAACTGCACCGCTTCCATGTTACCCAACTTGGCAACACCGGTTTCAAGCGCAAGTGCTTGGCCTATTCCTTCACAGATGATGGCATTGGTTGATACTTCATAAATTCGGCCGTAACCACCAGTGGCTATCGTGGTCGACTTAGCGACATAAGCACGCAGTTCTCCAGTCACCAAACAGCGTGCGACCACGCCATGGCAGCGCTTACCGTCGTGGATAAGCGATAAGGCTTCCATACGCTCATGCACCGGAATATCCATCGATATCGCTTTGTTATCGACGGCATATAGCAGTGAATGACCAGTACCATCAGCGGTATAGCAAGTACGCCACTTTTTAGTGCCACCAAAGTCACGGGCATTAATCAGACCGTGAGCCTCTTCAGCTTCTTCAATAGTGACTTTCTCGGCATTCACCACCACTTGACGCGGACCTTTGGTCACTCTAGTCCAGGGCACGCCCCAGTTAGCTAATTCACGCACCGCTTTAGGGGCGCAATGAGCAAACATACGAGCCACATCTTGATCGCAACCCCAATCCGATCCTTTTACCGTATCTTGGAAATGCACATCTTCATCATCTCCCATACCTTTCACGGTATTGCCCAAACTTGCTTGCATGCCACCTTGCGCAGCAGCCGAATGCGACCGCTTAGCAGGGACTAATGACAATACAAGGGTATCTAGCCCGCGCTCTTTTGAGGCAATGGCGACGCGTAATCCAGCAAGTCCAGCGCCGATCACTAACGAATCGGTATATATCAGTTTCACACATGCTCCTTAAGCGGCTGCAGAGTCGGTTTATAGTTCGAATATTCAAAAAGTGTGTCACTCAGCATTAATGGCTCAGCATGCTTGTAATCTGTTCTAGGCATTTGCATAAGGCAAAAATGCCAGTAGTGAAGCAATACCCACCACAATAAAGATGGCGCTGATAATGCTTTTTATTTTTTTCAGCCTGCTACGGCTATTGAGGTCTCTGACAGCACCCCACTTAACCGCAACACGATATACGCCAATGGCTGCATGCAGTTCAACGCAAAAGAGTAAAGGTAAATACAGTAACCATACGCCCTGCTGCCAAATTCTATCCGCACTGCCATAGGGACCAATGGTTTCCGGTGCTGCGCCAATGAGCCACAAATGCACTGGCAATAGCAAAAAAATCACCACGCCAGTAACGGCTTGCCAAACCCATAAACGAGTGTCGCCGTGGTTCACCATGCTGAGTTGCTGCTTTAGCGCTTTTTGTTGACGTAGGTTGAGCGGCATTTTGTGCGCCGCAACCAAAACGTGAACCAATACGATAGCGGCAATAACAACGGCGATGACCGTCACCACCCAAGGGTAGCCATGACCGTCAGCCGTTAAAAAACTCAGTTCCATGGTTTTAGCGACCCATGTCATCGCATCTTTACCCAATAATATGGATGACACCAATAACAGGTGCGTCCACAAAAATACCGCTAGCACTACCCCACTGGCGCTTTGGCTTATATCAAGCCAACCACTCAATTTACCGCGATTTTTTATTATTCTCATTCGCTTCCCTATCCATGTTGTTGAATTTTCGCTTAAAGACACTGTAACCAATGTCGCTCACAAATAACTTCCCAACAGTGAGGTAGATCAACAAAAAAGTAATTAATCCAGCGATACCTAATTTATCGATTAATAAAATATGGCCGTAACTAACTAGGGCGATAAGCTTCAACGGGCAAGCTCAAATCACTGCCAATGATGAGATAAGATATAAGACTCATAAGACCAATGACGATAAGATAAATAATCAAGCCTTTAGCCAGCTTACGCAGCCCCGTACGTTTAGTGGTTAAACCCCACTTAACTGCCACGCGATAAAGTCCTATCATCGCGTGGATCACCACAGCAGGTAGCAGTAAGGCGTATAGCAACCAAGCATTTTGGTTGTAGACTCTGTCAGCCGAAAGATGGGGACCTATTTCTGGATTGGCTATCATGGTAAAAAGGTGTACAGGCACAAGGAAGAACAACACAAAGCCCGTAATCAGCTGCCAGAACCACGCATGGCTGTCTTTATGATTAATCACTGACATATGACGTCTAAGTGCACGCCACTGCCCTATTTGCGCAGGGAAACGACGTAAAGCCACTGCCGCATGCGCCATCACCACCAGTAACATAAACACCGAAAAAACCTTAGTGACAATCGGGAAGCCATGTCCCGTTGAGCTAAACATGCCCCCTTCGAGAAACTGCACTACGGTATAAAACGCCTCTTTACCAAGTAAAATGCTAGATTCAAAATGTAGATGAGCTAATAGAAAGCAGCCCATCAATACACCGGTGATGCTTTGTATTTTGTCCGCTTTAGCTGATGCGGGATGTCCGGTTGCGCTTACGTAGGATGCTAACATAGTAGTTATCTTGTTTATCTTATGCCTAGTCGTGGGATTTACACTCTAGCAACTTGTTAATCACCTCGTTGAAACTGCATTTTCAATCGTGATCTTGCTCACGCTCTTTCAAGTGAGTATTAGAGTAAGATCACAAACAAGGCATAAAACACAGAACAGCGGTAATACCTTTTAACCAATGATTTTCAGCTACTTGAAGCAACATTTCAAACAAAACAATCTAAACGTCCTTCTGAGGGATACTGTTATTACAAGCGGACTATAAGTCACTAATTGCTCAAGTAAAACAGTGACTAATTGCCATAGAGTCCTGCACCTGATTTAAGCTTAACGAAATACCCAACTCACTTCAAAACGCTGGTTTCAGAGCTCAAGTAGGATAGCTGAACAAAGCAATGATTGAGATAATGGTTATTCCCTTTTCGACATGCTGAATACTGCATTCTGAGGTCGTTTGGGTATACAATACGCCGATATATCTAGCTAACGAGAATTCTCATGCCTTGGATCCAACTAAGAATTGATACCGACGGCCCTCACGCAGACGCACTTAGCGATCAGCTGATGGAAGAAGGGTCAATTTCTATTACCTTCGAAGACGGTAAAGACACCCCTATCTATGAACCCACTTTAGGTGAAACACCGTTGTGGAGTCACACCGTGATCATTGCACTCTTTGAGGCCGATCATGATTTAGCGCCTGTGGTTGAGCGTCTAAAACTGCTCCCCTATTTAGGTGAAAACTTCGGCCATAAGATAGAGCAAGTTGAAGACAAAGACTGGGAACGTGAATGGATGGATAACTTCCACCCGATTAAGTTTGGTGACCGCCTTTGGATCTGCCCAAGCTGGCGTGAGATCCCAGATCCAACCGCAGTTAACGTGATTTTAGATCCCGGCCTTGCCTTCGGCACAGGTACTCACCCAACGACGGCTTTATGTTTAGAGTGGCTAGATGGACTCGACTACCACAATAAAGAGGTCATCGACTTTGGTTGTGGCTCAGGCATTCTCGCTGTAGCCGCACTTAAGCTAGGCGCTGAACGTGTCACAGGCGTTGATATCGATTATCAAGCGATTGACGCTTCTAAAGCTAATGCAGAGCGTAACGGTGTACAAGACAGGCTTTCACTGTATCTGCCAGAAGATCAACCTGCAGATCTGAAAGCAGATATCTTAGTGGCAAACATTCTTGCAGGCCCATTACGTGAATTGGCACCATTAATTGCAGATAAAGTGTTACCTGGTGGTCAACTTGCCCTTTCAGGTCTACTAAAAGAACAAGCTGAAGAAGTTTCAACCTTTTATAGCAAATGGTTCGACATGGACGAGCCTGCTCACAAAGACGACTGGAGCCGCTTGACAGGGATACGCAAATAACGGTAATACGCGGCGCACTCTGCGCCGCGACAGACTTCTCACCTAGCAAAAGTCAAGAAAAAAAGTTGCCCTCAGGTCATTTATTGACCTTTTCACAGGCTTGAAAAAGGCGTACTATAGCGCCCCTTTGACGAGCAAGGTGATTTGATAAATGCAGATTGGACCCTATCGACTGAAAAATCAGCTGATCGTGGCCCCAATGGCAGGTGTCACGGACCAGCCCTTTAGAAATCTTTGTATTCGTTATGGCGCAGCCATGGCGGTTTCAGAGATGCTTTCATCTAATCCTGATGTTTGGGACACCGATAAAAGCCGCTTACGTATGACACACGTAGGTGAAGACGGAATACGTTCGGTTCAAATAGCCGGTTCAGACCCTGAATTAATGGCGAATGCCGCTGTTGTGAATGTGCAACAAGGCGCTCAGATCATTGATATCAATATGGGCTGTCCAGCAAAAAAAGTGAATAGAAAGCTAGCAGGCTCGGCCTTGTTGCAAGATCCACAGCAAGTAGAATTAATTCTACGCGCCGTAGTAGCAGCAGTTGATGTGCCTGTGACACTAAAAATTCGAACGGGGTGGGCTCCAGAGCACAGGAATGGTGTTCATATCGCCCAGATTGCAGAAGATTGTGGCATTGCTTCGTTAGCCGTTCACGGCAGAACAAAACAGTGCATGTACAAAGGCAATGCCGAGTACGACACGATTAAAGCAATTAAAAAACAGATCTCGATACCTGTCGTCGCTAATGGAGATATTTTAACGCCAGAGAAAGCACGCTTTGTGCTGGATTATACTGGTGTGGATGCTTTGATGATAGGACGGGGCGCTCAAGGACGGCCTTGGATATTTAGGGAAATCCAACATTACTTGGACACAGGTAATAAGCTAGCGCCCGTTGAGATGGATGAAAAGCGTCAATTGATGCTGGAACACCTTAAATTGCTTTACGCATTGTATGGCGATTATAAAGGCATCCGTTTCGCAAGAAAGCACGTTGGATGGTATCTAAACCAAGAAACACAACGCGCTTTTCGAGCTGAGTTTAATCAGCTTGTGACCGTTGAAGAACAATGTTCCATGGTGGAACACTATTTTGATGAATTTGCAGCAAATAAATAAAGAGCAGAATACGAATGTTTGATCAAACAACTCACACTGAAGTTCACCCACTGACTGTTGGCAAAATCGAAACCGCAAGTGGCGCAATCAAGCCACAGTTATTACGCGATGCGGTAAAGCGTGCGGTAACAAACTTTTTCGCTCAGATGGACGGGCAAGAAGCTGAAGAAGTATATGAAATGGTGTTAAGCGAAGTTGAAGCTCCGCTGCTAGATATCATTATGCAACATACTCGCGGCAACCAAACTCGTGCTGCAAACATGCTAGGTATCAACCGTGGTACTTTGCGTAAAAAATTAAAGAAATATGGCATGAACTAAGACTCACGTCTTAACATGTTGTATCGAAACGGGCTTTCCAGCAATGGGAAGCCCGTTTTTGTTTATATGTGCCCCCATATGTCCCCCTGCTGTATTGTTGCTCTTTCGAAAATCACCTAAGCCTACGGCTACTCAGCCACAGAATATTTCATCCGACAAGATGCTCACCAAAGTCTTCAACACTGATTGACGATAACGGCCTAAAACTTCATTCGACCATACTTCCTCAAAGACCATGGCTTCAGCCACGCACATGAAGCTCAGATGATACCAATGACGATAAACTCAACAAAGCATTGGCATAATTTGATGTTTCACGCTGTTCCATTTAATGACCTGTTGCTTAAGTAACCTCTCACAATAAGCAAGCTTGTAAGCTGCTTAATCTTCCATTGTGATTAAAAAAGCTTCTAACTGAGTGATATTCATGCCATATTTTTGTTTATTCACCACTTTATTCAAGCTAAATAGGAACGTCATTGCGAGCATTTGATTTTGATTTAAAAGGTCTGCAGGTGTTTGTGATTGCAGCTCAAACTGGCAGCATGACAGAGACAGCTAAGCGTTTAGGTTTAACACAATCTTCGGTCTCGCAGACCCTGTCGATGCTAGAAAAGAACCTTAAGGTCGAGCTGCTTGATCGCAGTGTTCGGCCGCTGGCACTGACTATTGCTGGGCGTTATTTTTTCGATCAATCTAGCCATCTTCTTTCCCAGGCAGAGCAAACCCAAAAGGTGTTTACTCAGGGGACATTTGAGCAGCTTCATTTAGTGCGTATTGCCATGGTTGATTCTCTGGCAACCTCTTTAGGTAAGCCGTTAATTGAGGTGGTGAAGCGACGAACCGAGAACTGGAGTCTAACCACAGGGCGATCTCATATGCACGCGGATGCGCTGGTGTCTCGTCAGGTCGATATTATTATTTCTGATGATGCACTTGAAGACTGTGATGACCTCTGTCGCTACCCCATATTAAGCGAACCTTTCGTGTTAGTGGTGCCTCTGAATTTAAGCTGTCAGTCTGAAGATGTCAGTTCTATAAATGATATTAATCGTTTGCTGCAAAAACTCGATTTTGTGCGCTACACCAATGACTCGTTAATCGGCACCAATATAGAGCGCTACTTAAGGCGTGTTGGCCTTGAGCCTGCCATGAGGTTACAGCTCGACAATACCTTTGCAGTGCTCTCTATGGTCGCCTCAGGCCTAGGCTGGACCATCACTACACCGCTGTGTTTATACCAGAGTGGGATCCCTTTAGCGCAAGTAAGGTGCCTACCCCTTCCTGTTAATGATGGCTTTAACAGGCGTCTGACCTTGGTCACACGGCGACATGAACTGAGCGACCTGGCAGAGCAGATGGCCAGAGACAGTTGTCAAATTATGTCTCAGTGTTTCCTGCCAGAGCTTGAAAAGGATCTGCCTTGGCTGGTATCAGCCATTGATATTGGTTAGTGCATAGAATGGATTTGTGCTGCCAGAAACTAAAATAAACTACTGATAAGTTACATAGTATTAAAATTATTAATACTACAGCGTTAGTACAAATGATTGTTGTTGTCGTTAAGCCAGGAGGCTATTAGGTTCGGTCAGGTATTAATTCAAAGCGAATTATCCGGGCCATTTCGCAAACCAAGATAAAGGGAAGTGTCATGTCACATGAATCAAAGCTACAACATGCACCTAACACAAAAAATAAAAGCATCGAGTATGAAGCCGTTTCCGATGAATACATGAGCCAACGTCAACTCAAAAAGGGTGTCGCCGGATGGGTACTGCTGGCCAGTCTCGGGATCTCCTATGTGATTTCAGGCGATTTTGCCGGATGGAACTTTGGCCTTGAACTTGGCGGATTTGGCGGAATGCTTATCGCAACCCTGGTCATGGGCTTAATGTATATCTGCTTAGTATTAAGCTTGGCTGAGATGTCATCTTCACTGCCAACGGCCGGAGGCGGATACAGCTTTGCGAGACGCACCATGGGGCCTTGGGGCGGCTTTCTAACTGGCACGGCAATTTTACTTGAATATGCCATCGCGCCTGCCGCTATCGCCATCTTTATTGGCGGGTATGTCCATGAGCTTGTCGGTATCGACGGACCGATTGTCTATGCGGCCTTCTATGTGGTGTTTGTTGGTTTGCATCTGTGGGGAGCAGGTGAAGCACTGAGGATCATGATGGGGATAACCTTGCTCGCGGTGATCGCTATCGGTGTCTTTATGGTGGGCATGGTGCCACATTTCGATTCGGCCAATCTATTCGATATTGCCGCCAACCCTGATGTTGCAGGTTCCAGCAGTTTTCTGCCTGAAGGATATATGGGGATCTGGGCCGCGCTGCCATTTGCGATGTGGCTGTTTCTTGCGGTAGAGGGCGTGCCATTGGCCGCTGAGGAAGCAAAGAACCCAGCCAAAGATATGCCAAAGGGGATTATCGCCTCTATGTTGGTATTAATCGTATTTGCTGCAGCGGTGTTATTGCTGGTTCCTGGAGGCGCTGGCGCCGAAGCGATGAAAACCCACGGAGCACCATTAGTAGGGGCACTGCAATCTGTTTATGGTCTTGATTCACTGGCAGCCAAGTTTGTTAATATTGTCGGTCTGTTCGGCTTGATCGCCAGCTTTTTCTCTATTATTTATGCCTATTCTCGCCAAGTTTTCGCCCTCTCCCGCGCCGGATATCTGCCCCGTTTCCTGTCGTTATCAGGAAAACGTAAAGTGCCCGTTTGGGCGTTAATCGTACCGGGAATATTGGGCTTTCTGTTGTCGCTAACTGGCGAAGGTGACTTGATGATCACCATGGCAGTCTTTGGCGCGACTATCTCCTACGCGATGATGAGTTTGTCACATATTTTACTGCGTAAAAAAGAGCCTAATCTTGAACGCCCTTATAGAACCCCTGGCGGTATTTTTACATCCTCTATCGCGTTAGTACTCTCTCTCGTCGCACTCGCATCCACCTTTGTGGTGAGCCTTCAGGCTGCCATGTGGTCAGCCCTCTTTTATCTGATAATGGTGACTTACTTTGTTTTATACAGTCGTCATCGATTGGTGGCTTCAGCGCCAGAGGAGGAGTTTGACATGATCGCCTCGGCTGAGTCAGAACTTAAATAGTATTTAGAGGCTGGCAGTAAGTCATTTTATTCTGTCAGCCGACATTATTCCCAGCAAATTTAGCGACTCAGATTAACAACGTAATGCAGTGATAAATGATGTCTGACGATGAGCTGCAGCGCTAAGCCAAGCTCATCTTATCAAGAACAATAATAAGGAAGCGCGAATATGGAAGCGAGACAAGTTAACAGTATTGCCGATGCCATTGCCATTATAGAAGAACGTGGTTTAACCCATATTAAGGTCGGTCTATTTGATAATGATGGGGTGATGCGCGGCAAGTATATGTCTAAGTCCAAGTTTATAGCTTCCTTAGAGAAAGGCTTTGCATTTTGTGATGTGGTTCTGGGTTGGGACGTCAAAGATCAACTGTATGACAATGCTAAATACACCGGCTGGCACACAGGTTATCCCGATGCGCCGGTACGGATATTACCCCATACCTGCCGTGATGTGATTGGTGAAGAGGGCATGCTGCTGTTTATCGCAGAGTTTTCCGGAGAAGCTGAAGCTGTCTGCCCCCGAGGGACACTAAGACGGGTGATAGAGAAAGCTCAAAGCATGGGCTTTAATCCGTTTGCAGCATTGGAATATGAGTTCTTTCTGTTTAACGAAACACCAAAATCAATCCGCGAAAAGAACTTCCGTAATCTAGAGACAATAACCCCAGATTGGTTCGGTTACTCAATGATCCGTAACTCGGTGCACTCTGATCTTTATCAGGCTATTTTGTCGATGTCTGAGACCATGGATTTTCCTATCGAAGGGATCCATTCCGAAACAGGCCCTGGCGTAATTGAAGCGGCGATTGCGGTTGATAATGCTGAAGCCGCGGCCGATAAAGGCGCGCTGTTTAAAACCTTTATGAAAGTGTTGGCACAGAGGCGGGATCTGATGGCGACCTTTATGGCTAAGTGGTCTGGAGACTATCCGGGGCAAAGTGGCCATATTCATATCTCATTACAGAACAAAGATGGCAGCTCGGCTTTTTATGACCCAAGTCAGACTCACAGCATGAGCAAAATACAGCGACACTTTTTGGCTGGTCAACAGGCATTGATGCCCGAATTTCTGTGCATGATAGCCCCGACGATTAACAGTTATTCTCGGATGGTCCCCGGATTCTGGGCACCGACTGATGCCACTTGGGGCGTTGAAAACAGAACGACGGCGTTGAGGGTTATTCCTGGCTCCGCGTCATCTCAGCGGGTTGAATATCGACTCGGTGCAGCCGATGCAAACCCATATCTTGCACTTGCAGCAGCACTTGCCAGCGGTCTTTATGGCATAGAGCATGAGCTAGAGCCACAAGCTCAAGTGAAAGGTAATGCTTACGAGCAGAGTCATGATGCTGCACTTGCACTGCCCGCTACCCTGTGGGATGCGACGCAACGATTCAAGCAATCTTCAGCGGCTAAAAGCTGTTTTGGTGAAACCTTTGTCGAGCATTACGCCATCAGCCGTGAGTGGGAAGAACGTGAGTTTAGAAAGCATGTTACCGACTGGGAGATGGAGCGTTATTTCGAGATAATTTAACCCCACAAGCATCTTTTGGCTGCGGTGAGTTTTATGCTGTAAGCCACTTATTTAAAGTTAAAGTTGTAGCAACGGAGTTACCTAATTTATGGAATCATTCTCGAAAACAGAGATGCAGCACACCCTATCTCCCATAGATGGCAGCGTATTTGTCAGCCGTCAGCTCGCTGACGAGCATCAGCTACTGGCCTGTGTCGAGCAAGCAACGGCCGCTTATAACAGTGCTGAGGCTAGCTGGAAACTGACCCCTTTATCTCAACGTAAAGCGCTATGCAAACAGGCTATTGAGCAGTTGTTGAGTCATAAAGAGGACATAGCCAAAGAGCTGAGTTGGATGATGGGAAGACCTATACGTTACGCTGCTGGTGAGCTTGCCGGCGTTGCTGAGCGCAGTGACTATATGATTGAGGTTTGCCAGCAAGCCTTAGCGGATATCCAACTCGAAGAAAAGCCAGGTTTTACCCGTTATATCAAACGTGAATCCTTAGGCACAGTCTTGGTTATCGCCCCCTGGAACTACCCTTTTTTAACCGCGATAAATGCCATCATTCCTGCTTTATTGGCGGGTAACTGCGTGATCCTCAAACACTCAGCTCAAACACCACTGTGCGCCGAGCGCTTATATCAGGCGTTTAAAGAGGCGGGATTACCTGAAGGGGTTTTTCAGTACTTGCATATGAGTCACGCTAACACCGCCAAACTTATCGCCCATGAGCAGATCAATTATGTGGCGTTTACCGGCTCGGTTTATGGCGGACAGATGGTAGAAAAGGCCGCTTGTGGGCGCTTTATTGGTGTTGGTCTGGAGCTTGGCGGCAAAGACCCCGCCTATGTGCGTGAGGATGCCGATATAGACAGTGCCGTTGAAACCTTAGTCGACGGGGCTTTTTTCAACTCAGGACAATCTTGCTGCGGTATTGAGCGGATCTATGTCCACCAGCACGCTTATGATGAATTTGTCAGTAAGGCAGTGACCTTAACCAAACAATACCAGTTAGGCCGGGCAGATGATCCAAGCGTCACCTTAGGGCCTATGGTGCGAACTTCTGCGGCAGATTTTGTCAGGCAGCAGATAGCTGATGCCATTGAGCAAGGTGCCATAGCCCATATAGACGAAGCTCTATTTCCGCTGAGCCAGAACGGCACGCCTTACCTTGCACCACAGATCCTCACCGATGTGGATCACTCCATGAGCGTGATGACACAGGAGTCGTTCGGCCCTGTGGTTGGGATAATGAAAGTATCCACTGATGAGCAAGCCATTAGGTTAATGAACGACAGCGATTTTGGCTTAACTGCCAGTATCTTTACCCAAGATATCGACTTAGGGCTTGAGTTAGGTGAGCGCCTGCAGACGGGGACTTTTTTCCTTAATCGCTGTGATTACTTAGATCCCGCCTTAGCTTGGACAGGGGTGAAGCAGTCGGGACGTGGCTGCACGCTATCTCAGTTAGGATTTGAACAGCTGACTCGACCTAAGTCATTTCATATAAAGCATCGTTAACTCAGTGCCCGTAAAGGGTTAAGGGATCTGCATGGATTTACAAGCAAGTTGGAATTTCCCCACCGCCATCACAGTGGGTGAAGGCTGTTTAGCGCAGCTTGGTGAGCGTTGCAAAGCACTTAATATGACCAAAGTGCTGTTGATCACCGACCCGGGGTTATCCGGTCTATCGATGGTCAAAGAGGCGATAGGATATTGCACTGAAGCTGGGCTTGAAGCGGATATTTTTGCTGACATTCAGGGAAATCCGACCGGCAACAATGTTCGGGATGGCGCACTGTTTTTAAACGCTGGCGGTTTCGATGGTGTGGTCGCGTTCGGTGGCGGCTCGAGTTTAGATGCCGCAAAAGCAATCGCCATGATAGCCAAGCAAGCGATCTCTTTATGGAGCGCCGAAGATATTGGCAGCAATTGGACTCGTATCGATGCAAGCCTAATGTTGCCAGTAGTGGCAGTGCCCACCACTGCGGGGACGGGTTCTGAAGTGGGACGAGCCTCGGTGATCACCGACACCGATGGAGCACATCATATTAAACGCATTATCTTTCATCCCAATATGCTACCGGCGCATGTATTGCTCGACCCAATATTAACCTTGAGCTTGCCCCCTCACATCACGGCGGCGACGGGTTTAGACGCCTTATCGCATAATCTGGAAGCCTATTGCGCGCCTTTTTATCACCCTATGGCAGAGGGTATTGCTATTGAGGGGATACGTTTAGTTAAAGACTACCTTCCCAGAGCAGTGGCCAATGGTGAAGACATTGAAGCGAGAACGCAGATGCTGGTAGCCTCGACTATGGGCGCGACCAGTTTTCAACGTGGTTTGGGCGCAATGCATGCCATCGCTCACTCCCTTGGTGCGCTGTATAACAAACATCACGGATTATTAAATGCGATTTTAATGCCCTATGTGTTGATACGAAACCGCAGTGTTATAGAGGAGCGCATCACACGTTTATCGCGATACCTTGAGTTAGATGACGCTAGTTTTGATGGTTTTTTGTCTTGGGTGCTAACGCTAAGGGAGCAACTTAATATTCCGCACACCTTAGCCGAGATAGGGATCAATTTAGATGACGTGGTTTTGGTCGGAAAAATGTCAGCCAAAGATGCGGCTTCCGCAGGCAATCCGATAATATTAACCGATGCCGAGTATTCATTGCTCTTTAGTGATGCGGTTAAAGGCCAATTAAAATAATACCCGTCAGGGAGTCACTATGTGTGGCTCTCAGCCTGCTTAATTAAACAGATTTATCAGGCAATAAAACGTTTTTCACAGAGGAGGATTGCGATGAGAATAGGTATTTTGCAATGCGATGATGTCACCGAAGCACTGCAAGCTAAGCATGGTAATTATCCGATGATGTTTACTCGCCTGTTTGAGCATTTAGACACTGAATTAGCATTTTCTGTTTACCGAGTGATTGATGGCAACTACCCCAATTCAGTGGATGAATGCGATGCCTATATTACGACTGGGAGCCGTTATGGGGTCAACGATGATGAAGCCTGGGTGATCCAGTTTAAGCATTTCATTGCCAAACTCTATGCCTGTAAGAAAAAGCTCATTGGGATCTGTTTTGGTCATCAGATGATGGTCAAAGCGTTGGGAGGTGAGGTCATCAAATCTCCAAAAGGCTGGGGCGTAGGTGTGACTACGTCCATGATCACTCAGAGAAAATCTTGGATGGATGGTGCTGCTGAGGCGATATCTTTGGTGGTGAGTCATCAAGACCAAGTGAGTAAACTGCCTGAAGATACTGAAATTATTGCGGCCAGTGATTTCTGCCCTTTCTATATGATCCAGATAAACGACCACTTTCTTGGTGTTCAGGGACATCCTGAGTTTAGCAAGCGCTACTCAGAGGACCTAATGAATGCTCGCCGTGACCGAATCCCCCATCAAAGAGTTGAAATTGGCATCGAGTCACTGTCGCTGCCCGTTGACGATAAACTCGTGACTCGTTGGTTTGTGAACTTCTTATATTAAAAGGATGACCATCCTCAGTTTGATGGTCAACTCTAAGTCGATATGTTAGTTGTGTCCAAAAAAGCTCGCAGCCAGCCCTTATCAAAGAGCAACAGCGCAGGTGTAGAATAAATGTTCCAACCAATATCAAAACTAACTCGGTAAGGCTACCTTAGATTTATTCACAGCATTGCGACAGCTGGGTGATTGCTTGCCGCGATAATTCTTGCAACCCCAAAACTCCCCTTTAGCACCTTGTCTCAATACCATATCGCCACCACAAACATTGCAAAGCGGAGTGGTATGGCTGCAGTCATCATTAATGCAAACCTTGAAGCCAGTGAAACGTTTACGTGTCATCGCGCTACCACAGCGCTCACAGCCCTCCTCTTTGTGATCGCACAAAGGAAAGTGAGAGCATGAATAGAAGGATCTAAAGTTACCTGTTCTTGGCTTTAGGGTCCCCGTAGTACAACGAACGCATTTGATCTGTTCAAACAACTTTTGTACTAAAGACGTGCTGAACTCTGCTTGCGCTATTGGGTATCCGTCTTGAACCAGCTCAACCACAAACGGACTAACATCCGTCATGTCAGCCAATACATATACGCGCTGCTTTGCCCGGGTCAATGCCACATAAAAAAGTCGACGCTCCTCTGCATATTCAAATGCTTCCGACTTCGGCAAAAAGGCATCCAGTAATGCAGGAGTGACTTTCTTTGAGGGGAAACCATGCTTACCGGTTTTCATGCCGGTAATCACCACATAATCGGCCTCTTTACCTTTAGATGCATGAAAGGACTGACACTCAATGGTTAAACTTGGGTATTTGGCATTTAGCAGTCTCAGCTCATTTCGGTCAGGTAACTGAAACCAAAAACGGCCAAGTAAATACACCGTCGGCTTGCGCTTGAGCTCATTATCACCCAAGTTCACTCTTGTACTCAGCGCAGTTAATGCTTGTTCCAGTGCATTGGTGCTGGGGTTGTCCGTCGTCGGCTTGTCATTATCTCCACGCTGTATAAGTGACACGGCAGGTTGAGTGGCTTGAACAACCGATCGAATATCCTTTTTTAGCTGCGCCGGATTCTGAGTCACAAATTGGGTCGCGACCTCGCCAATACTGCTGTTAAATCTAAAGGTGAGATCGAGATAAGTTTCAGCCGTTGCGCCAAAATATTCAGTGAACTTAGTCGTTAAGCTCACATCCGCCCCGGTGAAACGATAAATGGCCTGCCAGTCATCACCGACACAAAATAGTGACGCCTTACTGTTGGAGTGAGGTGAGCTAGAGTCTCGTAACGCGCGCACTAGGCGAGCTCTTGGTTCTGAAATATCTTGGAACTCATCAACCAAAATATAACGCCATGGGCTAATGAATTGACCACTTTGAACATAAGAGATCGCCTTGCCAATCATGTCCTCAAAATCAATATCGCCACTGTCTGATAGATGTTGCTGATAACGACTCAAGATTGGCACTAGCAGCTCGAACGCCTTACGTGTCTGCTTGGGGTCCGCTGCGTTGTCGAATACCTTCTCGAGCCCGCGATCATCAACACAAGCCGCTTTATACAATCCAATAAGTTGGCTAAAGAGTTTTGCCAACTCAGTAACCCGTCCTAGCTCATGCAAAGTAGCAAGGATAGCGGCATCAGGTAACGGCGAATATTTAACTTTAAACGCCGTTAACGCCTGTTCTAGCTCGCCAATTAACAGCCCTTTTTTATGTTGGTAATAGAATAGCTCAATACAAGCAGTCTCATTGTTTGTATGAAGTTCGCGCTTCCACGCCATTGATTCAAGGTATGCCTTGTTATCAATGTAAGGTGCGGTATTGTCTGCTTCATCAACGCCATAATACTCAATATAAACGCCATACTCTGCCAGGTAAAAATCCGGTTGATATTGGCGAAAATCGATACTGCTGACATCATGTTCATACTTGGCTTCGTACTGATATTCGATACCGTTACAGAAGAGCCAATTAGCAATATAAAGTTCACCAAAACTCTTTACCCTCTCCGCTTTAAGCGTGCGAATATCGTTGTCATTAAGGTATTCAAAATATTCGCCTTCGGAGTCAAAATCGAAAGGGCTTTTCTCAACATAATAGAACTGACTGAAATACTCGAAAATCTGCTGACGATAGTCCTGATCTTCAAGCAGTGCAGCGAGTGTTTGTTGTACCCAGTTATCTTTGGCTTTTTCATCGTCCGCCCATGGCGACAAACTGGGCGCAGTTCCCTCCACTGCGGCGATGATCTTTAGCCCCAAACTGTGAAAAGTGCTCGCTTTAATCTCATCTGTAGCGAGCTTATCTTTAATGCGCTGATCCATTTCATCAGCGGCCTTCCGACCGTAAGCCAGCAATAAAATATCTGCAGCTTGCGCTTGGCCGCTGGCCAACAAATACCCTGAACGCCCAACCATCACACTCGTCTTACCCGTGCCAGCTCCCGCTAACAAAAGATTATTATCATCATCGACAATACAAGCCAGGCGCTGTTTATCAGTTAATGGATTAGATTCGACTTGATCAAAAAAGTCAGCATGCTGTTCTAGCTGTGATTGAATGTAGCCTTGTTGAACTTGCTTTATATTGGCCTTATCCCAGCGATAAAACCTCTGCAATTTATTCAATGCTGCCCGAGCCAGTGTCGATAGTTCAACAGACTCGCACCATGGAAACCAACGTTTATATTCACGTGCAATCCTAGGCTGCATTTTATCCAGTAACGACTGACGTAAGTAGCGATTAGCAATCGTCTTTTCAAGGCGTAATATTAATTCGTACAGTTGCTGTTCATGCGCTTGTGCCCACAGCAATTCAATTTGTTGTTTGAATTTTGATTTAGCAAAATAACTGATAAATGAAAGCTGATAGGCCTGCCCGTCGGCTTGAAAGCTCAATAGACTGCCTAAAAAACTCGAGCTAAAAACAGGCGGCGATGCTAGCTGTAACCAAGAAAAGTGTTCTACTGCTATCGGCTGTTTTGGTTGACGGTAGCGCGCTAAAAATTGACCTTGAGGGCGAGTAAACTCAATTCCCACCGCAGTGAGTTTAACCGCATGCGCTTGGCCTAAATAAAACTGACCAAACCAACTAAGGTTTATACTTTTTTCGATGTTTTGAGGTGACAAATTAAAACCTACAACTAAATGGCTTTATACCCGTTGCATTAAAAGTTTGACCATTCAACGGCAATTCAAAACCCTGTAGGAGATGGGCGATTGAAACTAATCGTTATTCTCGGCTCTGGCATTCTCGGTAATGGCTCCTAAATCTAACCCTAAGGAGGGTGAGAATGTCATATTTTGTATGCAACAAAATAACCATTTAGTCGGATACCGTCAGCCCACAACCAAACTTAAAGGGCTTTGCCATTTGCTGTAAACGTCGGCCGCACTTGTTAAGCGGCTCTGAATGGGTCAAATACTTAGTGCTATTGGTAATGCGCGTTAAGCAATTGATATGTTGGCGTTACTATATCTCAATTATTAGCGGCCTAGCATCATCTTTCTTGGCATAGAGAATATCAGTGTGCCGTCCTAAGTGGCGATAACTGTGAATAATGACTGTGCATAATGGCTGGCACTCAGCCACATGGATAACGGCTCTGCCTGAGGGTAATATAGGCTAGTTGTTTTATCCTTTAAAACTCAAGTTTTTCACTCCCTACAGACCTCTACTCTTTTGAGCCTAAGAACACCTTTTTGCTAACGCGCTTAACTGCAAGTTTGTAGCGTTTAAGTATTATATTTTCGGCAACCCAATACAGCCCAGATAAAGAGAGCAACAGGGTTAATAACGCAAACAGCCAACTAAACAGATTGTTAAAGCTGCCTTGGTTTAAGTAATCCATAAAATGCAGTTTGAACATTAGGTCTGCGATATCGGTTTGATCATTTTTATGACCTACCAACTCTCCATTAATGGCATTGATGTAGATCCGGGTCGATAAATCATCTTCCATGGCTATCTGCCACAGAGGATTACACTGTTTTGGCCAATCGTAGAATGGGGCTGACATCCGTTCAACGGTGCTAATGGTTCCAGGGCCCTGATAACTATCGCGCGCAAGCTGCGTCGCCCGAGGCTTATCAATGGTTAACGTCTTACCAGTGTACGCATCAATCAATGTTTGTTGTTGGCATTGATGTTTATAGCGCTGCACCTTTGCATCAAGCACATAAACAGGCTGCTCACCCAGCCTCAGCAAACGCAGCTTTTCAACTTGAGGATGTGCAGCAAGTAGCGGCGCGATATCTGCCAGCAGCTCCGACACAAATGGTGGCTGGAGTGGCTCTGTTTTATGGCTGTGGTTATACACCATGCCTTTAATCTCGTCATGGGGCGTTAAGTTGAAATATAGCCCGCTGATAAGCCATAGCAGTAGCTGAATACTGACCAAGGCACCGATCCAATAGTGAGCTACCTTAATCCAATGCGGCATTCGCTTGCGTTGCTGGCTCCTATTTTTAGTCTGGGTTGATTCAGGTAACATTACAGATACCTCCGTCTACGCTGCCAAATAAGAAACAGTCCCGCTATAACAGCAATAATGGCGACGATAGTCGTAATCAATAGCAATTGATTATCAATGGCCTCACCATCGTCATAGTCCATGATATGCCACTTCCAAAACAGATCGAATAAACGCCAGTAGTCATGCCTACGCGTAACGAGATCCCCCGTGCTTGCAGATAAGTACAAGGTCGTTGCTGCACTATCGTCAAAACCCATCTCCCAAACGGGTAGATGTCTTGCCGCTAATTCTGCTGGGGCGACATCCCGAAGCAGTGCCACCTTAATCAATCTTGCCTCACGCGAAATTGATTGCTGATGCTGAAAGCCTTTAGCAATTGTTCTGGCTTGTTGCTCTGTTATCTCAGCTAAAACCTCACCGCTATTAGAATCAAGTAACAGCGACTTTTCTTTTAGTTTAACCTGGTAATATTGGCCGATTACCATAACCTTTAAAGTGATGGTTTGAGCGTTAGGGTAGCGTTGGTATACAGCAGCCAAGGGGTATTTTATTTGGCTCGCATCGAGTTTTTTTCTGCTTTGTTCGCTAATATGATCACTGCGGATAAAGCCAAGATCCATTAATACAAAATAGCTGCCAGTCACCGACCAAATAACGATAGGCACGGCAAGTAATAGCATCAGCCATCGATGTAAAAAGTAAGCCGATGAAACTCGCTTGAGGGTTTTAGTTGGGCTAAAAATGATCGCTGACCTTTTGTTATTGTTATTGTTATTGTTATTGGCAAGCTCGTATTATTAAGCTATCGAGCAAGCATTAGCACCAAAACCCTAATGACTAACCCGCTAATGCTATAGAGCCTATTTCAGCGCAATAAATATCACATCCCATTAGCTCGCATGTTACGCGGTAAGCATTAAGGCTCTGATAATATGACCTCGATGACATGGCGCTGATGATGAGCCACATCGTTACCGAATAGATTATCAACTCCAGCAATGAACGCAATCACGTTATCCAATGAGTTTTCCAGTTAAGAGTTCAACTGCGCTCATATTCAATATAAAACAATCTTGCTACAGTTTGCTACACTGCAATTTCGTATAAATAAGAGCTGTCTGCATATGAAAATGAGTGCCCTATTATTGTTAATGGCCGCCAACGCCATGCCCGCTCTTGCTGCCCCCTATGCAGTCATGCCCGAAGCTGTCACTAATAACGCAGTCACACTGGTGAGCGACAGCACAGGTGATTACCTTTTAAGTTTTATGGGGCTAGGCGAGAAAAAAGATTACAGCGCTATTCATAACAAGGCTTGGGCGCTAAAACTCGACGAGCCAACAACGCAATGGCAAAGCCTGCCTTCAGTGCCTCATATTGAAAAAATCAGTGGTCGATTAGCCGCTATTGCGGTAGGCATTAAATCGAACGCCTACTTGTTTGGTGGTTTTACCGTATCAGCGGATCATGAAGAAGTGTCAACCGCTGACAACTACCGTTTCTCTATTAAAGATAACAGCTACACGCGTATTGCTGATATGCCAGTGGCGGTTGATGACACTGCGGCACTGGTCTATAAAGATCGCTATATATACTTGCTCAGTGGCTGGCACCAACATGGCAACGTCAACTTGGTGCAAGTCTACGACATAAAAAACAATACTTGGGCGCAAGCAAGCCCGTTACCCGTCCCCGCAGTCTTTGGGCAAGCAGCAGGAATTGTAGGTAATGAAATCGTTATGTGCGATGGGGTCACCGTTATACCTAGGCTTAATCAAGCTAGAACCTTTGAAGCGTCTCCTATTTGCCTTTACGGAAAAATAAAGGCTGACAATCACTTACGCATTGACTGGCAGTTATTGCCTCATTACTCGCAGAATGTCGTTAACGCGTTGCCAATTCCAGCTCCTATGGCGCATTACCGTATGGCTGCAGCAGGTGAACCACAATCTAAGCAAATTGTTTTCATGGGTGGCAGTAGTAACCCCTATAACTATGATGGCATCGGTTATAACGGCCAACCAAGCTCACCATCAGATTTGATGCATCGCTTTGACTTAACTTCACATCAATGGCACCCAGCTGAAATTTTAGACACTGCAACCATGGATCATCGCGGCCTTATTATCTATAAGCATCAAGCCATACTCATGGGTGGCATGCTCAGCCATCAAAGCGTCAGTAATCAAGTTATCATCATACCTCTAAAGTAAGATTTCCAGAGTAAAAGTGTGATTACCCGAGCATTTTACTCAAGTAATGATTGCGACGAGCATAAACTGCAAATAATATGCATGTTATATTATTTGCAGTTGTTGGAGTGCCATCATGTCTCAATCAAAAGAAGTTCTGCTAGCTACCCGTGTTGGAGAGTTAGTTGCAAACGATTTTCGTACCGCTCACATTTTCAGTCAATTTGGCATCGACTTCTGCTGTGGCGGCGGGATCTCACTTGAACGCGCAATAATTCGTTTTGATGCAGATGCTGAGGCCGTATTAAGCGCGCTGCAAAGCTTAGATTCAAATGTGGATACAGAGCAAGGACTGGCAAAGCTACCACTGCCAGATCTACTGACTTACATTGAAGCAACTCACCATAGCTATGTTAGAGAAAAGGCTCCGTTATTAGTTGAATACAGCCAAAAAATGGTCCGTGCTCATGGTGAGAAACACAGTGAGATTAAGCCACTAGCAGGTTGGATCACTGCATTAGTCGATGATTTGATGCCACATTTAATGAAAGAGGAGCAGATCTTGTTTCCGGCAATTCAAGGCCTGTACAACCAAGCACAAACGCAAACGTGTTTCGGCCATATCAGCAACCCGATTAATGCCATGCTGCATGAACATGATGATGCTCTGCAGGTATTCGACAAGATAAGCGAGCTTACAAATGGTTTTCAACCGCCAGCACACGCCTGTACCACATGGCGAGTTTGTTATGCGACCCTTGCGGAATTTGAAGCGGATTTAAAACAACATATTCACATCGAAAATACTATTTTGTTCCCGCAGGCAATTGCGCTAACAGCATAAAAATATTTTAAGCCAGCTTACTCGTTAAGCTGGCTTATCGATATGATCTAATTAATGAAGCACTTTAGTAATTGAATGTCAGAGAGTGTAATATGCGCTAACTGTTGATGCGCCTTGGCGCATTCCTTGACCCCAAAACCGGGATTGAGCCAGACCGCCTGACAACCTGCACGTCTTGCCCCTTCCACATCACTTTTGGCGCTATCGCCAATATGAAGAATACTGGCCAGTGGGGTACCCAACTTCTGAGCTGCATGAACAAACATGTCTTTTGCCGGCTTCTGCTTTAATCCATTACCCGGACTCAGCGCAAATTCAAATATGTCACCCAACCCTATACGTTGATAATCGACGTTACCATTACTTATGGCGATTAAACGATAGTGCTGTTTCAGCGACGTCAGTAATGCGATAACCTCTTTCGACACACTAAAGTTACTGCGATAAAACCTAAAGTGCTCTAACCCAGCTTTGGCACCTTTTTGAGCTTCTTCAGTCGAATAACCCAGGGCGGTTAACCCATGCTGCAGCAACATCAATCGCGCTAAACTGGTGTCGTGTTTAAGCGCTGGCTGCGCAGCCAATAAGCTCATTTTAAGCTGACGCCAGTCACTTAGCTGCCATTGGGTCGAACGAGGATAATGCTGTAATAAAAACTGTTGCATGGCTTTTTCAGCTTGAGCAATGATGGGTCGATTGTCGTAGAGACAATCGTCCAGATCAAAGCTAATCACGCTAAATGCTTGCGGTCGAATAGAGATATTCATTATTTGTTACCGCCCTTTTTCGCTCGCGGATGCGCGCCATCATACACCTTCGCTAAATGCTGAAAATCAAGACTGGTATAGACTTGCGTGGTCGATAAATTGGCGTGTCCAAGTAGTTCCTGTACTGCACGTAAATCAGCACTGGATTCGAGCATATGGGTCGCAAACGAGTGACGTAATTTGTGTGGATGTACCTTTATGCCCAGCGTCTGCTCTTGGCCCCACTTAGCTAGCCTTGCTTGAATACTGCGGTGAGCTAAGCGACGGCCCTTTGCCGTCACAAACAGAGCGCCATCCTCACAGGCAATAGCACGCCGAATATCAAGCCATTGTGTTATTGCATCTAATGCTAACTGACCAATTGGCACGATGCGCTCTTTACTGCCCTTGCCCAGCACTTTGACTTGCGCTTGTGAAAATTTAATATCAGCAACATCTAGTGCTGCAAGCTCTGCAAGCCGTAAACCAGAGGAGTAAAACAGCTCCATTATCGCCTTGTCTCGATAGCTTAATGGGTCATTGGCATCGATTTCGAGTAGATGGGTAACGGAATCAATATCCATATTTTTAGGCAAAGGTTTGCCTTGCTTCGGGGATCTAAGGTTAAGTGCGGGGTTAACCGAGATCTGTTGCTCTCTTAGCAAGAAATCGAAAAATTGTTTAATCGATGACAGCGTCAGGGACAAAGAGCGAGGACTTAGCCCCTGGCGGTGTAGTTTGGCAAGCATGGCTTGCAGTGATTCATGTTGTAAGTCTAGCCAGCTATCATTAACTGAAAACAATGTTTCAACTCGTTTCAGTTCAAACAAGTAATTTCTCACCGTGTAGGGTGACACTTGTCGTTCTGTTTTCAGGTAACGCTCAAAATCGATAAGCCAAGGTGACGTGCCCGAAGATACATTGTCAGCCATTAAAGCCTCTCTGTTAAATTTTAGACAACTGATGGTCCAATAACTGCTTGAGTTGAGAAAGTAATAGATGATCCATATCGGGATGGAAGTGCATAGGATCTGAACTTGCGATAGCAAATATCACTTGACCACACTCGTTAGACAAACGAGATAAAGCCACTGAGCCTACCTCAGAACCAAACAAGCGTTTCGACTCTTCAATGGTTAATCGACCAAAATAATAACCTGAATCTAAACGCTTTCTCCAAATATGAGACAAGGCACTGTCGATGTCATGCACGGTTATTAATCGAACGTGGCTAAATTGAAACTGCTCTTTTAAGCCGCTTGATAATACCTGACGCAACTCGCCCATATCTTCGCATTTTAGCATCTGCATCGACAGTGCACTGTTAAACATGTAGATCTGCTCATTACGTGACGCCATTGACAGTAGAGCAGTGATCTCCTCTTCAAGCTGCGCGACTCGCTGACGTAATGATTCTTGCTGACGTTCAACCAATGAAACGGCTCCTCGTTCAGCATGAGGAATACGCATCGCAATTAATAACTCAGGGTAACGGCTAAAAAAATCAGGGTTATCCAGCAGGTATTCTCGGATCAAGATCTCGTCAAACGGCGGTTGCTTCATGGTGTTATCTGTCATTGAGGAATTTGTCCATCATAAACGTGCTCTGCAGGCCCTGTCATCCATAACGGCTTACCTTCGCCATCCCAGTTGATCATTAATGTGCCACCAGGCAGATCAACACGTACATTTCTGTCTAGCTTACCTTGTAAAATACCCACCACCACCGCAGCACATGCGCCAGTACCACAGGCTAATGTTTCAGCCGCGCCGCGCTCATAAACGCGCAGTTTGATATAACCAGCGTTAACCACTTCCATAAAACCAACGTTAACCCCTTTAGGAAAACGCTCATGTTGGGTCAACTCGGCGCCAATAGTATCGACATCAGTATTTGCTACATCACCAACGTCAATCACACAATGCGGGTTACCCATCGATACAGCACCACAAAGGTAAGTCGCTGAGGACGCCATTAGCAAATAGGTCTTTTCCACTTTTTTTGCGCTAAAAGGTATTTTAGCCGGTTCAAGCACGGGCACGCCCATGTTAACCGTGACTTTACCGTCTCGTTCCAGTCTCAAGGTTATCTTGCCTGACGAGGTACTCACCCGAATTTTATGCTTTTGAGTTAAGCCTTTATTGCTCACGAATCGAGCAAAACAACGGGCGCCATTACCGCATTGCTCCACTTCACTGCCATCGGCATTAAAAATTCGATAATGAAAATCAAGATCCGGATCGTACGGGGGTTCAACCAATAACAATTGATCGAAGCCGATGCCAAAATTTCGGTCTGCTAGACGTCGGATCTGATCCGGTGAGAAGAACACATTTTGTGTGACTCCATCAACAACCATAAAGTCATTGCCTAAACCGTGCATCTTAGTGAATTGAATCAAGATGGACTTCCTTAAAGGTAACCGCAGCGGATGGTGTCCATCACGCTACATTCTATTGATCGAGTTTACGGTAGTAATTGCTCACCTTGCCACAATTGGGCAAGCTTTTCTCTTTCTCGGATCACGTACGCATTATCACCATCAACCATCAGTTCAGCCGCTCGTGGCCGTGAATTATAGTTCGACGCCATGGTAAAACCATATGCGCCTGAAGAACGAACGGCTAAATAGTCACCCGCTTGCACATTAAGCTGGCGATCTTTACCTAAAAAGTCGCCGGTTTCACACACAGGTCCCACCACATCGTAGCTTTGAGTTTCGCCGCCACGATCAATAGCCGGAATAATTTTTTGCCACGCGCTGTATAACGCCGGTCGAATTAAATCGTTCATGGCACCATCAACTAAGGCAAAGCGCTTTTCGCTGTTCTCTTTGAGGTATAGCACCTGAGTGACAAAAATACCGGCGTTGGCTGCAATCGCTCTGCCGGGTTCAAAAATAAGCTTAAGATCTCGCTCACCTAAACGCTCGAGTAATGCCGCGGCATAGACGTCGGGTTGTGGTGGTAACTCATCATCATAAGTGACACCAAGACCACCACCAACATCAAAATGCTTAATCTCGATCCCTAGAACCGCTAGGCGATCGATTAATGCCAACATGCGATCCATTGCATCTAAAAATGGTTTAATCTCAGTTAGTTGAGAACCGATATGGCAATCAACACCTTTAATGTCTAAGCCTGGTAATACTTTGGCACGTAGGAAAATAGTTTCAGCCTCTTCCATCGCAATACCAAACTTATTCTCTTTAAGCCCGGTAGAGATGTAAGGGTGCGTGCCCGCATCTACATCGGGATTGATCCGTAAAGATACTGGCGCTATCTTGCCCATTCGATGTGCAACGATACTTAATTGTTCCAGTTCAGCGGCAGACTCTACGTTAAAGCAGTAGATACCAATCTCTAACGCCATCTCCATCTCGGCGACCGTTTTACCGACGCCTGAGAACACCACTTTAGCGGGATCGCCACCGGCCTCAATCACTCGAGCAAGTTCGCCGCCTGAGACAATATCAAAACCGCTGCCCAAACGTGCAAGCACATTCAATACTGCAATATTTGAATTCGCTTTAACCGCATAACAGATAAGATGTGGATGATTAGCAACGGCATTATCAAAAGCATGCCAATGTCGCTCCAGCGTTGCTCGCGAATAGATGTAAAGAGGTGTGCCATGTTGCTTAGCTAACTCGGCCACCTGACATTGTTCGGCGTAAAGCTCTTCTGCTTGATATATAAAATGATCCACGTCTTTAGTCCTTCTTACTTTCTTCGCTTGGCTTAGGCTCTACGTCTGGCGACTTTTGATCCTGCTCTGCTTGATTAACATCTTGCGGCGGCGCTCTAAATAACGCACTTTTTTGCCCACAACCTAAAAGTACTAGGCTACCAAGCCCGAGCAACAAAAACAGCCTCATTTTTTTCAACATCGGTTGACCCTTTAGCGCAATGACCTAAGACAGGAGCAACCCATGTCAACGTCCTGCTGTGTGGCAAAAATAGTTATTCTTGATGTTTGCAGACAAGGCCATTATCAGTCAAGCCTATAACGCATTTATATCCGCTGTTTCTACAGTTATTTAGTCCCCAGTAATCTATGTTTTACTAAGATAAACAGCTAAAAGATAGCCACGTGATGGGTTAATAGGCACTAGCCGTTTATTTATCGATATTTTACGCTATCAAACACGCGCAACAACTCAGACAAACAAGATAATTAAACGGATAATAAACAGAAGCTTAAGTATTTAAAGTTAAGTCTAAACACATCAGAACTCAATAACCCCAAAATTAATGTGATTGGTAATCGCAGATTGGATTGGTAGTATTAGCTCCATTAACTGCAATCTTAAAAATCTGAGGAATAATTAGCATGGCTATAACAGATTTCGAATTTCATCAACTTGCCGATGAAATGTTTCAAGCAATTGATAATGCGTTAGAGGTTCTTATTGACGAGCAAGATGCTGACGTCGATGTCGATGGTTCTGGTAATGTCTTACAATTAGAATTTAACGGCAACTCTAAGATAGTGATCAACAAGCAAGAGCCAATGCATGAGATTTGGTTAGCAACGCAGTTTGGTGGTTATCATTTTGCCTATATTGAAGGTAAGTGGTTAGATCAGCGTAACGACACTGAATTCATGCCATTTGTTATCGAGTCTATTTTCAAGCAAAGTGGGCTAAAGCTAGATATCTAGTGTTTATTAAGGAGGAGGAAACTCCTCTTTTTATAACACCTCCTCCCAAACTTAAAACTCTACCTCGTAAGCCTCCTTTGAAACACCAAAAGGCAACGCAATAAGCTGACCTTTGACGCGTTCCAATTTAAAAAATTGTGGCATATTAAACTGCTCTTTCTCTAAAACTGAATCATTAAATGCGTGATGATGACTCACCTGGCTCACTAATCCTTCAACGTCAGCACCCTCTTGAACATAATGATTTAACGCATTATTCTCATCTAAAATAAACACATCGAGCCCTTCTACACGTTGGCGTAAAAAGTACTGAACCGCCCCTTTTGCGGCATAGTCTTGAATAACCGAGGGGAGCTTTGAAAAAGGTTCATTGCCGAGTTCTGGGCGCGGTATTTCAACCAGTTTTCTTTTTGAAAGCTGCTGATAAAAGGACTTTGCATCGCTTAGGTTTTCGAAATGCATACCGCGATTATTAAAGAAGATACCATAGCGGATGGAACCCACTTTGAGTGGATAAACCAAGGTAGATGAATCTTGAGCTTGATCCGTTAAGCGAACCGCTCTATCTAGCAGATTTTTAACACTGCGTTCAGTTTGCGAACGAAGCTTACTTGAGCAGCTAATAACCTCAATGCACACCTCGTGCGTCGCCCTTCTCATTCCGGGAGTCACAGAAGCCAGCGCTTCTAAAATCGCTTTCTCGCCTTCAAAATGATTACAATGCCACTCTCCCCAACTATTTAAGCTAATAACATCAATAGACCCCAGCATATTGGTTTTATGCTTGCCCATTGAAAAAACATTACTATTCAAATAATCAGCCATTATCTCTTGCCCAAGCCACTGCTCTGTTGGATCACTATTAAAGTTGAGCAGAAATACCAATTTCTTAAAATGCCAAGGCTGACAAAGCGCCATTTTTGATACTTTCATTGAAGCAAGATCGATCAAACCATCAAGACGCTTGGCCGCTCGAGTTAAAAATTCAGCTCTGCGCTTGCTCTTCTTAACTTCATACCAGCGAGTGCTTTGCACTGAAATACCATTGAGTGACGCCCACACCAACAACTTAGCTTTGCTCTTCGAATGATAAACAGCACTGTGTTGCAGAAATTGTTTGGGATTGGGTGCACATCGATATAGATAGTAATTTTTGTCCTGTTCACTATAGATAATCGAAAGATGCTCTTCTGTAATTGAGCGGCTCCAGAGTTGATTAAGCGTCATAATTTGATGCTCATCTTCACTAAAGTAGGTATGTAACTTACGGGTCAACAGACCTAATTCTGAAATCCTCAAGCTCTCACTCAAGCGATGTGCAGAAGCAAAGTGCAACAGCGTTTGATAACTCCCCAGCATTAGCTCATTAAGTTGCTCATTAAACCACTGCAACTGGCCACAATGCCAATGCTCACAATTATCGAGTGTTTCAACTAAGCTTGGTGCCCAGCCCCAGTTTTCAACCAGTTGATGTATTTTGTAATAACGCCAATCTTTTGCTTGTTCAGATAAACTGAGCCTCACACCGCATTTAAGGTAAAAGCAACGACGAGTGATCTCAAGTCTTCTCGCATCACCCAACTTTAGTAAATAAGTTTCAATAGACTCGTACAATAGATAATAAGCATCGTTTCCTGCAGAGAAATCGCCCTCTAGAGTGCGCTTCCAAATACGGTCACTCACCAAACGAGTATGGGGGTATTCACTCGCGTAAGCTTCTAAAAGTAGAACCTTTAGCAACGCCTTATGCGGTTTTTCTACTCCCTTGTATAGCTGCCACAATGATGCGCCAAAATATTCGCTAGCAGGTAATGCCCGAGCATCACCAAGCGATAGTAAATGGGCTCTTTTTTTAGCTTGTGGCCACCACGCAATCACCTTTCCGGCCAATGTAAAATGACTACGGTAAAACTCTTCAAGCAACAGCCAATGCTGCGCACTACCGCTATGCTCATGGCCCATACTGCTGTACAGATCTTTTTGACCATCTTGGGCCATAACGAATTGTTGAGGATGCACCAAATAAATATTCACTTCGAAATCAAATTGCGCAAACCACTGGGTTAACAAACTCGCTTTCTGCGCTAATAACTCACATTGGTTCTGACTCATCGACTTATTGTGGATCAGCCAAACATCGATATCACTTTGAGAATTTTGCCCAAAGCTAGCCGTGCTCCCCATACTATAAACACCCTCTATAAGCGGGTTAGGCTTAATGGCATTGGGCGGCACGGTAATATCGAGAGTGTCACAAGCTTCAAAATCTTCCGCATTTAAATGGAAATCAAAAATCCCATTGGGCGTAAGCGGTCCATTATAACCGGGGAGTTTATCTGAATGATGGTGTAATAAAACGGGGATTAGGCGTAGCAAATACCGTTTAAGTGGCGACAATAACGCACTCGCTCTCGCATATCGAATACAATCCAATCTTTCAGCTGCACATTCGAGCATATCGAGCTTTTCTGCCAAACTGAGTCCACTCCTTAATATAAATTGCTATGTCTAATGTATACGTCAAAATGTTCAACGGCAAGCGAGCGTGACCAAGATCACACTTCTTAACAGGATATAACGGGGTGTACTTCAAAGAATTAGCAGCATAACGTTACATCTGCTTTCGGGCAATGTTAGCATTGGTGCAACTAAGATCTAAGATGGAATATTCTGCATGTCTCAAAATGTAATCCGTATCGCAACACGTAAGAGCCCTCTTGCCATGTGGCAAGCTGAATTTGTGAAAGCTGAACTGGAAAGAATCCATCAAGGCCTCACTGTTGAATTGCTGCCAATGAGCACTAAAGGTGACATCATCTTAGATACGCCTCTTGCTAAAGTGGGTGGTAAAGGCTTGTTCGTGAAAGAACTTGAAGTGGCCATACTAGAAGACAGAGCCGATATTGCCGTTCATTCAATGAAAGACGTTCCTGTCGACTTTCCTGAAGGCTTAGGTCTTGAAGTCATTTGTGAGCGTGAAGATCCCCGTGACGCATTTGTTTCAAATGACTTTAAGAGCATTAATGAACTGCCTCAAGGTGCGGTTGTTGGTACTTCTAGTTTGCGTCGTCAATGCCAAATTCGTGCAGCACGTCCAGATCTGCAAATCAAAGATCTACGTGGTAACGTTGGTACGCGTTTAGCAAAGTTAGATGCGGGTAACTATGATGCTATTATCCTTGCAGCAGCAGGCCTTAAGCGTTTAAAGCTTGAAAGTAGAATTACCAGCTTTATCTCTGCTGAAGACTCATTACCTGCCAATGGCCAAGGCGCCGTCGGTATTGAATGTCGTACCGCTGATACTCGCGTAAAAGCACTACTAGCCCCACTTGAGCATTTAGAAACTCGCCTTCGCGTTACTGCTGAACGCGCAATGAATACTCGCCTTGAAGGTGGTTGCCAAGTTCCCATTGGTGCTTATGCAGAACTTGACGGCGACACATTAAACCTTCGTGGTCTAGTGGGTAACCCAGATGGTAGCCAAATTATCGAAGCGGCTTCATCTGGCCACAAAGACGACGCCGAAAAGCTAGGTATAGCACTTGCTGAAGAGTTGCTAGCCAAAGGCGCTAAAACGATTCTTGATGCTGTATATGCAAAAGCGTAAATCGTATTGATGAAAGTACTACTGACACGCCCTCAAGGGCGTAATCAGTTAATGGAAGAGGCGTTATCGTTAAGAAACGTCTCTTACCTTACGACGCCTTTATTACACGTAAAACCCACTTCAAACCTCGAAACTCAACAGATAGACAGCGTGTTACAACAAGCTGATATCTTCATCTTCATTAGTACTAATGCTGTCAAATTCGCATCAACTGCAATTGCTGATAAATGGCCATCATCAGCACAATACTTTGCCGTTGGCGAAGCCACCTATTTAGCCTTAAAAGCACTTGGCATTAACGCCGAAAAAGCCCCTGTTGATTGCCAGCAAACGGAAGGGTTACTCAGTTTAGCAAAATTAAAACATGTGGATGATAAGAATATCGTCATTGTTCGTGGCGTGGGTGGCCGAGAAGATTTAGCACTTGAACTTTGCCAACGAAAAGCTAATTTGAGTTACTGGGAAGTCTATCAAAGAGGCTGTCCGGAGTTAGATATTTCCAATATTTGCCAACAATGGCAAACCTTCGGTATAGACACTATCATCATAACCAGTGGCGATATTCTCGATAACCTCGTCAAAACTGTTCCAAATGAACTATTTGCATGGCTGCAAACTTGTCATATTATAGTCCCAAGCTCCCGAGTATATGACAAAGCTATCGCATACGGCTTAAGTACCGTAACCAATGCTAAAGCCGCTAATACTAATGCCATGCTGACTACGCTATCTTTATAGCCTGTCACACTAACATTAGTAATGTACTCGTTTTACTGCAGCATCATCGCTTTCAAGGACTGTTTAATGGAAAACAAGCACACTGACGTCAGCTCTAGCGAGCCAAGGCCTGAAACAACCATTGCGGCGCAACCAGCTATCGACGCTCAGTCAGAACCACAAACCAGTACCTCACAGCATGCTGTCAACGACACGCCGACTGAATCTAATCAATCAGCTCCTTGGGGGATTATTATTACCCTCTTTATTCTGCTGATGGTCACTTTTGCAGCAGCGGCAGGCGGGTATTATCTTTATCAACAGCTCGAAGCTCAAAAAGCACAGTCGCTGGCTTTAGAGCAAAAAATACAAGCTGAGCTTGTTAAGCCAAATCAACGGATCGCCTTTTTAGAACAGCAACAAAGCCAGTTCAAATCTAATGTAGATTTAGCCCTTTCAACCGCTCAAACCGAGCAAGAACAGTTGCAAGAACGCGTATCGATTATTGCTCAACGTAACCCCAATCACTGGCGAGCAGAAGAAGCTAAATACCTCGTCAGACTTGCTGGGCAGAAGTTATGGCTGGAGCAAGATCCAAGCACAGCAACGAGCTTATTGAAGGCGGCGGATGAACGTATTAAGTCAATGCGCGATCCCTCTTTAATGCCATTAAGAAAGGCATTAGCAAATGATATAGCAGCAACAGCATCGATAAAAAACACTGATATAGCAGGCACGGTATTAACCCTAGATACGCTTATTGAAGGACTAGAAACCTTACCGCTAAATCGCGCTGAGACGCATTTTTCAGCAGAAGAACTAAAAGACACCGAGGTAAGTACCTCACTGGATGACTGGCAATCAAATCTAGCCAAATCTTGGCAAGCACTCATCGATGACTTTGTCATTATTAGAAAGCGAACCACTGATGCTGCACCACTATTAGAGCCTGATCAACAGTGGTATCTAGTTGAAAATACACGTAACAAGTTACTACAAGCTCAACTCGCGCTTTACAGACAAGATCAAGTCAATTACCGCAATTCGGTTAAATTGGCTAGAAAGTGGGTTTATCAATATTTTGACCTAGAAGATCAACATGTCATCGACGCGTTAGCCACACTCGACGCACTGGAAACCTTAAAGATTCAAACGGCGTCAATTGAGCGTTTTGATTCATCTAACTTACTAAATCAATTGGTGACATACGGTGACTTGATGACTGAGGAGACACAATAATGGTTCGTGCTCTCGTCTATCTTGGCATTATTTTACTTGGATTATGTGTAAGCCCTTTCCTCGCAGGCAATAAAGGATACCTTTATATTGCCCTTGGAGACTACCAAGCTGAAACCAGTATTGTATTTGCTTTTATCGCACTCATTATATTTTACAGCCTGCTACAAGTGGTCGAATTTGTTGTTGTGTGGGTACTTAACCTCATTCTTGGCAGTCGCCTTTTACCTGAAAAGTGGCGTAAAAAGGCGGCAAGAAAACATACCCTGATGGGCGCACTAGCCTTAGCAGAAGAAGATTGGCCAGCCGCAGAAAAAGCCATGGTTAAAGGCGCCGAAAAAGGTGAGATACCCGCGCTAAATCTACTTGCTGCAGCCCGTGCTGCTCAGCATCAAAATAACATTAGTGCTCGTGATGAATATTTAGCAAAAGCGGAGCTGGAACCGTTAGCGGTCAAAGCTGTAAGTACTACTCGTACCCGTTATTTATTACAACAAGGTGAGCTCGATTTAGCCCGAGAGGAGCTAGAAAAATTAAATCCGACCAGTAAGAGTAAAGTCCCTGTTTTAAAACTGGCTGTAGATCTATACCAAGCACAACAAGACTGGCAGGCACTTAAGTTAATCTTACCTATTGTCAGTAAAAAGCAGATCCTCACTGAAGAAGCCTTTAATACGCTCTCGCTCGAGACCAATATTTCCTTACTGCAAAGCGCTTCGAAAACCAATGAGCAAGAATTAGAAAAATGCTGGCATTGGTTATCTCGTGGCGAAAGAAAGCAAGCAGACTATATTGCAGAATACGCCATTGGATTAAGCCATTTTGACCAAAAAGAACAAGCGATAAAGTTGCTGCAAAAGCAACTAAAAGCAGCGCCTTCAAAGCCTATCTTCGAAGCATTATCACAAGTGCTTTTGCCAGCAGATGTTGAAGCTAAAAAGCAGCTACTAACGCTTGAGTCTCACTTTGAAGACAATGTTGATTATCAAATCTGTTTAGCTAAGCTCTATCAGCAAAATCACGACTACCACAATGCTAAAATATGGTGGCAAAAAGCATGCTACCTGCAAGATGATATAACTAACTTGTATGCTCTCGCCGATGCTCAAGAGCATCAAGGCGAACTTAACAGAGCACTACAAACTCGACGTAACGCTGCAAAAATGTAGCTACCGCTTATATTAATTTTGAATATAAAAGCCACTTTTTAGTGGCTTTTTCTATTTCCAACACTCCTACTATCATCCTATTTATAGCTAGCTAGTTGATAAAGTTAATTTTTAAAAATGGGTATCAAACTCAGTAAACATATCGCTTACTCATCTTGACTTTAGCCCATTTGACAACGCTTCAATGACGTACGAAATTTGTACTGTCAGTACACTAATTCTAAATGACTAAGTACTGACTTATTCTTCATTTATCTCACGGATGAGACAGTAGAGTAGATCACTATGGGTACATATATTTCAAAGCAGGATGCCACCATTGTTGAACTTTCTGGCGTAGTTAACAGCCAAAATAATCAAGGTGAGACGTCCCCACTAAAAGTGGGTGATACCTTACGCCAAAATACTAAGTTTAATGTCGCCGTCGATGCAACATTTAAACTTCAATACAGCGATGGTACTACCGCCACACAAGCTGACTTCAAAGACAGTAACGAAGTGGTGAGTTCAGGATTTGAAGCGACGGATACCATTACAGAAGCAATTGATCCTGAAATTGCAGCGTTACAGGCACAAATTTTAAGCGGTGAAGATCCAACTCTAAACCTACCCGATACTGCTGCAGGCGAAGCAAGCCCAACAGCAAATGAAGGTGGAGGGTTCGTATCAGTAAGCCGTTCAGGTGACGAAACTATTGCAGGTGCAGGACATAACACTGACGGTTTTGAACAGGTACAAACCACTCGAATAGAGGAGTTGCCAAACTTCTTAGAGCAGTTTTCTCTGCCTACAATTGCAACTAGTTCGGTGATGCTTTACGAGAAAAACCTCTCTGATGGCTCAGATCCGCAAATGGCATCACTATCACAAGCTGAAAGCGTTTCTGTCACGGTGCAAGCTGGAATAAACGCATTAACCATTAACGGTGTCCAAGTATTTGTCGATGGTAATTTTATTGGCCCCGTCACTATCCCCAGTGAACACGGCTCACTTGTCATTTCTAGCTATGATCCAATTAATTCAATCCTCACCTACAGCTACACACTTAATAGTGCATTAGACCATAGTGAATCAGATATTTTATCAGAACTATTCTTAGTACAATTAACAGATAATCAAGGGGATATAACAACAGCAATCGTCACTGCCAGTATTGTTGATGATGCTCCATCGGGTCTTGACGATGTAAATGCCATCAATGAAGACAATCTTGAAGGCGTTTTAGGTAATGTTTTAGCTAACGACACCTTAGGAGCTGACCTAGCGGAGGTGACACAAGTATCCACCGCGACAGGTTCAATAGATTTAACTACTGAAAACTTAATTGCAGGAAACTATGGATCATTAACCATTGCTGCTGATGGCAGCTATACCTACACCCTCAATGAGCAATCCACCGATATACAGGCTCTCGCGTTGGGTGATCAAGTATTTGAATCGTTTGACTACCTTCTGGTAGATGCCGACGGTGATCAGGTTTCTCTCACCTTAATCATTACTATTACCGGAGAAAATGACGCACCAGAAGTGACCTCCTCATTGGAAGATGCCATGGGTAACGTGATTGAAGCGGGAGTTTTAGTCGGTGGCAATATTGAGACAGCCGGTCAAGCCCAAACAAGCGGAACGTTAACGGCGATGGATGTTGATGATGGCGCCGTGCTTACATGGAGTTTGGATAGCCCTGCTCAGACCCCATACGGACTATTCACTCTCGATGAAGACACCGGGGTCTGGTCTTTTACACTGAGTAATGAACTAGCTGATAGCTTAGCCTTTGGCGATATCGTTACCGAATCTTTTAATATAACAGTAACAGATGAATACGGATTGTCGGCTAGCCAACAGGTCACAGTGACCGTCACGGGTACCAATGATATTCCGTTGATCACTTCCACCATTGCCGACGCCACAGGCGAAGTCTTAGAAGCCGGCGTAATAGATGGCGGTAATGATCCAGAGCCTGGCAACCCCACCACCGGCGGCGCTCTAGCCGCCAGTGATGTGGATAACGGCGCCAGTTGGAGCTGGAGTTTTGTCCCTCAAGTCAATGACTACGGTAGCTTTAGCGTTAATGCCACCACCGGCGTCTGGAGCTACACCTTAGCCAACAACGTCTTGGTCGATGCCCTCGCCTCGGGTGAAACCCACGACGAGACCTTCTTAGTCACCGTCACCGATGAGTTTGGTGCATTCAGCACTCAAATTGTCACCGTGACTGTCACCGGTACCAACGATATTCCGCTCATTACCTCAACCATTGAAGATGCGACTGGGGAAGTACTCGAAGCCGGCGTCATG
>NZ_JAKIKW010000002.1 GCF_023283945.1 Shewanella gelidimarina | reverse complement strand
CAAAAAAGCGTAAGATCTTACGCTGATATTTACACTATAAAGGTATCACTCGGGCTTGTTCAACAATCGGGATAAGGACGCGGCTACGCGCGGCCTATCCTTATTCGTTAGGTGCTATAAACCAACTGCTTATATGAAACGACTGAAAACAATTAGGCTTATAAAAATTGCAATCCATATGATTGAAACCTTTCTTTTACGCAATTGCGATTTATCTAAAGTTTGCTCAGTATTTAAAACAAAAACTTGAATGTATTCTGTTATAGATGGTTGTGAAAAAACAGATCCAAAAATGCTACGGATAGCAACAATATAAAAATACACAGCTATAAACCCAGATAACACAAGAATTAGTAGAATTATGTCCATCGGCACCTAACATTTGTATATACGGCTTGCGCGTTTTGCCAAGCCATGTTGAGAAAGCGTGCACAGGTAAAAGCCTGAAAAACTCACTAATAACAAATAATTAAACATTTACGCTTAAGATTATATCCAATACACCTCAGGACAAAAGTGAGTCGCACACTTTGCTTTCCAGTTATCTCAACTTTTCATGAACGCACACTTACATCTTACTGAATTTATACAAGTTAGCAATCAAACCGTTATAGGTCGTATCTACACCAACTGTCAGTGTAGATACGGCCGTGACCGTCCATGACATGGACGTCATGGCCGAGCTTACAAGGATGTATTTATAGCGTGTCACTGCAGTGTCTGCACATGCGGTCGTTCCTACAGACCCATCTGTTCACGACATTCGGACATCCTGTCCAGCACCCGATGTAGGCGATTGATAACAATGAAGCTGCAATTTAGAGTTCAATTCCTTGTCGCCACGACTTTGTTCAAGCGTAGCTTGATGAAACTAATAGATAACTAAAACGTTTTGGGACACAAATGAGTCCCCCAATCAGCTCACCTTTAGCCAACACAGAACTCTCGTTCACCCCACGCTTAGTAAACAAAAAGACCTGCAACAATGCAGGCCTTCATTAATTCAAGATGGACTTAAAACAGACTTAGAGACTAAGGCTTAAGCGTTTAACTCTTGACCTCTTCGCTGTTAAGCTCTTCCGCTTTAGGCTCCGCTTTACCTTTAAACTTTTCACGCATGGTTTGCATCATTACGTAAAAAACAGGCACCAGCAGCGTACCGACTATCGTTGCCGCTAACATACCACCGAACACTGAATAACCCAGTGCACGACGACTCCCAGCTCCTGCGCCAGTGGCAACAACTAACGGAAGCACTCCGAGTAAGAACGAAAAGGCTGTCATTAATACCGCGCGAAAACGCAGTCTAGCCGCCGTTTCGCCAGCATCCAATATACTCTTGCCCTCTTCTCTTAACTGCTTGGCAAATTCGACAATCAAGATGGCGTTCTTACACGCTAAGCCTATCAACAACACCAAGCCAATTTGGGCATACAAGTTAAGTTCAGCGCCCACCAGCCAAATATTGAGGAACGCCCCCAATATGGCAATCGGCACCGCGAGCATCACCGCAAATGGAATGGTCCAACTCTCGTACTGAGCCACCAAAAATAGATAGGTAAATACCAACGCCAAAGCAAAGATTAATGGCGCTAAGTTACCCGCCTTAATCTCTTGGTAAGTTTGCCCTGTCCACTCATAGCTATAACCTGTTGGTAAGCTCTGCGCCGCTGCGCGTTCCATGGCGCGAATAGCATCACCTGAACTATAACCTGGCGCTGGGAAACCGTTAATCGTGGTAGAACTAAACATGTTGTATGAGTTCATCACGTCTGGCCCTAATATCGGCGTCACCGTCACCAAGGTACTCAGTGGCACCATTTCACCCGAAGAAGAACGCACATAAAAACGTGCAATATCCATATCGGAATTTCGGTATTCGCTTTCCGCTTGTAGTATCACCCTAAAGACCTTACCGAAACGGTTAAAGTCATTGACGTACATTGAGCCCAGCATTGTCTGCATGGTGGTAAAGATCTCATTAAGCGGTATGCCTAATGCTTTTGCCTTATCACGGTCGACATCGACAAACATTTGCGGCACATCGGCGCGGAAATTACTAAATGACATCGCAATTTCAGGCTGCTCGTTCGCTTTCATAATAAGCGCACGCATCACCGATGCCAGCTCCTGCGGGCTGCGTCCCTGTGTATCTTGCAAGACAAACTCAAAGCCACCAACACTGCCGACGCCCGGAATGGGCGGCAGTGAGAAAGCCATCGCCTTAACGGATGGATTAGCCGCATATTTGGCTTGTAGCTTTGCCACAATGGCATGCTCTGCCATATCGGCAGATTCACGCTCAGACCATGTAGACAGAGTGACAATCATCAAGCCGCCATTCGATGCAACTGAGCCCGATAAAATACTAAAGCCACTGGCATGAATCACGTTTTCGACACCCGGCTCTGCCAGCGTTAACTCGACTAAATCACGCATGACGTCTTCAGTACGGTTAAGTGACGCGCCATCTGGGAGTTGAATATCGACCATAAACGCTTTCTTATCTTCCATTGGCACAAAGCCTGATGGCAAGATTTTAGCGAGACCGCCCGTCGCCGCTAAAAGCGCAATAAAGACCACTAAAACCAATAGCAGCTTCCGGGTTAGCACATGCACCAGTTTGGTGTATTTACCGGTGAAAATATTGAAATATTTATTAAATTTAGCGTGAAAGCCCGTGGTGTGTTGCTTAGGTGCGCGCAATACCGAGGCGCATAGTGCTGGACTTAAGGTCAATGCATTAACCGAAGAGATAAGCACTGCAATACAGATAGTCACAGAGAACTGTGCGTACATCTGGCCAGTGATCCCTGGCATCACAGCCGTGGGCGCAAATACCGCTAATAGCACTAACGTCGTTGCTATAATCGGTCCAGTCACCTCTTTCATCGCTTTAGAGGTGGCCTCTTTGGGTGACAAGCCCTCATCTTGCATCAAGCGCGTCACGTTCTCGACCACCACAATGGCATCGTCAACCACAATACCAATGGCTAAGATAAGCGCGAATAGCGATACCGTATTAATGCTCATGCCTGATATTAGCAAGAAGGCAAAGGTACCAATCAAAGACACTGGAATCGCAATCCCTGGGATCAATGTTGAGCGCACATCTTGTAAGAAAATAAACACCACAAAGATAACTAAGGCAACCGAGATAAACAGTGTTTGCACCACCTCATTAATCGAGCTTTCGACGAAGTCGGTGGTGTCGTATAACACCTCGTACTCTAAGTCTCTTGGGAAATTAGCCGACAAAGTATCCATCTGATCCCTAATGCCCGCCGCCACTTCTAATGCGTTAGCATCGGGTGACTGGTAAATAGAGATAATCGCTGAGGGTTTATTGTTAAGCTTGCCTTGAGCATCATAAGTTTGTGACCCTAGCTCAACTCGAGCCACATCACCGACGGTGATTTTTGAGCCATCTTCATTCGCTCGAACCACAACATTAGCAAATTCGGTGGTGTTCTTTAGTCGTCCTTTGGTCTGCAGCGTATATTGAAACTGTTGGTCTGGGTCGACAGGTGCAGCACCAATTCGACCGGCAGCCACTTGAATATTTTGCTCTTGCAGCGCTGCAATAACGTCGGTGGCGGTAATGGCAAAGCTGGCCATTTTATCGGGATCAAGCCATATCCGCATCGCATAATCGAGCGCGCCAATAATCTGCACTTTCGATACGCCGCTCTGACGCGCTAAGGCATCTTTTACATTAAGACCTGCATAGTTAGTAATAAACAGAGAATCAAAGGTTTCGTTGGGAGAAAGAAGGTTCACTACCATCAGAATATTGGGGCTTTGTTTCTCGACTTTCACCCCTTGCCTTTTCACCTCTTCAGGCAATCTCGGCATTGCTTGCTGCACCCGGTTTTGTACTTTCACCTGCGCCATGTCGGGGTCTGTACCGACCTCAAAGGTCACATTGAGTGAATAGCTACCGTCGTTGGCGCTCTTTGACTCCATATACAGCATGCCTTCCACGCCGTTAATTTCAGCTTCTAAAGGCTGGGCAATGGTGTCTTTTACAACATTGGCACTGGCACCAGAATAACTGGTCGACACACTCACTTGTGGCGGCGCGATCTCAGGAAACTCAGCCACTGACAAAATAGGGATAGAGATAAGCCCCACCAACGTCAGTACGGTAGAGATCACAAAGGCAAATTTAGGCCTATTGATGAAGAATTCACTAATCATAGTAATCCCCTACTTAGTTTGGTTAGCTTCTTGGAAAGGAATAATCTCTTGCTCAACCGCATTAACTTCAATGCCTGGTCGAATCTTCTGCAGTCCGTCGACAACGATACGGTCACCACCGTCTAAGCCACTCAGCACGCGCCATTGAATACCGAAACGTTCACCGAGCTCGACAATACGCTTCTCAACTTGATTCTTATCATTAAGCACCATCACAAAACGGCCTTGTTGATCTTCTTGCACTGACGCTTGCGGGATTAATAACGCTTGCTCTGTAATGGGCGATTCGATGATCAAAGTGACGAACATGCCAGGTAGCATAAAGTTATCGGCATTTTCAAAAGTGGCACGGATAGGTAAGGTGCCGGTGGCTGGGTCAACCTTGTTACTCACAAAATCGATATAACCTGATTCTTTATGCATGGTTGCATTGGGCAAACGCAGGTTTATCACAATATCTCGGATCTTAACATCGCGAGATAACGCCTTAGAAAAACTTTGTTGAGCGGTAATTAACGCACGTTCAGCAACTTGAAAATTAACCCACATTGGCTGTAACTGGACTAAGTTTGCCATTTCAGATTGCGGACTAATGATGTCACCCGTACTCACTTTAGCGTTACTTATCCGTCCAGAGATTGGCGCATACACTTTGGTGTAGCTTAGCTGTAACTCAGCGCCACTGACGGCCGCTTCGGCTTGCACAACGCCAGCGGCAGTTGTCAGCTTACGAGAGGTCAACTCATCCATATCTTGCGCACTGATCATGCCGTCAGGCAGTAAGCGACGACCACGTTCCCAGTTCATTACCGCGACATCTCTTGAGGCGATAGCTTGTTTCAGTACGGCTTTTTGCTGAGCTAACTCTGCCACATAAGTTGCAGGATCAATCTCGAATAGCAAGTCACCCTGATTAACATCTTCACCTTCGATAAAGGTACGTTTAAGTAATTGCCCCTGAATTTGGGATTTAATCGTCACATCTTCAGATGCTCTTGTACGACCAACAATTTCACTTTTAGATTGAATATCTTGCATGCTTGCGGTGCTAACAATCACGCTTGGCAACACTGCAGCCTGAGGTGCCGGCGCTTCACCACACCCACTGGCAATAATACTGATGCACCCAATGGTGAGCAGTTTTAGCTTTGAAACTGTTGAACAGGCCATTTAAGCCTCCTGAAGGGTCAGATATTTGCATTATATTTATCTTGAAATTATAAGCACATACTGCACCGCACATAAACCTTTTTACACGGCAGCAGCATTGTTTTTACATAAAACAGCATAGATAACCTCATATTGCTAAAAAAAACTAATCAAGTGACCAACAAAAGCACTTTATTAAATTAACTGATGCTTTATTAGTCGAAGTAACCCTTAAAAGTGTTGTCAGAGGCAAAAGTGGGAGCTAGAGCAAGTTTATTGGAGTTCATGTCGTGGTAAAAAATACTCAGAGCAACTAAGTTTAACTAGGCTTTAAAATTAGTAAGTGTTCTAGTTTCAATAGCAGCCCAATAGTGGTACAAATGACTTAGCTCATTTACGCTGTTTTCTATAACAGCATGACACGTAAGCTATTATTAGATTGAATAACCCAAGTTAGCAGTTAATTGTTAACCTTAGACACATACAGTACGCACAGGCCAACACCATGTGTTGAGCATAATAAGAACAGTGCCCAATATGGCATCCGTTACAGCGAACAGGTAGGTAATTTATGACAGCAATTTCTCACGTTTATAACTATACAGTCCGATGCCCACAAATAAAGGATCCCGCTCACCCAACAAGCTGGCTAAACCATATTGAGATTAACCGTTCATGTGAAATAGCACTCGACAGAATCACTAAGTGGCACGGCCATTCAGGGACTCGATTGTTCGAACATGAGGGCTGTGTTGTTAGAGAAGCAGAAGCAGAGCAAGCCTACTTTTCGATGAAAAATGACCGTCTTAAAGGTGATATTCATGTGCTAGCGACCTTTAAAGTCTTTATGGATAACAAAACTAAAGACACATCAGTACAAGAGATAATGGAACATATCATTGATGATTATAAGTCGCGCTTAAGCAAACTGTAACCATCAGTAGGCATGTTCTAATCACTAGAACATGCCGCTAATTTCAACGACTGCAAAATCCCATTCTATCGACACTGCCGAACATTGATATCCCTCCTCGCTCATCATTTTTTATCTCGTATCAAAAGCAGCAGTAATAGTTACCCCTACAGCCCTAGACCCATTGGATAATTGCTGGCATAGTGCCTGCCATTATTAATCACTGGATCTTCTGATGAGATTATCGACCTTAGTTATTTTCCTCAGCACAATAACCACTATCAGCGCTTGTGCAGAATTAAAAGACGCTGGCCGTCAGATAAGTGATACCACCAAAGAGGTCACTACCGACATTGGTCATGCCTCGCGGGATACCACTCGCGCTATCGGCCATGCATCCCGCGACGCTGTCAACTCAGTAAAAGATGACCTCAGTAAAGACTAAAGTGGCTTAACCAAGCTTGCCGTCAGTATTTAGCAGCATTGGCTCGCATGCCATGCGGTACCGGTTACCCTTGCTCATTAACCGTGGACAAATACCATTTTGTCTATGCTCACGATAGGGGCTTGAGTGAGCTTATTGCGCACTTGGCAACAAACCGTTATTGAACTTGAACCATAACTTAGCAATGACAAACCAAACTCAATCACATCCCCTTGCCGCGCAGATGTCATAAAGTTCACTTCAGAGATGAGCTTGGTGACATAACTTAGGCTTTTCATTTGGCAACCGGCAAAGATAGCCGTCTCTTCATCTATCCAACTTAATAGTTGACAGCAAAACAGTGAATTAGCAGGATTGAGATGTTCTGGTTTAATGAATCGTCGACTATAAAGTTTCATAATGGTGCCTCTTTAAACTTAACGTGTAACACCTAAAAAGTAGTAGTAAGTTTTGCACCAACAAAATTAATGTTTATTTTCAATCATAAAGCGAATCCAAACCCTCTTCTCATACTTATATTGCCCCCTAATAGCCGAACATTGCACTGCAATGTTCGGCCCTCGGTTAATGCACCAATGGTGTAAAGCAACAAAACTGACACAAAATCATCGCCATATCGTCATGCTTATACTCGACAATCACATCGCCACAAAGAAACCTCCTATAAATAATATAAATTGACGGTGACGATAGTGATTAATATCAAAAAGATAGCGGCAATAGCCTCTTGCAGTCTCGTAACAATTGCAGCAAATGCAGCGGTACTTCCTAGTAACCAAACTGATAGCCAATGGTTTAAAGACAGCGCCCAATTAGTGAGTGATAAAACTCAACAAACAGCGCCAAAGAAAGCTAAAAATGTGATTTTATTTGTCGGTGATGGCATGGGTATTTCAACCTTAACGGCAGCCCGAATCTTCGAAGGACAACAACAAATTAATAATCAAGGCGGCGAAGAAAACCTCCTCAGCTTTGAGCACTTCCCAAAAACGGCACTGGTTAAAACGTATAACACCAACCAACAAACACCTGATTCTGCTGGCACCATGACCGCAATCGTTACCGGCGTGAAATCAAAGGCGGGTGTGTTATCAGTATCAGACAACAGCTTGCGTGCTAATTGCCTATCTTCGAAAGACAATGAACTCATCACCTTGGTCGACCTCGCCAATGCCAAAGGCTTATCGACGGGTGTAGTCAGTACGGCTCGCATCACCCACGCCACGCCAGCAGCAGCCTACGCGGCATCGCCAGAGCGTAATTGGGAAGCAGACTCCAACCTTCCAGCAGAAGCTGTTGCCAATGAGTGTAAGGATATTGCCTATCAGTTGGTGATGCGCGATGAAGCTAATGCGTTAAGCGTGGCACTGGGTGGCGGTCGTCGTAACTTCATTCCAAGCGATGTCACTGATGGCGAAAATAAAACCGGTCGCCGCGACGATGGTGTTGATTTAACTCAAGCTTGGACCGACAACCTGAGCAATTCGGCTTATGTGTGGGACCAAGCGGGTTTTGATGCCATCGATGTGACGACAACCGACCATCTATTGGGCTTATTTAATTCATCACACATGGAATATGAAGCAGACCGAGCTGATGACACCGCCGGTGAGCCGTCATTGACTGAGATGACCCAAAAATCGATTGAACTGCTTAATAAAAATGACAAGGGTTACCTGCTCATCGTTGAATCTGGACGAATTGATCACGCCCATCACGCGGGTAATGCTTATCGCGCAATGATGGATACCGTTGAATTATCTAACGCGGTAAAAGCGGCTGTTGCAACAACAGATCCAGCCGAAACACTCATCATGGTGACTGCTGACCATAGCCATGTATTTACCATCGCAGGTTACCCAAAGCGTGGCAATCCAATATTAGGATTGGTCCACAATGTGGGTGGCGATCTCGCCATTGCTAAAGACGGTAAGCCTTTTACCACCGTCGGTTATACCAATGGTCCAGGCGCTGTTGTGGGTGTGCGTGATGATTTAAGCTCTGTCGATACCAAAGACAAAGATTTTATGCAGCAGTCATTAGTGCCGATGAATAGCGAAACTCACGCGGGCGAAGATATCACGCTACATGCAACCGGCCCAGGTTCAGACCTTGTCCAAGGTGTTATTGAGCAGAACGTGATCTTCCACATCATCAACCAAGCACAAACGCTAGGCGGTACTAAATATTAATACCTAAGCAACTGGTCATTAATAATTTTTCTTACTGACTCATTCAAATATGTCAGCAATAGTACCCAATAATTGGAGTTTAAAATGAACAAGAAATTACTCGTACTTTCGATTGCAGCAATGCTTGGTTTAGCAGCTTGTGGCAGCGATGGTGATAACGGCGCCGACGGCAACAATGGCACTGATGGCAACAATGGTGGTAACGGTAACAGTGGCCAAGACTGGACAGCTGTTAACCAGTGGTATATCGACGGCCAAGCTAGAGTCGCCAAAGCCGAGGAGCTAACCGTTAATAACCAAGCTGGCGCGGCCAAGAACATCATTCTGTTTGTTGGTGATGGTATGGGAGTGTCGACCGTCACAGCAGCGCGTATTTTAGAAGGTCAATTAAAAGGACAAACGGGTGAAGAAAACTCACTCTCGTTTGAAACCCTCCCCTATTTAGGATTAGCTAAAACGTATAATGTCGACGGTCAAACACCTGACTCAGCAGGCACCATGACCGCGATGGTCACTGGCGTCAAAACCGATGTTGGTGTGCTTTCACAAGCGGAAGGTGTCTCACGAGGTAATTGCGCTTCAACGTCAGGCCAAAACCTGGTCACTTCACTTGAGCTAGCCGCGATGGCGGGATTATCAACGGGTGTGGTCTCCACTGCTCGCATCACCCATGCAACACCAGCGGCAACCTATGCCCATGCACCTGAGCGTAACTGGGAAAGCGATGCTGACTTGTCAGCAGAAGCGGTCACCAATGGTTGTAAAGATATCGCATCACAGTTAATCGACTTTAACTTTGGCAGCGGACTTAACGTGGTAATGGGCGGCGGTCGTCGTGCCTTTATTCCGAGTACGATGACAGATCCAGAAGGTAAATCAGGTAAACGTCTCGATAACCGCGACTTAACCGATGAATGGCTAAAAAAATATACTAACGCTGCTTATGTTGCTGATAGAGATGGCTTCTTAGCGTTAGACCCAAGCACCACTGACCATGCGTTAGGCCTGTTTAACTCCTCGCACATGGAATATGACTATGACCGCACAACGGCGGGTGTCACTGGCGAACCATCATTGGCTGAGATGACCGCAAAATCGATTGATATTTTGAAGAAAAATGACAAAGGTTTTGTACTCATTATTGAAGCCGGACGTATCGACCATGCTCACCATGCGGGTAATGCAGCACGAGCGCTACATGACACGATAGCCATGTCAGAAGCAGTCCGCGTTGCGATGGAAAAAACGTCCGCTAAAGACACTTTGCTAATTGTTACCGCCGATCATAGCCATGTGTTTACCATTGCAGGCTACCCCACTCGTGGTAACCCAATCTTGGGCTTAGTTAAAGGTAATGGCACTGACGGCCAACCTGTAATCACTAACTCAACCGATACTAATGGCTTACCGTATACCACTGTTGGCTACGCTAACGGCCTAGGTTACGCCAACTTAGCCACTGGTGGCGACGAGCGTTATGGCTACGCTGCTGCATCGGGTCGTTTTGACCTAAATTATGTTAATACCCAAAGCGCTGGCTTCCATCAAGAAGCACTCGTACCACTGGGCAGTGAAACCCATGCAGGTGAAGATGTTGCTATATTTGCCAGCGGTCCAGGTTCACACCTTATGCAAGGCACTGTTGAGCAAAACCACATTTTTCATGTCATGAACCATGCCATCAATTTGGTTGAAAAGGCAGAAGCTGCCCAACCATAGCAACGAACGATGATTGAAAAGCCACTGGATAGTCTCAGTGGCTTATTCAAACCTTCAGATATCGATATCAACAATCACTTTAATAAACAATCACTTTAATAAACATTCAGCATCCAACATTCAGCCCTTCTCAGGAGTGATCATGCAGCACAATACATCTTCAAAGCCGTTCTCTTATACTTCAGCGCTTACTATGGCGGGCACATTAATTGCGCTCTTAATCAGCAGTACAGCGGCCCATGCAGTGCAATGCGAATCGCTAGACTCATCACACCTCAGTGCGCGATATGCAGTCTCTAATAATCTGGGAGTGACTAAAGAGATAACCTTGCTAAGAAATGACCAAGAAGTCATCTATCAGCATAGCGCGCAAAGCTTTGAGCTGTGGAATACTCGCGGGGAATATGTCCGTTATTTTCCAAACGAACGTCGCTCTGTTAGTTATCAAAATGGCGACCTGCTTTCTCTGAATATCCATTTTGACTTCAAGCAACTCAATCACCTTATCTCCCCAAAGACGATCGCCAGTATGCAACAGCTGCCATCGAGCTCAAATAAGGCGACTGACATCTGTATGACTGAGCAACAATATCAAGGGCAACAACAAAATCATTCGTTAGCAATCACATGGCTCGATAAACTCGCGCTGCCAAAATTGTTTCGAGTGACCGATAAAAAAGGCAGTATTCAATATGAGTTGCTAGAAATAAAAGCGCTTCCTAAGAGCGACTTTATCGCGCTGACGTCAGGCTATCGGGATATTGACTTTGCCGATGTCGGCGACAATGAGTCAGACCCTTTCATTGCTAAAATGATCCATCAAGGCTTTATTCAGCACGGTAGCAGTGGATTTTATGATAGCCAAGGCAAGCAGATCCAAAACGGAGAAAGCGGCCACCAGCACTAGAGTCTAGTTAATCGTTTAAAGTCACAAAAAAAGCCCTTAACATTAAGGGCTTTTAAGTTTCATTAGCGTATGACTTAAGTGCTCAAACATCCAATCCATCAGTGAATTAATGAAGGACCATGATTTGAATCCAGCTTAACGCTTCAGAATTATTTTAAGCTCGCGGATAAAGCAATCAATATCCGCACGCGATATATCTGCATGAGTGACTAAACGCAGTGTTTTACCCGCGCTAACCAGTATGCCTTTTTGCTTAAGCTGCTCGGTAACCTGATGAATATCTAACTCGCCAACCACCTTGGCAAACACCATATTGGTTTGCACCAGTGACATATCAACATCAAAACAGTCAATCGTAGACAGCTGCGACGCCAGATAAGCGGCATTATCATGATCGTCAGCCAATCGTTCGACTTGGTCAGTCAATGCCAACTGAGCCGCTGCCGCCAATATACCCGCTTGGCGCATCCCTCCGCCAAGCATTTTACGCCAGCGTCGCGCTTTTTTAATTAAACGCTCATCAGCCAGTAATATTGAACCCACTGGCGCACATAACCCTTTAGATAAGCAGATAGATACGGAGTCGAAATACTGCGTAATGGCGGTCATCGGTAGGTTTTGAGCCACGGCAGCATTCGCAACACGTGCACCATCAAGATGAATTTTAAGCCCTTTTTCAAATGCTAAAGATTGTGCATCGGCCAAATAGGCTTGTGGTACCACTTTGCCACCAATGGTATTTTCCAGACTCAATAACCGAGTACGCGCAAAATGGACATCATCGGGCTTAATCGCAGCTTCGATGTCCGACAGTAAAATACTGCCATCGGCTTGGTTGTTCAGTGGCTGCGGCTGAATACTGCCTAAAACAGCAGCTCCACCGCCTTCAAATTTATAGTTATGCGCTTGCTGGCCACAAATATACTCATCTCCGCGTTCACAATGGCTCATCAAGGCTAGTAAGTTAGCTTGAGTGCCTGATGAGGTAAATAAAGCGCCATCAAAACCAAACATTTCAGCGGCCATATCTTCAAGGTAGTTAACGCTTGGATCGTCGCCATATACATCATCTCCGACTTCAGCAACGCCAATTGCAGCACGCATAGCGGCTGTAGGTTTCGTCACAGTGTCACTGCGAAAATCTATCATTACTTACCTCATTATCAATATTGTGTTTGAACTCAATTACTCGGGGACGGTTGTTCTTTCGAGCTTAGATTTTGTTCTGTTCTTGGCTACAAAGAATAGAATGATTAAAAGCCCCCTAATAATACTGTGACAACCCAGCTTCTACCAGCACCAAGTCACCAGAGAGTTCAACAAATTAAACTCGCGGTATCGATAGCGAACACGACCAAGCCACTATAAAGAGGCATTATTAATCTCCCTCAATTATTAAAACTATCCGTCAATATCCCAAAACACCTAATGCAATTGAGCTGCGGCAAAAAACCACTTTAACAACCATTAGATTAATTAATGCGAAAAACAATATTTATCACTGTATTTTTCACTAAAATACGGGCAGAATTCGCTTTCTTTTGGTTAGCTAGAATGATCTTATGTTAGAAGTAAAAGTAATCAGTGCTTTGTGGTTCATCGGCATATTAGCTGAAGCGATGACGGGCGCCCTAGCCGCCGGTAAAAAACAGATGGACCTTTTTGGTGTGGTGATTATTGGTTGTGTCACCGCAATTGGTGGTGGCACCCTGCGCGATATGCTCCTAGGTAACTACCCCCTCGTATGGATTGAAAATGCACATTACTTGCTAGCCATCGCAGCGGCATCACTACTCACTGTTATGATTGCACCGTTAATGCGCTACTTATCGCGATTGTTTTTAGCCATTGATGCTATTGGTCTGGCGGTATTTTCTATTGTGGGTGCACAAAAAACCTTAATGCTGGGTTACAGCACTGAGATAGCAATTGTGATGGGGGTTGTGACTGGCGTTTTTGGCGGTGTTATCCGTGATATTTTGTGCAATCAAGTGCCGCTTATTTTTAAGAAAGAGCTATACGCATTAGTGGCTTTGCTAACGTCTGCTTTATATGTGGCAATGAAGCTAAACGGTGTTGTTGAATGGATAAGCCTTTCTATCGCACTCACCTTTGGCTTTAGCTTTAGAATGCTCGCTATCCGCTACCATTGGTCAATGCCCAAGTTTGACTACCAATATCAGTCAGACAACGGCCATTAAGTTCACACTTTAAAATCATAAAAAAGGTCAGCAAATGCTGACCTTTTACTTATACCGATGAGCAATTAACTTGCTGGGCTTTCTTTCACATAAAGATCCATTTGTGGATAAGGAATTCCAATACCCGCCTCATCAAGAGCAATTTTAATCTGTTCTAATATTTCAAAATGCGCAGGCCAATAATCACTGCCTTTTACCCATGGACGAACCACAAGGTTAACTGAAGAATCAGCGAGTTCAGCTACCGCTACAGTGTAAGCGGGATCTTTAAGTACAAACTGACTATTGTCCAGTATTGAGGTTAATACCTTCTTGGTTTCAGCAAGATTTGCATCATAAGACACGCCAATGACCAAGTCTAAACGACGAGTCTCCATTGCCGAATAGTTGATAATAGTGCCATCCATCATTGCTGAGTTTGGTGCAATGATCACTTTATTATCAGGGCTAAGTAGCTTGGTAGAAAAAATCGTAATTTCACTGACCGTACCTGCAATACCTGCAGCTTCAACATAGTCACCCACACGACAAGGGCGGAATAACACCATCAATACGCCTGCGGCAAAATTAGATAATGAACCTTGCAGCGCTAAACCAACCGCTAAGCCAGCGGCACCAATAACAGCAACTAGAGACGCAGTTTGTACACCAATCTGCCCTAATGTCGCCACGATAGTAAATACGAAGACCAATGACCAAGCAATGTTAGCGACAAACGAAGTGACCGTCTCATCGACTTTACGATTCTTAAGCAGCTTTGCTGTGAGTTTTTTGGCAACTCCAGCAAAAAACTTACCAATCACAAAAATAATGATTGCGAATAGAATTCGCATACCATAGGTGACGATCAGTTCAGGTGCTTGATCCATCAGACCTTGCAAATTATCCATGTATATACTCCCTTAATTTTGAAATGTATTTTTAAAAAATAACGAAAAACTCAACTCTTCTATTTAACGCTCGACCACGACGACTTTTATTATCGGCAATGGGCTGTTGATAACCGACACCTTTCACATCAAAACGCGTCGTACTAAAGTTAAACTCATTAACTAGTACACGCTTAACACTGTTTGCCCGTGACAATGACAACGTCTTATTAAAACGTTCACTGCCGACTGAATCAGTATGACCAATCAGTAACAATCTAACTGGTACCTTGCTTAACCAGAGCGAAACACGTTCAAGCACCTGCCTTTGGCTGGATAACAGATCCGACTTAGCAAAGTCGAATTTAACAGCAGTTGATGACAACTGCGTGCAATAAGCGGGATACAAGTCACCCGTCAATGTGTTGAGGCAAAGCTCACCGGTTAATACTGTACGAGCACAACCACTAGCATCTACTGCATGACCCGTATTCGTTTCGGCGCACGCATCTTTGAGATCAGGTACACCATCTGCATCGCTATCTAACCAGTCTCGCCCAAGGGCTGGATGGGCAAATAACAAGCAAAACAGCAGACCGGATATCAAGCATCGCATATCGTTAACCTAGAGTCGGAGCAAACCTTTCGCAAAGCCGCATGATTAGACTGGGGCTACCTGCTAACTATGTTAACTAACAAAAAGCAAAAAGGCAGTTAAATAATTAACTTAATCACTACATCATAGTCATTTTTCGACAATTACCCCAACATTGCCCGTTTAACCACTGTATTCATAGAGGTTAACAAGGGTCGCCATTCGCTATCGATAGGCTTGTATGTAAGTTATTGAACAGAGCACAACTTGAAAGGATTCGTTGCAGAGGTTTTGTGCGCCTTTAATTCAAAGTACATCAGCATAGGAGGAATTCCATTGAAGCCAGTGTTACAACTCATTGGCTTGGTTTCATTATTACTTAACCGCTTTTTGGGTGAGCAATAACATTAGACAATAGAAGATAAAAAGCAGTGGAAAGTTAGCGAGAAGAGAAGACTAAATAAGTGGAATAAAGTAAGTAAACGATGGCAATACGCCGTTGGCGGCATGCCGTCGAAATAAAGTAACACGCAAAAAATTATTAGCGCGAATGACATTATAAGATGTGCTAATAGCCCGAATTACTTTTGTTGTTTAAACTTAGTAATAATACGGTCTAATTGATTGGCAAAAGCCTGCCGTTCACTTTGCCCCATGGCTGCAGGGCCTCCAGTTTGAACTCCACTTGCTCGCATCGTATCCATAAAGTCTCGCATATTCAAAATCGACTTAATGTTTTGATCTGTATACAGCTCGCCACGTGGATTCAACGCGAGTGCACCTTTCTCAATGGCTTCTGCTGCCAGAGGAATATCGGCTGTAATGACCAAATCCCCCACTTGCAGCCGTCTAACAATTTCATCATCGGCAACATCAAAGCCAGAGGAAACGATGACCATTTTAATAAAGCGCGAAGGTGGAGTTTTAACGCTATGATTCGCAATCAGTGTAGTTTCAATTTCAGCACGATCAGCAGCGCGGAAAAGCGTCTCTTTGGTTACACCTGGACAGGCATCGGCATCAACCCAAATTTTCATAAAACCCCTTCATAAAACCCCTTCATTTATCGAGCCATTGTGGCGTATAAAAACGATGATTCTGGATAATATCCCTGCAGATAAGAACCTATAACAGTGTCTAACATAAATGGCTATTATGGGTTTAAATACTCTACCGTCGCAAGCTGTTAAGGCTGCTGGCTCACACATAGTCTGCCCCGCCACCACTGCCACTTACATCACCGAGTTTAGCGCTACCATATAAAATTTGGCGCCGACTATAGCAGTATCCCACTCATTTAGACAGAAATGTGCCCCGCTTAACTCTCGCCCTTAATCGAGTCAGCTAGTCGATTTGACCTATAATTTGCCCTGCTACTTTGTTATGTTAATCAACAATTAAGTTTCTTTGAGAGCGCAGCAATGTTTACTCATGCCAGTTTTGATTTCTTAAACGAATTATCGGTCAACAATGAGCGAGAATGGTTTAAAGCTAACCAGTCAAGATATGAAGATCAAGTGCGAACGCCCGCACTGCAGTTTATCGAATCGATGCAGCCAGCCATCCTAGCGCTTTCACCAAGATTAACCGCGGTACCCAAAAAGGTCGGCGGCAGTATGATGCGCCCGCAGCGTGATAGCCGCTTTAGTAAGGATAAAACACCTTATAAAACCAATGTCGGCATCCAATTTCGCCACTTCCAAGGTAAAGATGTACATGCGCCAGGTCTTTACTTACATATCGCCAACGACAGTTGCTTTCTAGGGGCGGGAATTTGGCATCCTGAATCCAAAGCGCTCAATGCTATCCGCAGCTGTATCGACGAAAATCCCAATGGTTATAAAAAGGCATTAACAGCGCTATCAAAAAGTGGGTTTAACATGGAAGGCAGTCAGCTCATTAGGCCACCCAGAGGGTTTGATAAAACTCACCCTATGCTAGAAGAGCTTAAACGAAAAGACTTCATCGCCATTAAACCGATAAGTATAGAGCAAGTTTGCTCAACGCAATTTGCCGACATTTGCGCTGCAGAGTTTGAGCAATGTCAGCAACTCATGCGTTACCTGTGCTTTGCACTGGATTTGGATTATTAAGGGCGGCTTAACTTACCCGTTTAGTTGTTAATCGATTATCTGTTATGCAACAACAGCCGTTTTAGCTCAAAGCTTGCATAGACACTTAACACTCAATCTGCTTGGATAAAGATTAGCGGTAAAGCCAGTGCCTCAGTCAACCTTGGCTGAGGCACTTAACCGTAGACTCTGCTACAATTGCGCCACTTTTTATCTGAGCCCTTCGAGGCTTCTGCGTCAGGCACATTTACATGGTCGAATCATCTACAACAGCTGTTAATGCATTTCTAGCTGAAACCAGCGCGCAAAAACGCGCATTTAGCTACAGCAACACCATACATCAACTATTTAACAGCGTGTTCCAGCAAAAAACGCCCGCAGATCGTATCGTTGGCGAATACTTCAGAGCCAATAAAAAACATGGTTCTAAAGACCGACGAGTCATTAGAGAGAGCTTATTTGCGCTGTTCCGTTGGTGGGGCTGGCTTAAAAAGGTGCATACCAGCACAGAACAGGATGAGAGTTGGTTTGCAGTGCTTGCGGTCGTCGCGGAGTTAGAAGGTCACTCTTGGAGCCAATTTAGTGAAGCTTGGCAAGGCTTTGCTAATCAGTCGGCTAAATTCAATGTCAACCCTAGCCCTCAGGCTTTGTCAACGGTGTCAGATAAGTGCCAATTTGTTCAGCGATGTTTTCCTGATATCGATTTTCAAGAAAAAGACTTATTACCGCAGTGGTTTTGGGACATTACCGATATAGACGCTCAGCACGAGCTTGCGCTTATCGAAGCCATGAGTTCACGTCCACCGATTTGGGGCCGGGCGCAAAAGTGCTCAGCCCTGCAGCTCTCCACTGAACTGCAAAGTGATAACATCGACGCTAACAGCAGTGATTTTTTTAGTGATACCGTCAACCTTGGGCATAAGAGCATTAACCTTAATGCGATAAAACCCTATCTACAGGGCCATTTAGAGATCCAAGATCTCGGCTCACAAGTGATTGGGCAAATTTGTGCTCCTAAAGCCCATGACCATTGGTGGGACGCCTGCAGCGGCGCGGGTGGGAAATCATTGCAGATCCGCTCTTTAATGTTCAATCAAGATGAGAACGGAACGGGTTCAATCACCGCATCAGACATTCGTAAAAAGCCATTAGAAGAACTGATGAAGCGGGCAAAACGTGCCGGGTTTAGTGGCATATCTATTTCACCTTGGCAGGACGATTCTCTCCCCGTCTCCCAAGGCAGCTTTGATGGAGTACTTGTCGATGCACCTTGCAGCTGCACTGGCACTTGGCGCCGTAACCCCGATATGCGATGGCTAGACGATGTGAGTGTGGTGAATGACAAGCAGGCACTGCAACTGGATATTCTTAACCGCAGTGCCAAAGCGGTTAAGTTAGAGGGGCAGTTAGTGTATGCCACTTGCTCATTGTCACCGGTTGAAAACGAGCAAGTTGTAAATGCATTTCTCGTTCAACACCCACAGTTTGCATTGCAGCAACTGAGTCACCCGTTTACAGGGCAACCAGCAGAAATGCTCACAGTATGGCCGCAAGATGCAGACACTGATGGTATGTTCGTGGCTAAAATGTGCCGAAAAAGCTAATTCGATATTAACCACCATTTAGATAAAAACGCCGTGCAATGCACGGCGTTTTTTTGCTTCAACCTCATTTCTTAACTTCCTAGCCGCTTTGTCATTCTGTTGTCATGTTCTGTTTTTATTATCCAGGGGTAAGCCAGCAAAGTTCAATGTGCAAAACGCACGAATAATCGAAAATGTTAGGATTAAGGCGATGAGAAATACATACGAGTTTGATCAACATGTAGAGCGGGACAATAGTTTAGAGAATAGTTTCGACAACAATTTATCTTACGAAAATGATGTCGACGATAACCTCACTGAAGACAGTAAAAGTAACCGCCAAAAGTTGCGACGAAAAGAGCAGCGTAGCCACAATAAGCGAGCGCCAATAGAAGCATTTTCTGAAGAACATTTTGTGAGTGAGAGTAAAAGGCGTTGATATTTTGGAATTTTATCATAAAGTAAGAGGTTAACATGGTTTCAACCTCTTACTCTTTATACTGACTAAACCTCACACATCTACATCAAGCGTACTGTTTAACCGCTGCGCATATAGTTGACGACGCTTAACGCTCTTATTGGCATACAAATTTTGATCTGCATTACGCAACCATTCATGATTATTCTGTACATCGGTATTCAAACACCGACCAACATGAAGACTTGCATCGCTAAAGCCTTTTTCACTAAAATGAGACTCTATCTGAGCTGTTGCCAGTGCAATCTCTTCGATACACTCTTTATTAATAAACAGCACAAAATCATTTACACCTATTCGGAAAATACTTTCTTGGTTACGGCGATTTGTCCGTCGACCTAATTGCGTAGCAACAAAACAAATGAGCTTATCTCCCTCTCCGAGACCCAATTTTTTATTGACCAGTGACAAGCCCTCTATCGTGACCAGTACTAAGTAACATTCTGAGATAGCCGATGATCCGATAGGTTGCTCTTGACGCATAAACTCATCAAATGCAAAACGGTTAGCGGTTTTCGTTAACTCATCAATACGGGCATTTTTCCAGGCGATATCGAGCGTTTCAATATAGCGCTGCTTTTCATCCGACAACATGCGAATTTTATGTGCCAGTGCTAGCGATAATAATAACGCATCGGCAGTGCCACCTATCAAAGTCGCTAACTCGGCGTTGTCAAAAAAGTCAGGCGTTAATCCCATATTTCCGGGGAGTATTAATACCGCGGGAAGCAACAAACAGGTGAATGCAAAGATGAAGTATCGGGCAGGGTAAAAGCCTTTTAACAAGCACACATTGCCACAGGTAATCGCTAAAGCGATCCACAGCATAATCAAAATAGAAGCGATGATAGCAGTGTAAGAGATTAAATAAATACTGGTTGGCAAGGCAATAATACATGCCCACATTAGGTATTTACTTAATTTCCATAATTTGGGTGACAGTTCTGGTAATTGCAAAAAATGCTTATAAAAAAGAATGTTAAATATGGGTAAACCAATAAAGAACAGATGGTGCAACGGCAAGCCATGAAACCCAAAGAGGTGTGCCGGAATATGGAATGTTAACGCCCAACCAAAGAAATAAGTTAACACGTAAAATCCATAATATAAAAAGGCTTTATCTTTAATGGATACATAAATAAGTAGATTATAAAAAGCAATTGAGGCAAGTGCCCCCAAGCACAGCACAATAAACATTGCACTAAAGTCAGAATCAAGACGGTGCTGCTCGTAGGGTTGCACTTGAAGCTTGGGCTGTGAGGAGTAATAACGGCTGTTTATTCGGGTTACTAGCCAGTAATTAGTTGCCTTTTTTAGCTCAGCTTTTCGTGCATAGTCGAATAAAAATTCGTATGGCGCATAGTAACCGCTGTGGAAATACTGCTTCGAACCATCTTCGCCAATGATCCAGTAGTCGATAGATTCAATAATGGCATTTTTGACATTAACGCTCCACAAGCCTTCATCTGCTGAGATAACAAAAGCGCTTGCCATCCAATAATCACCGCCCGCCAATGAGACTTTATTCAGCTGAGAATGTGATTTTATCCAAGGCGTAATTGCCATAAAATCTTGCGGGAAGCTTTCATCTTCAGAGGCTTCAAAAAGAAAAGTATGATCAAAAACGGCACTTGCATGAACACTTTCATTACTGCCAAAGAGAGACAATATCAACAAAGTGATTATTATTATTTTTATGTGCATGGGGGATAAATTCATTTCCTAAAGCCACATCGAACCAAAATCAACGTGACAAAGTTCACGCATTCGGCAATATTTTGACTTAAGTCTACATGAAACAGGCATTTATCAACAATTTAAAAGCACACTTTGTTATCCCGAGGAGGTACTTTAGACGTAGGTAAAATAAAGAAAAATAGACATGCAACCAATAGCGGATGTTGTAAACGCACTATTAGCTGCACAAAGCAGCATAAAAAAAAGTCGCTAGAACGTTGCTCTGCCACCTAAATAAAAGCCTGATTCAAAGGTTGCATTTGGAGCGTCATCATATTGAAAACGGATATCTCTATAACCCACAAATAATGCCAATGCAGGGTTAAGCTGATATTGAACCTTACCGTCTACCTGCCAAGAGCCATCAATATTACCAAATGACAGCACTGACGGTGAATAGTAACCAGAACCATGAACCGAAATATTAGAGCCTAACTGCATGGCATAACGCCCGCCAACGCCAACAACATTACCATTCTGACTTTTCTTAGACCAAAGCTGACTAAACTTAGCGCCAATCTCAATATGGTGTATACCCGCATCATGAGCAATATGCAGTGCACCGGATAGCATCTGTCCGCCATTTTCAGAATAAATATACTCTGCAGACGCATTAACATCCTTATTCAAATCAACCTGTAGGTCGGTTAAAAAGGTGTCATCATTTAAACTAACACTAGCATCTGTTGCCAGAGCTGAAACACTGACCAAATAGAGCGAAGCCACGCCCACTAACACTTTAATTTTCATTCATCGTCCCGACACATATTTAATTTACGAGGAGCATACACAAAACTCATCTCAATTTTTATCTAAACCGTGATGCTCTGTTCGCATTTCAATAAAGCCCAACAAAAAGCAAGCAACTAACCAACAATAGCAACACCAGGTTCACTTGAGTGGCAGTGAATATCGATTAAATGCTGACATTGAACAATGCAAATGGTTGATTTAAAACTGAAGAATAAGTAACCGCAGATTATTACTAATAGAGCTCACTTTTAAGAGCAACAACCCTTCTTCTACTCCCTTATACTTAACCACGCCAAAGCTACTATTTATCTAGGTTACAGGCTTTGGCATACCCAATTTAAGCATCACCAAAATGGTTACAACAACTATAATGAATATCCTGAGTGATATGATTTGGAGCAAGTATGAAACACCTAAAACTCACATCTTTAAGTATCGCGATCGCTACCAGCATGATGCTATCGGGCTGTGGTTCTGATTCTGACACTGACTCATCACCAGAAATTGAATTTGGTCAGTTCACTCTTGGCGTATCAGATAATCCAGCCGATGCAAATATCGTTAATATTGCTTTTAAACAGGTTGTATTAAAAAATAGCGATGGTGCTCTATCCTTCGATGTCTCGGTCGGAGATGATGGTTTACAACACGTCGACTTGCTCAGTGTACAAGGGCAAAATGTAGCTACACTTGTTAGTGGTCAGTCTGTCGCTGTTGGTGAATACCAAATGTGTATCTATATGCAAAATAACCAAATATCAGATACAGACAGCTCTTATGTGCTTTCTGGTGCAACTAAAGACACCAATGGCGACTATGTAGGTGGGGTTGTTGAAGGGTTAATGACTAACAGTAACGGCTCTTGTGGTGGGACGGGTGCTGATGAAGATAATACCGGTCGCTTATTTTTCAATAAAGCATTTACTATCGCAGCGGGTAATAATTCATTTGTGGCCGAATTCAATTTATCGAAAGGCCTCCAAGGTCCTCATGGCAATAAAGAATATTGGACCTTAAAACCAACATCGGTCCAATTGGTGAATAGTGCCGATGTTGGCGCAATAGCCGGGGAAATAAGTACTGAGACGATGAGTAATTGTGAAAGCAATGCTAACGGCTCAGTGTTTTCTCCAGCGGTATACCTTTATCCTAGCAGTACAGCATTAGATAATATGGCAGACTTTAGAACGGGTGAAAATGTGCTAACTCAAGTTGCCCCGATCACCTCCGCTAGAGTTAACCCTATTGAAGACAGTGAAGGAAACACCTCAGGTTATAAATATGAGTTTGGCTTTGTTGTCGCCGACACATATAGCTTAGGTTATACCTGTCTTGCACAAAATGATGATCCTGAAGCATCCAATGTTCGTGATCCTCAGGATGGAACAGCGGCTTTTTTCATCGACTCTGCCGAGCAGGACGTTACTGTTGTCGTTGATGAAACAACAACACGTCATTTCCCAGAATCATTTGTACCAAGTGACTCGTAAACAACCTCGAGTTTAACACCGCGCTACGGAATAAAAGGCACGATTTAGCGCGTGCCTTTTATTCATCAAAAATACCATCCCATAAATTTGATATCTTCTACATTTGGTTGCCAAATATGTCACATCAAAATAAATTGCGCGCAATGATATTGCTAGCAATTATAAATGAGAGTAAGGTATCTGCAGAAAAAGGAGCACATTATGTCATCTTCAATTTACGGGTTTTCAGTAACAAATATTCAAGGGCAAGATACCTCTCTCGAGGACTACAAAGGAAAAGTGGTTTTAATTGTTAATACTGCGAGTGAATGTGGCTTTACTCCGCAGTACAAGGAGCTTGAAGAGCTTTATAAGAAGTACCAGTCACAAGGCTTAGCGATCCTCGGATTCCCTTGTAACCAGTTTGGTGCTCAAGAAAAAGGTAATAGCGCAGAGATAAGTTCATTTTGCGAGCTTAACTTTGGCGTCACCTTCCCTCTATTTGAAAAAATAGAGGTCAATGGGGAAAATACAGCCCCTTTATATCGTCACTTAAAAGCTGAAGCAAAAGGCCTATTTGGCTCCGAGCGGATAAAGTGGAATTTCACAAAGTTCCTGGTTAACAAACAAGGTAAAGTTGAAAAGCGCTTCGCTTCAACAACCAAACCAATGGCTATTGAAAATGATATTTTAAAGTTACTGTAAATAATAATCTAAAAAAAACAGTGCATTAAGTATTGAGTAAAAAAAGTTTAAATATATCTGTCTATTTTTTGAACTTTCACGAAACAACGCCCTCTAATCTCTTGAGCATTGAATTTGTTTTCATGTTCATCATCTCCCTGGGACTTCTAGCGCAGTCCCCTTGATCTCTAAGTAGGTCAATCAGGCAACCCATTGGGTTGCCCTTTTTTTTATCCTAAATTATCAAAAACAGTCAAATTCAACGGCAAAAACAAAAAGTAAGCAAAAAAATTCTAAGCTTTGGGAACTAAGTTGAAATAAGTGACTCTGACTATATGAACCGATTCTCGTTAAGTGAACTTCATCAGTTGGCTTAACTTTTAGTTTCATTGTTCATCATCATTCCCTTGGGCACTCCTGTTGAGGTTTGCCGTTGGAGTTAACAGTTTCGCTAGCGCATTGACTTGTTTAACTCCTGAGAAACATATTGTATGGCAACCCATTTGGGTTGCCATTTTTTTTGCCCGCTTTCTCATTATCACCAATAAGCAACACTCTAGCTATGAACGATAATTTAAGATAAAAGAAGCACATAGACTTTATGTTGAGTTTAAACTGAGAGAAAGAAGTGAAATAAAATGTAATAAAGCGCCCTCATTTGGGAACTAAATTGAAATAGAGGACTCTGACTATATGAACCGATTCTGGTTAAGTGAATTTCATCAGTTGGCTTAGCTTTTAGTTTCATTGTTCATCATCATTCCCTTGGGCACTCCTGTTGAGGTTTGCCATTGGAGTTAACAGTCTCGCTAGCGCACTGACTTGTTTAACTCCTAAGAAACATATTGTATGGCAACCTATTTGGGTTGCCATTTTTTTTGCCCGCTTTTACTCGATACTTTTTTACTTGATACTATTTTACTTGAGAATTAATCGCGGTTCTTATCCTGGTTAACAAAGCTCAAACAATAGAATTTAAGATAAAAGAAGCATATAGACTTTATGTTGAGTTTAAGCCGAGAGAAAGAAGTGAAATAAATGCGATAAAACTCCCTCATTTGGGAACTAAATTGAAATAAAGGACTCTGACTATATGAACCGATTCTGGTTAAGTGAATTTCATCAGTTGGCTTAACTTTTAGTTTCATTGTTCATCATCATTCCCTTGGGCACTCCTGTTGAGGTTTGCCATTGGAGTTAACAGTCTCGCTAGCGCACTGACTTGTTTAACTCCTAAGAAACATATTGTATGGCAACCCATTTGGGTTGCCATTTTTTTTGCCCGCTTTCTCATTATCACCAATAAGCAACACTCTAGCTATGAACGATAATTTAAGATAAAAGAAGCACATAGACTTTATGTTGAGTTTAAACTGAGAGAAAGAAGTGAAATAAAATGCAATAAAGCGCCCTCATTTGGGAACTAAATTGAAATAGAGGACTCTGATTATATGAACCGATTCTGGTTAAGTGAATTTCATCAGTTGGCTTAGCTTTTAGTTTCATTGTTCATCATCATTCCCTTGGGCACTCCTGTTGAGGTTTGCCATTGGAGTTAACAGTTTCGCTAGCGCACTGACTTGTTTAACTCCTAAGAAACATATTGTATGGCAACCTATTTGGGTTGCCATTTTTTTTGCCCGCTTTTACTCGATACTTTTTTACTTGATACTATTTTACTTGAGACTTAATCGCGGTTCTTATCCTGGTTAACAAAGCTCAAACAATAGAATTTAAGATAAAAGAAGCACATAGACTTTATGTTGAGTTTAAGCCGAGAGAAAGAAGTGAAATAAATGCGATAAAACTCCCTCATTTGGGAACTAAATTGAAATAAAGGACTCTGACTATATGAACCGATTCTCGTTAAGTGAATTTCATCAGTTGGCTTAACTTTTAGTTTCATTGTTCATCATCATTCCCTTGGGCACTCCTGTTGAGGTCTGCCATTGGAGTTAACGGTTTCGCTAGCGCACTGACTTGTTAACTCTTAAGAAACATATTTTATGGCAACCTATTTGGGTTGCCATTTTTTTTGCCCGCTTTTACTCGATACTTTTTTACTTGATACTATTTTACTTGAGACTTAATCGCGGTTCATATCCTGGTTAACAAAGCTCAAACAATAGAATTTAAGATAAAAGAAGCACATAGACTTTATGTTGAGTTTAAGCTGAGAGACAGAAGTGAAATAAAATGCAATAAAGCGCCCTCATTTGGGAACTAAATTGAAATAGAGGACTCTGACTATGTGAACCGATTCTCGTTAAGTGAATTTCATCAGTTGGCTTAGCTTTTAGTTTCATTGTTCATCATCATTCCCTTGGGCACTCCTGTTGAGGTCTGCCATTGGAGTTAACGGTTTCGCTAGCGCACTGACTTGTTAACTCTTAAGAAACATATTTTATGGCAATCCATTTGGATTGCCATTTTTTTTTCCTATTAAAGAACGCCCTCAAGCTGAATATCTAGCATCACTGCTATTGACGGATGATAACCATCACGCGCTAGCGCGTAGATATTTTTAATCTCAGCCACAAATCCCGCTTTGAGTAATTCAGCATAGAGAGGCTTAACAAGTTTACCCCGGCCGATTTTAACGAGGTAGTCACTTACCGCTGGCAGTACCGCTGTATAGCCGTTGCGAATAGCGACCTTATACCAATCACATGCGATCTCTGCATTAGTCGAAACCGTCAATGAAAAGACGTTATCAAGATCGCTCAGTTGCGTGTGTGTCATCACCAACGGTAGGTTAGCCAAAAAGTACTGCCAATGGTGTACTAACCAGCCAAGGGTATTTAACTCTGTCGCAAGACAACCCGATGTGAATGCAGCGAGTGCAACGTTCACTTTGTCTAGGCTATTTGAGGTGGGCGCGGTAAACCATTCCGGCATACCTTCGCCGTAAATCCAACCCAATAACTCAGCTTTAGTGATTGTATCTGCATGCTCAACCAATAAGGTCTTTTTAGCATACTCGACAAAGGTTTCTGTCGTTATCGCTTCAAAAGCAAACGCTTGCACATAATTATAAAGAAATGTATCAAAAGACTCACGACCGAGCCTTTTCTCTAAGTCGTGTACAAACATCGATGCTTTGTCATAAGTGAAGCGATTGAAGGCTTCGTTTGGATCTTGGTTTTGCATATTGGCAGGTAAAGTTTGTGCCTGCATTGGAGTCGACTCAATGGCTTCTTTTAGTCGGCCGTACTCAAGCACAACTTCAAGTTCAGCTAATTCTTTACCAAAGACTTTTTCGACGATACGGTTAGTGAAGTATGTGGTGAAGCCCTCGTTTAGCCATAAGTCACGCCAAGTCGCATTACTGACCAGATTACCGGTCCAAGAGTGCGCTAACTCATGAGCAACGGTAGACACTAGGCTCTTATCACCAGCGATTAACGTTGGCGTCATAAAAGCGAGTCGTGGATTCTCCATTCCACCAAATGGGAAACTGGGTGGCAGAACGAGCATGTCATAACGGCCCCAAGGATAGGGGCCAAGCAAAGACTCTGCCACTTCAACCATGCTTTCAGTGTCTTCAAATTCTGCGATTGCCGATTCGACAACCTCAGGCTCGGCATACACTCCGGTACGTGCTCCTAATCGACCAAAAGCCAGATCACCAACGGCGATGGCAAGCAGATGAGTTGGCATCGCTTTTTCCATGGTAAAGCTAAAACAACCATCAAGCGCTGCGGTGGCATCATTCATGGCGCTCATGACTGCTCGCATGCCCTTAGGTGCATTGATCACCGCATCAAAGGTAATTCTAGCCTTAGGTGTATCTTGGAGTGGTATCCAGCTACGGGCATTAATTGGCTGCGATTGACTAAAAAGAAACGGCTGTTGCTTGCCGCTTGTTTGAGCGGGCGTTAGCCACTGCAAACCTTGCGCCTCTGGAGAGGTAGCATAATGTATTTTGACACTGCTGACAGACGAGTCTAATTTGACGCATAAGCGTTGACCTAAGATCTCATCTTCCTTGTCGATGGCGTATTCTAAGTGTTGATCTGTGCCTGAGGTCACATTGAAAATAGTGAGATCACGCAGGTCGAGCATCAACTCACGCGCATCTTTATTTAAAAATGTAAGGTCAAGCTCCACCAGACCAGTCAGTTTTCTCGAGGCAAAGTCCACATCTAACATCAATGATAAATGCTTAACACAAACTTGATCTGTATTGGCGAATGAATGGTAGTCACGGCTATTATCCCACGGCTCTAACACGGCACATCCTTTTTAGTCACTGAATTTATGAGGCTATTTTAGCCATCGTTCATCGATATTGATGAGATTGACTTGAATAAGTTTAAATGAAACACTTGTGGATATTGTATGCAACTATAAAAATAAGAGAAACCCTCCATGAAAAATAAATATCTTAATATTACTTTATTGCTCAGTCCTCTACTTATAGCACCGCAGCTTACTGCTGCCGAGTCGGCCCAAGACCTTAATACTGTACTCAGCCAAAATTATGCCTGTAGTGACACTATCATAATTCGTTCTCAAGCATTAACGTCACAACAAATTGAGTCTGCATGCTTATTACTGCAAACACAGGAAGCTAAGTTTCACCTTTTGTTCGGCACATTGAATAAGCCTGTAACCAACGATAACAACCACAGTATGCGGGCCAATGTTTACCATTCCAGAGAAGACTATATAGCCAATGTGACCGCTCACTTTGATGTTCCTAGTGATAACGGCGGCATGTACCTAGAGGGCTTTCCTTGGGTAGATGGTAATCAAGCAGAGTTTGTTGCCTATGAAAAAAAGGGACAGGTTTGGAATCTCGCTCATGAATATGTGCATTACCTCGATGGCCGCTTTAACCTATACGGCGATTTTTGTGCATCATTGCATGACTCACATAGCGCACCAGAATACTGCCCAAAACCCGCTCCTTTGTATCCTCATACTGTTTGGTGGAGCGAAGGCATTGCCGAATACATCTCTCTTGGGGATGACAACCCAAAGGCCATCAAGGTCATAGGCGATAAAAACTTAGTCTTAAGTGATTTGTTTAATACCAGTTATGAGAGTAATGGCGGCGGCGATAGAGTGTACCGTTGGGGCTATCTCGCGGTACGCTTTATGATTGAGAACCATAAAAACAAAATTGATGAGATGCTGACTTTTACGCGCAAAGGCGATTACCCAAGATATCAAGCATTAGTGAATCAATGGGGAACCAGTATGGATGCTGAGTTTCAAGTGTGGTTAACAGACCTAACAGTCAAAAACTAATCACGATTACCGTTTATATCACCATCAAAAAAGGCCTCTTATGAGGCCTTTTTGGGTCTATCTTGCTAGATTAGCGTTTAAAGACGGATACCGGCTTTCTCTAAATCTTTAGCAATAACGCTTCTTGGAAGTGCAACATAACCGTCTTTCTCTACGATTTGCTGCCCTTGCATTGACAATACATAGCGGATGAACTCACGATCCATTGGCGCAAGTGCTTTGTTAGGATGCTTGTTCACATAAACATATAAGTAACGTGATAGTGGGTACTTACCGCTTGCCGCATTTTCAGATGAAGCAGCGATGTAATTGGTGCCTTTCTTAGAAATCGCAACCGCTTTTACGCCCGCAGTTTTATAACCGATACCAGAGTAGCCAATCGCATTTAGTGATTGAGATACCGACTGAACGACTGAAGCAGAACCGGGTTGCTCATTGACGTTAGCTTTGAAGTCGCCTTTACAAAGCGCTTTCTTTTTGAAGTAACCGTAAGTACCTGATACTGAGTTACGACCATATAATTGTACGTCACGTGCAGACCAGCTGCCCGTTAGGCCAACATCACCCCAACGCTTAACATCATCACCGCCACACTTTTTAGTAGAAGAGAAGATACCGTCGATCTGCTCCATGCTCATGCCTTTGATTGGGTTATCTTTATGCACAAACACTGCTAACGCATCGATGGCAACACGAATCGCAGTTGGCTGGTAGCCGTAATGCTTTTCGAATGCTTCAACTTCATTTGGCTTCATCTTACGGCTCATAGGGCCGAACTGAGAAGTACCTTCAGTCAATGCTGGCGGCGCAGTAGAAGAACCCGCTGCTTGAATTTGAATATTCACGTTAGGGTACAGTTGTTTAAAATCTTCAGCCCATAACGTCATCATGTTAGCCAAAGTATCTGAACCAACAGACGATAAGTTACCAGACACACCACTTGTTTTTTCATAAGTTGGTAAAGACTGGTCGATTGCAGCCATTGATGCTGCAGAAAATACAGTCGCTGCAGTTAAGCTTACTGCGCCAACAAGTTGTTTCAATTTCATTCTTTGCTCCAGTGTTTAAATATCATGGTTTCTTAAAACGCTGTCAGTATTAACTTCTATGATGACAAGTCTATTACTAAAACGTGACACTTAAATGACAACGCGAGATATAGGTGGCGCGAATATAAAAAAACAGGCTAAGCGCCTGTTTTTATGTTATCTATTTTTAACCTCTCGCCATTATTCGGCTGAGGTTAGCGCCTCAGGGACCGTAAACTCAATCAGGTTGGGCGGAATAACAAAACTAAATGTACTGCCCTTACCTAACTGGCTTGATACCATAAGCTCGCTCTGGTGATGATTCAGCGCATGTTTCGTAATCGCAAGGCCTAAACCTGTACCGCCACTTTGTCTTGAGCGCGCACTATCAACCCGATAGAAGCGTTCCGTTAAGCGGCTAATATGTTGCGCTGCGATACCTTCGCCACTGTCACTCACACTAAATTGCCCACCAGAGGCTATCTTTCGCCAGCTAATATCGATAGTGCCACCAGCCTCTGTATAGCGAATCGCATTGGAGATAAGGTTAGTGCAAGCACTTCGTAGCTGTACCTCATTACCATACATATCAAGCCCAGGCTCACAATAAAGACTGACCTGATACTGATCTTGTGCTAACGCGAGCGCCTCGTCATGCAGTATGTCCATCATCGATGACATGTTCACTTTAACTTCGAGGTTTACATCCCCGGCATCTTCAATTCTTGATAACGCGAGTAACTGCTCAACCATAGAGCGCATACGCGTGGTTTGCTGTTGCATCTGCTCCATCGCTTTAATATTGGGAGAGTCTGGCTCCGCCATGGACTGCATCATTTCCAAATAGCCCTGCAGTACCGTCAAAGGGGTCTTTAGTTCGTGTGACACATTTGCGACAAACTCTTTACGCATCCCCTCCAGTTGACGCACACGAGTAATATCTCGTGCAATCAGCAGTAATTGGCCAGAGCCATAGCCCATGATCCGAATCTCTAATAAGCGCCCTTCAGACAATGGGGACGCTAATTCTAAAGGCTCTTGGTATTCAGCATCTTTTAAGTAATTAGAAAAATCAGGATGGCGGATCAGGTTATCAATTCGCTGGCCATTATCTTGCGGCCAGACAAAACCTAATAACAGCTGCGCGAGTTTATTACACCAGAGTATATTGTGCTCAGCATCGAGCACGACGGCAGCATCAGGAAGTGCTTCAGCGCCCTGCCTGAAGCGGCCGAGTAGAAATGCGAGTTGAGATACGCGTTTACGGTTTTTTCCCTGTAAGCGATAGATACCGTTAAATACCCCTTCCCAACTACCGCTGCCGTTCGGCGGTGTTAAGCGGCGGTCATGCCACAGCCAATAGTTAAGCCGTGAAAGCTGACGGTAATTCCAAAACAGTAAACAGATACAACCGAGTAAAAGTATCCAAAAGACTTCACTAACCAGTAAACCAACCACTAAACAAAGCAGTAGATAGATCACCAATCGAGAAATTAGACGATACCCAGAATATGAATCAAACATAGACCGACCATATGGGAGAACTGAGCATAAGATAACGGAAAAGCTATCTTATGCCTATGAGATGTTTAACTAAAGTCTCGTTGAGAAACGGTAGCCAGCGCCACGAACAGTTTGAATAAGACGATCATGCCCAGATTCAGTCACCGCTTTGCGTAAACGCCTGATATGCACATCAACCGTTCTATCTTCAACATATACGTTGGTGCCCCAAACATTATCAAGCAGCTGTTCACGACTGTAAACACGCTCCGGGTGGGTCATAAAGAAATGTAATAAACGAAACTCTGTCGGGCCCATGTCTAATACTTGTTCACCGACGGTGACACGATGACTTACAGGGTCCAATTGTAAACCTTGCACATCGATGGGGTCTTCAAGACATGTTGGCGCAGCACGGCGCAATACGGCCTTAATGCGAGCAACTAGCTCTTTAGGAGAAAAAGGTTTAGTAATAAAGTCATCAGCGCCCACTTCAAGGCCCCTCACTTTATCTTCTTCTTCACCACGAGCCGTCAGCATGATAATTGGAATATGACGGGTAAATTCATCTTGGCGTAATCGCTTAGCTAATTGAATACCACTGCCACCTGGGAACATCCAATCAAGCAACACAAGATCGGGATAGGGCTCTGTTAACATATCCAGTGCTGAGTCGTAATCTTCAGCCGACGTTGTGGTAAAGCCATGTTGCTCTAACACGAAAGTTAGCATCTCGCGAATCGCCAACTCATCTTCAACTATCAGTATCCTTGCTGTCATAATCGATCTTCTGTCAGTGAATTTCTATGGGCCTATTATTGGTCAGTTTTATTACATTAATATTAAATGACATGACATTTTGCCATAATAAAGTAAATTATTGTCATAAAGCTAAACGATTTCGTTATCTTTAAGACACAAAAAGGAGGCCGAAGCCTCCTTTTCAAAAAACCTAAGCGTGACTTAGAACTTATGTTCTAGTCCAACACCAAAGTATTTGTCATCATTTTCAACTTTTTCATATGAACGATTAGTGTAAAAAGCAAATAGTTTTGTCGGTTTACCTAGTTTGTAATCACCGCCTAAAGACCATGAATCACCTTTATCTTCCATATCTTGATACTGTGCTTTTAATACCACTGCATCGATAGTATACGCTGCGCTAAAGAGGTAACCAGTTTTGCTTTCGCCGCCAACGGTTGGAGTACCGTCTTTCTCATAAGTCTCTTCTTGCTGCTGATACATACCGCCTAACTTAAAGCCAGCGATTTTACCTTGTACTGTCGCACGAACAACTTCGTAACCTTTTACATCTGAATCATAAGCTACAGAGGCATAAACCGGTGACTTTTTAAGTTTTGCATCACCGTACATAGCCGCAACACTGAATCCATCTTGAGCATACTGTGAACTAGCGCCTTCAGCAGCGTAAGTCACACCCATTTTAAAGCCACTGAAAGAAGGCGTTACATAAGTTGCTGTTTGTTCGATACGGTTTTCGCCTTTGAACAAGTTTTTCAAATCACCTGAAAGGTCATTGAACTGGTCAACTTTACCTTGAGAGACTTTAAGCATGGTGTCGTTACGACCAACAGAGAAAGCACCAAAGCTGCCTTTAAGACCCACAAATTGGTTACGTGCTTTGAAGTTTTCCTTAACGTCATCGCCTGTATCTACTTCATATTCTACGGTGTAGAAAGCTTCAAGGTCACTGCTGAGTTCGAAAGCACCTTTAACACCAAAACGAGAAGCATTAGATTGAATCGTAGTCGTGGCTTCATCATTTACATCATTAGACTGTGCAGTAACATTTAGCTTGCCGTAAACAGTTAATGGGTCTGCAGCGTGGGCAGAAGCAAGAGTGGCAGTCGCTAGAGCAGAAGCCAGTAGAGTTTTACAAAAAACGTTCATCATTTAATCCTTTCGACGTTTATGCGTCTTGGTTATTGGTTTGGACGAGCGTCATAATGAAGATAGTTTGTTGCATTTTTATTTCAGCAAATGCTAAATCGAATTGAAATTGTTTGATAAATGTTAACTCGACGAGGGCGAGCCCCTAGAATTGGGGCTTTCAGGAGCAAAAGGAGAAATATGACAGTTTGGTTAAATGTGACAAAGCTGCCGAATAAGAACATGCCTAGGCGGTTTACCAGAACCTGACAATGGCTTACACTGCGGCTTTAATTTTGACTGAGCATTTATCTATGTGGTTTAAAAATCTAACTGTATACCGCTTTAACAAGCCTTTCTCTGTTGACACTGAATCAATGGAAAAATCACTGGAAGACTTCACCTTCTCTCCATGCTCAAGCCAAGATGTCAGTAAGTTTGGTTTCTCTAATGCCCTCGGCAAGCATGGCGACACTTTGGTCCATACTGCTGCAGACAGACACCTTATCTGCGCGACTAAAGAGGAGAAAATTCTACCTGCTCAAGTGATTAAAGAAGCCTTAGAAGATAAAGTGGCTCTGCTTGAATCTGAAGATGGTCGCAAGCTTGCCAAAAAAGAAAAAGATTCGCTAAAAGATGAGATCATCATGACTCTTTTACCAAGAGCCTTTTCTCGTCGTAGCCAAATTCGCGCGCTTATATTGCCTGAAATCCAGATGGTTTTGGTCGACAGTTCAAGCGCAGCTAAATCAGAAGAGCTTATGGCTTTGCTTCGTAAGGCCATTGGCACTTTACCTATCATTCCAATCAGCTTTAAAACGCCAATTGAAACACAGTTAACAGAGTGGTTAAAAGAGGGTAAAACACCTGCCGCTTTCGAAATGCAAGATGAAGCCGAGTTAAAGAGTGATTCTGACGAGGGCGGCATTGTTCGCTTTAAGCAGCAAGATTTAACTGAAAATGAAGTATTAGCGCATATCGAAGTCGGTAAGCAAGTACATAAGCTAGCACTGCATTTTGGTCAATCCATCGCCTTTCTTCTTCAATCAGATGCTGCTATTAAGCGTCTTAAATTCTCTGAAGAGTTTAGAGCAGGCAATGATGATGTTGGTGATGAAGATCCGATGGCGCGTCTTGATGCCGATTTTGCCTTAATGAGTAGCGAGTTAATCGCCTTAGTTAATTCTGTCGTCGATTCCCTCGGTGGACTCGAAGACAGTATTTAAGTTAACGACTGATATTGCGGTAACAAAAAGGCGCCTAAGGCGCCTTTTTACTCTTTAAATATAGTTGCTATTACTCAGCAGTCTTTAATTTACCCTCTTTATCAAACGGCCAATCAATGCCCAACCAAGCTTTGAAAAAGGCTTTTTGAGAACGGCTCGGTTTTTCAACACTACTTATCGCCAATTTACCGCTCTGTTGTTCACCGAGCGTAAGCTCTATCTCTTTAAGCCTGTCATTACTAAACAGCGTTACGTTTATTTTGCCAGCCGCTTTAAAGTCCTTAATACGAGACTCAAACCCTGCGGCGGTAACTTTTAAGCCATTGATAGCCACAATTTCATCGCCAAGCACAATACCAGCGTTCCATGCGGGTCCATTACGCAGTACGCGTGAAAGCACTAAGCTATTAGATTCAAGTGTCACGCCAACAAAAGGTTCAGACTTTGCATCATCTCCATAACCCACCGTTAAACCTGCTTGGTCTAACAGAGTGTCGAAATCTAAACTAATAGGTGAGTTAACATGCTCCTGCCACCACTTTTCGTAGCTCGTTCCCGAGACATTTTTCAAAATGGCTTTTACATCGGCAATGTTATAGCCCGCTGGAATGCGGTGCGACTGATAGAGCTCACGATGCACGTCGCGATATGAACTATCCAGTTTGGTCTCCTCGAGTAAAGAGAAATCCAGTGCCAGCGAGGTTAAATAGCCTTCAGAGTATATGTTAGTACTATGGTTTACGGCATAATCTCCGCCGGTACTTGCCCATTGATTGGCACTAGCACTTGCAACAGACTGCACTTCTCGACCCGGGGTTTTCTCGCTTTGTGCAACACGCTTCGCCAAATCTTCGAAGAACTCCTTCGCGGTCATCACGCCAGCACGGAGTAACAATTGGCTTTGAAAGTAACTTGTTGAGCCCTCTGCTATCCAAAGTAGCTGAGTAATCCCCTCTTCCTGATAGTCATAGGGAACTAACCCTTCAGGACGGTATGCTTTTACATTCCAAGTATGAATAAACTCGTGCGAAGCCGTCTTTATAAAACCAAGATAGTCCTTACGATCACGATAACTAAAACGTGGACGTTGAATAATGGTCGAGTTCAAATGCTCGGTTGCACCACGAGCGCCACTAGTGGCATGCACCATATAAACGTAACGTTCGAAGGGATAATCATCCCAAATGGCCTCGGCTTGGCCGCTTAGTTTAGTTAAATCATCAACCATCTTGTCGATGTCGTAATTACCTTCACCCCAAATGACTAACTCATATTGCTTGCCATCTGCCTTAAACTCTCGGTATTCACTGATCCCGGTTTCGATAGGAGAGTCGACTAATATATCGTAATTAGCCGCCGTAAAGCTGTGGTTCGTTGGTCCACTATCCATACCAGAATAACTATTCCAAGCAGAAGGAACTGCTAGGCTGACATGGATAGGCTCATCCCTAAACTGCGGGCTATAAACAAAAGTGCCACTAGCATCGAGGAAAGCATGAGAAGCATCAATATGATTGACCCGTTGCCCAAGCTTATTGGCGTAGAGCTGATATGAAACCGTGACGGCTGTTGGTTTATCAAGTGCAACGGTCCACTCACCACTTGCCGTTCTGCTCCAAGGCAGTGTATCGCCAGCGGCGTCTTTTGCAGTGAAAAGTCGCACCGAATCAGCAAGTGGCAGCACTTCATATTTACCAGTACGCCAAACGGGTAAATTAACGACTAAGGCTGATGACTTTGTTGCAGGAAAAACCACCTCCACTTTGGCTAAGTGGTGCTGTGGATTTGATAAATCTATTGAGTAATCAACGTCTGCAATGGCTACTGGAGAAATTAATGCGCTAAAAGTTAAGATTAGGGGAACTACTGGTTTCACTCTCGCTTCCTTCTGTTATTATTGTTTTCATTAAGTCGAAAAGTATAACATTTGACTCGATTACACCAATTAAAATAACAAAAAGATATAGCTCTTGAACTTAAGCTTAGAGCAAGGAATGACCTACCCATGCGCAGTGTGTTGACCCTTTTATTGATTATATTGTTCAGTTGTATAAGCAACTGCGCTCATGCGATAGCCAGAAATGACGTTGATACAGAACATAAGTTTAGAGAATCTCCCAATAGTTTACGCCAATCAATCAATAATAATTTACCCACACTCCCAGATTTCACCAACAAAGAAGCGCTTAATCGTTATGCGATGAAAAATGGACTCTCGCTTGCCGAACTTAAATTTGAGCTGCAATTGTTAGCAAGACTATCGTTAGATTTATCAACCAAAAATGACGACCGTTACACAGTGGCTAGAACATTAATCGACCAATTAGAACTTGTTGCAGACAATGACTTTGATAAAAGTTATATCCTCATGCTTAACGGCCGCTATATAGGAAAAACTAAACAAGATTTCAAATCAGCTATCGCTTTTTATCAACAAGCAATCACAACACTTTCCGCCAACCAGAGTGTGAAAGTACAAGTATTACGGTTTACCCTGCATGAAAACATTGGTGTTATGCAGATGATGTTACGAGAAGACGAATCTGCACTCGCCCACCTCAAAAGCGCTCAAGCCGTTGCACTTGAGATTGCAGACCCCTACATGATCGCTCATGCAGAATCAGTGCTGGGGAAGTATTACTATAAAAAAGGTCAGTATGGAAAATCACTTTCGCATTACTCTGAAGCGATAAAACATACCAAGGCAGATGAAAACCCAACTCAAGATGCGCATATTCAAATGCAATTAGCACGGGTCTATCGTTCACTCAAATCTTGGGATGATGCCTTACGCTACGCCACCGCAGCCTCGGCGATTTACCAACGCCTCGGTAAAGAAGTTTATGTCGCCGCCAGCATGACGGTGATAGCAATGACCTATGGTGAACAAGAGCAATGGTATAAAGCGATTGATTACTACTTAAATGCCCAACAAATTGATGCCAAACTCGGCAATTATATAGGCCAAGCGCTCACGTTACATAATCTAGGTGAAGCCTATTTTAAAATTGGGGATACCAAAACATCCATTTCTAATCTACTACGTGCAAGCGCCATTTTTAGCTCTCGTAATAGCGATCACTATTTAGTTTATAATCATCTTTTACTCGCCGAGGTGTTTAACAGTATCTCCGATTGGGAGCCTGGACTAAAGTACGCCGAATCAGCGACTCGCATAGCAGAACAAATGAAGCTTGATGATGAACTTATACAAGCCCTTACGTTAAGTTCAGCCGCGCAACAGCACCTTGGGCAGTTTGAAAAGGCTTATCACAATATTAACAAGATCCTTAATTTGCGTTCCAAAGACGGCAATGAGGTCAACGATGACCAGCAAGTTAAGCTATTATTTCAATTACAAACGGCAAAACTTGAACTTAACCAAAAAGATAACGATTTACAGAGAGAAGAAGGCTTGCTATCAACTAATCGATTAATGTTGATTTTCTGTTTATTGGCACTCGCGTTAACATCAATTATGTCTATTTATCTGTGGCGAATTAAGAACAATTTAACAGCGAAATGCACTAAATTGGTACAAATCAGCAGTTTGAATCCATTCACTAAAACAAGCAATTATTCTGCTTATATTCAAGATTTTACTTATTACAGCAATACATTTAAAACACTCGCCTTAATATCGTTAACAGATCAGCTAAATTCAGATCTGGCCCAAGGTTATTCATGTAATGCAAAAATGAATAAGCAACAGATAGACTCACTGTCCGGCGCTTTAAATTGCCAAGTCTACATTATTCGACCAGGGCTTTTTCTCTTGAGCTTTGACATAAAAGTTGCCCCCGACACACTACTGAGCAACATAAAAAGCGCTTTAAATGATAACTATGGTGATACTTGTTTGCACATGGGGCTGCTTAGCCTGCCTTTGCTCGCCGATCCAGCACTCAAAATTTCAGCTCAGCAGCACTTCGGTACGTTACAGATGATGCTGTCGGCGGCGATCACCTTAGGTAACCAACAAAATTACTATGTCACTCTAAAGCCGCTCAATTTTGCATCTTCAGGTATCTTTGAACCGCCGCTATATCTCAATATTGAAAAAAGCATTATCCGTGGCATCATCAAAATAGAGACCAACGGCATCAAGGGTGATATTGTTTGGCCAAGGTGGAAGAGCCATCAAAATGTCGATTTGACCGCCGAGTTGAGCTAACACCAAAATGAATCTCATATTCGGCTGATGTTAATTTTGCTTTAGGCTAACTGCAGTTAAAGTCAGTACTAAAGTCATCGTCTCTTTTGTACGTGTTGATAAAGGAAAATCTAAATAAATGAAGGATGCCGTCGCCAGCACGTCACAGCTAAGCGTATTACAGCAAAAGCTCTATTCAGCAAGGCAAGCCCTTGATGATATGAGTGAAGACCAAAATAAAAAGCTTCAGCTCCTTCTGCAGTTTATTGGCCAGCTAAGCTTAGCGTGCAAAGGCCAGAACATTGAATTAGACAACAAACTCGCTAAACTTCGGCATAAATTAAGTCGCTTTAGTCAGATTGATAACGCCATAACGGACCTAAACGACGTTGAAGGCGTATTAAAGCAACAATATCACCGCGTCATGTTGCAGCTTGAAGAGAGTCGTAACTCGTTATCTAATATCGTCAGCCAAATTCAACGAATTGAGTCTCTGCCAGCAAAACTTAAGAAAGAGATCTCCTATTTCAAAAAAGAGCTCGTAAAACCATTTCATACCTATTGGGATTACATTCCAAAAGTAGAAAAAATTGTCCAGTTCTACGATGAAATCCTTAACGAGCAGCTCCGTCTTGGCGAACAATTTGAAGTGTTACCAAGACATCGTCAATCAGCCCATGAGCTGGCACTGATGCTATCGGAAATAGAGTTTAGAAAAGAGCAACGAGAACAAATTTCGTCGATCAAGCTGTCATTAACTGAAGACTTTGAACTCGACACCTTATTAAACGCTTATCAAGTTGTACTTAGCCTATTACTCGATAATATCGCGAAAGAAAAAACGGCATCGCAAGAGTTTTTATACATACTCAACGGTGCATTAAGTAATGTTCGCGAGGTAGTAACAGACTCTTACACCCATTCAGTAAAAAGCTTTCAAGTGGCTAAAAAACTGAACGGTGAGATCAGTAATCAAGTCGATAATATTGACGAGTCGGTTGCTGAAACTAATGATATCGATCACCTAAAAACACAAGTAACAGAGCAACTATTAGCATTACGAACCGCGCTCAGCCGTAAAGAGGCATTAGAGAACAGAGAGCAGATCCAATTACGACAATCTGTTGAAGCGCTGCGCCGCGAGCTAAACGAGCTAAGTAAAGAAACCGAAACCTATAAAAAGCGCTTGTTTGAGCAGCAGAAGCTGAATCTGCTCGACTCACTCACTCAACTGCCCAACCGTGCAGCACTTGAAGAACGCATGGACATTGAGTATCGTAATTACAAACGCACTCAACAACGACTATGGGTCGCTGTTGCCGATATAGATCACTTCAAAACAATCAACGATAGTTTTGGCCACAGCACGGGTGATAAAACACTGCAAGTGATTGCTATGGCGCTAAAAAGCTCTTTAAGAGAGACTGAATTTGTTGCCCGTTACGGGGGTGAGGAATTCGTATTTTTACTCCCGGATATTGGTGAGAATGACATTAAGCCTTTACTTGACCGAGTAAGAGAAAAAGTAAAAAGTATTCCTTTTAAGTTTAAAAATCAGAGAATTACAGTTACAGTATCTATAGGCGCTGCACAAATTATTGAAAATGAGCTCATCAGCGAAACCTTTGAACGAGCTGACGCTGCGCTGTATAAAGCTAAACATGAAAGCAGAGATAGAGTCATTATTGACTCATAAACTGTCCTCGGCGAGAGGTATTTTTATCGCCATTTTTCTTTAAAGGACAGTTAATCTATCACTGCTAAGGAGCTGCTATGATAGTGAAAATTAGTCCCCGAGGAAGCTTAGATCAGCTTTCACAACTCGAAGTCGACAGACTCAAACAGAACGCCAAAAGTGAGCTTTACCAGCTCTACCGCAGTTGCTCGCTTGCAGTGTTAGCCTCTGGCTTGCAAAGCGACAATGCGGAAAGTCTTTTCAATCAGTTCAGCGATTTTAATATTAATGTCTTAAGGCGAGAGCGCGGCATTAAAATTGAATTGACCAATCCGCCACAAGAAGCCTTTGTCGATGGCGAAATCATCTCAGGTATACAAGAGCACCTATTTTCAGTGCTACGCGATATCGTCTATATCTATGATAAATACGACAACCTAAAGCACATCAACTTAACCAACGCGAGTCACATCACTAACGTGGTTTTTGACATTTTACGTAATGCCCGCACAATGCCGATGCTCGACCCCAATATTGTTGTCTGTTGGGGAGGACATAGCATCAATCCGATTGAATACCAATATACCCGTGAAGTGGGCTATGAGCTTGGATTACGTAAGTTAGATATTTGTACAGGTTGTGGCCCTGGTGCAATGGAAGGCCCGATGAAAGGCGCTGCCATTGGCCATGCAAAGCAAAGAGTAAACCACGCTCGATACATAGGTCTTACAGAGCCGAGTATTATTGCTGCTGAACCCCCAAATCAAATCGTCAACGAGTTGGTCATTCTGCCTGACATTGAAAAACGGCTCGAAGCGTTTGTTAGGCTGGGGCACGGGATCATTATTTTTCCTGGCGGAGCGGGTACCGCAGAAGAGCTGCTCTATTTACTGGGCATTTTGCTCAATAAACATAATCAAGATATCCCCTTCCCACTCGTGTTAACAGGGCCAAAAGAGAGTGAAGAATATTTCTTACGCATTGATGAATTTATTGCGGCAACGCTAGGACCCGAAGCACAAAGTAAGTATCAAATTGTGATTGATGATCCATCGAAGGTTGCTCGCATTCAAAAAGAAGCCATGGAGAAAATTAAGATTTTCCGTAAAGATAACGGCGACTCCTATCAATATCAATGGTCTTTGAAAATCGAACCTGAATTTCAACTGCCTTTTGAACCGACGCATGAAATGATGAGTAATTTAGATTTACACGACCAATCGAACAAAGCAGAACTGGCAGCAAATTTGAGAAAGGCTTTTTCAGGTATTGTTGCCGGTAATGTCAAAATGGAAACGATCAAGATAATTGATCAACGCGGTCCCTTTGAAATTAAAGGGGATCCAAAACTCATGGCGTTAATGGATAATCTACTTAACGCTTTTGTTTCACAACAACGAATGAAGTTACCGGGAAGTGCTTATATTCCCTGTTATAAAATAATGAAATGAATAAATTTTTAATTATAGATGGTATGAACTTAGTGCGGCGGATCCACGCCGCTCAACCCAACGAATCAGATATCAACGGCCTAAAAGAGCGCGTTAATGGCGCCTGTAAAAAGCTAGTAAAGTATCACCAGCCAACTCACGTAGCGATAGTATGGGACGGTAATGCATTATCATGGCGCAAAGCGCTATACGAAGGCTATAAAAAGGGCCGTAAGCCAATGCCTGAAGCATTGTCCAACGGTCTTGCCGATATAAAAGCGTTTCTTGCGGAACATAACATCGCCTCACTTGATGCTAAATCGGAGGCAGATGATGTGATTGCCACCCTGGCGACTAAGCTCGTTAGCATTGGCGGCGAAGCCATTATAGTGTCGACAGACAAAGGTTTTTGCCAATTAAATCATCCCAATATCAAGCAATGGGATCACTTCAATCAAACATACATGACGGTTGAAGCCATGGAACAAAAGCTCGGAGTCGAGCACAAGCAATTTATTGATTATCTGGCGCTTGCGGGTGACAGTGGCAATAAAATTCCTGGAGTGCCAGGTATTGGGCCTAAGTCCGCCGTTGAGTTGCTAAAGATATTTCGTTCACTGGCTAATATATATAGCTCAATCGAACAGGTTGGCACTAAACAAGCGAAAAAGCTTGAAGACGGCAAAGAGATGGCCCGACTAAGCTATAAACTAGTGCAACTTCAATTAGATATGCCATTAAATGCAAACCTAAAGCAATTTAGACTGCCGAAAACTAATTAGCTAAAACTTACAACTGTTAACAAAAAGTTACCTTATTAGCATTTACGCCCATTACTTTGCATAGTATCGTATTACGTTATTGGAATTGCCTATCAAGGAACCCGAGTACAGATGAAATCCAAAGTCCCCGTAATCATTGGATCTATTTTTGTTGCCTACATTGCCTTTGTTGCGGTCATTATGGTGTCTTATGACCCAACTCCAGATGAAATGGATTGGGAAGATAGGCAAGCTTACAATAGAGCTAAAATGACAGAGATCACTATCGGACAAAGTATTGCTGAAGTTAAAAGCATCTTTGGTAAAGCTGATTTTAGTGAAGCTAAAATCTCTAATGAGCAGAATCTACAGATCTTATTTTACCGCACTCAACATAAAGAGTCAGACGGTGAAACAACCAAAGATGAGTGTACTCCTCTACTGTTTAAGCAAGGACAGCTTGTTGCTTGGGGTGAAGAGACTTACCAGCAATATCTGACCAGCCAAGTAGATAGTTTATAAAATCGTTTTAATACATCACGACTGCAAGAATATCATCGGCAAGTTCCTTTCGGAACTTGCCGATGTGATAATGAGTCCTTAATAGAGAGCCTTAAAGGTAAGGTTTAACAATATTAGCCATCATGTGAATATGGTCATCATTATCATTAAGTGCTGCAATATACCTAAACTGCTCCCCTCCCGCGTCCTTAAATATGTGTTTATTCTCTCCCGCGATCTCTTCCAGCGTTTCAAGGCAATCAGCACTAAAAGCCGGACATACTACCGCGATATCTGTAACGCCTTTAGCGGGTAAAGACGCCATAGTGGCATCAGTATATGGCGTTAGCCATTTAGCCTTACCAAATCGCGATTGGAACGTCGTAATGTACTGATCTTCAGTCAAGCCGAGCTTTTCGACTAACAACTTGCTGGTAACCATACAAAAACAGTAGTAAGGGTCGCCAAGATGAAGATTACGTTCAGGCATGCCATGGTAAGACAAGACGAGCTTTTGCGGTTGACCGTTAAGCTCAAAGTCACGAGTTATAGAAGCTGCTAACGCATCAATAAAGTCAGGGTTGTCATGGTAGGTATTAATAAAGTGCAACGCTGGCAAGTAGCGCCAAGTCATCAGCTCTTTAGCTATAGCATCAAAAGCAGATGCCGTGGTTGGCGCAGCATACTGTGGGTATAGCGGCAACACCACCAACTTATCTACGCCGTCTTTATGCATTTGTTGTAATGTTGTCGATACCGAAGGTTGTCCATAACGCATGCAGAACTGCACCGAGACATCTTCGCCAGCTTGCTCAAAATACTGAGACAATTTTTGTGTTTGACGTTTAGTGATATCCATCAATGGTGAACCATCTTTGGTCCAAACCTGTTGGTATAAAGCGGCTGACTTAGCAGGCCTTACACGCAAAATAATACCATGCAGAATAATCATCCAAACCAATCTTGGGATCTCCACCACTCGAGGATCAGCTAAAAACTCTGCTAAGTAACGTCTTACTGCTGAAGCTGTTGGCTCATCAGGTGTTCCTAGGTTCATTAACAACACACCCGTTTTTCCGCGCTTCTTATGACCTACATCCTTGGTTAATCCTGAAAACTTTGCCAAGAGAACTCCTTAAACCTTGATTGTGAAAATGTGAATAGACGATATTACTGACTGGGGGCTGTTGACCTTTCACGGTTGTTTTTGCCGCTGTTTATTGGCTATTTTAACAAGGCGGAGGCTATGTCGTTTAGTCATTCTCGACAAATAGCCTACAACACCGTAAAAATAGCCAAGAAGCGCGGCCCTTAGGGTTCGTTTCAATGCTGTTATTTTTTTTACTACAAGCGTGCGTTACGAGCTTATTTAACACGCTTAAATATCATCGCTCAAGCCTTGTACTAAAATCATTATTCCTTATGGTAAAAAATCGAACAAAAACTAAGCTCGAAAGTTCAACAGCCCTTAATATTTTGCCCTTGGAACAGCGGTTATACCCGATTGAGTAACTAGTACGTTCAAGCCAACTTATAGATCAGTGTTTTGCATAAAAAAGCTGCTAATACAAACTATTGCCAGCTTAATCTTAGACAAACGTTAATGAGGTAAAAAACTCAAACCCTATCAATTAATCTAGGTTGAGTGTTACGCCATCCATTGAGCTTGAGCTGGTTGTATCCGAACTTTGCAACTTAATCATTAAGCGTAAGTCATTGGGTGAATCAGCATGATGCAGTGCATCAGCATAGCTAATTTCACCATCACTATAGAGCTTCAACAATGCCTGGTCGAACGTCTGCATGCCCTGCTCATTCGACTTGGACATGGTATCCTTTAATAAGTGCAGCTCATTCTTAGCAATCAAACTGGCCACTCGCGGCGTGTTAATGAGTACCTCAATCGCAGCTCGGCGGCCGGAACCATCACTCTTAGGCACGAGTTGCTGGGCAACAATTCCGCGTAAATTAAGCGACAAATCGAACAACAATTGATGATGTTTGCTCTCTGGTACCAAGTGCATAATACGGTCGAGGGCTTGGTTAGCATTGTTGGCGTGCAATGTTGCCATACACAAGTGACCGGTTTCGGCAAAGGACAATGCAAATTCCATTGTTTCTTGACTACGGATCTCGCCAATCAAAATAACATCTGGCGCTTGGCGTAATGAGCTCTTAAGCGCCGCGTCAAACGATTCGGTATCGATGCCAACTTCACGTTGAGTGATAATACTTTTGCGGTGATCGTGAACAAATTCAACCGGATCTTCAATGGTTAAGATATGCCCGCGAGCATGGGCATTTCGATAACCGACAAGCGCGGCGAGAGACGTTGACTTACCGGTACCCGTTCCACCAACCATAATCACTAAGCCACGCTTACCCATAACCAAATCTTTTAGAATTGGCGGTAACATTAAGTCATCCATGTCAGGAATTTGTGTCTCAATACGACGCATGACACAACCCGGAGCTTCTCTTTGCCAAAAGGCGCTAACACGAAAGCGGCCTAGATCTTTAACAGCGAAAGCGAAGTTACACTCGCGAGATTGATGAAACTCCCCTTTTTGCACATCAGTCATTAATGACTCAACAAAATCTAATGCCTGCGCCGGACTAAATTTGTTCTCGCTCAATGGACGTAATTCGCCATCAATTTTTGCACTGGGTGGAAAGCCTGCCGTAATGAACAGATCTGACGCTTTACGCTCAGTCATTGCCTTTAAAAAGGGACGCACATCCATAAGTATTTATCCGTTTAAAAATTGGTTTGCTTGTTTGAACTCTTGAGCATGGCATCTTCACGGGTGATTTGACCGCGATTAACCAAATTCTGTAAACACTGATCCAGTGTTTGCATACCATGTGCCATGCCGGTTTGAATCGCTGAGTACATTTGTGCCACTTTATCTTCGCGGATCAAGTTACGAATTGCCGGCGTCCCCATCATAATCTCATGAGCTGCCACACGGCCACCACCGACTTTTTTAATCAAAGTCTGAGAAATAACGGCTTGCAGTGATTCCGATAACATCGTCCTCACCATGCCTTTTTCTCCCTCTGGGAACACATCTACCACACGGTCAATCGTTTTAGCGGCAGAGGTGGTATGCAAGGTACCAAATACAAGGTGACCGGTTTCAGCGGCGGTCATCGCCAGTCTGATCGTTTCAAGATCTCGCATCTCACCCACTAAAATAACATCCGGATCTTCACGTAATGCACTGCGCAACGCTGCATTAAAACTGTGAGTATGACGATGCACCTCACGTTGGTTAATCAAGCATTGCTTGTTTTGATGCACAAATTCTATTGGGTCTTCAATCGTCAATATGTGGTCGTGGCGATTTTCATTCACGTAATCAACCATCGCTGCCAGCGTTGTACTCTTACCAGAGCCCGTTGGGCCTGTAACCAATACCAGTCCTCGAGGGAAATTCGATATTTGTTTGAAGATTTCAGGCGCGCCAAGTTGCTCAAGACTTAAGATATCGCTGGGGATGGTGCGGAATACTGCCGCTGAACCACGAGACTGATTAAACGCATTAACACGAAAGCGTGCAAGACCTGGGACTTCGAACGAGAAATCTATCTCAAGATGCTCTTCATAATCTTTTCGCTGCTTATCATTCATTATATCGTACACAAGACTGTGAACACCTTGATGGTCTAAAGCAGGAAGATTGATCTTCCTTACTTCACCATCAACACGGATCATAGGAGAAACCCCCGCAGAAAGGTGTAGATCTGATGCATTGTGCTTTACACTAAAGGCAAGTAATTCTGTGATTTCCATAGTTTGGGATATCCATTCAACCAAAAATATACAACATGACAACAATAACAGACAGACTAGCGCTCGCCCAGCACAGGATTAATCAGGCAGCACAAAATTCATCACGAAATCCTACAGATGTGCAGCTGTTAGCCGTGAGTAAAACCAAACCTAATAGCCAAATAATCGAGGCCTATGCTGCAGGCCAAAGACGCTTTGGTGAAAACTACGTGCAGGAAGGGGAAGCGAAGGTCAATAGCCTAAGCACGGATTGCCCCGACATAGAGTGGCACTTCATCGGCCCCTTACAATCCAATAAAACAAAAGTGGTCGCGAGTTTATTTGATTGGATGCATACCGTTGAGCGCGAAAAAATTGCGATCCGGTTAAATGAGCAGCGTCCGGCAAAGATGTCTGCGTTAAATGTCTGTATTCAGGTCAATATCAGTCAAGAGCCAAATAAGTCAGGCGTTAGCGGATCTGACGTATTCTCCCTTGCTGAACAGATCAACGCCTTACCCAATTTGAACTTACGCGGATTAATGGCGATACCGTCTGCCAATGTCGACACTAGTACCGCAACATCGGAACTCGCAGCATTAGAAAAACTATATGCATTATTGTCAGAACGATACCCAAGTGTAGATACCTTGTCAGTCGGCATGAGTAACGATTTGGAATTAGCGGTGGCTCACGGCTCAACCATGGTAAGAATTGGTAGTGCTATTTTTGGTGCTCGTGATTATCCAAAAACGGATTAAAAGCCAGACACAATAAATGAATTTTATTTAATGCACTAAAACTTGGTTTTGACATGTTTGACCCAAATATTAAGTGATGTAACCTTTAAAAGGTTGCTATAGAGAATGTGTCGTCCTAACGAAAATAAAAAGAGAACTCAATGTCACAAAAGAAAGTGTGCTTTATTGGTGCTGGTAATATGGCCCGCAGTATCATTAGTGGTTTAATTAACAGTGGTTATGCCCCAGAGAGCATTACGGCTTCAAATCCAAGTCAACCAAAGCTAGATGCGCTTAACAAGGATTTCGGCATTAAGGTGACTAACGATAATGTTGGCGCTGCTGCGACGGCCGATGTCATCGTATTGGGTGTAAAGCCTCACTTAATGCAGCAGGTGGGCGAGCAATTAAGTGGCCTCGATCTTTCAACTAAATTAATTATTACTATTGCAGCAGGCGTAACAGCCAAGCGTTATAGTGACTTTTTCAAGCAAGAGATCAAATTAATACGCACTATGCCTAATACCCCAACTCAGATAGGTGTAGGCTTAACGGGTTTGTTTGCTGGCAATGATATCTCTGCCGACAACAAAAGCTTGTGCGAGTCGCTCATGGCAACCGGTGGCGAGGTTATTTGGGTAGACAAAGAAGATGATTTAAATCAGGTGATAGCATTAGCTGGAAGCTCACCGGCATACTTCTTTCTATTTTTAGAATCTATGGTTGCAAGCGCAGTAAAGGGAGGAATGCCGGAAGCTAGCGCGAGAGAAATGGCGCAACAAGCAGCATTAGGTGCTGCATTGATGGCCAAACAAAATCCCGACTTAAGTTTGGCGCAATTACGAGAGAATGTAACTTCAAAAGGTGGCACAACCGCGCAGGCTGTGGCAACGTTTGAAGAGGGAAATTTAAGAGCGCTAGTCGATAATGCAATGACAAATTGTATTGCGCGAGCTCAAGAGATGGCAAAACAGTATTAATTCCTTTTATTTAACGTAAAAAGTAGAGTAAACAAATGAATGCATTTAGTTTTCTAGTAAGTACAGTATTCGATTTATACCTGATGGTGGTCATTTTACGGCTCTGGCTACAATTCGCTCGGGCCGATTTTTATAACCCCTTTAGCCAGTTTATTGTTAAAGCCACTCACCCCATTGTTGGTCCACTAAGACGCGTGATCCCATCGTTCGGCAATTTTGATAGCGCATCATTTGTACTGGCTATCACGGTCGTCATCTTGAAATTTGTGTTGCTAACCTTAATGGCAGGCGCAGCGTTAGACGTACCTAGTATTTTACTTATCTCTTTAGTGTCGGTGTTTAAAGAAGCTGGTGTGTTGCTATTTTGGATGCTGATTCTACGGGCAATATTAAGCTGGGTAAGCCAGGGGCAAAATCCAATTGAGATGGTAATGAGCCAGCTTACGGAACCTCTATTGGCCCCTATACGCCGTATGCTGCCGCAAATGGGTGGATTAGATCTTTCATTACTAGTGATGATGGTAGTGCTTAATTTCCTCAATATCTTGCTCGCCCAATATGTACCATACTGGGCCAGCGTATAGTGGTAGCAGTAACGATGCAGCAGGGAAACCTGCTGCTTCAGCTTTATATCCAACCTAAAGCGAGTCGCGATCAAATTGTAGGGCTTCATGGTGAAGAGCTCAAAATAGCAATTACCGCACCTCCTGTTGACGGAAAAGCCAACGCGCACCTAACCAAGTACCTCTCTAAAGCATTCAAAGTGCCTAAGGGCGATATAACAATACTCAAAGGCCAGATGGGCCGACACAAGCAAGTTTTAATCCACTCTCCTAGGCTGATACCACCAGCAATACAAAACCTTTTGTAACCGTATACTTATAAGAAGTTTAAGGCGTTTATCACACTTAAGTTCTATACTAGTAGCAAAGCTATCACCTAAGGAAAGCCCATATGTTCCGCTCTCTAACAGCCATTTTATTGCTAAGTTTGTGCCTCATCAGTAGCGCATTTGCTGAGCAAAAACAAAAGGTCGGCAACTACGATATTCATTACGTAGCCCTAAGTAGCACCTTTTTAACACCCAGTATTGCCAAGTCTTACGGTATTAAGCGCAGTAGCTATACTGGGATCTTAAATATTTCGGTGTTAGATACGAGTGTAGGCGGTAACCCTGCGGTGCCCGTTGAAATTACCGGTATAGCCAATAACCTACTTGATGCACGTGTTGAGTTAAAATTTAGAGAGATACGTGAAGGCGACTCTATCTACTATATTGCAGAAGTCCCCTACCGAGATGATCAAGAGATCAACTTCAACATTGCCTTAAAACATGGCTCAAAACTCAATACTCAGCTTAAATTTAAGCAAAAGTTTTATGTAGAGTAACGTTAATATGAGGGTGCAAATGCCCTCATTATTTCAACGCCCATGCATACAGCTATAGCGCACCGCTACATTTTCTATACTTAAACGACTTCAACCTGCTCGTTTCAGCGTGTTCTTAGAACAAGACAAGAAGCAACATTTGTCTAAATACATTCTTGATAAAGACCACCACAGACCGTGGATATATCGTGAATGCTGCGGTCATTAACGGCCTAGAACGCGGTCATGTCTCTACATACTCAATCCTGCTGCTTGAAGTTATTTAGCTATATAACCTTGGGCAGTTTTAGTCATATCAGCATCGATAGCTTAATTTCTGGATTCTACCGATACCTTTATACCTTTTGCAACAGAGTCAATCTGTGGCAATGGCAAAATGGTCTTAGGGGCTGTTGATCTTTCGAGCTTAGTTTTTGTTCGATTATTTCCCGTAAAGAAGAATGATTTTAGTACAAGGCTTGAGCGATGATGCTTAAGCGTGTGAAATAAGCTCGTAACGCACGCTTGTAGTAAAAAATAAAAGTATTGAAACGATCCCGAAGGGCCGCGCTTCTTGGCTATTTTTACAGTGTTGTAGGCTATTTGTGGAGAATGACTAAACGACATAGACTCCGCCTTGTCAAAATAGCCAATAAACGGCGGCAAAAACAACCGTGAAAGATCTACAGCCCCTAGTATCACCACATATATAATGCAATTAATGGCTCGGTTCGCTATTATTGCCGCCATATTTTCAGACACCTTAAAGGTCTTCCATGAATCAAATCGTCCTTGCTAGTGGCAATAAAGGTAAGCTCAAAGAATTTTCAGAATTAATGGTTGATTACGGTGTAGAGATCCTCGCCCAAAGCGAGTTTAACGTCTCAGAAGTTGCAGAAACCGGCACCACTTTTGTTGAGAATGCGATCATTAAGGCACGCCATGCAGCAGAAATAACAGGCCATGCCGCTATCGCTGATGACTCTGGTTTAGAAGTTGATTTTCTACAAGGGGCACCTGGGATCTATTCAGCGCGTTATGCCGGTGAAGGTGCGAAAGATCAGCAAAATTACACCAAGTTACTTAACGCACTAGAAAACCAGTCACTGCGCGGCGCTCGCTTTCAATGTGTATTGGTCTATATGCGTCATGCAAAAGACCCGACACCCATTATTTGCCAAGCATCATGGGAAGGCACTATCGGCTTTGCTCCACAGGGTGAAAATGGCCATGGGTACGACCCTATTTTTATCCCCGCTGACCACCAATCTAGCGCCGCCGAGCTTAGCAGTGATGAGAAAAACCAGTTAAGCCATCGCGGTAAAGCGCTCGTTTTGCTTATTGCAGCGATGAAACAACAAGGTATCTTTAACTAATGTTAATCCTGCCACCATTAAGCCTATACATTCATATTCCTTGGTGTGTACAAAAATGCCCCTACTGTGATTTTAACTCTCATGGTCAGAATGGCGAGTTGCCACAAACTGAATATGTAGACGCGCTTATCGCCGACTTAAAACAAGATCTTCAGTATGTTCAAGGTCGACAGCTACACACTATTTTTATTGGTGGCGGCACGCCCTCTTTGTTTGATGCGGCGCAAATACAACGCCTTCTCGTTGAAGTTGATAAGCTGATTAAGTTTAAAGACAACATAGAGATCACTATGGAGGCTAACCCTGGCACCTTAGAGCATGATGATTTTATTGCCTACCGCAAAGCTGGGATCACGCGCTTGTCTATCGGGGTGCAGAGCTTTTCCAGCGACAAGCTGAATTTACTCGGGCGGATCCATGATAAGACAGAAGCTGAAGTTGCTGCACAAAAAGCAAAAGTATCGGGTTACCAAAGCTTTAATTTAGATCTAATGCATGGCCTACCGAACCAGAGCTTTGATGAGGCATTGGCCGATATTGAAACCGCTGCCGCATTGGCACCGCCACATCTATCTTGGTATCAACTGACTATAGAGCCCAATACGCTGTTTCATTCTAAGCCACCTCAACTGCCTGACGATGAAAAACTATGGCAGATTTACGAGCAAGGGCAAAAAAGGCTCGCAGAGCTTGGCTATATCCAATATGAAATATCTGCATATGCTAAAGAAGGCTTCCAATGTCAGCATAACCTTAACTACTGGCAGTTTGGCGACTACTTAGGCATAGGATGTGGCGCACACGGTAAAATTACTCAACCGAATGAAAATCAAATTTTGCGTACCGTTAAGATTAAGCACCCCAAAGGTTACCTTGCTGCAGATGATTACACCTCCGATGTCACTATCGTGGCAGAGGAAGACAGACCGCTTGAATACTTAATGAACCGTTTAAGGTTAATGACACCGATCCCTAAAGTTGAGTTTGAACAACGCACCGGATTAGATCGAAAAGTATTAACGGTTGGCATCGAGCAGGCTTGTGCTAAAGGATTGATGACCCAGAGCAGCGAATATTGGCAACTCACCCCCAAAGGCCATATGTTTGTGAATGACTTATTGTCACAATTCCTATAAGCCACTGAATATATTAGTTATAACTAAACAAAATAGTTTGATAGACACATTTTCTAACACTTAGATCAAAACATTAACTCTAGGCTTCTTTAGGATAACAATCATAATTCTAAGGAAGTCTAAAAATGCCCATAAAAACAAAAATAAGTTTCATTGCCCTGTCCCTTTCAGTTTGCTTAAGTTCCGCGGTATATGCAGCACCAACATCAATCAATTATGCAAGTCCAAGTGAACCCGTCGCTCAAAAAGCTAATAGTGAATCCGAAAAAGCCAATGCGCTGTTTGAAAGTATTTTCATGGAAAACGTATTAGCCAGCCCTATATCACAAACCTATTTAGGCATAAAAACAGATTACGATAAATGGGATGAAATGAGCGACGCAGCAACTGATGCTGACTTAGCGCGTACTAAAAAGCATTTAACCCAACTAAAAATGCTCAAAGTAGCTAAGCTTGATAGGCAGACAAAGCTTAGCTACCAGCTACTAACACAAAAGCTTGAGCAAGAGATAAAAGACGATCAATGGCGTTACCATAGTTACCCCGTCAATCAGATGTATGGTGGCCATTCACAGATAGCTTCCTTCCTCATAAACCAACATCAGATCAGCGATATAAAGGACGCTAAAGCCTATATTAGCCGCTTAAATGGCGTGTCAAAGCGTCTTGCTCAACTGCAAACCGCATTAGAAATACGTGCAGATAAAGGTATTATCGCGCCTAAATTTGTATTCCCGTATGTCATTTCCGATAGCAAAAACATCGTCAAAGGTGCACCTTTTGATGAAGGCCAAGACAGTGCTTTATGGGCTGACTTCAAGCGTAAAGTCAATGCGTTGTCGATTAGTTCTGCTGAACAACAACAGCTACTCTCTGCAGCAAAAAGGGCATTAGTCGGTGAGGTAAAACCGGCATACGACAAACTTATCAGTTACCTGGCTAAGCTTGAAACCAAAGCAGATACTCGCGATGGTGCTTGGAAATTACCTCAAGGTGAAACTTACTATAACAATGCTTTAGAGCGCACTACGACGACGCATATGAGTGCTAATGAGATTCATGAGTTGGGACTTTCTGAAGTCGCTCGAATTCAGAATGAAATGCGTGACATTATGAAAAAGGTTAATTTTGAAGGTAGCTTACAAGCATTCTTTACCTTCATGCGTGACGATCAACAATTCTATTATGCCGATACAGATCAAGGCCGTCAGGCTTACTTACAAGAAGCTATTTCACTCATTGATACCATGAGTAGCCGTCTTGATGAAGTGTTTAAAGTAAAACCTAAAGCACCAATGATCGTTAAGCAGGTCGAAGCATTTAGAGAAAAATCTGCCGGTAAAGCCTTCTATAACAATCCTTCACCAGACGGAAGTCGTCCGGGCACGTACTACGCTAACCTTTATGATATGAAGGCGATGCCAAAATACCAGATGGAAGCTCTCGCTTACCATGAGGGAACCCCTGGTCATCATATGCAGATAGCTATCGCTCAGGAGCTTGAGGGTGTGCCTAAGTTCCGTAAATATGGCGGCTATACAGCTTACATTGAAGGATGGGGCCTATACAGTGAGTACTTCCCTAAAGAGATGGGCATGTATGCAGATCCATATTCTGATTTTGGTCGACTAGCGATGGAACTCTGGCGCGCTTGTCGCCTCGTGGTTGATACAGGCATTCATGCTAAGAAGTGGTCACGTGAAGAGTCAATAAACTACTACGTGTCGAACACACCCAACGCCGAGTCTGACGCAGTTAAAATGGTCGAAAGGCATATTGTGATGCCATCACAAGCAACCGCCTATAAAGTCGGCATGCTGAAGTTACTTGAACTGAGAACCAAGGCGCAAACAGCGCTAGGCGATAAATTCGATATCAGAGATTTCCATACTGTAGTATTGCAAAATGGTCCAGTGCCACTTGATGTACTAGAAAGTGAAATCAACCTTTGGATAGAGCAGAGTAGCTAACACTAAGGGGTTACTGTGGTAAGCACAGTAATCTATTTCAATTAGGGGCTGTTGATCTTTCACGGTTGTTTTTGCCGCCGTTTATTGGCTATTTTGACAAGGTGGAGGCTATGTCGTTTAGTCATTCTCCACAAATAACCTACAACACAGTAAAAATAGCCAAGAAGCGCGGCCCTTCGGGTTCGTTTCAATGCTTTTAGTCTTTTACAACTAGAGTGCGTTACGAGCTTATTTAACACGCTTAAATATCATCGCTCAAGCCTTGTACTAAAATCATTATTCTTTACGGGAAAGAGTCGAACAAAAACTAAGCTCGAAAGATCAACAGCCCCTAGAAGCACGCATTAAAAAAGCCACTTATTATAGTGGCTTTTTTATGTCATCTAGTTTGATAAGCATTATCTAACGGCATTCAAACTTTCACTTATACTAGTCAACGGCATTAAATTGTAGGCTGCAGATATAATTGAACCGCTTAACAGAAAAATACCCCGGTAAAAGCCGGGGTAAACCAAAACTAGGATGATGGTTTGAAGGCTAGCATTGTTTTAGTTCTTACACTTCTGCCAGCATTGAATCAAAACTGCGTTAAGCTGATCTGTATAGCACAATAAAGAGGGGTCATTCTCAACTCTGCGATAGGACTCAAATCATTTTGAACCAACTGGCTCCAATTGTATTAAATTGAGAACAAACTGCAACCTAAACAGTAAAAACCAGCATTAGTAGGCACTAAATTGGCACAGACTAAACAATAACAAAAACCACCCAAGAAACTGATTTAAATAACTTTATAGACCTTTATATCTAACAAGAAAAAACATTGTTCAAAATATAAAACAATGTTTCCTATATTTACTTACGTTTTGCATACAATTCTTTATATGGGTCATCCCAATAAGGCGGGCTACCAATATGATCTTTAATGAAATCGATGAATGCGCTGACCTTTGGAGCTAGGTGTTTACGTCTTGGATATACAGCTTGTAAAGGCAGATGATTGGTCAATTGCCACTCATCAAGTAATGGCACTAACGTGCCCTGAGCAATTTCATCCTCCAATAAATAACTGGCAAGATAAACCACACCTAAGCCACTCACTGCTGCTGTTTTTAGCGCAGGTGCATTATCGACTCTAAAGTTACCCGATACGCCAATCTCACAATAATCATCGCCTTGCTTAAACTGCCATACACTATGTTCATGCCACTCACCTTGATAAACAAGGCAGTTGTGATCGACCAGCTGTTCTGGCCGGTTTGGCGTACCATGTTGCTCAATATATGAAGGGGATGCTGCCAGTAAGAACTGACATTTCATCAGTGGTCTTGCAACCATGCCAAGAGGTAACTGCTCTGACATCGTCAGTAATAGATCTAAGCCTTCACTAACAACATCGACCTTGTGGTCGAGCAAGCTGACTTGCAGTTCAAGCTCCGGGTGTCTTGCCATAAATTCTGGTAAAGCAGGAATAATATGCATAGTACCAAAAGATTGTGAGATACCCACCTTCAAGACACCACGAGTAGCATCATTTAGGTTATGTACACTGGCAACAGCCTGATCTGCATCTCTTAACAGCTCTTCACCTTGCACATAGAGCAAATGACCGGCTTCAGTCAAACTTAAACTACGAGTGGTACGCTGAATGAGTTGGACACCAAGCTTATGCTCAAGATCTGCAACCTGAGTACTTACTTTTGACTTAGATATTCCTAACTTTCGTGCCGCAGCGCTAAAACTGCCCGCTCGAGCTACATGAGTAAAAATTGCGATTGGTTCTAAAAGTTCTAACATGTAAATCGCCTTAAGGTGTTTACGAGAGTAATAGTACTTCCATCGCTAAGATAAGCCACCAAGGCCAACAATACCTTATAGAGCAATACCTTAAGAGAATATATGTACGCTAGCGTAGAGTGATTATTATTCAACCAAAAAGAGGTTTTTGTTTTTATTTTTAGAAGTATACCAAAAAAAACTTAGAACTCATCATATATGTACTTTTGTACTAGCATTTGGTGAGCAGGCATACAGAACAATAGGATAGGGTTAGATAAGAGGATACAGAGTCAGTTTGGCTTGTTGCTATCGATTTAAAGCACGATCAGTTAATACGCTAACATAGGATGAAAACGAAAACCCCTGCACAAAGGTGGGATGCAGGGGTTGTTGCAATTTAGCTCTGCAACACAAGAACTATTTTTCCAAGGAGTCTTGAATCTAAAAATAACGATTAATGTTTACTCACGCATTTCTTTGCTTGCCGTCGCTATCAAAGAGTACTTTGCTAATTCTGGTATTTGAGTGTGTAGCTCTTTCTCTAATACCACTAAAGACTTAAACCTTTTACAGAGCTTTTCACCACGAATTTCAAGATCTTGTGCTTGTCCTTCCATTTGCAGCTCTATGTCATCGCCGATTGATTCCATTTTGGTTGAAAATGACTCCATTTTCTGCTCAAACGAACCGCCTTCACCCGACATCATTTCGCTTCCTAGCGTCATTACCATAGTGCCGATAGAGTTTTGCGCTAACTGCTCCATCTCTTGGTCAAACTCTTCTCCAAAGGCATTTTCAAGCGAAGACTCGGTTGCACCAAGGTAAAATTTGTCACCATGCTGATAAGCCACATTTTCAATTCGCTGTTGCAAACCATCCATCATTTCATCAATCTTAGCGCCCGTAGCATCACCTAACAGAGGCGTCAATGCCATACTCACCGCTGTCGAAGCCATTGCTACGGCATCATTAACAAGCTCGATAACCTCAGGAACTTGAGCAGAAACCTCTTCGGCGTATTGATTTACCAGTGCTTGTTGCTGTTTGTTAAGCGGTACTTGTTCACCATTGACAAAAAGCTTATTCATTTCAATTCTGTACTGTTCTTTACCGACTTCACTTACGGTCAATTTTTTCGGCTCAACGGTAACATCGTAATTTAACGATACTTCACATTCATTATTAAAGTGCTTATCTGAATCTTCATTCGCATTAACTATTTGCACACTAGAGGCTGACAGTAGTACAGCGGATACACCAACAGAGGTAAGTAGTCTTTTCATTGCTTTAGTCCTTTATCGCTTTGTTAATATCATGTTATATAGACTAGATAATGCACGTAGTATGCCAAAGACAATAAGTCATTGTTATGAAAGGACTAGTAAATTTAATATTGTGGTTTTGTTGATAATAGGATAGGAAGAATTAGCCAATACTACGAACTATTGGCTAAATATTACATTAGCAGATGAGTAAAGCAGGAAATTAAAAAATTGAACGACCAAGCGTTTGACAAAGTGTCTCTAGCGCGGCAGTTCCAGCAAGAGAGTTACCATTAGCATCGAGTTCCGGTGACCATACACAAACTGACATATCCCCCGGAATAACGGCAATAATACCTCCACCGACGCCACTTTTTCCTGGCATACCAACGCGATAAGCAAACTCACCTGCGCCGTCATATAAACCAGAGGTGGCTAACAAAGCATTTAACTGCCGAGTTTGCACCGGTGTGATCAGTTGTTTTCCAGCGAGATTCTTACCTCGGTTAGCGAGGTATAACATTGCTTTAGACAGATCTGCACAACTCATTCTCAAAGAGCAATAATGAAAATAACTCTTAAGAACGGTATTAACGTCATTATTGAAGTTACCGAACGACTTCATCAAATAAGCGATAGCAGCATTACGCGCACTGTGTTGATATTCAGAATTCGCAACGACTTTGTCGTAACCCACTCTAGGGTTGTCACTTAGCTCACGTACAATTTCTAACATTCGCTGCTTTGGCGCTCCTAACCGACCTTGCAACAGGTCAGCAATGACCAAGGCACCCGCATTAATAAATGGGTTTCTCGGTAGCCCTTTTTCTAACTCAACTTGCACTAGAGAATTAAAAGATTGCCCTGATGGCTCTTTACCAACACGTGACCAAATTTCAGGCTCTTCGTAGTGCATTAACGCCAGTGTTAAGCTAAATACTTTTGAAATACTTTGAATTGAAAAGGGCTCGAGATAATCCCCAGCCCCTATCGTGACACCATCTCTGGTGGTCACGGCTATACCCAGTTTATTAGCATTTACCTCAGCAAGAGCAGGAATGTAATCTGCAACTTTACCCTTACCTAAAAGAGGTCGTACTTTCTCCACGACCTCCTCAAGTAATGCCAATTCAGGCATTAGCTCCACCAAATATCGTATAGCTCACCGATTTCGACATCAGCAACAGGTTGGCCTTCGAAGAAGGTTTTAACTGCAGCTCGGTCTTCATCTGTACATTTACCGATATCTTGAGTAGCAATAATACCTTCCCACTCTTTATGTCCGCCGCCATGGAACCCAAGATCTCTAGGTTCAATAATGGTCTCGATGAACAGATCAACGATTGAATCAATCTGCTCTTCTGTTACAGACTCATTGAAAGTCCAATTGGTATCGAATCCAAACTCTTGAAACTCATCAACGCGTAACTTTTTACGTAAACGACGACTGCGATTAGCTGCCATGGTGGAACTCCTCAATGGTGATAAACAAAAACTAAATTAACGAACTATATAACGCTTAGACACGCTCAAACATAAGGTCCCAAACGCCATGACCTAAGCGATGACCACGTGCTTCGAACTTTGTTAGCGGACGATGTTCAGGACGCTCAACAACATCACCTGTCACCGATTGGTTTTTATAACCTGGCGCACTGTTCATGACTTCTAACATGTGCTCGCTGTAGTTTTCCCAATCTGTCGCCAGATGGAACACGCCACCCACTTTAAGTTTGTTGCGGATAAGCTCAGCAAAAGGTGCCTGTACTATTCTACGCTTATGGTGACGTGTTTTGTGCCACGGATCAGGGAAGAATAACTGCAACCTTGCCAAACTTGCATCGGCAAGGCTGTTTTCTAACACTTCAAGTGCATCATGATGATACACGCGCAGGTTAGTCACCCCAGCTTCTGCCGCGACAGATAAACAGGCGCCAACACCCGGCTTATGGACTTCAATACCGATAAAGTTTAACTCTGGAGCCGCTTTAGCCATTTCAACTAATGAAGCGCCCATACCGAAACCGATCTCAAGCACGGTGTCAGCTTCACGACCAAAAACCTCGACTAAATCGATAGGTTCAGGCGTATAATCTAGGCCCATTGCTGGCCATTGTTGCTCCAACGCTTGTGCTTGCCCTTTTGTAAGGCGGCCTTCTCTTAATACAAAGCTTCTTACTTTGCGAAGGTATTTACCTTCTTCATTGAATTCAGCGGTTGTTACTTCGCTCATTTTCGCCCTCGCTTAAGATAGCTATTAATTTTAAAAGAAAGGCATTATCCAAAGTTAGACCTTTAGCGCAAGCCTTATTGACGCAAAATTATACCCATTATTTCAGTTTGTGCGAGTTACAGAGCTACTTTTACAAAAAATACTCGATTAACGGCTCAATCTAGCGCTATTTCGCCTGGTTCCCTCACGTTGAAAGCAAAACGGGCTCCCTCATCAATGAACAACTGCAACTTGTTTAAATTACTACTGGTGGTTACACTGCGCCGATGAAAACTACCCCACTCTTTTCAGACCGAATTATTAGTTGGTACGATGTCCATGGTCGTAAGCAACTCCCCTGGCAACAAAGTAAAACCCCATATAAAGTATGGATATCAGAGATTATGTTGCAGCAGACTCAAGTTGCCACGGTTATTCCTTACTTTGAAAAATTTATCGATCGCTTCCCAAACATCGACACTTTAGCCGCTGCAGAGCAAGATGAAGTGCTGCATCACTGGACTGGCTTAGGTTATTACGCCAGAGCACGTAACCTTCATAAAGCCGCCCAACAAATAGTTGAGCAACATCAAGGTATTTTCCCCGTCGACTTTGATGATGTACTGGCATTGCCTGGTATAGGTCGCTCTACAGCCGGGGCTGTTCTGTCTTTATCGCTTGGATTAAATCATCCTATCCTTGATGGCAACGTAAAACGTGTGCTTGCAAGGCATGGCATTATCGAAGGTTGGCCAGGTAAAAAACCGGTAGAAGATAAACTTTGGCTGCTTACGCAACAATTAACGCCAAACGTAGATATTCAAAAGTATAATCAAGCAATGATGGATATCGGCGCAACGGTATGCACTCGATCTAAACCCAATTGCCCTGCTTGCCCCGTTGCTATTGACTGCCAAGCTCAACTATCAGGCCGCCAGCTGGAATATCCAGGTAAGAAGCCTAAAAAAGTTATTCCGGTAAAAGCTGCATGGCTACTGGTATTAGAGCAGCAAAATAATGTTCATTTGCAAAAACGCCCACCGAGTGGCATTTGGGGCGGGCTTTGGTGTTTTGCTCAATTTGCAACTAAAGAAGAATTAGACGAGCACCTAAGCAATCAAGCGTACGATATTAGTCATCGCGAGGATTTGGTTGGCTTTAGACACACATTTAGCCATTTCCACCTCGATATTCAACCCGTTTTAGTATCAATAAACAAGATTAGCGATAACCAGATCATGGAACAAGACTCCTCTGTCTGGTATAACTTACCTCATCCACCTAAAGTTGGTTTAGCCTCAGCGACTGAGCGGATTCTAGCGAGTTTAGGTTCTGTATTAAATAAGGAGTAATCATGGCTCGCACAGTAAATTGCGTATATTTTAAAAAAGAAGCTGAAGGCTTAGGATTTCAGCTTTACCCTGGTGATTTAGGCAAGCGTATTTTCGACAATGTGGGGAAAGAGGCATGGGCGCTTTGGCAGTCAAAGCAAACGATGCTTATCAATGAAAAGAAACTCAACATGATGAATGTCGATGACCGAAAATTCCTAGAAGTGCAGATGGTGAACTTTCTGTTTGAAGGAAAAGATGTCGAAATCGAAGGCTTTGTTCCTCAAAAAGATGACGAATAACACATATTAAAAAAGCGCCGAAAGGCGCTTTTTTTATGGTTTACAACGTAACAATACGATTACTTACGCATACCTTCAACTACCAGGTTTAAGCTAACGTGAGAAGATGCAGGACCTAAATCCATTTTAATGTCGTAATCTTTTAGCGCAAATTCAGTGCTTCCAGTAAATCCAGCACGATACCCGCCCCAAGGGTCACTTCCCTCTCCAATCGCTTTTGCATCTATTGCTAATGGTTTAGTCACACCGTTTAAGGTGAAATTACCCTTTAGTACAAAGTTACCATCACCTTTATCATCAACCGAAGTAGATTCAAACGTCGCAGTAGGAAATTTTGCAGTATTTAAAAAGTCCGGGCTGCGTAAATGCTTATCACGTTCAGCGTGGTTTGAATCGATGCTGGTGGTATTAATGGTGACATTGACTTTTGAATCCGCAATCTTGCTTTGATCAAATGAGAAGTCCCCTTCAAAAGTATTAAAACGACCTGCTACGAAACTATAACCCAGATGGCTTACCCTAAATTCTATAGAGGCATGAGCACCTTCGGTGTCGATGACATAATCAGCTGCTTGTGCCGTACTCGCCATCATCAACGTTGTTGCCAATGCCGTAGCCAATAAACCCTTTTTCATTGTTATTTTCTCCATATAAAAATTAGTCATGTTTAATTTTGATTATTCTGAGTAGTGTTGAATCTTTATCAATAAAGTGATGTTTCAATGCACCGAGTGCATGGATCAGTACTAAACCGATTAAACTGTATGCTGCATATTGGTGGATCATGCCGGCGATATCGGCTTGGTCTTCAATAAATGCCCCAAGGCTGGGTATTTCAAACCAATTAAATACCCATATACCTCGATCGTCAGCGGTAGAAATTAAGAAACCGCTAACCATAATGACAAGCAGAAGCAGGTATAAAACACGATGCGTCATATGGCCTGCACTTCTCTCCCATCTTTTATGACTGGCTAAACTCGTTGGATTAGGGGTGAAAATTCGCCACAATATTCTGCTAAGCGTCAGCAATAACAATATTAGCCCAACGCTTTTGTGTAGATGTGGCGCCGTTTTGTACCATTCACTGTAATAAGTTAAATCAACCATCCAAAAACCAACGGCAAATAGGCCTATAACAGCTAAAGCGGAAAGCCAATGAAAAAAGATAGCGACTAGGCCGTAAGACTTTTTTGTATTTAAGAGCATTACGCCCCCTGAATTCATAAGATGAAATCATCATACATTCTATTTTAGGATATAAAATCAGCAAATATTGACCTTTACATTCTATTCTTTCGAACGGTACTGCTTTTAACGGCATACATAAGCCTCACTATGCTGTGAGGTTTACGTTACTAGCGAATATTAACCATACATAATGTGCCTTCCGCCACACCGTCAGGAATGCAGCTATTGTTCTTTTATTTAGAACTGCACACAAACTAAGCGAACAGTCACGCTAATAACAAAAAGCCCTTGCAGGATAAATCTCTGCGCTATAATATACGCGCACTCCAAACGATACAGGCTTTCAAAGCTTAGTTTGAAGTAACAAATCTAACACATATATTTATATAGCTTAGTTGCCCGAATAGCTCAGTCGGTAGAGCAGAGGATTGAAAATCCTCGTGTCCCTGGTTCGATTCCGGGTTCGGGCACCAACATTTTATAATGAGTTTTTCGGTGTAAAGAGATAACTTATTAGCAGGATAAGCCGGCATAGCTCAGTTGGTAGAGCAACTGACTTGTAATCAGTAGGTCCCGAGTTCGACTCTTGGTGCCGGCACCATACAAACAAAAAAGCCACTCATTAGAGTGGCTTTTTTGTTTTTTAACTTTAGCTTTCTAAACGTTTATATTCTAAGCCTGTCCCGCCCTCTGATAAGTTAGCACTGTAGACGCTGATCCATCCAACCTTCAAGTACCACCAGCATAAGCATGCGCAGGCTGATGACAACAACGCATTGAATCTCTCTCCTCCACTGCTCTTTCAATTAGTCGTGATATACAAGTAGAAAAAGGCTAACTCACCTATAAACAAGCTCAAGACCACCACTGCATTGTTTTTCTAGACTAATTAATCAGCAAAATAAGAGCTTATAGTGATATTTTTAACTGTACGGCTATTTGTTAGGCAGTTATCGAAAAAAGCACTTGCGTGATTTAAAGCATCGCTATAATATACGCGCACTCCAAACGAGACAGGCTTTCAAAGCTTAGTTTGAAGTAACAAATCTAACGCTTATATTTATATAGCTTAGTTGCCCGAATAGCTCAGTCGGTAGAGCAGAGGATTGAAAATCCTCGTGTCCCTGGTTCGATTCCGGGTTCGGGCACCAACATTTTATAATGAGTTTTTCTGTCTAAAGAGATAACTTATTAGCAAGATAAGCCGGCATAGCTCAGTTGGTAGAGCAACTGACTTGTAATCAGTAGGTCCCGAGTTCGACTCTTGGTGCCGGCACCATAAAAACAAAAAAGCCACTCATTAGAGTGGCTTTTTTGTATCTGACGATTATCAGCTCAGTAACCATTATTGACGCGCCTTATAACGACTGCAGACACTGCAAATTAGATTTTACTGCCTAGCCCCTCAATTAGGTTCAACTTCCACAGCACAACCTGCTCTCAACGCTAATATTAAACATTATTGATATGGGTATATCCAAGCCCGTTGGACATTCAGGATTAAGTGGAAGTTTAATCTGCTGTAGGCAAGAACAATAGCATCCCCCTACAGCACTGACATTCACGCCATCGATGAAGATAGCTAACCTGAACTCGGGATAATGAGTGTTTAAATGTTTTGAAGTATCTTTTAAAAAAGATCTGCTTAATAATTTTGTATTTCTCATATATCTGACAGTTTTGCTCGATGCCAAAATTATTGTCTATATCAAGGCGAGGTTTCGTACGTAATAGCGGGCGATGACTAGAAAGCTCAACACCGATAGGGGCGATAATAGGGGTATTGAGCTGCACTGCTTATCCCGAGTTCAGGTTAACTAGGGTTGGTTAATGGTTACTTCCTTGGAAAAAGCAATAACGCACAATACAGTGCACTCTCGTTCCCCAGCATAAACCATCTTAAAAATAACCTGTGACAAAAATCTTTGCGCAAGCACGCTTCGTTGTTAAATTCTTTTTTGAAACGAATGTTGCAACAGAGTCTTGCAAAGGGATCTGCATTCCTACATCCACACGTCGAGTGTTGAACTTGTACAATGCCTCTTTTCCCCGTCGTTTAGATATGACGGCACTTGCCTATGTTACAAAAACAAAAAGGGAGCCAATGGCTCCCTTAAGATTAGTGGCTTTTAACAAACATATTTACCAGCTACGCATCTTATGACCCTTTAGGGCATAGAACAGAATAAAGAGGTAGCAAGGTAAGCATACCCAATAAGCGAGCTGCGTATTCTCAGCAAAGTGAGCGACCTTACCAAATATCAAAGGTAGAATGGCTCCACCTGAAATGCCCATAATCAACAACGCTGAACCTTGCGCGGTGAACTTACCTAAGCCTTCAAGTGCTAAAGGCCAGATTGACGGCCAAACTAACGCATGAGCCAGTCCCATCATAGCCACGAAAGTAACAGTATTAGGAATAACGGGGATCCCGCTCCAGCCCCATAAAACATCGGCAATCGCGGTACTTTCTGCTGAGCTCGTTGTCACGCCAATGATGCATAAGATACCGGCAATCGCCGAACCTAATAACGCTTTTTCCTGACTAATGAACCTGGGTATACAAGTGACGCCTATAATATAACCCAATACCATAAAGACCATGGTATAAGAGGTTAAAGACGCGAAGTTATTCACCCCCAAACTTGCCCCGTACAAACCAATGGTATCGCCCGCAATGACCTCAACACCCACATAAGCGAAAAGAGCTAAAGCACCTAATATCACTTGTGGAAAGTGAGTAATACTGCCTTTACTTTGATGCTCTTCAGCTGCTTCAAATTCTAATTCAGGTAACGATGAGAACTTAACTAAGCCTATTAGAAAAGTCAGTGCCACTGCCATATAAATATAGGGTGTTATCAATCTTGATGAGAGTTCGTTAATTTGCGCGGTACGTTCAACTTCGGTTAACGCCGCTAAATGATCTGCGGTAAAGTTTTCAAAACCAGACAAAACCAATGCCGTAAACAACAGCGGCACGATGACCCCTGCCCCTTTGTTAATCAAGCCCATGATGCTAATACGCATCGCAGCACTTTCTTTAGGACCAATAAGCACCACATAAGGGTTAGAAGCAGTTTGCAAGATAGTTAAGCCAGTACCTAGTACAAACAATGCGCCTAAAAACAGCATAAAGTTCGCACTCTGCGCCGCAGGAATAAACAACAGTGAACCAACGGCCATGATAGCGAGGCCAATAGCCATCGCATTTTTATAACCCGTTTTTTTAAGTATCGACGACATAGGTAATGCCATCACTGTGTAGGCAATATAGAACGCAAACGTCACAAACAACGCTTGAAATTCATTTAGCTCACAAATAATTTTAAGGAATGGGATCAAAGAGCCGTTAAGCCATGTCACAAATCCGAAGATAAAAAAGAGCACACCTATAATGAACATAGGCAGAATACTGCTCTGAGGGCTGGCTTGGGCCTGAGTCGATGCTGTCATTTATTTAACCTGCTTCTTATTGTAATTAAATTGATGATAACAGTGTGACTTGTTATCCCATCCTTCATTATATTGACTTGCCAACAACAGATTTATATCTGCTTTTAGTGTCTAGTATTGGCTTTTGTTTCATTGATGTTAAAACATTGCGACCAAAAAGACAACGCTGTCATTTGTATCCTTTACCGATTTATATCGATAGAGCCACACAGCACTATCAACGACGCTAACCACAACCGTTAAGTATCGTAATCACAACGCCTTAAACTTTAATGAAGATTGAACGTTTATACATCCAATAAAGCACCAGCCATTGCACCAGTAATAACGCTATCACAGCGATAAGACTTTGAGCAGAAACGGGGAACCATTTTATCACCCCACCAAACAAGCTATCCGCGGTGTACTGCCAATTAACAATACTTGTCGCTAAGTAGATCACAATGGCGTTACAGCCAATCACGATAAAAGGAAATGCCCATCTGCTTAGCTTCATAACATCAATAACGCCATAAAATAGCGCTAACAGCAGTAAGCTCCATCCAGAAGTCACCAGTACAAAACTACTGGTCCACAATGTTTTATTCACCGGAATAATCGGGGAAATCAGCCAGCCAATGCCTAATAGTGCCAAACCTAGTATGGTCATTACAGCGACTTTAAACCCTTCACCCTTCTCATGTAATTTAACAATAAAATGACCGACAAACACGCCAAACAATCCATTAACCACCGCCGGGATTGTCGATAAAATACCTTCAGGATCAACGGCAGCATCTTGATAAATCACGCCGGGTAGTAATAAGCTATCGATGGCCGCATTAATCGACCCCGTTGCAGTGAAGGCGCCAGAATTATCGAGGGTCAAAAAGGGGAAAAGCTGCAATAAGCTGTAACCAACCAAAATAGCGACAGTGAAGATCACTTGGGTTCTCAGGCTTGTATGCCAAACTAACAGCGCACAAAAAAACCAAGCAAAGGCAATGCGGCCCAATACACTAGCATAGCGAATATCGCCAAGTGCGATTGGGATCCCTGTACCCCAACCATGGTTGTAGACTATGCCTAGCACCAACAATAAGGCTAATCGTTTAATCGCATGCTGATAAAGCGGCATACGCTCACGCATTGGCAGTTTATCTAGGCGTTTGGGCGATAACCCAAGAGCAACACCCGATAAAAAGATAAACAATGGAAAAATCAGGTCATAAAAAGTAAAACCATGCCAAGGGCTATGGTGCATTTGCGTGTCTAACCATGTAAAGCTGCCCCAGCCTGTGAGTACCACAAGGGCTGCAAATATCGCCTCACCGCCTAAAATCCAAAACATGTCAAAACCACGCAGTGCATCAAGTGACTTAAGTCTGACCTTTTGTTTTTTCGGGGTTGAACAAGCTTGCGACTGGGTGTCATTTATTATTGTCATTCGGGACACTCTTTTAGCAGTTAATATTGGATAATAAAAAGCCTCTATAGCATGGGCTACAGAGGCTTATAAAAAGCGAAGGCTATAAATCACCGTTACACCTTTGAGTACTTTAACTGACCGGCAATAAAGGTGTGCTGTACCTTAAACTGATCATTCATCACGACTAAATCAGCCCGTTTACCGGTCGCGAGTGAGCCAAACTGCTGACTAACCCCTAAAAACGCTGCGGGATACATTGACGCCATTCTCAACGCTTCTTCTGCAGAGATATCTAACATTGAAATAGTATTTGCCACAGCGCCGGCCATATCAAGGACACAACCAGCAAGTTCACCAGTAACGGCATTTAACCTATCACCGACACGTAATACTTGCGTCCCAAATAATTCAAAACTCACCTCGCCATCAAGCCCAACGGGTGGCATAGCATCGGTGACTAACATGACTTTTCCCCGCGGCTTGGCATTAATGGCCACTTTAGCAGCAGTAGGATGTACATGATGACCATCAACAATCAGTCCACACCAAGCATCAGTACTTTCAAGCGCCGCACCGACCATTCCAGGGTTTCGAGAACCAAAAGCAGACATCGCATTAAACAAATGAGTAAAACCAGTAGCGCCTGCGTCTAATGCCGCTTTGACCGTATCATAGTCAGCATTAGAATGACCTAGACACACCTTTACATCAGCCTTAACTAACGCAGCAATGACATCCGGAGAGACATTTTCAGGCGCAAGTGTGACCACTTTAATGCCTAAGTCTTGACGGCTAAAAATATCAAGTTCGGCATCAGAAATGCGCCTAATATGCGGCTGAGGATGCACACCCTTTTTCGGTACAGATAGGTGTGGTCCTTCAAAGTGTACTCCGAGCACACCAGCACTGCCATGCTCAATGGCATCCGCGACGGCATCTGCAGCTTGCTGCATAACACTAAAATCATCGGTAATTAGCGTGGGTAAATAGGCGGTGGTGCCAAACTTTGCATGTGCTTGCCCTATCGCCTCTATCCCTTGCCTTGTCGGTGATGAATTAAATAATACGCCACCACCGCCATTAACTTGTACATCAATAAAACCTGGGGTAATGCTACCGTCAACCCGCGACTCTTTTGCGCCTTTTACGGTATCAAAAGCAAGAATATGTCCATCTTCAAAGGTGACAGGTAGATCATGATGAAACTGCTGACCATCAAAAATACGGTCTGCGATTAATGTTTGCTTCATTTGCAACTCACTCTATGTATTGACGATACCATCAACGAAATAAAAACAGCTTATCACGCCTTTTTTTTAGCATGCTCCTGCTGAGCATAAAATGCAGCGCCCCATTCTGGAGGCCTTAATGTGGGCGACATTCTAGCCGTGACGTCATCATCTAACCATGGTGCCAGCGGCTCAGCGAGCCCACCAATCATCGAAAATCGTGGCGGCGTGATGGCAAAGAGCTTTCTCGCGAGCTCACTAATATAACTCGCACCTTCACGTACAATATCCTGAGCCACGCCATCTTTAAGCTGTGCAGACTCAAACACCATACGCGCTAATTTGGCATAAGTACTCGAAGATTGACCCGCCAAATTCTCAACGATACCCATCGCATTATTAACATTGAAATGAGTAAATAGACGCGAGGTGAGTATGGTTTTTTCACCGAACCCGTCCAAGTCTAATAATGCTTGTTCACTGGCTTTTTGCCCAAGCCAAGCACCACTGCCTTTATCGCCTAAGCCAAAACCATGTCCGCCTAAGCAAAGCTCTTTTCCGCCAACATGAGCATAACCACAAGACCCAGTTCCAGTAATGATGACTGCGCCATCGCCACCTTTGTGCGCGCCGATACAGGCAGTATGAAGATCTGTCGTTAGATACATACCAGCAAATGGGTGCTGCCAGTCCATCACATCTTGGAACAATCTAGATACGTTAACACCCGCTAACCCCAGCCCCGCGATTAAACGTTTACTATCAGTACTTTTAAGCCCGGCGTCAGCCAATGCAAGCTGAGTAGATTCTTCAATAGATTGGAATGTTTGAGCTAAACCATGCAAGGGGTTTGCACGCCCCGCAACACCAGTGCCCACAATGCTGAAATCGCCAGTATATATTGTTGCTCGACATTTACTGCCGCCACCATCAATGCCTATATACAAGGATGCTTCTTCCGCCTGGCCTATGCCCATGACAAACCTCTTTATCGTTCTAATATTTAGTGTTGAGCTGCTCGCTGCTCTTTACTAAGAAAGCCACTAAGTTAATCGCATGTTACAACACCAATGACAGCGTTGTCATTTACTTTTTGCATTTTCCAATTAAAAACAATAGAAATGCAGTAACACCCAATAGCGACTGCATCTCAGCTTAGTAAATACTTACACTGTGAATAAATACACAGTGTAAGTATTGTTACCTAACCGTTAACTTTCGGCCTTTTCGCACACCGTCTGCAGCAATGGCTCTTACCTCAACATCACCTTCAACCCTAACTCCCGCTTGATAGGCTTTCCATTCCTGTCCATTATCTCGATACTCAATCAATAAACCGGGGTAGATTAGGTTTGCGTATAACTGCCCCTCTTTAATAACAGCGCCAACGGTGGGTACACGGTAGGCAATATTCGCCTTATCGAGCTTTATCAGTTCTTTATGGCCTAAGGTATTTGCTATAGCTTGCCACTCTAACGCCTGTTGCTGACGCATTTCTGCCGTAAAGAAACCGCTTTGTTGATTGTAAACTGCACCTTGGTATTGATATGGGACTTCCCAGTTTGGTTGATGCCAAGCTCTCTCAGCCAACATGATCACCCGTGGGAACATTAAATACTCTGCCACTTCGTCACTGCGAACCGTTTCGCTCCACAACTGCCCTTGAATACCACTGAATTTGGCAGTCTTGGATAGCGGTCCACTCAGAACCTTACCCTTCTTATCATGTTTGATGCTGTCGTCAGCCTCAAACGGTAACCCTTCAATATCAGTCCATTGCTCTGCATTAGCAGGCAAGTTTCCGGTCATAAAGCTGTGCACGCGTTTAGTGTTATTTTCTCTTATGCCCCAGTAGTAACCAGGCTCTTTAGGGTCGGCTTCATAGGGAAAATCAAAATAGAGTACTTCAGGCTGACCCAGTACTGCATCCCACCCTAGATTAGCTTGCTGATGCGCCCGCTTGTGACCGCCATGAGCGACGATGTCCCAAACATTAGATTGCACAGACTTGGGCATTTTTTCAGGACGAGTATGGCTCATGCCATCGCTCCAGCCAGCGGCTTTAATGCCTTTACTCGCTAATATCGACGACGTTCGTTCGATAAAATAAGCGCCGAGTTCACTGACGTCTTTCACCCCTTGGTCATTGCTAGCAATAAAGGCCTTACACATTGGCGATTCAAGCCATGCCCCCGCCGTTTCATCGGCACCGATGTGATATAGCGACAGTGGAACGCCGGCAATTTTATGCAAGTTAGCAATTTCATCAATGACTTTGTCTATAAACTTAAATGTCGACTCCATACACACATTAAGCGTGTTATCGTCGTAATATTGTACCGATGAATAAACCGTACTGTCGTTGCTGTCCGACAGCAAATATTGCTCAGCTTCTGTCGTTCGTCCCGCTTTTACCAGCTTACGATACCGCGCTTCCATTGACTTAATCGCTGCGCGTGAGTGACCAGGCATATCCATTGAGGGAATGACTTGAATTTGCCGAGCCGCTGCGTATTGCAAAATCTCTATATAATCCGCTTTAGAGTAGTAACCGTTGACCTTTACATCACTAAAGGGCCCACTGCCCAACTGAGGTAATAAGCAGCTATCCTCTTTTAGATCATGACAGCGTTTACTGCCAATATCTGTCAGCTCAGGAAGCCCCTCAATCTCTAAACGCCAGCCTTCATCATCAGCCATATGTAAGTGCAGCTTGTTTAGTTTATAAGCCGCCATCTGATCTAATAGATCGAGTATCAGTTTTTTACTGTGAAAATTTCTTGATACATCAATATGCATACCACGAAAATCGTAACGTGGAGTGTCGTCCACCAGCATAGCGTTAACGGTCAATGAATCGACATCAACCAGAGATGTTAATGAAGCCACACCGTAAGAAAAACCGGCATCATCATTAGCATAAATAGTGATCTGCTGTTTATTGATCTCCAAGCGATAACCGCCCGCAATGGCTTTAATAGCCAATGGTAATAGCGTTATCGAAATACCCTTTTCAGTTTCAAGTACACCCACTCGCGCTAAACGGCTAACGGCGGCGGCAATAGACTTTGGCGCAACGTTATTATAAGTCAGCTTAATCCCTTGCTTTAAAGAAACGGGCTTATCCGTGCTACGAATTTCAACCTTAGTAGGTGTAGGTATAATGCGGTTATCAGCAAGTTGTGGGTCTGATTGAGTGGCTAAGTTATTACGATATAAAACACTTGATGTAGCCCACTCAACTTTATCGGTTTCGCGTCGTTTGTACTGTTTTTCAGCATCCGTAAAGTCACTGACATAGGGACGGGTTTCCATGCCCGTTTCGGGATCGATTTGTACCTTAGTACTCTCGATTAATGTCGGTTTTGAACCATTAGCGACTATATAGTAGTTCGGCATAGCGTCTGTTTCAGCTAGCTGCCAATTATCACCTCTAAACTGAATGGTCTTTGTTTCGCCTTTGTTCACACCTTTAAAGCCGATAGAGGGTTCAATTTTATGCAGATCACCTTTGACCCGTGAAATGGTAAATTCATCACCGACGATTGACTGAATAGGTCGCATCTGAGAAAAATAAATAGCCCAAGCTTTACTTTGAGTGTCGACGGGGAAAGTAAGATCGATCTCGGCCACAAAGCACTTTCCACCCGCGGTAGCTTTGTCGCACTTATCATCAGCAACATTGGTGATCACGCGGTAGGTCACCGCCAGTGACTGACCGATAATATCAAGTTGTTGCTGCGTCAATGCGTCAGGGGAGCTGATGCTAACGCCGCTAGCAACCACGGTTTCAATATCCTTTTGAGCACATGCAGTCGTTGCCAATACCAGGCTAACGGCCGCCACTATCAATCTTTTTTTCATTACTACCCTCTATTATATATTTTATAGGTGGAACGATTTCATCAAGCCTCGCAATTTCTCCCCCAGGTGAAATAACCGAACACTCGATACTACAAGCTTTTCACTGTCCATTGATGCTGAACCTGACACTGCGACTAACTCATCCAAACTGCTAGATATCGCTGCAGTGCATCGGTTTGCAGCTCCTTAGTGGCACTGGCTACAGCTAAGTTCATATGGTTGATATTAGATACAATTTTGGTCACGTTACCTAGCAAAAAATTAATCTCTTTAGAATGAAATACGGCGCCATTGGACAAGCTTTGTCGAGTTCGCATTCTCTAAACCGTTTCTGTCTCGCTATGCTGAAGCCGCTAGATCATCTTTTGGATCCCATCCGTTGCTTGTTGAGTAAGACTCGCCAAGATTCTGGCTTCATCGGCGGCTACAATAACCACTCTACAGACCTTGGCGATAATGACTGCTCACTCACGAGTCCGTCAGTAAGACTAACCCAGCATCAAATGGTGATTAGCTGTACTCAGCTTCCCCCAAGCATGGGAGATAAGTGCTTATTTTTATATGTGGTAACGATGGGCAGACTTGCGGCGCTAATAATATCGGCATCGGGCCAATAATAATTTTGACCGATAATAAATGCTACGAAACCCGACGTATTAGCAACAATATTAAAGTCGGCTTGAGGCTGCTTGCCAATAATGAGTAAACGATGACTCAACAAGTCTTTAAAAATAGAAGTTTTTTTCGGAAGTATTTGCTCTTTAAGTTCAGCAGAAGTCATGTTCCACAATACATCGATATTGCCTGCCAGCGACTCTTTAACTTTACGTTTTTGCTTCATCTCGATTGTCATAACTTTAGCTTGATACTGACTATCTACTCGTTTTAATCCCGACTCTAACAGCGTTAATGGCCAGCTCTGGGAAATAGCGCTCACCACCACACGTGCAGAAGCATTGCTCATCATTAACCATGACATAGTAAATAAGATCGCGATAACAACAGCATTTTGCATCTGAGTCACTCCATTAAAGGTCTAATGGATACTGAGATAGCTATCATTAGGTTAGCGCTATTATTGTTAATATATAATCGAGCCAAACGGGTCTAGCTGTCCTAAGAAAAAAATGGCCGAGCACTTATCAAGTACTCGGCCCACATTAGTTTCCGGGGAGAGACTATAGGAATAACAAACACTATTTTGTTTGTTAAAAAAACACGAACTAGGAGACCTCATCCTATCCATGAAGACCTTACAAACAACTTGCCACACAAGCAGATGACAACGCTGTCATTGGTAAACATACACAAAGAGAAACAAGATATCTACATTTTTTTGACATCTAATGCGTGGTTTTTTAAAACGAAATCATCAATGACAAATAAAATATTATTAAAACAGCAACTTAATAATATGAAAATGATTATCTGAACAGTAAAAAGCTCAATTAATAACAATTTTGATATATCCAAGCCACTGAAAAAACGGGATTCTGTAGGGGTTTAATGCAACCTAGCAAAGTAATGATTGTAAAATGAATACTGCAAAATAAATGCAGCCCTAAACGTGTAGCGTCCCTGCAACGAAGGCATGGAACAGCCCTACTTCTTGTTACCTACAGAGTGCAGCCAACGTGCGAAAGCACAACCCGGTATCTTTTCATTATTGTTGAACAGAAAATTTAAAAAGGAAATAATCACTCTGACACCAATCCCCTAAAATAGAACTTATACCCATTCTACTTGAAGATGCTCATTTCAGAGGCGGTGTGCGAGTTCAATTCTAGACGCATTAATATAGAAATGGTTATTCCCTTTTAAGTTAGTGCTACAACGAAGTGGGCTTGCACAACATCTTCAGGTAGGACGGGGATATATAAAGCCACCGAAACCAGTGTTGACTCGTCGTTTGGGCATGCTCCCCGCTAAGTTAAAGCTCTTTTTTGTAATGTGGAGTATTCACTTTGGAACAAAGGTATTGATTGATAAATAGCTACAGCGTCAATCGCTAAACCAATGATCTTAAATTCACTGCTTTCAGCTCTCACCTAAAGCAGTTAATCGTTATCATTGCACCAGCAAATTGACAGCGCTGTCAAAACACGCTACAAATGCTTCACAAGCGATAAACATCTTTAGCTTAACGATTAGGTAAATGGTACTTTTGAGCCCAAGTGTTATTCCATAATAAATAGAATAAAAAGCTATCTAAAATAGTGAAAAGGATAAATAAACAATGAGTAAAAGTATTGCCCCATTAAACTCAGACAAACACTTTAAGAGTAAGATTATCGAATCAACAGATTACCGAAGGTTTGCAGAACAACACCTTATTCCAGTGGTATTCCATGAGTTTCACCATTTAGCATCAGAGTTTCCGTTAGTTTTTGTAAAAAACACTGAAACTGGGCAGTTTATTCCGGTCGCACTAATGGGGATTAAAAACGGTGTTAACCTGTATTGTCAGCAAGATAACTGGCAGCCCATTATACGACCATTAGGTTTTAATAATGCCCCTTTGTCATTGGTAAAAACCAATGAACAGAGTGAAGATGTGATGGTTTGTATCGATGAAGACAGTGAACTGGTTGTAAGTAATGATGGTCATAGATTATTTAAAGACAATAAAGAGCAGTCTGATTACTTAAAAGCCCGCACTCAAGCCCTTTTAGATATAGCGTCATATCGCCAACAAACGGCCAATATTTGCCAATTTTTAGCGTCAAAAGAGTTATTCACGGCTAAACAACTTAGCGTTAAATTATTAAAAAATGAGCAAACCATTAATATTGATGGTGTTTATATCGTTGATGAGAAGCTGCTTAATCGTTTAAGCGATGAGGAGTTTTTAGTTTTGAAAAACAAAGGGCTTCTATCACTCATCTATGCTCATATCATCTCCTTGCAACAGCTACCTAGACTCATAGAAAAACAGAACCAGTACGATAAGAGTCAATAGGTTGATATGTCGCAGTTGAGGCTAACCCCTTCCTGCGACTAGCCATTAGCTAATATCTCAATAACTAAATCTTCTGCAATCCATATTGTTTTATTTTATCAAGTAGCTCTCTATGATTAGGTAGCTCTTGCACCAATTGGCAAGCCACCTTTTCTAACCTTTGATGCTGCATTTTAATATCGCCAAACTCATTTGATAACGTCATATTACATTCAGGCGTTTTACTCATGCCGAACAAAACATATAAATAATTTTCGAAATCAAAAACTTCGAACTTGCTAAAGAAATCTTCACGATTAGGAACAGAGTGCTGCCACAACGATAGACGCTCAATAAGCTCTGCAGACATCGTTTCTGGATCTCGATTATCTATCCAAAATTGCGAGTCAGTTCGATCTGACAGACAATAATGCAATTTAATAAAATCAACGACTCGCTCCCAAGCATACTCCATCACATGATTAAATCGATCTCTCACGGCGGTTAACTGCACTGTTGAGGTTGGAAATCGATTAGCTAGAAAACCCGCAGCAAAATCAGTTAATAAAATGGAGGTAGCCTCTAAAGGCTCTAAAAAACCTTGAGCTAAACCAAGAGCAACACAATTCTTTTCCCAAGAGCGTGCTCTATAGCCAACCGTCATTGGCAAGGTGCGATGTTGATATTCTGCTAGCTTGCCACCGAGATATCGATCTAGCTTTGCAAGCGCTGTGGCATCATCCATGTACTTTGTCGAATAGACAAAACCCACGCCCCTTCTATTACTTAAAGCAATATCCCAGATCCATCCGGCTTGATGAGCGGTTGCTATGGTAAAAGGCGGAATAGCAGCATCGTCATTAGTAGGCACTTGAACCGCAATGGCCTTATCTACAAATAGCTGATCTGCTTTACTGATAAACGGCACCTGCAATGCTTTATCAATTAATAGAGAGGCAAAGCCACTACAGTCGATATAAAAGTCAAATTCGAGAGTGCCTGCGGTATCGGTCACTAGAGATTTAATTTCTCCCTCAGTACCCATAATCACATCGTTTACATTTGCACTGATATGTTCGACATTAAAATTGGCTTTTGCATTAACACCAAGTAACTTGGCAAACTTAGCGGCGTTTAAATGATAAGCGTAACCTAAGTGCCCTTTATATTCTGCATCACTGATTGTCTTAGGACCTTTATAGGCTTCACAGACAGCATGTTGTGGAGAAACGGCCTCTGCGTATGTTCCGGTCTTTCTTGACAACCATAAACGGGTTAAACCTTCAGTAACAGGACCCGGCATATCGAATAGATGATGATAAAAGTTATTCTCTGGATGTTTTACTTTATCCTGCCAATTAGCAAACTTTATTGATTGCTTAAACGTCACATCACAACAGCGAATAAACTCCGTTTCACTGATCCCAAAACTCTGTAATGACTGGCGTATAGCAGGAACAGTGCCCTCTCCGACCCCTATAGTAGGAATATCGGGCGACTCGATAAGCGTAACTGAGAGATGTTCATTACTAAGTGCAGCTTTGCCTAAATGATTTGCAGCAAGCCAGCCTGCCGTTCCGCCGCCAACAATGGCGATTTTTTTAATATCCATAAGATGTCTCCATATTAATGAGCGGCTAAATCAAACAATAATGTCTGCAATCTGACTTTCAAATAACACAGATTATTGTGATGAATTCGCTTCTATTCATCATGCATATTCTCTAACAAAAAACCCAGCTAATGCTGGGCTTTTATTAAATGTAATTTATATTTAGAAACGTAGCGCTACACCAACCTTATAACGAGCTTCGCCTTCAAAGCTCCATGCTGGGTAACCGTTTTTAAGCTCTGGTTTAACTTCAGCAGCATCTGGTGCGACACCAAGTTGAACACTGTCTTCTTCAAGCAAGTTAACCACTTCAAACGTCACTGATAAGTAATCAGTAATGTTGTAGTTAGCACTCAAATCGACGGTTCCATAATCTTGGTGCTCACGGTTGCCGTAGAAACCTGGTAGCTCACGGATCATGTATTCACTACGCCAGTTATAAGCAACTCGAGCAGAGAAGTCTTCCATCTCATAATAACCGACTAAGTTTACGGTGTGCTTAGAAGAGTCAGAGAAGACACTCACTTGATCAGGGTAATTGTCAGCCGGCGCATCAGAATCTGCAAACGTATAGTTAGCTGAATAGCCTAAACCATTTTCAAATGAATCTTGAAGCTGAAGTTCAACACCTTGGATTTGGCCACCAGTACCGTTTTTCTTGGTTGACTTGGTCCAGCTATCTACACCAGAATCTGGGTCAACAATACCAATGCTCTGGTTAAGAATTTGGTTTGAGGTGACGAATGAACTGATATCTTTAATAAAGTATGTTGCCGCAACAATACCGTCTGGGCTGAAGTACCACTCGACACCTAAGTCGGCTTGAGTCGCTTTAAAAGGTTCTAGTGCTATATTACCTGTGTTTACAACTTCGTTGCCCGCAGTGCCATCCGCATAACCCGCTAAAGCGGATGAGGCAAACATATCACCATAGTTAGGACGAGAAATAACCTGTGAAGCAGAGGTACGAATAATGACATCTGGTGCAACATCAAATGCGACGTTAACACTTGGAAGTACATCGCTATAGCTTGATTCCAGAGTGCTTAAACCATCTGCGTAAGAACCGTCTGATTGAAGATTATAGTAATCAGATGTTGCATCAGTAGAGATATAACGTAGACCAAAGTTACCGCGGATCCCGTCAGCTTCAAAATTAGCCATTAAGTATAATGCTAAGTTCTCTTCGCTAATCGTACCGTAACCTGACTTATAGACGGTGTTATCTTTATCAAATCCAGAGATTGCCGCATTAGCATCTTTAAGCATTGCATCTAAATTTGGCTTAGGCAGTGTAAAACCGGCACCAGATGACACGGTGCCTGAGTAATACTCAGATGCATCTTTTGCTGCAACATCAGCATTCACTATCCCAGGGAATGTTTCCTGCTTTACATCGTGGTCAGTCCAACGCACGCCAGTCTTGAATGAAGTAATAGCACCAAGATCTACAGGAACGGTAACATCAAATTGTGCATATGTTTCTTCATCAGAATTAGGCTGTTTCTTTAAAGACCAACCCGCTGGTGCCAGTTGACCTTTAAAGTCTTCAGCGCCAAATGATTTATTTGCGATATCAATATTGATAACATCGCCAGTAGCATCATATGTACCAGTAAAATCAGATACGTCACCAATCCAACCACCATAATTTGATGTCATCTCAGTACCACCTTCAGACTTGGTGTTACCGACACGGCCTTCTAACGTATAGTTGTCAGCATCGTACTTGAAATCCAAATCATATGTGTTTGAATCCATGCTCGCTTTACGGGCCCAAGTCTGAGCCCAGCCAGGGTTCGCGGCCAAACCATCACGACGGTAGAAGGTACAAGTGCCTGATGAATTTTTCTGCTCACAAATTTCTTCTTTACGATTATCGCCATCTACGATGCTAGGGAACATAGTAAACAACGATGTATTTGCATTATTCGCTTTCATATCAAGAGTCATGATATTTAAGCCAAATTCCAAATTGTCTGTAGGACGGTATTGGAATGCACCATTGATAGCTGTACGTTCTCTATCTTGCTCAAAAGTTGTTGGAACAATGTCACCCCAACCGACGAGAGATTCGATACCATTGCGCTGATAAGATGTTTCTGACGCTGCTGCTGAGACTAAGAAACCAAAGCTCTCATTTTCATTTTTCCAGCTATATAAGCCAGAAAGTTCTGGATCTGTCTCTTCAGAAATAGTGCCGTAGTCGGCTTTAGCGCTGATGAAAATTGAATTGGAATCAAGATCTAGCGGCTTACGGGTTTTAACAATTACCGTACCACCGATACCGCCTTCTGCGATATCAGCTTGAGAAGACTTGTATACTTCAATTGCACCGACCATTTCTGGTGGCAGAAGTGAATAGTTGAAACTACGGTCAATAGCTTGTTGGTCATACCAACCCGTAGAGGCAACTGAATGTCCGTTAAGCAATGTGCGTGTCAACTGGCTAGAAGCGCCACGAATTGAAACTTGCTGGCCTTGTCCAAACTGACGGTTTACAGCAACACCAGGAATACGAGCCAGTGACTCACCAACATCACCGTCAGGGAATTTACCGATATCTTCAGCAGTTACCGCATCAACAACTGAATCTGAAAATCTTTTTGCGTTAATTGACGCTTTCATTGATGCACGCATACCACGTACTTCAATTTTTTCGATATTTTCATCTGCTGCGACAGTTGCATCAGCATCAGCTGCCATGGCAGACATAGATACTGCGCTTCCGAGGAGTAGCGCAATGTTTGTAGCTAGTACATTTTTTTTAAAAGTAGATGGTCGCATCTCGTTTCCCTTCCATAACTTATTATATTTATTTTTATATCCATAACCATTCCCCAACCGGAATGACAACGCTGTCATGACTAGGGCAAACATTACACAATATTTAACAGCGGCGCCACAACAAAATAACTATCGCATCGATTATATTTATAAAAAACAACATATGAGTAAAATGCAAAACATCATTAATCTTTAAATACAATCAGTTATACTGGTAGCCAGGTTCAATTTTAGCTGTGATGTTTTTTTATATATGGTTAGTAGATGCAAAAAATAGCCGCCGATGATTGCTAATTACTTCAAAAGTTCGCACTATACGGCTAAATTCGATAACAAATATTGTCGCCACATTTTCAAATGTTAGCGGTATGTTATCTACAAAATATGATTGCCATGCTCTCTTATTAACGAGAAATCAGCTTTATGAAAGTCACTATTAATGATGTCGCTAAACACGCTGGCGTATCGATAAAAACCGTCTCTCGTGTCACCAATAACGAACCTTCGGTAAAGCAAGCAACGATAGATAAAGTGAATGAAGCAATTCAAGCATTAAATTACCAACCCAACCTTGCGGCAAGAAGCCTAGCAGGAACAAGCTCTTACGTTATTGGTTTTGTTTATGACAATCCTAACGCCTACTATATTATTGATATGCAAAATGGCATTTTGTCTGCCTGTAAAGATCTCGGCTATGAGCTATTGATCCACCCTTGTGACTCAAAGTCTGCAGATATTTGCGATGAACTAATAAAGCTGGTTAAGCACAATAGGTTATCAGGTTTAGTCCTCACTCCTCCTTTATCAGAAGATCCAGTAATATTGGCCGCACTTGATAAAATAGATGCCAGTTATGTACGCATCATTGCAGGTGAAAAGCTTGAAGATAATAATGGCCTAGCAGTGCTGGTGGATGATAAATCTGGCGCTATATCTATCACGCAGCATTTAATCGATCTCGGTCATAAACAGATCGCATTCTTAAGTGGTGATGAACAACATGAATCGACTAAAGAGCGTTTAGCCGGTTTTAAGCAAGCATTAAGCAACAATAATATTGCGATTGATGATAGCTTCATCATTGATGGACAATATTCGTTTGAGTCAGGTGTTGAAGGTGCTAAAAAGCTATTAAGGCAGTCAAAAAAACCTACCGCTATCGTTGCCTGTAACGATGAAATTGCCGCAGGGGCATTGTTTGCAGCAAGACTTGAGGGAGTTGATATTCCAGCAGACATTTCGATTGTCGGCTTTGAGGATAGTCCTTTTTCACGTCAAACCTGGCCTAAGCTGACCACAGTACATCAGCCCAATGAAAAGATTGCCCATATCGCTACCGAGCTATTAATCGCCAAGCGTCGCGATCAAGCATCAGATCAATCGAGAGTCTTTGTGCCAGAGCCAGTGATTAGAGATTCTTCAACCTCGCCTAAAAAGTAATAGCCGTCTTTTCGCATGACTTGCTCGCTAAATCATGTGAAAGGACAGTAATATTGTTATACCGCTTCTTCGTTTTCTTCGCCGGTACGTATACGGATGACTCTTTCAACATCAGTCACAAAAATCTTACCATCACCGATTTTCCCCGTACGAGCAGTATCAACAATAACGTCAATCGCTTGATCGAGTTGTTCATCTTGAATAACCAGTTCAATTTTTACTTTAGGTAAAAAATCGACCATATACTCCGCGCCGCGATAGAGCTCAGTATGACCTTTTTGACGTCCAAAGCCTTTAACCTCAGACACCGTCATTCCGTTAATTCCAATCTCAGCAAGTGACTCGCGCACATCATCTAACTTAAATGGTTTAATAATGGCTTCGACTTTTTTCATTAAACGCTCCCTCTAAATAAAATTGCAATTACCATTAGCTTATCATGCCCACCACCCGCACAGAAGTTGATTATATCAAGATGTAAACAGAAGCATTATTCATAGAGCAGAACAATATAAAAACCGTAAGCCAGCCACCTTACTTGCTGACTATAATAAATCATTACGAGTTGCTTGCAGGAAGCGAGCTAGAAACGTGTTCAGAGGACGAACTATGAAATACCACAATGGATTCAGCTTAGTAGAATTGATGGTAACCCTGACCGTTGCCACCATTTTAATGAGTATAACGCTGCCAAACCTCTCTAGCCTTTATGAAGCCCAACGGGCTAACTCAAGCATTAGAGTCATTCAGCAAACACTGCAATATGGTCGAAACGCCGCCATCAGCTATGGCGTTAGGGTGACAGTATGCCCAGTAAAAGATAATCAATGCGACAGCGACTGGCGCAATGGATTGACTGTTTTTACTGATACTGGAGACAAAAACCAGCTAGATGGCAATGATGCAGTTTTGCTGCAGACAGCGTCATTCAACTCAAAAGATATTGTTAGCTACAACCGCTCAGCAGTAAGATTTCAGCCTGATGGGTTAGCTTCGGGGACCAATGGTACCTTAAGATACTGCCCAGGCTCAGCAAGCAGTCCATATTCCAAAGCAGTTATCGTGAACCAGGCTGGAAGGGTTAGGTTCTCAAAAATGAAAAACATCAACTGCTCAAAATGGTTTACATATTGATGGTTTATAAACAGTTTTTTGTCATAACCTCATTTAAAGTCAATAAATTGGCTTTAAACGCTTGAAATTTATAGGTGTTATGAAATGACTTCTCCCTTATACTTAAAGCATTAATATTAGGGGGCTAAATGAATTATCGACGTTCTGGATTTACGCTTGTAGAAGTAATGGTAACCTTGGCTATCGCGACTATTTTGCTTGCAGTAGCAGCCCCTTCACTTACCTCTCTTTATGAATCAAGTAGAGCTGATAGTGAAATAAGGCGCATCCATCAAGCACTTCAACTCGCGAGAAACCACGCCATCAGTTATGGAACTAGAGTCACTGTTTGCCCAACGACTGGTGGAGCCTGTGGCACAGATTGGATTGGTGGATTTAGAGTGTTTACAGACGGTTCAACTGCGGATAATTTTGATGGAGATGATATTGTCATAAAAGAGATATCAGGTTTTAATAACAAAGATTTTATAAGCTTTTCTGGCAGCGCCATTAGTTTTTCTCCTGATGGATTATTACCTACTAATTCCACTGCCGAAACGATATCTTATTGTCCAGCAGCTAAAGACAATAGTAATTCTAAAAGCGCAACCATAAGTACATCCGGCAGGATCAGCTTTGATGATACCGCTGTAAACTGTACTTAAAGTAGATAATCATCACCTAGCGGTTATTTTGTCCAATTGTTGAGCTCTGCCAATGGTAAATGACTCATGACTTTGCTTGCACTGCTCAACTGACTTGATAAATGCATATTTCAATCTTTCACCGTCAATGCGTTGTCCTACAAGCGATGCAGCCATTCTTTTACTATCTTTAATCTTCCACTTATACAGCGCTAAGGCCTCTCCTTCAGACGTTTTAACATAACACTTATAATCAGCCATCTCACTCGCGACGCTTGATTGCACAAATAATAGTGAAACTATAACAACAATAGATTTAATCATTACCAACATGCCTCTGGTGATCTAACCCCTGTACTAGAAACCTTAATCTCTTTACAAGCACTGTCTCGTGTAGCTTGTACCCCTTGAGCAGTCGCTACTGCAGTAAAAGTACTCGTCCCAGTTGAGTCTATTTTATAATGTTCATTTTCGCTAACAAGAGGGTCTGTACGTAACCCTAGTTCAGTCATATTTTCAGTATAGACTTTGTTATCAAGATAAAACTGCTCTTGCAAATTAGCAACCCGCATCAACTCGGTATAAGCATCCGAGCGAGCTCCCTTTGCAACATAGTCGGTATAAGACGGATAAGCGATAGCGGCCAAAATGCCAATAATAGCAACCACTATCATGACTTCAATCAAGGTGAAACCACTTATCACCTTGCCATTTTTAATATTAATCGACATTTATCAATTTGCCCTTATTCATCCACATGATAGTAGATTTTATTTACGCCTAAGCCTGCACCGACATTAATGGTACCGCTATAATCACCGTCGTCATTCTTTTCCCCTTTACCTATACCAATGATATAGATATAAGGGTCTTCACCTGATTCAGGTGCAGGAATCACAATTTGCGGGGTATCAGGTACACGCTCACCTAATTCATAATATTCGATATTAGTCGTTGTTCTGGTCCCTTTGTGTAAGTCAAAGACATAAAGGCGCCCCTCTCCTGAAACAGTACAAAGTGTATCAGACACTGTTATACCAGCAGGTACATAAGAAGAAAAATAGACTTTCCCATCGACAATCAGTCCTGCTGTTAAGCTTTTTTCACCTTTACTTTTAAAGTCGTAATGCCAACCTAATGATTCACCAAAAGTAATGTTGTCGCTTTCTGAACTTGGCGCACTCGTCGTAACATCGTAAAGTTTATCTAAGTCAATGATTGCAGGAACCGCATTGGTACCGCCAAAAGTTTGGGTGATGACATTTCGATCTTGTAATACATAAAACATATCTTGCGTTTCGGCGCTGGTTGGTAAAGGGCGATTACCACTCCCCACTGCAACCGCATCATAAGGCACATTCTGATAAGCTTTTGTTGTCGTTGTGCCTTCGCTATCAGTTACCTTAACCTCTGAAATATTGCTAAACACAGTTTGCGCCACAATGGGCTCTGCAAAAAACCGTCGATCATTGGCACTTAAACTACCACCTAATTCAGCGAATTTAAATCCACTCCAAGTTGAAGTGTCGCTGCTCGGTAGGTCCATCCGCCAAACATTACCACCGGTATCTGTAGCATAAATTCGGTCAGTAATGCCATCGTTATTACTGTCTAAAATCGCCACTGCATTTGGAATGCTATCACTTATACCAGGCAGTGATGTCGCGCCACTACTAGAACCAAATGTATGAATTAAGTTACCGAATTCCGCATCAACAATATAAACATTACTTCCTAAAGGAGATGATGACGGCGTGGCATCATAAGTGATGTCATAGCCACCACCAAATATCAATACAGGATCGTCATGTCCGGGGATAAGTGTCACGACAGGCTCAGACCAAGTTTGGCCAAGCTCTGAAAAGCCTGTTTTGTCAGGTGTAATTGTCCACATCAAACTTGGACTATCTGGAGCGGTAACATCTAAACCGTAATAAGATGAACCGCCACGGCGCATACCTGAATATACCCATGCAGTGGTCAGTTTTGAGCCTGTAGTTTTGACGTAAGAGACTGGCGATGCGTCCATACCGTATACGGTATGGCCACCATTACTAGTATTATCTCGAAGTGTCGTAACATTAGGCAGTAACTCATAAGGAATAAAGGCCCAGGACTCAGTTACTGAATTACCCGCATCTTTAAACATATGTAGCAAGCCCTGATTAGTACCGAGTATAATTCGAATATCAGGTGCACCTGTAGTACCAAAGTTAATCGCTAGAGGTTTGGAATGTAAAGGATCGCCCATGATGTCACTGCGCTTATCGACAACACTTCCATCTTCATTGTCATCATCTACATCTACGCCATATAACCAGCTCACAGTATTATTGACTTCAGTCTCTTCTGTATTCATGTAAGCAGCTAGACCAGCGAGCCCCTCTGCACCCGCGGCATCAGCAGCGGTTAGCGGCTCTAAACCACCATTAGCAGTATTACTTAATATTTTACGGCTGGTCATAGCCCTTAATGTTTCAGCAACCCCGCCTTCACTAACAGCATTGCCGTCTTTCTTTGTTGCGGTACAGGTTGACCAGAAGGTGCAAGCAGTATCCTTAATATTACCATTATCTGCGATTGCAGCATCACCAGCAGAATCAACCAAGGTTCCACTCGAGGTCACCTTTAACTTTTTCAGGTTACCGCTCCAGCGTGGGCCTACACCCGGTAGAAACATTGCATAATATGCAGAGTCAAAGGTTTGCGTGCGGTCAAAGTTATTACTGGCGATACTTGGAGAAGTAAAACTGGAATCGATTTCTAATATCGAGCTTAATGCGTCAGACAACGCACTTACGAGCTGAAGACTATCTTGTGCAGCGTAGTACTCCCCACCGCCTCTAGCTGCAGTCTCCGTTAATAATGGCGCTGCGTCTGCTGCACCGGCACTAAAACCGATAGTAAATGTACGAACATTTTGCAGCGGGTTATCACCGTTATCATCTTCAATATCCACAAGATCATTATGGTACATATAGCTAGCCATAGCTGGCATATAACTATTAGCCCAGTCGTCATGTGTTCTTGCATAGAAAGCACTATAGTCACCGTCAGCACTAGCACTTTTAGTTAAATTTTTTACGAAGGTATTAGCGTCACCATCATAAGAAGGTGAGCCATCGGTGACATAAATAACATAGGCAATATCAGGGCAAATCTTCATCGGCGATTTGTATTTGGAATTATTATCTTTTTGCACCGAGGTATCATATCCCGGTGAGCTGTTATCTTTACGACCAAACTTGATAGCACCACCTGAGAAATATTGATGGGCTTCAACTAAAGTCTCACACAATGGAGTCCAAGTATCAGCAGAAAGCGAGTCTATTTTACTCAAGATACTTGAACGCGCTGCATCTCCCGCCGTAGTGCCTTTGGTCATATCGTGAATACCCGATACGATACGGCCGCCATCTCGGTCTGATGTGTTGTAATTAAATACCGCCAAGCCGAAATCTACTGAAGGCGTGGTGTTTATCACTTCAGTTATTGCAAGCTTAGCAATATCAATTCGTTTTTTAGATACTTGCGGAATATCGCCGTCTTTAGTCTGTTTAAACCAGCGTAAATAGTTATCGGTGTAAAGAGTTACCGACTTTCCACTGCCTATTTGAGTATCCTTTGCATCGGTTAAAGCAGAATTCCAACCAGAATCAGAAGAGCTGGTGACATAATTATAAGGTACGTTTTCTTTGTTATTCCCACTCCCAGTTCTTTTACCGTCCACAGGAAAACCAGAGGTTCCGTAATTTGTTGAGTTAATGGGATCTTTAGCTTCGATATCTTCCCAGCAATCAATAGTTCGTTTCTTGTTTAACGAGCGATCATCTCTAAGCTCTTTCCATATTCCCGTATTATTCTTACTACGGTACTCATTAACATGGCCTTTAAAAAAACCATATTGATTCAATACACCGACACTTTGATGGCAACCATTATATTTTGCATAAAAACGATTACTGTCACCAACTTCGGGCTGATCACTATTCGTTCCTTTTTTGAAATAAATAATGTCTCTAAAACCTTCACCCGAGTAGTCATAAGTTGGGTCATAGTCAGAATTCCACCCAGGAGGTGCTACATAATCAGGGTCCGGAATATTTTCATAAGTCTTCATACTGCCGGAGTTATCAAAAATAATAAGTACTTTTGGCCGGTCACCCGTTCTAGAGGATGATTCAAATACATAAAGCTCAGTATCATCTCCATGAGTTTGAGCTGACAATCCTATTAATAAAAATAGGCAAGTACACATGAATCGCTTAATCATTATCCTTAACTCCCAGTCAACACTTCTTGTTCAATCCCGGCGACAACAGAGAGTCCCCCCATATCACTTCGACCAAACGTTGCTTTACTTGACGCTTCAAAACGTCGGCAACTAATTAAATTTGAAGAGCTCGCCTTTGTACTACGCTGGCAGCTCACATCCTGCAACTGAAGTGGTGTTATTTTATTTTCAACACTCACACCCATTGTATTATCAATCGTTTTAATCTCTATTATTGAGTTGGCTAACACTGAGCCTTTATTGTTTTCAAGTACCTGCGCTTGTGCGCCATGGGCCGCAGCCATCGCTGCAATTCTTTCTGAGCCCGCCCCAGCCATACGCATAGACTGAGAAGAGTTAACCGCTAAAGCGACACCTATCACCGTCATAATGATCAATACTATTAAGGAAAAAAAGAGCACTATGCCTTGCTGTTTTTTCATCGAAACTAATTCCTTATCATTACAGGGTTTTCCAGTACAACCGTGGTTGATACAACTTTACGCCTATAGTGGTCTCCAGGCGCTGTAAACTTTTTATCACCTAAACTATAAGCTGTGGTATTGGTGTAACTGGTGTCTTCTTCTGTTGCTCTAACTAACAAATAAACTCTAAGCGCTACCAGTCGTTGAAAAACTCTATTGTCCCACATCAGCTCAGTGACATTTTGCGCGGGCATAAAGCTATCAGCGGTATCGTCACCGTCACTGTCAAAACCATATAATACTCGCATGTTCTCAATGCCTTCAACGAGCTGTTCTTCATTTCCCATACCATTTCCCACAGTCAGTGTCCGTCTTCTTAAAATGGGTATATCACCATCATCACGCAGAAAATAAATGTGATGTTGATACTCCCAATAACGTCCATTTAACAATGCTGGTGGAGTGGCGGCTCCTTCAAAAAATATAGCCTGATTTGCGGTCGCAACAACGTAATGACGTTTAGTATTAGTCGGTGCTATAGGTTGCTGCGTACCAATAAGTCTTTTTATCTGTAACACATCTGTTTTACTATTTACGTCACTTAGACAACTGAATGTTGTTGCGCTCACGCCATTTTCATAACCCCAAAGCCGGCGAAAATGCGACGGTGTTGCATTAGGTAAGGTTGAATTATTAACACCAGCACCGACACAATCATTAGGTACCGCTGAAGAGTTAATTTGCGTATTACTCCCCACAACAAAATCAGTGCCCGTCATATCGGCCATAAATCCTAACTGACTGATATCTCTTTCCATAATGGCTAACGCTATACGGCCATTTTCTTGCAATTGAGTAAACTGACTGGTAGTGGTGACATTAGTAGCAGACATTGAGAACATGGAAAAGATACCCGCAGACAAGAACAAGCTAATAATCATAGCTACCATTAACTCAACTAACGAAAAAGCAAGTTGTTTATTGCGTCCAAATATCATCTGAGCCACCAATTTAAATAATTACGGTTTCGACGATAAAAATTCGTCGACGTTTATCGCTGCTACCGCAACCTTTAACGAATGAATTCTGCTTTGCTGCACCATCACTCGTTTCACTTATCCCTCGCCAAGTCATGACCACCATAACTGCATTCCCAGTGACACTAATACAAGCTGTTGGGGAATCTAATCCACCCACATTTTTGTTTCTTAACTGCTCTGAAGCACCATTAATGTTTTGTTCCCACTGATAAAGATCCCAAGCTAAGGATTCGCCATTGCTACAAACAATGTTAACGTTAACTGCGACATCACAAACTGCAGAAGGTAATGTGAGCTTACCTTCGTAAGTGCCAGCATATCCAGGCAACTGTGCCTTGTTAAGTTTCATTCGATTAACGATATCGTTGGCAAGGTACGCTGCCTGGGTTTGCTGGAAGGATTCGAAACTGCCGCGTTTCGCAATAATGTGAAGATTAAAAATACCAATTAGACCAACAACTAAAATAACTAAAGAGACCATAACTTCAATTAAGGAAAGGCCCTTTTGTTGGTTTTTCATTACTGTCAATTCCTTTGCTTTAGTCATATTATTGACGTTAACTTTATGTTTTTAGTGTTTTAAATCTGTAACTTAGGAAGATTAAATTAGCATACAGGTTAATGGTAGTTTAGTCGAATGTTAGCTTTACCCTGGTGATATATTTGGGCATAAAGGTCATTGATGTGCTTGAATTATAAGCATAAAAAAAGAGGCCTAAGGCCTCTTCTTAATCAGTGCGATGTTCGCTTTAGCGTAACTCGGCGGGGACAGCAAATACTGTATCTTCCAATCGGCCTTCGACTTCGGTAATAACGCTTGGCGCCATATCCGCGATAGCATCAACAACTTGCTTAACTAACACTTCTGGTGCAGATGCTCCAGCGGTTACAGCAACACGTTGAACACCATTAAACCAATTAGGGTCCACATCATCTGCATTATCAACTAAATAAGAGTTAGTCCCTTTCTTTTGAGCCAATTCACGCAAACGATTAGAGTTAGAACTGTTTTTAGAACCCACAACAATAAACAGCTCAACCTCTTCAGCAACGTTACGTACAGCATCCTGACGATTTTGCGTTGCATAACAAATATCATCTTTGCGTGGGCCTTCTATCCCAGGGTACTTCTTCTGCAAAGAAGCTATCACATCCGCAGTATCATCCACTGATAATGTTGTTTGAGTCACAAAGCATAAGTTATCCGCATTTTTAACTTTCAGCTTAGCCACATCGGCTGGAGACTCAACTAAATGAACTCCGCCCTCTGGGTTATCATATTGACCCATAGTGCCTTCAACTTCAGGATGACCGGCGTGACCAATAAGAATGCATTCAATACCTTTACGGCTTGCACGTGTCACCTGTAAATGAACCTTGGTGACAAGCGGGCATGTCGCATCAAACACTTTAAGACCACGAGTTTTGGCTTCAGCACGCACCGCTTGCGATACGCCGTGAGCGCTAAAAATGACAATGCTGTTATCGGGCACCTGATCTAATTCTTCAACAAACACGGCACCACGATCTTTAAGGTTTTGCACCACATAACGGTTATGAACAACTTCATGTCGCACATAGATAGGTGGAGAAAATAGCTCTAATGCTCGTTCAACAATACTAATTGCACGATCAACGCCAGCACAAAAACCGCGAGGGTTTGCTAAAAGAATCTTCATAATTACAGTACCTGTACCACTTCAAGTTCAAATGTTAGCACTTGACCCGCTAATGGATGATTCAAGTCGACAGTGACAGAGTCACCAACAACATCTCTTACCATACCGGGTATTTCGCTGCCACCTGGGCCGCCAAAACTAACAATAACACCCGCTTCAAGCTTCATATCAGCAGGGAAGCGGCTCTTATCCATATGGTGTACAGCATCAGGGTTAGACACGCCGAAAGTATCAGCTGGCTGCAAAGTAAAGCTATGGCTATCACCCACTGATAAATTGCTAATTTCGGCTTCAAACGCTGGGCTTAAGCTTCCATCACCAATATTAAAGCGAGCAGGTTTGCCTGCCGCCTTGGTACTTTCAGCTGTCGATCCATCTTCAAGTACTATGTTCATGTGACACAAAATTGAATGCATATCTGACACTTAGATTACCCCTTTATATCTGCTGATTTTTTGACATCTTTACCGGAAACAAAAGAATCCAAAATGATGAGCCCTGCACCGACGCAGATGGCAGAATCAGCAATATTAAATGCTGGAAAATGACTGCTGTTCCAATAGAAATCTAAGAAATCGACCACGAAACCATGTTGCAACCGATCTATTAAATTACCTAGTGCTCCGCCGATCACTAATGTGTAAGCCAGATTTAAACGCCACATTTTGCTTGGCTGCTGACGCAACCAAACAGAAAGTAACACACTAAAACCAACCGCGACGAAAGTGAACAACCAACGTTGCCAGCCCCCCGCATCACTTAGAAAACTAAATGCAGCGCCGTAATTACGCACATAGGTAAAGTTAAATATCGGTAATAACTTTACCGATTCATACAGCTCAAAGCTGGACAAAACCCACTGTTTAGACAGTTGGTCAGCAAGCAACACCAACACAACTATCCAATACCAACGTAGGCCACTGTCTTTCCAAGAAGTGGGCATTACAGATCCTTTATTATGCAAACTGGCGAGTTTCGCCTTCACCTTCAATATTGGTAACACAACGCGTACAAAGCGTTGGATGTTCAACCACTTGGCCAACATCCTCTCTATGGTGCCAGCAGCGCTCGCACTTCTCAGCTTCAGACTTTTTCAGCCCTAGCTTCAGTGTCGCAAGCTCGGTGTCTATAGCATCCACAGGTGCTTGAGTAAGCGCCACGACATCTGTCTTAGAGGTCAGTAACACGAAGCGTAACTCATCACCCAAAGTGTTAAGTACGGTAGACAGTGCTTCATCAGCGTATAGCGTGACTTCAGCTTCTAACGAACCGCCAATCAACTTTTCACGACGAGCGCTTTCAATCACTTTATTCACTTCAGCGCGAACAGCTAGCAATTGGTCCCAGTATTCATCGTTAAGATCTGAATCAAGCGTCACAGACGTCAGGCCTTCATACCACATTTCTGTAAATACGAATTCACTACGTTCACCTGGAAGTAGTTTCCAAATCTCATCAGCGGTGAAGCTCAAGATAGGTGCCATCCAACGAACCATAGCCTCAGAGATAAGGTACAGTGCTGATTGACAGCTGCGACGAGCATTACTGTCATCTTTAGCCGTGTACTGTCTGTCTTTAATAATATCAAGGTAGAAGCTACCGAGTTCAACAGAGCAGAACTGCATCAGCTTTTGAGTCACTGAATGGAAGTTATATTCGTCGTAAGCTTCAATCAGTTCCTGTTGCAATGCAGCTGCACGGCGAACAACCCAACGATCTAAAGCAACCATATCTTCAACGGCAACCATATCTTTTTCTGGATTAAAGCCATTGATGTTAGCCAATAGGAAACGAGCCGTGTTACGAATACGACGATAGGCATCAGCACTGCGCTTGAGGATTTCGTCAGACACGGTCATTTCACCGCTATAATCGGTTGCTGCTATCCATAAACGCAGTATGTCGGCACCAAGCTTGTTGGTGACATGCTGTGGAGCAATCACGTTACCAACCGATTTAGACATCTTGCGACCTTTGCCATCAACAGCAAAACCATGAGTCAGCACTTGCTTATAAGGCGCTTTGCCATTCATCGCAGTAGAGATCATCAGTGATGACATGAACCAACCACGATGCTGATCGCTACCTTCTAAATAAAGGTCAACTTCATGGCCATTAAACTCTGGACGCGCTGCAACAACAGATGAGAATGTTGAGCCGGAGTCAAACCATACGTCTAACGTATCGGTCACTTTACGGTATTGGTCAGCTTCATCACCTAGAAGCTCAGAAGCATCTAAATCCCACCAAGCTTGAATACCTTCTTGCTCGATACGGTTAGCCACTCTTTCCATTAGCGAGACGCTATCAGGATGAAGTTCATCTGTTTCGCGGTGTACAAATAAGGCAATTGGCACCCCCCAGGTACGTTGGCGTGAGATACACCAATCTGGACGGTTCTCAACCATTTTCTCTATGCGGCTTTGGCCCCAATCAGGGATCCACTGTGTTTTCTCGATTTCACCCAAGGCTTGTTGACGCAGCCCTTTTTGATCCATTGAGATAAACCACTGCGGAGTCGCGCGGAAGATAATCGGTGTTTTATGACGCCAGCAATGTGGGTAGCTATGATTAATCGCAATATGATTAAGCAGTGCTCCCTTCTCTTCCAATAACGTGACGACGCTCTTGTTCGCTTTGAAGACGTGTTGTCCTGCAAAAATCTCGGTGTCGGCTTTATAAACACCATTGTCACCCACTGGATTAGCAACTTCTAAACCATACTTTTGGCCAACAATGAAATCGTCTTGGCCATGGCCAGGTGCGGTATGAACAATACCCGTACCTGAATCAACAGTAACGTGATCCGCTAAGATAACCGGCACATCAAAAGCATAAAATGGGTGATTAAAGCGTAATAGCTCAAGTTCAGAACCCAGTACGTTCGCCAGCACTTTATGCGACTCAGCACCAAATCGTTCAACACATGATTCAACTAAGTCTTCAGCTAATACAAGTGCTTGAGTTTGGCCTTCTTTGACCATCTCAACCAAAGAGTATTCGATATTGCCAGCAACAGCCAACGCGCGGTTAGCAGGCAGAGTCCAAGGCGTTGTCGTCCAGATAACCATCGAGATGTTATGTGGGTATTCAGTAACACCAAACTTAGTGAGCAAGGCGCCCTTATCGACAACTGAAAAAGCCACATCGATTGCCGGAGACATCTTGTCTTCATATTCAACTTCAGCTTCCGCCAGAGCAGAACCACAATCAGTACACCAATGCACAGGCTTAACACCTTTGTGCAAGTGTCCGCTCTCAATCACTTTTGATAGTGAGCGTACGATGTTTGCTTCAGTGCCGAAATCCATAGTTAAGTAAGGGTTTTGCCAATCAGCAAATACACCTAAACGGATAAAGTCATCACGTTGGCCATCAACTTGCTTAGCCGCATATTCACGGCATTTTTGACGAAATTCTGCCGCCGTAACTTTGTGGCCAGGCTTACCGACTTTTTGCTCTACTTTGAGCTCAATAGGTAGACCATGACAGTCCCATCCAGGAATGTATGGCGCATCAAAACCAGACATGGTCTTTGACTTGATAATAATATCTTTAAGAATTTTATTAACTGAGTGACCAATATGGATATCACCGTTTGCATATGGAGGACCATCATGCAAAATAAACGGCTTGCTCTCTTTACGGCTCTCACGGATCTGTTGATACAGTCCTTTCTCGGTCCAGGATTTTAACATCTCTGGCTCACGATTAGCCAAGTTACCACGCATCGGAAACTCAGTTTCCGGCAAATTCAAAGTAGATTTATAGTCGCTCATTGACCCTTTACCATTTTGTTAGCTAAGCTATTAGCCTGCATCGCTGCCAAGCAGGGCTTTCGCTCTGTCGGCATCATTTTTAATTTGTTTTTTCAGCGCATCTAGTGATCCAAATGGCTGCTCGTCTCTAATCTTTGCCACCAATTCAACTTCAACTGCTTTACCATAAAGGTCGCCGTCAAAATCAAATAGGTGGACTTCTAACTGACATACCTGACCATTCACTGTTGGTCTAAAACCGACGTTTGCTACGCCTTCATATATATCGCTATTATCCCAATAAAACTTAACAGCAAAAACACCTCTAACAGGCGTAACGTTGCGTTTTAACGCGATATTAGCCGTGGGGAAACCAATCGTTCGCCCAATTTTTTGACCATGCGCAACCTTGCCACTAAGGATAAAAGGATGTCCAAGCAAACGTCTTGCTTGTTCCATATTACCGCTAGCGAGTAGCTGCCTTACCTCTGTAGAACTGACGCGCTTGTCACCTAAAATAAAGCTTTGCGTACTCACTACCGCAAAACCGTATTTCTCACCGGCTTTACGTAGCATGTCAAAATCACCCTGACGCTGGCGACCAAAGCAAAAGTCATCGCCAACCACTAAGTACTTAATACCGAGCGCTTTAACTAATAATTGTTCAATAAAATCTTCCGCGCTAAAATCAGCAAACTTCTTATTAAAGTTCACACATAACACCCGGTCAATCGCTAACTCATCGAGTAACATTAGCTTATCGCGTAACAAGCTCAAACGAGCAGGTGCATTTTCGCATCGAAAAAACTCTTGTGGTTGCGGTTCAAATGTCATTACGACTGCAGGTAAGCCCAAATGTTGCGCTTTTTCTACAAGCCGATTAATCACTTCCGCATGGCCACGATGAACACCATCGAAGTTGCCTATTGTTAATACGCAACCATGATGCTTTGGCAAAATATTATAAATACCGCGGATTAATTCCATTATCCTACACGACACATGAGAGTAAATGGGCGGATTATATACCAGCTAGTCTTTATAATCAGCCCTCAAACTGCAGCTTTCATCTTCCAAGGGCGAATTCCGAAGCAAACTAGGCAAATAAAGTACGAGGTTGCAGCAATTACAATCAATTTAGCAAGCTCCATTCCACGATCTAACAACGAAAAATCTAACCAAGCAGCGATGGATGGCTGTAAATAGTAAATAACCGCTAACATAATCAGTGCCGCAACCAGCGTCTTAACGGAAAACATAATGGTCGAGGTACTCAGCCGATATACATTCGCTTTATGCAACCCTCGGTATAGCAGACAAGCATTAAGTGCCGCTGACATAGAAGTCGCAATAGCAAGACCGACATAGCCGAATGGGATGGCGAAAATGAGGTTAAACACCATATTACTTATCATGGCGATAATACCGTAACGCACTGGCGTTTTAGTATCTTGGCGAGAGTAATAACCCGGTGCCAAGATTTTTATCAACATAAAGCTCAGTAGCCCACTACCGTATGCCATCAAACTGTATGACGCCATTTCAACATCATCATAGGTAAACGCACCGCGCATAAACAGCACCATGAGCATGGGCTTAGCAAGCATAATCAAGCCACACATGGCCGGTAAACCTAATAAAATAATCGCTTTAACGCCCCAATCCATTGTCTGTGAAAACCCTTCGCTCTCAGCATTAACATGACGTTTAGAGAGTGCCGGTAAAATCACCGTCGCTATTGCGATACCAAACAGCCCTAATGGGAATTCAAGTAATCGATCAGAGTAATACAACCAACTGATTGAACCCGTCATTAAAAAACTAGCGATAAACGTATCAAATAACAGGTTAATTTGTGACACCGACACCCCGAAAAGTGCTGGGATCATTAAAGTTCGAATCTTAGTAACCCCTGGGTGACGCCATCCCCAGCTTGGTTTAACAATCGCTTTTTCTCTGATAAGAAAAGGGATTTGAAACAAAAATTGAATCAAGCCACCAAAAAAAACTCCCCACGCTAATCCTATTTCAGGCTGTTCAATATTGGGAACTAAAAACAGAGCCGCGGCAATAATGGCAATATTGAGGAACACCGGGGTGAAAGCAGAAACCGCAAAACGCCCACGAGTATTTAAAATAGATCCCGCCAATGCTGTAAAAGTAATAAACCATAAATAGGGAAAGGTTATCTTCAACATTAACGCGGCTAGTTCAAATTTTTCTCCGCCAGGAGCATCATTCAACCAAGCAAGAAACCAACCACCACCGAACAATGCTGCCAACACGGGTGAAGCTATGACGCCGACTAAGGTTACAACGCTAACTAACACACCGAGCGTGCCAGCAACCTTACCCAGTAGGTCTCTTATCTCTTCATCGCTGTTTTTTTCTTGATATTCGGTTAAAACGGGGACGAATGCCTGTGCAAAAGCACCTTCAGCAAACAGGCGCCTTAAAAAATTAGGAATTTTATTAGCAAAGAAAAAAACATCGGCGCTACTGCCTGCGCCCATAATATTAGCGATAACAACGTCTCTCACTAACCCTAAAACACGTGAAATTAGTGTCATAGCACTGACTATCATGCCTGACCTAAATAGCTTTCTACTCAAAACGCCCCCTGCCCCATGTGTATAGAGCTAAAAAAATTGGGCGATACCACGCACTAATTAGCGCTCCCCCTATTGTCTCATAGCAATACCTGCTAGAATTGCGCATTATATTACACGAGTTAGGTTGAAGAAAGCCAAGCTGGTTAGATTATTTTGAGTTAATCAAATTGATTTGACTATTGTCATTGACAAAATGACATAAATAGGGCATATTCCTCGACCTCAAAAATACCAAACACAGTTTTAGGAGTTGCACCTTGGCTAATAGCAAGTCTGCAAAGAAGCGCGCGCTTCAGTCTGAGAAGCGTCGTCAGCACAACGCAAGCCGTGGCTCAATGCTACGTACCTACGTTAAAAAAGTAATTACTGCAATTAATGCAGGCGACCACGAAGCAGCTACTGCCGCTTTCGTAACAGCACAACCACTTGTTGACCGTATGGCGACTAAAGGTCTTATTCACAAGAATAAGGCTGCTCGTTATAAGTCACGCTTAAACACTAAAATTAAAGCACTTGTTGCTTAAGTTTTAGTTTAAAGCAAAAGTAAAAACCGGCTTCGGCCGGTTTTTTTATGTCTGAAATTTGAGTTCAATGCCGGAGCGGTGCTTCTAATTGACTGGATTCACAATTTTTAGATAAAAAAATAGAGAGGCATGCCTCTCCATTTGTAACAACGATTGAAACTGTAGCGGCGAAAATGAGATAAGCACTCGCTTGTAGCCTAGTGCTATTACGCTACTGTTTGTAAGCTATCGCTATAAATATTATTAAGTAGCTTAATGATCTCTGCAACTTCTTCACTCTTTAACGAGTAATATACCGTTTGAGCTTCTTTACGCGTTTCAACCAAATTATCTTTACGTAACCACGCAAGGTGCTGCGAAAGAGCAGATTGGCTTAATCCCAATTTCTTGTTCATTTCGCCAACGCACATTTCCCCTTCGTTAAGAAGATAGCACAAGATAAATAGGCGGCGCTCATTCGCCATTGCCTTCAATAACACAACGGCATGGTCTGCTCGTTGCTGTATTAGTTCCATATTCATTACGAACTATTTCTCCTAAAACAAACCGACCGCCTAATATAGCGCTGCCCTGCAGATATAGTCGGGACATAAAGCACACTTTTTGCTAGATTGTTTTCAAAAATGGGACATGTGTAATAAAAACAAAGGAAACTCATGAAAAGCATCTATCTAAGACTCACGGCTGGGGTCTTTTTGGCCAGTTTAATTGGTTGTCAAAATAACAAAATAAATAGCCCTGACGAACACATTGTAATGCAGCTTCAGCAACAAGCACTGAGCTCAGATCTTGCTTACGATTTGGTTGAATCACTGACCGTCGAAGTCGGGCCGCGACTCGCCGGTAGCGAAAAAGACCTCATTGCGGTGCAGTGGGCTGAATCAAAACTTAAGACGCTTGGCTTTGATAAAGTCTATAAAGAACCAGTACAAGTACCGGTATGGCACCGTGGCGAAGCTAAAGCATCGATTGTCACTCCGTTTGCTCAACCATTAGTGATCACCGCGCTAGGCGGCAGTATTGCGACACCAGAAAAGGGGATTGAAGCTAATATCATTCGTTTTGATAGTTTAGCGGCATTGCAAACCGCTTCAAGTAACGATGTAGCAGGTAAAATTGTGTTTATCGACCAGATCACCGAACGCCATATTACTGGTAAGGGTTATGGGAAAAGTGTCGGCGGACGCTCAAAAGGCGCGATTGCAGCAGCAGAGAAAGGCGCTTTAGCCATTATGATCCGCTCTATTGGAACGGATCACGACCGCATGGCACATACTGGCATGATGAAATATAAAGATGGCGTTGCCAAAATTCCGGCTGCAGCCATGTCTAACCCTGATGCCGATCTTATTAATGCAATGCTTAAGCGTGATGCAAATATCACAATTAACCTGATGTTGACGGCACAAAACCAAGGTTTCGCCACCTCATACAATGTCATTGCTGAAGTCACCGGTTCTAGCAAGCCCGACGAGATAGTACTTATTGGCGCTCACTTAGATTCTTGGGACGAAGGTACGGGCGCGATTGATGATGGTGCTGGTGTGGCTATTGTCACTGCCGCGGGCAAGCTAATTCAAGACTTACCAACAAAACCCGCTCGGACCATTAGAGTCGTTTTATATGCCGCTGAAGAACTCGGTTTAGTCGGCGGTAAAGCTTATGCTAAAGCCCATAAGGCCGAGTTAGATAAGCATTACATTGCCGCCGAGTCTGACTTTGGTGCTGGTAGGATCTATCAGATCGATTACAGAGCCAGTGAAACTGCTTATACCGAGTTATTAGCCCTTACGACACCTATGACTAATAATGGTGTCGTCTTAGGCAATAACAGAGCATCAGGGGGCCCTGATGTCTCTATGTTACCGTCACAAGGGGTGCCTGTAGCCTCATTAAGGCAAGATGGGAGTGATTACTTCGACTATCATCACACTCCAAACGATACTTTAGACAAAATTGAGCCCGCAGCGCTTCAGCAAAATGTTGCCGCATATGCGCAGTTCGCGTACTTAATGGCGCAGTCAAAAATTACTTTACGCCCCATTTTCGTCAAATAGCCGCGATTAACCCAACAAAAAAGCAGCCATGAGGCTGCTTTTTTATCGGCCATATACTCCTGCCAACTACTGCTCTTCTCGCAAGAATACCGGGGCACTTACCGTTGATTCTGCTTCACTGTAATAATAGCCAGCGCTATCAAATTTTATCAGTGCATCTAACGTATCGACATTATTATCTAATAGGTAACGCACCATCATACCTCTGGCTTTTTTAGCAAAAAAGCTAATAACCTTGTATTGGCCATTCTTTTTATCTTTAAAAACAGGAGTTATAAGGGTTGCTGTTAACTGTTTATGCTTAACGGCTTTAAAATACTCATTTGACGCTAAGTTAATAATGAACTCATCATTTTGGGCGTCTGTCGTCTGGTTGATCTCATCGGTGATGATATCTCCCCAAAACTGATACAAGTTAGTGCCTCTGCTATTACCCAAACGAGTTCCCATCTCTAATCGATAGGCTTGCATCAAATCCAGTGGTTTCAACAGACCATAAAGACCCGATAGGATCCGCAACTGTTGCTGCGCTTTTTGAAGACTCACCTCAGACAATGTATCGGCATCAAGCCCGGTATAAACATCACCGCGAAAAGCAAATATGGCTTGCTTAGCATTCTCCGGGGTAAAATTAGGCTGCCAACACCCAAATCGAGCAACATTTAAGCCTGCTATTTTGTCGCTAACCTTCATTAACGATGCAATATCGCTCGGCGTTAATCCACGGCAGACATCAATCAGCAGTTCACTTTGCCTCAACAACGTCGGCATTGAATAACGTTCAGTACCCGCTGGGTTTTCGAAATCTAACGTTTTTGCAGGTGAAACCAAGATTAACATTATGATGTCCTATACAGAGATATTCTTAAACTGAGACAATCATACTGATCAAAAACAAAAAAACCACGCTTATCAAGCGTGGTTTTTTAGATTGTGTTAATTCAATTTACCGCACCGAGCGGTTTATCCTATATTAAGATTTGTTTGCAATAGGCTCATCATTAGTCCATTCACCCGTTTCAATACCCTTTATTTCAGGGAATTGGCTAGCATCAAACGTTGGAGAAACACCTGCTTTTATTTGACGTTCGTAATCTTTCACTACCGCAAAGGCAACTTTAGAAAGCATGACTATCGCAGAAATATTTACCAGCGCCATTAACCCCATTGAGACATCGGCAAAGTTCCACACCAGTTGCAAAGAGGCCACTGAACCTGTCATCACCATCGCCAATACTAGGACACGGAAAACATACAGCACCTTTTTACTCTTAGTCAGGAACATAATGTTGTTTTCGGCATAGCTATAGTTAGCAATAATTGACGAGAAACAAAACAGTATAATCGCGAATGCAATGAAGTAAGCAGACCAACCACCAAGCTCGTTGCTTAGTGCCAATTGCAATAGACCAATCCCCTTGTGCTCACCAGGGTTGTCTAACACACCTGATAACAAAATAATGGCAGCAGAAGCAGTACAGATGACGATGGTATCGACAAATACACCGATCATTTGCACAAAACCCTGTGATGCTGGGTGATTAGGGTTTGGTGTAGCTGATGCTGCAATATTTGCCGCGCTTCCCATACCCGCTTCGTTAGAGAACAAGCCACGTGCAACACCGGCCATCATCGCGCCCATCGCGCCACCAGCGGCTTCTTCCCAACCAAAGGCACTCTTAACAATCAGTGTTAGCGCTGCTGGAACCTGCTCGATATTCAATACCAATACCGCAATTGCTACCGCTAAATAAGCAACAGCCATTACCGGCACAATCAATTCAGATGCGCGAGCGACTTTTTTCAAGCCACCGCAAATAATATATGCAGATGCCATCACAATCACTAAACCAACAATGGTTTTATCCAAACCGAATGCGTTGTTTAACGCGTCGGTCATGGTATTAGCTTGTGCGGCATTGAAGGCAAAACCGAAAGCGATAATAAGCAGAATAGAAAACAAGGTTCCCATCCATCTCTTACCTAGGCCTTTCTCCATATAATACGCAGGGCCACCACGGTACTGACCTTCATCGTCTTTTACTTTATAAACTTGTGCTAATGTTGACTCAATAAATGCAGTCGCCATACCGAGCAGCGCAATCAGCCACATCCAAAAAATCGCACCCGCACCACCAACAGTTATCGCAACGGCGACTCCCGCCATGTTACCGGTGCCTACTCTTGCAGCCATCGATGTACAAAAAACCTGAAAAGAGGAGATACCATTTACTTTTTCACGGCCTTTAATCACTAATTTGACACCATGGCCAAATAATCTGAACTGAATAAAACCTAGACGAAAAGTAAATAGCACACCCGCTGCCACTAATACATAAATTAGTAAGCTTCCCCACAGTAGGCCATTGACAGCATTGACGGCAGATTCAACTGCATTAATTAACGGTTCAAACATAATTATTCTTTATCCCCATGACAAACAGAATCAAGTGACTCAATCGCTAGATTCTGTCTATCGTGCTTTTTCTTCCCTAAGTATTTAAATAACGACAGATTTTCTTTTCGAATTATCCTATACGTGATTAAATTACCATCACGCCTGCCGCATTCCACGCTGCAAAATAGCATAGCATTGGTTTAACCCTGAGTGATACAAGTCACACTTCATCATTTAGCTGACAACCGAATCACACAAAACGCCAAGCATACCCACTATAATTAACCAAATTAACATAGCAAACACATCTAACTTTGCTACATTAATTAGTGCAAAAAACTTTCTATAAATACGATACAGGGCACATTTTTGTAATAAAGTTACAAATATAGTATGTCATATAGAATTTGTTTAACTTTATGATTACCAAACGGGGTTGTTTATGTCACATCAACAAGAGATCGTTTCCTTAAAGAAATTTGTTAGAGCAACAAACTTTCTAGCGACATCACAAATTTACCTAAAGAAAAACGTACTACATAAACGTGCTTTAGCGCACACAGACATAAAACCAAGATTACTTGGTCACTGGGGAACTTGCCCTGGTATTAACTTTGTCTATGCTAACGTTAATAGATTAATTGCCAAGCACAATCGTTCATTCGTTTACCTTGTTGGTCCAGGCCATGGTTTTCCAGCAGTACAAGCTAACCTGTTTATGGAAGGTTCATTAAGCCACTTCTATCCTGAAACTATTCCTTATAATGAGGAAGGTATCACGGACATTTGTCAAAAGTTCTCTGCGGCATATGGTTACCCTTCTCACGCAAACCCAGAAGCACCGGGACAAATTCTTGAGGGTGGCGAACTTGGTTATTCTCTCTCCGTTGCTTGGGGCGCAGTGCTTGATAATCCAGATCTGATTGCAGCTTGCCTCATTGGTGATGGTGAATCAGAAACAGGTCCTCTTGCGGCATCTTGGTATGCAAACCGTCTTGTATCACCAAAGAACAATGGTGCTGTTTTACCTATTGTTCATATTAATGGCTATAAAATTTCTGGCCCTACCCGTATGGGAAGAATGGACCATGAAGAACTAGACCTTGAGTTCCGTGGTCTTGGTTACCACCCAATCATTGTTGATGATCAGCTTGAGGAAGACGTTTACGAACAGATGCTAGCAGCAATGGACTTGTCATATAAGATGATTAATGACATCCAAACTCGTGCAAGATCTGGCGAAGATGTTGTTAAACCACGCTGGCCTGTTATTTTAATGCGTACCGCTAAAGGCTGGACAGGTACTGCTGAATATAATGGTAAAAAACTTGTTGGCAACTGTGAATCTCACCAGGTTATCGTCAACAAATGTGCTACCGACAAAGGTCATCTTGACGCGCTTAACACTTGGTTAGGCAGCTACAAGTTTGATGAGCTGTACAGTATTAACGAACAAGGCGAGCTAATTTTTGACAAAGATATTCTGTCATTAATGCCACCAAAAGCATTAGCTTGTGGTCGTCAACACCTAAGTTACGGTGGTGAAGTGGTTCGCGCTTTAACCAATCCAGATCTTGAAAAGCTCGCTTATGGCGCTGAAACACCTCGTGGCCAACGCGGACTATCAATGTTCAAGATGGGTGAATGGATGCGTGATGCATTCAAACTTAACCGAGATCAGCGTAACCTGCGTATTTTCTGCCCCGATGAGACCTATTCAAACCAACTGCAAGCAGTATTTGAAGAAACTGATCGTGCATGGCAGTGGCCTATCGAAAGCTGGGACGAAGATATGTCTCGTGACGGTCGTGTCATTGAGCTGTTATCAGAGAATTTACTCTTCGGTATGCTACACGGTTATACGGTAACGGGTCGTCACGCGATGTTCCCAACCTATGAAGCGTTCTCGCAAGTTATTTCATCAATGGCTGACCAATATTGTAAATACGTTTATGCAAGCCAAGGTGTACATTTCCGTAAACCAGTGCCGGCATGTAACGTAGTATTGTCTTCGCTGCTAGAGCGTCAAGATCATAATGGCTACTCGCATCAGAACCCCTCTTTCTTGGGCGCAATGTTAGAGAAGCATCCTAAGATCATCTCTGCTTACTTGCCAGCTGACGGTAACAGTACTTTGGTTTATACCGAACGTGCTTATGCCGATCGTGACAAGCTCAACATCATCGTTGCTGGTAAGAAAGACCTACCACAATGGCTAACACTAGACGAAGCCCGCAGTCAGGCTAAAGACGGTGTCATGGTATGGGATTTTGCTTCAGACGAAAATCCAGATGTGGTACTTGTTGGTTGTGGTGATTACGTCACTCAAGAAGCAATGGCAGCACTGGTACTTATCAGAGAGCTATTACCTCGAGTACGTATTCGTTTCGTCAGCGTCACAGAGCTAACCAGCAGCGGTTTGGGTAGCTTAAAGTTCCAAAGCAAGCCTTGGTTAATGGACGAAGTCTTTACGGCTGACAAAGGTGTTGTCTTTAACTACCACGGATATCCGAATACCATTAAGAAACTGGTATTCGATTATAAGGGCAGTGATCGCTTTAGAATTAAAGGCTATGAAGAGGAAGGTTCAACGACAACTCCATTTGACATGGGCGTTCGTAACGGTACATCACGCTACCACCTTGTTATCGACATGGCATACAAGCTGTTCCAGCAAAGCGTTATTGATGAAAGCCAACATATCGCTATTACCACTGATATGCTGCAACGCTTGGTTGACCACAGAAACTATATCAAAGCTAACGGCGTTGACCCTGTTAGTATTGAAAACTGGGTATGGACTCGATAAGACTCCAATCAGCTTAGTGTTTTTAGACTAAATAAAAGGGCGTTTCCTAAAGGGAACGCCCTTTTTGCTATTAACTTAAGTATTTATATTAACAATAAAGTGGAAAATGTTACATTTGCGACGGATAATAGTGGCAGCTAGCTATAAAACCAAAGGATCTCCGTGATAAGTGCTAGCACTGCTTAAAGAATGAGTAGACGGAGGAGTTTTATAAATAAAACATAAGGATGATGAATGATGAACAAAACTCTACAAGCAGTTCTACTAACCTCAATGCTACCTTTTGCCGCTAACGCCGCAGACGGCATGAGCCCCTGGTACGTTGGTGGCGGTGTCGGTATTAACAACTACGAGCCTAATTGCGATCAAAAAACCATGAAAACCTGTGGTGATGATGATCCGTATGCATGGGATGTTTTTGCAGGTTTTCTTTTTAATGATTACTTCGGTGTCGAGTTGGGTTACCGCGATCTCGGCCGTGCTGAATGGGTCGACTATTCAAACAAACTCAATGATGTTGGTGCTAAAGGGATGAATTTAGGTCTCGTAGCATTCTGGCCTTTTGCCAATCGCTGGAGTTTATCAGCAGAAGCAGGCGCCCTTAACTACCTTATGTCTAACAATAAGAACTACGGTAGCGAGTATTATAGTGATAGCGGCGTCGCCCCATACGTTGGCGCGGGTATTGGTTACAACATTACCGATAATTTAAAAGTCCAAGCTAAATATCGTCGTTATGAAAACCTTGACGAAGATAAGTGGAAAACACTGGAGATGGAAAGTAACTACTGGGGACTTGAACTCAGTTATCGCTTTGGTAGCAAAACAAAACCTATCGCTCCAGTAGCAGCCGTTATCATTGCCGACTCAGATAACGACGGTGTAAATGACGATATGGATCAGTGCCCCGATACACCATCAACTCATAAGGTTGATGCTAACGGATGTACAATCTACCAAGAAGCTGAAGACAAATTCGAAATTGAAGCTAAATTCGATAATAATTCAGCGACCGTGAAAGAAGCGTCTTACGGGGATATTAAAGATTTAGCCGAGTATATGAGTAAGCATCCAAATGCCGAGGTTACCATTGCTGGTCACGCTTCGAATATGGGGAAGGCAGACTACAATATGGACTTGTCTGAACGCCGGGCGATTGCCGTCGCTGACGTGTTAATCAACGAGTATGGTGTTGCCCCCGGTAAAGTGTCATCTAAAGGTTATGGCATTACTCGACCTTTAATTGAAGGCAGCTCTGTAGAAGCCAATCAAGCTAACCGCCGTATTGACGCGCATGTTACAGGTACCGAAAAAGTTCCAGTGCTGAAATAAGTCGATATCATCATGATGTAACAACTTAATGTTAGCGATTAAGTAAGTTACCGAACTTTGCTCACAACCATCACTGTTGTGAGCATTTTTTTGTTAAAATGCCACTGGCAGTCACTATACTGGCCTATAAATGCTTAAGGCGATGTCTTAATATTTATGCCTATTACCCACGTCTAAAGCTAATGTTTAATAAAACAGCAAGAATTAGACGCTAGAATTAGTTGTTATATTACCAAAAAAAGCGCATTTACTGATTTTTTACAACTTTTCTGTAATTTTTTTTCATATTTAGTTGGAATGATCATAAAAATGGCTTTTAATACCTGCTAATTAACCATCAAACTTATGCTGCTCATTGAGAAGGATGTAATTCACATGGCCAACACTTTAGAACAACTTAAACCCATCACAACCATAGTTGCGGATACTGGTGATATTGAAGCCATAAAACGTTACCAGCCAGAAGATGCCACTACAAACCCATCTTTAATCCTAAAAGCATCGCAAATTCCTGAATATAGTAGCCTAATTGAAAATGCTATTGCTTGGGCTAAAAGCCAAAGCAATGATGTTGCGCAACAGATTGAAGATGCCGGTGACAAACTAGCCGTCAATATCGGTCTAGAGATCCTAAAAATTGTTCCGGGCCGTATTTCAACAGAAGTTGACGCTCGTCTCTCTTTTGACAAAACAGCCTCAATCGCAAAAGCCCATAAACTCATCAAACTTTATCAAGAAGCAGGTATTGATAAATCACGTATTTTGATTAAGTTAGCTTCTACATGGGAAGGTATTTGCGCAGCGAAAGAACTCGAACAAGAAGGCATCAACTGTAATCTAACGCTACTTTTTTGCTTTGCTCAAGCGCGTGCATGTGCTGAAGCGGGTGTTTACCTCATTTCGCCCTTTGTTGGCCGCATTCTAGATTGGTACAAAAAAGATACCGGGCTTGAGTATTCAGCAAGTGAAGATCCGGGTGTTGTTTCTGTCACTAACATTTACAACTACTACAAACGTCATGGTTTTAATACCGTCGTTATGGGTGCAAGCTTCCGTAACACTGGTGAAATCATTGAGCTAGCAGGCTGTGATAGATTAACCATTGGCCCTGCATTATTAGAAGAGTTATCTAATAGCAATACACCGATTGTTCAAAAACTACTTCCAGCAACAGAAATGGTTGCAGCAGAGCCAGCAATGTCTGAAGCACAATTCCGCTGGGAGTTTAATGAAGAGCCAATGGCTGTAGAGAAGCTAGCTGAAGGGATCCGTAACTTTGCGATTGACCAAGGTAAACTCGAAGTCATGCTAAAAGCAGAACTAACGTCTTAATGAAGTAGGACTACTAAAATGACCGAACTGACTCAGCTTGCTAGTTGGCAAGCGCTAGCAAAACACAGTACAACAGTGCCGCATATGCGAGAGCTGTTCCAGCAACAACCACAGCGATTTGACGATATGTCGACCAAGGCATGTGGACTGCTTTTAGATTACTCTAAAAATAGAGCTTCAACAGAAACTCTGTCACTGCTGTTTGCATTGGCAAAAGAATCTAAGCTTGAAGAAAAAATCAAAGCAATGTTTGCTGGCAACATCATTAATAATACCGAGCAACGAGCGGTGCTTCATACCGCTCTGCGAGCGCCAAAAGATAAGGTTATTCATGTTGACGGTGTCAATATTGTGGCAGAGGTTCAGCAAACCTTAGACAAAATGGAAAGCTTTGTTCGCTCGGTAACGACTGGTGAATGGAAAGGCTACACCGGCAAGACTATTACTGATGTTGTGAGTATTGGAATTGGTGGGTCATTTTTAGGTCCTAAGATAATTTCCCAAGCACTACGTCCTTATTGGACAGGTCAGTTAAATTGTCATTTTGTTGCTAATGTTGATGGCACCTCAATTACAGAAAAGCTCAAGGGACTCGATCCTCAGACAACGCTGTTTGTTATGTCATCTAAGTCTTTTAGCACTCAAGAGACGTTGACCAACACCCTCAGTGCAAAAGAATGGTTTTTGACCCAAGGGGCAACGCAAGCGGATGTCGCTAAACACTTTGTTGCTGTTAGCTCTAATGTTGCTAAAGCCACAGAGTTTGGGATTGATGCAAGTAATATCTTCCCAATGTGGGATTGGGTTGGCGGACGTTACTCACTTTGGTCAGCGATTGGATTACCTATCGCGCTATTAGTCGGAATGGACCACTTCCGTGAATTATTAGCCGGTGCACATGAGATGGACAACCATTTTATGCAAACACCGTTAGAAGACAATATGCCCGTCATAATGGGGCTATTCTCCTTATGGTACGGCAACTTCTTTAATGCTCAATCTCATGTTGTGCTCACCTATGACCACTATTTGCGTGGGTTACCCGCTTACTTCCAGCAGCTTGATATGGAGAGTAACGGCAAGTCCGTCACGCTCAACGGTACTGATGTGGACTACAGTACTGGACCTGTAATTTGGGGCGGTGAAGGGACCAATGGACAACATGCTTACCACCAGCTTTTACATCAAGGTACCGCACTTATCCCTGCCGATTTCATTATGCCGCTTAACAGTCATAATCCTATCGGTGAGCATCATGTGCAACTTGCCTCTAACTGTTTTGGGCAAACCCAAGCATTAATGCAAGGCAGAACCTTTGATGAAGCATTAGCTGAACTTAGCGGTAGTTCACTGTCAGACAGTGACAAGCAACTTATTGCTCAGCATAAAGTGATGCCAGGTAATAAGCCAAGCAATACCTTGTTAATGGATAAGCTAACACCTTCGACATTAGGCGCCCTTATTGCGCTATATGAGCACAGAACCTTTGTTCAGGGTGCGATATGGCAGATTAACTCTTTTGATCAATGGGGAGTTGAGCTAGGTAAGCAATTGGGGAACGATGTTCTCGACAGGCTAACCGTCAATACCGCCGCCACCGATTTAGATACATCGAGCAATGCGTTAATTAATATATTCAAACAGCACAAAATATAAGCAAACGGTACTCGATTACCATTCCTTTAAAAAGCCAGTTTCGACTGGCTTTTTTGGTTCTCACAGCTAGCTACACCAAAAAATATGAATTTGATTCATGTTTATCAGCCATATATCATTTCAACCAACATTAAAACTTCACTCTCAGTTAACATAAATGAAACATTTATGTTGCACTATGCTTGAAAAACATGCTATTTATTTGAAGAGAAAATAAACAATAGGAGGTTGCCATGAATAGACTTGATTATGGTAGTGCGCTAGATAGTATCGTTGAGAAGCCGACAAGCCGCTCAAAAAGCTCCAATAAAAAGCGTAAGTGGCGTGAAATTGAAGCGCTAAAAGAAAAATATCGTTTGCTTAAAGAGCTGCAAGATATGGACAACGGCTTTGACGGTGAATTAGACAGCCTCCTAATGTAAACAAGTAAACTAAAAAGAGCGCATATAGCGCTCTTTTTGATCCTAGCGACATCGTTAATCGGCTGTTTCAATATACTCTTTTAGTTCCTCAAACAGCACATTGTCACTTTCGCTAAATAACGGATCATCAATCAGCCTTGCATCACACATCTTCACCACCGTGTTCCAGTCCTCTTCGGTAATCACAGCAGACCATTTTGGAAACACCGTCGACTCCTCAAACTCCATATGCGACAGCTGCAGTTCAACGTAACCTTCTAAGTCGCTGACGAGCTGCTCTTTAGACACCACCACATCACTTAGAATTAAATTGAGTGTCGCCATTAAAGATGCCGACGAATCAACCAACTTTCTATGCTCTGCAGTTAATGTTTCATTAATATGGGCTCTGCCTAGCTTGTTCCAATAAAACTCTGAGATCACCTCCTCTAATGGGTGATGGCTGTGCTCAGCATAGCTTTGCATATATTCAACAATATCGCGGACTAAGTTATAGTTAATCCCCTCACCTGCCGCTAGCTTAATGTGTTTTGTCTTTAAAATCTTAAGCAAAATACCAATATGCTTGTGATCGTGCATCAGTCTGGCTAGCATAGTTTTCTCCACCCAAATTCGCCCCACTAGATACAATATTAGTAAACAGTACGAATAACGGCCAACTATAACAAAAAGCGATTGTGTATCATCGTGACAGAGATCAACAAAATCAGACTAATTTACAACCACTTATTTACCCAATATAGAAACTATTACCGTTGAAACTAATGTTGTCAGGTCGTCAGCTGAATTAATCAACAAAAAATACAGGAAGAAACAATGCAACCGAACTACTTTATAGGCGCACATGTTAGTGCTTCTGGCGGCATAGCAAATGCCCCCATAAATGCTGCTGCTATCGGCGCTAACGCTTTTGCGTTGTTTACTAAAAATCAGCGCCGCTGGGCAAGCAAGGCGCTAGATGAAAAGCAAATAGTGCTATTTAAAGAAAACTGTCACAAAGCTAACATTTCAATGGATGCTATTTTACCCCATGACAGCTATCTGATTAACTTGGGGCACCCAGATGACGAGCTACTCACCAAGTCACGTGAAGCTTTTTATGATGAAATTGCCCGATGTGAACAAATAGGTTTAACCCTGCTTAATTTTCACCCCGGTAGCCACCTAAGACAAATTGACACCGATAAATGCCTAACGCGAATAAGCGAGTCGATAAACTGTGCACTGGCGCGTTCAAGTAAGGTAACTGCCGTGATCGAAAATACCGCAGGTCAAGGCTCAAATCTCGGTCATAGTTTTGAGCAACTCGCGCAGATAATTGACGGCGTTGAAGATAAGTCACGCGTCGGAGTTTGTATCGATACCTGCCATATGTTTGCCGCAGGATATGATATTCGCAGTCAAATAAGCTGCAAGGCCGTTTTCGATGAATTTGATAAAATCGTTGGTAATCAATATCTCAAAGCCATGCATTTAAACGACAGTAAAACAGGGCTTAACAGCCGCGTTGATCGTCATGAATCTCTGGGTAAGGGGGAAATAGGGGCAGAAGCGTTTGCGACGCTAATGACACTTGAAGCAGTTAAGGGCATTCCGCTCATTCTAGAAACAACCAGTGCAGAGCTGTGGCCTGAAGAGATTAATTGGCTACGCAGTTTAGCTAAAGCACCCTGAATACAAGGCTAATACAGATGATTACATTAGGCACTTATAGATAACCGCGACCACTTTAGTTGGCTCGCCTAAGTCGATTTGTAACCAGACGATGTGTGTTCCTTCGAGCTCTTCACCCTGCTTTATAGCACTTAGTTTGGCATCTTCGAGAGCATTTTCTCCGTGTCCTATGCCTCTAACCATTGCAAAACTATCACAGTGGGTGACTTCAAAATCGTATGCTTCATTTATCCTGTGGTACAGCTGAAATTCTTCACTGGCACAACCACTTAACAAACTGAGTAACAATACACTGACGACAAAACGTAACACTGATACGACACCTTTTATAAAAACTGCGCCGCACAATATAAAATATCTTGAGTAAACAATGGGATCTAAGTCACGCTAAAGTAGATCTAACTAATACATTCCGCCCCATTTGTTAACAGCTACAACCAAGCTCAATGACATTGCAGCAGCAACCCCACTCCAAAGTCGATAAAAAAGCACATAACCTACACTTTCACCACAAAAAAAGAGAAGCTATAACAGCTGCTCTTTTTAATGGTGAGTCGTTATAATTCCGGCTATTTAACTAAAATACTAAATAAGTGCCGCTTTAATGCGTCAAAGTCTGCTGGCAAATTGGCTGACAAAATGGTTTTAGGTACCACGTTCGCAAGTGCGGGCGGCAGAGGCAGCTCAATGTCCAAGATCTGCTCAACCACTTCGTTAAATTTTGCGGGGTGGGCAGTCCCTAGGAAGATACCTTTTTCACCTGTCGCCATCGTTTGCTTTAAAGCAAACGCCGCAATACCAGCATGTGGCTCAGATAAATAACCCACGGCATGAAGCCCTTTGACAGAATCGGCGGTATCCGCCTCTGACACGCCAATACCTTTAATATCGGCTAATGACCAGTTCATCGCCTTAACAATGGCTTCAACTCGAGGCCAGTTGCTTGGCTCGGCGACATCCATCGCATTCGACATAGTCGCAACGGTCAGCTGCGGGGACCATTCTCCCTTGTCGAGATAACGTGGCACGGTATCATTGCTATTGGTTGCGGCAATAAAGCGCTTAATCGGCAATCCCATCGCTTTAGCAAATAGACCTGCTGTCAGATTACCAAAATTACCGCTTGGCACTGCTATAACAGGATCTGAGTTATTCGTTTTCTTAAACTGCGCGACGGCTTCAAAGTAGTAACAAATCTGAGCCAATAAGCGGCTGATATTAATTGAGTTAGCAGAGTTTAGGTGTAAGCCATCACGAATATCGCTGTCTTCAAATGATTGTTTAACCAAGGTTTGGCATGCATCAAAATCAGCACTGACAGCCACAGTGTGAATATTGTCACCTAGCGTCGTAAACATTTTTTCCTGCAGTACACTGATTTTACCTTTAGGATAGAGCACGACGACATTGATATTATCCAGCCCGTAAAATGCATCCGCTACCGCAGCGCCAGTATCGCCAGAAGTCGCGGTTAAAATATTGATTTTTTCGTCTTTTGCCAACGCATTTAAGCACTGCGCCATAAAGCGTGCGCCAAAATCTTTAAAGGCCAACGTCGGACCATGGAATAACTCTAAGCTATACAAGTCCTTGTCTGCTTGTACCAACGGCAGCTCAAAATTAAAGGCTCGCTCAACTAAACGGTCAACGGTATCTTGCCCCAATTCTTCAGCTAGCCAAGCACCGATGACCTTTTTACTGCGCTCCACAAACGGCAGTGCCAGTAAGCCATCGATATCATCTAATGTAGGAATATTTTTTGGAAAGAAAAGCCCACGGTCTTTTCCAAGCCCTAATTTAACCGCTTGGGTAAAGCTTACCACCTGGGATGGGTGCTTCAGATTATACAATTCCATGACGACGTCCTTTGATTCTCAATGCTGTATTGATAGTTTTTATTACACGTTTTATTACACGTTATTCATTTCACTTTCGTGCTTTGCAACTTAGGCTCGACGAGCCCCTAAATCATCAATTTGGCAAATATGTGAAAAGCCTAATGCTTGATCAATATAATGTTCATCTAGCCACTGCTTAGCAACTCTTGCTGTTTCTATATCATCAGTAATGGTGAACAATGTAGGCCCACTGCCAGATATCCCCGTTGTTAGCATACCTATCTCGGCAAGAGCAGACTTGGCGTGTTGGTAGTTAGGGATCTCTGCTGCCCGATAAGGCTCAGCAAGTACATCTTTTAGTACCGAGATAGCAAGTGCGTCGTCTTGCTTATAGCAAGCGTGCACAAAAGCACTGAGGTAACGACCAAAATCAATTGTGGTTTGCTTCGAATACTGCTCTGGCATCAACTGGCGCATTCGTGCCGTCGATAACGAGATCCCTGGATAGGCGACCACCCAATACCACTGTTTAAACGTTGGTATCGGCTCACAAATAACCTGCGGCGTATCAAGCATTAATTGCATACCGCCAAGAAAACATGGCGCGACATTGTCGTAATGTACCGAACCACTAATTTTGCCTTCAAAATCTCCCATCAGTCGAAGCACTTCCTGCTCAGAAAAAGGATTATCAAAATATTCATTCAGTGCCACTAGTGCTGCCACAACGGAACTGGCACTCGAACCTAAACCACTGCCAACGGGTAAGTTCTTCTCTAGCGTGAGCTTAAGCCCAACATCTTTGCCTAAATGTTCAAGGAAAAACGTTGCACACTGATAAACAATATTCTCGCTCTGATTAGCGGGTAGCTTGTTGGCCCAATGCCCTATTACGCTCAATGTTAATCCTTGCTCAGCCGCTTCAACAGTCACTTTATCGCCAAGTAAACCACCATCTATTGGGGCTAATGCCCCACCGAGCAAGTCAAAACCCACACCCACATTGCCCATTGAAGCGGGCGCATAAATGGTTACGCTCATATTCCAACCTCACGAGTCCAGTTAAGGGTTCTTAAAATATCAGCGAACGCTCCAGCTGCTGTCACGTCCGTTCCGGCGCCATAACCCCTAAGCACGAATGGAATGGGCTGATAGTAGAGGCTATAAAATGCTAATGCGTTTTCTCCACCTTTAACACTGTATAGCGGATCGTTTGCATTCACCTCTGCAATCTTAACTTTACAGCCTTGGTCATCAATTTGACCGACGTACCGCAGTACTCTACCTTCAGCCCTTGCCGCTTCAACACGTTGTGCTATTGCTTCATCTGCTGAGGGTAAATTTGCCATAAACGCTTCAACGTCACCCGATGCATCAAATGACTCTGGCAATACAGACTCTACATTGATGTCAGACAGCTCAAGCTCCATACCGACTTCTCTGGCTAAAATAAGCACTTTACGAGCAACATCCATACCGCTTAAGTCCTCACGTGGATCCGGCTCAGTGAAACACTTTTCTCTTGCAATACTGGTGGCTTGAGACAGAGTCATCCCCTCATCTAACATGCCAAAAATGTACGAAAGACTGCCAGACAATACACCGTTAAAACGCAGCAACTTATCACCCGCGAATAACAGTTTTTTAAGATTATCAATAACAGGTAGGCCGGCTCCGACAGTGGTTTCATACAAGAACTGACGACGCTGTTTTAGCGCTGTTTGACGCAATGCCTTGTAGTAATCCATGTCACGAGTATTGGCCTTTTTATTTGGCGTTACCACGTGTAAGCCTGAATTCATCACCGCTAAATACTGATCAGACACAAACTCACTTGAAGTACAGTCAACGAGCACAGGGTTAAGTAACTGCTGCTCTTTAGCCCATACCAGCATCTCATCGATACTCGCGGCTTGATTTGACTCTGCTAACAGCTCTTGCCAGCTCGATAAATCGATGCCTTTAGCATCCAATAACATCTGCTTTGAATTCGCAATACCGCAAACCCGTACGGCGATATGCTGCTCTTTAAGCATTTGGCGCTGCTGTTTTATCTGTTCAAGTAGCCCCGCGCCAACATTGCCGCAGCCCACAAGGAAAACATCAAGATAGTGCTGAACATCAAAGAAAGATTGGTGGCATGCCGAAATAGCATGTTTGGTTTTTCGCTGCTCAATAACGGCTGAGATTGAACGCTCTGAAGATCCCTGGGCAATGGCGACAATATTAACGGTTGCTTGTGCGAGGGCTTGGAAAAACTTTGCCGCGACACCTTTATGGGTGCGCATGCCATCACCAATCAGTGACACTATCGCCAACTGATGGCGCATCTCTATCGGCTCTAACAGATCACTTTTAAGTTCGAGCTCAAACTCTTGCTCCAGCGCATGTTTGGCTTTGGCAGCGTCTTCGGTGGAAACACAGAAACTAATACTGTATTCAGACGAGCTTTGCGTAATCAGTGAAACGGAAACACCCGAGCGTGATATTGCGCCTAATGTACGACTGGCCATGCCCACCATGCCTTTCATTCCTGGCCCCGAAACATCAAACATCGTTTGATCATCAAGATTGGAGATCGCTTTAACATTCAGCCCTGTTTCATCAGGTGCGTTGGACACTAGCGTCCCGACAGCTTTAGGGTTGAGCGTATTACGGATATAACAAGGAATATGGTACTGCGCGATAGGAGCCACAGTCTTTGGGTGCAGCACCTTTGCACCAAAGTAAGAAACTTCCATAGCCTCTTGATAACTCATTTGAGGTAGCAGTTTAGCGTCAGCAACCACACGTGGGTCGGTATTATAAACGCCATCAACATCAGTCCAGATCTCGCAGCAACTCGCTTGTAAGCAAGCTGAGAGCACCGCCGCAGAATAGTCGGAGCCATTGCGCCCTAATGTAACAATTTTTCCTTCACTGTCTCCTGCGGTAAAACCAGGCATCACCCAAACATGAGCATCACTTAAGTTTAATGCGCTAAAGCGTAGCTTACTCGCTTCAATATCAACAGCTGACTCTAAACGTGGGCCATAACCCACCAGCAATGATTCAGGGTCCAATAGTGCCGATGGGTAGTCAGCAGCTTTCATCACCTCAACCATCAAAGCTGAAGACAATTTTTCTCCCCCCACTAACACCGCCGCTTCGACACTCTCTGGGCACTCATTAAGCAAACTCATTCCGGCCAGCTTATCGCCCCAAAACTTCATCTGCTGCAGCAAACGTTCACCGAGTCTTTGATTTTGTTCATCTGTTAGTGTGCTAGCAGCGTCACCGTACAAAGCATTAAACACTTGCTCTACTTTGGCTAAAACGGCTTTATAGTCACCACCATTAACAGCAACCTCAACCATTTCAATTAAGCCATTGGTGACCGTTGCGGGTGCGGACAGTACAACAGCAGTGCTTTCTGTCTTTGCCGACTGGATAACAATATCTGCCGCTGCTCTAAATCGCTGCCAATTTGCAAGCGAGGTACCACCAAATTTCATTACTTTCATCGAAAACTCCTTGTGCCGCGCCACTAAAGAAACAAAAAAGCCCGCTCCTTTGTGGGGAGCGGGCTTGATATTTAACTTATATCAGATTGTGCTTAGCCCGCCCCCACGATGGTAATCGTGGTGGTTGTAATAATCGTGGTGATCATTAAAACGTGGCTAAACATATAAATTAGGTTTCATCCAATTGGATTAATTTGTGTGCTAACAGAATTGCTTTTTAACCAAGATGTGTCAACCCCTAAATTGGGTTTATTGTCATTAATAACCATCATCTTAAATAATCAGCCAAAAAGCGGTATAAATCATGGTTTAGGAGAAGACCTATCTGTAAATGCGACGACCACCAAAGGTTCCGCTTACGTAAAGAAAAGTAAAACATATCAATAACCAGCTGTTAATAAACAATTAATTTTTAAGATCAGTCTCTTGCCATGATGATAAAGTGACAAAAAACAGATTGACTAGCCAGTATACCCCAACGGCTAACTTTACAATTTACACCTGCGTTTAGACATTTAAACTTGGCTATAACGACAAACCAAATAAAAATGCACTACTTATGATGTTTGGCTATAAGTAAAACCAAGTCAGCTTTGTTGAATTTATCTCAGCTCAAATAAAGATGTGGTGTAGGTAACATAAGTGAATCCAACCTGTCGCAAATTGATAAAAAGCAAGCTAGAATGCGCGCAAATTACCGATTGGAGCCAATATGAAAATCACCGAAAAATGTGCTGTAAGCATCCATTACCGATTATCAGATGCAAAAGGTCAGCTTGTTGAAAGCTCTTTTGAAGGCAAGCCGATGCTGTATTTGCACGGCGCAGAAAATATGATCCCAGGCCTTGAAGCAGCTCTTGAAGGTAAAGAGCAAGGTAACGTTCTTGACGTCACCGTTGATGCTGAGCAAGCTTATGGCGCATATCATGATGGCTTGTGCCAAGAAGTGCCAATAGCATCTTTTGGCGATATCGAAGATATCGTTCCTGGTATGCGATTTATTGCTGAAACTGAAATGGGACAACGTCCTGTTCAAGTGACTGAAGTGAAAGATGACGTTGTTATTGTTGACGGTAATCACCCACTAGCGGGTCAAACACTGAGCTTTAATGTTGAAGTGCTTGAAGTTCGTGCTGCAACAGAAGAAGAGATTGCTCACGGCCATATCCATGCAGGCGGAAGCTGTGGCGGTGGCGAACATTCACATGAAGGTGGATGCTGTGGTGGCGGTGATCATGAGCACAGCCATGAAGGCGGATGCTGCAGTGACGATGAAACTAAAGAAGCAAAAGAAGGTTGCGATGGCAACGGTGGCTGTGGTTGTAAACACTAAATCAAGCTAGCTCTTTAGACATATAAAACGCGTTTCATTCACTAAAATGAAACGCGTTTTTTTATGCACTAAATCAGCCTATCGATATATGGCGTTTAAAAATATGATATGAAAGGCTTCCGAGCCTGCTATCGATATCAACATGTCCCATCATTGTGCTTCATTAACGTATATACCAACAAAACACAAAAGTCGTTCCCGTATTCAGGATAATCCTTTGCAGCCGGGGCGATTGTGAGTGGATAGGTTATGGTAAACGCAAGATACATGAATCCTACGGCATATAGACGCTATAACGTTAGCAGCTTTATCTGCTCTCGTTGCTCTGCTGACATATGCTTTAGATAATTTGAGCAGCGCGTTATTGTCGCGATACTAATTTGATACTCTTGTGCAATTTGTCGTTGGCTCATCTCTTTACGTAATAAAGTTTGAAAAACCTTTAATCGGCCTGCCACGGCACTGCGTTCCTCTTCAGTTAATAATAATTCAAATAACGTCACTAAAGCGCTATGTTCATTTTGAGCCATCACTTTATCTAAAACTAAATCCCACTCTGCTCGCATTTCAGCCTCAATGGTGTACTAGTGCGTCATTACAGTCAGTCTATCAGGAAACCATTCCCAGTCACGTACTTTGATACGAGCAAACAGCACTGTTAAATCAATTGATTTGTAACTAAGCGTAATTTTGGCAAAAAACGAATGGAGTCCACTAGCCAAAAATAGGTACAATAGCGTGAATCTAGTCGCATAACATAATAAAAACGTGAGAATAACCATGAAAAAATCATTAAAGATGAGTCTAATCGCACTAGCTGCGACTGCTACTATCGCAACCAGCGTGCAAGCTAATAATTTTGAAGACGCTGACGATGCTATTCACTATCGTCAATCTGCTTTTGGGATGATTGCCTATAACTTTGGTGACATGGGCGCAATGCTAAAGGGCAAGAAAGATTACGACGCGAGCGTTTTTGCAACGCGTGCAACTAATGTTGCTGCACTTTCTATGTTGCCTCTTGAAGGCTTCATTAGCGGTTCTGATAAAGGTGAAACTGAAGCCCTAGCAAAAATCTGGAGCGACAAAACAGATTTTGATGCCAAGATGAAGACGTTCCAAGAAAATGCTGCAGTGCTCGCTTTAGTCGCACAGAAAGGCGATAAGCAGGAGATAAAGAAAGCCTTTATGAATACAGGGAAAAGCTGTAAAGGTTGTCATGACGTTTACAAAAAAGACTAGTTAACAATGAGCCAGCGCTAATAGCCGCTGGCTCTTTTATTCTACATCAAGCTTTCGTCCATCAGTGACGCTTACAGCATCTGGATAATTGGTAACATCAAATAGTTAACCACTAGCGCGCCAATGACCATTACGATAGCAAATGCCTTGAGCACTGAAGCAAACGCTAATGTCTGCTCTTGCTCCCCTGGTAAACGCTTATAGCCACTAAACATCGCAGCAAGGATCTTGTCACCTTTCAACATATGCACCCCGACAGCCAACACATGAATAGCAGCCAAGACTAATATCAAATCAAAATTCTTCTTATGTAACCACGTCAGCCATAAGCTAGTATCACCACTCACCGTTGAATACAGAGGACCCTCTGTAAAGATTTCATCCGTCGCAAACAATCCAGTAAACAATTGAAGACACATTAGAGATATTAGCGCCACAACCATATAGCCGCCGATGGGGTTATGCCCTATTGAAGCTGATATGCCATGCTGCTTAGTTTTCTTCAAATAGTTAAAGACTGTTTTAGGAGAGTGTACAAAATGGCTAAACTTGGCAGTATCACTACCGATAAATCCCCAGAGTAATCGCATTCCAAGCAGGATCATTAAGCTGTAAGCCAGAAGTTGATGCCACTCCATTTCTCCCGAGTCCGCCGTCCACCATAAACCGCCAAGCAAACACAACATTCCCCAATGAAAGAGTCGTGTTGGAATGTCCCATATTTTTACTTTGACAATGTTTTGCGCCATGAATGATAACTCTCACTAATTAATTGGTCTTTTGTGAGCATTATATATTGGGAATGTGGATAGAGCTATGGGGTTATTAACGCTAAGATTTTTGCAAAAGGGTCTATTCAGTCCCCCCTTATCCATTCAAATATGAACTTGTTTTTCGGCATTTTCAAGGAAATTTTGGCAGTTATTGACTATATTTATCTATGTGATCAAATAAAAAGCGAACAGATTCGGAGAGCCTATAAAACGTGATTTAGATCACGACTTTCATTAGCCAGATTGTTAGTCTGAATTCAAGGAAACAACAAAAGGTTCGAAATATGATAAAGATTACTAGCAAGCACTTCGAAGTTACTGAATCTATCCGCGAACGTATTGAAGCAAGACTAGAGAAATTAGCACGACATGATGTGCAGCTTATTAATCCACACGTCATCATAATACAGGAGAAACAAGGTTTTAAGATTGAAGCTACCGTCGGCATTCCAAATGCCAAGTTATTTGCCCAGGCGAAACATGAAGACCTATACGCAGCAATCACTGCAATGGGACAAAAGCTGGAGAAACAGCTCAATCGCCTAACACATAAACCAGAAAGCCAACGTCACGCCACACTTAAAAGAGAAGATGATGCGATCGATGACGGCTTTGACTACAGCAATGAGGAGGAATACGCAGCTTGATATTATTATTAATTTTTGTCCAAAAGCGCACCTCGAGTGCGCTTTTTATTACAAAACTTTCAAATTGACTAAGTTTTGATTGACAGAAAACCGACTCCGCTTTAGTTTAATTCTATGAAAAAAATCCAAACTGCTTTTTTTACTTTCTTTTTTATGCCCCCCACCCTCGGAGGCGGAATTTCGGTGTGAAAACGAAAGTGAAAATTCCAAAGCCTCCCAAACGGGAGGCTTTTTTAATTCTAAGCGCGCTAAATAAGATGTAGAGGCCCAAATGAGCAAACCACAACCTTTAAACCACACTCGAGAGCAAATCACGACTCTCGACAATGACCTTTTGGCTTTATTGGCAAAACGCCGAGAGTTAAGTTTAGATGTTGCTCGCAGTAAAGAAGTGGATGTAAGGCCGATACGAGATACTACCCGCGAAAAAGAACTGCTCGCTCGCCTCGTCAAACAAGGCAGAGAGCAGGGGTTGGATGCCCACTATGTCATTTCGTTATACCAGAGCATTATTGAAGACTCAGTGCTTAATCAACAAGCTTATCTTCATGGCCGTGCGAATCCTGAAACTCAGCAACAGCAGTATTGTGTCGCCTACCTTGGCGCACGAGGCTCTTATTCATACCTAGCCGCCAGTCGGTATTGCGACAGACGCCAAGTCGAAATGCAAGACTTGGGTTGCCAAAGCTTTGATGAGATTGTTCTGGCCGTAGAGTCTGGCCATGCAGATTATGGTTTCTTACCGATTGAAAACACCTCTTCAGGTTCAATCAACGAAGTTTACGATGTACTGCAACATACAAGCCTCGCCATTGTCGGTGAAACCACAATCGAAGTTGGCCACTGTTTATTGGCAAATAGCGGCAGTAATATCAATGATATCAAAACGGTTTATGCTCACCCACAGCCAATCAGCCAGTGCAGTCGATATCTAAGCCAGCATGGCGACTTCAAATTAGAGTATTGCTCAAGCAGTGCCGAAGCGATGCAGATGGTATGCGACGCTGACAGTAATAGTGTTGCCGCTATTGGCAGCAGTGAAGGCGGTGCCTTATACCAACTCGAAGCAATCGATACCGGTTTAGCCAATCAAAAAATTAACCAAAGCCGTTTTATTGTAGTCGCACGAAAAGCAGTTGATGTACCCGAACAGCTCCCCGCAAAATGCACACTCATTATGGCCACAGGGCAAAAGCCTGGTGCCTTGGTTGAAGCGCTACTCGTGTTAAAAGCCAGAAACCTGAATATGAGCAAGTTAGAGTCACGCCCTATCCCAGGTACTCCTTGGGAGGAGATGTTCTACCTTGATATCGACGCCAACCTTTCTAGTGAACCTATGCAAGCTGCATTGAAAGAGTTAGAAAGAACCACAAGATTTATCAAAGTGTTAGGTTGCTATCCATGCGAAACGGTCAATCCAACACAGTTAAGCAATAGCCAGTTGATGATTGAACCAATCACTTCTAAATCAATCACTACACCGAGCTCTGCAAGCAGTAAACAGAAACGTTACAGTAAAGCTTATAAAACGGCGGCGACCGAAATAATCTGCGGTCAACTTAGCATCGGCAATGATCAGTCCGGTGCGATTGCTCAACTACAATTGCCGTTTGAAATCAGCCAATTTGAGCAACGTGCTAAAGCACTCAAAGAATCTGGCTTTCAAGCCGTTGTGATCCAGGGTTTGAGCCAGCAAAGTGATTTGCTAACCTCACTCAACAAGTTCAAACATACATTGGATCAGTTTGGGCTGGTGTGTATCTTAATGGTTGAACATGAAACTGACTTAGCCATTGCCGCACAGCTGGGTGACGTGATTATGTTGTCAGGTACACAAATGTACAACCAAGCCATATTAACTCAACTGGGTTCACTGTTGCTGCCTGTGATATTGGAGCGCAACACAATGGCAAGTGTCGATGACTTCCTTAATGCTGCAGAAGTGGTATTGAGTCAAGGGAATCAGCAGTTGGTATTATGTGAATCGGGTGTCAGCACACTAAACAATTCAGGTAAGCCGTCTCTCGATTTGGCCGCCTTGGTTGAGCTAAAAAATGCCAGTCATTTGCCAGTGTTAGTCAACCCTTGCTATGCAGTTGATACGCTACAATTACCCAGTTTTACCAAAGCCATTAAGCAATTGGGTGGTGATGGTATCGTGGTTAATATTGCCAATATAGAACAAGTGGGTACGAGCAAAGAGCAACAAACTCTGCTTAATGACCTCCTTAACAACCTATATCGATAATCTATAGCGATTAACCTAGTAGAGCGACCGCCAGCAACTATTGGTGGTCGTTATCAAACGCTATATTAAACGCTATTTTAATTAATCAACCCCCTTATCTGCCTCTTCAGCATTACACTTATCAATTAAGCTCGGGATTGTCGTTCCCTGTACCAAGATAGAAAAAACCACTACCGCGTAAGTCATTACCATTAATAAGTCTCGTAAATCGATAGCATTTCCAGCGGCTAACATTACCCCAGTCGGTAAGCTCATCGCCATCGCTAAGGCTAGACCCCCCCGCAGCCCTCCCCAAATAAGAACTCGCTCCGCATAAGAGTTGTAGCGCTTAAATTGGCGAAAGCCAAAATAGGGTAAGTAGATGCTGACTGCACGCCCTAATAATACGATAGGGACTGAGAGCAACATAAACCACCAAAGTTCTGCGTCAAAATTGATAAGCAGCAATAGTAGACCCAACAGTAAGAATAATAGCGAGTTGAAGAACGATTCAATCAGCCCCCAAAAGCTCCCTAACGTTGCACATTCAGACTCTTTTAGTAATTTAGGTATGCTGATATTACCCGCGATGATCCCAGCAGTTACCATCGCTAGAGGCCCTGAGACGCCAATCATATCCGCAACCACATACCCTGCAGTAGGGATCAGCAGTGTCATCAATAAATACTGCGTGCGATCTTCCGCAAAGCTCAACATTAAATGTAATCCGCCCGCCAGCATAGCTCCATACAGTACCCCACCAACCGCTTCCTGCAAAAAAAGTCCTGTAATACCTGCCATGGTTAAGGGTTCAGTAGAAAAGGCAACTTGTGAAATAGCAACAAAGATAACCAAACCAATACCATCATTAAATAATGACTCACCTTCAACTTGGGTAGCAATATCTTCTGGAGCGCCAAGCTGCTTAATAATGGCTAATACTGCGATTGGATCTGTCGGAGAAATAAGCGCGCCAAATAACAAGCAATAACTCAATGCAAGGGGTAAACCTAATAAGCCCGCGACTATGTACAGCACGCCGCCAATGACCACCGTCGATATTAAGGTACCAATAAATGCCAGAATGAATATTTCCCATTTCTGCTTTTTGAGCACATTCAATTTAATTTGTAAGGCGCCTGCAAAAAGTAAAAAACCTAACATTCCGTTTAACAGTAATGCTTTAAAGTCCAACTGTTCAAGATCTGTCACTAAACTCGAATAAACAGAAACTCCAAAAATCTTACCTGCGGCCAATATTAGGAGACTAAGAAGCAACGCAAGTGCTGTAATAGTGATGGTATTTTGCCAGCGGTGTAAGCGCGAAGAGATCAGCGATACCACTAATGACAACGCAGATAAAAGGCAAAGGATTTCGTAACTAGTCACGGCAGTACTCGTCAATGTAAGCGGAAAAATGGTTTAAGAGGGGACTAAATACAACGACCTTCGATTAAACTTAGCCAGCCTTTAAAAATACGACCACTAAACCAAACCGCACCAGCCACATAAAGTGTGGCACTTAACCAAGGTTGATTGCTCAAGTAGCCGACTAACATAAACAGCAGCATGCAGATAATCGACCAACGCTGCCATCTAAGATGTGAAACAAGGACTGAACTTAGGGTGTTTTGGCGCTGATTTAAGTTAATAAACAAACTCAATGCAGCCGGGAGTAACAGGATAGGAAAGCAGGCCATAAGCCCATACAGCATATGAGCAAGGCTTTTATCTTCTAGAGGTAAAGCTTCAGAATGCGTTGTTGATGTCATAGCCACTCCGCCAAGAAAGAAAAGACAGGCGCAAATTCCATCACGTCCTGTCATTAACCTTACTTTCTCATTGTGAGTTACGCAACTTTCACGCTGATTTATTTCAAATTTATTAACAAAAAATATAGCCTCTAAGGCTACAGCTCTAATGTCACATTTGACTTCAACTTCGTTGAACAAGCCAGAACATAACCCTGTGCTATTTCATCTGGTGTCAGTGACATTTGGCTAGAAGATTCAGTTTCACCTTCTACTACCTTACATTTACAAGCACCGCAAACACCAGAGCGACAAGCCGCAATGATAGGGAGTCCCTCAGCTTCAACGCCATCAAGTATTGTTTGTCCGCTGGTAAGTGAGCGTGTTTTATCGCCAACCCGCAGCATAAAGCCACTCGCATCGTCGCTCGAGGCGCTCTCTTTTGCTGCAGCGAGTTCGCCTAAGTCACCTTTGAATGAACCAAAGCTTTCTTGATTAAATTGCGCCATATTAAAATTAAGTGATTCAAGCAATGCTTTAACCGCTGCCATGTATGGCTCTGGTCCACAAACAAACACGGTTCTAGATTGAAAATCAGGCACTAAGCGTTGCAGGTTATCGGCTGATAATCGTCCGGCCTGCGCGTCAACATGGGCACAAGGCTCAGCGTCAACATTTTCTAAAATATAGTTGAGTCTAAATTGGTGACTGCGCTCGGCAATCTGCTCAAGTGAATCTTTAAAAATAAGGTCTTGAGTTGATTTTGCGCTGTGTAAAAAGCAAACATCAGGGCTAATTTGAGTATCGGCTAACCATCGAGACATCGAATACATCGGCGTAATACCGCAACCTGCGCTTAAAAACAGGTAGTTTTCAGCTTTGATATCAATAAGATTAAATGCGCCATCAGGCCCAAGTGCACGCACAACATGGCCAACGTCTAAATTATTAGCCAAGTAATTGGACACTTTACCGCCATCGATCTGCTTGATCGTCAGCACCACAGAAAATGGACGTGAAGGTGATGAGCTTATCGTATAGCTACGACCGATTTTCTCGCCATCAATCTCTAATAATAATGTTAAAAATTGCCCTGGTTTAAAGTGGAACTTTACGGGCTTGATACCTTGAAAGCGAAAACTAACGACATCGTGAGTCTCGTTCCACTTTTCAACACACACTAACTGATGCTCGCCTGCTTGCCACTGCTTAGCTTCAAACTGCTCTGTCGCCGGCACATTTATATTATTAGCCATATCACTCAAACCTAGATGTTAAAAATATTTCTGACATAAAAATGGCCACATATGAGTGGCCATTATTACTTACTCATCACCCACTAAACAGGCGTTTAAGCTACGTTTAGAATGCGATTAAGATCCGCTTCAACTGTAGTCGTTGTGCGCAGTCCAAACTTCTCTTCTAATACATTAGCCAAGTTTGCGGTTAGGAACGCTGGCGCTGTAGGGCCAGTCAAAATGTCCTTTACACCCAGTGAGAGTAGAGTAAGCAGAACTACAATCGCTTTTTGTTCAAACCAAGACAGTACTAGCGTCAATGGCAATTCATTGATATCGCATTCAAATGCTTCAGACAATGCAATCGCAAGTTGGATAGCTGAATAAGCATCGTTACACTGACCAACGTCCAATAGACGTGGGATACCGTTGATGTCACCAAACTCAAGTTTGTTGAACTTATACTTACCACAACCTAGCGTCAGGATGACTGAATCAGCCGGTGCTTGAGTCGCGATATCAGTAAAGTATCCACGCTCTTCCTTGTCGCCATCACAACCGCCGACTAAGAAGAAATGCTTAATAGCACCACTCTTAACATTCTCAATCACTGTAGGCGCTGCAGCCATAAGTGCGTTACGAGCGAAACCTATGGTGATTAGATGGGGGATCTCATCATAGGCGAAGCCTTCTAAAGACTCAGCTTTAGCAATAACAGCACTAAAATCGTCACCCACAATATGACTAACACCAGGCCAACCCACAATGCTACGGGTGAAGATTCGGTCTGAATAATCGCCTACATTAGGATCGATTATGCAGTTAGACGTCATTACGACAGCACCAGGGAAGTTTGAAAATTCTTTTTGCTGGTTCTGCCATGCACTGCCGTAGTTACCGACAAGGTGTGGGAATTTCTTAAGTTCTGGGTAAGCAAGTGCGGGCAACATTTCACCGTGTGTAAACACGTTAATACCTTTGCCTTCAGTTTGTTGCAAGATAAGCTCTAGATCTTTCATGTCATGACCCGACACTAAGATAGCCTTACCTTTTATAGATTTGGTGTTCACTTGAGTTGGCTCTGGATGGCCAAATGAGTGAGTTTCGCCTTCATCTAACATCGCCATTACGCGATAGTTAAGTTGACCAATCTGCATTGCAGTGTCAAACAGCTTGTCACCATCAACAGAGTCTTCACCTAGGAATGCCATAATCTCGTGGAACTCACCAGCAACTTCATCGTTGGTTTGGTCAAGTACTCGAGCATGCTCCATATATGCAGCAGCGCCTTTAAGGCCATATAAGCAAAGTAAACGTAGTCCCATGATATCTTCATGAACTTCGTCTTTTCCACGGTTAGGCGCAGCTTGTGAAGCTTGAGATAGCATCTCTGGCTTAGTTGCACCTAATACTAGCTGCATCGTTGCTGTTGGCGCTTTAGCTTCAATATTCAGCTCAGCACATTTGGTTTCATAAGCTGTTTGTAAACGATTACGGAAAGCGTTTGCTTGCGTGGTGTATCCAATAATACGGTCATCATCGAAGTTAACGTTAGTTAGCGTTGCAAAAAACGCCTTAGGTACAAACGTATCGATTTCGTGATCGATAACACCGACTTCACGAGCACGTACAGCATATGCTGATACACCTTGAAGAATGTAGATTAGAAGATCTTGTAGATCAGATGTATCTGACGACTTGCCACACATACCTTGAGTGTAACTACAGCCATTGCCCGCAGGCGTTCTAATTGTTTGCTCACATTGAATACAAAACACGACGTTTACTCCTAATACCTAATACATGCATTTAGATTGCATCTTTTGAAATTAGTGTACGCCGATTGAGAAATTGCAAAAGTACTTTCTATGGTTAATGGTTAAAACTATGAATGAGATCACCTTAAGCTGTCGCTAATTTTAACTAATTGGTCAAAATGTGCAGGATATTGATGCGGGCTAAAAATAGCACTGATAATACTATTTATTCTCATTAACGTTTAGGGTGGTTTTGACCATAAAAAAGGAGCCTAAGCTCCTTTAATATTGATATGACATCCGCTCAAATAACCCTAATCGGTTTTCATATCATTGACCGATTGCAACATCGCCCGGCTTTCTCTTTGGAACTGTGGTGCAAAATCACCAAACCACTGCGCCACTTGTTCGAACTGTTTAACAAACGCTTCTCGGTTACCAGACTTTAATACCGACAAGGCTTGAGAATAGTTTTCGAGGTAATCGCTAATCGCTACCAAACTTTCCTCTTGAGCAAAAATAATATCTGCATATAGTTCAGGACTCTGGGCAAATAAACGCCCTACCATCGCCAGCTCCAAGCGGTATATTGGTGAGCTAAACTGCAGCAGAGATTCAATATCAGCCTCCTCTTTATAGAGGTTAAGCCCGTAAACAAAAGAGGAGAAGTGTCGCATTGCCTGCACGAGTTGCATCGCTTTGTCATGCTTCTCAGGTTCTGCTTCAACGATACGCGCGCCCCAGATCTCAATCTGCTCGATCAACCATTGGTATTGAGACTGGTCACGGCCATGACACACCACGACTACCTGCTTTGCTAAACTGCCCACATCAGGCCCAAACATCGGGTGCAAGCCTAAAACAGGGCCAGAGTGCGCTGCTAACATGGCTTCAACCGGTGCGGTTTTAATCGAGGTTAAGTCAGCAAGAATACAGTGGTTTGGTAATTGCGTTAGTTTGTTGGCAATCAACTCACAAGTGATGTTAATCGGCACCGTCACAATAACCAGCCCTGCTCCGTCAAAAATCGTCTGACTATTAACCCAATCATCTTTATCTAAAGATTTAACTTCATATCCTGACAAAGTCAGCATTTGCGAAAATAAGCCGCCCAACTTGCCTTCACCACCAACAATCACCACATGGCCGAGATCAGGATTAACTTGCTTAAATCCAACGTCCTTCTCATTAAGATAAGACTCGCGCATTAGACGCCTTAAAATATCCTCGATTAGCTGTGGCTCCACATTTATTGCTTTTGCTTCGCCGCGACGCTTTGCCAGCATTGACGCTTCACGTTGAGGAGCATAAATCGGGAGGCCAGCACCGTGCTTAACAGCACCCACTTGTGCCACTAGATCTAACCGTTTTCTGAGCAGATGGAGTAATTGTTGGTCAACGCCATCAATCAAGTCTCTCAGGTTTTCAAGCTCTGCAGTGGTCTTCTCGTTCATCACTCTCTCTTCCATCAGCCGTTCGCAACGTTCAGCATATCAAACCTTGTTGGTAATACTGAAGCTAAGTCTGCAGCGCCAGTGCGTAATAATGCTTCTGTTGATTGCCAATCGATGCAAGCATCTGTCACCGAGACACCATAAGCTAATTCGTTTAACGGTAAGTTACTGCTTTGCTTACCCGCATTAAGGTGGCTCTCTAGCATCACCCCAATAATAGACTGGTTACCATTAACGATTTGGCGGAACACATCTTCACACACTGGTACTTGCTTGTTGTGATCTTTTGATGAATTACCATGACTGCAATCCACTATCAGACGCGCGTTCAATTTAGCGGCATGCAGTTGCTTCTCACACTCAGCGACGCTATCCGCATCGTAATTTGGTGCTTTACCACCGCGTAAAATCACATGACCGTCTGGATTGCCGGCCGTTTGCAGTAAGGCAACTTGACCTTTTTGGTTAATCCCCATAAAACGATGGCTACTAGCCGCGGATTCAAGCGCATTGATTGCGACCCCAAGTTTTCCGTCAGTACCATTTTTAAAGCCAACAGGCATAGAGAGTCCTGATGCCATCTCGCGGTGAGTCTGCGATTCAGTGGTACGAGCGCCAATCGCTGACCAAGTGATCAGTTCCGACATGTACTGTGGGCTAATGGGATCAAGCGCTTCAGTGGCGACAGGAAGTCCAAGCTCAGCCAACCAAATCATCAATTCGCGTGCTTTACGTAATCCTTTATCAACGTTAAACGACTCATTCATATCAGGGTCATTAATCATGCCTTTCCAGCCCACGGTAGTACGCGGCTTTTCGAAGTAAACGCGCATCAACACATAGAATTGGTCACCTAACGCATCATGTAGCTTTTTAAGCTTAAGTGCGTATTCTTTGGCTGCATCGATATCGTGAATAGAGCAAGGTCCGGAGATCACCAAGACTCGATTATCTCGTTTATGCACAATGTCAGATACCGTTTTACGGGCCTTAAGGACATATTGGCTAGCATGAGCAGACAAGGGGAGATCGCGCTTTAACTCCTCTGGAGTCACCAACACTTTCTCTGAACTAATATGGATATTGTTTATCGTATCTTGCTGCATGCTTATCACCTGATTTAAGTGTTAACTTGCTAATAATTTGCGGCGTTGTCGCCTCAATTAACAGTTAATCTTACTAAATTATTCGTAATTGCGTAATGCTACACCATTACACCTTGAGAGCACTATGCCTGTCCGTCTGACTAAGATCAAGTAACAAGTGCAGTAAATGAATAATTTTGTGCTTACGGCCGATTTTACTAGGCTCAATTAATTAAACAGGTTAGCTGAGGAATATACCAGTAAGTATATGAGGAGACATTTTTGCGAGGAAGAGATGCTGTGAAATAGGTTAACTAGAGTGACTTTTTACTGAATCGCAGCTCACAAAAAACCGCCATATAGGCGGTCTCTCGTGCGAACACTGCATCTTTTTTATAACTAGGGACTAAATTACTTAGTTCCGAGCTTCTCACGGATACGTGCAGACTTACCTGAACGTTCACGTAGATAGTAAAGCTTAGCACGACGAACACGGCCGCGACGCTTAACTTCGATGCTAGAGATGATTGGGCTGTGAGTCTGGAACGCACGCTCAACACCTTCACCATTAGAGATTTTACGTACTGTGAATGCAGAGTGAACGCCGCGATTACGCTTAGCGATTACAACGCCTTCGAACGCCTGTAGACGCTCTTTACCGCCTTCTACAACACGTACTTTAACAACTACTGTATCACCGGCACCAAATTCTGGTACGTCGGTTTTCATTTGCTCTTCGTTGAGCATTTTGATGATGTTATTCATTAAATAAACTCCATTCTAGTAATAACTGCGCTTCGACTAATCATCTTGTTTGATGCTGTCTACAAATTCAGCTAAAAGCTGCTTTTGTTCGCCAGTCAGAGCTAGATTTTCAAGTAATTCTGGTCGTCTTAACAAAGTTCTACTGAGACTTTGTTGCAGACGCCAGCGTCTAATATGTTCGTGGTTTCCACTTAACAATACGGCTGGAACATCCAGACCATCCATACTTTCAGGACGCGTATAGTGGGGACAATCCAGTAAGCCGTCAGAGAAGGAATCCTGCTCTGCCGAAGCCTTTTTTCCTAGCACGCCAGGAACCAGCCTTGATACTGAATCAATCAAAGTCATCGCTGGGATTTCACCGCCCGAAAGCACGTAATCTCCAATCGACCACTCTTCATCCACTTCAGTTTGAATAATGCGTTCATCGACACCTTCGTATCGTCCACACACTAAAATCAAACTGGATGACTTTGCTAACTCTTCAACGCCTTGCTGTGTAAGCTTACGGCCTTGAGGAGAAAGGTAGATCACCTTTGCCTCTTTTCCAGCTGCAGCTTTTGCTGCATGGATAGCATCGCGTAGAGGTTGCACCATCATTAACATGCCAGGGCCACCACCGTATGGGCGGTCATCCACTGTATTATGTTTATCATGGGTGAAATCACGAGGATTCCACATTTGCATCTCTAGCAAACCCTTGCTAACTGCACGACCCGTTACGCCAAAGTCTGTTACGGCACGAAACATCTCCGGAAACAGGGTTACTACCCCTAACCACATCTGCTGTACCTCGACTTAAAAGTCCGGATCCCAATCCACTAAAATCTGTTTTGCCGTCAAATCCACCTTTAGGATGAACTGTTCGGTAACAAAGGGAACCATTCGTTCCGCTTTGCCAAAGCCATCTTTCGCGTTAGCCTTAACAAGAAGTACGTCATTTGATCCTGTTTCCACGATCTCCTGCACTTTACCCATGTTATAGCCTTTGGTATTAACCACTTCACATCCGATAAGATCTCGCCAGTAGAATTCATCTTCTGGCAAAACGTTCATCTGTTCAGCGGGTACGGCAATCTCACAATTTGTAAGTGCCTGAGCCTGATCCCGTGTTTCTACGCCTTCAAGACAAGCGACAACCGCTTTACCTTGCATGCGCCACTGGAGGACTTTAACCTCGCGCCATTCACCTTGCTCTTTTAACAACCAAGGAGAATAATCAAAAATACCTTCAACAGAATCGGTATAGGTAGTGATTTTCAACCAACCTTTAATGCCATGACTTGAACCTAATTTACCAAGTACGACGGGTTCTTGTTTACTGCTCATCAATCTATACCTTAACGCTATTAAGCAGCTGCTTTACGAGCGTCTTTGATCAATTTTGCTACACGATCAGATGTAGCAGCACCGTTAGCAACCCAATGCTCAACACGGTCAAGATCTAAGCGTAAAGCTTCTTCTTGGCCACGAGCTAATGGGTTAAAAAAGCCAACACGCTCAATGAAACGACCGTCACGGGCGTTACGGCTGTCAGCAACAACGATGTTATAAAATGGACGCTTTTTTGCGCCGCCACGAGCTAAACGAATGGTAACCATGCGTTTTGTATCCTCTAATGATTTGCTTTTTATCAAGCAAAAATAAAAACTGAAACTCCGTGTTCGCGGAGAGCCCCAGATAGAAAGCTGGCAGATATTACCTGACTGACCAGCGAATGCAACCGTAATCGACGTTTATTACGCCAAAAACGATTCACAGGCTAGAATGAAAACTCACCCTAGCCGGTAAAATTAGATACGGAACAATTAATAATAGACTAGCGTCCAGGCATTTTCATGCCCGGTGGTAACATACCGCTCATACCGCGCATCATCTTTTTCATGCCGCCTTTAGCCGACATTTTCTTCATCATTTTCTGCATTTGCGTAAACTGTTTAAGTAAACGGTTTACGTCTTGAATTTGTGTACCAGAACCCATCGCGATGCGGCGTTTACGTGAACCCTTAATAATATCAGGGCGCTGACGTTCACCTTTCGTCATTGAATTAATAATGGCTTCCATTTGGCCGGTCATTTTACCGTCTTGAACTTGAGCAAGCGCTTCTGGTGGTAACTGACCCACGCCAGGCAGCTTCTCAATCATGTTCATCATGCCGCCCATGTTCTTCATTTGCAGCAGCTGTTCGCGGAAATCTTCTAGATCGAAGTTACCGCCTTTTTTCACTTTTGCCGCAAGCTTCATCGCCTTGTCTTGGTCGACACCGCGCTCGACTTCTTCTATAAGCGACAATACGTCGCCCATACCAAGAATACGTGAAGCTATTCTGTCAGGATGGAAAGCTTCTAGTGCGTCGGTTTTTTCACCCACACCCAAGAACTTAATCGGCTTACCGGTAATATGGCGAATCGACAGTGCAGCACCGCCTCGCGCATCACCATCAACCTTGGTCAATACGACACCCGTAAGAGGCAATGCTTCGTTAAAGGCTTTGGCCGTGGTTGCCGCATCTTGACCTGTCATGGCATCAACCACAAACAAGGTTTCGACTGGATTAACGGTAGCGTGAAGCTCTTTAATCTCATCCATCATGGCTTCATCAACATGCAAACGACCTGCAGTATCGACAATAACAACATCAATGAACTTGAGTTTAGCGTGCGCAATGGCCGCTTTAGCAATATCAACCGGTTTTTGGCTGACATCTGATGGGAAGAACTCGACTTCCACTTCTGCCGCTAACGTTTCGAGCTGCTTGATTGCAGCAGGACGATATACATCGGCACTCACAACCAGAACAGATTTCTTTTCGCGCTCGCGTAAGAACTTAGAAAGTTTAGCGACACTGGTGGTTTTACCCGCACCTTGCAGGCCGGCCATCATTATCACTGCTGGCGGTTGAGCTGACAGGTTCAAAGCTTCATTAGCTTCACCCATCGAATTTTCTAGCTCACTTTGAACAATCTTAATAAATGCCTGGCCGGGACTTAGGCTTTTGGATACCTCTTGTCCGACAGCGCGCTCTTTTACGCTATTAACAAAGTCACGTACAACTGGTAAGGCAACGTCGGCCTCAAGTAGCGCCATGCGAACTTCGCGCAAGGTTTCCTTAACGTTCTCTTCCGTTAAGCGACCACGGCCGCTGATATTTTTCAGCGTACGTGACAGTCTGTCAGTTAAGTTCTCAAACATTATCCAGTTCTTACCGTTTAAAATTGATATTGATGGGCCGTATTATAGCGATGCCCAGATATTATGCTACTCAATGCATCAAGTAACTTGGTTTACATTTGCCCCTAAAGGCAACATTTTGCAAAAAAACTGACATGAGACATATAATCCACTCAATTATGCACCGAATGTCACTGCCCACTAACCCGAGCTCATGTTACTCTAATGGCTAGCGTTGTACGCGATTTCCGTGATTAAAATCGAGTGCCTTTAGATTGGAAACACAGCGCGTTACGATTTGTGATTCAGTAATTTAACTTCTGCATGAATCAGGTTAATATAAATGTCGTTTAGTCTGCTTTAACTTTTTGGCTCAACCAACAAGTTAATAAAACAATAAGTCAACAAAACAATAGGTTAATACTCAATGGTTATTTTTTCAGCGTCAGCCATGTTTTTTTACAGTATTGCTTTGATACTCGTCGCGACTCGTCTTTTCCACGCAGACGGACCCAACCGAAAATTAGTTGCGGGTGTCGCAGCCATTGGTGTTGTTTTACACGCGGCAGCGCTATCGCAAGCTATTTTTACGGGTAACGGACAAAACTTTAGCCTGACCAATGTCATCTCAATGGTGAATTGGATCATCGCCTTTAGTTTCACCGTCTTAATGTTTCGTCTTAAAGTCATCGTCGTTGTGCCTGTGGTATATGCCTGTTCGGTGATCTCAGTTGCCCTTTTATGGTTAGTACCACCAGAGTATATTACGCACTTTGACATCCACCCAGATGTACTCGTGCACGTAGTGCTGTCATTAATGGCCTACAGTGCCTTAATGATTGCGGCGTTATATGCCATCCAGTTAGCGATTATTCAGCGTCGACTCAAGAATAAAAAGCTCATTATGACATCGACAATGCCGCCTCTGATGACAGTTGAAAAACAGCTGTATCATCTTGTTATTGTCGGCGTGATTTTATTGAGCTTAGCGCTTGCGACTGGTTTTATCTTCCTCGATGATATGTTTGAAGAAGGCAAAGGTCACAAAGCGATTCTGTCTATCCTCGCTTGGTGCGTCTACATTGGCATGTTAGCCCAGCAATATTGGGTTGGTTGTAAAATTAGAACCGCCGTTGCCTATACCCTAACTGGGGGAGTGTTGTTGACGCTCGCGTACTTTGGCGCCCGTATCGTTAAAGAGTTAATCCTCAGCTAATTCTCATCTTCGTCAACTTTGGCTCAATCAGTTCAGCATTGAGCCAAACTTGACATGCTTTCGAAATATCTGTAATTACTAATTTTTACAGCTTTTATTTATCCACTGCGGAGCTCCAACTTTTGGACGAAATATCCACTGGCGTACTATTGTCTGTTCTGTGCGTCTTAATTCTACTTTCAGCCTATTTCTCAGGGTCTGAAACCGCGATGATGACCTTAAACCGATATCGTTTACGCCATCTAGCATCTAGCGGCCATAAAGGGGCGATTCGTGCCACTAAGCTGTTGGAGCGCCCGGATCGGCTGATTGGCCTTATCCTCATTGGCAACAACCTCGTCAATATCCTAGCCTCATCCATTGCGACGATTATAGGCCTCCGCCTATTTGGTGATGTTGGTATTGCCATCTCTACCGGTGTATTAACATTAGTGGTACTGGTTTTTGCCGAAGTCACCCCCAAAACATTTGCCGCATTGCACCCAGAACGTATCGCTTTCCCATCAAGCTTTATATTACAGTTCTTACTCATCGTGCTGTCACCATTTGTAAAAATCGTTAATGGCATCACCTCTGGCGTGCTCAAACTCGCAGGCATCAACTCGACAAAAACCTCAGATGCATTAAGCCAAGAAGAACTGCGCACTGTGGTGCACGAAGCTGGTGCATTGATCCCAAGGCGACATCAAGAGATGCTACTGTCGATCATGGATTTAGAGAAGGTGACGGTAGAAGATGTAATGGTGCCGCGCTCAGACTTATATGCCATCAACATCAATGACGAGTTTAAGAGCATTAATAAACAGGTCATTCAGAGCCCGCATACTCGCGTTCTACTCTACCGCGACACTGTCGATGACGCTGTCGGCTTTGTCCATTTGCGTGATGCATTACGATTGCAGTCTAAAGAGCAGTTCAGCAAATCTTCATTACTGCGCGCCGTAAAAGAGTTGTACTTTATTCCTGAAGGCACCCCGCTCAACGTACAACTGAGCAACTTTCAGCAAAACAAAGAACGTATTGGTCTCGTCGTTGATGAGTATGGCGACATTCAAGGATTGGTTACTTTAGAGGATATTCTCGAAGAGATTGTAGGTGATTACACCACATCGATGCTTGCCACCCCGAGTGAAGATATTTGCGAGCAACAAGACGGTAGTTTTCTTATTGAAGCCACCATCAACATCCGTGAATTGAACAAAGAGATGGAATGGCACTTTCCGATTGATGGCCCCAAAACCCTCAATGGTTTGATATTAGAGCACCTTGAAGAGATCCCAACAGTAAAAACCAGCATGCGTATTGCTGGCTACCCCATTGAAGTCATCAAACTTGGTGATAACATGGTCAAGACAGTGCGGGTGCTACCTCAGCATTATGAGCAACCTAATACATAAGTTGACCGCTAAATGCCCCTAAAAACGCTAATCATTGATTAGCGTTTTTTGTAACGGTTGCCGTTATGCTACTTTACCTTTTTAGCCGCTTCAATCGCTCTGCGCTTATCTCGTGCAATCGGGGTTATTTCAGCTAATAAGTCTTTTTCTAAACCTAACTTAAAATACACTTCAGCCATCAAAAAGAATGGCCCTATGAGTAATTGATTAAGGTCATCAACAAAAGCGGGTTTAGCTTTCTCATATTTGTGGCCGATAAACTGAATAATCCATCCCACAATAAACGTCACAATCGCGATATAACCTGCGCCATCATATTGAGCCACCACACTCGAGGTGTAGAGCACTGGAATGATAAACAACGTCAATCCTATGGCTAATTTTGCGTGTAACATAAAATAATAAACCAACACAACAATAGCAAAAACCGTCGCAATGTTAACAGTGATCACTGGGTCATCAAAAAATGAGACATTGATGGGAATAAGATTAAAACCAACAAAAGCAGACCAAATAATTAATGGTACACCGAAGAAGTGCGTCTTAATATTACTTGGATTTAAGTGCACGCTTTTGTAGGTCGATAGCTGCTCAACGGCGGATTTCATCTATTTGTCTCCATACTTGATCAAGTCTCATTATAGTTATTATTTAACTTATCTTTAACCTAAAGGATTTTACGCACTATTAATAGAGTAAACATTCAGCCCGGATATCAAGTCTTTGTAAGTTTGACCTCAAAAAGTGCAGCAACCTATTTCCATTGAATTGATGTACTAAAGATCTCATCGGATGCATTAGTCATCTATCCATAAGACACGCCAGTATAAATGTACGTAACTTAGTAAGAGCGTCTTGGGGGAAACCTGCAGGAGAAGGTCGCTCTTTGGCATTAAGCTACCACGGCATATATGAATCTATTCAGATCCGACGAGCAGTTTTCCTTGCCCAAGTTTATGATTGAATTCCACGACTTTGGTTAAGCGTAGTTTAATAAGGTTAGCTATCTGCAAGACTGCTGAAGTATAACATCAAGAAAAAGCACCGCTATCAGCCATACTGATCAACATAACCAGTGCAGCACCAAATAAAGGGATATTTGCAGCTAGTCCATAACGCCATTTTTTAAATGCGAATTTACCGACTATTAAGCTTGCAACAAATAACGTTACGACCCACAAAATACAAGTGAATAAAAACGCTAACCCCGTAGCAATACCTTCATGATCAATTCTATCGACCTCAATCAGATACATAGGCCCAATTATTTGTAATATTGGTGTGGCGATAATAAACAAACTCAGTATTAATTTATTCTTGATCATTTTTTCTATCCGGCCCTTATTCAATGCATCATCTTGATAAGCAATACTTAGCGCTCAATAATGACCTAATGCAACTAAGACTCTAAAATTACCGTTGCCGTGGCATAGTGCTGCTCATCTGCAATAGACAAATGCCCTCTCACGCCGCCCAGCTCAGCGAGCCTATCGGCAGCACCCGCAGTAAAAGTGACGATAGGGGCGCCATTATCATTGTTGCTGATCTCAATATGTTGAAATGACACACCTCGGCCAATCCCTGTTCCTAGTGCTTTGGCTGCAGCTTCTTTCGCAGCAAAGCGCTTAGCCAGATAGCGACTGGGGTTAGATGAATCAACAAACAAGGCATGCTCTGTCGGCGTGAGTACTCTTTTGGCTAGACGGTTATTGTGTAACTCTTGTTCTCCCGCTTTGGGGACTCGCACTTCGATACGCGCAATCTCAACAATATCTGTACCTAAGCCAACAATCATAAATCCCTCAACACTCGGCGATAGTTAAACAAAAGCCGAGAATAGCTCAGTGCTACGCTCGGCTTTAAAAGCAGCTTTAAAAACCTTTACTCGCCTCTGCGGCCTTCAAGCATTAGCTGCTTCATATCACGTACGGCAGTCGCTAAGCCATCGATAGCGGCGCGAGCGATAATCGAATGACCGATATTAAGCTCGTAAAGCTCAGGGATCGCGGCAATAGGCTTAACGTTATGGTAATGCAAACCATGACCCGCATTAACCACTAAACCTTTCCCATGGGCATAAGTTGCCATCTCGCTGATACGGCTAAGTTCAGTTGCGGTATCGGCATCTGTTAGCGCGTCTGCGTAACAACCCGTATGGATCTCAATCACAGGAGCGCCAACGGCAACAGCCGCGTCAATTTGAGTGGTATCTGCATCAATAAACAAAGAGACCTTAATGCCCTCTTGAGTCAAGCGTGCTACAGCAGCTGCAATTTTGTCTTGCTGGCCCGCAACATCAAGGCCACCTTCGGTTGTAAGCTCCTCACGTTTCTCTGGCACTAGGCAAACGTAAGCAGGCTTAATATCGCAAGCAATATCAAGCATCTCATCGGTGACAGCCATCTCGAAGTTCATGCGCGTCTTTAAGGTTTTCGCTAACGTATATACATCTCTATCGATGATATGGCGGCGATCTTCACGCAAATGGATGGTAATACCTTCAGCGCCAGCATGTTCGGCAACGGCGGCAGCATGAACAGGATCAGGATAGTTTGTACCGCGAGCTTGGCGTAGCGTAGCAATGTGGTCAATGTTAACGCCCAGTAGGATCCGGCTCATGTGTATTCCTTAAATAGACAACAATATAAAGAGGCTATTGTACTGGGAGATTTAACGTTTAGCTAGCAAGGGGCTAGTCGTTACGCCATTGAATTAGTTGATTGAAATAGTAAAGCCAAGCTTAACCCTTAGGGGGGATGTTGCTGGTACTTACCCGTTTCTTAATAAACAAGCTGCGTGAGTGCAATGGTTTATCGCCCAGCGTGGGTGCTAATAGCTGTCGCATCAGCTTCTTGGCTTCCGTTGAATGTTCGGCTGCTAGGGATTGATCCTTGAGTGCGACTAACATTGCGCCGGTAAAGAACTTGTGTTGATTAAACGCTGTCGCAACGACGGGCATAAAGCCATGTTCCATATCCAAACGGTAGAAGCCACTGGCCGTAATGAACGCCCCCGACGGATCATTCTCGAGCGATGGCATAGTGCCTAACTCTTGCAGCAATGCTAATTCAAAATAACGCAACTGGATTTGGTCAAACCCTTTTGCCATTGCGATGAGTGTTTGATGATAATTAAAAAATAGATCTTCGGCACTGTGCTGCACGGTTAGGCAGCGGATCAGCAACTCGTTAAGATAGAGACCTGAATATAAACAATCACCGCTTAACGGCACTGCTGGACTAGCAGCTTCAACTTGCTTTAAATTCTTTAAATCCGACTTGCCCTGTAATTGAAAAATGATTGGCTGGAAGGGCTGCACTATGCTGCGGATCGAATTTTTTGCGCCTCCTAGTCGTGCCACAGCGTCAACACGACCTTTACCATCAACCAGTAGGTTAACGAGTACACTAGACTCGCGAAAGGGCCGAGTATGAAGAACGTATCCACGCTCCATAATGATTAAATCCTAATGGGTAAATGCATTAAAACAACAAAAACATCATAGCATGTGTCATCTTATCGGTTGTATCCGCTCTATCTGCTCTATCCGCTCTATCCGCTCTATCGGCATTAACCGGCCTTAATCGCCTTTAACCAGCTTTTATCGGCATTTATCGGCCTTTAACCAGCTTTTATCGGCCTTTAACCCGCCTTTATCAGCTTTAACCGGCTTTTATCGGCTTTACCCGACTGTAGAGAGTTAATCACGATTCAATAAGGATAGGTATAAAAATGCCTCTTCTTATTGCTAAAAAGAGGCATTATTGTCAAGCGAAGTAAATGATTACTCGTCGCCGTAACCTAAGCTACGCAATGCGCGTTCATCATCAGCCCAACCCGATTTGACCTTAACCCACATTTCCAAGAAAACCTTGTTATCAAACAGGGTTTCCATATCAACACGGGCGGCAGAACTGATGGTCTTAATACGCTCGCCTTTATTACCAATCACCATCCGCTTTTGCGTTTCACGCTCAACCAACACTAATGCGTTGATCTGGTAAACGCCATTTTCCATCATCTTAAACTGCTCAATCTCAACCGTACAATCATAAGGCAGTTCGTCACCTAAGAAACGCATGAGTTTTTCACGAACGATTTCTGATGCCATAAATTTTTGCGAACGGTCCGTCACATAATCTTCAGGGAAGAAATGTGGAGACTCCGGCACAACCTCAACTGACATATCCAAGATACGTTGCACGTTAGTGCCTTGAGTCGCTGATATAGGCAGGATTTCATCAAAATCAAACTTTTTAGCCAACTCTTGCAGATACGGGAACAGTGCCTTTTTATCTTTAATATTGTCCACTTTATTGATGGCTAGTATCGTTTTACGGCCATCGTCACGGCTTTGTAATTTACGCAGTACCATGTCGTCATCAGCGGTCCAAGTCATGCCGTCCACCACAAAGATAACTAAGGCGACTTCGGCAAGCGAGCTGGCGGCAGCACGGTTCATTAAACGGTTAATGGCGCGCTTCTCTTCCATGTGCAAACCGGGGGTATCAATAAATACCACCTGTCGCGGACCGTCAGTATGGATCCCCATAATACGGTGTCGAGTCGTTTGTGGCTTTTTAGAGGTGATACTGACTTTTTGGCCTAACAGTTTGTTAAGTAAAGTCGATTTACCAACATTTGGTCGCCCTACTATCGCCACCATTCCGCAATAAGTCACTGCATACTTAACCGCAGATGAAGGGTTATTCATCTGCGCGAGTAAGTCATCTAGACTCGGCTCATTGCTCTCTGGTAAATCTTTGTTGTTACTCATTTCTTTATTAACTCCAACACTTGAGCGGCTGCACTTTGCTCTGCTTTTCGGCGTGAACTAGCAACCCCAGCAACGGCTTGTTTCAAGTCTTCTACAACACATTCAACGGTGAAGGTCTGCTCGTGAGCATCCCCTTCAGTATGGACGACTTTATAAATAGGCAGCGGTTTTCTGAACTTCTGCAAATGCTCTTGAAGCAAAGTCTTTGGATCTTTCTGGTTAATCGGCTCAATAATGTCCAAACGCGATGCATACCAATTAAGCACTAGCCTTCTGCAATTCTCAATTTCTGAATCAAGATAGATAGCACCAATAATGGCTTCTACCGCATCGGCTAAAATAGATTCTCGTCTAAAACCGCCACTTTTAAGTTCGCCAGGGCCAAGCTTTAGGTAATCGCCTAGCTTAAACTCAATAGCAATTTCGGCGAGCATTTTACCGCAGACTAATGTCGCTCTCATGCGGCTTAAATCGCCTTCAGTTGCTTTAGGAAACTGATGATATAGCGCATCAGAAATCACAATTGAAAGTATTGAATCACCTAAAAACTCAAGTCGTTCATTATGCTTATTAGAGGCACTTCGATGTGTTAGCGCCTGATCTAAGAATGCTTGGTCTGCAAACACATAACCTAAGGTACGGCATAGTCTAGGGATATTTTTAATCGGTTCCATATTACACAATTCCGCCTACACGGTTAAAACGTACCCCTGTTGGGATCCAAGCTGGCAATAAGTCAGCAGCCGTTCTGTCAAATTCAAAACTAATCCAAATAGCCACCGCTTTACCGACTAAGTTTTGTTCGGGTACAAAGCCCCAGAAACGACTGTCGGTGCTGTTATCGCGGTTATCACCCATCGCAAAATACTGCCCTTCTGGCACAATAAATTCAGTTAACGGTACGTTCTCTTGGCGATGATAGTAATTAATCATGTCTGGTCGAGACGGGTTAATTAAGATGTCATGAGTGACATCACCAAGCTGCTCTTTATAACGCAATAATGGCGTACCATCTTGCGAAAACTCGCCACGGTTAACCGAAACGCGCTCAACCACTTTTAATTCAGGACAAGGACTTTGACCTTCAGCACAAGCTGGTTGAATAGAAAGTTGCTTATTACGGTATACAATTCTATCGCCAGGCAAACCGACAATACGCTTGATATAGTCGATTTGTGGATTTTCAGGGTACTTGAATACCGCCACATCTCCACGCTCAGGCTTACCCGTTTCCTTTAGAGTCGAGCGCCATACAGGATCTTTAATCCCGTAACTAAACTTCTCTACCAGAATAAAGTCACCGACTAATAATGTCGGCATCATTGAGCCTGATGGGATCTGAAATGGCTCATAAATAAAAGAGCGTAGAATAAGCACAAACGCAATCACGGGAAAGATAGACTTTGCCGTTTCAACAAACGCTGACTCGCGCATGATGACTTCAATACTGTCCTCATTTAGATCAACTTCTGCAGCTTGAGCCATTGCCAACTTCTCACGACGCTTAGGCGCAAATAAAAGCGCATCCGCCATCCAAACTAGACCACTGCCTAGCGTGACAAAGACTAAAATAAGAGAAAAATAGGCTGCCATTATTAATTAACTCCTGCCAAACATAATTGGGTAGCGATGAAAATACCGCTGTCACTAAGGTTATACGCCAGTAATGAAAGCGCCGCAAACTGCGGCGCAAACTCTAGCGATATATTAACAAATCTTAATGGATTAACTTAATCATTAAGCTTTAACACTGCTAAAAACGCTTCTTGTGGTACTTCAACGTTACCCACTTGTTTCATGCGTTTCTTACCGTCTTTTTGCTTCTGCAACAGCTTCTTCTTACGCGAAATATCGCCACCATAACATTTAGCGGTAACATCTTTACGTAAAGCCTTAATAGATGAGCGGGCAATAATCTGACTACCAATAGCGGCCTGAATTGCAATATCAAACATCTGTCGAGGGATAAGCTCTTTCATCTTATCAACCAGAGCAAGACCGCGCTGACGAACACTACCTTTATGGGTGATCATCGCTAATGCGTCAACTCTGTCACCATTGATCAAGATATCAAGGCGCACCATATCTGCAGGCTCAAAGCGGCTAAAATTGTATTCAAGTGATGCATAACCACGACTGGTTGATTTTAAACGGTCAAAGAAGTCCATGACCACTTCAGCCATTGGCATGTCGTAGGTGATTGCCACTTGGTTACCGTGATAAACCATGTTGGTCTGCATGCCACGTTTTTCAACACATAAAGTAATAACGTTACCTAAGTACTCTTTAGGAACCAAAATATTGGTTTCTACGATAGGTTCGCGCATCTCTTCGATGTTGTTAATTGCAGGCAAATCAGACGGGTTATCAACGTAAATGGTCTCGCCTTTGGTACCAATCACCTCATAAACTACCGTAGGTGCTGTGGTGATCAAATCGAGGTCGTATTCACGTTCTAAACGCTCTTGGACAATCTCCATATGGAGTAAACCCAAGAAGCCGATGCGGAAACCAAAACCAAGTGCTGATGATGTTTCAGGCTCAAAGAACAACGAAGCATCATTGAGGCTTAGCTTGTTCAATGCATCACGAAAGCTCTCGTAATCGTCAGTCGATATTGGGAAAACACCCGCGTAAACCTGTGGTTTAACTTTCTTAAATCCAGGTAATGGCTCAAGTGCACCATTTTTGGCAAGCGTCAGCGTATCACCCACTGGAGCGCCATGAATTTCTTTTATGCCGGCGATAACAAAACCAACTTCACCCGTATTGAGCTCGTCAGTATCGGTCTGTTTAGGGGTAAAGATACCCACTCGGTCAGCCGTATGGTTTTGCCCCGTAGACATGACTTTAAACTTATCGCCTTTTTTCAGCTTGCCGTGCTTAATACGAACAAGTGAAACGACGCCTAAATAGCTGTCAAACCATGAGTCAATGATCAAGGCTTGAAGAGGCGCATCTGGATCGCCTTCAGGTGGCGGAATTTGTGCCACGATGACTTCAAGTACTTCTGCAATACCTACACCCGTTTTAGCGGAGCAGCGCACGGCATCAGCGGCTTCAATACCAACAATATCTTCAATCTCTTCTGCAACGCGCTCTGGATCAGCTTGTGGCAAATCGATTTTGTTTAAGACAGGGACAACGTCCAATTTCATCTCTAAGGCGGTATAACAGTTGGCGACCGTTTGTGCTTCAACCCCCTGTCCTGCGTCAACGACCAATAGCGCGCCTTCACAAGCCGCTAAGGAACGTGACACCTCATAAGAGAAATCGACGTGACCAGGTGTATCAATAAAGTTGAGCTGGTAAGTTTCACCATCATTAGCCTTATAATCCAAAGTCACGCTTTGCGCTTTAATAGTAATACCGCGCTCACGTTCTAGATCCATTGAATCTAAAACCTGGGAAGCCATTTCACGATCGGATAAACCACCGCAATCTTGGATAAGGCGATCTGAGAGTGTTGATTTGCCATGGTCAATATGGGCAATAATCGAAAAGTTTCTAATATGCTTCATTATGCGGGATGACTAAACTCGAAGTTGAAAAACAATTTTTAAGGTGCAGAATTGTACCCGATTGCGGCTTTAATACCAATTTTTAAAATGATTTTACAATGGAATATTAAACCCGCGGCTACGTAACTGCGGTTATTGCGCTATATCTATTGGTGTTCCAAGCGATTTAATGATGATTGGCAGTGCCCTTTCCTCTAGCGCTTTAGCAAACTTCTTTCCTACAGCCCAAGCACTTACGCCCCCAATCAACGCCCCTATTATCGATAATAGGTCTTGATTGACATCAACAGCAGCCGCTAAAACGTTGCCACTATAAGCGCCAATAAAGAAACCCATTAATGGCAGCATATAAACTAATAAAGCCGCTTTTAGAATAACGCTTTCAGGAAGGCCAAGCTTTAAGCGCTCCCCTTTAGCTAAAACACGTTCAGTTTGAATCGAAAAACGCTGAACTTTTGAAGAAAAGGCTTTTGCGACTGCAGAAGTGCCACACGAATCACCACTTTCACAGTGATTACAGGCACTCTTCATCTCAACCTCTACAACGACCCAGCCAGAGTTGCCATTAGCGACAACTTTGGCGATCTCTTCCATCATAATCTTGTACCTTCTATTGCAGCATAATGCTCTTGGCAATACGGCTCAGTGTTTCCGCAGGCACTTTCCCCACAGCAACAACCTCTGCATTACCGACACGCTCAGTGGCAAGTGATAAGCCATTTCGTGTGACTAGCTCCTCTGGGAGTGACGCTTCACCCGCTTTGGCGACATAGACAGAAATACTGGCTAAACCATCACTAATGGCAATATATTCAACCGCATCTTTACTGCCAATTAATCGATGTTGATCTTTTACGAGGATTTTAAAGCCTTCTGGCAACCAGCCGAACTTCCAATCTTCGCCAGCGGCACGCTCTGACTGCGCCATAACTGCAGGCCACTCTTGCTTGTGTGCCTCTTTCAATATCGAAGGAACATCTTCCAACACCAAGAGCTCAACCACTAAAAGCTGCTCCAAGAGCTGTTTGTCATCATTAATCATATCGAATCGTAACGGTAAATAAGTATCCATATCTAACCAGACCTGATAACCGTAACGATTAGTATCATTAGGTATAATGCGCACTAATTGCCCAGGTCTTCCGGCTATTCTGCTACGTCCACCCAACACAAACTTATACCCAGCTTCAAGCTTAGAGACATCATCAGCAAAGGCTGCAGGAATTACACCTTGAATACGATTCGCGTGGACGCTATAGGCGGGTTGATCATGCTCAATGAATGTAACGGTATTACCAACACGCACCGCATTTTTGGGTGGTCCATTGAGATGCTCTAAAAAAGCCACTTCTTGACCATCAACTTTGCCATGGATATACACCAACGGACGAATATGATCGGCTTGAATTTGGATAAGGGAGATTTTGAATTCTTGTTCACGCAGCGCTTGGCTCATATTTTCTAGCCAAGCTTTGGCGGGTATGTCTTCCTGCGCCATCGCGGGAAGACTTATGGCTAAGATAGCCAATAGGATTAGACGCAAGCGAGCTCCTTGTTACTGATTGACAGGTATTGTATCTACCTCGCCATTGTCCTCTATATTCACACCATTATTCAATCTCTGTTGTAACATATGATCTTGAATATAGGCATTGATACGACGACGCTGGTCTATAACTTGCTCATTTGTATAGCTCTGGTTTTGCTGAACTGCGCCAGTTTGCAGGCTCACCGGCGATGCACTACCCATTAATGGGCGAGTACTCAATACAGGTAATGGTGAGTTATCCAGTAACGTTTCTTGATTGTAATTTTGGACACCAACCACAGCCACCATAGCAACCGTTGCCGCAATCGCATATTGGCCAAATTGTTTGAAAAATGGCACAACGTTACTGGTTGCAGGCTTGGTTTTAACTGTCGATTGTTTCGGCGCTACAATTGCAGGCTCGTCATCAATAGCAGCCATAATACTGGCACTGAGATCAACTGATACTGTTTGTGGCAATTCACCACGCATCGCATCACCAATCATATGATAATCACGCCACTGTTCATGTGAATCTGTGTCAGCCGCTAACTCAGCTAACATTTGCTCGTCGAGTTCACCATCGACTGCAGCAGAGACCCATTCCTGACCTAATCTATCCATTTTTCACCTATCTTTATCAAGGATGCTAGCGTTCTAGCAACGGCTTAAGCTTTTTATCGATTGCCTCTCGCGCTCTGAAGATCCGAGATCTTACAGTGCCTACAGGGCAATCCATGACATTAGCAATCTCTTCGTAACTCATACCATCAAGTTCTCTCAGTGAGATTGCCATCTTCAATTCTTCTGGCAATGTGTCTAAAGTGTCGAAAACGACCTTTTGAATCTCTTCAGACAAGAGTAACCGTTCAGGAGATGCAAACTCCTTTAACGCGTCACTACCATCATAATACTCGGCTTCTTCAGCATCGATATCATTCGCAGGCGTTCGACGCCCTTGTGCGACCAGATGATTCTTTGCAGTATTGACTGCAATGCGATACAACCACGTGTAAAACGCACTCTCGCCCCTAAAGTTCGGTAACGCTCGATATGCTTTAATAAAAGCTTCTTGCGACACATCTGCAACGTCTGCCTGATTTCGCACATAGCGCGATATCAGATTTGCGACCTTGTTTTGATATTTTTGTACCAAAAGGTTAAAAGCGTTCTTATCACCACGCTGTACGCGCTCAACTAACTGTTGATCACTTATTTGTCCACTCATCCGAGCCGACTACTCCTAAATCTAATACTGATTTCTCAGCCGCTCGAATCATATTCACTTATGTAGACTAGCGAGTTTCAAAAAAGTTCTATAAAAATTTGCAAAGATGTCATTTTCTTTTCAGGGGAAGCAACTAATATCCTATTTACAGCCTAATATCAGGCTAACAAATCGCTTTCATCCACGGCTTGTTCAGGCAGTCAGTTTCTTATCATCAGCATATTGACACTCAATATGCATTCTCCCACATTCGAATCAAGCATACCTTACCAATTTAAGCCACTGATACCAGCAAGTTTATCACCGGGGTAAGTAACAATATGCACCTTACACAACACATATATAATGAGTGTAAAATCTAAACCAAACAGAAATGGACCCTTGATAAGTATCCATATGAGACTTCTTGGTTTAACATAGTCCGAACTCCCCGATCACTCTATGATACCTGATGAAACAAGTAGTTGAACACCAATCTGACCTTTTGGTTATTGGCAGTGGTGCTGCCGGTCTTACTTTAGCTCTACATCTTGCTGAAAAATCGAAGGTTATTTTACTTTCCAAAGGCCCTCTCAGTGAAGGTTCGACCTATTACGCCCAGGGCGGTATAGCCTCTGTTTTCGATGAAGATGACACTATTGAGTCTCATGTTGCCGACACTTTAGTCGCCGGAGCAGGACTTTGTGACGAGCCGGTGGTTAAATTTACCGCTGAAAATGCCAAATCAGCCATGCAATGGCTAATTGACTGTGGTGTTGCTTTTGATAAAGAAGAAACTGTCGATGGTAGCTCAGAAGAGGCGCCGTATCATTTAACGCGTGAAGGTGGTCATAGCCATCGACGTATTTTGCATGCAGCAGATGCCACAGGGAAAGAAGTGCAAATCACACTTCAAGAGCAAGCAAGCCGTCACCCCAATATTCAAGTACTAGAACGTTACAACGCTATTGATTTAATCACCACCCGAAAATTAAACCGCCCAGGCAATCGAGTACAAGGTGCTTATGTCTGGAATCGTGACTTAGAGCAGGTAGAAACAATCAAAGCACGGTTTGTCGCATTAGCGACGGGAGGTTGTTCTAAAGTATACCAATACACCTCAAACCCCGATGTCGCATCTGGCGATGGCATTGCTATGGCTTGGCGTTCAGGCTGCCGTGTTGCCAATATGGAATTTAATCAGTTTCACCCAACCTGCTTATATCACGCCGATGCGCGCAACTTTTTGATGACAGAAGCCTTAAGAGGCGAAGGCGCATTTTTACGCCGTCCAGATGGCAGCCGCTTTATGCCAGAGTTTGATGAAAGAGCCGAGCTCGCACCCCGTGATATCGTCGCTCGCACAATAGACTATGAGATGAAACGTTTAGGCGCAGATTGTGTGTATTTAGACATTACTCACAAACCGGCAGATTTCGTTATTAAGCATTTCCCTACCATCTATAAGCGCTGTCTTGAGTTTGGTATCGATATTACCACTGACCCGATCCCTGTCGTGCCAGCCGCGCACTATACCTGCGGTGGCGTTATGACTGATTTACACGGTCAGACAGATTTAAATGGTTTATATGCCATCGGCGAAGTCGCCTATACCGGGCTACACGGTGCCAACCGTCTTGCCAGTAATTCATTGCTTGAATGTCTTGTTTTTGCCCGAGCTGCAGCTGAAGATATTGAAAGCCAGCTTGGCAAAATCCCCATGCCGGGAACCCTTCCCGCGTGGGATGAAAGCCAAGTATCGAATTCAGATGAAGAGGTTGTTATCGCACATAACTGGCATGAGCTTCGGCTATTTATGTGGGATTATGTTGGTATCGTTCGCTCAGATAAACGTTTAGAGCGCGCCTTAAGACGTTGCGCCATGTTACAGCAAGAGATCCAAGAGTATTACAGCAACTTTAGAGTCAGTAATAACCTGTTAGAGTTGCGTAATCTTGTCCAAGTTGCCGAACTCATCATCCGTAGCGCAATGGAGCGAAAAGAGAGCCGTGGTTTGCACTACAACATTGATCATCCGAATAAAGACCCGTCACCTAAACCGACTATATTGCAGCCCAAGTAGTAAAGCATAACAAGTGCTAGTTGATCTGGCTTTGGTAAGATTGCAGTAGCAGACGACACAAATGGCGATAATTTGTGTCGTTCAACATATCAGCCCACACCACCAGTCTTTTGACCTTTGTGTCACATTGGATATCAAACATCACCGCAAACGGAGTCACTATAGGTTTACCTTTGAGCACAAAACACTGCTGTTGATTAAGCCGACCATTGCCTTCTGCTGATAATACAAACTGACAAGACCAGTGTTTTAATTGCCAAAACTGCCAACTAAAGTAAGCGGTGCACAGGGTAAAGAGCAGTGATTTACTCAAAAGATAAGTGATTGATTCACCATAGGGCCAAATCAGGAAGGAAATTAAACAGATACTTGCAATAACGACCAACGAGAGTCGCTGGCCGAAAGAACTGGAAAGATAAAAACTATGCTGCTGGGCGACCACGAACTCTAATAATCATCTCAGCGAATTCAGGATCTTTGCAGACTTCATGCCCCATAAACCACGCAAAAAGCTCTGGGTCTTCAGACTCTAAAAGCTTTACAAAAATATCTTTGTCAGCATTAGACATCGCTTCATAATGCTGCTCAACAAAAGGCTGTAACAACACATCTAGCTCTAACATGCCTCTACGACAAGCCCATCTAACTCTAGCTATTTTCATGGGTTCTGGCATTGATTCTGACAAGTTTATTACTCCACTCTTTTACAATGCCGTTAGTGTATACCCAAATGGCCTTTAGGAAAATAGGATGATTATAGTTGCTGAACTTTTACATCTTTGCCGGCAAAGAGTTCTGAAAAATCGGTACTCAATAAACGCTTCACCGCTGGGTGTTGGATCATGCGTTCAGCAAACATCACATGATACACCTCTTTAATATCGGTCGTTTCGCCAAGCAGCGTCATCCCATGCGCTAAAATGTCTTGCTTGTATATTGATGGTGCCACGAATATGCCTTGCTTAAAAAACCCAAAGGCTTTCATCATAGCCGCATCATCAAACTCACCTAATATGCTGACATTTAAATTTTTCTCATCAAACCAGCGCACGAGTTGCTGTCCCAACGAAGTCCCTCTACTGGGGATCAGTAGCTTGCCTTGCTCTAAACACTCTGGAAAGGGTTTTGAATACGTCTCAGCAGAGAAAAAAGCAATCCCACACTCCCCTAACTGTTTAGAGAGTATCTCTGGATATTTAAGGCTTTCACCCGCGCAATCAGATAAAATCATATCCAACTTATGCGCCCTAAGTCGCTCCATTAAGCTTTCATGCGTGGCCTCGTAACAGGCTAAATGCATCGAACCATCACTAGGAACCACTGACAATAGTACCCGGCTCGTTAGTGCTTTTGACAGCGCAGCAGCAATACCCACCTCAAACCGTATGTTGTCGTCTTTCTGATAGTTCAGCAGATCTAGCATCTCATAGCTAAGGCTAAACATTTTATCTGCGTAACGAAATACCAGTTCACCAAGTTCAGTAGGCTCTAATGACCTGCCAACGCGCTTGAATAAACTACCTTTAAGGCTGCTCTCCAACACTCGGATCTGGCCTGTCACTGTTTGCGGTGTTAAGCATAATGCCTCAGCGGCTTTCGCAACCGAGCCTTGCTTTTGGATCATCCAAAAATAGTACAGATGGTTATAGTTAAGATTTGCCATATAAAAATGCCATTGTTAATACGCAAACAGGGTGACAACAATGTCACCCCGTAATGCTATTGAGCTACTTTAAACGTTGGCAGTCCATAAGACCAAACATCGCCGTTGACAAATCTTCCGTGCTTTCAATCTTACCGACACTAAAAGCTTCAGCAAGTCCTGCGACTAACTCATCTCTATCAGGGATCCGGTTTTGACAGAAGGTCCGGTTTGCCTCTTGAAAACGCTTACCACCTCTATATTTGAGCGCGCGCGATTCATAATCATTGGACTCTAAACGCTCACCCACTGCCGCACCTTTGAACATAAGGGCACCATCAACGATACCTTCAAGATAATTCTGGCAATGAATATTTTTTATATCTTCATTGCAGGCATCAATTTGTGACGCTGAAACAGTAGTGCTAAAACCCAATGCTAATACCAGTGTTAATAGGACTATTCTCATGCTTTCTCTCCTTTCTTAGGCAACACGCTAGATAACCAAAAGTATCCTATCGTTGCCGAGGCAAATGAACCTAACAGAATGCCCAGTCTCGCATAATCGCCATACATCTGCCCTTCACCAACAAAGGCAAGCGAGGAGATAAACATAGACATTGTAAAACCAATACCACACATCACTGCCACCGGCATTATCTGCTTCCAACCGACGCCATCAGGCAAAACAGCTAGCTTAAGTTTTACAGCCAGAACACTAAATAACATAATACCCAATGGCTTACCTATAAGCAGACCGAGTGCGATCCCTAATGGCACTGGCGATAGCAATGAACTTAAGCTCATGCCTCCTAAGTCGACCCCTGCGTTAGCGAAAGCAAAGATTGGCAAGATGATGAACGTGCTCCAAGGGTGTAAACCATGTTCTAAACTTTCTGATGGTGATGAACCATCTTTAGCGCGCAGTGGAATACAAAAAGCAATAATCACACCCGCTAAAGTGGCATGCACTCCAGACTTCAACACCGCGATCCACAAAATCATGCCTAATACACCGTAGGGACCAAGCGCAGTAATACCTTTACGGTTAAGCCCTACCAGACCCACAATTGCCGCAGCCGCAATCAACAAGCTTATGGTCGATAAATCAGTGCTATAGAACAATGCGATAATAACCACGACGCCTAAATCATCGATAATGGCCAACGCTAACAAAAACACTTTTAAAGAAACCGGAACTCGACTGCCTAAAAGTGCCATTATCCCCAATGCAAAAGCAATATCAGTCGCAGCAGGAATAGCCCAACCCACTTGCGTAATAGGGTCAGAGTAATTAAAGATGAGATATACTGCGGCAGGGAAAACCATGCCACCGATTGCAGCAAAGGTAGGTAATGAAGCCTGTGCTCGACTCGATAATGCCCCTTCTAACAGTTCTCTTTTCACTTCTAAACCAATAAGCATAAAGAAAAGAGCCATAAGGCCATCATTAATCCAGTGAATTAATGTTTTATCAATATCTAAACTGCCGACACGCACTTGCATCTCGGTATCAAGAAACCCCTGATACATTCCCGCTAAAGGCGAGTTTGCTAAAATCATTGCTAGCACAACAGCAATCATTAAAAGAATGCCGCCTGCTGACTCTTGGCTTAAAAAATTCCTAATAGCCCGTTCCATATTACGCTCCATAAAATCTCAATGTAACGAGTGTAGCCGATTACATACGATCTGAATATTCGTTTGCGTCAGCTTGATACATCGGAATATCCGAAGTATCAAGTGTAAGCCTGAGATGACTAAATATCAATTGGGAAAGTGGATAATGAAAGATGAGGAAGTAATTAACGCATATTATTTTGAAAACACACTATTTAAAGGGGTGAAATGAGTAAACTATCTATGCAGTACAACTTTTTCTGCTGAAATGCTGACTAAACATTCAGTTTTACAAACTGACTCGCCTCGAAAATATCGACCAAAGCGAGTCTATAAAGTGCGAATTAGACAGAGAACGGGTATTTGATACCCTCGTGATGCTCATAACCTGTCACTTCAAAATCAGCCATTGTTACCCATGTCTCCAAATCTTCTAACGACTTAATATCAGGGTTAATAGATAACTTGGGTGATCCAAATGGACTGCGCGTTAACTGCACATTTTGCATCAACTCTAACTGATCTTCATAAATGTGAGCATTTACTATTTTGTGATAAGCAGTACCCGCTTTAAAACCGGTGATCTGCGCAATTAACGCCAAGAGTGTAAACACTTGTACTTGATTAAAGTTAAGCCCAAGTGGCACATCACAAGAGCGTTGAAAGCTAGTCAGATGCAAAGTATCACCCAGTAATGAAAAATTATGCGTGTGCATACAAGGTCTTAAACATCCCATATGAAACTCGCCAGGATTATAAAAGCTGAGGATCTCGCCTCTATCATCAATGCCTTTAGACAAGTTATCGACTATCTTACGTAATTGATCTATTGAGCCACCGTCAGGTTTATTCCAACTTCGGCCTTGGACGCCATATACCCGTCCCATATCATCAGTTCCTTTACGGTATGGGTTATCGAGCCACGCTTGATTATCGTTAGCATTAGCATCCCAAGTTTTGGCTCCAATACTACGAAAATCTGCCGCATTGTTATAGCCACGAATGTAGCCCAGCATCTCGGCAATCGCTGCTTTCCAGAAACTCTTTCGCGTGGTAATTAACGGAAATTCATTCTTATCTACGTGGTAAACCAAGTCAGCATTGATCACAGTAAGGCACCGTTTCCCGGTACGACTATTTTCAACCCATGTGCCTTCATCAATGATCCTTTGACAAAGTTCTAAATACTGTTTCATGACAATTTACCTATAAAAACAAAGACCGATTTGAAGTCGGTTTGATTACAATGACAAGCGACTCTCATTGTGAAGTCGCATTAAGTGAGTGCCAGCTTCAAGCCAACAAAGGCCAAAAAGACTGCAAATATTTTTTTCAGCTTGGCGGTTGGCCAATTGGTTGCGGCCTTGGCACCTAATGGTGCAATTAACATCGATGTCGTTACAATACCAAGTAACGCGGGGAGATAGATAAAGCCTAACGTCCCTTCTGGTAATGAAGCAACATTCCAGCCAGCCAATGTATAGCCGATGCTACCAAAGAGTGCGATGAGCAAACCCGTTGCTGATGAAAAGCCAATAGCATAACGCATCTGCAACCCACACCAAGTCAGGAACGGGATCAGTAATACACCACCACCAATTCCCATCAATCCAGCGATGAGCGCGATCATTACCGCAGCAAAAAAGAGAGCCGTGGTGCTAGGCATTGCACGATTAGAGTTCGGTCTGATTGGGAAAGCCATTTGGACTGCCATCAACATGACAAAAACGGCAAAGATTTGCTGTAACAGATTTGCGGCAATCAGTTCAGAAATAAAACCTGAGCAGATCGCGCCAAGGACAAATCCTGGCAGCATGGTTCTAAAAAGCTGCCAAGGAATGTTTTCGCGTTTATGGTGAGCACGAGCAGAAGACAGTGATGTAAGAATAATGGCAGCGAGTGATGTTGCTATCGCAACATGTGGCAGATGTTCAGCAGGAACCCCCACTTTGGGTAATATATGCAATAGCGCAGGTACCGCTATTAACCCACCACCAATACCTAATAACCCCGCCATAAAGCCAATGACAGCACCAAGCACGAGACATATACTAAATATAAAAAGCCAGCTTTCCACGCTAATACCCTTAAAATATTCGATTGTGCCACAAGCTTAAAGCAATAGGCTGAGTTAGTTAATAGCTAATCATACCAATTGTATTAAGTATCTGTTCATTCCGTAGGAAGCGCTCAAGCATTCCACTTCTGCTTTGCATTGGCTCACTAGGGAATAACTATTATTTCGTCAATGCGCCTTGAATTGAAAAGCATGGGCATTGCTGAATTGACGACTGACTCAATGCAATTGATTAGGGGCTGTTGATCTTTCGAGCTTGGTTTTTGTTCGACTATTTCACGTAAATAATAATGATTTTAGTACAAGGCTTGAGCTTTTCGCTTAGCTAGCTAAGCGAAAAGCGCGTAACGCATTCTAGTCATAAAAGACTAAAAGCATTGAAACGAACCCTAAGGGCCGCGCTTCTTGGCTATTTTTACGGTGTTGTAGGCTATTTGTGGAGAATAACTAAACGGCATAGCCTCCGCCTTGTCAAAATAGCCAATAAACTGCGGCAAAAACAACCGTGAAAGATCAACAGCCCCTAGTTAAGTAGCGCCAGCAAGCCCTTTTCTTCACAATAATCGCTAACAAGCGACTTTACCTCCTCTCCAGACGTAAGCGTCAGCGCTTCTTCTAAAAGCACACTGAGCTCCTGTTTGGAGACTCTTCGCAGTAGATAATTGATCCGAGATAAACTAGCCTGGTTCATGCTGAGTTGATCGTACCCCATGGCAACTAACAACATTGCCCCTGTGGGCTCCCCTGCCAGTTCACCACAGACACTGATGGAAAGCTGGTTAGCTTTGCATCGTTCAAGTGCAAATTTAAGCGCCCGAAGCACCCCTGGATGATAGCTATCAAAAAGAGCATTCACATTTGGGTTATTACGATCAACCGCGAGTAAATATTGCGTTAAATCATTTGAGCCGACAGAGACAAAGTCGACCCGCTTTGCAACTTCATCTAACTGATAAAGCAATACAGGGACTTCCAACATGATACCGATCTTAGGCATTGATATCGCTCTACCCAACTCAGCAGTGAGCTCTTGATGCGCCTGTTCAAAGTAGACTAACGCCAAGTCTATCTCCTCTAAATTACTCACCATCGGCAGTAAAACATGTAACTGTCCAGGATCACTTGCGGCTTGTAGCATTGCCCTTAACTGCACTAAAAACAACTCAGGGTGATCTAAACTAAGCCTTATTCCGCGCCAGCCGAGAAATGGGTTGTCTTCAACGATCGGAAAATAATCAAGCGGCTTATCACCACCCACGTCCAATGTACGCATCACCACAGGCTTGCCTTTGGCCGCGGTGAGCACCTTACGATAAACCTCTAACTGCTCTTGCTCACCTGGGAAACACTGTTTCAACATAAACAAAATTTCGGTACGGTATAAACCGATACCATCAGAGTCGCAACCCGTATCGGAGTCAATACTGCTGATCAAACCACTATTGATATAAAGATAAACTCTTAAGCCGTCAACCGTCACGGTCGGTAAAGGTAATTCTGCCGCGTAGCGGCGTTGTAACGCTTTTTCAGCCGCAATCAGGCTCTTGTATTCAGATAATATCGTTGCAGAGGGTTCAACCAGCAACTGACCTCGATTGGCGTTAATAATCAATTGCCGCTTATCAAGATCGGCGTTCAAAATACCATTCACGCCGATGATTGCAGGCACGCCTAACGCACGCGCTAATATCGCGGCATGGGAATTAACGCCGCCAAGTTCAGTGACAATCCCGGCAAGTTTTTGTCTCGGGAATTCAGCCAGTAGCGTTGTACTCGCTTCTCGAGCAATTAAAATAACCGGTGTATCAGGTTCAAGAATGATCTTCTCAGGCTCAATTAACTGCCTAAGTACACGCCGACCAATATCTTTGATGTCACTGGCTCGTTCCTTTAGGTAGAGATCTTCCATGCCATTAAAGTGAGCGATGTAACGCTTAGAAACGCGACAGACTGCTGTTTCAGCGCTCCAGCCTAACCGTACTTCTTTAATGTACTCGCCGCCTAAACTGGCTTTTTCAAGTAACAACAATAACGCGGTAAAAATTGAAGCCGCTTCTTCATCTTTCTCTCTATCAAAACGCTGAGATAAGCCAGCAAGTAGATCTTTACAGCGGTTCATTGCCAATTTAAGGCGAACCTCTTCTTGGATAACCGCGGTAGTCTTAACCTCGGTGAGGTTAAATGATATCTGCCCTCCCAGTAACAGGGCTTTAGCAATCGCAATCCCTTTAGAGGCTGATTTACCTTCGTAATAGAGTGGTTGCTGTGCGGTGTGGTTTACCACCGCCCTGCGTTTTAGTCCTTTAATCGCCATGGCGAGCTGCGCTGCCAGCGTCATTAAAAAGGCTTCTTCTCCCTCGCTAAATAGCCTAGCTTGGGTCTGCTGGACGACGATGACGCCGATGACGGATTTTTGATAAACAATGGGAACGGCAAGAAATGCGTTATAAGCTTCTTCTGATACTTCAGGAAGTAATTTAAATCGAGGGTGGGCAGACGCATCAGCAAGGTTTACCGCTTCTTCACGCTGTGCAACCAAGCCGACTAACCCTTGAGTCAGTGGCAAACTAACACGATTAACAGCATCGGGTTCAAGCCCATCGGTTGCCGATAGGACAAGTTGTTGTTGTTCCAATATATAGACAGAGCAACATTCCGTTGCCATTGCCAGTTTGGTCTGCCGCACAAGCTGCTCCAGCGCATATTCAAGATCTCTGGCTGAAGCAACAACTTGTGTTATATCCCTAAGTGTTTTTAGCACTAACGCAAACCTCCTTTAAATTCTGCGCATACCTCTTCTTTTATGGTTCGACTCTTTAATCTGCAAAGGCAGTGTTGTCGGCGCAAACTCTTTCATGACTTTTCGATAAACATCGCGTTTAAATGAAACCACTTGTCTAACAGGATACCAATAACTGACCCAACGCCAATCATCGAATTCAGGGTGGCCACAGGCGTTTAAATTAATGGCACTTTCAGCACTTTTTAACTGTAATAAAAACCATTTTTGTTTTTGCCCGATACAAACGGGTTTACTATCTTGTCTGATCAATCGCTTCGGGAGTCTATAGCGTAACCAAGATCGTGTAGAGGTTAGGATTTGCACATGTTCTGGCTTTAATCCTACTTCTTCGTATAACTCACGATACATAGCTTCTTCTGCTGACTCACCTTCGTCAACGCCACCTTGAGGAAATTGCCAGGAATGTTGGCCAAATCTTCTAGCCCACATAACCTGCCCAGAGCGATTACAGATAATGATGCCCACATTTGCGCGAAAGCCGTCACTATCAATCACATGGACTCCAAACTATTAACTATTAATGAATTGATTGTTTCACAAAGCTCGCGTTGCAGCAAATATCTGTTCCGCATATTTGTTGGATAAATCTAAGCAAACTCAAACCTTATCAACAGGAGCAAACCTATAAACGCAATTATATCCACAAAATCTGTGGATATCTCTGTTGGAAACTCTCTAGAAGTCCAAATAACTTCACTATCAGCATGAGATAACAAAACAAAGCATCGATTTAAGCCATCCAAATTATATAACAATAACAGCAGCTTAATACGCAATAAGACCATTTTCAACCTTAATTAAGCCTTAACTGTACATTATTTAACCAGAGGATTTAAAATCTAAAAACAGACAGCTGGGATAATGATGTTATTCACAAGTGCAAGTATATAGAGTCATAAAAAAGCAAATAATCGCCCTTAAATAGCATTGACAGATCACATTCATTGCAGTAGTCGTGAGGAAAACGGAAGTTATCCAATAAAACTGTGGATAACTATGTTGGAAAAATAGGGAAAGCACTGGAGTAAGTTGAACAACGCGCATTAAGCCTAAAGCCAATAATCACTTTAAATGATGATATTCAATAACTTACGAATATATATCAATTGGGATTAATTGAATTTAGATTTAAGCTTAAATTTTGACCATGCTTGCTATATAGCAAAACTGCCGTAAAATATTTGCTATGAAAAAATCAACTCAACCACCAAGTACACTTGAAGAGCTAATGTCACGCGCCGAAGCAATGGCAGGACTTACGCTTGGACAACTGGCAAACTACCATCAAGTGGAATCTCCCAAAGATCTAAAACGCCACAAAGGCTGGGTTGGCCAGTTAATTGAATTGGAACTTGGCGCCCTTGCTGGCTCAAGACCCGAACCCGATTTTGTTCATTTAGGGGTAGAGTTGAAAACCATCCCCGTTAACCAAGTGGGTAAAGTACTCGAAACCACTTACGTTACCGTTGCGCCGCTGACGAATATTCTCGGGCTAACTTGGGAGAACAGCGTCGTTTGCCATAAACTGCAATGCGTACTGTGGATCCCTGTTCAAGGCGCTCGAGATATCCCACTTGCAGAGCGCCAAATAGGTTCCCCCATATTGTGGCGCCCATCTGCTGAAGAGACTGCATTATTGAAGCAAGATTGGGAAGAAATAATGGAGCTCATCGCCATGGGAAAAGTCGAAACTATCACTGCTCGCCATGGTGAAGTTCTACAATTACGACCAAAAGCAGCCAATAGCCAAGTGCTAACCCAAAGTATTGACCACACTGGAGCAGTGTCGAAAACGAACCCTCGTGGCTTTTATTTGAAGACACAATTCACTCAAAAGGTCCTTTCTGGGCTTATTTGAGTAAATTCCAACCCAAAACTCACATTCATTTGACTTAGATCACAAATACTACTGGAAATTGTAAGGTGATGTTCTATAGACTAGCGCCTCGTAAAAACAGTAGCAGTTGGATACCCCTTATACAGTGAGAGCACGTATACAAGCGAAGAAATTAGCTTTCGCTATTTTCGGTTGGACTGCAGCCATGGCGGCTTTCGTATTTTTCAGATACGCGCAGACGCCTGAACTTCCTCAGTGGGCCATTGGTTCTGCTGATTTAGCCACGCTTTCAATTTACATGGGGATTATTTTCGGCAGCCTGCACTGGATGTCTAACCTCATTGCTAACTTTAGTGCCATAAACCGCTTACCCTATGTCTTCTCCGTTCTCTTTAAAGGGCTGTTTCTACTGTTAGGAGCAACCACGCTCGCTTATATCACTCAGTATCTCAACATGTGGGCAATTGAAAACCACATGACAACCCTACGACAAATGCTCACGGCACACATTCTTTATAGTCCCGCTTTCCAAGCACTTATCGTTTATCTAGTTGTGGTCAGAGTGGGACTTGCCTTTATCGAACAAATGGCGCTTCTCGTGGGGCCACGGGTGTTACTAAATATTGGCCTAGGCAAATACCATAAGCCCCGATATGAGCAACGATTGTTTCTTTATCTGGATATGGTGGCTTCTACCACTCATGCTGAATCACTAGGCGATTACCGCTTTAGCCGTTTGATCCAAGATAGCTTTAGCCTGTTAGCGGATACGGTGACCAACAACGAAGCCGAGATCTACCGCTATATGGGAGATGCAGTACTTATCCATTGGCCACTTAAAGATGGGATTAAACAAGATCGCTGTTTTAATATCTATCATGAATTTTCGCAGCAACTTAGCTGGCAAAGACGCTATTTTGAAGAGCAATACGGCTTTGTGCCCAAGTTTAAAGCCGCGGCGCATTGTGGCCAAGTGGTGGCAGCTGTCGTTGGTGTTCAAAAACAAGAGATTAGTTTCTTCAGTGATGTACTCAATACCTTGGCAAGACTACAAGATCAATGTAATCCCCTCGGCCAAAGAATGTTGATCTCTGGTTCGTTAAAGTCTCGCCTCGACTATAGCGATACCCAATATAACCTCAATAACCTTGGGCCAATTAAGCTAAAAGGAAAACAACACTCTATTGAAGTGTTTGGTGTTACCCCTAAAAATCCGGCATAAAAAAGCCGATATCTCTATATCGGCTTGGTTTGAACTTGCAGTCTCGCTCAGAGGTAAACTGCGACTATCAGCATTAATGGTCTTTATTAAGCTTATTCAAGTAACTTTTGGATCTCTAAGCCTAAGGTTCTAAAAGTTAGAATGCGGCTTGATGTCTGACGCCAAACAAGGCCAATATCCCTATAAGGTGTTTCCCCCGGGGGCGCCATCGTGATTAAATCAGTATTGCTTAAGATCCCTGCATCTATCGCCATTTGCGGTAAAAATGTGGTGCCTAGCTTGCAATTCACCATCTGCACTAACGTATGCAAACTTGTTGCCGCGAACGGGTTGATTTTAGTACTCTCACCTAACTGACATGCGCTAATAGCATGGCCGGTAATGCAATGCTCAGCCTGCAATAAGAAAATACTCTCATCAGGTAAGTCTTGATAATCAATAGGCTCATGGATCTCGTCAGAAAGATCGGTATGCACCACCATTTTAAATGGGTCAATACCCACCTTCATACTATGGTAACCGCTAGTATCCACCGGTAACGCCAGTAGCAACAGATCCAGTTCACCTTTACCTAATGCGTCAACCAGCCTTTCGGTAGTATCCTCTTTTAAGAACAGGGTCAGATTCGGGTAGGTTTCTTTGCAATGCTGAACAACTCTGCTTAACAGAAACGGCGCAATAGTGGGAATACAACCTAAGCGTATTTCGCCGGTCATGGGTTCGCCTTGATGCTTAACCAGTTCGACTAAATCATCAACATCCGTTAGTAATTTGCGTGAACGTAGTACAACCTCTTCACCAATCGCGGTGAAGATAAATGATTTATGGTCACGCTCAATAAGTTGATGCCCTAATTGCTCTTCAAGGTTTTGGATCCCACTTGAGAGCGTAGACTGGCTAACATGACAAATTTTAGCAGCGCGATTAAAATTTTGTTCTTGATGTAAATTGACCAAATAAAACAGGTTTTTCAGACTCGGAAGATGTTTCATAAAGCAGATTACCAATGACGTTATTTATCGAAAGGTTCTATTTAACTCTACCACACTTTACCGAGCCTTCACTTTAAAAACGAAGGCAGAGTGTGAAGCAACGCAAACTGTTTTACCAAATAGAATGAGCTGCATAATGCGTTAAAAAAAATGGCGCTGTTTAGTTACCTAAACAGCGCCATCTCAATATTTGGATCAAAGCTTATGCTTTAGATTCAAGATACTGCTTTAATTCTTGCAGGTCGTTAGCACCATGGTTAACAATTTCGTTTAGCCAAACCGAATGCTCATTTTCCCACGCTGCTTCTTCACCGTGTTGTAATAACTGTGCAAACTGTTGAATACGCTTTAAGCCAACAGAGCCAGCAGCTCCCTTAAACTTATGAGCTTCACTGCACAATGTATCTTTATCTTTCGCTTCATAAGCGTTAACTAGATTGCCAATATATTCAGGCATTAACTGCTCAAACAATACGACACTTTTAAGTAGCGTACCTGCGCCAATTGCACTGCAGTACTGCTCCAGTGTATTAAGATCCAAGATTGATTCTAATTCAGCTGCTGCCATCTAGGCACCTCTCAAAATGATTGCCGTGTATTTAAAAGACGATTTTACCACATAATACCCGCTAAAATGATAGGCGCAACAACTAGTGTCATATGTAGTTAAATTCGTTGGTTATTTAACCTTTTATTAACCTTTGATTAATCAAAAAACATCACCATTCGCTAAATATAGTCAGTTTTACCAAGCGGCATTTAATATGCATTACAAATCGCTTACGCCATAAGTAGTTAAGATATTGCTAAATGACTACCTTGCGCGCCTTTGGCTTTTAAATCATCAACAATAGCCACTAAACCATCCCAGCGAAAAGCACACCAATCAGGTGCTAAAAGCATAGGTTTTTTAGCATAGGCAGTTACTCGATGAAAGATTATGTCTTTAGGAGTACGACGGATTAACTCTCCCACACTGTAGGCATAATCCTCTATGGCTAACAACGCCATTTTGTCATTGCGCCAGGCTTTAGCCATGGTGCTACCTTCTACAATATGCAAAGGGTGTAGCTTCAAGCCATCAACGCCTGCTTCTAACACTTTATCTAACGTATTGAGGTAGTCAGAATGCCCTTCTCCAGGTAAACCCAAGATCAAGTGTGTACAGACTTTAATGCCTTTTGCTCGGGCACGCTTTACCGTATTAGCATAAACCTCAAAATCGTGGCCACGATTGATCTTCTTTAAGGTTCTATTATTGGCCGTTTGCAAACCCAGCTCTAACCAGACATCTAGCCCTTGCTGCTGATAATCTGCCAATAACGTTATCACTTCATCAGGCACACAATCAGGGCGTGTGCCGACACATAAACCGACAATATCACTGTCTTGTATCGCTTCATCGTATTTCTGCTTTAACACTAAATACTCATCGTAAGTACTGGTGTACGCCTGAAAGTAAGCAATATATTTCGAAGGTTTGGTTGATAACCTCTCACGGCCTTGGCTTAACTGAGCTTGTATCGACAACTCAGTTTTATGCTCATGGCTAAACGAGGCCACGTTGCAGTATGTGCATCCACCTTTGCCAAGTGTGCCGTCTCGGTTTGGACAGGTAAATTTTGCATCAATTGTCAGCTTACGGATCCGCTCTCCATATCGCTGCTTACAAACACTGCCAAACGTATTAACGTAACTATCCAAGCCCAAAGCAAATCACCTAACCTAAAAATTTGCGTCATTCTATTCATTTCCTCAATTCATTTATTAGCGCTAGCTCAAATAACCGTAATTTCGTTGCAAACTTTATGCTGTACACATTAACTGAGAAACAACATCGACTTATGCATAAATAGTCAGACCCCAAAGTGATTATCATTTCACTGTATTTGCAATAAAAATCACTTTCCTCAAATAGGTTATAATCGCCAAACTTGTTGCAAATACGTAAACCCGAATAAGCGCGCAATTTAAAATTCTTTTTATTCATAAGGTTATACGGAACATTTTACAGTTTACGTAAAGGTAAACCAAGTAAAACAAGCGTATGAATTAGTTAGGCTTGTGTAGATATTATGCAATAATTTGGTTTGACCTTTAGAGCGCTTAGGGTTAATTTGATTGATTCGGGTGAATATCTATAGATATTTTTTGCTTTATCTCCCGAGTAGTATCGGTTGAAGTTAGGGAGTGTACAAATGAGCTTATATCATCCAAGTTTTGAACGGGACAATTGTGGTTTTGGGCTTATAGCTCAAATGGACGGTGAAGCGAGTCACCGTATAGTACGTACCGCGATTCACGGGTTGGACCGCATGAAGCACCGTGGTGGTATTGCCGCAGATGGGCGCACTGGTGATGGTTGCGGGTTATTAATGCAACTGCCGACGGAATTTTTTAAAGCAATTGCAGCAGAAAATGATTGGCATTTAAGCCGTCGTTTTGCTGTGGGTATGCTTTTTCTTAGTCAAGATAAAGAGCTGGCATCACAAACCAAGCATCTAATAGAACAAGAGCTACAGAAAGAAACCTTAAGTGTGGCTGGCTGGCGAGATGTGCCGGTTAACCCAGATGTATTGGGCCCTATCGGCAAGGCAAGTCAGCCGCAAATTGTTCAAGTACTCATTAACGCGCCTATTGGCTGGCGTGAAAAAGACTTAGAGCGTCGTCTATACATGGCAAGACGCCGTGTAGAGCAGCAACTAAGCCACGATAAAGATTTTTATATTGCCAGTTTATCAGGCCAAGTCATCGTCTATAAAGGCTTGATGATGCCTGCAGATCTGCCATCATTTTATACCGACTTGGCTGATATACGTTTGCAAAGTGCTATCTGTTTATTCCACCAGCGCTTTTCAACCAATACCTCACCAAAGTGGCCATTGGCGCAACCTTTTAGATATTTAGCTCACAATGGCGAGATCAATACCATTACTGGCAACCGTCAATGGGCTAGAGCGCGTGCTTATAAGTTTCACGCCCCGCTGCTACCCGACCTGCAGCAAGCTGCGCCTTTCGTTAATGAAACGGGCTCAGATTCATCATCATTAGATAACATGTTAGAGATGTTGCTAGCCGGCGGCATGGACCTTTACCGAGCCATGCGCTTGCTTATTCCACCAGCGTGGCAGAGTAATCCAGAAATGGATGTAGAGTTAAAAGCATTCTATGACTTTAACTCTATGCGCATGGAACCTTGGGATGGCCCGGCTGGCATCGTTATGACCAATGGTCGCCATGCTGCGTGCGCCGTCGACCGTAATGGTTTGCGTCCATCGCGTTATGTCATCACTAAAGATCGTATTTTAACGCTGGCCTCAGAAGTCGGCATTTGGGACTACGCCCCAGATGAAGTGATAGAGAAAGGTCGCGTTGGCCCAGGCGAACTGCTGGTGCTAGATACCTTAAATGGTCAACTTTACTCTTCATTTGAGATTGATAACGACCTTAAACGCCGCCACCCATACAAAGAGTGGATGGCTAAAAACAGTAAAGTATTAAAACCTGCAGAAGATTTTGGTCCTAACGAGCAAGGCTCTCGAGAATACAGTGACGACCAACTGCTGCAATATCAAAAGCAGTTTGGTTATTCGCGTGAAGAGTTAGAGCAGGTCATTTGGGTTCTGGCGCAAAAAGGCGAAGAAGCGACGGGCTCAATGGGCGACGACACGCCAATGGCAGTGCTGTCCAAAAAGTCACGCACTATCTATGATTACTTCCGTCAAAAGTTTGCTCAGGTGACTAACCCGCCTATCGATCCACTGCGCGAAAAACACGTTATGTCTCTCACTACCTGTGCTGGTCGTGAGCAAAACTTGTTTAACGAAACCACCGGACACGCTTATCGAGTGATGTTCAATTCGCCGGTACTGCTCTATAGCGATTTTAATCAGCTGATGGCATTAGATAGCACTTACTACCGTGCTAACACCATCGATTTGAATTACGACTTAAGCGAAGGTCTTGAAGCCGCGGTTAAACGTATTTGTGATGAAGCTGAGCGTCTGGCCAGAACAGGTACCACACTGCTTATCCTGTCCGATCGAGCGACAGCGAAGTCAAAGCAAGTGATCCCCGCGGCGATGGCCGTAGGCGCTGTACAGCAGATTTTAGTGAATAAGAGTCTGCGCTGCGACACTAACATTATTGTAGAAACCGCATCGGCGCGAGATCCGCACCATTTCGCGGTATTAATTGGCTTTGGCGCCACCGCCATTTACCCCTACTTGGTGTATGAGTGCATTTCAGATCTCGCCAAACTTAACGGTGTTGAAAATACCCGTGACTTAATGCTGAACTTCCGTCTCGGCATCGATAAAGGCCTGCGTAAAATCATGTCTAAGATGGGTATTAGTACCGTTGCATCTTATCGTTGTAGTCAGCAGTTTGAAGCCGTTGGCTTGGCCGATGAAGTGGTCGAACTGTGCTTTAACGGAGTGATCAGCCGTATTCAAGGCGCGAGTTTCGCGTTAATTGAACAAGATCAGCAACTGCTGCACAAAAATGCCTTCAGAGCGCACCAAGCATTATCACAAGGTGGTTTGCTGAAATATGTTGAAGGTGGTGAGTACCATTGCTTTAACCCCGATGTGGTCAATACCCTACAAGCCAGTCTTCGCGATCAAGATTACGTCAACTACAAACGCTTTACTGAGCTGGTAGATAACCGTCCTATTGCAACGTTAAGAGACTTGATTGCCGTAAAGGGTGAGCTTGCCGCCATTGATGTTGCAAAAGTGGAAGCCGCTAAAACACTTTTCACCCGTTTTGACAGTGCTGCGATGAGTATCGGCGCACTCAGCCCTGAAGCTCACGAAGCATTAGCAGTGGCAATGAACCGCCTTGGCGGTCGCTCCAACTCGGGTGAAGGCGGAGAAGATCCACGCCGCTTTAACACCGAAGGTAACTCAGCCATTAAACAAGTTGCCTCTGGCCGTTTTGGTGTCACAGCGCATTACTTGGTCAATGCCGAAGTATTACAAATTAAAATTGCGCAAGGCGCTAAGCCTGGTGAGGGTGGACAGCTCCCTGGTGATAAAGTCAGTGTTGAAATTGCCGCCCTGCGTAATGCGCGCCCTGGTGTCACGCTAATTTCGCCACCGCCACATCACGATATCTACTCTATTGAAGATTTGGCGCAGCTCATTTTCGATCTGAAGCAGATTAACCCTAAGGCCTTGGTCTCAGTCAAACTGGTTTCAGAACCCGGTGTGGGAACCATTGCCACCGGCGTGGCTAAAGCCTACGCCGATATGATCACCATTTCGGGTTATGACGGCGGCACAGGTGCTAGCCCTATTACCTCGGTGAAATATGCGGGCAGCCCATGGGAGCTAGGCCTTGCAGAAGTACATCAATCGTTAGTCACCAACGGCCTACGTCATAAAATTCGCTTACAAGTGGATGGGGGACTAAAAACCGGTAAAGACGTGATTAAAGCCGCGCTCCTTGGCGCCGAAAGCTTTGGCTTTGGTACCGTGCCGATGATTGCACTCGGGTGTAAATACCTGCGTATTTGTCACCTAAATAACTGTGCAACAGGCGTTGCGACGCAGAACAAGCAGTTACGTAATGAGCATTACCACGGTTTGCCAGAGCGTGTGATGACTTACTTTGAGTTTGTCGCACAAGAGATCCGCGAATACATGGCGGACTTAGGCGTCACCGAATTTGAACAGTTAGTCGGTCGTAGCGATTGGCTGGTTGCGCTTGAAGGTGAAACCGCTAAGCAGCAAGGTTTAGATCTCACCCCCATTCTGTATCGCCCAGAGGTGCCAGAAACATCGGCAGTGACATGGCGCGAAACCAATCCACCATCAGATCAAGGCACATTAAATAAACGCCTAGTTGAAGATTGCAAAGACGCAGTACTCGCCGGTGAATCTATTTGTGAGATGTTTAACATCAACAATACAGATCGCTCAGTGGGCGCCAGCCTTTCAGGATATATTGCAACCCATATGGGTCGCGACGGTGCTAAATCTCCTATTATGTTGAAGTTTAACGGCAGTGCCGGCCAAAGCTTTGGCGTGTGGAATGCCCCAGGGCTTGAACTCATGCTCTGCGGTGACGCTAACGATTACGTGGGCAAAGGTATGTCCGGTGGTAAAATTTGTGTTTACCCACCTTTAGGCAGCCCATTCAAATCAGAACGTTCAACCATTTTAGGTAACACCTGTTTATATGGCGCATCTGGCGGTAAATTGTTTGCCTCGGGTCAGGCTGGCGAGCGTTTCGCTGTGCGTAACTCCGGCGCGATTGCCGTGGTTGAAGGTTTAGGTGATAACGGTTGTGAATACATGACCGGCGGCATCGTTGTGGTACTGGGTAAAACAGGCGTTAACTTTGGTGCGGGCATGACCGGCGGTTTTGCTTACGTATTTGATCAATTTGGCCGCTTTAATCGTCGGGTCAATACTGAGATGGTCGACACCCATAAAGTAGTGTCAGCGATTCAGCAACAACATCTGCGTGAGTTGATTGAGCAGCATGTAAAAGAAACCAACAGCGAACATGCCAAGATGATCTTAAGTGATTTCGAGAACTGGATAGATTGCTTCATCTTAGTGAAACCGAAAAATGTTGAGCTAAGCGATCTGTTAAAGTTAGAGCCATCAGAACCTGCACTAGCAGTCAGAGCGGGGTAAATAAAAATGAGCAATGATTTTCAGTTTATTGAAGTTGGTCGCAAAGACCCCACTAAACACGCTGCCAAACAACGTGCTACGGAGTTTATAGAGATTTATCAACCTTTTGCTAAACAACAGGTAGTAGAGCAATCTGACCGCTGTCTCGACTGCGGTAACCCCTATTGTGAATGGAAATGCCCACTGCATAACTACATTCCTAATTGGCTGGAGTTAGCAAAACAGGGCCGTATTATGGAAGCGGCTGACTTGGTACACGAGACCAACACGCTACCGGAGGTTTGTGGCCGTGTTTGCCCGCAAGATAGGCTTTGTGAAGGTGCCTGTACGCTCAATGAAGAGTTCGGCGCCGTCACTATCGGTAATGTAGAGAAATACATCACCGATACCGCGATATCTCAAGGCTGGCGCCCTGACTTGTCAAAAGTCACTCTACGTAAAGAGCGCGTTGCCATTATTGGTGCCGGTCCCGCAGGACTAGGTTGCGCCGACATACTCGCCCGTAACGGTGTGCAAGCGGTCGTGTTTGATAAAAACGTGCAGATTGGCGGCCTACTCACTTATGGCATTCCCTCGTTCAAGCTCGACAAAGAGGTAATGCAAGTTCGCCGTAACGTGCTTGAGGGCATGGGCATCGAGTTTAAGCTCGGTGTTACCGTCGGCAAAGATATCGACTTTAAAGAGTTGATTGAAAACTACGACGCCGTTTTTCTCGGTATGGGCACCTATACCGCGATGAAAGCCAACCTTGTGGGTGAAGATGCTCAAGGCGTTCATCAAGCATTACCTTATCTTATCGGTAACACCCATAACGTCATGGGCACCGAGTGTATCGATAACCCTTATCTAAGCCTTAAAGGTAAGCGCGTTGTGGTACTCGGTGGTGGTGATACCGCAATGGATTGTGTCCGCACCGCAGTGCGACAAGGGGCAACGACAGTCACTTGTGCCTATCGCCGTGATGAAGAAAACATGCCAGGTTCACGCCGCGAGGTTAAAAATGCGCGTGAAGAAGGCGTTGAATTTCTGTTTAACCGCCAGCCCAGTGAAATTAAAACCGTCGATGGCAAAGTGGCGGGTATCGAGTGCATTGAAACCGAGCTCGGTGAGCCCGATGCCAGTGGTCGCCGTCGCCCCGTGCCAATTGAGGGCAGTGAACAAGTCCTTGAAGCTGACGCCATCATTATCGCCTTTGGTTTCCAACCAAGCCCGGCAAAATGGTTAGCTGATTTTGATATTGAGCTTAATGACTGGGGTTTAGTCAAAGCGCCAAAAGTGGCCGACAACCCATTCCAAACCAGCAACCCGAAAGTGTTTGCCGGTGGCGATATGGTCCGAGGTTCTGATTTAGTCGTTACCGCGATAGCCGAAGGTCGCGATGCCGCACTCGGTATTCTCAATAGCTTTGAGGACTAATTTTTAAGTTCTAAGATTTAAGTTTGTGATTGGCGCTCTGTAAAGAGCGCTTTTTTTGTTTGTAATTTGACGAGTGAACTATTGGATAGCTCGCTTTGGGACAGAAATGAGCTGGTGTTAAAACTCTGGAAATAACTATTGTCATTAGGGAAAGTATTGCAATCGGATATACGGTAACGCCTTGCTAAGCGGCGCAGAATAGTTGGCTAAAATGTTGAGGGACGAAAACAGTCAACTGTATTTTGTCCTGCTTGAACAGCTTGCTATATGCCGATTTAATCAGATCCTAATGAGGCATCTACACTTGATACTCCATTTGCGGAGCCTGAACCAAACTCTTTTGAGCTAGGAGTAACGATATCTTGGCTTCGATTAAAAAGCCATAAACCTATACCACCAATAAAAGGCAGAAGCCAAACAACAATAATTTGAATGACCTTTTGTATAGGCTCCAAATCTTGATGTCTTCCGATATAAAAACTAACTAATATATTGAGAAGAAAAAAGATACCTAACAGTATTAAAAGATACTCCATTTGAATTCATCTCCTTAGGCATATAACGCCTCAAACACTGGCGCGTAGGTTGGCGCAGCTTTTGCTGCTTTTGGTTTTTAGCAAAAACCGCGACAGCCGTTATGCGTCCAGTGATTTGACTTGTTAGTTTTGTTTTACACCGATTATAGAACCTTGACCACTTTCTGCTTTTTTATGTTCTTTTTCTAGCCACTCAGGAATAGGGTTAATTCCTTTGTGTTTGTAATGTTCCAGCATTAAGCCAAGAAGTCGCGACCGTCTCTTGATATACAAATCAAGATCGTTAATTTTATCGCTAACGATGTCCATTTTATTTATATGGTCGTCAAACTTAGCTTTATCAACAGAGGTGCCACCCAACACATAGCCCGATTTTCCTTCCACCGCTTTCACCGTATAAATAGAGTTCCACTTATGAACAAGATGGGCATATTGCTTTACAGAATTTCGTAGCTTTTTGGTAAGGATACACGTTGTAATCAATTTCCAAATCAACAAATCCCTCAATATAAGAAATGCAGGCAATAATATATATGTTCCAACACCTGCGATAACAACTTTTAGAACTGATGCCCACGTAAGATCCATATCTACCTCTTAAAAAACTAACATTTTAATATACGGCTTGTGCGTTTTGCCAAAAAAATGTTGAGAAAGCGTGCACAGTAAAAAGTCTGAAAAGTTTATTAATAACAGCTTATTAAACATTTACGCTTAAAATTGTATCCAATACACCTAGGGAGAAAAGTGGGTCGCACACTTTGCTTTCCGGTTATCTGAACTTTTCATGAACGCACACTTACATCTTACTGAATTTATACAAGTTACTAACACTGCACAATAGTAAAGCGTGAATTGAATCTAAGAAAGTGCTCTGTTTCCACAAATAAACCAATAATACTGTATATCCAACCACCCTTTCTTACTTAATCCAATGCGGCTTGCGTCTATGCCATTTGAGCTCGTTTCTAACTAGCTTCGGGCAGAAGTGAGTTACCTTCAGACAAAGGCGGTTCCAATGACCTGCGGTGGTGCTGCACAAGGATGTGCCAATGTCGTGATCACATGGATGTGAATGAACGACCGCATGTGCAGACGCTACTGAGGTTCGCTACAACTCTTAATAACAGAAAGGGGTTATGAAAAGCGTAATACTTCGCTATTTGAGTTTTCAATTTAAAGACAGAAACCTTAAATTAAACGATATTACCAACCAGAATAATCTTTACTCACAGATACCAATCTCCCCCGTTGGAAATTTTCGCTTTTCAGACAATTTCGCCGGGGCGCTGAGGGATTGACTCTTATGAAATCAAGAGCGGGCGCAAGCGCTTTACCCCTTGGCTCTGGTGTGGGCGAAGCGCCACGACTCACCTCGGCCGTAAGGCCGTATCTTTAGTGGTTCCAATTGCCTGCGGCAGGCGTCTACTGAGGCACGCTTTTCGCCATCCATGGCCGCTCTGTGGTTTCATCCCTGAAACCGAAGGCCTCAGCCGTATCTACACTGGGTTGGAAAAGCACAACACTCCAGCTTCTGTATTTTCAATTTAAAAACAGAAATCTAACTCCAAAGTTTCTTAGGCAACGAATAACACCATCTCCCCCGTTGGAAATTTTCGCTTTTCAGACAATTTCGCCGGGGCGCTGAGGGATTGCCAAGGGGGACAAGCGCTTTCCCCCTTGGCTCGGGTGTGGGCGAAGCGCCACGACTCACCTCGGCCGTAAGGCCGTATCTTTAGTGGTTCCAATGACCTGCGGTCAGCGCATGTGCAGACGCTACTGAGGCACGCTTTTCGCCATCCATGGCCGCTCTGCGGTTTCATCCCTGAAACCGAAGGCCTCAGCCGCATCTACACTGGGTTGGAAAGCTCAAGACCCCGACTCTTGTGCTTTCAATTAAGAGCACCAAAGTAACCACTCCATATAACGAATAGAAAACACCAATTCCCCATCGAAGTTGCCGCAATGCGTTGGAAACTCTTTATAAACCAGAGTCGCGTAAGTCCAGACATGGATGTCTGGCTAGCTTTCGCGGGGCAGGTCGTTCCTTGGCATCCATGCCACCACGACATTCGTAAGTCCATTTACATCAGATGCCCCATCGGAAGCGTTAGCGATTTATCCATAAGCATAAGGAAGACAACTTCGTCGGGGCGGCACGGGACTTCTTTTGTAAGAATTAGGCAAGAGGGGATTGCTGTTGATCCCCTTTTGGCCGAGTGTGAGCTGGAAGCTCGCGACCTTTATCAAACGAAGTTTGATTGCTATCGCTGTAAAGCTCGGGTGTGGGCGAAGCGCCACGACATTCTCGGCCGCAAGGCCGCATCTCTAATAGTTTAAATAACTGGCTGAGTAGCAAATATGCAAACTACACCAAAGGGATTCAGGGCCCCCCCCTAAAAAACAAACCAATTGGTGCGTTTACCATGCTAAGCTTTTATCTTAATCACAACCTCAACAATACTCTGCGCGTATATTCGACCCTATGAACAAACTAAGCCGAAATGAAAGACTGACTGTTATCTTAAAACTGCTCAGTGAACATAAAACCTTATCAAATGCACAATTAGCCAAGTTGCTTCAGGTGACGCCAAAGACCATTCGTTGTGATCTGGTGCAACTCGAAAATGAACAGCAAGTGATAAGGACGCATGGTGGTGTTCAAATTTCTGTTAATTTCGATGCCGATAAATATTGCCTGGATAGATTACTGTCTCAGTTAACCGCCAGCAAAACGTTATCAGGTCTTATGACTCAGAACCTCATGGAAAATAGGGTCAACAACATGAAAAATAATATTTTTATACTCGGTTCCTTTAATGTCGACATCGTCGCCACGTTGGAGCGTTTTCCACAACCGGGTGAAACCCTGCATGCGCTAAGCAACAATATCGGTGCTGGCGGCAAGGGAGCGAATCAAGCCTATGCAGCGGCTAAAGCGGGGGCTAATGTCACTTTCATGACCAAAATAGGCAAAGATCAATTTAGCCATTTTGCCAAAGAGCATCTCGCTACAACGGGGATCGATAAAACCATCATCGTCGAATCGGATACCTCTCCAACGGGAAATGCGCTTATTTATGTCTGTGAAACAAGCGGCGAAAATATGATTGCAGTGCATTCCGGTGCTAACACTGAAATCACCTCAGCAGAGATCTTACAGGCTGAACAGCATATCGTCGGCGCTAATCTGTTTTTGACTCAACTCGAAAATAATATCGACGCCATAAGACAATCCATGAAGATAGCCCATACCCATGGCGTTAGAGTGGTACTCAACCCGGCGCCATACCATGAAGACACACCAACGCTGTTAGAGTTTGTCGATGTGATCACCCCCAATGAGACCGAGGCGTCCTTGATGACCGGGATTGAAGTTACCGATCTCAGCAGCGCGAAACTGGCGGCAGAAAAAATCAATCAGATGGGGGTCAATACCGTGGTGATCACCCGTGGCTCTCAAGGTGTTCTTGTGTATGAAAACGAGCACTTCAAAGAGGTGGCAGCCATTAAATGTGTTGTCACTGATACCACAGGTGCTGGAGATGCCTTTAACGGCGCTCTGGTTGCTCAAATGGTAAAAGGCGAAACTCTGTTCAATGCTGCGAAATACGCCAACGCGTACGCATCCTTGGCTGTTGAACGTGAAGGTGCTGCCAATATGCCAGATGCTAGTTTGGTTGCAGCGCGGCTGTAACGCCCAAGGTCACCATAAGCAAGCAAATGCCTCAGTGCATCGACGGATAGCTTGGCCCCAATAAAAAAGCGTAGTGCTTAGCACTACGCTTTTTTTATTTCAAACACTCTTTCAAGCGTCCAATTTGATTTAGGTCATCAGCCTTTTTTGTGGCCGTAATCGATAATACTCTGACGGTAAATCTCAAGCAGTTCAACATCATTAACCGCAACACCCACACGCTGAGGAGGTTGAGTTTCCCATTCGTCATGCATGTAAATTCGACCATCAAACTTTTGTACTGTCATGCCTTCAGCGGGTCCATCGGTGATCACGCGTACTGGCCCTTCTCTTAGGGTAAACAGTTCGGGTTTTATCACATAAGCAATTGCTGATGGGTCATGCACATGGCAAGCATCTAAACCGACTTTCTCTTTATAAAATTTAAGGTAGAAACGGCTAACATCCCAGATAAACTGCCCTACTTCACCAGCATCATCACGAAGCTTATCCAGATAATCTGCAGTGAAAAAGCTTTGCTCAGTCACATCCAGTCCAATAATCACTACAGGCCAAGAAGCACCAAAGACGATATCGGCGGCGTGGGGGTCGTCGTGAATATTCGCTTCAGCATAAGGGGTCACATTACCACGATGATCGTTCACTCCGAATGCACCGCCCATAATGACCACTTCTTTGACCAAATTGACAATGTTCGGCTCAGCTTGCAGCGCTAAGGCCAAGTTAGTTAACGGGCCAATAGCCACAATAGTGATCTCATTGGGCTCTGCCGTTACCGCATCAATAATGTATTGGTATGCAGGGCGTGAGTCTGCCTTACCTTCGACTTCGGCTGGCACTTGAACATCGCCGAAACCACTCTCGCCATGTACGGCAACGGTAGGGCCAACGGGAGGCCTAACCAAAGGCTTACCAGCACCTTCAGCAACATCGGCCTTAAATCCGTATTTCTGCTTCAGATAAAGTGAATTATGAGTCGCTCCTGCTATCGTCACATTACCGTAAATAGTGGTTATTGCTTTCAGCTCAATCTCAGGGTGTGCTTCTGCGAACAGGATCGCCATTACATCATCAATGCCCGGATCTGTGTCTAATATGATTTTTTTTACCATTGAATCTATCATCCTGTTATGTGGTGTATCTATGTCTACGGTTTCATTCCTTAGCGCCCAGCGCTGGGTGAATGGGAAGTAGACAATGAATGAGTGGAAAGTTTAGCAGCTTAACTTGTCAGTTAGGCTTAGTCCCGCAAAACCCTTGGTAACGAGTCGAGCAAAGCGAATGCCAATAACGAGTAAGCTAAAATTAACTCAAGATAGCTAGGGGCTGTTGATCTTTCGAGCTTAGTTTTTGTTCGACTCTTTCCCGTAAAGAATAATGATTTGAGTACAAGGCTTGAGCGATGATTTAGCAATCTAAGCGAAAAGCTCGTAACGCATTCTAGTCATAAAAGACTAAAATTATTGAAACGAACCCTAAGGGCCGCGCTTCTTGGCTATTTTTACGGTGTTGTAGGCTATTTGTGGAGAGTAACTAAACGACATAGCCTCCGCCTTGTCAAAATAGCCAATAAACTGCGGCAAAAACAACCGTGAAAGATCTACAGCCCCTAATATACGAGGAGAGTCGAGCAATGAGTGTGATAGATCCTCGAACTTGTACCCAAAAGAGAACAACTCAGTTCGTTTAAGCAAGGTTCACAACCTCTATATGGTCAAGTTCTGTCATTTAAAGGCGTATAACACTTACCTAGCCAAAGTGAAAACAATGCCCCTTATATTCAAAGTATTGATACCACATTGAGTTCACTGCAAAAGTGCCGCAAGATTTATAGCGTACGGATATTAAGTAAAACAGATCACTTCGCTAACTTCAGTTCCCTGAACTTAAAATTAAAGATTACGGTTAAAACTAATTTTTGTACAAACTTTATTTACAGCAAATTTATACCTTTTGGATATTTATCGGCCACTCATTTTGTTCGTTATTAAACAAACACTTGCAGTAGAAAACTTTCAAGCATAATTCGTCAAAACAAATCTGTGATGCAAGTCTCAAACTTTAATAAAGGTTGATAGTTACAGCTCTAACCATTAGAGTTGTTATTAATTGAACGTTCAATTAACAATTGAACTAACAAAATGACTCACAATAATCGTCTTCAGGATCTTGTTTTTTATGCCGCGCCCACCAATGAAAACTGTTCGACAGCAACAGCTCATAGACGCCACATTGGTCTCTGTTGAGCATCATGGTTTGCACCATACCACCATCAATACCATCAGTGGCTTGGCAGGGTTATCATCAGGGCTTATTAGTCATTACTTCGGCGGTAAACAAGGTTTAATAGAAGCGACGCAAAAATATCTACTCGATCAGCTTAAACAAGCATTATTGAGTCGAACAGCAGGTAATCAACTGTCGCCGCTTGAAAGACTGCAGGCAATTGTAGAAACCAACTTTACCGAACTACAACGCTCACGACCGGTAACAAAAACCTGGTTGAGCTTTTGGTCACAAGCCATGCACGAGAAAGGGCTTGCCAGATTGCAACATATCAACAGCCAACGTTTATACAGCAACCTTTTGTTCTCTTTCAAAAAACTACTCCCCAAGGATGAGGCAATCACTGCAGCCAAACAAACCGCAGCAATGATTGATGGCTTTTGGTTACGTAGTGCAATGAGTCACTCACCAGAGAAAGAGTTCGAACAGGCCCAAATTTTATGTAAAGCCTTTATCGAGGCCGTTATCATGCAGTACGGAGCAAATCGATGTCATTAGTTGTTTACCCAAATTACGTCCACGGGCAGGCGCTCTCCAATGAAACGGGCGAGACCTTTGAAGTCATTAATCCAGCCAATGGAGAAGTGAGCTACTTAGTTGAAGTCGCCGATGAGAAGATCCAACAAGCTGCCATTAAAAGCGCACAAGCCGGTTTTAACACTTGGTCAAAGATGACCGCGATAGAGCGCAGTCGCATTTTGTTAAAAGCAGTTGCCCTGCTTCGAGAACGAAATGACGAGCTTGCTGCTATTGAGGTACAAGATACAGGTAAGCCTTGGCAAGAAGCCTCTGTTGTTGATGTTGTCACTGGGGCAGACTCTATTGAGTTTTTTGCCGGACTGGCACCCAGTATCGAAGGTAATCAACAAACGGTTGGTGATGATTTCTATTACACTCGCCGCGAGCCTCTCGGCATTTGCGCCGGTATTGGCGCATGGAACTACCCACTACAGATAGCTTGCTGGAAAGCGGCGCCAGCGTTAGCTTGCGGCAATGTGATGATCTTTAAGCCATCAGAAGAAACCCCACGTGGCGCACTGAAACTTGCCGAAATATTGACTGAAGCGGGCTTACCCGATGGCGTATTTAACGTCGTTCAGGGCGATGGCCGTGTCGGTGCTTGGCTAACGAATAATGACCAGATTGCTAAAGTCTCATTCACGGGTGAAGTCGGTACCGGTAAAAAAGTGATGGCTGCAGCGGCAAGCTCACTTAAACAGGTCACCATGGAGCTCGGTGGCAAATCACCGCTGATTATCTTCAATGACGCAGACATCGACAATGCGGCTTCTGCTGCCATGCTAGGTAACTTTTACACTCAAGGTGAAATCTGCACTAACGGCACTCGAGTATTTGTACAGCAAGATATCTACCCTCGCTTTATCGAAAAACTGTTGCAACGTACCAAAGACAACATTATTTGTGGCGACCCAATGGATCCTGAGACCAACTTTGGCGCGCTTATCTCAAAAGCCCATCAAGAAAAAGTGCTTGGCTATATTGAAATTGGTAAGAGTGAAGGTGCAGAACTACTCGCTGGCGGTCACGCATTAACGCCTGAGAACAGCCCTAACGGTTACTTTGTTGCTCCGACTATTTTTGGTCAGTGCACCGATGAAATGACATTGAGTAAAGAAGAGATCTTTGGCCCAGTGATGTCAGTGCTGCCTTTTACCGATGAAGATGAAGTGATTCGCCGCGCAAATGGCACTCGCTTAGGCTTAGCCGCTGGCGTATTTACCCAAGACATTACCCGCGCTCATCGTGTCATTCATCAAATGCAGGCCGGTATTTGCTGGATCAATGCTTATGGTGCATCCCCTGCAGAAATGCCTGTTGGCGGTTATAAGATGTCAGGTGTCGGCCGTGAAAATGGCAGTGAAACACTGAAAGCTTATACCCAAATCAAAGCCGTATACGTTGGTATGCAGCCTCTTGAAAGTCCATTTTAAGGCGCTGATATGACTCAAACTATGAACGAAACATACGACTATATTATCGTTGGTGCTGGCAGTGCAGGCTGCGTGCTAGCCAACCGTTTATCGGCCGACGCCAGTAACAAGGTGTTGTTGCTTGAAACCGGTGGCAGCGATAAGAGCATCTTTATCCAGATGCCAACGGCGCTGTCTATCCCGATGAATACCGCTAAATATGCGTGGCAGTTTGAAACGGAAGCTGAGCCACATCTTGATAATCGCCGTATGCATTGCCCACGCGGTAAAGTGTTGGGCGGTTCTTCATCAATCAACGGCATGGTTTATGTGCGCGGTCATGCACGTGATTTCGATGAATGGCAGCAAACAGGTGCTAAAGATTGGGATTACGCCCATTGCCTGCCCTACTTCAAAAAAGCGGAAAGCTGGTCTTTTGGCGAAGATGACTATCGCGGCGTTGATGGCCCATTAGCGGTTAATAACGGCAACAATATGAAAAACCCGCTATACCAAGCATTTGTGGATGCTGGTGTAGATGCTGGATATTTAGCCACCGCAGACTACAACGGCGCACAGCAAGAGGGCTTTGGCCCGATGCACATGACCATTAAGAATGGCGTGCGTTGGTCAACATCTAATGCTTATCTAAGACCTGCAATGAAGCGTAGCAACCTCACTGTTATCACTCATGCACTGGTACACAAAGTGTTGTTTGAGAGCAAAACAGGTGAAGCTAAAAAAGCGGTCGGTGTGCATTTTGAGCGCAAAGGCAAACATCTTGAAGTTAAAGCCAATAAAGAAGTGGTGTTATCAGCCGGTTCGATTGGCTCACCGCATATTCTGCAACTGTCTGGTGTTGGCGCCGCAAGTACGCTTGCTAAAGCGGGCATCGAGCAAGTACACGAGCTCCCAGGTGTCGGTGAAAACTTGCAAGACCATCTTGAATTCTATTTTCAATTTAAGTGTCTTAAACCAATATCGCTAAACGGCAAAATTGATCCATTAAACAAGCTGTTTATTGGTACGCGCTGGATCTTAAACAAGTCAGGCCTTGGCGCGACCAATCACTTTGAGTCTTGTGGCTTTATTCGCTCAAAAGCGGGACTTGAATGGCCAGATCTTCAGTATCACTTCTTGCCAGCAGCAATGCGTTATGACGGTAAAGAAGCCTTTGCGGGTCATGGTTTCCAAGTGCATATTGGCCATAATAAACCTAAGAGTCGCGGTAGCGTTAAAGTCGTATCAAGCGATGCTCATGTCGCGCCAAGCATCCAGTTTAACTATCTATCACATCAAGATGATATTGAAGGGTTCCGCGCTTGTGTACGCCTCACTCGCGAGATCATCAATCAACCTGCGTTAGATGAATATCGCGGCGAAGAGATCCAGCCAGGCACCGCAGTAGAAACAGATGAACAGATAGACAGCTTTGTAAGAAGCTCCGTTGAAAGTGCCTACCATCCATCATGCTCATGCAAAATGGGCGAAGATCCGATGGCAGTCGTAGACTCGCAAACGAGAGTGCACGGACTACAAAGCCTTAGAGTGGTTGATTCTTCAATATTTCCAACCATTCCAAACGGCAACTTAAACTCACCCACCATTATGTTAGCTGAACGCGCAGCCGATCTAATTTTGGGTAAAGCACCGCTTGCACCAAGTCGTGCAGCTGTTATTACCGCTAATGACTGGCAACAGCAACAGCGGAATAAAGCGCCAACAAGATAGCGCGTTTGATTTGCCTGTTTGTGCAACGGGCAAATCAAATGATGTCACCAACGACCTGAAGATGCGGCAATCTATATGCCGCATCTTCAGATAGTTGGGTATAAGGCAACTGACCAGCCTAAGCCAAGTAGGGCTAAATGGTCTTAATCGCCACGTTTAATTTATCAAACCTTAACTTTCGTTAAAGCGACAGTTAAGGCTTGAGGGATTTTTGCAGCCTAAATTTGTTGCAAATTGGCAAATATAAAATAAGAAAAGGATTTAAACCTATGTTTTATCTTAACAATAAGTTGGGAGCCCAATAATGACTACTTGGCTTACTATCGGGATATTATTTACTTTTGCCGCCATCGCCTTTGTCATTTATCGCTGGGGTAATGTGAAATGTGTTGGTGTTACACCAGTGCGTACCTTTACCTTCATCGCGATTTTGTTTACCTCTGGCTTAGATGTGGGACTGATCATGTTCCCACTGACCGAATTTGCCGGTTACGCTGATTTAGGTGCCAGTCCAGAATATGGCTTTACCAATCCATTGGCCATTGAGTTTGGCTTCTGGGCATTTCTAATCTGGGCATTTTACTTTTTAACTTGTTTCTATTTTTGCGTGATAGAACCAAGAGTGAAGTACTTTGAGATCCCTGTGATCAAGTTTATTAACAACATTGTGATTATTGGTACCTGTGCTTTTACCGCATACCTGTTATTAACCAACTTACCTTGGTATCTACCGGAAATGGGCGACGGCGAAACCATTGTCAGTAGCTTCTACCTCATCGTATTTGTGATTATTGCGGTCGCCGTGTACTCAAGTACCAGTATTCGTTATGTACGTATTCTTAGCTTAGCCAGTACTTGGTTATTTCTAGGTTTGATCGCACTAATGTGGGCAGGTGCTTTCATGTCGGACGGCAGCGGAATAGGTGAGTTTGTTACTACCTTCGCATTGATTGGCGACTACTTTGGCAATATTCATCACTTTGTACTGCCACTGAATGATTACCATGAATTTTATCTTTTCTGGTGGTTCGCTTGGAGCATCATGATTGGCCAGTTCACCTCACGCTTTGTTGGCGGTATGCGAACTTACCAAGTATTGATCGCGATGATGGTATTCCCGTCACTGCCAATCGCAGTGTGGTTTACCGTGTTGTATTACTACAGCGCCAATGAGATTGCCACCACAGGTTTCTATAACCTCGCCATGGTCTTTGTGGGCATCACTTTTGTAGTGAACTCACTCGACTCCTTGATCCGCCTTTACACCGACAACCTTAACCTAACCGTTGAGCGCTTTGGCAAGACCAAATACATCATAGGTAATGTTGTTCTAATGAGTAGCCTCACCTTGTTATTCCAACTGAATTTCTTAGAAATCCAGTGGGTTGGCGCCTTAGCTATTGGTCTGATATTGACGTGCTTCGGCTATATCATGACAACTAAATATAAGAAAGTTGCCGCGATTGAACATTCACCAACAGAAAACAAAATTGATTTTAGCAAAATTGAATTAGCTAACTAAAAATAAAAAAGGGAAATGATGAAAACTACAATTAAAAATCTTGCACTAGTAGGCCTATTAGCCTTGCCAACAACCGCATTTGCAGGCGTTAGTTCAACAATTAATGCAACATCTGATTACACCTTTAACGGTGTAAGCCAAACAGATAATGGCCCTGCTTTACAAGCAAGTCTTGATTACGCTGCTGATGCGGGTTGGTATGTAGGAACTTGGGCATCAAACGTTGATTACGGCTCAGGCGATGACACATGGTTAGAGCTAGATTTTTACGGCGGTATGTTCTATCAGCTAAGTGAAAGCGTATCTCTTGATGCAGGTATTGCTTACTATACTTACCACGGTGACTCTTTCTCAGACGAGTACCAGTATCCAGAGGTTTATACTAAGTTCGGTTATGGCTCTTCATTGGGTCAGTCAGAATTAAACTTCTGGTATACATGGGATTACTTTGGTGTTGATGTCGGTAGCTACGTAATGATGGCTGCGCACACATTTACTGTAGCGGAAGGTCATGACATTCGTGTTAGCTTCGATCGCACTACTTCTACGGATGAAAACAAGTGGGCATGGGATGGTGATGAGGCTTATAACCACTACCGTGCTGAATACATGACAAGCTGGAAAGGTTTCGACTTTAACCTAGCCGTAGAAGACACCAGCATGAACATCGATACCGCCGATACACGTGCTGTACTATCTGTCGCAAGAACCTTCGCGTTTTAATCTAGCCTAAGACTCGATATAACCTTGCACCATTGAATAAAAATGCGGTATAACGCTCCGTCGTTATTCCGCATTTTTATAAATTTTAGCTATATTGGCTATGCAGTTGGGTATCAGTAGGAAAGATTATGGAAAAATATGAACAGTTATTGATTTCACTGCGCCAAGTGATCCGTGCGATTGATATACATTCACGCCAATTAAATAAGCAGTCAGGTCTTACTGGACCGCAGCTAATGGTGATGCAAAATATTGAACAACTCGAGGCGCCACTGGCAAAAGAGATAGCAAAAGAAGTGTCTCTAAGCCCTGCCACGGTGACCACAATAGTTGATAGATTAGAAAGCCGTGAGTTAGTCATTAGAACCCGCAGCGAAACCGATAAGCGTAAAGTTCACTTATCATTAAGTGAGTCCGGAAAAACACTATTAAGTCGCTCGCCAAAACCACTGCAAGAACACTTTATTACTCGCTATCAAAACCTTGAACAGTGGGAACAAAGCCAACTGCTATCGTCAGTAGAGCGTATTGCCTCAATGATGAATGCTGATGAACTCGATGCAGCACCGGTACTATTGGTCGGGCAAATTCAAGCGGACGAAGTGCCAAAGAGTTAGATTAAGCCTGCGAACTTCCAGTACCGATAATATTGGCCAACATATAAGCGTAAAGTTGTTGTGCATCAAAGTCACCTGCTTAACTTAGCGCTTGCGTGACACCGCGTTGATCCGCTTGATTTTGATGTTGGCCCCATGTTCCACTTTCCGGTAGCTGCATAATTCTTTCCAGTGAATAAAGCACTACAATATTTTGGACATGAACAGACTGTAAGGGTCTTCTTTGTAATCGGCAAAGGGAGCACACTGCTCAAAACCAAACTGTGAATATAACTTTTGTGCAGGCTTAAAAGCTGCCATAGACCCCCTTTCAAGACTTAAGCGGGTATAGCCACGAAGACTCGCCTGGGCAATAACATGCGCTAATATTTGTTGCGCCACACCTTGCCTTAAAAATGCGGTAGATGTACGCATCGATTTTATCTCGCCATGCTGCTTATCAAGCTCTTTAAGCGCACCAACCCCTGCAAGTTGCTCACCCTGCCAGACACTCCAAAAAGTGACATTGTCAGTATCCAGTCCGCTAATATCGAGGGCATGAACACTCTCAACGGGAGAGTGCGATAACATATCTTGATGATGCTCCTGTAAAAGAGCCACTACTTGATCGCTATCTAGTTGTCCAACTTGGAGCTGCATTTGAGTCATTGGCGATATAGTCCTTTTAAGTGTGTAATGTAAGGTTTCTGGCGCTAACCTCGGTACCATTTACCTCTAACTCTAAATTGACTTTTTTATTGTGTACAACACTTAAAAAAATACTAACGATTTTTATAAGTTGAACATAGTAAACTCGTTTTTTGTACTCTTTGTCTGAAGCAAAGAATAATCCCATGCAACCTTGACCTACGGGAACAAAAGGCGAGTAGATTTTGCTATGGATAAATTGATTACATACTTTTCCAAAGCTAGTTCATGGATCTCACTTTGCCCAAAGCTATATTGTTTAGACCACTTTACATCAGTAGTACAGGTATATTCAGATCTTATGGGGTGCGAAATTAAGCTAGTGTTAAAACCAGAAATCTCCGTACTTAATAATTTACTTTCTTTAAGTTTACGAATTGCGTAACAACCAAGAAATACTGCTTTCTCTGTTTTAAATTCAAGTTCGATGTCCCATACAGTTGTACGATATAGGCTCTCTAAGAATTGTGCTGATTCTTTCAATTCATTTAGCCAATATTCTTTTGTATACGCTTCAATCAAGGCTAAACTCCTGTATACATAACGTCTTTTTCAATAGCAGCTCGATAACGATCTTCACAGCTCAATTAGTACTGCAAACCTATCACCACTAAGTCTTTGTTGTAAATAAAATAATCCCACACTCCTGCCAGATAAAGCTCTAATTATTGCAAAAAAAAGAGAGCTGGCTTGATTAAAAAGGTCTATGTATCACTTTTAACATTTTGCAGTAGAGTGCTATATGATTTTTAATAATTGTTAAAACCTAGAAAGCTCATTTTGCACAATCTTTAGCGCTAGAATTATCTAAATTTTGAGCAAATCAGTTATACCTGTATAGCCAACCAGTATTTGGTCAATAGTGAATTACCTTCAGGCTAAAGTGGTTCCAATTGCCTGCGGCAAGCATATGTGCAGACGCAACTGAGACTCGCCGCAAGCACTTCCTTGTGGGCTCAACGAAAACATCCTTGTTTTCGACGGCCTCAGCCGCATCTACACTGGGTTAGAAAAGCACAATCATTCGGCATTAGAGTTTTCAATTTAAAGACACTAGAACCAGTAACAAACTCAGAACTAACGAATACCACCTATTCCCCATCGGAGTTGCCGAAGTACGTTGAAGAAATAGCTGTAATGCCCACACGGATGTGGGCATAGCTTTCGCGGGACAGGATGTCCCATCGGAAGCGTTAAGCTATTTCGAATAAGTACGAGGAAGACAACTTCGTCGGGGCGGCAAGGGTGATCCAAGAGGGGATTGCTGTTGATCCCTTCTTGGCCGAGTGTGAGCTGGAAGCTCACGACCTTTATCGAACGAAGTTTGATTATATCAATCTTAGGTGTAGGCGAGGCGCCACGACTTTATCGGCCGCAAAACCGCAGTTTTAATCTCAATCAGATAAATTTGAGTTTATCTAAACCTTTGCCCGTTCCAATAACCCTCAACAAACTCGTATGCAGACATGTGCAAAGCGACACTTTGCACTATCTCTCATCTTACCCATATGGCTTTTTCACTAAAGCGAACTGGCATGGTATATTAGCGCCCATATTCATTCAGGCAGTTAAAAGGTCATTTCATGAAAATCGGTATTATTGGCGCTATGGAGCCAGAAGTTGCGCATCTCATTGAATCAATGCAAAACTCGACTTCTACCACTATTGCGGGTATCGAGTTTATCGCAGGTCAGTTAGCAGGCAAAGAGGTGATTGTTACTCGTTCTGGTATTGGGAAAGTGACAGCAAGTATTGCCACGACACTGCTTATCGAAAAGTATGCACCTGACGCGATAATTAACACTGGTTCAGCGGGCGGTTTCACTAACGACTTAGCCATTGGTGATATCGTAATTTCATCAGAAGTACGTCATCACGATGTTGATGTTACCGCTTTTGGTTATGAAATTGGCCAAATGGCGCAGCAACCAGCAGCGTTTATTCCTGATGCCGCGCTAGTCGCTGCAGCCCAAAAAGCAGTCGCAAGCCTTGGCGAAGTCAAAGCCATTGAAGGCCTTATCTGTACAGGTGATAGCTTTATTTGCGATCCCGTCCGCACAAAAACCATGTTGGAAAACTTCCCAACTATGGCAGCATGTGAAATGGAAGGTGCCGCAATTGCACAAGTGTGTCACCAGTTTGGCGTGCCATTTGTGGTTATCCGTTCGCTATCAGATAACGCGAATAATGATTCACCAGTGGATTTTGACGAGTATATTGTTAAAGCGGGCCATCATTCAGCATTAATGGTCATCGCACTGCTTAAGCAATTAACTAGCTAACGCGTTAGCCGATTTCTTTAAGGATATAACAGACACTATGGTTCCGGAGTTTACAAAATTCTTCTCGCAAGATAGTCAACTTTATATCGGTGCTATAGTGCTGTTAATGTCGATTCTTATCGCAAGAATGGCGCCCTTACCGCGACAGTTACAGCCACTAGTATGGTTAACTAATCTCGCCAAAAGCTTAAGCCTTAAAGTAAACCATACTCACCGAGCCGCATCACAGCAGTTTATTGCTGGCATGCTAGCAACACTGCTGTTGATCCTACCTTTTTGGTTCATCATTAGCTTTTTTGCTGAACTGGCCGAATTCCCATGGTTTTTTGAAGCCTTGATTATTTATGTTTGCTTGCAAGATGATCACTTCAGATATATTGCCAATGAAGTTTCCATGTCGATTCGGCGTGAGAATAAAGCCCGAGCCCGTACATTGCTATTGCCTTGGCTCAATCGCAGCACCCAATCTCTATCGAGCGTGGGGCTTAGTAAAATAACCATAGAGCGTCTTGCCACCACCCCCACTTATGGGATTGCAGCCACTGTGCTGTTTTACTGTATTGGCGGTGTACCACTACTGCTTGTGGCGAGAATGATAAAACAACTGGATAATGCTTGGCCGGTTTATAATCCTCAATATCGCTATTTTGGTATGCCAGTGTATGCACTCAGTGCCATCATTCAATTTATCCCTGCCAAACTCTGGAGCTTTACCCTTGCGATTCAAGGGGGGCCAAGAAGCTTAGCGACGCTGTTCAACCCTAGCATTAATGCGACTCCGATTATTGAGTATCAAACTCATGCTGTTATCGCCAGTGCGTTAAATATTGAGCTAGGAGGCCCGGCCAAATTCCCTGCGGGTAAAAATGCAGAAACTAAGGTCAGCATGCCAAAATTGAAATATGGGCCATTGCCAACAGACGAAGATATTCAACGCGCCCTCAAACTGAATTCTATTGCATTTGGTTTATGGACGGTGTCGATTATTTTGCTGCCCGTGATCTGGGGAACACTGAGAATATGGCAAGGTTAAGCATTGCGGTTACTTTGGTGAGTTATAATGACTTAAATAGACGCTAATTCACCCAGAATAATATCATCATCTTGTATAAATTATTGACGTAGGTATTATTATTGTTCTGGTCAATATCTTCATTAAAGGCTTATCAGTTTGTTAGATAACATTCATGTTTCACTCACCACGCCAGCATTGCTATTCCCTGCAATTTCTTTGCTGCTACTCGCCTATACCAACCGTTTTTTTGCGTTAGCTGCACTTATTCGTAACTTGAGTTCCAATGGCCAACCTATTCACGATAGCCAGCTCAAAAACTTACGTCGGCGAATAACCCTCATTAAGAGAATGCAGGAATCCGGAGTGTTGAGTTTTGCATTGTGCGTATTGTGCATGATTTTTATCTATATTGGTTTTAACAAAATTGGCTCTCTCATTTTTGGCTGCAGCTTGTTATTACTGCTTTATTCACTACTGCTTTCCGTCATCGAGATCCGTATCTCTGTTGATGCATTAAACATCCATCTAAAAGAGCTGGATAAATGATTGATTGGATCTATTTCTTTGATTTATGTGGTACCTCGGTTTTTGCGCTATCCGGCGCATTAGCGGCTGGTCGGCATAAGATGGATCCGTTTGGTGTTATTGTGCTCGCATCCGTTACCGCGATTGGTGGCGGGAGTATCCGCGATGCCATATTAGGCACTACACCTGCTTTTTGGATCCAAGATCCCAACTATATTATTGTCATATTAGCGACTGTGCTTCTCACCTTTATTTTTGTCCGTAAACCTAAAAGAGTCCCTCGGTATATTTTCCCGGTAGCGGATGCGTTCGGGCTGGTACTCTTTACCATTATTGGTGCAGAGAAAGCCTTAAGCCTAGAACTCGGTGGCATGATAGCCGTGGTCATGGGGCTAATAACGGGTGTCGGGGGCGGGATTATTCGCGACCTTCTTTGCCAACAAGTCCCTATGGTATTGCGAACCGAGATTTATGCGACCGCATCAATAATCGGTGGGATCTGTTATACCGTTAGTCTACATTTGGGAGCGCACGATATGTTTGCGTTGCTATTTGCGATGACGACCGCCTTGATCATTAGATTAGCCGCAATACGATGGCATCTGTCCTTACCTGCATTTGACTTAAAGACGCAACCATAATGAAATTACACTTGTTCAGTTTGATACTGGTTTTTTTCAGCCTACCTTGCTTGGCTAACAACGGCGACATGCCTAAAGAGCAACAGTTAGCAGTCAAGTATATCCAAGCCTTTACCAGCCAAGACTATGCCAAACTGACCTCATTTTATAGTCGTGATAGCGTCTTTAATGACAGAACCGCGAACCGTAAATATACTGGAAAACGCCATATATTACAGTTCTTAAAACGCGCCCATCGTGGCGTACTTGAATACAGTTTCAATGTTGAGCATATGTTTAACTCTGGCTCGCTGGTGGTACTGATAGGGAACTATCGTTACAAAGGGCCTGGTGAGCAGTTTGGTAAGCCAGGACGCATTATTGATATCGCCATTCCGGGCGTAACCACCTTAAGTCTCGACATGACCAACAACCGAATTAAAGAGCATCAAGATCTCATGGATTATCAAACCATGTCAGATCAATTATCAACACAATAAACATTAACGAACCTGAGCTCGAACTCGCCGCTCACAGGGCTTAACGGCATATCCGCTAAAACTGATTGGGCGTTAGATCGCATTTTAGTGTTTTTTAAGGAAACTTTTTCGATTTAGCCTGTCAAAACAATAGAGACATTTTTGCTGTTAGGTCGTTATGAATATCCGTCGTACCATTTTTGCTTTATCAGTCCTCTTTTGTGGCGCAGCTTCTGCCTATGAGCAACCCATTGTCGTATCTTATGCTGTGCAGCCCGTTAAGCATTTTAACCAACAGCTTAACCAAGCCCAAATCGATTCAGAGCAATGGGCTCAGGCGCCTGAGTCTATTTCAGCACAATACTCCGGAGATAACTTTTCGTTAGCCAGGGTTAAGAATTTTCAGGGAAAGGTGGTCACATATAACGTCAGTCAACAAAATGATAAGCATCCAAAAATGCTGTTGATTTTGTCTATGGAAAAACAGAAAGGCTTGTGGGTATTAGATGATGCCAAACTCACTTGGCAGTGTAAAAACGGCCTGCACTTTGGCACAGACCGCTGTTAAAATACTAAACCGCTAGTTTAGTATCGGTATAGCAACAGGTATAACGCGCTCAGCAAATGAATTCGCCAAGCACAATAAAGCTCCGCTTTAAAAAACAAAGTGCTTTATACCAAGGTGATTTTAGCGAACTTACGCTTACCCACTTGGAATACCCCTGTCGTGCCAGCCGTTAGCTGCATACGGGTATCTTCAATCTTGTTACCGTCTATCTTTGCTGCGCCTTGCTTTATCATACGCATCGCATCAGACGTTGAATTAACAAGACCCGCTTCTTTGAGTAAGTTAGCAATCGCTATCCCTTCACCAGCAGCAATCTCTAACTCTTCAATATCTTCAGGAATCGCGCCTTTTTGGAAGCGATTGATAAACTCTTGGTGCGCAGCATCAGCAGCAGCTTCGTCATGGAAGCGAGCAATGATCTCTTTCGCCAAAGCAATCTTAATATCACGCGGATTAGCGCCGGCTTCAACGTCAGTCTTAAACTGCTCAACTTCCGTTAGCGGACGGAACGACAGTAGTTCAAAGTAACGCCACATCAACTCATCAGAGATAGACATGATTTTACCGAACATCTCTCCAGCAGGCTCACTAACACCAATGTAGTTATGCGCCGACTTAGACATCTTCTTAACGCCATCAAGCCCTTCAAGCAGTGGCATCATGATAACCGTCTGTGGTTTTTGTCCCGCTGACTTTTGCAGTTCACGTCCCATCAATAGGTTGAACTTTTGATCTGTTCCGCCCAATTCAACATCAGCCTCAAGAGCAACTGAATCGTAACCCTGCAGCAGCGGGTACATGAACTCATGAATAGCGATTGACTGACCAGAACCGTAACGCTTTTTAAAGTCATCACGTTCCATCATACGGGCAACGGTTTGTTGCGACGCTAGACGGATCATACCTGCAGCGCCTAATGGCTCCAACCAGCTAGAGTTAAACTCAATACGGGTTTTGGCTGGGTCTAAAATCTTATAAACCTGTTGCTTATAAGTTTCGGCATTAGCCATTACTTGCTCACGTGTTAACGGAGGACGAGTACTGTTTTTGCCACTGGGATCGCCAACCATACCGGTGAAGTCACCAATCAAGAAAATCACTTCATGACCGAGTTCTTGGAAGGTACGCATTTTGTTCAAAATCACCGTATGACCCAGGTGAATATCGGGTGCGGTTGGATCGGCGCCTAATTTGATTCTCAGCGGACGACCTTCCTTTAATTTCTCCAGCAGATCCGCTTCAAGTAAAATTTCGTCGGTACCACGTTTAATTTCTGCTAATGCTTGCTCTAAATCAGCCATGTCGGCGGTTACTCCTGGGAGCCTAATCATAAAATCTGGGGACTAATGTTACTTGTTAGCCAGCACAAATGAAAGTGTGTACACTAAGGGGATCACTAAGAAAGCGCGAATTTGGTACCAGGGTCAATGGGAAAGGTCATAACTTTATTTAAATTACTGCCAAAATTACATCAAGTACTCTTATGTATCTTAGTTTTTGTCACAGTAATTATTGTCTTAATGCCATCTGAAGATGTTCAAGCATCTAAGCAAACAGTCTCATCAAACGGTGAATACGGCGTAAATACTCGCTATGAAGTGCCGCTGGCTTTTCGTGCCCCCACGCCGCCTGCTGGATCTGAAGCACATAACTTAGAAAATAGTTTAAAACATGCCGAGACTCGAAAACAGCCATTAGTGCAGCCATCGATACACAGACAAGCTGAAACCGCTAACCCCATGGCAGAGCAAGTCGACGTTGCGCCATTACTCAACGAGAAATACTTCCAAGTTAAAAGTGGTGACACACTAGCAGCGCTATTTAGCCGAGCAGGCCTGACGGCAAAAGATGTTTATGATGTCACCCAACTGCCAAAAGCAAAGAAGAACCTGCTTAAGATCATGCCCGGTGACGAATTAGTGATTGCCAAAAATGATGACGGCAAGCTGGTACAACTTCGCTATCATATCGACAAAATATCAACGTTAGTCGTTAACCGTGTCGGTAACGACTATAAAGAAAGCATCACCACAAAGACGGTAGAAACCCGCAATAAATTTGCCAACGCCACCATCGAGAGTAATTTCTGGAATGCGGGTGTTGTGGCAGGCTTAACCCCCAACCAAATCATGCAGCTCGCAACCATCTTTGGTTGGGATATTGATTTTGCATTAGATCTAAGAAAAAACGATCACTTCGCGATTCTTTTTGAAGAGGAGTATGCCGATGGAGAGTTCTTACGCAACGGCAATATTCTCGCCGCAGAATTTACCAATCAAGGTGACAGTTATACCGCGGTTAGGTATAAAGACGGTAGCTACTATTCTGCAGAAGGCCGCAGTATGCGTAAAGCGTTCTTGCGCTCCCCGGTTGACTTTAAATATGTCAGTTCAAGCTTTAATCCGCGCCGTTTACACCCCGTCACAGGTCGAGTGAAAGCGCACCGAGGTGTCGATTATGTCGCTGCGGTGGGAACACCGATTAAGGCCGCAGGTAAGGGCCGAGTGATAAAGTCGAGCTATAATCAATATAATGGTAATTACGTTTTTATTAAGCACAACGATACGTACACCACTAAGTACTTGCACCTTAAGAAGCGTAAAGTAAAAACTGGCGCTTCGGTTAAGCAAGGGCAAATTATCGGTACACTGGGCTCAACAGGCCGTGTCACTGGCGCTCATTTACATTATGAATTTATTGTTAATGGGGTTCATCGCAACCCGCGCACGGTGAAGCTACCTAAGTCAGAAGCTATCGCCAAGAAAGAAAGAAATCAATTTGCCATCGTCAGTAAAACGTTGATGACCGAGCTTGAACGTAATAAGCAGGTACAGATAGCATCGCATTAGGGGCTGTTGATCTTTCGAGCTTAGTTTTTGTTCGACTCTTTCCCGTAAAGAATAATGATTTTAGTACAGGGCTTGAGCGATGATTTAGCAATCTAAGCGAAAGCGCGTAACGCATTCTAGTCATAAAAGACTAAAAGCATTGAAACGAACCCGAAGGGCCGCGCTTCTTGGCTATTTTCACGGTGTTGTAGGCTATTTGTGGAGAATGACTAAACGACATAGCCTCCGCCTTGTCAAAATAGCCAATAAACGGCGGCAAAAACAACCGTGAAAGATCTACAGCCCCTAGTGTTTCTTATGCTTAATCAACGCCAACAGAAGAGTTCAATACTATGAACAAAAGCTATTACATTGGCCTCATGTCAGGCACCAGTATGGATGGTGTCGATGCCGTGCTGGTTAAATTTACCGCTGACACACCTACTTTGGTTGAATATCATTCTGAAGCTATTCCTGCGCCGCTGTTAAACAACTTACAGAAGTTATGTTTGCCTGGAAACGACGAGATAAACCGTTTAGGTCACCTAGACCGCGCTGTGGGTAAGCTATTTGCTACAGCCGTCAATAACTTACTTGAGAAAGCAGGGGTTGATAAACTTGCCGTTATTGCCATCGGCAGCCATGGCCAAACCGTCCGCCATATGCCGAATTTGGAGATGGGCTTCACATTACAAATTGGCGATCCCAATACCATTGCCGCCGAAACGGGCATTGATGTTATCGCCGACTTTAGGCGTAAAGATATTGCGCTCGGTGGCCAAGGCGCTCCATTGGTACCCGCCTTTCATCAGCACGTATTTGCAATGCCAAACCACAAGCGCATCATTCTCAATATTGGTGGCATCGCCAACATTACTTACCTGCCGGGTAACACCGACGCAGTGACGGGTTTTGATACGGGTCCAGGCAATACATTAATTGATGCATGGATCCAGCATCAGCAAGATCTCCCCTATGACAAAGAGGGAGCATGGGCTAAAGCAGGAACAACCGATGAGAAAATGCTTCAGCATTTGCTATCGCACCCTTATTTTGCTTTAGCGGCACCAAAAAGCACCGGTCGAGAACTGTTTAACCAAGCGTGGCTAGAGCAACAACTGGCCGAGTTTAATTATTTATCCGCAGCGGATATTCAGTCAACCCTACTGGACTTAACCTGTTACAGCATTGCCAATGACGCATTAGCACTGGCAAATGAGGCTGAGATGTACGTTTGTGGCGGCGGAGCTTACAACACCGAACTGATGTGTCGTCTGCAAAAGTTACTGCCTAATTACAAAATAGTCACCACCGCAGAGCTTGGTATCAACCCACAATGGGTTGAAGGTATTGCCTTTGCGTGGCTCGCAATGCGCTTCCATTTGGGGCTACCGGGCAATTTACCCGCGGTCACGGGAGCCAGTCGAGCAGCAATACTGGGCGGCAAGTTTTACGCCCTTTAGTCAAATACAAACGTTCTGTTATTTGAGCAGCTTGTGCTGCAGCATCATGACATCGCGATCAGAATATTTGAGCGTCATCAACAGTTGTTGCTGATGCTCATTAAAACTCATTGAGCCAAATGAGCTTAAGCTTGATGAGGGCAGACGCAGTATTGGCTCAATCACCTTTAGGGTAAAGTCCCAGTAATTTATCTGTTGATAACCCACGCTATTCGCTTTAAAAAAGATGCCATTATCAGTCACTGTCCAATTATGATTTTCTTTAAATACCTCTGACGGTACCTGCATAGTAAGCTTATCAGGGGCGGCTAATGATAGCGCCCACAAACCATTACGATCCTCTCTGGTAAACAACAATCGATTATCACTGGTTGCGTGAGCCAAACGTACTGCAACGCTAGAGATAAGTCTCACCTGGGGCTTACCGAGATAAAACTGACTTAAACCATCTTTGGTCGAAGTGAAAATTGAGGCGTCATCATAGCTCCAGTTCAAACGGCCATGATCGATATAGGGCGAGGCTAAAATGCTTAAGCTTTGGCTCGCCAAATTGAGCACATGGATCACATTGCCCTCGCCTTTAGCATCTGGCGCTAAAAAAGCGATATCCTTGCCATCGTGAGACCAACGAGGATAAGCCACTCGTTGATTGAGCGTTGTTAACTGGCGGCGATTCTCGCCATTATTATCTGCGGTCCAAAGCTCATTTGCGCCAGTAACATTCGATACATAAACAATGCGTTTAGTTTGGGCTGAATAATCAGGATTACGAAAACTAAAGCCGGACTGCAACAAAGGAAACGGCGCACTTGGCACGGTTGAATGTGTGGGTAAATAAACAATTTTATACTCTTTGTTATGACGTTCGAAGACTAACGCATCACTGTTGTCTAAAAACTTAGGATAACTTAAGCCTTTGATATCTAATGCGTGTGTCTGATTACTATTAATATCAATAATAAAACCATTGCGTACACCTGATGTCTCAGTACTAAACACCACACGCTGATTATCATGGTGCCAAGTAATCCCTCGAATATCTTCCAAGCCTTCCGTTAAGCGCACCTCTTCACCGGTATGACGGTTGCGAATAAAGATATCTTCGGAAATATTGCCAAAGCGCCGTGCAATGGCTAACCATTTTCCATCATGGCTATAAGCCAGATCGCGGTCTCTGTAGTTACAATCCACTAAGCAAGAAAGCCTGACAGGCTGTGCTCCCGCTTCAGCTAGCTTAAATAGATACAGCCCACCAATGTCATACTCAGAGTCGAAGCCTATATAGGCAAGTTCGCCGCCGTTAGGTGATATATCAAGTGCTGACATATAACTATTACAACGGACCAATGGAACCGTCTTGGCCGTCGCGACAGTAAAGTGATTAATAATACACTGGCCGCTTTGTTTGTCTTCACTTGGAAAATACAGCGCGGTGCCATCTTGACTCCAAACTGCACGCGCTTCTCGGCTAGAATTAGAAGTGAGTCGTTTCGGGCTACTGTTAAAATCGCTGAGGTCTTTCAGGTATAAGCTATAGCTTTGACCATTACTACGACTGCCAAACACTAGCCATTTGCCGTCTGGCGATACCGCCGGAAATCGTTCAGCTTCCCCGCCCCAAGATAAGCGGGTTATCTGCGTCTGCATCATTTTAATACGATCATGATAGAGGTGATAGCCGAGCGTCATCAGGCTAATAACACAGATAACAAAAATACTTATCCAACTACGTTTAAGAGCAATGGTTAGCTTATCGACTTGCCTTTGCACTTGCTGCAATACATCGACATCATCAACCAAATCCGCTGGATTATATTTGGGTTCTACCAATAAACGATAACCGCTTTTACGCACCGTCTCGATAACAGGCTGGTCAGAGATCGGGTTGAGTTGCTGGCGTAAATGCCATATTGCATTAGTTAGCGCTTTACTGCCGACATACGCATTGCCGTCCCAAACGTGTTCAATAATCTCTTCACGAGATACCACTTCAGGGTATCGGCTAGCAAGGTACGTGAGCACTTCAATAAATTTGGGTTGCAGTGTAACGTTGCCATCAGTCGAAGTATGCTCGTTAGCTGCCGTAAAACGTAAGCTATGATCGCTTGGGTCAATAATGCAGCTTGCAAGCTCAAACCTAATCATTAATTTCTTCATTGCCGCTACACCTCTGTGCATATTTAGCCAAACATGAACTGACTCTGCACGTTATCCATTACTGCCGCTGTGGCCATCATAGTGATCACGATCATTTAACCCACACATTTAACATTACAAACCACGCCCCAAAAACTATACTAACTCATTAATTAAAAACAGAATAGATATTAAATAGATATATAAACAACGAATAAACGACACACAAACCATTGCTAGAGGTTAACAAAGTATTTACAAGTTAAGTCCGGGCAAACTGAAGGGACCGCACCACACCTAAAGACATAGCTCCTATAAAAAAATAGCCAGAGAATCTCCCCACTGTTATTGGCTAAATAAAACAAAAAAGGACGACAACTGATGAAACGAACAATATTGAGTATGGCGATTGCGCTCGCCACAGTAGCACCGACTACGGCACTTGCTGCAGACATCACTCCAGCGCAAAATGCAGAGCAGCCAATAGAGAAAATTCAGGTAACAGGTTCGCGGATCAAACGTACCGACTTTGAAGGTGTCGCCCCGGTAACCGTTATTACTGCCGAAGAGATAGCCAATAGCGGACTCAGCTCTATCGCTGAAGTACTGCAATCATCAATAGCCAGCAGTGGCGGCTCTTTAAATGGTGAAAGCGATGGCTTCACCGACAGCGCTAGCTCAGTCAACTTACGCGGTATGGGTGCCAATAGAACCTTAGTTCTCATCAATGGCCGTCGTCAGGCATCTTTTCCAAGTGCAGCAGGTGGAACATCAAACTTTGTTGACGTTTCAGACATCCCTACCGCCGCCGTTGAACGTATTGAAATACTAACGGGTGGCGCCTCGGCAATTTATGGCTCTGATGCTGTTGGTGGTGTGGTGAACATCATATTAAAAACCGAATATGAAGGCAGTAAAATCGCGGTTAAATATAACGACCCAACACAGGGGGGTGGCGAACAGCTCGACCTATCTTACCTGCAGGGCTTTAATACCGATAAAAGCCAAACGCTGCTGATGATCGAATATAAAAACGTACAGCAGATCCAAACGGACCAGAGAGATCTACTCTACAGTCCTGCTTATTACGAAGATGAAGACGGTGATAAGCGTTGGGGAGCTGGCCCATACGGCGATGCATCAGCCTCTAGCTGGGCATCATGGGTTCGCGATTACGATAGCGTCTACACTGATGATAAATACAGCCCAGTCGATGAAGCACAATGTGAAAACCTATTTGGTGATAAAGGTGTTTATACGCCAGTGGGTAAATACGATTGTTACTATGACAAGTATGCAGACCGTGGTTTGCAATCAGCATATGACCGCATCAACTTAGTTCTCAGCAGCACTTATGATCTCAATGACGATTGGCAGCTTTACGGCATGGTCAACGCCTCTTATAAAGAATCGACCAAGTACAAAGATGAGAAAGGCTTCGGCACTTATATCTACGAAGATGATGCTACCGGCGCACTCAGTTATGAAAAAACTGACTTTGACGATTACAACAAGTTCCAAATGCGTCGCCGTATGGAAGAATTCTCTGGAACACGTACTTACGATACCCAAAATACCAAAGCAGCGCTCTCGTTTGGCGTCGACGGTAATATCGGTGAGTATGAGCTCGATGTCTCTTGGTCAAGCAGTTACAACAAGTACGAGAAGCAAAATCATCACATGGTCAAAGCGGATGCACTTTTGGACATGCTGACATTCAATCCTAGCGATACAGATGCCGCTAAGTGGTATCCAAATAACAAGCTCAGCACGGAACAAGCAAATGCATTGATTGGTGATTCAACCAAAGAATCAGACTCAAGCATGCATCAATTTCAAGCGGTATTCACTGGCGACTTGATGGAGCTATCTGCGGGTACTGTTGGCTTTGCAACAACCGCTGAGTGGGCTCGAGAAAGTTATGAAGACACACTAGATGCCGTCACTACAAGCGGCGGTTATATCGGTATGGGTGGCACGGGCGGTAAAGGCGACCGCGATCGCGTCGCCGTTGCGGGTGAATTACAGATCCCACTGCTCTCCAATATCACTGCGGTTAAATCACTCGAGCTTTCAGCTGCACTACGTTATGACCAATATTTAGATGATTCCGACGTTGGCGGCGCCACCACACCGCAAGTTGGTCTGATGTATCGCCCAATTGATGAAGTGCTTGTTCGTGCCAACTGGGGCAAAAGTTTTAGAGCACCAGATATGCATCGTCTATACGCCGGTATCACCCGTAGTTTTGGCAGCACTGAGTACCCTCATCCAACCATACCTGATGAAGTTTACGACGATCAATATGATGGCATCAGCTCGGGCAATATCAATCTGACCGAAGAAAAAGGTGATTTCTGGAACCTAGGTTTGGTCGCTAATATCACCGACAACGCAGACTTAACCTTAGACTGGTGGAACATAGAACTAGAAGGTGCCGTAAAAACCATCTCAACCGATGAAATGTTAGATGATGCCGCTCTGTATGATCAAACAGGCAATTACACCAGCTGCGATCAAATGAATATTGTTGGCTACTTAAATGAACTTGATGACGACGGTATTGAAAACCTAGCCTGCATGCGTAAAGGCCCAATTAACAGCGCTTATGAAGCCTCTGAAGGTATTGACGCAAGTTTTAATTATCAATTCCCAGAAACTGCAGCAGGTGAGTTTAAATTGAAACTAGCCGCCTCTTACTTAATCAAAAAAGAGTATCAAGAAACTGTTGAAAGCGAGATTGAGGAACAGACTGAAACCGATTATTTTCCTAAATGGAAAGGTCAGGCAAGCGTAAATTGGAAGATGGATGATTTCTCAGCCACGTTAGCCTATTACTACACCGGTGAAGCCAAAGGCCAAGATACCTTTACCTTAATAGATGCCGATGGTGACGAGTATGAAGAAGAAGACTACACCGATGTGCTTGGTGCCTATCAAACCCTTAACCTGACGCTAAGTTACAGTGCGCCTTGGGACGGAAAGTTCACCGCCGGAGTCAAAAACCTGACTGACGAAATGCCGCCTCTCTATGATGAGCGTAACGACGAGCATGACAGCTGGCCTTTCTACGAAGAGGATAACAGCAGCTACTCGGCTGTAGGCCGTAGCGTATTCTTCGGTTATTCACAGAAGTTCTAACATCGCCCTTTATGGCGCCTAACTCTCTTTCTAGGCGCCCTTTTTAAATGCACACTAAGACACTCGGCTTAGCCTCCCTTTTTTAGGGGAATGTTTACTATCGAAGCGACGCCGAGCCTGCTCTTTACTGCCATTATTGTGTTTCAATTTAGGGATATTCCTATGCAGTACTTATTGAAATCCTGCGTGTTACTGTTTCCACTTTTGACCGTTTTTACAGCTCAATCGGTAACAGAGTCAGTACCAATTTCCGCTCAAAGCACAGCCCAAAAGAGTGTTGGACAATCAAGCACTCAAGCACCTAAAAACATCATCTACGTCATTGGCGATGGCATGGGGCCAGCCTACACCAGTGCTTATCGTTATTTTAATGACGACCCAGCAACTCAAGCCGTCGAGCCAACTATATTCGATCAACTCTTGGTTGGCATGTCGAGTACCTATCCCGACGATGACACCTATGTCACCGATTCAGCAGCCGCTGCCACGGCACTGGCCACCAGCCATAAAACCTATAACGGGGCTATCTCTGTCACCAAAGATCAGCAACCTTTAACCACCCTGCTTGAGCAAGCGAAAGCGGCCAACAAAACCACCGCGGTAGTGGTGACCTCTCAAATTAATCACGCGACCCCAGCAAGCTTTTTGGCGCATAACGAATATCGTCGCAACTATGACGCCATCGCCGACAGCTATCTGACCAACCTTATCAATGGTCAGCCAGTAGCAGACCTGATGCTCGGCGGCGGGCAAAAGTACTTTGTCCGGGATGATAAAGACCTCACTAAAAGCTTTATCGACCGCGGCTACCATTACATTGATAACATGGACAACCTCAATCAGCTTACAAAGCTGCCCGCTCTCGGTCTGTTTGCGAACAAAGGATTAGCGCCAGCACTGGGCAGCAAATATCCAGCGCGTTTAATGCAGATGACGGATAAAGCGTTGCAGCTTGTTAGTGCACGTGAGCAACCTTTTGTGATGATGGTAGAAGCGAGTCAAATCGACTGGTGTGGTCACAGCAATGATATTAGCTGCGCGATGGCCGAAATGGATGATTTAGCCAAAACGGTAAGCTTAATCAAAGCCTATATTGATCACCATCCGGATACCTTGCTAGTGATGACCGCTGACCATTCAACCGGGGGGTTAAGCTTAGGCCGCGCGGGCACTTATCAATGGAAAGGCCAGGCATTGAAACATGTCACTATGATGCCCAGTGCCATTGCAGCCAAGATGCTTGATTCTACGCAGCCGCTAAAACTGTGGCAGCAAGCGACTCAACTCCCCTTAACTGAAGCGCAACAAGCATTGTTAACCGCCAATGTTGCAACGGCAAAAACAGCAAAAAAACCGCTTAAAAAACTCACCCACTCAGTAAAGCTATTAATTGATGAAGTGACTTATACCGGATGGACCACCAGCGGCCACGATGGCGTAGATGTTCCGGTGTTTGCCTATGGCATGGGCTACCAAGCCTTTATAGGTCATCAGGACAATACTGATATCGCCAAGACCTTAATGCAGATGATCGCCCTTTAGTCCCCCCTCTCGTCACGCTTGTAGATCAATTCAAACAAGCGTGGCGAATATCATCAAATTAACATTTCTTTGAATTATGCTTTATATTCAATAGCGAGTGCGCAAGTTTTATACATAAACCACATAATGAATGGTGAGTGCAGTCTGTTCATTGAGGTATGTCGGTAAAATCAAAAGGATCAGGATTTATGAATATATCTCAAAAAATGATGGCTGAATTTATTGGCACACTATGGTTAGTACTAGGCGGCTGTGGTAGTGCAGTAATGGCAGCCGCTTTCCCCGAGGTTGGTATTGGTTTACTGGGGGTTGCATTTGCCTTTGGTCTTACCGTTCTCACTATGGCATTTGCGATTGGTCACATATCGGGCTGCCATTTAAACCCTGCGGTTTCTTTCGGTTTATGGGCGGGTGGCCGTTTCCCTGCATCGGATCTGGCACCTTACATTATTGCTCAAGTTGCTGGCGGCATTGCAGGTGCTGGCATTTTGTACTTGATTGCGTCAGGCCAAGATGGCTTTAGCTTATCAGCAGGCTTTGCCTCAAATGGATATGGTGAGCACTCGCCAGGAGGTTATAGCTTAACGGCCGCGTTGATTTGCGAAATCGTGATGACCCTTTTCTTCCTCATTATTATTCTCGGTGCCACTGATGAGCGCGCACCAAAAGGCTTTGCGCCCATTGCTATTGGCTTAGGGCTAACGCTTATCCATCTGATCAGTATTCCAGTGACCAACACCTCGGTAAACCCAGCCCGCAGTACAGGTCCGGCACTCTTTGTCGGTGATTGGGCATTGTCACAACTTTGGCTATTTTGGGTCGCACCGATTATCGGCGCTATATTAGCGGGTGTTATTTATAAGTTCTTTAATGCTAAAACATAGCAATAACTAAAAGCAGAGCCTATTCGGCTCTGTTTTCTTTTTCATTCCCCTGCTAAATGTTACTATCCGTTCCAATTCGGCGCATTGAGTGCATAGCTTACGCCCGCCCCATTTAAAATTAAGAGATGTAGACCATGAGCAACAAAAGCAAAAGCATGAAGCAGATTACTGAAATGACGCCAGAATCTCGTTACGACTACCTTGTAGAGCAAGTAACAGAGCACAAAACATTGTGGTCTCTACAGGATGCAGATGGTTGCGTAATGCTAACCACCGATGATGAAGACTGTATCCCAATGTGGCCAACCGAAGAAGCTGCTGCGCTTTGGGCTGTTGATGACTGGCAAGATTGCCAAACATTGGCTATCCCACTTGATGAATGGTTAGAGCGTTGGGTTCCTGGCATGCAAGATGACGACCTTTTCGTTGCTGTATTCCCTGTACAAGAAGATCTTGGTGTAGTGATTCAACCGTTTGAGTTAGAAGAGCGCCTTGCACCAAAAAAGAGCCACTAATTTAGTAAAGCTTCACGGCTAGCAACTTCCTGCTAGCCGCAGCCAAACTATCTGCCTGCCTAAAAGAGAATAAAAAGTGGATACCAAGAACCCTGTCACCGCTTCCAATACGCTTAGCAAAGTTATCCTGCCGAAACGCCTTATCGCCCTATTAGTCTTTTTGGTATTGATATCTATCACTGGCCTGATAATGAAGCAAGGGGTGTTGTTTTGTATTCTCACCCTGTTCATGGTGCTAGCCATTATAGGTAAGCAAAAAGCGGGATTAATCATGCTGCGTGTATATACCTCTTTGCAGCTGGCCATTGTGAGTATGTTACCTTTAGTGCTTTACGATCCTGAAAACTTGGCATCAAGTTTTGCTATCGGCAGCTTTAACGCACAAGTGCCTGACTGGATAATATTTAGTATTTTGATTTTGATAGCCATCGTACAAGTATGGATAGCCTTCACACGTAAGGTTGGACAATACTTTAATCGGGAAGTTAATCTCAACATTATGCGTTGATTGAAACCACAGACACAAAAAAGCCGTCAATTGACGGCTTTTTTTATTGAATGACACTTCAGTGCCTAGCGCTATAATCAGTTTACACTGAGAAGCTAGCACCACAACCACAGGTTGTCGTTGCATTCGGGTTTTTCACGAAAAAGCGTGAACCTTCTAGGCCTGTAGTGTAATCCACTTCACCACCAACAAGGTATTGTAGGCTCATAGGGTCAACAACTAACTGAACACCCTGCTTCTCTACAGTAAAGTCACCCTCGTTTACTTTTTCATCAAAAGTAAAGCCGTATTGGAAACCAGAGCAACCGCCACCTGTTACGTATACACGTAGTTTAAGTGCGTCATTTTCTTCTTCATCAAGCAAGGTTTTTACTTTTGACGCTGCCGCATCAGTAAAGCGGATTGGCAGAGCATCTTCAGCTTGTTCAGTCATTATTACCTCTTACATCTAATTGCTGTGCAGAATTATCTAATACCTGACCGTTTTGTTCAAGTACTATGCTCTGCTCATTTTCAGTGACTCGTAATTCTTGTGAACTGTATTCTTGTTCAGTTTGTGAACCTTTAGCCCAACGACTCGCTGGCACGGTAACTTTGGCCTTCACTCTAGACAAGATAAAGCCATCTGGCAAAGTGAATTCTGTCTCTAACACCTGAAAATACCTAAACTTAAATTTAAAAGATGCATCACTTAACTCAGATAACTTAATCGACTTAGGTTTACCGTCTTCAAACCCGATAAATGTCACTTCACTTCGCCCTGATACTGAACGCTTGCGCTTTTCGAGTTGAGTGAGTACTAATTTAAGCCTATATTGACCAGGTATAAGTTCAGCAGATACCTCTAAGCCATTAATCGCAACGCCATCGGCGCTGTTTTCCGGTGCCATTACACTGCGATAAAAAGCCAGTTCTCGCGCTAACGCTTGCTGCTTACCCTCTTGCTCAACAAACATGGTGTGCATATTGGCATTAGCCTCTCGCGCTAATGCTAATTCAATATTGCGTGCGGCGAGGGTCTTTGCTTGTGCATGTAGCTGCGCTGAAAGCGCCTCAGTTCGATCAACTGGTTGCTCTACTTTCACTGCAAAATAGGGAGAGCCAACATCAAAGCACAGTGCCCCTAATACTAATGAAGACACTACCAACAAAGATAAATATACGCTTGAGGTACGAAATTGTCGTTCAATCACTTGCAAGCGATCGATCCAACGATGATAATTTGCCATTAAGTAACAGCCCCTTAATAAAAATCTCACATTTCAATGCGAATGTGACAATCAAAAATTTTGGAAATGTCTGTGTATCAAACAATCACTAAAATGCGACAGCAAACAAAAAAGTATCTCAACACTGATCTCAAAGATACGCTTTCTCAAGCGAAAGTCAGTGTTCAGCTGTGTTTACTCGCATTGCTTTTTGCGTTGTTTGCGTCAGCTGTCATCCTACTTTTTAGATTGCTCTTAGTGTGGTTTGACACCTATACCCAGACTCAAGCTCTGAATTTTACGGATATCATCGACGACTGGCGAGTGTTATTGCCACTTTTCGGCGCTTTTTTAATTTGGGGTGTGGCAAAGATGGGATCTCAGCGTTATAAGCGCATGGGAATAGCCTATGTAATTCATCGTGTTAAGCTTCATTACGGCAAAGTCCCATTGCAATCAGCTCCAGGGCAATTCTTCCAAGCCTTGTTTGCACTTGCCACTAACTTTTCGGTCGGACGTGAAGGTCCCGCCGTTCATCTTGGTGCTGTCAGCGCCAGCGTACTGGCCGAAAAATTTAAACTGCCCGACAACAGTGTTCGCATTATGTGTGCCAGTGGCATCGCTGCCGGTATCGCTGCCATTTTTAACGCTCCTCTCGCCGCTGTAATCTTTGTTTTTGAAGTGGTGTTGCGTGAGTACAAAATCCACTACTTTTTCCCGATTATGCTATCTGCCATTTGCGGTGCATTAAGTAGCCAAGTGGTTTTTGGCAACGTCCATGAATTTGAACAGATTGGTGCTGCCGTCATTCCTCTGAGCCAGTATCCCTTGCTTGCACTGTTTGGCATTGTGTTGGGTTGCATTGCCGCTGTGTTCAATCACACCTTGCTTAGCGTCACCGCCATGGGGCAACAGTGGCCACTGCTGCAACGCTTATTATTGGCAGGTGCGATCACCACTCTCGTCGGCCTTATCTTGCCCGAAGCTATTGGTAGCGGGGAGTTAGCCATTGCAGAAACCATTAGTGAGCATCCCAGTATTCTCTTTTTAAGCGCCATATTGATTGGTAAAATGGTGGCAACGATTGCCGCTATTGGACTTGGGATCCCTGGTGGTTTGATTGGTCCGCTTTATGGCATAGGGGCATTGCTCGGTACTATCTTGGCCTTGGTTTGCGCCATGTTTTTCCCCTCTATTGCGCCTTATATTGGCTTATACACCATCATTGGTATGACAGGCATGATGGGCGTCTGTTTAAGCGCGCCGCTTGCCGCATTAGTCGCTCTAATAGAGCTGACTGATAATGCATCTATCATTCTGCCATCGATGTTTGTGGTTATCCCGGCATTTTTGATTTCACATCAAGGATTTAAAACCAAATCGATTTTCTTCAAACAACTTGAGATTATGGGCCTGGGATATAAGGTGGCCCCGGTTAATTTAGGGCTGCAAAAAGTCGGTGTTCGTCACCTTATGGACAAACGTTTCGTAATTATTAGTAATAATGACGAGCTGCTGCTTGAAGTGTTAAAACGCGCAGAAGGTCGCTCGGTGTTAGTGCGTAATGCCATAAACGAAGTCGAGATGATACAACTTGAGCTGCAAGCGAGTGATGATGCGACGACGTTGACTCGCCACCCTATTCAAGGAGTACCTGATACCGCAACACTCAATGAGGTGTATTTGATTTTGTCGAAAGCACGACGAGGCGAAGTTTACATTTACCAAGAAAATAAAGACTATATAGTCGGTGTCATCAACTGGGCCTCGCTGCAAAAAGAGATCCGTTCTGGCCAGGTTTAATTAATGAGTTTAATCATCATTAAACGCTCTTCCCTACAGAAAAATAACAACTATCCCGCATTGGTGTTAGTCAGTTTTAAACAATGATTAGCGCCATATTAGTCCATACATAATCAATATTGTTGCTTCTAATACCCACTGATAACACCATCAAAATGGCTCAGTCAACACTTCCCCTGTCGCTCCTAGCGGCTAAAGCCCCTTCAGTCAACATTCACTCACCAATAACTAAACCTCTAACCAAGTTCGGATTAATAGGTTAATTCTCGTTATAAGAAGCAATTTACATTCTATTAAATGGGTTCTTTTATAACTTTTCACAACTTTTTACAGGCTAAAGATCACATTTATCTGTAGTTTTACGATCTCAATCGCCGCACAGGTTAGCGATGTACATTTTCATGTGCTGTTCCAAAAGGCATTGGCAACTATTGCGTACACGAAACATGACGCAACGGGTTAGTGAGCAAAAACATCGTCAGATAATCACGCTAAAGGCATCGAGCCTTCGGCGTAGGAATAGCAATAATATCATCCCGAAAAGGGCTATCTATGAGTGTAATGAAGATTAAGTTAGCTGCGTTTATGTTAGTACTTGCTCCGCTTACTGGGCAGGTGCAACAAGCACAGGCACAAGACAATCAAAAACTGCTCAATATGTGTATCGCCTGCCATGGTATTGATGGCAGCAACAGCTATGGCTCTATCCCTAACTTAAAGGGCCAAAATACGCAATATATGGTTGAACAGCTTAAACAATTCAAGTCAGATCAACGTCAAGATAAGACAATGAGCAAAGTCGCCAAACTGCTAACAGAAGAGCAGATGCAGTTTATGGCACATTATTTTAGCACTGGGAAGGAACAATACTGATGGCAATCGATAGACGTAATTTTTTAAAAGGGGCTGTCGCCACCTCGGTAACTGCAATGCTTCCAGCAAGTTGGGCCTTTGCCCAAAACCGCCCAGCTGGAATGGCACCACTTGATGTGTCAGCGGTCACTTGGTCAAAAGTAGATGATCTGCCTAGCCACTTTAAAGTACTGAACTCCAACCCATTGAATGCCTTTCCCCCTGAGCATCTGCTTGCACCGGTAAAGACCCCTGCCGACGTTGCATTTATTCGTTGGAATGGACAGATGCCAGACTTTGCTAGCATCAATCCCGACACTTGGGAGTTCACCGTTGACGGTGAGTCGATTGAAACCCCAAAAACCTACACCATTGCTGAGTTAAAGGAAAAATTCAAAACCGTGACCCAGCAACTGGTACTAGAGTGTGGCGGTAATAGCCGTGAGAACTTCTACCCCAATGCCAAAGGTAACCAGTGGAGTAATACCGCTGTGTTCTGCGCCGAGTGGACCGGCGTATTAGTAAAAGACGTACTGGCTGACTGCGGCGTAAAAAGTGATGCAGTGTATACCGCTCACTATGGCGTTGATAAACACTTAAGTGGTAAAGGCGCGGCCATCTCACGTGGGGTTCCTATTGAAGCTGCCATGAATGAAAACGCGATGATTGCTTGGGGCATGAATGGCGAAGATATCCCTTATATGCACGGATATCCTTTACGCATTGTTTTCGGCGGCCGCCCAGGATCCGTATCTCAAAAATGTGCCATCGGCATGGGTGTTCGTGATCGTGTTCACGACGGCAAGAAGATGGGTGCTCCCGCTTATCAAGTACCAAAGAATCCTGTTGCACCAGGCGAGAAGGTCGATAATAAAGACTTTAAAATTATCGAAGAGATGATTGTAAAGTCTCTTATTACTGCACCACAAACTGGCGGTGAGTTATCGCTAGGCGATAAATTGCAGGTCAGCGGACACGCCTGGGCCGGTACTCGCGATGTGGCTAAAGTGGAAGTCAGCTACGACTATGGCACCACATGGCAAACAGCTTCGTTAACCAAAGCCGTTAACCCGATGGCATGGCAGCAGTGGAGCATTAATATAACACTGCCTCAAACGGGTTATTACGAAGTTTGGGCGCGTGCTACTGACATTAAAGGTGATAGCCAACCTATGGTACAACCACAGTGGAACCCTAAAGGATACCTCTTCAACGGTTGCCATCGAGTAGCAGTAAGGGTTGTATGATGAAAAAAGCACTCTTATTAGTAGCAGTGCTGAGCGCGATGTCTTTACCTGCCGCTATGGCGGCAGATACCGCCCCAGTCAAGAGCTATCCGGTTGACCCCACTACAGGTCTTATCATGGCACCTGGCTGGGAAGTGGTTAAGCATCAATGTAACGCATGCCACACCAGTCTTATCATTCCACAGAATGTCGGCAGTCGTGAAGTATGGCGCGAGACCATCCAATGGATGATCGATACCCAAGGTCTTTGGGATCTTTCTGATACTTGGGACCCTGTACTCGATTATCTATCGACCTATTACAACGAAACGGAGATTGATATGAAGATCTTCAGACGTAAGCCATTAGATGCAGACAAAATGCCACCAATGCCAGTGGTATTGTCATCATCGAACAAGGAACATTAATATGGCTAACCGTATATCAAAGGCGATATTGGCCAGTGCGCTAATATCAGGTTTACTGTGCAGTAATGTTCAAGCTACTGATAGCTCATTTAAGGACACGCTTGCCGTTGCCGAACTAAAACTTGATAGCAGAGTGCTTAATTATCAAGCCGATGCCAGCAAAGGGGAAGTATTGGTCAACCAACGTTGTATTGCTTGTCATGGAGATGCCATGCTTAAAATCATGGCAACTTACCCTAACCTTAAAGGGCAAAAGGGTGCTTATTTGTTTAAGCAGCTAGTCCAGTTTAAACGTGGCGAACGTACTAACCCAATAATGCAAGGTCAAGCAGGTATGCTTTCTGAAACTGAAATGAAAGATGTGGCTTACTATTACTCCCAACAAGTCCCTGCTGATTTGAGCAAGTAATCCCCTATACTCGCTATTAACATAAAGCCCAGATTAACCCTCTGGGCTTTTTAGCACTTGCCAATGAGCCTTGCACAATCTGTTATCACAACTTGAAAAAACAACTTAACCACCTGCATTAATGTGTAATATGTGAAAAATGTAAATATTCACACGCCATAACCTATCCGAAAACCGACTGATACCCATCGCCATATTTCGCCACAATAAAGCGCCAACTTTACAAATGAGTAACAATAAAGGAATATTGAATAAGGATCGACTAGATTTAGGCTGTGGCAATGACATTGATACAGCCTCATCGTTATCACCTAAAGGACGCTTCGATGCTTAGAAAACCTCAGACCCAACTTGCCCTGCTTGCCGTCTCAGTCCTGCTGCTACTTTATGCTGCTAACTCTCAGTTCAATCCCGACAACAGTGACGTAGTCGTTAATACTCCAGCGCCCGTCACTAGCGCTAAAGTGGCACTCAAAAACCAAGTTAATCAAAGCAAATCAGAGCCAGATAAAATAGGTTCCGCACAGCAACGCATAGTCGCAGCTGATCTTGCTACTGCATCAAATTCAACTGAAACCCAAATGAGCTTTATTAATGTCTCGGATGCTCGCCCCACTAAGGCACCTAAAGAGATAAAAATAAACTCACTTGATGAATTGTCGTCACTGTTTGATTCGCTAAATTATAATACTCAAAGCTGGATCGATGGCAATCGAGAGGTCCCTAGGCTAACGTTTGAGTCGGTCAGTGAACGCTGGCAGGAAACCTCTAATAACATCCCCGTGCAGCAAAAGAAGATGGTATTTTTCAGGCTAATCGCACCGCTTATTTTAGTTGCGAATGAAAATATCCTTTTAGAAAGGCGATTAATTGAATCAGCACCATTAGATGATATTGTATTGCTCAATATCGCCGCTAAATATCGGATAATAACCCGCCTTGACCAGACGATTACAGAGCAGCAGAGACAGATGCTATTAGAGGAGATAGACATACTGCCGCCGTCATTAGTATTAGCGCAAGCGGCTGAAGAAAGTGGCTGGGCAACCTCCAGATTTACGGTCGAAGGCAATGCATTTTTCGGTCAATGGGATTTCAGTGGTAATGGCATGATCCCGAAACAGCAGCGTAAGGAGCTTGGCAATTATGGCTTAGCGCGTTTCGACACGCCTTTAGCATCTGTTGAGGGCTACATGCTTAATCTGAACACCAATAATGCCTATAAAAAGTTACGTAGCCTAAGGGCCAGCCTTCGTGCCAGCAACGCCGCTATTACCGGCATTGAACTGGCGGGTACTTTAGACAAATACTCAGAAAGAGGCCAAGCCTACATTGATGGAATAAGGCAGATGATCCGTTATAACAAGTTAGACCAAGTTGACGAAGCCTACTTAAGTGACGCTGCGCCGCTACACCTGCTTTCAAGTGCCAAGCAATAGCGAGTTTTTTAAGAGAGTATCAACACTGCTAAAGCGCTGCATATTTAACAAACGCAAAGTAAAAAGGGTTAGCTTATTCAGCTAACCCTTTCGATAGATGAAACTTTACCTTTAACTACACCTTAAATTTACTCACGGCATGCAGTAAAAACTCAGCCCGCTCTTTAACGTTCTCACTGCACTTATTCACCATTGCATTACTCATCAATAAAACATCAGACTCTTTTGGGTTTGCACGCTTTTGGTACTGTTGCTGGTCGCGCTAAATTAACCATATAGCAATATAAAGTTGATTGATTCATACTGCGACAACAAATGATATAAAATATACCGTTATCAGGAGCCCTTATGCTAGTCATCAATGCCGAGTCTGTGCACCAGTCTTTAAATTTTAATGAGCTTGTCGACGCGCTCGACGAAACATTCTCTCGTCCCGCAGGTATGCCCCAAAGGCAGGTTTTTAGTCTGGATGAGTCAGCAAGCCACAGTGATGCATTTGCGGTATTACCCTCTTGGAACGACAAAACCATTGCCGTTAAAGCCTTTACTTACTTTCCGGATAATCCACAAAAAGATCCTAAGCTCGCCAGTCTCTATTCCAAAATATTAATCTTTAATCGGGTCACCGGTGAGCCACAAGCATTGGTCGATGGTACCAGTGTGACGTATTGGCGCACGGCGGCTGTTTCTGCACTGGGTAGCCGTTATTTGTCGCGTGAAGACTCGAGTCAGTTACTGGTATGTGGTACCGGTAACTTGGCATCATTTATGGCTTTGGCTCATGCTAGTGTGCGGCCGATCACCCAGATTAGCGTTTGGGGACGTAATCAAGATAAAGCGCATGCGACAATGACGCTTATCCGCAATCAACGTCCTGACATTGAGGTTATCTATTGTGACAATCTCGAAACCAGCGTACGTAATGCAGACATCATTAGCTGTGCAACAGGCTCACCTACCCCCCTGTTTCCTGGCGAATGGGTTCAAGCAGGCACCCATACCGATTTTGTCGGCAACCACAACCACGATCGCCGTGAGTGTGATACAACACTCATCCAAAAATCGGCAGTATTTGTTGATTCAAAAATCAATGTCTTTGCCGAGGCGGGAGAGCTACTCATTCCAATTGCAGAAGGGCAATTTTGCTTAGATGACGTCAAGGGCGAACTGGCACAATTGAGCCAGTCTACAATCTCCGCGCGCGAAAGCGCTGAGCAGATCACCCTATTTAAAACTGTTGGCACTGCGTTATCAGATCTTGTCGGCGCTCAACTCGTCTACGCCAAGTTAACTTAAGCTAGAACTTAGCTTTTTATCCGGTGAGGCCACAGATACTGGCCTCATTGTTAGCAGCATTTCTTATCTCCTTCCCCCTAAAATCGCATCCCATCGAGGCATATTCCCCCTCACTAATTAAAATGGCGATTGCGCAAAAAATAATTTATTTTATTTTCGTTTAAACCTTTTTATAGGTTAGCTTTGTCTTATCTATATCGGCAAGCTCATAAGGAACATGTAGTGACAGCACAAATAAAGGTCTTGCAGCAGAGTTCATTCAACGAGCCGGATCTTATCGATAGCGCAAAAAAAGGCGACAAAGCTGCATTTAAACAGCTTTACCAACAACACCATCAACGTGTGTATGCGCTGTGCTTTCGCATCACCGGCCAAGTCGCCTTAGCAGAAGATGCCACCCAAGACTGTTTTGTCACCTTGTGGCAGAAATTGCCGCAATTTAAAGGCCAAAGCCAATTTACCACTTGGTTGCACAGTTTATCGGTTAACCAAGCGCTCAATAGCCTCAAGAAACATCGTTCGTTTTGGTCTCGATTTGTGGCAGCAGAGACCGATATTGCCGCGGTACAAGATGAATATGAAGATCTGGATAAAATTTTAGTTAAATTGCCAGAAAGAGCTCGTATTGTTTTTGTGCTCTATGCACTCGAAGGCTATAAGCATGAAGAGATTGGCCAACTTATGGGGATTGCCTCAGGCACCAGTAAAGCGCAATACCATAGAGCCCAAAAGTTACTGGCGCAGATGTTGGAATAAGTATAAGCGTCAGTCTATAAGCCTTTTTGTTAAACTGCTTACCTTTATTTTATCAACTTAAGAGTGAGCAGTTATCCCAGTAATACATTGTGTAAGAGGTCAGTAAAATGAGTCATTCAGAGGATAAATTAGAGCAGCTCATTACCAAAGCGCCTAAGACGATGAGCCCTGAGCGTTCGCTGTGGTCGGATATTGAAAAGCAGCTGGATAAACCTGAGTTCATTCAGCCCAATCATTGGCGCCGCGTCGCGGTGGCAAGCGTGGTGTTTTTGGTGGCAGTGCTAAGCACCGTGATGTGGGATCGTCAGCAACTGGTTTCTATTGAAACAGCTCAAGTGGAGGTATCGCCGCTGCTGAACACTTTGAATGACATTCGAACGCAACATCAACAACAAGTCGCCCTATTACAGCAAAGTCAGAAGGTGAATTGGCAAGCAACAGAGAAAGGGTTGCCATTAGAGAAAGGCATTGAGCAGCTAAGAAAAGCCGCACTGCAGATATTTGAAACACTACAGAAAAGCCCCAATGACAAACAGCTATGGCAGCTATGGCTTTGGACACAACAAAGAGAATTAGAGTTACTGCAACAGGGACAACAACTTCCAGCAGTCACACAACATCAGGGAGCACTAATATGAATACAGCAAAGCTTACCAGCCTAACCATAGCAGCACTTTTACTCAGTCAATCTGTCATCGCAGCTGAAGCCGTTGAAGAATCAAAACAAGTTAAGCCGAACTCGAAAGTCGACGTCAGCATACAGCGGGGCAATGTCACCTTTAAGTCTTGGGATAAAAGCGAGATATCTGTAAAAGGCCAACTCGACGAGTTAAGTGAAGGATTCACTTTCACGGTTAAGGGCGGCAATGTTGTCATCGAAGATAAGATGCCAAGACAATATAACGGCAGCAATAAAGATGGCTCTGAGCTGACCATCACACTGCCTAGCCAAATCAAGCTTCAAGCCGAAGGAGTATCAGCCAATTACACCTTAAGCACCCTCAATGGTAAAATTAGCATCAGCTCTGTGAGTGGGGATATTCGCGCGACTCAGCTGAGTAAAAAGGTAATGATCCGCACGGTTTCAGGCGATATTTTAAGCCGCGATTTGAGTGGTAAAGTGATGTTAGAAACGGTATCAGGCGAAATTAAAGATACCGACAGTGATGGGCAGATTGCCTACAGCCTCGTCAGTGGTGAGCTCACCGCGACAACCAAAGCTGCGCAAGTGTCGGTTGAACTGGTGTCAGGAGACGCAACTGTCACCTTAGCAAACGTAGATAATTTAAATATCAAGAGCGTCAGTGGCGATCTCGATGTGTCATTAAACTCGCTCAATGACAGGGCTAAATTAGCCAGTGTCAGTGGCGATATGAGTATTCAGTTTATCAGTAAAGCCAATGTGTCCTTCGACATCAACGGCGGCCCAAGTGGCAAGATCAGCAATAAATTAACCGATGATAAAGTCACCAAAGAAAAGTATTCGCCACAAACCTACCTTAAGTTTCAGTCGGGTGATGGCAGCGCAAAACTCAGCGCATCCACCATCAGTGGCGACATAGCCTTGTCTCATTAGCCATACCAAGCAAAGAGCAATCGATTTCGCGATTGCTCTTTGCCAGCCGAAACATGGTTACCCACTACAATGATTCGGGTGGTAGCTTAGGTTTATTAGCGTTAGCACTATTGGACTTACTAGGAGGGGCGCGTAAAAGATACATTAATCTGTAAGAGCACTAACGTTAAGCATTTACGATTTTCTAACCTTGTCTTTGGGCCCTCAGCTGAGGCCTTTTTTTATCCGCTTTGTTCAATACTAAAAGAAACTTATTCAACTGTTACGAATAGTTAATGATAGCTCCAAATACAAAAAAACACCGAACGCAGCCACGTTCAGTGCTTTATCTAACCAGCGACTATCCGCTATCTATTCCACTTAGCTACGCTGATATTACTTATCCAAATAGCGTCACGCTGACTTAAAGAGCTACTTTACGGACTTGGCCTCAGCGTCAGTTAAAAAGCGCCATTCACCTAGCTCAAGCGTGCTATCAAGTTCAATTTCGCCCACTTTTTCACGGTGTAATTTAGTCACGTGATTACCAACCGATGCCAGCATACGTTTAACTTGATGGTACTTACCTTCGGTAATCGTTAAGCGCGCTTGATGCATGCCCAATAATTCAAGGATTGCAGGCTTAGTGAGGCCATCTTCATTATTGAGTTGTAACCCTGTGGCAAACTGCTCAACCAAATCAGCGCCAAGTGGCTCTGCCGTTTCTAGCAAGTAGCGTTTGCCACACTCTTTTTTAGGCGAGGTTACTTTGTGCGACCATTTACCGTCCGTCGTAATCAAGGTTAGACCAGTGGTGTCAGCATCAAGGCGCCCAGCAATATGCAAGTCTTCAGGTCGAATAACATCTAATAAACCGATAACTGACGGATACTCTTCATCAATAGTTGAACAGATAGTATCAACCGGCTTGTTAAGCATGATGTAACGTGGGCCAATGACCTTAAGGACCACACCTTCTAAACGAATTTCATGGTCATCAGTGACTTTAAAACCCGAGGTTTTAACCACTTCACCGTTGCAAGTCACATCACCACGATGCAGTGCTTTCTTTGCCGAAACACGAGAATGGGAAGTTGACTCACAAATATATTTATCTAAACGCACTGTAACACTCAGCTATATGACCATAATGGCCGACATTATGGGGCTAGTCAGGCTAAAGGGCAAAGATTTGCTGGTAATACCTATTCCATTAAGTATGTGATCAATTCAGAGCTCTTTAATGGAATTGGTATAAGCTCTCCAACGGAAAGACTATTGTGCCATGAGTTAAACAAGGATTGATCGATGACGCCATTACTGACTTCTGCCCAAAACAAACAATTTAATAAGATGGTGAGGGGTGAACAATACAATTGTTTTGATCCTGAACTATCAAACTATTGGCAACAGCAACAAGCACTTAACCATCGAGTTAATCTCTCTTGTAACATTGACCGAGATTTACTGCCTAACATTGCGACAGATACAGTGATCCGAACACCTTTCTTTATCAGTTACGGCATTAACCTTTTTATTGCGGAACAAGTCTTTATTAATGCCAACGTCACGCTACAAGACAACGCTCCGATCCACATTGGCCGTCAAACGATGCTCGGGCCTAATGTACAACTTTACACCGCCAACCATCCATTAGATCCGACAAAGCGTTGCCAAGGGTTTGAAATCGCTCAATCGATTCATATTGGTGAACGGGTATGGATTGGTGGCGGCGCGATAATTTTACCGGGGGTGAGCATTGGCGACGATGCAGTCGTTGCCGCAGGAGCTGTTGTCACTAAAGATGTCCCGACAGCAACCGTGGTAGCTGGAAACCCTGCGAAGTGGTTAAAGTCGATATAATTAGGGCTCAAGCTAGGGGCTGTTGATCTTTCACGGTTGTTTTTGCCGCAGTTTATTGGCTATTTTAACAAGGCGGAGGCTATGTCGTTTAGTCATTCTCCACAAATAGCCTACAACACCGTAAAAATAGCCAAGAAGCGCGGCCCTTAGGGTTCGTTTCAATGCTTTTAGTCTTTTATGACTAGAGTGCGTTACGAGATTTTAGCTTAGATTGCTAAATCATCGCTCAAGCCTTGTACTAAAATCATTCTTCTTTACGGGAAAGAGTCGAACAAAAACTAAGCTCGAAAGATCAACAGCCCCTAGACTAATGACCGATAAGGAAACCTTTTCTTACAGATCATTAAGCGATTATTGCTCTGAGTTAGCAACATAGGCTTGTTCACGCAAACAAAAAAGCCTTAACATGTGTTGCTTGATGTAACTTGCAGCTTATTAACATGCATTTTAGTTGTCATTAATTGCAAAAATAATAACAAATTGACGGTATATAAAAGGAAGAAAAATGAAAAAAGTACTCGTTGGGGGCTTATGCGCTTCCCTTATCGTTGGCCTAAGTGCGTGTAATAGCGACACTGCAGCACCGAAGATACCAGAAACAACTAAAACGGAAACGGCTGTAGCCGTACAAAAAGCCCTTTCATCAGGCATTGATTTTGCTAATTTCGATAAGTCAGTTCGTCCGCAAGATGACTTTTACTCTTATGTAAACGGCACTTGGATAAAGAACACGACTATTCCTAGCGACCGCACTAGCTCTGGTGCATTTTACGATCTCCGTGAAAAGTCACGTGATGATGTAAAAGCCATTATCGAAGAAGTTGCTGCAACACCCAACCTGAAAGCCGGCAGTGACGAGCAAAAAGTTGCCGATCTATATCGTTCATTCATGGATACTGAAACCCTCAATAAATTGGGCATTAAGCCAATCCAAAGCGAACTGGATAACGTCAGCGCGATTAAGTCAAAAGATGAACTCGTGACTTACTTTGCCCATAGCCAAGTTGTCGGTGGCGGTACGCCAATGGCATTTTACATCGGCGTAGATGCTAAAAACTCTAGCCGTTATGCTACGCATATCTGGCAATACGGCCTAAGCCTGCCAGAAAAAGATTACTACTTTAACCAAGATGAACGCTTCGTCAACATCCGTAAGGCGTTTGTAGAGCACATCGAAAAAATGTACACCTTGGCTGGATTGGCTAATCCTAAAGCCAGTGCTGAAGCGGTACTTGCACTTGAAACATCAATTGCTGAAAAGCATTGGGATGTGGTTGAAACACGCGATAGCACTAAGACTTACAACTTATACCAAGTTAAAGACTTAGCGACACTGGCACCGGACATGAATTGGGACGGTTACCTAGCAACACTGGGCGCTGATAAGCAGGCTGATATCATCATCAACCAGCCTAGCTATATCTCAGGTCTAAATGACGTTATCAAAAATACTGATCTTGATACTTGGAAGACCTACATGCAGTGGCAGGTACTGACACATGCAGCAAGTAGCCTAAGTGAAGCACTTGATACTGAAAACTTCGAGTTTTTCTCTAAAACTCTTAACGGCCAAGAAGAGCAAGAACCTCGCTGGAAGCGTGGCGTTTCCTCAGTCAACAGTCTGCTCGGTGAAGTCGTTGGTAAAGTCTATGTTAAGCGTCATTTTGCTCCTGAAGCAAAGACGCGTATGCAAACGTTGGTTGAAAACCTACGGGGCTCTTACGGTGATAGCATTGAGTCTTTAGAGTGGATGAGCGCTGACACTAAAGTCGCCGCGAAAGATAAGTTAGCTAAATTTAATCCTAAGATTGGTTATCCCGACCGTTGGGAAAGCTACGACAAGCTAGCCATTAAAGCTGACGACCTATTTGGTAACAACCTGCGCGCAAGCCAGTTAAGCCATGAAAAAGATCTTGAGAAACTAGGTGGCCCAATCCGCACATGGGAATGGGGTATGACTCCACAAACGGTTAATGCTTACTACAATCCAACGATGAACGAAATCGTATTCCCTGCCGCTATCTTACAACCTCCATTCTTTAATATGGAAGCTGATGATGCAGTAAACTACGGTGGTATTGGTGCGGTTATCGGTCATGAAATGGGCCATGGTTTTGACGACCAAGGTGCTAAGTTTGACGGCGAAGGCAACATGCGTGACTGGTGGACTGAGCAAGACTTAAAAGAGTTCTCTATTCGCGGTAAAGCGCTAATCAATCAATATAATGATTATGCTGTATTTGATGACCTAAACGTTAATGGTGAATTGACACTCGGCGAAAACATTGGCGACCTATCGGGTGTAACCATTGCTTATCGTGCATACAAGAAATCACTTAACGGTCAAGAAGCACCTGTGATTGACGGTCTAACCGGCGATCAGCGTTTCTTTATTGGTTTCACGCAAATTTGGCGTGCAAAAATCAAAGAAGAGTCAATGCGTAACCGTGTCGCAACTGACCCACATTCACCAGCACAGTTCCGCTCACTTGGCGCACTATCTAACATGCCTGAATTTTACAGCACCTATGATGTTAAGCCTGGCGATGCGATGTATATTGCGCCAGAAAAACGCGTAAAAATCTGGTAATTACCAACAGGTAAAAGCCTTTTATAAGCTCAAAAACAAAACCGCTGATGATAATATTCATTAGCGGTTTTTTATTGATTTTTTGCCCCCATATCTCTTTATGAACAAAGCTTAATTTGTCATTCAGCATAGCTTAAGTGTTGAGAGGGTAAGTTAAGCTCACAGCCAACATAAAGGGACTGCTATGAATCGTATATTACGAACTTTTTTCATCTTCTTACTGTTACTTTCTACCCGCTCAGCCTTCGCACAAACGGTGCCGATGGAGCGAGATAGCAACGGCGAAAATGGCAGCTACAGTGCTAAACTTGCATTTACTAACGACATCGACGGACTAACCGCAATTGAGTCGATTCAATATCAACTGCCCAGACAAACCAGTGCCAACCTTGACGCACTGTATGCTAAGGCTCCGACAGCACAGCAAGAGCTGGCAAACTTATTAGCAAACATAAGCAGCCAAACTCAAACCAAGTCGATTCTCGCCGGCATAAAAAGCCGCGAAAGAGCTGAAGCCAAAGTCCACAATAAACTTAACAATGATGCTAGCCAACTAACCGATCTGGTTAGAGCAAGTATTGTGAGTAACGATATTGAAAACTTAATGCAAGCATTTGCATTAGTTAAAGCTGATAGCCAGATCATAAAAGTTAAAAACCGCTTCGCCGAGCCAAAAGACTCTGGCTATCGTGACCTTAACTTGTTGGTTAGATTGCCTGAGTCACAGATGATTGCTGAAATCCAGCTGCATCTATCTGACATTGCAGAGATTAAAAGTGGTGATGAGCATGAGGTTTATCAACAAGTACAAAGTCTACAAGCTAATGCACAGCAACAACAACGCACACTTAGCGACTTTGAAACGGCAAAAATAGTTCAGCTACGTCAGCAGTCGCATAAGCTTTACCACAAAGCTTGGCTCAGGTATAAGCGCTTAGACCAAGCAAGCTTACTCACAGCAGCATAAAGATTATCAAGTTGGGGCTAGGTTAGGCCTATGCCCCATGTTGTAATGTCATACTTTTCCTCAACAGCTTTTTGTGACTTCCCCGATAAAAGTCTATACTCCCGCCCAATAGCCTTAACACACGAAAAAATTATGAACGATATCATTGAGCAGCTACAAGAGATGAGCGAGACAGTTCCGGTACCATTAGAGCTGGCAACCTTTGAACAAATTGTTGAAGTAGAAGAGGAAATTTTAATGCCACTTCCTTTGGCGTTGAAAGAGTACCTGTTGGATGCCAGTGACCTTATCGTTGGCAGCTTAGAGCCAGTGACTGCCAGCGATCCTCACTCGCACACCTTTTTATCAGAGGTTACAGCATACGCTTGGTCTATCGGTTTACCGCGTGAATATATCCCTATTTGCCAGCAGGGTGATAGTTTCTTTTTCATCACCCAAGAAGGCGAAATACAATTATGGCAAGACGGTGAAATCCATGAAGACAGCTGGGAATCATTTTGGGAATGGGCCGAGAATGTTTGGATGCGTAGCTAACCATAAAAACTAACTAAGGAAACACAATGTCTAAAAATATCGGCCTCAATGCCATTGAAATGCAGTATCTTCGCCACTCTCTGGCACTCACAACTGCGCAAGTAGCTGCAATAGGCAAAGTTTCAGAAGCTGATGTTATTGCTTGGGAAGCAGGCGAAAAGCCAGCACATATGCCAGTACAAAAGAAGCTGATAGAAATTGATGAAGTTATCGAAATGCAGGTTCTTAATACGTGCGACGGTATCGAAGCGCTCTTTTCTAAAGAGCCTAAGCGCACTTTAAGTTTTGTGGTTTACCCAACACAAGCGCTATACGCACAATACAATCCTGAGTTTTTAGGCAGCTTACCTTTAGCTGAGTTGTACAACACTTCAGCATGGCGCATTAAAAAAGAGTGCAAGCTGGTACTTGAAGTTGAAGTGGTACTCGTCGCGCTTGAATTCGAATCGTATAAGGCTTACCGCGACAAAGACGGCCTTAAAGAGAGCAGAGAAAATCGTGCTAAGTGGGCTGCAGCTCAGTTATAAAAGCTAGGTTATAGAGTCTAGGAACAAGCTAAGACGAAACAGCCGGATAATCTGAGACGGATAGATTAAAGATGGTTCTAGTCGCTTAATTGAACTCAAAATAAAAAAGCATCCATTTGGATGCTTTTTTAATGACTGTTTATGACTCTTAAACAGCGCATGCTTCCTCTTTTTTCAGAGCACTGGCCATCGCCTTACGCGCGGTTATACGATCTCGATATGCCGCAAGCTTAGGCGGAATATCTTGCTCAAAACGAGTCGCCCACGACAAAGTATGTGCTAATAATATATCGGCAACGCTAATCTCTGCACCGAGCAAGAACGGGGTATCAGGCAACCACTGCTCCGCAATAGCCGCCGCTTTATCAAACTCCCACTTAGCCACGGTAAACATCGCCTCAAGCCTAAGTTCCTCTGGTATCGCAAACTTATGTTTGCCGATAGTCCATAGGGGTTGTTCAAGCTCATTGGTGATAAAGCTTATCCATTGATGGTGCAACGCAGAGGCATCAGAGCCCGCTTTTGGCAGTAAGCGTCCTTTTCCATACTTTTCAGCTAAGAACACAGCAATAGCGGCAGATTCTGTAATAACGTTACCATTGTCGATAAGCGCGGGGACTTTTCCGCACGGGTTAACGGCTAAAAAATCGGGATGTCGGCTGTCGCCTTTTGAGAAGTTAATGAACTGGTAGTCCCACTCAAGTCCTAACTCTTCTAACGTCCATGATACTCTCAGTGACCTGCTCCGTGGGACTCCATATAAAGTAATCATCTTGCGCTTCCTTTGCTGCTTTAACATGTATGAAGTTTTAAACTACTCCGATGAAGTAAAAATTGAAACCAACAAATTATTCTAAAATCATAAAATACTTCAAATTAGATTCGATTTTGCTTAAGTTAACCTAAGGGCAATAACAATAGCCGCCTCAAGTCATAATTACGCTCCATCATCCGTAGTGAAAATAAGGGTTAACCATGCAAAGCAGTCTGGAAAAAAGCATTAAACGAGCAGAGTTTGCTAATAATTTAGGCCTGTATTGGTTAACGCCAGTCACTATCGTACTGACGCTATCCATCATCGGTATTCCATTGTTACTGCTGTGGCTACCTATTGGAAATATTTTTACTCGTCGCTATATCGACAATATGAGCACCGAGCTAACGGACCGAAAACTCATTGTCCGCAAAGGTATTTTCACCCGAACTGAAAACACAGTCCCATTAGATAAGATTACCGACATGGCGTTAATCCAAGGCCCATTGATGCGAGTATTTAAGCTGCATAAATTAACGATTGAAACCGCGGGTCAATCCGGTTCTGGTGCACTATTAAATTTAACAGGGATCATCGACGCTGCCGATTTTAGAAGCCTTGTGTTAGCTCAGAAAGAAACACTAAACCAAATTGAAATGGACAGTACCGCAGATGAAAATAATGACACCCATCTGGTCACACTTTTACAAGAGATCTCTGATACCCTTAAACGCATTGAAAAACAAAACTAATCATTAAATTTCAATTTATTAACTCACCGACCTCCTTTTTATATTTTTTAATAAAGTAGCTAAACAATGAGCAACGGCAGTATTCCTACACTTTCAAAGTCCACTTTTCAGCTAGGTTCTGTCATCGGTGCCATGGGCCCTGGCATTTTAATGGCCGCCGCTGCCATTGGTGCCTCTCATTTAGTTGCCTCTACCCGAGCTGGCGCCGAATTTGGTTGGCAATTAGCTTGGGTTATTTTAGCCGTCAACTTACTCAAGTATCCCTTCTTTGCGGCTGGTGCTAGGTACACTGCTGCCACCGGCGAGAGCTTACTCGATGGCTATTTAAAACAGGGCCGCAACTATTTAATCTTGTTTACTAGCCTTAATGTCATTGCCGCCATAGCAAGTACTGCGGGGGTGGCGATGTTAACCGCGGCAATGTTGACCCAGTTTGTCCCGCTCTCTATCGACCTATTAGCGCTACTGGTGCTGATATCGAGTTTAGTCATACTCATTTTTGGCCATTATGCGCTGCTCGACAAGATGACTAAGGTCATCATGTTGGCACTAACGTTAACCACCTTAATTGCAGTTGCACTCGCATTTAATGCGCCATCGATTGTGCAACCAGGCTTTGTGTCGACTTCACCTTGGCAATGGGCTTATATCGGCTTTTTAGTGGCGATGATGGGCTGGATGCCAGCACCAATTGAAGTCAGCGCTTGGAACTCTCTCTGGTTACTGGAGAAACAAAAAAGCCAACAAGTGACAAAGCAGCAAGCCTTATTCGACTTCAACTTTGGTTATATCATTACCGCCCTGCTCGCAATTGTATTTCTAGCGCTTGGCACTTTGGTGATGCATGGCAGCGGCGAAACGTTTTCAGCCTCTGGCGTGCAGTTCTCTAAGCAGCTAATCAACCTTTATAGCAAGGTAATGGGTAATGAAAGCCGATACTTAATTGGTTTAGTGGCCTTTTTATGTATTTTTAGTACCACAGTTACGGTCATTGATGGCTATAGCAGAACCTTGAATATGGGTTGGCAACTGCTAAAAGGCAGCCAATACAGCCAAAAGAGACTTAACACAGTGATGTGTTTAATGAGCTTATGTGGACTGGCCATTATTTTATTTTTTAAAGGGGCGTTACTGCCATTGCTTGAGTTTGTTATGATCCTCGCGTTTATGACCACAGTTATTTTCGCTTGGCTTAACTATAAATTGATGATCAGCACAGCACTTCCTGTTGAAGACAGGTATGGTAACGCAATGAGAATACTCTCTTTGTTTGGCTTAACTTACCTTATTAGTTTTGCGGTTTTATTCATCTACTGGATGCTTACTAAATAACGGACTACACCTGCGATGCATTTTTTAACGAAAACAATTCTGAGTGTTATATTGCTCACTCTTTGCTTATGGGCTGCGAATAAAGCCAGTGCCAACCGCATAGCCAACAGTGATATAGCCAAACAACTACCCACAATCATTACCCAAAATGAGCGGCCGTTTAACGGGATCATTATGGTGAAACGCAACAACCAACCGCTGTTTACCTATATCTCCGGTGATAATGTCAGTCTGAAATCTGAATTTATTATCGCCTCGCTATCTAAACAGATCACCGCCACGCTAGTGCTTAAAGCCGTTGATGATGGCAAGCTAGCGTTAGATCAATCGGTTAATCATTATCTGGGAACGCAGCCATCACAAAAGAGTCCCGACAATATCCCTGACAGCGTAACCATCTCGCATTTACTCAGTAATACCTCTGGGCTCGTTGAAGCAGGTAAGCCGCCGTTGTTTGAGCCTGGCAGTCAGTTTAAGTACTCAAACTATGGTTATGCCCTACTTGGACAACTACTTGAGACCGTCAATCAACAACCCATTACAGAACAAATCAACGCATTCAACCTGCTGGCAGGATTGGGCGGACTGAGTGCGCACTTAGGCAAAACATCAACCATCAAAAAGACATCCCCACTACTGTTACTTGGCCAAGAAGAAACAAGGCATCAGCAGCAAGACGGCAATGACACCTCAAGTTATGCCGCCTCTGATGTCGAGATTAATCAGCAGCTGCTCACCGCTGGTGGCATGATGGCGTCAGCCGATGCCTATAGTCATTTTCAATATGCGCTATTCACAGGCCAGCTTATTAGTGAACAAAGCCTACTAGAGATGACGACTTCCCATAGCACCCGAGAACATCGTTGGGGAGCATTGGGCTATGGCTATGGCACGCAAATCAGTAATATCAACGGCATAACTGAATATAGTCATAGTGGTTACCTTCCTGGCTATGTCAGCCTTGCACTCTATTACCCACAGTCGAACGTCAACGTGGTCATTTTAGAAAATACCTCTTGGGATCTGCAAGATATCAATCGCACTTTTGGGCTGCACGATAAGATCCGCAATAGTATTAACAGTAAACTGGTGGCGTTAGAAGACAGACCCGTAGCCAAATTATACCAAGCAGGAAAAGAAGCAATCACAGCAACTTTGCTAGCAGCAAAGTAAATACCAAACGATTCTGCTATAATACGCACCGATGATTACGCAGCCGCGCAGTCAAATAGCATAAAGAAAATACAAATATGATTAACAACGATATTATACGTAAAGTCCGCTACATCCTTGATTTAAGCAATGCAAAAATGCTACGCATTTTTGCTAAAGCTAATCACGAAATCAATCAAGAAGAAATCATCAACATGTTGAAAAAAGAGTCTGAAGAGGGCTATCAGCCTTGTAACGACAAAACCATGTGTATGTTCCTTGATGGATTTGTGATCTATAAGCGCGGACTAAAGCCTGGTGCTGAAATACCAGAGCCATTATCACAGCTAACAAACAACCTTATCTTTAAGAAGTTAAGAGTTGCTTTTGAATTGCGTGAAGACGATATTATTGAAGCTCTGACGCTAGCCGAATTTAATATGTCTAAATCGGAACTTGGCGCACTGTTTAGAAAACCTGGCCACAAGCACTATAAAGCGTGCGGCGATCAGGTTTTACGAAACTTCCTAATGGGTTTATCCCTGAAGCATCGTCCAAAACCCGCTGAAACTGAAGCTTAGGCTTTAGTTTGAGTTAAGGAATAAAGCACAGCATTTGCTGTGCTTTTTTGTACCTGAAAAAGTCCACTACTGAACAATATTCTCTGATTAAAAAATTCATCTTATCGGCAGACAAAACGCAACAAAGATCACGGTTTGTGTTAATCTTCCGTGATTAACATCACCTCCTTAAACTAACAAAAACAGAGAAAAGGTTTCTAATGGACGATAACAAACGCCCGCTCTATCTTCCTTTTGCCGGTCCTGCCATTCTTGAAGCACCTTTGATTAACAAAGGCAGCGCATTTTCCGACGAAGAACGTATTTTTTTCAATCTTGAAGGCCTATTGCCGCATGTGATTGAGACAATCGAAGAGCAAGCATCACGCGCCTATGATCAGTATAAGAATTTTTCTAATGATTTAGACAAACACATCTATCTTAGGAACATTCAAGATACTAACGAAACGCTCTATCATCGTTTAGTGCAAAACCACATTTCTGAGATGATGCCTATTATCTATACCCCTACTGTCGGTATGGCATGTGAGCGTTTCTCAAAAGATTATCGTCGTAACCGCGGGCTGTTTATCTCTTACCCGAACAAAGATCGTATCGACGACATCTTAAATAACTCGACTCGCCAAAAAGTAAAAATCATCGTAGTCACCGACGGTGAACGTATTCTAGGTCTTGGCGACCAAGGTATTGGTGGCATGGGGATCCCGATTGGTAAGCTTTCGCTCTACACCAGCTGTGGTGGTATTAGCCCCGCTTATACTTTGCCAATCACGCTTGATGTCGGTACCGATAATCCACATCTACTTGAAGACCCTATGTACATGGGTTGGCGTAACCAACGCATTGGCGGCGAAGAATACAAAGAGTTTGTCGAAGCCTTTATGCAAGCGGTTAGCCGCCGCTGGCCAGATGCACTGATTCAATTTGAAGATTTTGCGCAAAAGAACGCCATGCCATTGCTTGAGCGTTACAAAGATCAATACTGCTGCTTCAATGATGATATTCAAGGCACTGCTGCTGTTACTGTAGGTTCACTACTCGCAGCCTGTAAAGCGGCTGGCACTCAGCTTTGTAAGCAACGAATCACCTTCTTAGGTGCGGGCTCTGCAGGTTGTGGTATTGCCGAAGCTATTGTGGCGCAAATGGTATCTGAAGGCATTAGCGAGACCCAAGCACGCCAACGAGTATTCATGGTTGACCGTTGGGGTTTGTTACAGTCAAACATGCCGAACTTACTGCCTTTTCAACAAAAACTAGCGCAACAATGTAGTGATGTAGAGAGCTGGAATAATTTCAGCGACAACATATCCCTACTCGATGTCGTCAGTAACGCTAGGCCAACCGTGTTGATTGGTGTCTCTGGCTCACCAGGATTATTCAGTGAAGAGATCATCAAGGCGATGCATAGCCATTGTAAACGCCCAATTGTGTTCCCGCTGTCGAACCCTACAAGCCGCGTAGAGGCCACACCAAAAGATATTTTGCATTGGACAAACGGCCAAGCATTAGTTGCAACAGGTAGCCCCTTTGAGCCTGTTGTGATTGATGACATTACCTATGAAATAGCCCAGTGCAATAACAGTTATATCTTTCCTGGCATCGGCCTTGGTGTGTTAGCTGCTGGTGCAGCCCGCGTCAGTGACGCAATGCTAATGGCGTCTAGCCGTGCATTAGCCGAGTGCTCACCTCTTGCAATTAATGGTGAAGGCTCTTTACTACCGAAGCTTGAAGATATCCATAGCGTCAGTAAACATATCGCTTTTGCTGTCGCTAAAGTGGCAGTTGAAGAGGGTCATGCACTGCCGAGCAGCGATGAGTTATTGACTCAAGCAATCGAAGATAACTTTTGGACAGCTGAGTATCGCCGTTATAAGCGAACTTCGTTCTAATTTCAGTTGTGAGCGATTGATCTCAGCGGTTAGAGGCTAAGTTCACAACTAGCACTAAGAATTTACGCTAAAAAAGCTGTCAGTATTTACTGGCAGCTTTTTTTTGTTTTTAAATTAGAGGATACACTTGCAGATTTAATTGCGAATAAAGGTACGGCCTACGGCCAAGGTTAGTCGTAAGCCTCTGCAATATCCGTACATACGGCCGTTCATTCACATCTAAGCGAGATAGAAACCACAATAAAGTACTAATACAATTGAGTTATTAGTATTTTGTTATATATAATCAGCGCCGTTACAACAAATTAATTACAAATGAAAAAAGGACTTACAATGTACAAAATTTTATTAGTGGCATTTGCCATATTAACGTTATCAGGCTGCGTTTCTCCCATTGCTTTGCAAGAACAAACACCTACCCCTGAATATAATAACGCTGCCCCCATTCTTATCAGTGTTATTGATAACCGTAAAAAGGTTAAAGAAGGTAAACCCGAAACTTTCGTTGGTCGCGTACATGCAACCTTTGGTATTCCAGTTGATTGGGATGTAGATACCATCTTGGCAACGGAAAAAGACGATAAGTCGTTAACCTTAAGTCAGTGGCTACAAAAAAGAATCGTAAAAGGGTTAACGGAAAAGGGATGGCAAGTAAAACCTGCTGATTTCAAAACAATACCGACAGAAACCATAGCGAGCTATACGTTAACAGAGCAAGGGTCACAACATCTTTTAGTTCTCGACTTGCAAGAGTGGTTCTTCAGCATCAATTTAAACTGGGTTTCATCATTTAATTTTGATACCAATGTTGATACGTACTTATTTGATAAGGATAACGGCTTAACGTATCAACACAACACTCAAGAAAGAGATGTGATTGAGGAAGAAGCCAATGAGTCACCTCAAAACAACGTCCTTCGCGCTTATCACGACCAATTATTACAGATTCTTTCAGACCCCGCGCTAAAAGCACAAATTCAAGAAAAGGCGCAAACACAAATGGCTGAGTCTACAACGACACTCTAACGGCCATATTAATAAAAACGTCTGTTCCGCCTCGTTATTGCAAATGATATTTTCTATAACGAGGTTGGTTTTCACCCATGTATATAGAGTATTCACTTACGTTCATTCGCATCATGTGACTATAGGAATAAGTCCTTATCGGTTACTTCCACTCTCAATGATCGTTATATTTATTCCTAAACTTCTCGTCCGTTATTAGACTTTTTATGACTGACAGAAAACTGTTAACCCCTTTCTGATATATGCTTTTAAGAACATAACAATAAAAACAACAGTTTGAAAATTGGCGCGAATACCAGAGACTATTTACCGACATTTCCCCCTTGCCAACACCCTATTCCTCAAAGCCACAAGACTATACTTAAACGCACCTTTTCATGATTTGGACAGCCATTATGAGTGTTAATAATAACTGGTCATTGAATATGCACCAAATTGAAACCTGCAACTGTAATCATGGTTGTGGCTGCCAATTTGCAGGCTTCCCCGATTTTGGTACTTGCGAGGCTTTACTGGGTTTCAAGGTCAATGATGGCCACTTTAACGATGTGAAATTTGATGGCTTAAAAATAATACTCGCGATTAAATGGCCAGGAGCAATCCATGAGGGCAATGGCAGCTGTATTTTGTTTATTGATTCGAGTGCCAGCGAAGAGCAAGTGACTGCGTTAGCAACCGTATTCACCGGCCAAGCAGGCGGAATGCCTTTAGAGGCATTAGCGGCAACGTTTAGCAGTTTTCATGGCCCCGTTCTGGCAAAAATCAATATGGATACCAGTGAGAAAACGGCCTCGTTCGATATTGAAGGCGTGGTGGGGGTTCAACAAAAACCACTAATTAATCCGGTGACAGGCGAAGAACAACATGTGCATATTGGCTTTCCTGATGGCGGTTTTATTTGGAATGACGGCCGTATTGGCACCACCGAAAGCATGTGGCTCAAACATGATGCTTTCAGTTTTGACCATGCTGGTAAGTTTGCGGCTAAGGCGAATGTACAATGGCCCAACGGCTAACGCAAACCTCTGGCAACAGTGCTAATCTGACGTTTTGAGCATAATTAGCGCAGCTTGCCGCACTCAACAATTACACTCTCCCATAACTTGGCTGAGTATTGTCCTGCTCGTTGGGCTAAGTTGGTATTACATGCTATTTGGCATGACCATGGTCATGTCTAGCCATTGGCATATTAATGAACTGGCGTTGGTTTTTATGATGTGGGCGGTGATGATGGTTGGCATGATGATGCCCTCGGCCACGCCGATGATTTTACTGTTCGCCAAAATAAGTCGTACGCGCCAACAACGATCGGCCGAGTTTGTCTCGTCTAACTTGTTTATATTGGGCTATCTGCTTTTATGGAGTTTATACAGTCTGGTGATCACTCTAATCCAATGGCAACTTCATCAGTACTCCTTAATGACCCCCATGATGCAAAGCAGCAATGATATTGCCAGTGGTATTTTGCTGCTTGCTATTGGTCTATATCAGGTCTCGCCATTAAAACAGCGCTGCTTACATTACTGCCGTTCACCGCTCAATTTTTTAATGTCCCAGTGGCAAGAGGGCAAACTCGGTGCCATTAGCATGGGGCTCAAGCATGGCCAATATTGTGTTGGTTGTTGTTGGCTATTAATGGCGCTACTGCTAATTGTTGGCGTGATGCATATCGGCTGGATTTTAGCGCTGTCAATTCTAGTTCTACTGGAAAAGGTCCTTCCTTGGCCCAAAGCACTCAACCTTGGCATTAGCGTCTCTTGCCTAGTAGCAGGGCTGTACCTCTTACTTTTCTAATTGAGAAAAACACATAACGACAGATCGTTAGAGGCAATAAATTCCAGACACAAAAAAGGCTATGGTCTCGTGTTCCCATAGCCTTTGTCTTTAACCCATTTGCCGCAAACGAAAGTATTTACTTACCGTCGATAACCGCTTTAATGCTGTTAAGCATTGAGCGATCGGTACGGGCTTTTTTCAGCTTACGTACACTCTCTTTTAGCGACGCATCTGATAAACGGGTGAAAATACCGTTGTATTCTTTCTCGGCGATCTCATCATCTGAGTCGGCCATGTCGGCAATATCTTGTGCTACGCGGCTCAATTGAAACCAAGCATTAGCAATATAAAAACCGTGAAAATCTTCTTGCGGCAATAGCGCTCTGGCACTCGCGGGTAATGCGTTCCAGCCACTATTGAACTTAAGATCGGTATCTTCAATCAACTCATTACAAAGGTTGGCATAGGCTTCTAACAAGCTCTCTGGGATCTGATTCATTGGCATAACGGTATTGCACACGTTTAATGCCACCAGCTCAGCACGAGCTCGATATTCAGCGTTTAATTCAGTCATTTTTTAATCTCTATTACAATTTACAATACGGCCTAGAAAGTGCCGCTAATATACACGCCATAATTGCCGTTACCTACAATTGGCGTGATGGTAATACCTTTATAAGGGTCAGTAAAGTATAAGCCCGATAACACCCCTATCGCCGCGCCGGCTAACACGTCTTCGACCTGATGCTTATCGCTTGCAACCCGTGTATAGCCAACATAAGCTGCACCAACATACGCAGGAATAGCCCACTTCCAACCATAACGCTGCTGCACAAACGTGGCCGCCGCAAAAGTATCGGCAGCGTGCCCTGACGGAAATGAATCATCACCCGAACCATCTGGACGCTCTTTATCTACCGTATATTTAAGCCCTTCAACAACAAGACGAGAAACCACGCCAGTCTTCACCAGTTGCCATGCGCCCTCGTAGTCATCTTCATAGATTAAACTGCCGCCGAGCGCCGCAACAGGGATGAGGAGATGCAAAATATCACCTGATTGCTCTAAATCTGATTTAGCAGATACTGAAAAGCTCATCAGCACCAACAAACAAACCAAAATCTTTTTCATTGAGTTACCTTTGGAGATGAGTCCTCTAAACACGGCGTTGTTATACAGATCCCAACGAGTAATTGCAAAGACTTGTCTCAAGCAAAATGAAATGCAGCAGTCAGCGGTAATATAGTTGCGGATGAGGCTAGCCTTGTTATTTCTCGTAGAAGATTACAGCCTGTAAGTAAATACTGCTATTATTAGCTGTCTCTCTTCATCGCCTCCATCTCTATGCCAAACTCAGTCAATAATCTCGAATCCATCTCTCTGTTAACTCCCGCTGCACTGCGCAAGCTTGCTGAACAGATAAAAGCCTGGGGCAGAGAACTTGGTTTTGCTCAACTAGGCATTTGCGATACCGATCTCACCGCCGAAGAGCCTAAACTGCAGCAATGGCTAGACAACGACTACCATGGTGACATGGGCTATATGGCTAACCACGGCATGATGCGTGCCCGGCCACATGAGTTACACCCAGGAACCCTGCGAGTGATATCTGCCCGTATGGATTACCTGCCGCCAGAGGCCGGTTTTGCCACTAACCTTAGCGATCCTAACTTAGCTTATATCTCTCGTTATGCAGGCGGACGCGACTACCACAAGATGATTAGAAGTCGACTCAAAAAACTGGGGGACCGAATAGAAGCAGAGCTAAAAGAGATGGGTTTCAGTCAGCCAAACTCACGTCCTTTTGTCGATTCAGCCCCCATATTAGAAAGGCCATTGGCTGATAAAGCCGGGCTCGGCTGGACCGGTAAGCACAGCTTACTGCTCAATGCTGATGCAGGTAGTTGGTTTTTCCTCGGTGAGTTGTTTATCAACCTGCCTTTGCCTGTCGATATTCCGGTAAGCGAGAACTGTAACACCTGTGTCGCCTGCATTAAGTCATGCCCGACTAACGCCATTGTCGAGCCTTATGTGGTTGATGGGCGCCGCTGTATCTCCTATCTTACCATTGAACTACAAGGGGCTATTCCAGTCGAGTTTCGTGAGGCCATAGGCAATCGAATTTACGGTTGTGATGATTGCCAACTCGTTTGTCCGGTTAATGGTAAAGCGCCACTTACAAATGAGACTGACTTTCACACCCGTACCCCGCTTAAGCAGCCTCAACTACTGGCGTTGTTTGCATGGACTGAAGCTGAGTTCCTTAAATTGACTGAGGGCAGCCCCATCCGCCGCATTGGCCATAAACGCTGGCTTAGAAATATCGCTATCGCCCTCGGGAATGCGCCTTCCGAGCCCTCTATTATATCGGCACTTGAAGCCCGTAAATTATCAGATGAAGTCGATGAGATGGTAGCAGAACATATTGACTGGGCACTCGAGCAACAAGCAAACAAACAGCGCCTATTAAACCGTAAAACACAGCGGGTCATTCGGACGGTAGAGAAAGGATTGCCACGAGATGCGTAAAGGCTGCTCATTATAGAGCAGCTCTTCGGTATATTAACGGTATTTATTTGGGATTAAGTGTAAAGCCCACTTTGATTGTCACTTGCCAATGAGCCACCATTCCCTCCTCCAAATGACCCCGAGTTTCGGTCACCTGAAACCAGCGCATATGCTGTATTGACTCATTTGCCGCCGCAATGGCATTTTTTATTGCATCATCCGAACTTATCGGGGATGAACCTGTAAGCTCAATAATCTTGTAAGTATGACTCATGGCTAGCTCCAACGCGGTTAAACACAAATATGTTAACCAGTATAGAACACCAATGACGGCGGTGTTTTCCATTTCATTTATAAGATGAGGTGCTTACTAGAGTGCAGATCACCGATGACTCTTTAGTGCGAAAATATAATGGATAATAAAAAGGTAGCCAACTTGGCTACCTTAGACTGAATACAACATGAGGGAACAGCTGGCTTTATGCCAACAGCATTCGCCACCACATTCCTGGTAAGCTCGTAAAGCCGCTGGTATAGAACTGCAGTTCACCGTCTTTAATCACCATCAACGTCGGCGTCACATTGACTGAAAAGTCTCGGGAAAGTAGCCCCTTCGTGTCATTTACCACGGGGAAATCATATTGCTTGTGCTTCAAATACTGGCTGAGTTTTTCATCACTGCCAGAGTTCATCGCCACCGTCACCACCGAGTATTGTGTTGACATCATATCCACCGATGGACTAACAAAGCTGCATACTGGGCACCATGTTCCCCAAAAGTACAGCAGAACAGGCTCTTGATAACTCATCGCCAGAATATCGACGGCATCGCCATTAAGAGTCATCGCTTTTAAGTCTGGCAGATTATCGGTGGGAATATCTTTACTGCGCCACAGATCTAATGCCGCAGAAAACAGAGTAAAAACCACCAGCATAATGGCTATTTGTCTAGCACCATAAAGTACTTTACTCAATAGGGATTTAGAGGCATTCGGCTTCGTCATTATCCTTGTGCCTTAAGCGCTTTTTCAACCTCTTGTTTAAGCGTTTCAAACGGCACTAAACCAGGGATTATCTGCTCACCAATAATCATACTTGGGGTTCCCCGAAGACCGAGTTGTCGCATTAACTGTAGATTTTCATCCACAATGGCGTCCACTCGGCTGTCATTTTTACTCAGCCACTTCTGCGTGTGTGTTAACTTGGCCACTTTGGCGATAGTCGCGGAGTCGAGTCGGCGAGGCGCTGCCATCAAAGTATTTTTAAGTGCAAGGTATTTTTCAGGTTCATTCAGCCAAACCGTTTGCGCCAATTCGACCGCTTCTACAGCACTTTGTCCCTGTAACGGTACCATTTTGATAATGATTTTCAACTGAGGAAATTCGGCTATTAATTTTTCCAACTCTGGCTCTAACTTTTTACAATAAGGGCAGTTAAAATCGGTAAAATAAACCATGGTAACATCTGGTGACTCAGCGCCTTTCCATGGATCTGTTTTTGTATTAAATAGCGCCTGTTCATACTGCTTGATGAGCGACTTAGCGCTCGCTTTCTGCGAACCTTGCTCGCGTACTTGCATAGCAATAATCGCCTCTTTAAGCAGATCTGGGTCATTGAGCAGCATCTCTTTCAATATACCCTTAACTTCTTGCTGCTGCCCTGGACTAAGCTTACCTTCATCCGCATTAACACTTGCGCTACTCACCGTTTTAACCCCGATAAATGTGAATATGACCGCTAGAGCCACGCCTATTATGCTTTTTGCTTTTACGCTTAATGTCATCTTAATACTCTCTTAAAAATGCTATCTTCAAACGGCCCTTTTAGCCATTCTCAGTCATATAGGTTTAGCTCGCTAGCGTCTGTCACTATAGTTGCTAGCGAGTTAGGTTTGCCGTATACGCTAAAAAGGACCTTTAGCTGATGCTTTATTTATCGCCGCCATCACTTGCTCTGTAGATAAGATCACTGGGAGCTGGATCCCATCAGGAGCATTCGGTCCATAAACCACATTAAACGGTACACCATAGCGATTATGACGTTGTAAATAGTCGGTAATAGGCGCCGAAGGTTTAGTCCAATCACCAATAACAAGGTCAATATCAGCTTGTTTTAAGCGGCTATAAACAGGGTCTTGTAATACCACACCCACTTTATTGGCTTTACAGGTAATACACCAATCCGCAGTGACATCAACGAAGACGGTCTGCCCTTTAGCAACCTTTGCCTGAATGTCACTTTGTTGAAGTGGCGTCCAGCTGAGATCGGTAGGTAACGGACTCGCCCATCTATCTGATGTGGCAAATGCACCGATCGCACTCATAATAATACCCATGCTAATACTGGCTATCACAGCAGCGGAGCCATGTACCTTGCCGACAAAAGTGATAAATAACAGCAGCAGTATCGCCGCCACAATCCATAGAATGCCCGTTGCGATGAAGTTTGCTAACAAACTAATAAGCCAAAGACTGGTGAGTAACAGCAAGCCTGAAAAAATAACCTTAACCACATTCATCCAGCGGCCGGGCTTGGGAAAGTAATTAGCCACTTGCGGGACTGCCGCGACCATCAACCATGGCAACGCCATTCCGACAGCTAAAGCGGTGAAGATGACAAATAGGCTGATGACATCAGCGCCCAATGCGAATGCAACTGCAGTACCTAAAAAAGGTGCGCTACAGGGTGTGGCCAATAGTGTCGCGAACATCCCTTGTAAAAAGTGACCACGGTTGTCATTGCCACCGGTCGTCGCCAGCTTTGTTTGCACACTAGAAGGCAAGTTAATTTCAAATGCCCCTAACATGTTTAAGGCAAATACAGAGGTGATCAACGCCATAAAGCCAATAAACCAAGGGTTTTGGAATTGCACGCCCCAACCTATTGCTTGTCCGGTGACTTTTAGGGTAAGAATAAAGCCCGCTAACAGCCAGAAAGAGACCAAAATACCTAAAGCTGACGATAAAAATTGTTGTCTTATCTTAGTTTTATCAAATGCTGGAGCGGCCACCACAGCACTTAATTTCATCCCCAGAACTGGCAACACACATGGCATAACATTCAAGATCAAGCCACCCAGTAGTGCTATCAGCAACATCGTCAGTAATGACGTTCCACTATCAATAATGTCCACCGCAGTCACCGGTGCGCTGTACTCAATAGCCGTATCAGCCTCTATCACAGTGACATTTAACGATTTACCAATGAGATCCGTTTCTCCTAACCAACTGCTACCATCAAAAATGGCTTTTAGTTGTTTAACCCCTTGATCATTGGTACTGGTTTCTACCTTTTTTAATTTAAAGGTAACGTCAGGTTCACCATCAATAATCAGTTGCGGATATTGCCAATCGCCCTCGTTTAGTAAAACTTCTAGTTGTCGCTTTTCTTGATCCCAACCAAGGTTAATGTCGGCGTCAGTCTTATGCTGTGGCACGCTCGATGTTGCCTTGTTATAGGCAAACATCGCGGCGGGATCCGCTGTCATACGCTTAGGATCAATGCTTAAGTGCATTTCATAATCGGTGAGTACGCAGATATTGGTACAGCTGGATAACGTGATGACCGCTTTCAGTTCAAGTGGCTCATTAATATCTTTGCTCTGCAACAACATCGGAAACATCACATCATGCTTATAACCAAATGTCTGTAAACCAAGCAATGAAAACGATTCTGGCGCCGGCCAGTCCCATCTTACATTGGCAAGATTTTCCGATTGTTCCCAATCAATACTCGGCGCTATCCCGCCTTCTCCAGGGCTACGCCAATAGGTTTTCCAATCATCTTCAAGTTTAACCTCTAACACCGCTGGCAAGGTCTTACTCACAGGATCTAGCTCACCAGTAAGCATAAACTTAACTTGAACGGGCGGGTGATTTGGATTTTCAATCCACCCAGTAGATTGGGCAAAGGTTGAGCTCGATATTAACAAGCCAAACATCAGTAAAAAGGATTTAACAATTTTCAATTTCGTCTCCGTAACGATGCATAATCTCAGCTCTCTAATCGATAAAGATGCATAACTTTTGAGCTGAGTTGTTATGTTGTCAGCGCATTTTAAAAAGGCTTACTGATAGCAGCAAGCACACAATATATGGATAAAAGATGGTGTAAAGCGCTCATCAAGCCAATCTAGCGATAAAGGCTGTGGCTGTAGATGTCGATTATAAATGTCATTAAGTCTTACTCTTGAAATCGGCAAAAAGAGAGATGTATTCGTCGTGGTTTAGGCAAAATGGGGACATCGAGAACCCAATGCAATTGGCGGAAAACGATGGGTAACAACGGAATAAAAAACAACAATAGCAATACTAGACTTAGATGCGGTACATCCATGCAAGCCCGCAAAGATTTCTCAGACAGTTCACAAGGCTTTAGCGATAATTCATCCAAAAATGATGCTGCCGTTAGAATTTGCGTACTTAATTGTGGCGCGTCATTACCAATAACCTGATTAATCGTACGCAACATCCCACTATTTTGCATCAAACACAAAAAGACCAACACAGTAAATACCATGATGATCTTACTTTTCGCGGTTTGTATTTTGCAAAAAAAGCGAATAATGAACTCCAAAATTATCGATTATCACCAGCGTCATGCGATAAGACCGAGCTTAAGCGGAATTAGTTCATCAAGATATAAAAATAGTTTGCTATTGAGCCCAAGGACACTCAATTAAACTGAGCGACATTGGACTCTAGGTTATTTTAAGCACTGAAGGCTCCCGTAAAAAGATCAGCGACCTTAACTGAGCTTTCTTCGGAGCTGTTTAGTGGCTTCTACAAGATTGACTAAGGCTGGCTCAACTTCATCCCAAGTACGCGTTTTAAGGCCACAATCGGGGTTAATCCAAAGTTGCTGCACATCAATTTTAGCGGCGGCTTTCTCTATCAATGCCACGATGTCATCAACCGACGGAGTGTTCGGGCTATGAATATCGTAAACGCCTGGACCAATTTCGTTCGGATAATTGAAATCTTCAAATGCATTCAGCAACTCCATCCGTGAACGTGAGGTTTCAATGGTGATCACATCCGCATCCATTGCAGCAATTGCGGCGATGGTTTCATTGAATTCGCTGTAACACATGTGCGTGTGGATCTGGGTGTCATTGACCACACCTGCAGCACTTAATTTAAAGGCATTAACCGCCCAGTTAAGATAGTACTGCCAATCACTCTTTTTAAGCGGTAAGCCTTCACGAAACGCCGGTTCATCGATTTGAATAATACCAATCCCCGCATTTTGCAACTCGACCACTTCATCACGAATAGCCAAACCAATCTGAGTCGCTATCTGTTCACGGCTGATATCTTCTCGGGCAAATGACCAATGCAGGATGGTTACCGGACCTGTTAGCATGCCTTTCACCGGTTTTTCAGTCAGACTTTGAGCAAATTCAGCCCACTCAACCGTCATGGCACTGCGCCGCGATACATCTCCATAAATAAGCGGCGGCTTAACACAGCGAGAGCCATAGCTTTGCACCCAGCCAAATTGCGTAAAGCCGACACCATCAAGCTGCTCACCAAAGTATTCCACCATGTCATTGCGCTCAGCCTCACCATGCACTAATACATCAAGACCAAGCTTTAGCTGACGTTCCACTGTATCTCTTGTGACTTGGCGTAATTGCTCATTGTAGGTGTCTAGCGTGATCTCTCCTTTACGCCAGCGACCTCGTAAGCCCCTAATGGCTGGTGTTTGTGGAAAGCTGCCAATGGTAGTGGTGGGTAATAATGGCAGTTTATATTTCTGCCTTTGCGCTGATTGACGAACGGTAAATACATCATCACGCTCGTAATCAGCAACGCTTAACCCTGCTACTCTGGCAATAACATCTTGATTAGCTGCTTTTGCTCTAACGGCTCGTCGCGCTACACACTGCTTAACAATCTCAAGGCTTTGCGCTGAATTAGCATCCGTTAACAGCTGCTTAAGTTTACTCAGTTCAGAGAGTTTCTGTTTTGCGAAAGAAAGTTGCTGTTTCAATTCTGGCGCTAATTGGGTTTCTACATCCAAATCGACAGGGCTATGCAGTAATGAACATGAAGGTGCTAACCAGAGTCGCTGCTTAAGATCATTGGCCACACTTGAGATAGATTCTGCAATATGGTCCAGGTCTGCCGCCCATACATTACGGCCATTAATGACACCGGCAGATAGCACCTGTGTAGCGTTTAACGTGGCAACAAATGGCGCGAGCTGCTCAGGTGCGCTAACAAGATCAAGATGTAACCCTGCTACGGGTAACTTAGCCACCAATGTATGATGATGGGCGATGCTGCCGTAATAACTTGCCAGTAGAATACTCACTTCACTGCTAGCTAGCGCTTGATAAGCTTGAGTAATCGCTTCGGTCCACTGGCTATCTAACTCGAGCGCTAAAATGGGTTCGTCTAACTGCACCCATTCAACGCCTTGCGCTGCAAATCTAGCCAAAATTTGTCCATAAGCGATTAATAGCGCTGGCAACAATGACCGTTTATCAAACTCACTATCGACCGTTTTTGCCAAGTAAAGAAATGACACAGGCCCAAGCAGTACCGGTTTGGCTTGATAGCCTAACGCCTGTGCTTCTGCGACCTCTTCAAATATTTGTTCATAGCCAATACCGAATTGTTGATTTTCGGTGAGTTCCGGCACGATGTAGTGATAGTTAGTATTGAAATACTTGGTCATTTCTGCGGCGGGAGCGTCTTTTCCTGTTGGCGCTCGGCCACGACCTACGCGAAACAAAGTGTCTAGGTCTACCCCATGTTCACCGCGGTGACGAGCGGGGATCACATCTAAAGTGGCACTCAAATTGAGGATCTGATCATAATATGCAAAATCCCCAACCGGGATTAATGAGACTCCAGCATCAGCTTGCCAGCGCCAGTGTGTTGCACGTAATTCTCGAGCAATATCAAGTAGATCATCCTGACTACTCTCTCCTCTCCAATACTTCTCTACAGCGAACTTCAATTCACGTAACCGACCTATTCTAGGGAAACCCAAACTATTTAATTGCATACTGTATACCTTCTAGTGTTAAGATGAGCAAAATTCAGACATACGCTCATTTGAATAGCATTATTTCAACACCCGCAAGGATGTCTGGACGTCTAGAAGTTTATTGTGATAGTCTCTTTCATCGCAATCGAAATGAATTCAAGAGCAACATGAGAAAACTTCATCTGAGGATAAAATGATAGAGCTTAGACATTTACGTACATTAGTAGCCCTTAAGGAAAGCGGCAGCCTCGCGGGAGCTGCCAAGAAACGCTTTGTCACACAGTCGGCACTGTCTCATCAGATCAAGGAACTTGAAACCAGGATTAATTCGACCATTTTTGTGCGAAAAAGTAAGCCTCTCTCTTTCACCCAAGAAGGTGCCAGATTGCTAAACCTGGCAGAAGATATTTTACCTAAAGTCATTGAAACTGAGTTTGACCTCAAAAAGGGACTTGAAGAGGGTGATAGCAAACTGGGTGTCGGTATTGAATGCCATAGCTGTTTTCGCTGGCTAATGCCCGTTATGGAGCAATTCAGGCAGGAGTATCCACAGGCCGATCTCGACCTTTCGAGTCGCCATCTTTTCGACTCTCTCAACGCGCTTGAATTAGGGGAACTGGATGTGGTGTTAACGTCAGATCCAGTGCCAGGACAAGCAATTGCTTACCAACATCTTTTTGACTTTGAAGTGCGACTTGTTGTGTCCAGCGATCACCCGCTTGCACAAGAGCAATTTGTCACCCCAAAACAACTCGAAAACTTGGCGATTTTAAGTTACCCAGTGTCGCTCGACCGTTTGGATATTTATCGTCATTTCATGGAACCTGCTGGCATTCAAGCAGGACCAGTGATTAAGTGCGATCTCACCATGATGTTACTACAACGTATCGCGTGTAAAGATGGTATCGCAGCGTTACCAAACTGGTCTATCAGCGAAAGCCACGGCTTAAACCTCGTGAGCATTAAATTAGGTAGAGAAGGGTTAAAAAGACCCTTGTTTGGTGCTTATCGCAGAAATGGGGCTAATGCACGTTTAGCGCAGCATTGGCTAGAGATGGTGGCAAAGGAAGGGATTTATCAACAGAAACACGATTAGCGATTTAATACTGTCGCTCATAAAAAAGCCTGCTAACAGCAGGCTTTTTTTATGTTCTATAACGGTCGCAATAATAACTTTCTTTTAGCGAGCGTGCGCCGAAGCACCAATCCTGGTGAAGCAGCATTATGTGTTTGGCGTAAATTATGTGCGATCAAAAACTCATCACGTAACTCTTCATCGAGCCCCAACGATTCGAAAGCTTCCATCGTCAACGTTTGTTGCTGATTTTCAATGACGGCTTTAAGCACACTAAGCGAGTAGGGCTTATCGTTATCATGGTTTAAATAAGCAAACGCAGTCAACGCGATGATGTCACCAAATACGCTAAATAATGCCAATGTTTGCACTTCATCTGGGCTGATGTCAAAGCTGTTCATTTGATGTAGGCTATCAACAGCTTCTGTTGCAACGGCTTCAGTCAGTGCCCAGTAGCCATGAACTAATTTTTTATATGGTTCTTTTAGCTCATCTAACCTTTCTTTCAAATAAAAGGTAAACGCATAACGATAGATGTTCACCTGCCCTAGTCTCACTAAAGCATCTTTCAATGAACGATTCTTTATGGATGGTGCCGAGATTTGATTCGCCGTACTGCTGCGCCACAGTAAGTGTGCCGATAACGCCGGATCTGACGAGACAATATCAATCACATTTCGAATATCACCATCAGCAATGATGGCTTTTTTTAACGGGATAAGTATCCCTCTACGACCAATTACCTGCTCTTCATTGCTGATAATAGCGCGTACTTGAGTAAATACCTGCTGCTCAAGATCTGTCATTTCAAGCGTTAAACCTTTTATTATATTTATTGATATACGCAATCAGCTTAAAGCTCTTAGCCATTGGTATTTGGGGCCAAGCCCTCTTTCCCTAGCTTACCAAGTTTCAGCCATCTAATGCGCATTTAATTTCGTTCAGTGAATAAATCTGTGATTCGATTAACAGTCCAAATAAAGACTGCACTAGAGGTTAAAATCCAAGTAATTAGTCTGTTTTATTAGCTGGCGATTGCTAAAGTCCTCAGCCACTCAGTCAAGAGTCCAATTTACGTTGAGCATTCCTTGGCTAATTCTTTGCTGATAACACTGCCTACGGGATCATTTCCCTATTGATTATCACTGGTTTATTCTTTCAAATATGGCCTTGGCGAGTGCTAAGTAGCCACTATCATTAAGGTGGATGGCATCTGACTTCTGACTCGAACTACTCAGCAAGTCGCTGAGTGCGTCCTCAATGAGCACTAATCGATACTCCTCTGCCAATTCAGCATAAATAGGCGATGGTGATAGAAACAGACTTTTTTGGGGTACCGCTACCAGCAATACTGTCGTCCCTTGTAATTGAGCTTGTTCTATCATGGCTGCCAAATTAGCTTTAGTGCTCGCTTTAGACTGATTTCTGAGAAAGTCATTACCACCTTCAAGCAAAATGAGCAGTTCAGCCGAGTGTTTTGCTAATACGCTAGGCAACCTCTTAGCACCTTGACGGGTTGTTTCTCCCGACACCCCTGCATTAATCACATTTAAACCACTAATATTCGCCAGCTGACTAGGATAATCCATCCCTTTTGTCGCCCCTACACCTGCTGTTAGGCTATCACCGAATGCGATAACGGTAGCGTTATTCGACAATGCTGTCACTTTGGGTTCTTGACAAGCTTGTAGCAGCAATGCGAGCGACAATATAATAAAAAGTAGACTATTTCTCATTAGAGGCCTGTTATCTCAGTTGCAAGGAAAGCGATGCCAGTTAGCATACAAGTTATTGGGTTCAATTTGAAAGCTCAACTTAGCACTCGCTTTAACGACAGAGCGTCTGTAAATTTGTGTTTATGTACGCCCAATTTGATGGCTACACCACGGTTGATGCATCTATCGCTATTCCAGTCTACGAAGGCACCCTGAGCATCGGGATCCAGAACTTGCTCAACGAAGACTATTACACTTACTACTCGCAGACTGTCGGTACAGACACACGTTACTTCAAAGGCATGGGCCGCACCGCCACTATCGGCTTTACCCTGCCGTTTTAATAACGAAATAAGTAGACATTAAAAAAGCCGCTAGCGTTTAACGCTAGCGGCTTTCTTTTATCTCTTATCAAGACTCAAATTTAGCAGTTCATCATGCCTTACGCTTGCGCACATAAGGCAGTATTAATAGTGCGACACCGACGATCAAGAATGGAATACTCAGCAGTTGACCCGCGCTAAATGTCCATGCATCAGCATAAACTGCTTGTTTAACCTTGACCATCTCGATAGCGAATCGCGCACTAAAGACTAATACCAAGAACAAACCAAAGATAGCGCCGTGCTTCTTCTTCATCTCAGTCAGCTTATAAACCGCCCATAGCAACACAAATATTAATAAGTAAGCTATCCCTTCGTACAGCTGCGCTGGGTGGCGAGGTAGCATATCAACTCGCTCAAAAATAACTCCCCACGGTGCATCTGTCGGCAAGCCCAAAATCTCTGAGTTAACAAAGTTGGCCATCCGCACAAAGAAGCCAAAGATAGCGGTCGCTATCGCTAGGCGATCGAGTAAAAACAAGAAGGGGAACTTAACCTGACGCTGGTAATAGTAGAGTGCCAAAATAGCCCCCACACCACCACCATGGCTGGCTAACCCACCTTCCCATATAGCAAAAATCTTCAGTGGATGACTGAAGTAATAGGCCGGATCATAAAATAGACAATGCGCTAAACGAGCACCAACAATAATGCCGACAACGCAATACATCAGTAAGTTATCCAGCGACTCTACCGGCAGTTTTTCCTTTACATAGATACGCTTCATTACCTGAAAGCCCGAGGCTATCGCTAGCGCAAACAATATGCCGTACCAATGTACTTTAAGCCCCATAAAGCTAATCGCTACAGGGTCTACATTCCAAATTATATGGTCCAAATTTAACCTTCCAGATCTATGTCTTTAAATCAAAACGCCTAAAACTATTGCGCAGTTTTACCCTGCAACAAACGATTTAGCAAGTGCTAACAACCATATACCTAGGGGCTGTGGATCTTTCACGATTGTTTTTGCCGCCGTTTATTGGCTATTTTGACAAGGCGGAGGCTATGTCGTTTAGTCATTCTCCACAAATAGCCTACAACACCGTAAAAATAGCCAAGAAGCACGGCCCTTCGGGTTCGTTTCAATGCTTTTAGTCTTTTACAACTAGAGTGCGTTACGCGCTTTTCGCTTAGCCAGCTAAGCATCATCGCTCAAGCCTTGTTCTAAAATCATTATTCCTTACGGTAAAGAATCGAACAAAAACTAAGCTCGGAAGATCAACAGCCCTTGACTCATGGGAACTTAATTAGTTATCTAAAATGTGACCTCATTATTTCAATCAGATCATCAGCACGGCCGATATCTTCAAGTTGCGACGATATTGACCATCATTTGGGGTCTAAAATCCATCCAACTGCAAACATTTAGGTGAGCATATTCAATTGCGCGCATATTCCACTGCAACAGATTTTTTGCTATAGTGCCGCCTCAGCCACCCTACATAAATTTAGGGCTCACTAGCTGCGATTTATCGCCTGCTATAAAGCCCCCCAGAAATTGGAAATATAGGCTGATGACTCAGTTTCAAGGTTCACATATCCTCTCGGTAAACCAACTTAGTTTGGATTCCGTACAGAACATATTCAACGTTGCCACCCGAATGACCCCTTATGCTTTAAGACAAAAACGGACCACCGTCCTTGATGGGGCTGTATTGGGCAATCTTTTCTTTGAACCAAGTACGCGTACTCGCATCAGCTTTGGCTGTGCCTTTAGCTTGCTCGGTGGCAAAGTGAATGAAACCGTGGGTATGGCGTCATCCTCTTTGTCAAAAGGCGAATCCTTATACGATACCGCCAGAGTGCTATCGAGCTACTCTGATGTGATTGCGATGCGTCATCCTGAAGCATTTTCAGTTAAAGAATTTGCCGAGGGCAGTCGTGTTCCAGTCATCAATGGTGGTGATGGCTCAAACGAGCATCCAACTCAAGCATTGCTAGACCTGTTTACCATTCAAAAAGAGCTCGCTGCAGGTGGACGTGATATTAGCGGTATGCATATCGCTATGGTAGGCGACCTGAAATTTGGCCGTACAGTGCATTCACTTTCTCGACTCTTGTGTATGTATAAAGATGTCAGCTTCACGTTAGTGTCACCGAAAGAGTTAGCAATGCCTGACTATGTGATCAATGACATTGAAAATGCTGGGCATACGATCACAATAACAGATCAACTTGAAGGCAATTTAGACCGCGCTGATATACTCTATCTAACGCGTATTCAAGAAGAACGCTTCCCTTCGCAAGATGAAGCAAATAAATACCGTGGAAAATTTAGATTAAACCAAAGTATTTATACAAAACATTGTAAATCGAACACAGTGATCATGCATCCGCTGCCACGAGATTCTCGTAAGCAAGCAAATGAACTGGATAACGATCTTAATAACCACCCTAACCTCGCCATCTTTAGGCAGGCTGATAACGGTTTATTAATTCGTATGGCACTGTTTGCACTGACGCTTGGTGTTGACTCTCAATTAGAGCAATATGAGCGCCCAGTTAATTGGTATTCACGAAAAGCTGACTTTTAATCAAGCTACTGACTTTTAAGGATCTAAAATGACCCGTTCCGACGAACTCTTTGAACAGGCTAAAAAAACCATTCCAGGCGGCGTTAACTCTCCAGTCCGCGCATTTAGTAGTGTTGGTGGTGCTCCACGTTTTATTGAAAAAGCCGATGGCGCATATATCTTTGATGCCGACGGTAAAAAATACATCGATTATGTTGGCTCTTGGGGCCCGATGATCTTGGGTCATAACCACCCAAAAATTCGTGAAGCTGTACTAGCTGCGGTTGAAAACGGCTTATCATTTGGCGCGCCAACTAAACTTGAAGTCACTATGGCTGAAAAAGTCATCGAAATGGTGCCTTCAATGGAACAAGTTCGTATGGTGAGTTCAGGTACTGAAGCCACTATGAGTGCTATCCGTTTGGCACGTGGCTTTACTAACCGTGACAACATCTTAAAGTTTGAAGGTTGCTACCATGGCCACGCTGACTGCTTACTCGTAAAAGCGGGTTCAGGTGCACTCACTTTAGGTCAGCCAAGCTCTCCTGGTATACCTGAAGATTTCGCCAAGCACACGTTAACGGCGACTTATAATGACCTTGATTCGGTTAAGGCAATATTTGAGCAGTATCCAGACAGCATCTCTTGCATCATTCTTGAGCCTGTTGCTGGCAACATGAACTGCATTCCACCAGTTGAAGGTTTCTTACAGGGCCTACGTGCAATCTGTGACCAATACGGTGCATTGATGATTATCGATGAAGTAATGACGGGTTTCCGTGTCTCTAAGGGCGGCGCACAAGGTCACTACGGCGTAACACCCGATCTAACAACACTTGGTAAAGTGATTGGCGGCGGCATGCCAGTGGGTGCTTTTGGGGGCCGTAAAGATGTGATGCAGTTTATTGCACCTACAGGCCCTGTTTATCAAGCGGGTACACTTTCAGGTAATCCAATAGCAATGTCTGCAGGTCTTGCACAATTGGACGCGCTTTGTGAAGACGGTGTTTACGAGCAACTCGCCGCTAAGACACAGTATGTTGCAGAAGGCCTTAAAGCATCTGCAAACAAACACGGCATTCCAATGGCAATCAACTACGTTGGTGGCATGTTTGGTTTCTTCTTTACAGAAGAAGAGCAAGTGACCTCATTTGAGCAAGTGACCAAGTGTGATGCTGAGAAATTCCCAGTGTTTTACCATGGCATGCTAGATGAAGGTATTTACCTAGCACCAAGCGCTTATGAAGCAGGTTTCATGTCTCTCGCTCATGGTGAAGCAGAACTAGAAGCAACGCTTGCTGCTGCTGATCGCGTTTTTGCAAAAATGGCAAAAGGCTAGACTTAGCGCATACAGCTAAGGTTATAGACCAAGTTAACGTTAAAGGAACACCTAGGTGTTCCTTTTTTATGGGCTTAATTTTAGATAAAAAAAGAATGCTTTCGCATCCTCTTATATCAATCACCGTTAGCGTGTTTCAAACGTGTCACTTAACGCTCACGAGTAGCTAAGCTATTGCGCCTAAAATAGGCCAGTTTTAATGATAAAACCCATGATACTGCTCCTAAACACCCAATACCGTAAGGGCATTCTATTATGGCCACAACATACTGCTCATTTAACCCTCAGTAAATAATTTGCCCTAGCCGATATCCCGCTCTTAAGTTCAAGTATAGGTTTTTGCTTAATGGCGATAACTTCTGATTCAATTCCCCTTAGTCAAGCCATCTGTTTGTGTGTATTTTAACCACGAAAAAACAGTCATTATCGCTACACATTAATAACAAGTCAGCGGTTAACACTAAGTTATACAAAATCCACAGTGTTAAGCTCACGTTTCTGCAATAACTTTGATCCAGATAACGGTTGCGTTCTTATTTATGCTGTGGTCTGATCGCCGCGCTCTAGCAAGGAAAGCTTAAACAAACCTTAAATTAGAGCAAGCCTGTACTGATTTCAGTATCCAATATAAAAATCTGTCTGTGAGTAGCCCTATGTTGTACGCATTTTTAATATCGCTAGCTGTACTCGCGTTGTTGAGTATTGTGTTTGAAGAAGTTACCCATCTAAATAAAGCTAAAACCACTCTGTTTTTTGGATGTATCTCTTGGATTGTGCTCTTTATGGCCGCGGGAGATCCCAGCCATGAAAAGTTAGTCGAAGAACAACTAAACGAAAATCTGCTGGAAATTGCCACCTTATGGTTGTTTCTGATGTCTACCATGACCTTTGTTGCGTATCTCAATGCCAAAGGTATGATCCAAGTACTGGTGCAAAAGCTATTTCCTGAACGTGTATCGGTGCGCATGTTAATGCTGCAAGTGGCATTGTTCTCACTGGTACTTTCCGCCATTTGCGACAACGTGACCGCTACGCTGGTTTCTCTAGGCTTACTCACCACTTTCAACCTAGAAAAGAACATACGTAGACGCATGGCCGTGCTCATCATTTTTGCGGTTAACTCGGGTGGAGTCGCGCTTATCACAGGTGATGTGACAACCTTGATGATCTTTCTTGGTGGCCATGTCCATATGTCAGAACTGCTGATGCTATCTATACCTGCTGCGGTTAGCGTCATGCTGCTAGCAGTGCTATTTTCACTTAAAGCTGAAGGTGAAGTCTGTACGACACCCATTAAAACAGAGGTTCGCGCAGTTGATATAGGTATCGCTGTCATCTTCTTTACCACGATTGTAATGACAATGGTGTTAAACATATTATTTGGGATCCCTCCAGTACTCACCTTTTTAACCGGACTGTCGGTGATGTTCCTTGTTGGCCATACAACACGCAGCAATAAAGAGGAGCTGCAGATCCTGGAGTATATCCGTCAAGTTGAATACGACACCCTGCTGTTCTTTTTAGGGATTTTACTGCTTGTAGGCATGCTTAAAGAGATTGGCACCTTGGATCTATTAACTCAGGTTTATACTCAGTTTGACCCTAACATCTCCAACTTTGTTGCCGGTATTGGTTCTGCGTTACTTGATAACGTGCCATTAACCGCGGCATTATTAAAAGCCGAACCCGCGCTTAATACACCGGAATGGTTAGGGCTGACATACTCAGTTGGTGTTGGCGGATCTTTACTTGTTATCGGCTCAGCAGCCGGCATTATCGCCATGAGTAAAGTAAAAGAACTGACCTTTGTTAGCTATCTTAAATATGTACCGGCTCTAGCCCTATGTTATTCCGTCGGCTACGCACTGACCTTACTGCTGGCTTACCATTTCTATGGCTAGCACGATCAACAACAGAAAGTGATACGCATTAAAAAGGCCTAACGATTGTTAGGCCTTTTTGGTGACGTACTGTCCGAAGAGCAGTTGACAATTTAGATGGCAGGAACCTTAAACTCAGTGCCCTGTATCGACAACACCACATCTCGAGGTCTAATCTCTACAATGGTGAGTTTACCTTGGATCTTATCGCCCTGCTGCAGTTCAGCGCCATCCACATTCAACCAGCGATTATCCTCAACACTTGAGTATACATGCGCATTAATAGAAAATTCTGGTACCTGTAACTGCAAGCCTGCGGGTAACTGCCCGTACTTAGGAATACTATCCGTTTTCGGCGTAGTGGGGATAGGGTCTAATGCTGGCTGAGTCACCGGAGTGGCGAAGGCATTTTCTCGCTCAATATCTTTAAGCGCAGCTTCAAAAGCAGCAACGAGGTTATTGTCATTTTGTGGTTTCGGCTTTGAATCTAAACCAACGTCTGCAGCAGCAAGATCGACTTCGTATTGCAGTGATGCCAACATATCCTGACCACGTTGATTTGCATTAGCGCCCAATATAATCGGATCGGGTTCATTGCTAACGGCTTGGCGCTTAACTTCAGCAGGGCTGTCATCCGCTTCAACACTCTGTTGCGCTTTAAGTACTGCCGCGAGTAAGTCGTTACCTGCTGCATCGTTCGACGTTGTCACTCTGCCAGCGGGTACAAACGATGTTTGACGGGCTTGAGATCCACTGTTAGGCATTGCCCTTACTACAGGTAACGCGACTTTGCCAGCAAGCTTTATGCTTGCGTCATTAGCCTCAAACTGACGACTCGCCGCTGATTGAACATTTCCCGACGTATTCGATTTATTCTGCTCTGCTGGCATTGCAAACGTTTGATTAGCGACGTTATCGTTATTAATTTTTTCTGCCATGAAAATTTGGCTCAACAACCACGCTAACGCAACGCTAAGTAACAGTAAAACCGCGAATGCCACGGCGCGTTTAGCCATTTTATGTTCATGACTAACCGTCTTATATTGGGCTCTAGGCGTCATTACAACATCATGTTGTATGCCTTGAGACTGCTGTTTATCTCTCGTCACCGCATCGAGTAAAATTGACATTAATACAACCTCTTAGATTGACCTAAACGAGGTCCTATATCACTTAAGTAGAGGTTTAGCTGTACCAATGTTTGTGCTCCCGCAATACCGTCAGCCGCCAATCCATGTTGACGCTGAAATGCTTTTACTGCTTGCTCTAACTGGCCATCAAACTGATACACTAATCGAGGTGATGATTCCGTCACAATGGCTAAACTATTTTCTAACCACTGCAATTGAGCCTGATTGGCAGATTTACCAATTTCACTGACTTGATTGTGAGGAGCTTGCCAAAGTATTTCGAACGTACCGCTAAAGTGTCGCGTAAACCAATCTCGTTTAACCCACAACTGTTGCTCATTAAGTTGCAGTAACATCTGTTCACCTTGTCTTGCGACAACGGTGCCATAAAATGCTTGTTGTTGCTCATCGACAAGGTAAACAACGGCGGGGAAGTTTAACCTCACTATCGAATTCCAGTTACCCTGCTGCTGATAACAAGACAAGCCTTGTTGCTGCGCAGATTGACAGGCGGATAAGCCGATATAAGGCGCTTTCTCCCACAAGCCTAAGATACTGGCATAAGCGGTGTCGATATCACGACTTTGTGCCATTGCATTTTTGAGTACTCGCTGACTGCTGCTCAATGTTGCTGTAGTGGTATTCACCTCAGTGCTCGCACTTCCATCATTAGAGGCTGAAGCTGGGAAACGATTAGGTTCTGAATTTGTGGTTTCGCTTCCAGGTTGGCTAAAGAGGTAAAATGCCCCCGAGAAAGTCAATATTATTGATGCTGCTAAACCGATGGGAAACCAGATATTTTTCTTTTCAGGTTCTTCACCTAACACTTCTCGTGATGCCATATTGATCATATTTTTATCAATAGGCACTTTAGATTGCGCATAACTGGCCATTAGTGCACGTTCGCACAACAGGTTAATTAACCTAGGGATGCCATCACTGTGCTTATGTAATGTCTTAATGGCACTTTTATGGAATAAAGGTTCATGTCGACCCGCCACTTGCAGTCGATGCTGAACATAGAGTCCAACCTCTTCGAGCGTTAACGGCAATAGGTGGTAACGAGCGGTAATTCGCTGTGCTAACTGGCGCAACTCTTGCCGTTTAAGCAGCTGCTGTAACTCTGGCTGGCCAATTAGAATCACCTGCAATAACTTCTTGGTATCGGTTTCTAGATTAGTCAATAACCTAAGTTGTTCAAGCACTTCCGCTTTAAGGTGCTGCGCCTCATCAATGATAAGTACTGTATTACGGCCGTTACTGTGATTATTGAGCAAAAATGTACTGATGCGGTCCGTCAGTTGTTTAAGGCTTGGAGATTCACAGTAACTTATCTCTAATTCATCACATAATGTCGCCAGTAGCTCTAACTCCGTCAAAGCTGGGTTGAGAATAAAGGCAGTATCTGTGTTCTCGGGCAGTTGATTGAGTAAGCAACGCGACACAGTAGTTTTTCCCGTACCCACCTCCCCCGTCAGCAACACAAAGCCACCGGTTTCACCTAATCCATAGGTCAGATGTGCTAACGCTTCTCTATGGCGATCGCTTAGAAACAGATAATGTGGGTTTGGCGCTATAGAGAAAGGGTTATCTTTCAACCCAAAAAAAGCCTTATACATACTGCTTTTAATCCTTGTTAGAGGAGCAAAACCGCCGATTGGGCCGTTAATCACTCTGCTATTTAGAAAACGTTTGAATGGCTGCAACATAACACTTTGAGTGCCACTAACCTATCAGCTTAATGCTCAACGCTTTGACAATAATCTAGAAATTACACTCACGTTAAAGCCAAGCAGATCAGTTGTCAAAACTTGCGACAACTTAAGCGGCTAAAGTAAGAGGTCTATCGGCTCAAGTAAGAGGTCTATTTTGACAGCGAACATCGATTTATCCATGCTAAACTGCTACTTATGTCCATAAGTGAGCTTTATTGTGAAAATCTATCTCGTTGGCGGCGCTGTCCGCGATAATTTGCTAAATCTGCCGATAAAAGATCGTGACTATATGGTGGTAGGTGCCACGCCAGAGCAGATGCTGGCCTTGGGTTATAAGCAAGTCGGTAAGGACTTCCCGGTATTTCTGCACCCCAGTACCCAACAAGAGTATGCCCTTGCCAGAACCGAGCGAAAAACCGCGGCAGGATATGGGGGCTTTAGCGTGGATGCTGCACCGAATGTGACCCTAGAGCAGGACTTACTCCGCAGGGATCTGACCATTAATGCCATCGCCCAAGATAGTGACGGAAACCAATATGATCCGTACTTGGGTATTGCCGATCTTAATGCCCGTATATTAAGGCATGTGTCCGATGCCTTTGTAGAAGATCCACTTCGCGTACTGCGTGTTGCCCGTTTCGCCGCGCGTTTTCATGCTCTGGGTTTTACCATTGCAGCAGAGACTCTCGAGTTAATGAGAAAGATTAGCCAAAGCGGTGAACTTGAGGCCTTAACGCCTGAGCGAGTTTATATTGAACTCGACAAGGCATTATCGAGCAATGCCCCGCAAGTCTTCTTCAGCGTATTAAAAGACTGTGGTGCTTTGAGTGTTTTATTTCCAGAAATTGATGCGCTTTTTGGCGTACCACAGCCTGAACAATGGCACCCTGAAATTGACACTGGTATCCATACGTTAATGGTGCTTGAGCAAGCCGCAAAGTTGTCTAATGACAATGCTGTTAGGTTTGCCGCACTACTACATGATCTCGGTAAGGCGTTGAGCCCTAAAGAATCGCTACCAAAACATTATGGTCATGGACAAAAAGGATTGCCCCTCATTAAAGCGCTTTGTCATCGCTTTAGAGTGCCAAATGAATACCGCGATCTGGCATTACTGGTCAGCGACCAACATCAAAACATCCATAATGCGATGGATCTTAGGGCTGACACCATCGTTAAGCTGTTCGACAAAGCAGATTTTTGGCGTAAACCGCAACGCATAGACCAGCTCTTACTCAGTTGTGAGGCCGATGCTAGGGGGCGTAAAGGTTTTGAGCTAAATGAGTATCCTCAGGCTGACTACATACAAGCGTGTTTTGATGCCGCATCGAGTGTGGCAGTAAAGACCATTATTGATGACGGTTTTAAAGGTGCGGACATTAAGCAACAACTCAGTATCAAGCGAATTGCAGCGGTACAAGCACTTAAAAACAATCAGCCAAATTAAGACGAAAATAAAAACTCAGCTTAGATTGATATTAATAGACTAAGATTATGATTGTGTGAATTAGCATTAAAATTGCACTTAGCTTGCAATTGAGCAATTATTCGCTAAGGTATTCAGAGCTTAGCATTAAAATTCATAGCAAATTTTTTTGTCTATGACATAATTAAGCTGCTCAGTTGTTATGTGCAGCTGTGCTAATTAAATCCAACCTAAATAAAGGGAATTCCCGATGAATAACAAAATACTTTTGATTGCTGGTGTAGCAATGACTACCCTTCTAGGTGGCTGTGCAAACACTACTGCTCTTGAAGAAAGCGTTGCAAACCTAGGTAACAAAGTTGACCAGCTTTCAGCTGAAGTTAGCTCTCTAAAGTCAGATCATGGCAAAATGTCTGCTGACATTAATGATGCTAAAGCGGCTGCTATGGACGCACAAGCAGAAGCTAAGCGTGCTAACGACCGCATCGACAACGTAGCCACTTCTTACAAGAAGTAATTACGTTGGGTTTATAACTTATTTATCAATAAGTTAAAACCAAAGGCTTGGTTAATGGTGATAAAATGTGACACGCATAGTGACACACGCCAGACCAAGCCTTAAACTTTTCCGCATTAGAAAATATCGTTTATCCACTTAAATATCCGTAATCCCCCAAAAAGTAAACACCGACAAATTTCATAAAATTTAAGTTTTCAGATGAGCAGTTACAGGTTCAGACTGTAACGCACTAAGTTACTTTAAGCCCCTTCATTCGCTTAAGAGCAAAATGACGTTCTTCTTTTCTAAGCTCACAATAGCCACGAATACAAAGCGTGAAACCTTGACCATCTTGGTGCGTAATACTGACTAGCTCGATGGGCTTTATAAGTCTAGGCATATGCGATTTTTCATTTGGTTTTTTATAAGAAAATTTTATATGCTTATCGTGTTTAATTGCATGCCTAATGTTCGCAACACGTTTGGAATATGCTGTTTCAGAAGGAGAAGACGCACCCGAAAATTTTTTGCAGTGATGTTCTTCATGGTGGCAATCCTCACAAAGCAGTTTTAGGTTTGATAGCTCATTAGTACCTCCTCTGCCTAAAGGACTAATATGGTGTAGATGAAGATGCCTTGTATCACCGCATTTACTGCACGCTTTCCCATCTCTTAAAGCTACTTTTCGCTTTCTGTCATCCCAATCTGGAGGATATGATAGAAATAATTCATACACCTCATCAATCCTATCCTGCTGCTCATCAGAGGTCTTGGTTAGGTCTTCAAGTGTACACTCAGCTAAAGATATTGATTCATTAATAGCTTCGACATCGACTTTTGGATCAAAGAAAATAGAACTGATCTTAAAAAAAAAGCCATGGACCTTCTGAAGCTTTTCATACAAAAGCTGAAGCTTAGCTTTTAGTGCTGTGATTTCGATTTCAGTTTGTCTTTTTCTCTCTTGGATAGAACTCAGACAAAGCTCATGAACCATGGAACCATCTGAAAGGTTGACACCATCTGAAATACATTTCTTACAAAATCTGCACGTACTTTTCCCGACGCCAGTAATAAACTGTCCACATGAGCCACATTTTGCTCTCTGAACAATACCATCTAGAGGAACCCTGTTTTTCTGAGAACAAAAAGGACATTTAATGATTTCAGATGACATAACTCAACCTCTATGCAGAATACAAGCAAGGCGCACATAAATATGTGGGGATGATATCCATCCCCACGAATACCAAAACGAAGCTATATCAATTTTCCAACTAAGATTGGACTGTCATTTATCTTTACTGCTCGCAACGCATAGCTAGTTCCTACATCCCCCAAAAAAATGTAGGCGGAGCTTCCTGTTAACTTCTTTTTATAAACAAAAGGCTCTAGTAATACCTTAAGCACTGAATCTGCAAACACGTCTTTATTCTCTTCAATCCAATCTCGCATATCATAACCCAAATTAAAATAATTTCGCTGCTTATCAATAACTTCCATATCTTCGCACCTGATATTTAGACTATCAACGCCAAACCAAGCTGGACATTTAACGCTTATATCAAGAAGCCTATGCTTTATTAAGATAGTTAAGTTAGCATCCGTTGCCTTATCGACATCCCAGTTAGCCTCAAAGCTAACAGAGCAAGACATACCCTTAACAACAGTTACTCCAACATTAGAAACACCATCACAGAAGTATGTAATGCGCCTTTTAGCAACACGAGCCCAAGCTATTTTTCCTGAGTCTTCTAGTAAGAAAAGATAACGGTAAATACGCGCTAGTCTTACGACATCATCATTATTCATAGACCATCGAGTAAAATCACATTTACTGTTGGACGTGAAAGTAAAACTGCTAGTATATTTTTTTGTCTCTGTATCAGGGTTATTTTCAACCCATTTAACCTTTCCTTCAACGACTTCGCTTTGACTAGCTTGTTTTGACAGTATTTCCTCAAGCAACTCCAATGAACGTCTTCTTTCGGCGAGTTTCCTTTGCTCCTCAACTCTTGCTAATCGTAGCTTTTCTTTTTCCTCTCTTCTCTCTAATTCAAGCGATTTTATGTCAATATCTATTGCCTCAGCATCATTAATGAGGGCTTTATAAATTTTGACAAATGGCTTAATAAGTTTTGCCATATCTTCAAGCATTGAAAGAGATATTTCACTTCTTTCACCCGTCCACTCTTCAGTTTGCAAAAGTAGTTTATCAATTTTGTTTTTACTGGTTATTACAATACTAGCTTCTAAATTTTTTGTTCCTCTTGCCGTTAGGTTTTGGCTGCCAACGCTAGCAAACACTCCAGGGACAATAACTAGCTTTGCATGCAGTTTAGGTAAGCCATACAAGGTCACCCCCTTCTTCTTGAGGCTAATTAAGGTCGAAACCGAAGAACTAAGATTGATGAATAACTCTGCAGAAAAAAGAGTGTAAATAACGCATTTTTTACCTATAGCTTTTTCTATCACTACGTCAGCAGTTTTTGAGGATATATAAGGCGAGAATATAATCAGTTGGTCAGCGCTATGCGCTTCAGACTTCCAGCGTTTAGCTATATTACGCAGGTATAATTCCATTTATTTGTCCTTTACCATTTTGAAAATAACGAGAACAGCCCAATTAGTTATAGCGCAATTTGTCTATATCACCAGCCTGCCAGAGTTCAACTTCAGCCACTCTTTGTGCTCGGCGTAATCAGGCATGACTCGCTCTACTTCTTTCCAAAACTTGGGGGAATGGTCGAGCTGTTTCAGATGGCACAGCTCATGGATCACCACGTAATCAACTACTCGATTGGGAGCCATCACGATAAGCCAATTAAAATCGAGTTCGCCTTTAGGGCTGCAGCTTCCCCAACGACTTTTAAACGTCTTAATGCTTACAGACTTCGCTTCTATGCCCATGGCGCTAGAATAGCGACGAACCTTCTCTTTTATCTTGCGTAAGGCATTGAGCTTATACCAACGGATTATCGCATCTCGGACTAGGTTACTGCGTTTAGCGCCATCAGGCAGCGTAGCAACCAAACGCCCTTGGGTAAGCTTTACTGGAACATACTCACCTGTAACCACTTTAAGGCGATAGTTACGCCCAAGATAGGCATAGGCCTCACCAGATATAAATTCTCGGTCACTCGCAGGCTTTGACGCATCATGCAGTGCAATCTTCTGTACTATCCACTGATATTTATCTTCCACCAGCTGCTTAACACGTTCAATGGCAAGCGTTTTAGGCACGACAACAGATACTAAACCATCATCAATCTTAATCGAGGCAGTCTTAGTTCTGCTTGTTCTGACGATATCAACACAAAGCCCTTTGACTTCAACCTGCTCAGGAATCACTGCTTTCACTGCTACTTATTCCCAAACTTAGTCTTGGCCAATTCCATAAAGCGATTTTGCAAGACCAACACTAACGCCTTATCACCAAACGGCTGGTCGAGTACGGCACGCTTAATCTCTTTCTGCATGCGTTTAACTGCATCGCCTTTACTAAAGAAATCGATAATGTCCGTCGCTTCATCAAGCATCGCTACTAACGTTTGTGTGGTTGCTTTAATCGCATCATGAACACTCTCATCAATCACATCGCCATCACTAACTTGAGTCACTTCCGCCATCAAAATACCGTAGAAGGCATACTCGGTTTCAGTTAAACCAACATCTTGTGCCGCTTGCTGGTGGGCGTTTCCAATATCTCCAGTAAGCTCAAATAGCAGTTCAAGCTGCTCGCCCCATTTACCATGGGTCTTTTCGATAATGTCACGTAAGCGTAAACTTAAAGAACGGTAATACTCAGGGTCTTCATCAAGGTTGATGGTGATGTGATGTTGAATCGCACTCTCAATTTCAGAGGCTTTTGACTCATCTGATTTAGTAGGCTTAATGCTCTCTTTAAAGTTAGCATCTAATAGATCAACGGGTGGGATCTTAGGGTCGACTCCCGTACTCAGAATATGCTCATCCACCAGCTGGCGAACCTTCTCACCAATCTCATGCATATCTAAGCCTGCATCGCGATATAGCGTTTTAGAGGCGTTATGGATTTTACCGAGTAACTTCATATCAGGGATAAAAGGTGCGGCAGCAGCATCAGGTAAGATCACATTAAGCTGTGTAGCAAATTGCTTAAACGCCATATCGAACTGAGCGCGGACAGCCTCATCCTTCAGCACAAGCACATAGTCGTCAATATCATCACTACTGATATCCTTAAAGAATGACATTGCACGAGTATGCTTCGCCTTCAACTTAGGGATCTCATCTTTAAGACTTTGAATCGTCCCCTCGACATCTTCACTACTAAACAGATCTAACGCTTCGGTTAAGTAAGTCGCTAAGCCGTGATAATCGACCACATAACCACAGGTTTTACCTTTGTAGGTACGGTTCACTCGGGCAATCGCTTGCATCAAGGTGTGATCTTGTAACTTGCGATCTATATACATTACCTGCGCAATCGGAGCATCAAAGCCCGTGAGCAGCATATCCTTCACAATAAGAAAGGCAGTGTTATCAAACTTTCTATTTTTATCTTCAGTACCCTGCTTATCGATACCAAAGGGCTTTTTAAAGTTACTAATGACTCTTTTCTGACGAACACTATCGGTATGTTCTGCAATGTAAGCTTTGTCATTATGATCACCCGATATAATCACTTCAGACGGGGGTGCATCAAGCTCATCTAAGGTCTTTTTGAAGATAGCTGCTGCATGGCGGCTACCAACAACAATCATGGCTTTAAAACCATCTGGGCGAATGTGCTCTTTGTAATGCTTTATTAGATCTAAACACACCCAGCGAATACGGGCAGGGGCTTCACGTACCGCTTTCGCTACGCCATATTTCTTCTTAATCTCACGCTGCTCTTCCTCAGTGTAATCCCCGAAGTATTCTTCAAACAGCTTGTCGAGTGACTCACCAGCAACCTCAGATATAACCTCACGACCTTCGTAAAGTAATTTTACCGTCGCACCATCTTCCACCGCTTGGTTAATCTTATACTCATCGATATAGCCACCGAAGGCTTGCCCCATCTTTTGGGTTTTGAGCAACGGTGTACCTGTAAAGCCAATCTTTGGCGCATTAGGTAATGCAGCGTTAATGGTCATCGCCAAGCCGCCAAATTGCGTTCGGTGCGCCTCATCGGCAAGTACGATAATCTTGTCGCTAGGGTTAAGGTCAGCAAACCCAGCAGCTACGCCTTGCTGCTTTTCTTGTTCTTTCTCAGTCTCTTTTTCTAAGTCAGAGAACTTCTGCACCATAGCCGTCACAAGGTCAGAACTGTCTTTCTTAAGTAGCTCTTTTAACTGCGCCACAGAGCCCGCGTTATATACTGTTTCACCTTGCGCGTCACGGAAAGTATTAGAAAGCTGTTCATCGAGCTGGGTACGGTCAGTAATAAATACCAACTTGTACTGTTTCAGCTCAGGGTCACGGCGCATCTTCACCGCCAACATCACCATGGTTAGCGACTTACCGCTGCCTTGGGTGTGCCAAACTACACCAGACTTCTCTTTTCTATCTTTACCGCTTTTAAGGCGTTCTATCACCTTGTTTACCGCACGATACTGCTGGTAACGCGCCACTTTCTTAATCAGACGACCATCATCGGTTTCAAACAGAATAAAGTTTTGCAGGATATCTAAGAAGTTCGCTTGGCTAAACATGCCAGCTAATAGCCTTTGTTGCGCCGTCACATGGGTGAGTGCTTCATAGCTCGCTGGTGGCTCATTATATTGGACTGAGGGCTCAGCCACTTTCTGCCAATCTTCCGATGGATCAAGCTCATTAATTAGTGCATCGTCAGGAAGTTCAATCTCAACACGAGAGCGTAAGCCCACCACGTTATCCTGCAGTGACTGCTTAGCCAGTTGTTCATCACTGAAAGGGTAAGCATCTTTCCAGTCACCATAGTGCTGTGCACTCGAACTAATAGTGCCGACTTTGGCTTGGTCGCGACAAGTTGAAACCATTAGCTGGTTATACCAAAACAGCTTTTCTGCCCCTTCATGGTCTTCACTGTGGCGAAGGTTCGCATAGCGGCGTAACTGGTTTATCCCTTCGCTCATCGGGCTGGCGATATAAGGCGACTTGCACTCAATCACGGCTAACGGGATACCATTCACGAAACAGACTATGTCGGGAATGATGTTCTGGTTAACGCCTTCGATTTTGAATTGGTTAGTACAGACAAACTCATTGTTTTCGGGCTGTTCAAAGTCCACCAGCTTAACGGTTTGTCCCTTGCGCCCTTTACCTAAGTCTTGCTCTACCGATAGATAGCTCACTAAGATTTGATAGAAACCGTGGTTATACTCCATCAAGGCGGCAAAGTTAGGATGTGTCACTTCACGCGAGACCTTGCGCAGGTTCTCATCACTTATCCAGGGATTAATGCGCTTTATCGCAGCTTCAAGACGTTTCACCAGCACCACATCACGCAAATAAGCTCGTTCACCGTTTGAATTTTCTGGTGATAGTGCTTTGCCTGGAATGTATTGCCAGCCTAAGCTCACTAACTGAGAAATGGCTGGGGCTTCTACTTTGTTGAACTCATCTTGATTCATAACTGCAGGCTCTGCTTATCATTTAGAAAAAATACATACCGCTGGTACTGCCAATAGAACTTACCTACTTTTGATTCACTGATTAAGCAGTGAAACCACATCCTGTAGCTTAGCGATAATGAAGTCGGCATACGCCTGTCTATTGTTCTCACTAGATAAATACGCAAGATCATCAGAGCTTAAATTCTTAAAGTTAATCTGAGGCTCGGCATAAAACCCTAATGGCATACTATCCCAAACTTCTGCTTTTAAGTCGCTGGAAAAACTTTTTATCTGAGAGAAACTGTCAGTTGTATTTCCGTCGGAGCAATAAACCCCAAAATAAATATGATGGTCTTGCTCCACTAGGAGTGAGGTATTCTTAAAGCCGTCTAACGGTGTGCTGATGTTCAAATATTTTGAGTTGCGACGATTTTCAACATATGACTTGATCAATTTTCTTGGTGCTGGTTGCTTCGTAACAGACTCCTCAAGTAAATCACCAAACTCACTGCTAATGCCTTTATCTATTCGTTCCCATATATCAAGCTGATAATCAACCAAGACTTCGTTATATGCAGCGAGAACATTGGGTATTGCCGCTAGGTTATCGCTTGTTTTCAACAACTGCTTTAACTCTTCCATGTGTTCTTTATTCTCAAGTTTGTGGGTTAATTTAGAAATGATGTCTGAATATTGAATGAGAGCTTCTCGCAAAGGCGCATCAGTCGCTGACACCTCAATATAACGATGAATTAACTCATAAATATCTTGCTCATAACTTGCAAGAGTTAGGTGCTCATCAAGAAACTCTTTCGTGAGGTTTGCTGTACTATCATCACTTGGAGGGTAGCCAGTTAATGTCAGGTAGATGATTTCTATATTGCGAAAACCTTCACTTATCATCACTTCATAGTAACGAGACAGCTGCTCATTCTGATCACCTGCATAAATCTTGTTTTCAACGATGATCGCAGTGTCACCAGACCTAATAAGAATATCAATATTCTTATACTCAACATCAACCAACGCGTCGGTTGTAATGCTCAAGTCAAACTTTTGCAAGAAAAGCTGAAGTAATCTATCCCCATGTTGATGCCCGCCTTTAGGGTTGAGTAAATCACCTAGAAATCGAGAGTGTAAGCGCACTTCGTCAGATTCTGAGCGGAGAACTCTAAAAAGGTTGTATTGTGGCTTTCTAAAATACTGTTTATCTAACAATTTGACGTAATTGAAAAACTGCTCGTTTATCATTTTAACTAATCCCTGTCATTAAGCTTTTGATATAAAGCTTATTATTTTAATAGTACCGTGACTTAGCCTCATTTACAGCAACCGGCTTCTCGTTCACCTTCAAAAAGTTTCAATTAATCTCAATTTGGACAATTCCCCCCCCACTGCAACAACAAATTACTCAGGCATTATTCTCGGCGTTGGCAGAGGCTTCTACCAACATCACTTTCAAATTGGAGATACACAATGAGTAATAACAAAACACCAATGACACCTCAAGCAGCCGCTCGCATTCAAAGCGCGACAGCTCAGAAAGGTAACGTAGCTAAAGGCAGCTTTGCTGCTAAGGCTCAAAGTGCGGCAGCTAAGAACTCTGGCGGCGGTAAAAAGGGAGGTAAGTAACATGTCAAAACATGACGATGATAATCATAGTAATCAACTCAACCCCAATAATGATGAATACTGGGGAAGTCGCGGTGAAGATGAGCGCCCAGACGATTGGGAAGATCAGCTTGATGATTAATCATGGCGTAAAAAACGCCCAGTTTCAGAAAAATTGTTAAGCCCAATCCGCTCAAATAAAAAATAGTCGCTAACTAAACCAGCGACTATTTTTATAAATATTGCTTCAGTGAGTGCTGGTAGTACTTATTATAAGTGGTAAGAACAGCCCTTACCTCAGACTCTATCTCACCCTTTGATATACCTTCCCGCTCAGCTTGCTTTGACAAATAAGTGACTTGCCTATCAATCCCCGTAGCTATCACAAACAAATCGCCAAGAGCACTACTGCCTTGCTCCCCTATAGACTCGTATATATTTCCTAAGAATCGCCGTAGTAAGTCGTTCGTGGGCAAGTCTTTTTTATTTCGCCATGCTTTTAACCTGTCAACTTTCTTACGTTTAAGCTTCGTCGCTGAGTATTCAAGCTCACTTTCATCAACATTAACAGGAATAAAAGCAGCTAAATCTGTCCATGTCATTTTGCGTTCTTGGTTAGGAATGACATCTCTAATCTCATCTAATAACGCCTCAAGACACGATTTAACTTTAGGGGTTGTCGAGTACGATGTAATAGCTCGATTCAATATGCCTTTCTTTGATTCAAGCGATTCATGCTCATCACGATAATAAAGCACGCATCCCACTTCAAAACTTGCAAACGCACCAAAGTAAAAATCAAAATATATAGGTAAATAACAACTAATAAATGATAGCTTTTGTGTGTTTGAATATGTCTCTTTTGAAGCTATTTTCTTAAAGTGGGAAGAAAAATCATTCAGTATCGTTTCATCTACAAGTGAAGATGTATTCCATAAAGGTAGCTGTAGCTGCCAAGCCATACTTGGGTTATTGGTGTCTAACTGCTGTTGTTTGATTTGTTTTTTGGCTAATTCAAGAAAGCTTACGTCTTCACGACATCGTTTCTCTAAAAACTTTATTAGCGGTACCAACTCAAAATAATCATCATTATGTTCTAATTTTGCTTTAGCTTTATACCCCGCAACCCCTGACAACCAATCTCCTGCGTTAGAACCTACTTTGCTAGCTCTATCCATATCGAGTTGGAGCTTTGAACAAGATTGCTTAAAGAAGGGGTCTGCCGCTGTCGTCATCCAATTGAAAACTTCAAAACCAGCTCTTTCAGCCACTCCTTTTTGAGTGAACAAGTCATAACGTGCCGTTCTAGATACCTTTAAAGGCACGCCTGTATGACCTTCTATAAAAGATAACATCTTTAAACTTGGGTTCGTCCAGCCCAAAAGCTGCATAACGGTTGCCCATGAGGGCAAGTATGCTGATTGGGTTCCAAATTTGCTAAAGCGCAACTTATCACCCTGCTCAAAAATACTTTCTAAACCATCGGCTAGATAATCGTATAAGGTAGCCGAACCATCATATCTTTCAATAGGCAATGATGTTTTAGCCTCTGTGGTTTGGGGATACTGGCTTGATTGCGGCAAAGCGTCCTTGCTCATGGTTATCCTTGCTGTTGTGCTTATATGTATTGTCTTGTTACTCAATAGCTAAGTTATGCAGCTTGTTAATCGACTTTCACGCGCACCTTACCCGTGAGTAGATCTTGCATCAGGGCTTTTTTTAGAGCTTTGATTTGTTTAAGTTTTTCATTAAGTTTGTCGACTTTTATCATTGACGAATATATAGAATGCGCGATTTCCTCTTGCTCAATGAGAGGAGGCACTGCAAATATAAACTTTTCAGTTGTACCAATCCCAAAGAAGTTCATTGCACTCCCCGAATCAAGCTGACGCAGTTGCTTTTTGAAATAATCAGATTGAAGTGCAATGTACAAAAATAATGAAGTCACTTTATGTTCATTAACGCGAAGGAATGTAAGTTGCGGTCCAATATTGGCGTCTTCAAGTACTTCAGGAACCAATGCAACATTACCTACATTTGCACCTCGGTTGGTAAAAAGTACGTCGTTAGTCTTAATGTGTGCTTTAGCAAGCTGAAAATGCTTTTCCTTAGAAATAAACTTAAGCTTCGAAAGGTTAACCTTTTGATCATTACCTACTACTGTTGATGTCAAAAATGGTACGCCTTCATCAAGCATTTCAGATGCTTTAGGGTAATCAGCCCCATAGTTACCATCCCTTATTTGAAGCATCATTTGCTTAAGCCTTACAACCTCCCAGCTCTTGGGTATTCTGCCGACGGGTGAGTCTTTGAACTCGGTGTGGGGAATGTAACGTTCTCTACTAGCAGTGCTATTGTTAAGAGTAGCGTCGCCTTGCTTAGTGCCAACACCGTTCGTCAACAGCGTTTGCATCATGGCGGTTTTGAGGTCTTTAAGCTTATCGATTTGCGCTTGGGTCTTTTCAATCACCTCATCCACAGAAGTCAAGATCGCAGCAATTTTTTGCTGTTCTGGGAGTGGGGGACGCAAAAACTGAATATCTCTCATGTCAGATTGATTCAATTTCGCTCTAGTTCCACCATTGATATGCTTCAAAATATTTTTATGCACCAGACTGTAGTGCATAAATTTAGTTATATTCTCATATTTGGCTTTTAAAATATGAGCATGATTATTGACCCAAAACTTTCCATCAACGAGGTACGATATAGGTCTATGTTCCCACTGGTCAAAATTACCTCCATCTTCAGCTAAAAGGACATGTTCTCCTTCAAAAATATAATCATCGATGTAACCTTGAACACCATTAGCTCCATAATATGGATAGATACCTACTCTTTTTGCGCGTTCCTGTGAATTTAATGGAATACGTTTTGAGTCCAAGATCTCGCATGTGTCATTAATTTTTGAGATTCCCCACCCGGTAGGAACAGCATTCGAATTAGCCATTACTCAACCGCTCCTGCGCATCCATTCGCTCGCAGTACTTGTGCATCCTCGGCAACTGTTCCCGACGTTGCTCTACCTCCTGCATCCTTGCAGTCGTGCACATCGTAACCCAGCTCCTTCAGGTAGCCTTGCATCACTTGCTCAGCTTCAGTCACTTCTGCATCGAGCTGGTGGAGTGATACGTGGTACTTATCCCACCAGCGCTCTAGCTGGGCTAATACCACTCCCGCCGCAGGCGCACTTTTTCCAAGAACCGTCGCAGACGCACTCTCATTAAGAGCCGCAGGCGCTAGCTCAGAGCTCTCAACACGCTCAAGGCTGCTCTCGACAAGCGGGCGGATCTGTTCTTTGGTTTCGATTTCAGGCTTAAATGCGTAGTAGCCTTCACTTTTGGGCTCAAACACCACACTGACATCAAAACCCTTTAAGATTTCGTCCCTAATGTAAGTATCTTCCACTTCACGTACAGGGACACCGCCGTGAAGGATGGCGCGTACATCAAAGATCTCTGCTGGTGGCGAGGTGTCGGCGTAGCGGCGAATGTTGAGGTTATAGTCGTTGTCCGCTATCTCGCTCAGTTCGACCAATTTTGAGTAACGCTTAATCTCGGCGTAGCACTCAAATGTTTCGACGATCTTGGTAATATCTCGTGGACGAAGCTTGTTCTGGTTTTTACCCTCTTCAAACTCAAGCTCACTGTTGATGAACAGTACCTTGCCTTTACGTGCTGCAGGCTTTTGCTTATTGATGATCAACAAACACGCTGGAATACCCGTACCATAGAACAAACCTGATGGCAGACCGACAACCGCTTCAAGCAGGTCATCTTCTAGAATGCCTTGGCGAATCGCTTTCTCGCTTGAACCACGAAATAACACCCCATGCGGCATCACTACACCGACCATGCCATCGTTATTGGTACTGGCTATCATGTGCTGCACGAAGGCTAAGTCACCGGCATCTTTTGGCGGTGTGCCGTAAGGGAAGCGACCGAAACCATCGTTATCGCATTCATCCTTGCCCCACTTTTTGAGGGAGAAAGGCGGGTTAGCGATAACGCGGTCAAAGTGCATCAGCTCACCGCCTTGAGTGTGCTTAGGCTCGCGCAAGGTATCGCCCTTACGGATATCAGCACTGTGTACCCCATGCAAGAACATGTTCATCTTACAGATTGCCCAGGTATTGAGGTTCATCTCCTGACCATACAGTGACAAGTTAGCAGCGTTCTCACCATGGACGGCTAGATAGTTGCGCATTTGTACCAACATACCGCCCGAACCTGAGGTCGGGTCATAGATACGCATACCCGCATGGGGCTTAAGCAGTGACACTAGTAGCTGTACCACTTCACTCGGGGTATAGAACTCACCGCCCTTCTTACCCGCGCTATCGGCGAACATCTTGATCAAGTATTCGTAAGCGGTGCCCAATAAGTCGGGGCGCTCGAAGTCTGCATTACGCAGGCGGTGTTTATTGAAGTGCGATAGCAAGTCTTGCAGCTTCTTATCAGACAGCTTGTTCTTGATATTGAAATCGATAGTGACTAGCACGCCTTCAAGGCTTGAGTTGTGCTCTTCAATCGCTTCGGCGGCGGTATTAAGCGCCTCACCTATGTTGTGCTTCAGATCTTTCAGCACTGACCAACGGGCGATAGCAGGCATGAAGAAGGTGTCATCGTACTCATCTTCATCCTCGGCTAACTCTTCTGCTTGTGCCTGGGTCTTACCCTTATCGAGATAGTATTGAACCACCTTCTCGCGCTCTTCATCGAAGGCATCAGACAGACGCTTGAGGAACATCATGCCGAAGATGTAGTCTTTAAATTCAGACGCATCCATATTGCCGCGAAGAATGTCGGCGGTTTCCCACAGAAAAGATTCAAGGGTTTGAAGAGTGAGCTTGTTAGTCATTATTGAGTCCCGAAACTGAAAGCTAAAGCTGAATGCTGCGCCATTAAAAATGCGAGTGGCGATAAGATGTTTAATTGTGCCGGAGAGTGTACTGGTAAGTTCTATTAGGCACAATGAAACTGACTTAAACTTGTTAATGTGTACTGCATCTCTCTATTTAATCGATGGCATTTTTACACGAAATTTGTGCCCTACAACTAACGACCCTAAATCGAACTCATCACGCGAAGTAGCAACCATAAACAACCCAGCTGTACCGATTTTCATTCTAGTTTTATCTAGTTGAGTTAAGGTACTTTCTGCTTGATACGACTTGGCGAGGAGTCTTTGGTTTGCGGTGGGCGATTACCTTTACCTCTGCCTTTAGCAAGGTAACTTATCCGGTAGATAACCTTTCTAATACGCGCGTCATCTGAGCGATGAAAATTGTAAAAGCAATGCTTGGGCACAAAATAACTGCCGCTCATGTTCAGCCACACCTCACGGATATAACGCAGTACCAGATTGGGATAATCTACCTTGCTACCATCAAGAAACAGTACACAATGATAATGCGGTGCAGGGGCAGTCTCTTGCTCTCTAACCCAGAAATAACCGATACGTTTAACACCATACTTCCGCTTTAACCGTTTAAACAGGTTTCGATTGAATCTGGTGATCCGTTTATTGTCTGGCTGATATTTTGCTTGATGTAGATCGAAGCGCAATGCATGCAGTTTATTATGATGACTAAGCATGTTGAATAGTTGGCCCATCATACTTTTTAACATCTTTGTGTAGCACCCACTCACCTTGGCATTGACCAAATATAGCGAAGCGCCCCACTCAATTACACGGGAATGACTTAAATACATAAGGAACAACCTCTCATAGATATTATTAAATACCCACTGACTCGCAAGTTGTCCCATAGGCTGAAAGCCTGTGGTGATGCGGTTTGTTCGGCTGATAATTTGAATTTTCCGGGGTAAGAAACCTCGAACTGATGTTGCAGTTTGTTCTCACGGGTAAAGTCAACATGAGTAAAGATGGTGCCTAAGATAATTTTATAACAGGCGTGAGTTAGCCTTCCAGCTGGAATATTATTCATAAGGTGTTATTCTCTGAAGAGGCTGAGGTGATAGGTCTCCAAACTTCACACCTCAGCCTGTTAAACGGACGACTCTGAGTTTCTACTCAGGGTCGTTTTTCATTTCGCAATCGTTGCTATCACATTGAGATCTCCCCCTTCAATAAAATACGCTCGAAATTAGTCATCATTCGCTGCCACGCTTGGATCCCCTCCAGTTAATATTGCCATAACCCGATCAAATCCCAGCTTCTGCTTGGCGTCGAGTACTCCCTTTTCTAACCGTTTTGTTTTACCCGCAAAGACTGAAGCGCTAACTCGCCGCCTCATCGTATCTCTGTCGTTAAAGAACTCGAAAATCAGCTCATCGGACATCCGGTGTATGCTCTGATTCTTCCAGATTCTTACCGTCTCTATATCGACAAAACATTTAGTGCGTAGCCCACTGATGGTGGTGTCTTCCTTAATACATTCGTGGTCTGCGATGCAGTAGCCTGCAGGCGCTGTAGTGCCGCCATTTAGAAAGATTAACATCACAGTCCTTAATTCACTTTCCATATTGGAAAGCTCCTTAAATACCTCCGGCGCCTGTTGTTCAAGCGAGTCCAGAGTAAAGGGGATTGTCAGTCTTTTGGGCTGAAAACAGCCAAAAACACAATCGAAATTAGTCATCATTCGCTGCCTCCGTCCAATCACCATTGATAAACTGTTCATGGAGGTCGGCACGATACCTAACGCAACGCCGAGTGAGCCGGATTCCCTTGGGATAACGCCCCTCTTTTTCTGCGCGCCAAAGCCAAGTCCGTCCGACGCGGAGTGACCCGCACACTTGCTTTTGAGTCAGAAGTTGTTGAAGATATTCAACCATAATTTAAATCCTTATTAACGGTTGCAAGGTTAAAATTGAACCTGGCAATATTGTTGGATTTGCTTGTGACGCTATTCGTCTTTCAAGCAGATATGTCTCAGCTCTTAACGCACTGAATGGGCTGAATCGATGGCGGTGAGTTTAAGCAAAACACGGAGATTTTGAGTTACGAAACCATAATAGCGCAGAGCTCAAACTCACAAACACCAACATGAACATAACCACTAAAAGTAAATGACGCAACCCATATATTAGTGATAATTAGGTTTGTGCGGATACGCACAAAGTGCTTTACTATCAGTTAGCTAGCTCTATCAAGGGGTTATTTGTTTCTCGACTACAAATACCCCTTAAATATATTTTTATTCACGGCTGAAAGAACTAGCTTTTAACTATTACACACGAAGGTATTCAACCCATGCGACGATTTAGGGGAAGTAGAGAAGTTTAACCATTCCAGTAAAACAGATCGATTAGGTAATCAGAATTCCGAGGTGAATTAAGGCAAGCTGTCGGTAGAGCAGTAATACTTGATAGCGAACCCATGACCATATCTGAGGCAAACAATGTCGGAAACTCCAGCGGTGTACCGAATGAGCGATAAAGTGATCAAAGTTAATATGAAAAAGTCTTATTCGCTTAGTCCACCGCGAGTCATTTATAGCTCAAACAACAAAGTGCATCACTGCCAAGTTATTCCCATACCCACTCGAAGTATGTCTAAGGCGAAGTGAGCTAGGTTTATGCCAGCTTCGCAGGAGAGTTCCTGAGTGTCACTGCGATTTAGTCGCTATGACAAAACCAGCTGATGTTTTAGCTCTGCCTCACTCTAGTTAAGTCTGTAGCCCTTGGCAGAATACTGACATTATCGTCGTCATTTATTAGCAGCTCCAGCCTGTTTAACCATAAAACCATCGCCGCGTCCTTTTCTGGCAGATAATCACTTCGATTATAGATACCTGCTACACCTTTTAGCATATGACCTAGCTGCGACTCTATAACATGGGGCATAACACCTAAGTCAGCTAATCCTGTTGCTACCGTTCTTCTAATATCATGTAGACACCATCTTTGTTGATGACCTAGTTTTTTATGGAGTGATCCGCCCCACACTGATACAGCTTTATCGCTCTTCAATTCTCCTAAAATGTACTCACTGCCACTTAGCTCAGAGACTTCAATCAATGAAGTAATCCAAGGCAGCAGCACATCTGGAATTGCGCGTCTAATTTCAGACTTTGTTTTGCTGTTATCTTTTGGCACTGTCCAAAGCCTAGATTCAAGATTCCACTCACTGATTTTCGATAATCGAGCCTCTCCGGTTCTACAACCGAACGTATAGAGCAGCCTCAAAAGATTGCAGTAGTAAGGAAGACATTGCTCAGACTTAATCCATTTAACGAGTTCAATTAGTTCTTGCCAATTGCCATCTCGAATGAGAGTTCTATCGCGACTTTGAGCTTTTTGACCTCCAATGATATCGATGTCAATTTCAAATAACTCGTTGTTTGCTCTTACATACCCCCTTTTTGCACAGTACTTTAAAACTAGCTTGAGATTTGACAGAACCGTATATGCTGCGACAGGATATTTCTTGACCGCCTCTTTGGGGAAGATTTGAAGTAGATTATGCTTTTCTAGTCGATTAACAGGAAGGCTTTTTACATCGATAGGGAGCCACTTATCCAATTGCTGCTTATTCAACAGTGCATTCTTTCGTGCGTCTAAAGCGTAATTATCAATCCAATAATTCACAGCATCCCACAGGCTAATAGGCATTAGGGTTTTGGCTTCCCCCAGCTTCAACTCGATTGCAGGGTCTTTGCCTTCGGCTAACCACTGGCGACATCGGTCGCGCTTCTTACGAGCTTCCGCAATACTTAAATCAGGATATTTACCAAGCGCTAATTGTTTTGGACTTGTCGTTCGGTCACCAACTCTATATCGAAATAACCACAGTGCGCTTGCTTCATCTTTGCTTGATGGGGTGACTCTTAAGGTTAGCCCTAAACCATCAGCAAAAGTTTGCGCTTTTGCCTTTACCTCTTTTCTAAGCTTATTGATTTTAGCTGCGGTGAGCTTGTTTTCTGCCATTAGCATTTACCCCATTTCGGTGACACACATAGTGACACGCAACAGAGTATACATAGCGAAATAGAGGTGAACAATAAGGAACGCGATTATTCGTAAGCCGATGAAAAATATGGATTAGAAAATTAAATGTCAAACAACAGAATACAAAGATAAACATTGTTTTGGAAATTCTTACAAGAAGTAATTACGTTTAGGCATTAGCTTAATCATTAAGCTAGTACCCAAGGCTTGGTTTCAAGGCAACTTGACCAAGCCTTAAATTTATCTGCACTAACCTCATCACCCTCTCGACGTTCAAACGCGATTAAACTAGCCACTGATTTTAAGCGATAAAAAAGCGCCCAAGATGGACGCCTAATAAAGTTGGTCAAATACACTCGCTCAAAGCTACTGGATATTGGTTGGAATACCACGCTGACTGAGTAAAGCATCATTGGCTTTACTGTAATCGACAACATCTTGACCAATAAACTCGATGACGTCACGACTCATCTCAGTCACACGATTACTTTGCCCTTCAGACTCAGACAATGGCGAGTGAACTTCAATTAATTGTTGTCCATCAGGTTCGGCTGAGGTTTTTACAGCTTGATTAATGACGGTAACAGAGTCGCCGTACTTAACTTTATCAAATAACCATTCAATATCATCAGGGTTTAGGCGAATACAACCCGCACTCACCCGCATCCCAATACCAAAATCTTTATTAGTACCGTGAATAAGATAGCTACCGTCACCATAGGATAGTTGAATAGCAAACTTGCCTAGCGGGTTGTCAGGCCCCGCGAGTACCACTCTTGGTAGCTCTTCGCCACGTTGCTCTAAATGCTCTTTTCGAATACTTGCTGGCGGCGTCCAACTTGGATTAGGGATACGAGATTTAATCTTTGTCACCATTTCTGGTGTTTCTCGCCCCACTCTTCCTATCCCGACAGGGAATACATGGACCTCTTTGCCACCTTTTGGAAAGTAATAGAGCCTCAGTTCGGCCAGATTAATCACCACCCCTTTATGAGGCACATCTGGCAGCAACATTTGCGTTGGGATCAACAAACGGCTTCCTGGCGTAGGTAAGAAAGGGTCTACACCGGGGTTAGATTCCATTAACTCCAAAATACCAATGTTGTACTGTTTAGAGATGGTTTGGAAGTAGTCGCCTTTTTGGACCACATGCTCTTGTAATTCACCGACTAAACGACTGCCGCCTTGAGGGATTTGATAAACATTAGCAAATGAAAACAACGGTAAAGTCGCTAAGATGAACAACAGCAATATACGCATCATCAGTATTTATAATTCCATTGGGTTGAATAAGCAAAGGTTACCCTGAGCCAAGACTATTTTCTAGTCATCAAGTTAATTACAAAATCTATCTCTAGTGAGTCAAACTTTGCGTGTTGTATATGGTGTCGCATACTGTCATTCGCTCGCCAAGCATAAGGCGTCATGTCAAGAAGTGCGATCGCTTGCTCCCCAGACACCTTAACACTGATTGATAGACGCTCGCTCTGCAGTAATTCAAGCTCTTTCGGAAGATTATTACTGACCGACTTTTCGCTAAGCTCTGGATAGATAAACTCTCGAATTTGCCATAAGTGTCTAGGACCAGCTGCCACTTGCAACAAAATACCATCTTGTTTAAGCACTCGAGTCAGCTCTTTTCCCTTAAGCGGTTTATCGATTAAAGTTATCAGGTCAAAACTGTCATCTTTGATTGGTAGATGTTTTAAGTTTGAGACAATATAAGTCGGACCACTTTGTGATTTAGCCGCTGCGAAAATAGCATTCTCAGCTTCAGAAACCCCAGTTTGCTCCAAGGCGGTTTCGGGTTGTTGCTCAGCTAAGATATCCTTAACCGTTCTTAAGAAGTAACCTTCTCCACAATCATAATCTAACTGCGACAATGACGCCCCTTCAGCAAACTGAGGCAAGTTAGCAATGATCTCAGCCAGTTTCTCAGCTAGGGGCACATAGATGCCGGACTCAAGCACATAACGCTTAGCACGCATTACAGCTCGTGAGTCTACTTTAGGTTTTTTGACTAGACCAAAGAGCCAATAGCCCTGTTCATTCTTGTCAAAGTGGTGCTTGTTTTCACAATGCATGCCTTTTGACTCTTCGTGCACCATTAGTGGTGATTGGCAAGTTGGGCAAAGATAAATACTGTTCATGACACGCTCGCTGTTAAAATAAATAAGTAATTAAAGTGTGTGTAAGTCGCTTTAAAAGAAGATAAAGCCACACAACACCGCCCCTAGAACTAGGCGATAAATAACAAACGGAGTCATGCCCATTTTGCTGATAATTTTCAAGAAATAGTGAATACAAACATAGGCTGCAGCAAATGACACAATAATGCCTAAACCTAACGCTTGATAGTCGATAGCTTGACCACTGGATAGGAGATCTTTAGTCACTAATATCGCCGCACCTAAACTGACTGGCACCGACATTAAAAAGGAAAATCGCGCCGCGGCTTCACGACTTAAGCCAAGCATTAACGCTGCCGTAATGGTGGCACCAGAGCGGGATGTCCCTGGAATAAGCGCCATTGCCTGCGCAATACCAATCACCAGTGCTTTTTTCCAACCGACTTGAAACTCAGTAAAACCTTGACGCTGCATTCTGTCTGCCCACCAAAGCAGTAAACCAAAGATAATGGTGGTTGCAGCAATCACTTCAATATTACGAAGATGAGTTGCAATAAAGTCTTTTGCCGTAAAGCCAACAATCACCGCAGGGATCGTCGCCAGTATAATCCACCAAGATAGCTTACTTTCTTCCGTTTGCTTGCCGCTGACCATGCTGCCTATCCACGCTTTAAACATCGAGAGCAGCTCTTTACGAAAATACATCACCACAGCCAACAATGAGCCGGTATTAACTGCCACATCAAACGACAACCCTTGATCTTCCCAATTCAACAATTGAGCAGGCAAGATAAGATGTGCTGAGCTGGAAATGGGTAAAAACTCGGTGAGGCCCTGGATCAGCGCCAATATAATCACCTGAAAAGTGTCCATAACTATCCTATATTAAAAAGCTTTTTATACTGACCAGTCGAATTCAATCGGCCATAAATGTTGTTGAGTCTTCTCATATTCATCCCAAAGGATTTGATATGGCTCATGGGTAACCGGATGAGTTAACTGCGGCGCAATTTCAGCCAACGGCCAAAGTACAAATGCGTTGTATAAAATCTCAGCACGTGGCAGCTCTATTGGCGCCTGACAAACCACGTCATCATAAAGCAGCAAGTCGAGATCTAATGTTCTCGCTGCAAACTTCTTGGCGCCTTTCACCCGACCATGGTCTTGTTCAATCTTTTTAAACGTCGCGACAACGGTCTCTATTGGCATTGCTGTTTCAGCAGCAACGACCATATTTAAAAAATTGGTGCCGTCAAAACCTACCGCTTCACTTTCAAAAACCGACGAAAGCTGCAGTTCATCGAAATGGTAATCCAAATCAATTAAAGCCGCCTTAAGGTGACGAATAGGTTCAATGTTACTGCCTAAACTTATATAAATTTTAGCCATTTATGCATGACCTCGTTCAATCTCGACGCCTACCGCTGCCGCAGTAGGTACAGCGCCAGGCTTCATTACTTTGACTTTCACCCAAGGCACGTTAAATTCCACCATCACACAATGTGCGACTCGCTCAGCAACCGTCTCAATCAGCTCGATTGGCTTTTCCGTGATCAGCGCCGTGAGTCGATTCGACACGGTTTCGTAGCACAAAGCATTTTCATAATCGTCACTCGCGGCGGCTAAGCGATTATCCCAAGCCATATCTAAATCCAGTAACAAGGTTTGATGGATCTGCTTTTCCCATTCATAGACCCCAATGACGGTTTCTATTTTAAGTTCTCTGATCAGTACTTTATCCATGATTTCTCCAAAACCTTAATCTTTACCATTGAGGTCTGATTAGCTAAAGCGAACAAAAAGGATATAATCCGTCGCAAAGCTAAGATATTACTCTTTGGCTCTTTCGAACGAGAGAAAATCCAAGTAGGATAATTCCTCGTAAATAAAGAATTTATAAAAAACAGCGGCTCTATATGCAAGGTAGCTAAGAAAGCTGTAAAAGCTGTTTTTTGTGCTCCAATTCATTGGCTAATTTACAAGTCAGTCAGCTGAGTCTAAAGAGCATTTTTTTATGTTGCGCGATAATACCCTAAGACGGATAAGGAAACCAATTTGACCAGTACTGCACTAACAATAATGATGATAGTGGGCGCCTATTTGGCAGGCTCAATATCGAGTGCTGTACTTGTGTGTAAAATGCGCGGCCTCCCCGACCCAAGAACCGTAGGTTCAGGTAATCCTGGGGCGACCAATGTATTGCGTATCGGCGGCGCGAGTTCCGCAGTACTGGTACTTTTTTTCGATATGCTTAAAGGCGCTGCTCCAGCATATCTCGCTTTTAGATTAGGTGTGGATCCCATAGCGCTTGGGCTTATCGCCATTGCTGCTTGCTTAGGCCATATTTTCCCCATCTTTTTTGGCTTTAAAGGCGGCAAAGGCGTTGCGACCGCATTTGGCGCAATGGCGCCCATTGGTCATTATCTAGCACTGTTTTTAATGCTAACTTGGGCCGCTATAGTCCTAATCACCCGCTACTCATCTTTGGCAGCCATCTGCACAGCATTGCTCGCGCCTGTGTTCACATGGTGGATTGACGATAGGTTTACCATTCCGGTTGCGATGCTATCAACCCTGATTGTCATTCGTCATCGCGATAATATTAGGCGCTTACTAAAGGGCGAAGAGGCTAAGCTGTCGCGAAAGCGTCGTAATAAAACCTCTTAGATAAGTATCCTCATAAATGTCCAAGCTCATACTCGAAACTGCGCCATAAAAAACGGCGCTTAAAAGCGCCGTCATCATGATTAACGATTCAGTACTAATCGACCGGTGCTAACGTATCTAAAGGCCACCTTGGTTGGCCTTTAACGCTTAAATCATCAGTTTGGCCCGCCTTTAAACGCTGTAAGCCCGCATAAGCTATCATCGCGCCGTTATCGGTACAAAACTCATCACGAGGGTAATACACCTTGCCGCCGAGATTTTTCATCATCTCGGCCAATGAAGCACGCAAGCGCGTATTAGCGCTGACACCGCCCGCAATCACTAAACGTTCATAACCCGTTTGCTTTAATGCACGCTTACATTTAATTGCTAGCGTGTCGACCACCGCTTCTTCAAAGGCACAAGCGATATTAGCGCGTGTTTGGTCATCTTTTGGCTCTGCAGCTATCGTATTGGCTGCAAATGTTTTAAGACCTGAAAAACTAAAGTTAAGCCCTGGTTTATCTGTCATAGGCCTTGGGAAGCGATAACTTTTTTCAATACCTTTGGCCGCAAGTTTCGCTAATCTAGGTCCGCCGGGGTAATCGAGTCCCAACAATTTGGCGGTTTTGTCGAATGCTTCACCTGCTGCGTCATCAACCGACTCACCCAGTACCTCGTAGCGACCAATGCCTTCAACACCCACTAACATAGAGTGCCCACCAGACACCAACAATGCCAGGAATGGGAACGCCGGCACGTCATCTTCTAACATTGGCGCTAATAGGTGTCCCTCCATGTGATGCACCCCAATAGCAGGTTTATCCCATGAGAAAGCTAATGCACGACCAACACATGCACCTACCAGCAACGCGCCAATAAGCCCTGGGCCCTTGGTATAAGCGATACCATCGAGATCTTCAATTGTCATATCGGCATCAGCCAACGCTTGACGAATTAAGGGGACGATTTTACGAACATGGTCCCGAGACGCCAACTCAGGCACTACGCCACCGTAGTCCGCATGCAACTTTACCTGACTATAAAGGGCATGTGAAAGTAGCCCTTTTTTATCATCATAAACTGCTATTCCTGTTTCATCACAAGATGTCTCTATTCCTAAAACCCGCATTATCTCTCATCTTTACTTCATATAATTACCGCCAATTCTACCTGCTGTGCTTTAATTACTCCAGAGTCCGATAGCGTTCTAAGCGCATTATTACCAAATAGACATAATCCCGATCGTTATAAGGGGTTTACAAAAGGTGCCTAGTCGTTATAGAATTCCGCACCATTTTTAAATTATCTGAGTCAAGTAATTGTCTCAATGCAACCGACACCTAAGGGGTGATGGCTAATGCCAATTATTAAAGTACGTGAAAACGAACCATTCGACGTAGCTCTTCGTCGTTTCAAGCGCTCTTGTGAAAAAGCTGGTATCTTAGCTGACGTTCGTGCTCGTGAGTTCTACGAGAAGCCAACGACTGCACGTAAACGTGCTAAAGCCGCTGCTATCAAGCGTCTTGCTAAGAAGCTTTCTCGCGAAAACGCACGTCGCGTACGTTTATATTAATCTCATTATGAGCCTAATCGATCAGCTAAAAGAGCAGATGAAAGACGCCATGCGTGCCAAAGAAAAGGTACGCTTGGGGACTATTCGTATGGCACTAGCCGCCGTCAAACAAATTGAAGTGGATACCCGCGAATCTTTGGATGACGACCAAGCTATAGCGGTCTTAACCAAAATGGTAAAACAGCGTCGCGATTCTATTGCTCAATATACAGCAGCAGGCCGTGACGAATTAGCGCAAAAAGAAGCAGAAGAAATTCAAGTACTTGAACACTTCTTGCCTCAGCCTCTTACTGAAGAGGAAATTCTTGCGTTAGTTGATGCTAGCATCTTAGAGATGGGCGCATCCTCCATGGCGGACATGGGTAAAGTAATGGGATCGCTAAAACCAAAAGTAATGGGTAGAGCAGACATGGCGGCAATTGGCGCTATGATCCGTGCAAAACTCAAGTAGTTTTAGTTTTAGTGATGAATGAGCCGTGCTTTTGCGCGGCTTGTTTGTTTTCGATTTTCTCTATTTAAACTTCACGAAATTAAAGGCGGCATTTAACAATACTAATGGCGATACCTCGTGATTTTATCAATGAGCTAGTAGCTCGCATCGACATTGTCGACTTAATAGACCCTAAAGTACCCCTAAAAAAGGCGGGTAAAAATCACTCTGCCTGTTGTCCTTTTCATAGCGAAAAATCTCCCTCTTTCACCGTTAGCAGAGACAAGCAGTTTTATCATTGTTTTGGCTGCGGCGCACACGGAAATGTTATTGATTTTGTCATGGAATATGACCGACTCGACTTCGTGGATGCAATTGAAGAACTCGCCGGACAGTTAGGACTTGAAGTTCCACAGGAACAAGGTACTGGTAAGCCTCGCGATCAAGAGTTAAGTCGTGATTTATACCAACTGATGGAGGAGTCGAGTTTATTCTTCCAAAGTCAGCTAAGACAACACAATGACAAACAAAAAGTGCTTGATTATTTATCACATCGAGGGCTTTCAAAAGACGTAGTAGAACACTTTAACATTGGCTTTGCCCCAGATGGTTGGGATGGTCTGTTAAGCCGCTATCGTCAGAATCAAGATTCACAGAACAAACTGCTTACTGCGGGTATGGTCATTGAAAATGACAGTGGTAAGCGATATGACCGATTCCGCGACCGATTAATGTTCCCAATCAGGGATAGACGTGGACGAGTCATTGGCTTTGGTGGCCGTGTTTTAGGAGAAGGTACGCCAAAGTACTTGAATTCTCCAGAAACGCCCATATTTCATAAGGGCAATGAGCTCTATGGATTGTATGAACTGAAGCAACGCCATCGAGACCCGCAACAAGTATTAATTGTTGAAGGCTATATGGACGTCGTAGCACTTGCGCAATTTGACGTTGATTATGCAGTAGCCTCATTAGGCACCTCGACCACCGCAGAACAATTTCAGTTGTTGCTGCGTAGCGCAAAAGAAGTTATCTGTTGTTACGACGGCGATAAAGCAGGTAAAGAAGCCGCTTGGCGTGCACTTGAAACCGCTTTACCACTGTTAAAGCCTGGTAATCAGGTTCGCTTCATGTTCCTGCCTGAAGGCGAAGATCCTGACACTCTCGTCAGGCAGATTGGTAAAGAGAAGTTCGAAGAAAGTATTGGCCACGCCATGGCACTGCCAGAGTTTCTATTTGATAATTTGGCGAAAAAATTTGGCAAAGAAGACAAAAGTGTATTGGCAAAAAATGCCATTAAACTGATCGAAAAAGTGCAAGACACAGTATTACAAAGTCTATTGCTTGAAGATTTAGCACACAAGCTAAGAATGAACGGTGCTGACGAGCTTAAACGAAAATTTAACTTTTCGACTAAGTCGGCCGATAAACCTAAACAACACAAAGCGTTGAAAGGACGTGGCACCCCAATGCGATTAGCCATTGCATTGTTGGTACAACATCCACGCTTAGGTGAGAAATTGCCTCAGCAACCAGCGCTAAAACATATACAGATGGCAGGTATTGACTTACTGACCCTTGTATTAGATTTAACTCGCGGCAAAGTAATGAGCAGCGCACAACTACTTGAACAGTTCAGGGGCGATGATAAATTCAGTACCCTAAAAAAACTGACCCAATGGGACCATCAAGTGGCGGACGAAAACTTGCTCCGAGAGTTAAAAGAAACACTCGTGTGGCTAAATAACCAGTATATTGAGCAACGTTATCAACAGCTGAGTTTAAAACAGAACCACACGAAAGAAGAACGGTTGCAGCTTAAAAAGCTAATCGCAGTGATCCAAAAGCAAGCTTAAAGGCAATTTTTGCCCCTAAAGTAAGCACTTGGACTAGCACAGCGAAGCACCGAAGGCTATAATTAACGACTTAAGTGGCTGTTTTTTGCCCGTCGTTTTAACTGTTTCCCAACTTGGATGATATCTATGGATCATACTCCGCAGTCGCAACTTAAATTGTTGCTTGCCAAAGGTAAAGAGCAAGGTTATTTAACCTATGCAGAAGTCAACGATCACCTACCTGCTGACATGGTCGATGCCGACCAGATCGAAGATATTATCCAGATGATCAATGACATGGGTATTCGAGTCTATGAACAGGCTCCGGATGCTGATGATATCATGATGTCTGAAGACAGCACCGATGATGATGCTGCCGAAGAAGCTGCTGCCGCACTGGCTACAGTAGAAGCTGAATTAGGTCGTACTACCGATCCTGTACGTATGTATATGCGTGAAATGGGTACCGTTGAACTACTGACCCGTGAAGGCGAGATTGTAATCGCTAAGCGTATTGAAGAAGGGATCAACACGGTTCAAGCTTCAGTCGCCGAATATCCGCAAGCAATTGCGATGATCCTTGAGCAATTCGATCGTTATGAAGCGGAAGAAGTTAGACTATCTGACATCATATCTGGTTTTATCGACCCAAATGCTGAAGATGTTGCTCCAGCAGCAACTCACGTCGGTTCTGTTTTGTCTGAAGCTGAATTAGAAAATGCTGATGACAAAGACGATGAAGATGAAGAAGAGGAAGGTCCGAAAGGTCCCGATCCTGAAGAAGCAAAAGAGAAATTTACAACGCTTCGCCTAGCTCACGAAAGAGCATTAGAAATCATCGCAGTAAAAGGTCGTGGTCACCCAGAGTCGACTGTCGCACTATTTGAAATCGGCGAAATTTTTAAAGAATTCCGTTTGATGCCTAAGCAGTTTGACCGCTTAGTAAAAAGCATGCGCGCAATGATGGACAAAGTCCGTGTTCAAGAACGTTTGATCATGAAGCTTTGTGTTGAACAAGCTAAAATGCCAAAGAAAAATTTCGTTAAAGCTTATACCAGCAACGAAAGTAGCATTGAGTGGTTCAACCTAGAATTAGCATCAGGAAAATCACACGTTGAAGGCCTAAAAGTCGTCGCGTTTGACGTACAGCGTTGTCGTGCAAAGCTTGACGCAATTGAGAAAGAAACTGGCCTAGCTATCGGTGCGATTAAAGACATCAACCGTCGTATGTCAATCGGTGAAGCGAAAGCTCGTCGCGCTAAGAAAGAGATGGTTGAAGCCAACCTACGTCTAGTAATTTCTATCGCTAAGAAATACACCAACCGTGGTTTACAGTTCTTGGATCTTATTCAAGAAGGTAATATCGGATTGATGAAAGCGGTTGATAAGTTTGAATACCGTCGTGGTTATAAGTTCTCGACTTATGCAACATGGTGGATCCGTCAGGCAATTACTCGTTCAATTGCTGACCAAGCTAGAACTATCCGTATTCCGGTACATATGATTGAGACGATCAACAAGCTAAACCGTATCTCTCGTCAAATGCTACAAGAGATGGGTCGTGAACCTTCTCCAGAAGAGCTTGCTGAGCGCATGTTAATGCCTGAAGACAAGATCCGTAAGGTACTTAAGATTGCTAAAGAGCCTATCTCCATGGAAACACCTATTGGTGACGATGAAGATTCGCACTTAGGTGACTTTATTGAGGATACCACCCTCGAGTTACCGCTGGACTCTGCGACAGGCGAAAGCTTACGTAATGCAACACACGAAGTACTTGCTGGCCTAACGGCTCGTGAAGCTAAAGTACTGCGTATGCGTTTCGGTATCGACATGAACACTGACCACACGTTAGAAGAAGTGGGTAAGCAGTTCGATGTAACCCGTGAGCGTATTCGTCAGATTGAAGCGAAAGCGCTACGTAAGTTGCGTCACCCTTCTCGTTCAGAGATTTTGAAGTCATTCCTAGACGAATAGTCCCAAGGTAAGAGGTGAATAGTCTTACACTAGAGACTAATCACCTTAAGATAGATTCTACCTCTGTTTAAAAAGCTGCCTATGGGCAGCTTTTTTTGTATAAATTCAACTAAGCGGGCTTGAGATTGATTAACAGATAAGCAGTTGAATCAATAGACGTGCATTATGCGCAGAACGCAGGTGACAATCGCTTTTAAACCTCGTATACTTTCCTCGCTTTCGATAGTGACGACTATCTTAAGTCGGCCCCTTAGCTCAGTTGGTTAGAGCATACGACTCATAATCGTCAGGTCCTGTGTTCGAGTCACAGAGGGGCCACCAATTCTTGATAAGCCGTATGGAGAAATTCATGCGGCTTTTTCATGTCTATAAGATCCACCCTGTCTATCTCCGGTATTCTCCAATATCAATCCGCTTCAAAATCATCAGTAAAACCACTTACCAAAATTCATCTCCATAACTCAGATACTTAATCTCATTCAGATATACAAAACTCCTTAGATTAATGTAATGGCTAGTCAATTCCAGCATCAGAACCTTACTCATTAAAACCAATGTCATTCACCCATAAATGCTGGCAACTATCGTCGGCGTCGTCGAACTACTGCAATTTTGAATTTACACTCAGAACTCTAGGCATTAGGTAGATAGATAAGTCGATAGGTTCAGTGAATACTCAGGCCCTCAATAGTAGAACCCAATCAACTAGTCCGTAACGAACGATAGCGAGCCGCAACGTAATTACACTCAATACTGAGACTCTAAGGCTATAGAGGGCGTGATGGCCTAGCTGGATAGCTCCGGGAGATAGTTCAGGCTAATAGTTAACTGGATTAGATGGAGTTAGCTCAACCGTCGACGCCGACAACAAATCACTTCAAAAAAATAATGGTTGGACGCTAAATTGAAGGTGAAAGACCGGAATAGGACCGGAGCGTCGTCACCGTCGATGAATGGAGTGAAACTAGGATTGATTCAGTTCAGTCATACCAAGGGCTAGAGGCAGATGAATGGGCCAATCTAAGTAGACAGGCCCAGCGACTTAGGATTTAGGTTAAGGTGAAATGGCTGCTCTTTTTTTTATAACTATTACAGTTCGTTGATATTACCTTTAACAAGTAACTCAGTTTCAGCTGTATTGTTTTCCAGTGTCATGTTGAAATATGTAAAATCGCCAGCAGTTAAAATAATACTGGTATCTTCTTCACCGTATATATACTGACCTTCTGGCGCATATCGTTCACCAATATTGTTTTTGAATACTGAATTTTCGATATATACATTGCCAAACTGAAAACTTGAAGCAGTGTCAAATTTACCAACAGCCAATACTGCGCCATGATGAGAGATGTTACCATCAAACGTAGAATTTTTAACGACTAAATCATACTCTTCAGGTTCAATATCACTATTAAACATTTTAACGGTATCACATCCAGCATAAGACGGATTTAGTGTAGTTTCACAATCAATACCATTACCCATGCTAATTACACCTCCGTAATCTGCAGCTTTGTTACGAGTGAATTCAGAACCATCAATAGTAACTACGCCAACATTTCGTTCGTATTTACCCCATGATAATATCCCACCTGTAGCACACCATGTAGATCCACCATTTGTGCATTTATATCCAGGTTTAAGCTTCTCCTGATTATTATCAAACTTTGAGTTAATTAAATTAACATCGCCACCATGAACATTAAGTACTGAGTATTGGGTAGTATTATTAGTGAATTCAGAGTTAATAATATTAACTTCACTGTCTTCACCATGTTCACATCCATAGAACAATACAGCGAGTGCTTGACCAGAATTATCAAGGAATTTACTATTGCTAATATTTACTGGATCTTGACATGAATTAACATATGCACTAACACCGCGATATATTGAACGATAATTGTTGCGAGTGAAGGTTGTATTATCAATGTCAATTAAACCTGATGCTGAAACAGTGCCTCCGAAGATACCACCTACATAGTTATCACCAAAGTGCGAGTCTTTAATAATAAGATCAATTGCCCCTTTAACTGCAGAACCTTCAGTCATAGTTGAGTTATTGGTAAAGTTAACATCGTGCATTGTAAGATTGTAACTTTCAACTAAGATGCCTCCGCCTGAACGTCCATGCTTATTACATCCTTGAGATTCATAGCAAAAACCATTTTGCACAGTTATTCCCGATACTTCAGATGATGCAAATGGTGCAGTTTGTGTTTCTTTTTCATTATTCCAATCGTCGACATCGCCAATATCGCCATCTTTCTTGAAATGAAAAACCTGTACTTCACCATTGCCATCAAAAACAACATCTGCTGAGCCACATCCCAATACTGAGATCTTTTCATCAACTGCACCTTGTGCATCATATTCGATTGTTTCATGAACATCATAGAAACCTGATGCAACATAAACAATGTCATCTTGACCATTATTGGATGCAGCGACTAAAGCATCACGAAGATCTTGAACTGAATCAACTAAAACACCATCACTTGTATCATCGTGGGTACACGTTTGAGGATCAATAGGGGCAACAGGATCAACAGGGGCAATAGGGGCAACAGGATCAACAGGATCAACAGGGGCAGATGTTCCCCCACCACCACAACCAATAAAAGTAATTGTAAATAGTATTAACGCTATATTTTTAATTTTCATATTATGCTTAACGCTTTGACTGTAAAAGAACATTGTATCAACAATACCTCAGTGTAGGTATAACAATTAAAAAACGCACCAGATTACTTTACATCCTAGTGCGTGTCCTATATCAATATTTAAGCTGTATTAGATCTACTATTTTTAGGCTCTTCTCTAGCCGCAAACAAGAACCCTATTACAACCCCATATCCGAAGTAAATTAGTGGTATTGGCATATTATGATTCCTTATTCATTTCTTTATAAATGGCATAACCGACGATGAAACCCAATCCAAAAATAGGGTTAGTGAAAAGTACAGGCATAGTATTTCCTTAATATTGATGGTGAATAGACGATGGTTGTTACTGGGTTGCTTCCAATACAAGATCTGACACATTAGCACTAACCTCTCTTAATCTTGATGAGGCCAAATGTGCATAGCGAGTACTCGTTTGAGGTGATTGATGCCCTAACAAATGCTGAACATCGTATAGAGTGGCATTACCTGAGTTAATCAAGATTGAGGCGAACGAATGTCGTAAGTCATGGATACGTAACCCATCTAATCCACCTGCAACTTTTTTGATTCGGGCAAATGATTTCTTAGGATGACTAATGGGTTTTCCCTCTGCATCACCGGGAAATATGTAATTATTTCCGGCAATACGTTGATGCTTCTGTTCTTCAGTGACCCCCATGGCTAATGAATTGAGTAGTACCGTTCTAGATAATCCCGATTTTGTATGGGGTAGAAAAAGGCTCCCATCACCGACGTCGTCGACGGTTAGGTTGCACCATTTCGAATTACATATTTCACCCATTCGCATTCCAGTCAGTAGGGCAAACTTAAGGACGTTACCTTGGGTTCTACTGGGTTCTTGATTACAGGCCGTAATGAACTTAGTAACCTCCTTTTTACTGAGGAATCGTTGCTTTAAATTGTTCTCCTTGAGTTTTTTGATGTAAGTACCAGGATGCTTATCTACAAAACCCCATTCTAATGCTAGCCGGAACATACGAAGCACAAGACTTCTGAGGCGATTGATGGTTGCTGGTTTTCGGTTAACTAACAACTCATCGAGTCGCTTTTGAATGTCATGTTGACCAATTTTATTCAGTGGTTTTGAGCCCCATTGTGGATAGAAATGTAGCTTGAGTAGACTGTCATCACTCCCAGCCGTTAGCTTGTTGACCCGAGCATAAGGTAGATAATGTTGAACCGCGAATTGTTGAAAAGTTAAAATCTCCTCTTTCTCATCCCTGAGTTGTTTAGGATCATGACCAAGGGCTAACTCCCTTTTATGTTCATTAGCGATCTGTCTAGCCATGGGGATATCTAATGCGGGATACTCACCTAGCTGAAGTGATCTCTTAATACCATTAATCGTGTAACGAAATAGGTAACGCTTACGGCCCTGTTTATTCACAATGAGCTTTAAGCCTGAACAACCTTCGTCGGTATATTCAGTTTCATTACTTCGACTATCGGGCAGTGTTGGCGGTAGGTTATCCATTTGGCGCTTATTGAATTTAAATTTACGCGATTTCATGAGTCTCCCTAGTGATTAAGTATTAAGGGGAAGTATTAGGAATTGAATATTGGGGGGAATCGTGAGCATTAGTCATGACAGGTGATAGTCAGCTCAAATACTTCTAGATTAGTGGCATATTCAAGGAAGTTAGCCTCCCAGACTAGGTAGAATTCAGCAGCATCACTTAGCCTAGTAATGCCTAACTGAGATTGAAATTCATCATGGGTGAAATCAAAATCAGCATCCTTCGCTAACTCCGCAAAATATCCACTACCAACATAGGAAAAATCAGTGATGTAACTCAATAGCCAGAAATCACCTTTACGTTCAATACTAATTTCTACGGGGTGGTATCCGCCATATTCAGCACTGTAGTCAGGTGAGCGAAAATTAAATGTTATATAGTAAGTGTTGACGGTGACGTCGGGGATATCTAGTTCGTCGACGCCGTCGATACTCAGCTTATTTTCAATTGATTTGTGGTTGAGTGATTTGGTAAGTAATGCCGTAAGTGATTGACTTACAGGTACACTCAAGCCTTCAGTTTTGATCTGAATAGTCATGTTGATCCCTAGCTTGATTGAATAGAGGTTAAAACGTGATTAGATGTAAATGGTATTACTTTATGGATTTCTCAGTGGTATCCAATTCAACATCATCAACTAGATTACCTTCGATTAGACTTACAGCTATGTCATCAGCCTGAACCACTAATTGATGCATGAATAACTTCTTATCTGCCACTTTCAGTATTCCCTCTTACCTAAGTACAGCACCGAGGAATCCTGCATTGTTATTACTTTTTTGCTTAAATAGTGAATGGAATATTCGAGAGGTGAACGTTGAGCCATTAGCTAAACCAGAGAGGCATTTTTGTATTGATTCAATAGCTATCAGCTCGTCAGAAAACAGTCCGTTGTTAGTGTTAGATATGAGCTGCAATACATCAGTACCGTTACTTTTACCGATGCCATAGTGAATGAGTTGAGTACTATTCCTGATCTTAGGGGCTGAACCTTTACGTATGCCGCTCAATTCAGGCTTAGTATTCTCTTTAGTTGATATGACAGTGCTATCTTGAGCCGTTATGTCCTTAGAGATTTTAGGTAGCTGAGGTTTCTTCGTATCTTGCTTTCTATTCGTTTTAGAGTTCATGAATAACTCCTAGAGCATCCATTAGCTCAGGTTTTAGTGATTTAGGCATCAGTAGATATAGGCCCTGACCAGAGCTATTTAAGATGGTAAGTGTCAGTAAGTAATCTTGTTCTAGCTCATCTTCAAATTCGATGTTCTCTAGAGCAAAATTAAGTAGGTTCCTACTGCTGGTTGTCATTGAATTTCCGTCGACGCCGACACTAGAAATGTCTGAAAGTGATGAAATCAACCACAGCTCACATTCGAGTTCAGTCCATATCGATTGAGTTTCATTTTCATCGTTAAATGGTGATTGAAGATGTTGTTTTAGTTGATTTAATAAGGCAGGATTGATTGGTAGTGTCGGTATGTTTTTCCAGTTTGTGATTTTGAACATGAGTAACTCCATGAAGTTGATATCATGAAGTTAATATATGTTTACACCATGTGTTTAATACGCTAATTCAGTACATATCTTATTCGTAAGCTTTTCTATTTCTATAGGGTTAGTTGTCGAAGCGTTATAATCCGGATCTTCAAGATAGCTATTAATCAAGTTTTTTTCTATCGTTTCATGAAAACGTAGGATTTCTTCATCCTCTAACAAAGCATCTATATTTATTTTGCTAGATATATCATGATATATCGAAGAAAGTATCATCGATATTGACACTTGAAACTTATTGCTTCGACTCGACACACCGTATATTTCTTTTGAAAAAGGTGTCACTGTTTTACTTGTGAGTTTTTTAATTAATCGGTTGAAATTTGTAAATAGAGTCTTTGTGATTTCTAAGTTTCTAACTATATCTTCTTCACATACAGACATTTTTTCAAATTCATTTTTACTTTTCATATAGCTTTCAGCGTATTCTGGTGATTTATTTAACCTTTGAGATATACCATTTTCAAGAATACTTAATATAACAAATATACTTTCTTGAATTTTCTTTTTCTGATATTTTTCTTTCGATATTGCATATGCTATTTTCAGTTGGTAGTTATCATCTTTGTTAGTTAATTCTAATGTTTCTTTACAAAAAGTGTTAACCATATCATTTATCCGAGAAGAGTATACAGCGTGTCTTATTTCTTGAGGAGTTAGTGGCTTCGTCCCTTGATTATATCGTTTAAATATTTCTAGCTCGAAATTTTCACCCGGGAAATCTTGAAAAATAACTGCTGAGATATTTGTACTATTGAAAATGTGAACTTCATCAATCTTAAGGTCCTTAAACCTTTTACCTTCAAAAGTCTTAAGTATTTTTAAATCTTTTAAAGCGTATGCGTTATTCATGAAACGATAAAAAGCACGAAGGCGGTGCTGTCCATCAACAACATTAAGAACTGGCACCAAATTAACTTTACGACTTGCAAAAAATATTGCAGGAATAGGGATTCCAAGTAAAATAGATTCGATCAGTGAACTTTCATCAGCAATTGAAGACCTATACTCTCGCTGATAATCGGGAGCAAGAATAATCGCATTACTATATTTTATAGCTTCATCTCTGCTTTGAGTTTCAAAATCTAGTTCTTGTAACTCAAACCCTTTATCAATTTTAGGCTTTATATCTTGTAGACTGATATCACTATTTTTAGGATTAATTCTAAATTGATCTAACATTATATATCCTCTCTGAGAAAATCACGGATATCCTGTTGAATAACAATATCTTTTGCGACAGAAGAAAGTTCTGGATATATGTGGGTAAAATTAATACCAATACTATGGAGTGATGATAAAATATTTTTTTTCTTACTTCCATCTATCACTAATTTTATTAGTATACCTTCTGTTGTTTCTAAGGGTTTATCATCATCTTGAAATAAAACAAATACACCATGCTGGGCATTGACTCTAGGATTTATTTTTCTAGCTTTAATAACAATAGGCCCGTCAGATTCATTGAAATTACTGTTATCGTATTCAGTGATTATTTTACTCTGTTGTATATTATTATTATTCAAGGCTTCAGGATTCAGGAAGTAAACAACAGCATCAGTTTCATCTGCATCTGAAAATGCCTTTTCAACAGCAAATAAAAGAGATGTTATATGCGATGAAGTGAAATCCATTAATCTAGTTGGAATTCCATAATGTTGAGCATGTAACATCCATTCAATTTCATTTTTAACATCCCACGGGGAAGTCATATATTGATGGGAGTTGATTTTGAAATTATTTAGAAAACAATTCACTGCTCTCTTGCTGTATTTTCGTGTGCCCAAATCTAAGCGTAATGCGGAAGGCAAGAGTTCGTAATCTTTTGATTGACCTCGGGACAGTGAAAAATCAGATGGAAATGCTTCCACATGTTCCATAAATTGGCTTAGGCTTGTAATCTTTTCACACATAATGAGATTCCATGAGCAAATAGTATGGTGATATTTATTCTATTTTTAAACTAGTTTACCACTAATAATTGGGTACATCTGATCTACATTTCCAATTAACGTCACTTTATCACAACAAATCAACACATTAAACGCTCTTTCATCACAAAAATCACCTTAACCTAAATCCTAAGTCGCTGGGCCTTTCTACTTAGATTGGCCCATTCATCATCCTCTAGCCCTTGGTATCACTCAGTTCAATCAATCCTAGTTTCACTCCATTCATCGACGGTGACGACGCTCCGGTCCTATTCCGGTCTTTCACCTTCAATTTAGCGTCCAACCATTATTTTTTTGAAGTGATTTGTTGTCGGCGTCGACGGTTGAGCTAACTCCATCTAATCCAGTTAACTATTAGCCTGAACTATCTCCCTGAGCTATCCAGCTAGACCATCACGCCCTCTATAACCTTAGAGTCTCAGTATTGAGTGTAATTACATTGCGGCTTGCTATCGTTCGTTACGGACTAGTTGATTGGGTTCTACTATTGAGGGCCTGAGTATTCACTGAACCTATCGACTTATCTATCTACCTAATGCCTAGAGTTCTGAGTGTAAATTCAAAATTGCAGTAGTTCGACGACGCCGACGATAGTTGCCAGCATTTATGGGTGAATGACATTGGTTTTAATGAGTAAGGTACTGATGCTGGAATTGCCTAGTTATTACATGAATATTAGGTGTTTTGAATATTTGAATGGGATTAAGTATCTGGGTTATGGAGATGAATGTTGGTGATTGATTTTACTGATGATTTTGAAACGGATTGATATTGGAGAATACCGGAGATAGACAGGATGGATCTTATAGACATGAAAAAGCCGCATGAATTTCTCCATACGGCTTATCAAGAATTGGTGGCCCCTCTGTGACTCGAACACAGGACCTGACGATTATGAGTTTTAGCAAAATCGAATATACCTAGCTATCTTCTAGCCTAATCTCCCAGTAGATCACCTACAGAATTTCATAAACTGATGCCACTGCTGACGACGTTGACGGATTTAGTTTCGACGACGCCGTCAGTGAATGGGTTGAATTTTTGGTGAAGAATGGTAGTGGAAACAAAAATTCAAAAACCAAAGCATTCATTTCTTGTTTTCCTACCTCGATCGAGGTTACAATATAGGAAATCACTTTGGAGGCAAGATATGAATTCTGCACTAACTAACAACTACCTAGAACAAGGTAGAGTTAATGATGATACCAATAAAGAACATCTTGTATCCAACATAATACATGTACGTGAAGCTTTGCTACGCGGTCTCAGTGCAAGAAAAAGAATGACTGAAAATAACCCAGTCACGAGTGGTGGACAATATTTTTACGGTGACGTTGTTCGAGCACTACGAGAACTATTAAAGTCATCAGGCTACGAAAAAGAATCTACACGAAATGTTGAATTAACTATCAATAAAAATAAAGCTATAGCGATATACCTATGTAGTGGATGTGAGCAAACGGGTAATCCATTAGGAGTCCCACAATCCAGTACTGATAAAGGCGATTTCACTCTTGAATTATTTGGCCTAAATTATGATAATGCGCCTAATTTAGATCTTTTCCCTGAATTACTTCCGTTGTCAAATCCAAAGAATAAACTGAACTGTGATATTTGGTTTCTTCTTCACAACTTTGACAAAAGTAACAATATGCTAAAAGCTGAACTCACAAGACCAATTTCGTACGATAAGAAAGGTTATGTAACAGGATTTGATCTTGAAAACCGTATAATTATTGACATGGAACGCGACGAAATTATTAGTATAAAACCAGATTTCAACGAAGATATTGACTTTGAAATCGATGAAATAAGTAAAGATAATGTTTAACTCCTTACGACTAAAAATTGCTAGAGAAAGAAGAGGGCTAACTAAGAAAACGCTAGCCGAACGAACTGGAATTACGACAAGAACCCTATCTACATATGAAAATAAGGGACTTTTAGATGCGGCAGACTCAAACTTAGTCATTCGCATAGCTGAAGTTCTCAATTATCCCATTGAATTTTTCTACTCAGATAACCCAGAACAAATAGTAAAAGAAGGCGTTAGTTTCCGAGCGATGACCAAGCTTAGTGCCTCTAAAAGAGATGCTGCATTGAGCGCTGGGACTTTAGCTGTCGAGTTCAATCAATGGTTAGAGAGCCGCTTTAACTTGCGTCAACACGATATTTTAGACTGCAGTAATGAAAGCTTTGCGGAACCAGAGAGTGCAGCTCAAATGTTAAGAGAGCACTGGAACTTAGGTGAATTATCGATATCCAATATGATTCATATTATGGAGTCTAAAGGAGTTAGAGTATTCTCCCTTACTGAAAACTGTATTGAAGTTGATGCTTTTTCATTCTGGCTAGATGAAAAGCCTTTCATATTCCTTAATACAATGAAAACTCCTGAGCGTAGTCGTTTTGATGCAGCACACGAATTAGGCCATTTAGTTTTACATAAACATGCATCTAATAATGGACGTCAGGCAGAAGAACAAGCTGATAAATTTGCCTCTGCTTTTCTTATGCCAAAAGGTAGTATTTTAGCTACAGTTCCTTCTTATCCATCACTTAACCAACTATTAGAATTGAAAAAACACTGGAAAGTATCTTTAGCCGCGTTAATTAGAAGAACTTTTGATTTAGGACTTTCCTCTGAGTGGCACTATCGTCAACTTAACATTGAGCTATCAAGTCATTACGGTAGGAAAAGTGAACCTGAAGGTTTAAAGAATCGTGAAACATCACTAATATTTCAAAAGATTTTTAGTAAAATAAGAGCAAGCAGCACATCTAGATTGGAAATTTTGAATCAACTGAAATTACCTAGAGATGAGCTTTCCTCTCTTACATTTAACAACCCATTCTTTATGCTGCAAAGTATTACAAGTGGGAAAAAACATAAAGAGAATACCTTTGTAAATAGCCCTAAAGCTCCTCAACTGAAAGCAGTAAACTAACTATCCACAAACTTTGTCGTCGTCGACGGTTCAATCACCCGACGACAGCGTCAACAAATTCAGAACAAAAAAAAAGCCCGCTCAATTAAGAACGGGCTTCGATTCAACACTTACAACTATCTACACCAATGGCTTAGCTGAAACCATTATGTATCGTTCAGCAGCACGGCCAAATTTGAAGTAGATACCGTTGGCATTCAAGCTAGACTCTTGGCCTTTAATCTTGGATGACAACGCTGCTGCACCTCGCGGCAAATACATACCGTCTTCATAGTCTTGGAGCTTATCTAGCAGGTCTGATGGCGAGTATTTCACAGCCTTACCACTTGGAACTGTTTTGAGTAAATGGGTAAATGCGATGGTTAAGCTATCATCAGCCATACCAGAGGCCATTAACGCCTTCACATTCCCCTGATACACCTTTTGCAGCTTACCCTCCGGCAATTTCCAGATTCGTTCTAGCGCACCAATCCATTTTGAGAAGTCCATCATTCGAGCAGAATGCATCACTTCAACACTAGGTAACTCAGCCAATGCTTGAGACGCTAGTGTCAACAGAGCACCAAATATCTCTGGCATCGCAGTATCTAACTCGGCTTTAAGTTCTAGCTCAGGGCGACGAGTACCTTCCTTCATTGCGTTGAGGTTCACACGCAAGCAACGTGAAGCCAAATCAGACTCCTTCACAAAATCGTGAATACCATTCAGCACTAAAGGTGCGTGTAATTCTAACAATGTCACTTCTGACGTTTTATATAGCGTACGTTTAGGCATTGTGCCTTTAGTTGCAACAGTACACAGTAAGTCACTTTGTTTTTTCGTCAATTTTCTCAAGTTATCAATGACAACGAGAGACATACCATTGATCGTAATGACGAAGTCACTTTGTTGTGGAAGTGCCATTGCTCCTATAGCACTAGGATCTAATAAGCCACGGAGCACGTTATTACAGAAGAAGCTTTTGCCTGAACCTTTCTCACCTTGAATCATCAAGATAGGATACGGGACACCTTTTGCTTTCGGGTGAGCCATGATGTAGGTAATGTAGGCCACTAACAGGAAGAACGTACTGTCATCGGTGTTTATGTATTTCCGTAATTTCGCCAATTCCTCCTTAGTATTATCGCAAGGTAATGCTGGAGTCACCATTGGCAGTTGAAAAGTAGGACGTTTGAAATACAGATCTTCATTGCTTGCAGGCATGACATCTAGCACCTTAACCCCAGCAGAACTTAGCTGAACAATTTGACTATTCATCAAATCGATCGTTACCTTATCTGAATTGGGTGATAGGCCATAACGGATCTGAGGCTTAATCCGTGATTGATCATGCTCCCAAGCTATGGCTTCAACTTCTTCTCTAGCCTCTTTTACTGCACTACCGACTAAGCGCATTCCATGAGCTTTCGCACGTTTACGGAGCAGCTGCTCACCCGGTTCAGAGATCAATAAGATGGCTTGTTTCAATTCAGCAGTCTGTTTAATCAAATAAGGATTACTAGCATCATCCTGCTTAACTACATCGCTAGTGAAATCCTCAAAAAAATCTTTTACTACACTCTTCTCTGACATTGTATTTATCTCCGGGTTAATAATTTATCTTGGAAAGGTAACTGCATTTCTACGGCTACCTTCAGTGAAAAACCATCTAGAACGTCGACGGCGGCGTCGTGTAACGCCTGAGTCGTGCGATCTAATTGGACTTGGAATTGCTCTAGATCTAGCCTGACTAAAAACGAATCGTGATTAGTCAGTAGAAGCGGAATATTGCTTTCATCAAGCTTGATACAAGCGCGACGCATAATGTCTGCACCTGTTGCCTGAATAAGCCAGTTTCGTAGAGATAGATCACCATCAAGATCAGAGATGATGTGCTGCCAATCTAGTGACTTGGCAACTCCATTTTTACGAATATTTATTGCGTTATTATTGAGAAAAGATTCTATCGGTTGAATCACCTTCGATAAGTCAGTGAACAAAGCTTGCACCTTGCCCACTGACATCTTCAATTTTTCAGCTAATGATTTAGCTCCGATGCCATACAAGCGACCAATCATTAATTGCTTGCATTGCTCACGATCCAATCCTCCGCCAATGCGCTGCAACAACTGCGCGTAAATATCCCCCTGCTGATACCAATCAATAAGAACTTGATCCTTCGCAAGATAAGCGGCAATCATAGGTTCTTGTTGTTGGTAATCTAAAAGGACATAGACACTGCCTTTTGGTGGATTAATTACTGATTTCCAGTACCTTTTCGGAACCTGATTCAGAGCTGAACCAAGTGAATGATCACGACCTGTTTTAGTGTGGAATGCTGAAACATACGGACGATGCCAACACCCCTCAACATCAACAATTAGCCGATCAACTATTCCTTTATATTGCTTCGCGACGAACTGACTTGTACCTGATTTTGACTTTGAGTACTTATCAATTCTCTTTAGCATTGCAGACTGGTTCATCCGAATGCTTTCTCGGCCCTTCAGGTGGTTTGTATGTCGAGTAATACGACTCACGACACCTTTCGGAGCATAGATAATTGATTGCTTTAGTTGCTCAATAAGATGATCAGGTAAGCGACCTTTCGATAAATGACAAGTTACCTGTCGATTTATCGAGTAGCTATACTTACCTAACCCGTATCTAGCAATAGTTGTTCAAGCAGCTAAGTCATCGAAATGGATTTCAATTTCGTCATCCTCCTCATCCAATTCCAAACTCTCATCAAGCTCTGAGTCCAAATCCTCATCAAGCTCTAGGTCCAAACTTTCATCAAGCTTTAACTCCAAACTCTCATCAAGCTCTAGGTCCAAACTTTCATCAAGTTTTAACTCCAAACTCTCATCAAGTTCTGAGTCCAAACCCTCATCAAGTTCTAAGTCCAAACTCTCATCAAGCACTGTTGCTTTCTTATAGGTTTCAGCCTGAGTATTGCTGACGTCGTCGACAGTTCCCTCAACCTTTTCAGATTGCTTATCGTCGACGACGACAACATCAACGAGCTCACCTTCACTTCCGAGCAGCTTTTTCACTACTGGATGGTCTAGTGAGTCGATATAGAACTCACCACCAAACGTTTCATCAAACTTTGTCGAAACTAGATCCATGTCAATATCGAATAGGTTGATGTCATGCTCAATCATTGGAGCATAAACACCGGCATCTCTATCTCGTGTAACTGAAATAACCTTCCCTTCATCACTCATTTTCACTGCTTCTAACTTCGATCTGTTCCATGAATTACTGACCTTATGGTTCAATAAAACAAAGCGAACTTCACTGTCATCAGTTTGTAATATATGCAGTACTTTTGAAGCTACCTTTTTCTTAGGTAACGATTTAGCGATTTCATAGTCGACATAATAAGTAGACTTGAATCCGTCCTCTTCATATTCCTCAATTACTAAGATAGGTTGCACGTTAGACTTAGCCACGAATGGAACACCATCTGACGGCATCATTAGCGCAAGGCTATTGACTGGTAAGTCAGCCTTAAAGGTTGATACCGAGTTCGCTTGCTTTTCTAGGTGTTTAAATAAATTCATTGTTCTGCCTCTCTTGTCATTAATTGAATAATGCTGTCAATACAGCACCTTAATAAGCACGAATATGAGTATGAGTATGCTCATTGAGGTACTAAATCGACATTGAACGCAGAACTCTAAATCTAGAGCATTACTACCAAATTGCTAAAGAGCTAGAGACACTTTTTGAAAAGTATACCCTAACGACACATTATGCCGATAAGGAGCAATATACACCTATAAAAAATTAGGTCAACAACTTTATTAAATAAATCTTAAAATGATACTTTTTGATAAGTTGTGTTTTGAGGTGTGTTTGAGTAGAATTACTCAATCAGCCGTAGCAATATAAGTAGAGTAGAAAGATGGGCAGTTTTAAGCTACAAAAACAAACTAGTGTATCAACGGTCATTGCTGTGCTTCTTAAGCAATTAAGGCTATATGGTGCGGAATATTTACTCTCTGGCGGTGATCGAAATAAAGCTGAACAAACCCCTGAAAGCCAAGAAACAGTAGCTAAAGAATTAAATATAACAAAAGCGGCTTACTCTAAGATTGAAAATGGCGATGTTGTCATAGGGATCTACCATTTGAGTCATCTTTGCATTGGCTACGGGATCTCATTAGGTGACTTCATGGGCTGCGTCGATGAGCAAACCAAAAAGCTGCAAGATGATGGTATACAGGTTATTAATTCAAAAATAACGCTGCGACTAGATCATATTAGATGGATTGATAAAATATCTGAAAAGTCTGAGGCCAATTTCAATAAAGCTATACGTGAATTGAAAAAAAACAAAACGTACAGTTTACACTCAGAAAAAGAACTTGAAGACATCAGGCTAGACTGTAAAAAGAAGGCTGAATCTGAATTAGATAAAAGATATGATTTGGGAGAAGCTATTTCAATGCAAACTTCTGGATTGGTCTAATCTACGCTAGAAGGATAAGTGATTTCCCCTGTTCAGTTCCGGTCTCTCTCCGGTACTTCCACTCATTCTTCACCAAAAATTCAACCCATTCACTGACGGCGTCGTCGAAACTAAATCCGTCAACGTCGTCAGCAGTGGCATCAGTTTATGAAATTCTGTAGGTGATCTACTGGGAGATTAGGCTAGAAGATAGCTAGGTATATTCGATTTTGCTAAAACTCATAATCGTCAGGTCCTGTGTTCGAGTCACAGAGGGGCCACCAATTAAAACGAAAAAGCCTACCTTGTGTAGGCTTTTTTGTGTCTGAAATTCAATACCGGCTACAGTCCTTATTTTTGAATTTAGGGTCCATCGCGCCGATACTACACATTATGCCTAAACAATTTCAAAGCATGTCGAGAAGTGATAGCGTTCAGGTCGCTAATGGCATCGGCATTAACGACATTTCCACCGTCCGTAGTACTCTTCATTAAATAGCTGGATTCGTTATTCGAATTCAATATTTGTGCTAAATTTAAGATCCATGACCCAAAGCCAAATAGAGCTCATTTCACCGTTATAAACTCACGTAGTTCAAGTTATGCAGGCTAAACAACCTTGATAGGCCGTTCAAACGTTTTCAGCCCTAAGCTTCAAGTCAATAAACCCAGAGCCAGCTTTCACTTATGTCATCATTATCGATTCAGACAACTCTCCTCTTCCTAAGAGGAACCACCACATAACCCCTACTATTTATAGGTTATTATATATAGGATTTAGGTTAGATTTCTTAATGACATTGCTCACAGAACAGGGGTAAATATAATGTGATTAGTTATATTTGCAGTAACATTATTTACGAAGATAATGTTTGCTGATTATTGACTCCATCTTTATGCTAGCAGTATCAGTTTAATCTATCAAAGTTTGGCTGATCCAATTTTTCAATGTGTTGCCGGAAACATCAATATGAGCAAAGCATGCGGACAGTGACGCTGTGGCTTAAGTACCGTAAAACAAACATTGATCATTAAACATGGGCTTGATAAGTCAATCATTGCACTCTAGCATAGTTCAAAACAACATGGTCACAGCTTGACAGCTGAAGAGTCAGCGTCAATATTTCTACATGATTCTATTATTTGTTGCCATGATTTGTTCAGCACGCAAGCTAACGACGGCAAACACAAACTGATTATAAATAATGAGGCAACACCCAATGAGCATATTTAAAAAAGTACTACTCGCTTCAACTTTTGCTGCTGTAGCACTTACAGGTATGGCGCATGCAAGTGATCTAACATGCAAAGTATCCGGTGGTGACAATATCACCATGAAGAATATCAATATTCTGCGTTCGAATGAGTCGATAGTTAAGATTGATGGTAGCTACAAGTCACCTGTACTAAGCGACATTTATAGAATCGATGGCGTTGATGGTAAAGACATTAGCGAAACGCCTACTTATTTATTATACAGTCAGTATCCGGTAGCTGACCACGCGTTACGCGCAACAGTACAAGTCTACGGCGAAGATGCTGTAATAGGCCTTTGTACTGTGACCGAAGAAATGTAAGCAATAGCGTTATCTGTTGATTCAAATTGCCGCATAAAGCAAACATGGTTTGTTGTTGTACTATTGACGGACAAGGCATCGATATTCACTTGATGCTTTGCTGTTCAATAACAAGTTAATGGTGAAATTCCCGTTCTACGGATACCTATATGCTCAAACAACCTCGAAATGCAGGATTCAGCATAACGAGACGTGACAGAGTTCAAGGTCGTTAATTGCGCCTGCATTAACGACATATCCATCGTCCATGGTCTCTTCATGGAAATACAGTACTCGTCATTACCAGCTCCGGCATCCTCGGTGACACCTCCAGCCTTATTCAACCTCCTAAATCTGGCTTCTATGCCATCATAATTCAATATTGATGATCATGAATTTGGAATGCAAAATAAGATGACTTATCACCAGCCCTTCGACTGTTCACGTAGAAGCCTGCGTTAATAGCGGCGAAAAATAAAGCTGGGATCAAGCAATGAGTCATCAGTGCGATCAGCTTCAAAGCCTATACTTTGATGCCATTCATATAGGCATGGTCTGCTATCGCTAACATAGCAAGATCTTCGTGAGTATCTCCGTAAGCAAAGACCTCAACATAATCACTTAACGTGAACTGGTTTTGCACCTTAGTTGCTTTCATATCACAGCTACAATCACCTGACACATAAAGCCCGGTGTAGGTCCCCTCTTTAACAGACATTTCGCTACAAATTAGCGTTATTCCCATTGATTCACACCAGGGGCGTAAATAGAGATCTAACGAGGCTGAAACCAACACCACTTGAGCACCATCCGCTTGGTGCTGTTTCAGCGCTGCTAGCATCTCAGGACGGATTGATTGTGGGATAACATTGAGTGCGTACTGCTTACCAAGAGCGGATATAACGGTTTTATCTCGACCAACAAAAGCACAGTAGCTGACTAAAGGCCTTAGCTTTCTCGCTGGGATAACCCGCAACCGATAAAGAACATATAACGGGGAAAGGAAAACAGAACCAAGTACCAAGCGAATGGGGCTTGCTGAATAAAGGATAAAACGAGTGTACATGTCATGATGGGTTAGCGTGCCATCAAAATCAAATAGCGCGAGTTTCAAGCTGTACTCCTCTAATCAACTATCCGTGTAGTAAGGTAATGCCATAATCTATAACCAGTTTAACAGCAGTCCCAAAATTAAGGATTAATAAAAACAATAATAAAAAGGACTGCAATTGCAGTCCCTTTAAAGGTCACACCGATTGTACTATGACTCAGTGGCCACTTTACGTTTTTGGTGGGCTAAAATCAGTCCTATTAAGCAAATGACACCTACTGCAAGCCCTGCAGGCTGGCTCATCGATTGAGGTAAGCCTAAACCAATCCCTGCTGTCATAATGTAAGACACAGTGATGCTGGTTCCCACAATAGCAGGCAAGCTCACTATCCAGTGGAACGTTCCGCGGTCAAACAAATACTTAGTCGCTAACCAAAGCACACTGGTAGACAACAACATATTTGAGAATGCGAAGTAACGCCAAATCAATGAGAAATCAATTTTAGTCATGAAGTAGGCAATCACTAAGATAGGAATGGCTAAAAGTAAACGGTTACGCATACTTTGCGGGATCTTAAATGCATCAGTAATGGTTAAACGTAATGACCTGAATGCCGTATCGCCCGAAGTGATAGGGAATATTGCAACCGCAATAATCGCCATAATACCACCCGCGGCGCCGAGGTAAGTTGTAGCAACTTGATTCACGACAAGACCAGGGCCACCTATATCTAGAATACTCTTAAGTTCAATATAGCCACCTGGGAACGCTGCAATACCCGCTAGAGCCCAAACGCAAGCCACAATACCTTCAGACATCATCGCACCATAGTAGACTGGGCGAACATACTTCTCATTGGTTAAACAGCGCGCCATGATTGGGGCTTGGGTTGAGTGAAAACCACTAATAGCGCCACAAGTGATCGTCACAAATAGCAGCGGCCACACTGGTAAACCGTCAGGGTTAGGCTCTAAAAGATCGTTGTTATAATGGCTGTGGTCAAAATAGGCAAAAATATCACCAACCTCGGGAAGCTGTGGCGCACTAATTAACAGTGCAATAGCAATAGAGACGGTCATAACAATCATCAATAAGCCAAAGATTGGATAAAGCTTAGTAATAATTTTATCGATAGGCAGCATAGTGGCTAAGAAGTAATAACCTAAAATGGCTAATACCCAAAAAGTATTATTGGCAAAAATAGTACCTTCAAAGTATTCCAAGTTACTTAACAGACCCGCTGGGCTCATGATAAACACAACCCCAACGAAGAATAACAACATCGCGGTAAAAACGAGCATCACACCTTTGAAATAAATATTAAAATAGTGTCCCGCTATTTCAGGAAGGCTTTTACCGTCTTCTTTAATGCTTAAAACGCCGGAGAAGTAGTCATGCACTGCACCGCCTATGATATTTCCCAGCACGATCCATACCAGCGCTATAGGTCCATACAATGCACCTAAGATAGGACCAAATATCGGTCCAACGCCTGCAACATTCAAGAATTGAATTAAGTAAGCTTTTACCGGATGTACTTTTACGTAGTCAACGCCATCTTCAAAACGAGCTTGAGGCGTTTGAGCTTTAGGGTCAATCCCAGCTTGCCGCTCTACGAAAGGGCTGTAGAACTTGTAAGCGAGCACTAACAGCGCAATACAAATAAAGAAAATAAGCATTTTATGTTAATCCATTTTTGTAGGGTAATTATTGTTATTCAAGTGTCAATCACATCCATAGTGCGGTCAAGTAACAATGTGTTATACCAAAGTCGGGCTTGCGGTTATGACAAATTTAGGTAGGAGATATTTTACTTTTTACCGTTCCTAATAGAGGGGGGAGTTAATGAATATTAACGCCGTTGATAGGCGGTTAAATCAATAGGCCTTTATTAACTGCGTTTGAATTTAAAGAGCAATAAAAAGTGCCAATGCTTACTGGCAAAAGCCAGCGTTAAAATAAATGTATTGATTTATCATATGCTGTGGAGCTTGAACATGCCGAAACATAACCTTGTGACTCTATCGATCAAAATTGCGATATTAAATCAGGCGAAGGTGGCTTATTTACGCCCTGAGCACAGAAAATACAGCTCAACATTACGCTACCCATTCCTACGCTGTTCAAAATAGGATAGCTTTAGAGTACTAATCAAAATGAGAATTTGTAGGCACATGAAACAAAAGAGCATATTAGTAAAGAGCTACTTTGCAAAAATCGAAACCGATAAGCGTGAAGAGATGTGGGCCGCTAACCCCAAAACCTCACAGTGGGAATACTCAAGCTGTAAAATCGATTCCGAAAGACTCAATAACGATCTGCAACAAGCGATTGAAACCTTAAATGAGCAAGGTTATCGCGTGATGCAAATCACTACGATAACCTCAGGTGATTATCATTTTAGTGATCACTTAAGTGATCCCCATCTGCTTGGCAATGGCGTCACAACCGAAGGCGGTTATGGTTATGGGTTTTCCTATACCGACAGCTTAGTTATTTTGGCAGAACAAACACAGCAACAAGCAGTAATGGAAACAGAGTCAGTAATCGATCAAATAACACTATCTGACGCTGTTATTATTGTCGATTAATAACCGTCTATACCCTGTGACGTCAGACATTGTGGAATAATATCTCTAGCGTTAAGGTGATGATCACCTGATTAATACGTTCAGACTCTGCATTTTCTTTACTCCAGTTATATTCTGGCGTCACCGAAAAAAACAGCCAATCTCGGGCAAAATTTTGTCTATAAGTTAACCCGACATTTGCGTCCTTAATGTAGTAATAGGGTTCATCGACACTGTGTATCGCCGCTTGATAACTAATTGCCTGCTTGCTGCTAATATGTTGATAAAGCTGGATACTCGAGCCTAACTCCCAACCAATGCCACGAGATTCATATTGAGCTACAGCACTCCAGCGGGCCAAGAAAGTTTCATTAAATGAATGTTCAATATCGAGTTCACTGGATTCACCAGTGACCTTCTTGTCTTGGTACAGCTTTTGAGTAAATCGAGTAATGGTGTTTTCCGATAATGGATAAATATAGCGCCACCGAGCCTCCACTTTAGGGTTAAAGTTGGCCTGAATATTAAAGCTGCTGCGCCCTTTGGCATACCAATCATAGCGGAGGCCTACTTCCGTTTCTCTTTCTGCACTAGGCCCTTTAGAGGGAGCAAACGGATCATCTTCATCCGACGTTTCCAATACCAATTTGAGACGTTTATTAACACCGGGTAAATTTAAACGTGCACTGATATTGGCTCGATAACTAAAGTCTTCTTTCTCATAAAAAGAGAAATCATTGAACCAACGAATAATGGTGCCAGCTCTGGCATCATCCGCAACTCTGTCATCGACAAAAAAAGTGTCGAACCAAATAGCGGGTTGGCAAAACTTAGTATTGAGGTAATCAAAAGCACGATCAATAGCATGATCATTTTGGGATAGGCTAAAACAGGGATCGATGGGGTCTTCACTAGCATTCTTGTCAGCAACAGGCGAGCTCTGTTTTGCGTCAGTTTTACTCTTAGCTTTTATTTGAACTTCATGTTCAACCAATACTTTGTCAGCCGCAAAGGCGGGAGTGAGTGACAGTAGACTCACTATAGATAGACAGAAGATTGATTTAAGCTTCAATGACAAAAACCACACTCAGCAATGCACTCGACAAAAAACACTTGTCGCAATAGTAACACCGCTTACAACTTGGCTACACTTTTTTAACAGTTTATCACTGTGCCTACTTACACGGATAATAAATAGGCTAAAGCGCATAGACCTCAGCTCCCAAACGTATTTCCAAAAGTTGTTCATCCGTGCATTTCGGCTTTTAAAAAGCGAAAAAAAGCAGGAATAAAATAATTTTCCTGCTTGGAAGGGAGTCCGAGCTGCTAACGGTATTGACTTGATATAGCTAACGAGTCAATACCGCAGCGGCAAAATACTCAGTTATTAATATTTAGCCTGCAACGTTAACCAAAGCTTGTCGGTATCATTTGAGAAGCTATAACCTTCGTCTGCTCCACTAAAACTGGCATATTTAACACCTACACTATAATGCTTTGCAAACGGATACGTTGCTGCTACGCCCCACTCTTGACCCATATCAATATCGCCAAAATCTGAATCAAATTTGTGATATTTAGCCAATAGTTTTAATCCAGCGACTTTAGCCGTCAGAATCACATGAGCATCAACCAGACCATTGTCCCAGTTACCTTTACCACCGAATAGAAACTTATCAGTCCAACCGTTAAATGCATGCAGAGTCGCCAGTGGAGTGATGAAACCCGCCTTACCGTCGTCAGAACCAAGGACTTCGTAGCCAGCTTTAAAACCAAAGCTAGCTAAATTAATACCCGCACCTAACTTATAGTAAGAAGCACTGTAGCTAACAGGGTTGTCACCCGCTTCAGATTGCTGTGCAAACTCCGCTTCATAACTCAATTTAAGCGCATCTAATTTCACATCACCCGTGGCGCGAATACCATAAGTATCGCTAGAGAATGCAGCAACATCTTGGTTATCAATTAAGTAGCCATAACCGGTGATGTTTGCAAAATCCAAGCCTGAGTAGTTAATGTTAACGAGGTTAGTTTCGTTCTCATGCTCTTCTTTACCTGAGCCTTCAGGGAAAATACGATTAACAGTAGCAACATAAGCGTAGTAAGCAGTAAGCCCTTCTACTACCGTGTTCTTTACCGAAAATGCATCATATGTTTGCTCATTTTGACGGAAGCCCACACCACCAACAAAACGTTGATTATCAAGTAAAATACGTTGACGACCAAACTTAGCCAGTGTTTCAGCTGGACCTCTATAACCAATAAACCCCTGATTAATCTGAGTGTAGGCATAGTCGGCGATAAGTGGCTCATTATCCGTAGAGCGAACATCATCAATTTCAGCTACAGCAAACAGCTTATAGATATCGCCTGTTTGATAGTTTAATCGAGTACGTAAAGTGGTTTGATTTTCTTGGTCAACGTTCGCAACATCAACATCTTCAAATCGAAGACGGAATTGGACTTTAACTTTTGAGTCATCAATAAAAGCTTTCTTTAGTGGATCAACGGTGTCGGCAGTGGCGGCAGTAGAAGCTAAACTTGCAAGTACGGCTAATGTTAGGGCATGGACTTTCATTTATTGTAATCCTTTTGTTTTCATCATTCTTATGGATTGTTATAAAGCTGAAGACAACTTGATAACTTGATCTAGAACAATGTTGCTAAATGATTACACTTTTGTGTTAATAACTGTGAGCAGGATCATTACTAACTACTAATTTAGAGGTACCTATAAATAGGTATTTAGTTCATTTTACTTAAGTTTATATTCCTAATGCAGAAAGCTATAAAGATAAATAATATCTAATTTACACATAAAATCAAAGCATAAAGCCTGCCTATACTCATGGAGTACAAGCAGATTTTATAAAGCATTAACCGCTATAGATTGCCGAATTTACCGTTAGCATTCTTCCATTGCTCTTTGTTTAAAATGGTTTCCATTACATCCCAATGCTCAGCAATTTTGCCATTTTCAATACGGAATAAGTCATAATATGAGGTAGGTTTTCCCGCAAAGCGACCTTCGCTAATGGCTAACACAAAATTACCTTCACCTAATATTTTAAAAGCCTTATCGTACTCCATGGTGATCCCTTGTTGCCCCATCGCCTCAATCGCTTGGCCTAAACCAGATACGCCATCGGCAATTGCGGTGTTATGTTGCAGATAATGATCACCATCGAAGTACTTTGTAAGCTTGTCGTACTCAGCGTTGATCAAAATAGTTTCCACAAAACCTGCTACTAGCGCTTTATTTTCTGCCGTCTTATCTAAATCTAATACTGTCGTTACACCATCTAACTGCGTTCTACCACTTGGGTTAGCCTGTTGTGCTTTTTGAGCTAAGTTATCCCAATGCTCAACAATCTGACCATTTTCAAATCGGAATAGATCAAAGCCAACTTTAGGACCAAAAAAATTATAATTGGTATGAGTAAAAACATAGTCACCATCTTCAAATACACGCTCAACATTGACCTTAGCGCTCCCTTTTGGCTGCGCCTGTAGCGCTTCGCCAAAACCTGCTAAACCGTCTGCAATCGCCAAATTGTGCTGTGTATAGTCACTGGCATTAACATAAGAGATTGCTTTACTGTCACCGGTCTCTATCGCATTGAGTAGCGCTACCGCTTTAGTTTTATTTGAAATATTCATCGTTGACTCCGATTCTGCAGAAAGATTTGAACAACCGCCCAATAAGCTGCTGCTCACCAGTAGTGTTGCAAGTAATTGGGTTTTCATTGTGTATCCCTAACAATTGAATTCGGAGCCATTGTAGGGTTTGAATGCAGGTTTCAGCAGGTAAAATCAAGCAGTAAAATGGTAAATGTTGAACCTTAAGTGTTTCGTTTAAATTGACTTGGCGTCATTAAAGTATGCTTCTTAAAGTACTTAACAAAATTAGTAGGCTCATCAAACCCTAAATAATCAGATAGTTGCTGAACCTGTATGTTATCAATCGACAAACGTCTCTTCGCCTCTAAGATGGTATAAGAGTCTATCAACTGTTTAGCGGTACGATTCGTCGCCATCTTACAAACTTTATTCAATGTCTTATAAGTCGTCCCAACCTGTAACGCTAATGCCTTAGCATCTCGCGTATGAGTAAAGGCGTCACTTAATGTTTCAGTAAAGCGATCAAAACAGTTAATTTGTGTCGGTGTCATCTGATGGCGATAAATATCAGGTCTACATTCACTGACTTTAGTCAGAAGTGCCGCAAACAACACCTGTAGATAACTAATATTAGGAGTTGTTAACTCGTACTCGGTGAAGATTAATTCCATCAATCTAACTAATGAATGTGCTTGCTCTGTAGATAAATTAAAGTTTTGCAGATATGAGCTCACTAAATGAGTGGGTGCAAAAATCTTGATGTCGATGGCAGCTGCCACCCTATCTAAATACTCATCGGTAAAAATAACCACCTTGCCTGCGGGTTTATTGGTGAGATCAAACGCATGTACCTGACCTTTATTGACCAACACGACGCTGCCTTTTTCTACCTGAAGAGTATTAAAGTCAACGAAATGATCCCCCTGATTGCCAGTAAAGAAGATCAGGTTATGAAAATCTATCCTGTGGGGTTTACCAAAAAAGCTTATCTCCCCTGCCGCCACTCTGTCATACAAGCTGGAGAGCTCAATAACTTCAAATCCAACATCCGGAAGCTTGGTATCTCTGAAACTAATTTCAGGCACTAATTCATTCATTTGAACTCACTTATCATTACGTCACCTCCCCAGTATACCTAAAGCGTAAAATCTGTCTTTATCGACTTGAATTTAATCAAACAATTGACTTTACTTAACCGGTTAAGATTGTATTTACTCATATAAGATTAAGGGGTTTTTATGTTAGGCGAAGATCATTCTCTGCTCCATGAGTTTCCTGAGCACCAGGCTATTATTATGGAACGGTGTAAAAGTGATGCAGCATTTAATAAAGATGCCAAACACTACAACGCATTGGATAAAGAGATCCGAGTGCTGGAATTAAATGGCGCACCAATAGATGATGAATCCATGCACCAACTAAAGCATGACCGAGCTGAATTAAAAGACTCGTTATATATGCGTTTATCAAACAAATAGTGTTTCGCTAAGCTAGGTATGATGCATCGGCGCTAACGTACTGCGAGCTTAGATTAGCCAAATAACGATTAAGGCCAAGGGTAAGTAACTTGGCCTTTTTTATTGCAGTTGCAAATCAACACTACATTTTGGCAACCTAAAACAAACAAATGTTTCATGACATAGAGTTAACTGGTATCTTTGCCGCGCATATTTAGAAAGGATACCTAACATGTCGCTGTTAAAACCGTCACCACTTGCATTTTTAAAATCAATTTCAATAGTAAAATCTCTACCAATACTGCTCATTATCATTGCCTTATTTAACTCTTACTTTATTGTAATTGAAGGGCATGTGGGTGTTGTTAAGCGCTTCGGAGAAGCGAAAGAACAACAAAATCCAGGCTTACACTTCAAGATCCCATTTATCGAAACCGTTGAGCTGATCGAAGTTCGTACCCGTAAAAATGCCGAAAAAATGGCATCAAGCACTAAAGAACAGATGCCCGTCACGATTGAGGTTTCGGTTAACTGGACCGTTAACAAAGAAGCTGCTTTAGAGCTATTTAAACGTTATGGCGGCTTAACCCAGTTTGAACAACGTATTCTCGACCCACGTTTTCGCTCAGCGACAAAAGATACCATTCCTCAATTTGAAGCAGAGCAACTGATTCAAGACAGAGCCAGTGCGATACAAGGTATAGAGAAACGCTTGGCTGAAGAGATGGAAGGCTTTCCAGTCGTGGTTGATAATATTCAAATTGAGAATATTATCTTGCCGCAAAAATACATCAACTCGATAGAGATAAAGCAAACTGAGAAAAACCTTGCAGCAGCAGAGGAGCATAAGCTTGAGCGTCAACGTTTAGAAGCACTGCGAGCAGTAAACACTGCAGATGCTCAGGCAAAAGGGATTTTGAAAATTGCCGAAGCTGAATCTAAAGCAATATTACTGAAAGGTTTAGCTGAGGCACAGGCGATTGAAGCAAAAGCTAAAGCGCTCAAAAATAACCCACTGATTGTAAAGTTAACCGAAGCGCAAGCTTGGGATGGAAGACTGCCAAGTACCATGATGGGTAACGGCGTAATGCCAATAATGGATATTAGAGCTGAAGCTGAAGCTAAATCTAATAAATGATATAGATATTATTCATCGATTCCTTTAATAAAAAGTGGTTAACAAAGCGGGGCCTTATAAGGCCTCGTTTTCGTAATATTACTGAGATTTCTATTCAGAACTAGCGGATCCGTTTACTGACGAGTTTGCCTACAGCGTCAACTTTCTCAACCATCACCTACAGACATCACAGCTAATTTTATGGTCAGACTTGGCAGATAAATCCTCTGATTTAGCTATCCTCAAGTAATACCCATTTTTAAATTTAAATAGCGTTGGTTGCAAACAAGCATATTATCAATTTTTTATTGATAATAATTCAAAAGCTAAGCTGTTTTTGTTTTGAATCGTTAGCGCTATTATGCACCGCATAGAAAGCACGTATCAAATGCATTGCCAAGAATGACAGTTAGACTTAAACACAGGAGTTCAGCATGACCAAGCTCACTATCGTAGCGAACATCATCGCTAAAACAGACAGCATCGAATTAGTCAAAGCTGAGTTAATCAAGCTTATTGAAATTACCCGCGCTGAAGCAGGTTGCATCAACTACGACTTGCACCAAGACAATGAAAATCCAGCCCATTTTGTGTTTTACGAAAACTGGCAATCGCGTGAGCACTTGCAAACACACTTGGCTAATAGCCATTTAGCGGATTACATTGCCGCCACAGAAGGTTGCATAGAGCTATTTAGCTTAAATGAAATGACTCAAATTGGCTGATACGCTTTTTTAATCCCAACTGACAAACAATATTAATGGTGCCAGTCCAATATCACTCGCACCAAAAGGAAAATTTCATGACTCACCCTATCATTACCGATTTAGACAAGCGTTACACAGCTAAGAAATACGATGCATCAAAGCGTATTCCGCAAACAGATCTTGATGTTATTTATGAAGCAATGCGCCTATCGGCATCTTCAATTAACTCTCAACCTTGGAAATTCATCGTCATCGAGAGTGATGAAGCAAAGCAGCGCATGCATGACACCTTTGCCAATAAATTCCAGTTTAACCAACCACACATAAAATCAGCGTCGCATATCATCTTGTTTGCACACAATCCAAGCTACACTCGTGAGGATTACGCTAAAGTGGTTGATAAGGGGATCGAAGATGGTCGCACCAAACCTGAAGATAGAGAACAAGCGTTTGGCGGCTTTGCCTTTGTATCACTCAACACTGACGAAAAAGGTAACAATGAAGCTTGGACTAAGTCGCAAACATACTTAGCCGTAGGTAACACGATGCATGTTCTCGCCCGCCTTGGTATCGATTCAACCCCGATGGAAGGTGTTGATAGTGAGCTTATCGGTGAAATGTTTAAAGATGAACTGGGCGGTTATGTCTGTGAAGTGGCGTTAGCCATCGGTTACCACCACCCAGATGAAGATTATAATGCTAACTTGCCAAAATCACGATTGGCTTCAAAAGACGTGATGACGATTATCTAATTATCTTCAGACTGAGCCAATAATCATGCCGCTGCTTATCATCAACAGCGGTATTTTTTTACCTGAATAAAATCCCCCCGCCCCCTCACAAAACAATCGACCTCTCAATGTTAAACATTCAAACTGCTAGCGATATCACCTGTCTTTACATTTCTTTAATTGAACTCGTTAGTGATATTGATTACTATTCTCAACTTTAAGGTTTACTTGTTTTTTCGGTATAAAATCAGATTAAAATCAAACCGTTCTTACAATTAAAAGTAAGCTATTTACCATAGGTGTCTTGCGCGTATTTTTTGCTAAGACCGATTTGAGAGTACAATAATGAAAGTCGTTTCAACGTTAAAATGGTTCCATAATTGGGTTGGTTTTTTCATTAGTATTACCATGCTAACGGTACTAACTACCGGTGTTTATCTTGGCAGTATGGATATGCTTAAACGCCTTGATGATAAAGACCAACAGTATGCTGCCATGTCTATTGAGCAAAAAGCACAGATCACAGCCACTTTATTTGAACGTTACCCAGAAATAAGCACTGTTCGCTTCCCAACAGAACATACGCCGTTTATTCAAGCCGCAGCGAGAGGGATGAGCATTGCTCTTGATGCAGAGCTAAATGAGTTGTCAGTTCGCAAGTTTTCCGAAGTCCCCATGTACAGTACATTTTTTTGGCTACATAGAAATTTCCTACTCGGTGACTTTGGAAAATACCTTAATGCCTGGGCATCACTCGTTGGTGCCATCATTACACTCGTGGGGATCTACCTCTGGTGGCGAGTGCGTAAAGGTTTCCGTTTAACGCAAAGTATCCCCAAAAACACACGCTCAAGCAGCTTACTCAAGAGCCATATTCAACTCGGTTTATTCATCTCTATTCCACTGTTCATCTTGTGCCTTAGTGGTTTCTTAATCACTTATAAGAGCTTATGGACTGGTACACTTAAATCATCAACTGAACAGAGCTTGCCGCAGAGTCAAGTAAGAGATTGGCAAAGCCAGTTGCAAACGGCACAAAACCTTTGGCCTGAGTCACAACTAGTCGCCATCAGTAAAGCACGCACTAAAAAGCCAATAGCAGGGGAGCCACCAGCAGAGCTTAGCTATAGCTATCGATTTGATAGCCATAGTGATGTGTGGTTACGAGAAGCGGATCGCATGACGATGAACTTTGACAAAGGTACCCTTAAAGACGCGCTAAAATTTAGTGACAGACCACTTTCAGGCAAAGTGGCCAGTTTTGTGAGACCGCTACACGATGCTCTGAACATGCCCTTGAGCTATGTCATCTTCATCACATCAATCTCGGTCATTGGCAGCATGATGCTACTGTTTAGTGTATTGACATTTTATCGCCGCATATTTAAAAATAAACGTAAGTAGTCACTAACAATAATGCAGGGCAGTTCACTGCTCTGCATTATTGAGGTGTTTTGAATACGGCAGTCGTTGAATTGCTCGCTCAAGTGGCAGACCCAATAGATATCGTTACTATCACCAGCTTATTGCCAGTTTCAGACGGGATCATGACCAAAGAGCCAATCGAAAACATGCTAATCAATAGCATGACAGAGATGACCTCACCCGATCTACGCCCTTAGCTTCTCGCGCCGTAAAAACAAAAAAGCCCAAACCGTTAGGGCTTGGGCTAAATACATATAAGGCACGCGAAATAAAGTGCTAGTAGTTCATAGACAACACTAGATTAGTGCTTCCCTTTTACGCCATTGCGCACCATATCTTTGCCCGTTGCAAAAATATCATCGGTTATCCAGCGCGCATGCAATAACTTGTGCTTATTATCGAAGACCGCAACAAAATGGCGACCGTCTGCATTATTGGTAGCCATACCAACGCCCTCGATACCCGCAAGACCTAAACCACCATTTTCCACTGACAGCAAAAATTGCTCTAGTTCAGCTAAGCTATCGATAACACTTTGTTCATCATTCATCTTTATACTCTCTTCATTTTTGCGCAGGCAACCGATCTCAATAGCCACGCTTATAGTGCGATATTGTGGCTATTTTAGCGCTACTGACAAAGGATTTAAACTGAGTTGCATAACAATAGCGGCTGAGTTTTAAATAAAGCTACCAAGCTACTTGATTTAATTCCGATTTAGAGCTTTAGTTTCATCATAAAATGAGTGTTTTACCTATTATTTTTAGCTCGTTTTTTTGTTTACTTGGGCATATCTCAAACTAAAGGGTTACTTTATGAAACTTCAATCTCTATCTTTGCTTGTCATGCTAACGTTCTCGTCAACCCCCGCCCTAGCCGTGAATTGCCAGGCAAGTGATGGTGTCTTAACCTCATGGGCACAAAGCGAGCGCCGAACAGCAATTGAAGCTTTCGTAACAGAGGTCACTAATCCTAAAAGCCCGCAGTATGTGGCCCCAGAAGACCGAATTGCTGTATTTGATAACGACGGCACCTTATGGTCTGAAAAACCCATGTACTACCAGCTGGTATTTACGATTGAACAGATTAAAGGGCTGGCAAAAAACCACCCGGAATGGAAAAACAAAACGCCCTTTAAATGGGTACTCGAAGACGATTTAGAGTCACTCATGAAAGCCGATCACCATGCGTTACTTGAATTGCTGCAAGCGACTCATACAGGGGTAACAATTGAGGCGTTTCAACAGATAGTGCACACATGGGTGACCAAGAGCAAAGATCAGCGCTTTAATCGACATTACATTGATTTAACCTACCAGCCAATGAAAGAGATGCTGCTTTACCTAAAAGACAACGGCTTTAGCAACTACATCGTTTCCGGCGGTGGTACTGATTTTATGCGTGCATGGACAGAGCAAGCTTACGGCATACCAACAGAGAATGTCATTGGTAGCAGCTTTGGCTATGATGTCGTGAAAATCGACGGCAATACCCTGCTCGTTAAAAATGGCACGCTAGTGTCTAACAATGATAAGGAGGTAAAGGTCGAGAACATTCAACGAGTGATCGGTAAAAAACCCATACTGGCCGTAGGTAACTCCGATGGTGATCATGCCATGTTGCAATGGAGTACGAGCCAAAATAGTCCCAGCATGGCGATGATAGTGCATCATACTGATAGCGAACGTGAATGGCAGTATGACCGTGACTCATCGGTTGGCCGATTAGACAAAGCGCTCGATGAAGCCAAGCAAAAAGGCAACTGGCACCTAATTGATATGAAAAATGACTGGTGTACGGTTTACGGAGCGGAAAAATAATAGATACCGTCGCGAATTCCTGCCACTTAGCCTGCGGTATTACGACAAAGTAGGCTAACTTAAACAATCACCACGATATAAGCGAAGGTCTGATGACAGAGGCCTTCTTTGTTAACGGTTAAATGACAACACCCTTATTGTGTCCTTCCCTAACGACAACCGCACTAAAAATAAGCAAACGATTAAGCTTAACTTAATAATGAGAGCTAACACTCTATTTCAAGTAAATACAATATGTTAATTTCAATTCATCATGTTAAGACTCAATTAATACAGTACGTACTTCATTGTCTGAAATCCTCGTTATCGCTCATCACGTTACCTTGAGCTTACTTACTGCAGGATTCAAGCAATAAACGCACTTTATGACCAGTCAATAACGGCCATTCCCGCTAACTTGCCAAGGCAAGCCCAGCACTCGCGAAGCGTATAGCAAGGATTTACAAAGTGAATGACTCTCCCATTCCCAACACCACACATACTTTATCGCCACTTTCTAACGCCATTGTCGATAAGGCAATAGATAATGTCACACGTAAGCTTGTCGGTGGTGCCAGAAACAAAAACAACTCCCTACCCAATAGTCATAAGGCAACGATTAGCACCTCGATTTCCGACACATTAAACGCCACCTCTAGCGACTCTGTGATGGCTGTTGCAAATCGTGGTGTGGCGTGGAAAGAGATGATCGCTAAGAGCTTATCGCACGGCATATCATCACTATCAGATATGCAGTTCGATGGTCAGTTCACCGTTAAAAATGGTATTGCGGAAGGTTTACATCAAGTGCCGGCGACTCCCGGAGTTTATGTTGTTTATGACAAAAACAACTCTGCTGTTTATGTCGGCGATAGCAATAATATTCGTCGCCGCTGGCACGCTGGCCACCTCAATGAAAACAAACAAAAACTCGACAGTGGCGAGCAATACAAATTGAGTGACCAGCTAACAGAGGGCTGCACGGTAAAATTTATCAGCTGCGAATCAAAAGAAACGGCAGCCGCCATTGAAGCTCACCTAATTAAAGAGGCAGCTCCAGAGGTCAATGCACGCGAGGAGTTACTGCAGGAGCAAGGCACACGCTCAAACATTGAAGCCAAGAAGATGAAAGATGCCTCTGGCAGTACTGCGAGTTTAGCCGCTGGTGCAGCAAAGGAAGCCGCCAGTAACGTCGGCTGGTCAGTACTTGAAAGCTTGATCACAGCCTGCCTTAAAGCCCTCAAAGATGAGTTAGTTGATATCGTCGGTGGTGGCGAGGACAAACTGAAAATACGCATCAAACGCCTATTCAGTAAAATTTGGCATGTCATTGAGAATATAGTTAAACATCCAGGGACCTTACTCAAAGGCATTTTTGAATTCATCGTCAATGCTTTTGCCAGTGCAATACGCAAGGTGTACCAACTGGCACGTAACATTTTTGACCTTGGTTACGCCGCATGGCAGCTCTATAAAGGTGCGAAAACCCTCTCCAAAGCGGAGCTGATTCAAAAAATTTCAGAAACCATTATAACCAGTGGCTGTCTTGTTATTTGGGATGCATTAGATCCGATAATTGAAGCTAATCTTATCGCGCTATTTCCGGCAATCACCCCATTCGCCCCCTATTTGGCAGCCACTATTGCAGCGATTGGTTTTGGTATTTCAAGCCACTATCTTTCAGGGGTCGTGCCCTTGATTGTCGAAAAGATTATCGACTTCAAGTTTACCGCCCAACTATCTTACCAACAACAAGTCAGTGCCTGTGAGCAACTGGTCAGTAACGCTGAAAAAAGTATGGTTTTAGTCAATGGATTAGAAGAGTACCTACAGTCATCCAAAGAGCTGATTGTTGATTTAAAAGCGCAGACAGCAACACTCAAGCAGCATCAAGCCATCAGCGCTTTTAGCATTGAAGATAGACTAAACAGTATTACCTTAGGAACAAAATAGTGACGTTAGTAACCACCGAGCAAACATTAATCGAACGGAAAGAGTACCAAGTCTTCTATCAAGACTTTGAAGGTAATCTCGGCAAATTAACCTCAGCCTTAAAAACCACCAAAGATGTGCAAAAGCTGGCAACTCAAATAAGTGAAAAAGGTTTTTGGGGGACTGCGCTAGGGAGTATTTCAGGCCGCAATGATAAAGATCTCGCCGCGATGATCGAAAATCTTGGCGCCAGTTTAGAGGTCACTCAAAGCATTTTAACGATCGTCCTTAAAGTGCAAAACATAAAAAATGGCTTTTTAAAGGAGTTTCATCAAGCACTGGTTGAGAAAATGACTCGACTGAAAGAAGATGATCTTACATTAGACTCCAACCAAAAAGACGCGGCGATCGCAATCGTCACTAAAATCGAGCAGCAGGTTAGCTATCAACTGGCGCAATCGGAACAGATAGAAAATCATGAACGGAAATTAACCCAGCTTGATGATTTTGTCGAGGTCAAAGAGATCCTTGATAGCGAGCAAAGCGCAAAGATTGCCCACCTTGATAAAACCTCACAAAAAATCATTCAAGGCGCGGATAACCGTCAACAATTGATTGTTGAATTACAGCAAAAAAGTGTCGCTAAACAGCAAAAAGATATGTCACAAGACAAAGTGATACTCCACTTAACGGCGCAAGTTCAATCACTCCAGTTAGACAAAGAACACATGATAAAAACGCTTCAATCTCAAGCTGAAGCCATTGAACACCTTAAGCAGAGCAGCAGTGAAATGGCCTTGTCACTTCAATCAAACAAAGAGCAAATGACACAAACGCTTCAGTCCCAAACTCAGGCAATGGCACAGCTAAAGTTAATCACCACTGAAATGAGTCAAGGTATACAGAATGCCGATGCTAAAGTAACTCAGTTAACCGATGCCCTAACTGAGACCCAAAACACATTGTGCTCCACAGAGAAACATCGGAACTTGTTACAAACCAAAATGCTTCAAAATGCGTTGCCATTACTCGCGCTCATCGCCAGTGGCGCTGCCATTTATTTGAGTTTGGCTTAACACCGCCAAACAAGTGGTAGGCTAACACTGAGCCTACCACCAGGGGCTGCTGATCTTTCGAGCTTAGTTTTTGTTCGACTCTTTCCCGTAAAGAAGAATGATTTGAGTACAAGGCTTGAGCGATGATTTAGCAGTCTCAGTGAAAGCGCGTAACGCACTCTAGTCATAAAAGACTAAAAGCATTGAAACGAACCCTAAGGGCCGCGCTTCTTGGCTATTTTTACGCTGTTGTAGGCTATTTGTGGATAATGACTAAACGACATAGCCTCCGCCTTGTCAAAATAGCCAATAAACGGCGGCAAAAACAACCGTGAAAGATCAACAGCCCCTAGCAAGATGCTTAAAAAATGCTTATGTTTAATCCCCCTCCGACCGACATTTAAGTTAGACGATGTAATACTTTCTCATTACCAACAGTTCTACCCACAAAGGTTTTAATCTAGATAATCAGCCCCATATCGATAAGTAATAGTGACTAAACCAACAGGAAACTTTATGAGCAACCAATATACACCGGCAAACGTTTGGACAATGGATAGCGAAAATGGTGGCCAATGGGCAAGCATCAACAGACCGGATTCGGGTAGCAGACATCAGCACGTTCTTGCTGTCGGTAAGCAGCCACTGCAACTGCACTCGCTGGCAACGCCTAATGGCCAAAAGGTCACTATTATGCTGGAAGAGTTATTAGCAAAAGGGGTTATCGAAGCGGAGTACGATGCTTATCTGATTAATATTGGTGAAGGCGAGCAATTCTCTTCCGGCTTTGTCGATATTAACCCAAACTCCAAAATCCCCGCCTTAGTTGATCATTCTGGTGAGAACCCCATCAGAATATTCGAGTCAGCCAGTATTTTACTGTACCTTGCAGAGAAGTTTGGCCATTTCTTACCGAGTAACATTGCCGCGCGCACAGAGACCATGAACTGGCTATTTTGGTTGCAAGGTTCAGCGCCTTATCTTGGGGGTGGTTTTGGACACTTTTATGCTTATGCACCCGAGAAATTCGAATACCCAATCAACCGGTTCACTATGGAAACCAAACGCCAACTGGATGTACTCGACAAACAACTGGCAAACAATGAATACATCGCGGGTGATGAATATAGTATTGCTGACATGGCGATATGGCCTTGGTACGGCAGCCTAGTACTCGGTAATATTTATGATGCAGCAGAATTCCTTGATGTCTCAAGCTACACTCACGTTCAGCGTTGGGCCAAAAAGGTTAGCCAGCGCAGTGCCGTTAAGCGTGGCCAAATAGTTAACCGTACTTGGGGTGAAGAGTGGGAGCAACTCGCCGAGCGCCATAGCGCAGCAGACATCGATAACGTGCTAAAAAAACAGCCTTAACGTTATACTTAAAAGTAAGCGAGCAAGTCATTCAATACGGCAGTGGTTATATTTAACCGCTGCCGCATTGCTCCTCAATAAGAAGCAGATCCTTTCACTACAAGCATGCAGATCTACGCTGTATTCCTTTTCAACACACTTCGCGTTTGCATAAGCGTGTAAGCGCCGCTGGCAACAATCAGTAAACTGCCCAATAGAGTCAGCAGATCGGGCGACTCCCCAAATACAAAAATGCCTAATGCTAAAGCAAACAGTAAACGGGTGTAACGAAAAGGAGCAATAACAGACACATCCCCCGCACGCATCGCTATGGTCAATGCATTGTATGCCATCACCCCAAACACTATCGCCCCTAAAATCTGTATCGTTGCCGTGCCATTGATTTGTAGCGGTTCATGTTGATATATCAGCATGACTAACCCTGTCGGGATCAACACGAAAAAGCCATACACTCCAAGCTGCAAGTTGGATAAAACTGGCGGCGCTGCACGAGTTGCCAAATCTCGACCCGCAAAGCCTAAAGTGGACACTACCGCAAATAAAGACGCCGCCTCAAATCCTGCAAGGCCTGGACGAATAATCATTAACACCCCAATAAATCCGACCAGCACAGCAAGCCAACGCTTAACTCCCACTTGCTCGCCAAATAGCAGCGCAGCGCCAATCATTGCAATCAGGGGAGTCGCTTGCAAGATCGCCGATGCACTCGATAGAGGCGTTAATGTAATCGCTAAGGCAAAACAAAATCGCCCGACAATCTCACAAACAGCCCGCATTAATACTGCTTTAGATAATATAGCAGGATGAATAACGCGCTGCCCTTGCCGGTACGTCAACAATATAAAAATCAGCATGCCACCAAGGCCAAATAACGACAAAATAAGCCCAAGAGATGTGGTCTCTGCGGCCGCTTTAATTAGCATGTCCTCTATGGAAAACGCTGCCATTGCTGCAACCATAAACAGGCTGCCTTTAGTATTATTCAAACAAACTCCAACTATATTTATTCATCAATAATTTCAAGAGAATGAGTTAACCTTCCCTCTGGAAATTTAAAATAGTAGCGTAAAAGAGAAATAAAGCATGGTTACCGAATGTTCTAAAAAAGAGGTTATCGATAATGTCTGCTCGCGACGAATGTCAGATATTCCAAGCTCTTCATATAAGGGCTAATAGCAGCGACCATAATACTCTAAGAAACGTACTTCATAGACCACATCGAGCCATCTTAATTTGCTATCAAACCCAACAAATTCAACAGCCTATATCGACCCTGCATTTTCAATAGAACATCTAAATTAGAATGAACACAACGTCAATCTAATGCGAGAAACTCTAGATATTATTTTGTTAGCTTTAACTTCAAAATGGCTTGAGAAAACTCGAGTCATTTAGCGCTCTTATCGTTTTGATATCAAGTGGTTTTTGTAAAAAAGTAATCTCAGGGAACAGAGCTGACTTTGGTATTTCATCTTTACAATTGGCAGATAGAATAAAATACTTTGGCTGATGAAAACCTAACTCTCTTAATGACGATATCAGTGTTAAACCATCAGTTTCGTCAAGCATGTAATCCATTAATACAATAAGAGAGGGGGCTTCACTAGCTGCCAGAGCTTCACCATAAATGTTATTTAACGCACTAATTGATTCTCGTCGATCTTTAGCTGTTGTGACTATGTATCCATCACTTTCGAGCATTGACTTACAGACCTCTAAATTAAAAAGATTGTCATCTACGAGTAATATCTGTTTTCTGTTAGTTACATTGGATTGATGAATCTTGGCATTTAAGGCCAGCTGATCAGTCTCCTTTGCCGCTGTAATACTCACACTTGAATTGTACTGTTTGACCATTGGGTCGACTACAAATTCTTGGTCATGTGACGTATTAGTTAGCCGAAAAGGAAATTGGAAGATCACTAAAGTCCCTTGATTTTTACGACTGCGGATTCTGATACTACCTCCCACACTCTCAATCACTTTTTTACAGGTATACAAGCCAATTCCAATGCCCGATTTAAGCGCCAAGGATGATTTCAAATCGGTGGTAAAAGGTTTTGTTATTGCTTCCATTGATGCTTTTGACATTCCTTTGCCAAAATCCTTAACCGCTACTCTAACAAAGCCATCTAAAGGCTTTTTCCCCATTTCTGACGTATCCACTAGATGGTGTGGCAATGGACGAACTTTGACATTAAAGATCACAAGGTCTCCACTGCTGTACTTAAAGGCGTTATTAATAAAATTGGTGGTTAACTGGAAAAACTTCGTGTCATCTAGTTGGATAAATTCAGGAATATCCCCAGAGAATTCCATTTCTAAGTGTTTTTTATGTGTATGACTAAACGCCCGATAATAATCGTCAATTTTGTGCAGGAATTGAGGAAAGTTAATCTCTTCATAATGCAGCTTTAAAGTTCCTGAGCTAGCCTTGCTGTAGGTTAGTGTGTTTTGTGCAACGCTATTAAGTAAGTTAGCTGACCAGATGATTTTATCGAGTGTGTCTTTACCACTTACTGAACAACAAGCCTGTGCCTTTAACATATTGGCATAACCTAAAACAGCGTTAATCGGTGTTCTAATCTCATGATTGAGTGTAGACAATAATGCCAATTTTGAGTTTGACTCAATACGCTGCTTTTCTTTATCGCTACGATTTTGAATCATCAAAGAAACGAGCAGTGAGAACGTCAATCCGAACAACGTAAATACGACTAAAAGTTGTGCTATTTCAAGCATCTCTTTCTTTGTGGGCATGTAATCAACAGACAAACGATAGCTGGTATTATATTCTGGTACATCAACAAATTGCTCTGAATGAAACCCAAGTAACGAGGCTAAAAACCTGCCTTCATGGCGCTGACATTCGAGATTACTAAGTGTCCTATCGCCTAACGTAAACCTCTCACAAACATCACTATTTTCTTCTATTTTTCGCTGTAGTCTTTTATGAGAGACCGCATAAACAAGATAGGGCTGCTTAGGCTCATCAATACTGATAACTATGGTGGCAAAATCTTCAACCTCATAAGTTATTTTGCCATTAAGTTCCGTATGAGCACGCTCGGAATTTATAACATCATAAAATTCCGGGTCGGAGATATATTTCGGCTTTAAATCTGGACCCAACGTAAATGCAATTGCCGATTTTATTTTCAGTAAGTCTTTAGCAAAGAGCGTAAACTCGGCATTAGTGACCTCATCAGAAGCATTAAAAAAAGAGCGAAGTGCATCCATCATAATTCGGTGCTGGATTAACATGTCTCTAGATGAATCGTACAGTTTATCAGCCCGACTTTGGTATTGCTTCGCCATTTCCTCTTGGCCATGATTCCAAAGCGCAACATCAATCAGCATTGTACCTAACACCCCAACGACAAAGGCTACGCGGGCAAGACCACTAAATTTCACTTTCAATATCCTTAAGTAAACCTTGAAGACAAGTGATATTGCCGAGCAGTTCAATTTTGTTGGTTTCATCGCTGTATAGCGCTTCATTGTGAATTTTCAAATACCGACATATCCCTTTGTACTTATGAAGTTGTGCCGAAATATTAACGGTATTAGTGCTAGATAATAAACTCGCCTCAAAAGCCAGGTTATCCAATTCTAATGCTAATACTCCATAGAGGTGACTTCGACTATCATCATTAAAATGAGCAAAGAAAGTACGGAGTTTAGTTTTAATCCCTTGGCTAGCAGCTGACATATTGGCACTCGTGTTGTAGGTTGTATTCATTAATCCAAGCCATTAAATAGCGCCCTTCGATGGGTGGGCTGATGAAATAACCTTGTGCAATATGGCATCCGAGCATCTGTAGTCGCTTTAGTACCGATAACGTTTCTACGCCTTCAGCAACGACTTTGACATTAAGTTTACGGGCTAAAGCAATCGTTGACTCAACAATGGCTTGGTGCTGTAAATTGACATCAAGATCTGACACAAAGTCTTTATCAATTTTGATTTCATCAAATGGAATACTGTCTAACCGGTCAAAAGTGGAATAGCTTTTACCGAAGTCATCTAGCGATATCGGAATGTCATTAATAATCAACTTAGCGATAGCCTGTAAGGAGCGATCTTGATTGATCGTTTGCTGAGACTCCGTCAGTTCGAGCATTAGTTTAATATCAGAATTAGTTAAATGTTTATCAATTACATAATTGATAAAGTCATCAGATAACAGATCATTAGCGCTAATATTAATGGATAAGCTATAGCTCTTAAGTTTCTCAAATAGATGCCATTGCGATAACGCCTGATTGAGCACTAACTTGGTAAATTGACAATTCAAGCCAGCCTTTTCAATCAAAGGGATAAACTTATCAGGGTAGATAAACCCATCACCTTGAATGCAAAGCCGAGACAAAACCTCAAAACCGACTAGTTCGCCTGTCTTTATATTTATCTTTGGTTGATAGCACAGAAACAAATTCTCTTCGTTTAGTAATGAAGTGATGTTCGCCTCATTACAAATAGGCGTGATCTCTTCGGATATATCAGGTTCTTGTGGAAAGGCTTTTTTTGCTGCTATTGAAGCGTAAATATCACTAATATCCAGTGGTTTTTGAAATACCCCGACTAAATTTAAACTAAAGCTGTTAGTAATATTACCAATGAGTTCAAGTGTTCGTTTATCAGAAGAACTGACTATTGCTATTGGGATCTCACGGCTACGGGTTGTCGCCATGTGGTTGATAATGGCAAGACCATCACCATTTTCCATTTTCAGGTCTGCTATCACCAATTCGATAGTTGGCAGATCACTTAAGCTATTATGTTCAAGCATCTCGATTGCCTTATTACCACAATCGGCTTCATGGAAATCAAAACTCACTTCAGGCGCTATTTGGATAAACTCGCTTTTTATTGTTTCTCTTACAAATGCCTGATCATCAACAATAAGTATCTTCATGAGCGACCTCCTTGTTCATCATTGCCAAGAAAGGTGACTAATCGCTTCGGCGATATCACCGCTAACTTAAGTAAAAATCGATTCGCCATCAATTCAGAGCGACTTAATAGAAAGGAGTGAATAGCAATCATTCTGTCGTTAAATTCCATATTTCTTACCTTAAACGGCTCTAACTTGGCCGTGTTTAGTTTTTTGATGAACCCTTCATCACAGATGCTAAAGCAGAGGTAGCGTAGATATTTTTGCTGAGAAAATTGATTGATATAAGTCGACATGATGCTGTTTTCAACTTGTTTAGTTGCACCAGCGGAGGACAAAACTAACATTGCGTCACGATCTTTGTGTTCGCAATTAGCCACTATTTCACTCAGATCACTATTGATATTGACTAGTTCAAGAAAATTTTGAGCCGATGTTTCAAGGTACAAACCATGGCCAACAATTTGACCGTTAAATGCGATTGCTATGGATATTTTTACATTTTTCAACCAAAAAAAATCTTCAAGAGGATGCTTTAATTTAAGACTTGGATTACCTTCATAACGTAGGATCATCTTTAGCACTAAGTAAAAACTATCATCTTCAATATCAATATTTTTAATCTGATACTCATCATTTGCGTAATAGGGGTGGCTTGATTTAATCTCCGGCGCATTAGGAATAGCCACTAAATTGCTACACTCTTTTAAGAACTGTTTATCCCGGCTATAAATACTAGTGAGTTCATTATCGTACAGTTCAACTATTTCGGCTTGTTTAGCTAAAGATGGAATATTGACACCACGCTCCCAGCGACTAACAGTAATAGTATCTAAGTTATAAAAAAGACTACTGTGTTGCCTAAGGTGTAAACATAGCTGCTCTTGTGACAGGTCGTTATTTTGACGAAGATGTTTCAAAAACGTCGAAAACACATGGTTCTGCTTGTCTTTTGAATAAGAGTAATTGGTAGAGGTCATCACGCGTTCCATTAGTTTTGCTTAATTGTTTTAATAGTCCCACATATAGTTCTCTGTCTACGCCATCGATACGTTCGGGGTATAACTGTGTATACATAATCCACATACGATGGTTGCTCTCATTAAAATAAAGTCCTGTTACTTGCTCGTTCTTCATACTCTCACCAGTAAGTCATTCGGTAGAATTAACTGATTACTGAGTGTAAAACATTATTAAATATGACAACATTGGCAAGTTATGTACAAAGTTCCACCTAACATGCCTAGCTAATATATGCTTTTACATAAATTACTATAAAATCATTGATAACAGATAGATAAAGCTAAACCTATAAGCTGAGACAGATTAATATGAGGCGTAAGGTTACTTATTCGGTCCGATACACCTGCATTGGATCAGGTCATTGAGCCCAACTATCTTCTCCAACAACACATCATACCGTTTCACTTAGGATTTGCAGCGATTAGTCGTTCTATCATTAACCTTGCCGTTTTAGAATGGATTTCGATATGGTCGTCATTTGACGATAAATATAATAATCACCTAAAGTAAGCGATTAACAACCGAGTGCTATCAATAACTAATTCTTCTTTTAAGAACACCCTATTTTGTAATTTAAAACATCACTAACCAAACAATCTACAGACTAATGAATCACATCAAAAATAAATAATTATCTGTCACTTTATGAGACGTAAATTAAAAAGTTGTAAATTGTAATCCATAAAAAATACAAATTAGTACTTGTGGATCAAATCAAGTAAATTGGAGTTAACTTGAAGGCCACAAAGAAATTCAATATGGAATACATTCAGGCTTTGTTCATATCTTTTAGACGTTTAGTAGGTTATTACATGCTTTAAAAGCGCTGTATAGGAACATGCCCATTATTACTCTCACAGCATAATCCTTTAGTAAAAACATATTACAACTACTGTTCCAGAGGATCCCCATTACATTTTTATACTATATGGCTTGGTTTGTATTAAGTGCATCGCAGAGTTTCTGCCACTATGACATATAAGCAGACAATTTCATTATTATCACAGAGGATAAAATTTAGGGTCACTAAACCGTCACTACAGCTCAGCAACCAGAATGCATCAACAAGCATTTCTATCCTGTTAACGTCTACTTACCCAATGACAGTGGTTAATAGTAAGTTTCGTAAATGGGCAAAGAACATAACTAACAACGTTCTACATTTGCTAATACCTTTCTATATCGTGAATGTAGTTTGCTTATAAGACACCAAAAGGCCTTAGCTGGACTAGAAAACAACCGTCTTAACAAGTCCACTGACTCTATATAAGCCTTATCTATGCTCGCTACGGACCAGGTTTGTAAAATGCTAGGTTTACACTATATTTATTCTGAAACAGCGATTTTCTTTTAACAAATTAATCAACATTAGCGTTGTCTCCCCTCACCTATTTGACTTTATTTGCAACAGGACCTTATGAAGAAGCTTTTACTAGCTTGCCTTTTCCCAGCTTATCTCTTTGCTCAATCAACTGAACTTAGTTCAATTGAAAGCCTACCCGTTGCTAATGACTTGCCATATTTTTCAGAAAAAGAGCAAGCCGTCCAACGTACTAATGATTATAAAAAAGCTATCGATGACATTGATGAAAAGTTAGATAACTGTACAACTCAGTGTGAGCAGTTAGAGCATAAAAAAGATCAATACAAAAAAGCATTAAAAGACCATTCAACCAAAAATGGATTACCTTTGTTTTCTATTTTAGGTGGACCTGGCTATATGCCTGAAACAGGGCTAATGCTCGCGGCTGGTGCTTTATATTCTTTTTCAACCAATAGAGCGGAAGAAGCGTTACAACGCTCGAGTGTCACTTTAGTCGCGATAGCCAATGAACTCGATGATGGCGTAGGGCTAGGCTTACGTTCCAAACAAAATCTATTTTTTGATGATAATGCCATTCGCTATATAGGTAAACTCACAATGGGTAAGCAAAATGAGTATTACTGGGGCATTGGTTATGACGCTGGAGAAGCACAGGAATCGTCCGATGATCTCTTGTATGAGTACAACTTTATTAACTACCAAGGTAATTTAACCTTCGAAACCGAATATGGTTTTTATATTGGCCCCGCACTACAGATTAAATACTACCAACCGAATCAAGATTCATTGCCACAAACAGCGATAGATGATCCTAATTTTCAAGAGTTTAAAGATAAACCCTTTTCGCTTGGATTAGGCATCGTACTGGAAAAGGATACTCGAGATTTTTCTGTTAATGCATGGAAAGGTCATTTTCTGAGTTTCGAGTATATCGCTTACTCTCAAAAAATAGGGAGCGATAATGACTATCAAAAATTGGCGTTAGACTACCGTTACTACTACTCTCTTGCTGTTGGCCGAGTATTAGCTTTTTACAATCAATTTCAATGGAGTAAGGGCGACATTCCCTATTATGACATGCCAACCTTGGGTGGGCAGGACTCGCTAAGAGGTGTTTATAGAGGCCATTATCGCGATAAAAACACCATCGAGAATAGTGTTGAATATCGACATACATTTAAAGATAGCAATCATGAACTGACTAGACACGGTATGACTGTTTTTACTGGGATGGGCTCTATTTCAGAAAACCCTAATCAGCTCTACGAAGATATAATTTTCAGTTATGGTGTAGGTTATCGCTATGAGCTACAGCCTAGAATGAATGTAAGGGTCGACTACGGTAGAAGTGCAACTGAAAGCGGATTTTATTTAACCTTTAATGAAGCATTTTAAAAGGGATTCACTCATGTATCGATTGGCTAGCTTACTTGTTATTCTATTTTCATCATCGGTTATCGCTACAGATGAACCTGTCGCTCAAACGACAGAGCCTCTCAAATCCAGTGAAGAGATAGAACGGCCCAAAGCACAAACAGCCAGAGAAAAACGCCAAGAAAATCGCAACGAAATAGAACGCTCAGATATCATTCCTAGTAAAGGCGGCAACCCAAATGCGAAGTGGGATCGATTCTTACCCTTTTTCGGACAACAGGTGATTGCAAAAGGTTATGATTTACCGCTGCCGCTGTCCATTTCTATTATCCCCAATTACTCCCAACAAGACTTAGGCATATCAAACTTAAGGCTTAGCTATAAAGATACCGACATTGGTGAATTACTCGATCTCGATAGCATTGATTTTGGTCAACCTGATGTTGAAAGTGCCAGCATTCAACTGCGCGCCGCAGCATGGATCTTTCCTTTCATGCAAGTGGGAGTCCATGGTGGACGTTTCGAAGGTTCTACCGACCTCTATGTCAAAATTCCCACCGCCATATTTAAAAAAATAGAAGAAGTTTGTGGCGGCCGGGTCACGCCTGCATTTTGCGACGACGTTCCTAAAAACATTGAACTACCAAAAATATCTCCAGATTACTCAGGTTGGAATTATGGTTTCACCACCAACTTTGTTTATGGTTTTAGCCACTACTTTATTCTTGTACCTTTCAGCTACACCTGGAGTGAAACCGACGACAATAGAACCAATTCAGAAACACTACTTGTCAGCGCTCGGATAGGAACCTCATTTCAGGTTCAGAATTGGGGCATAATCAGCCCATACATCGGAGCCTCCTATATGGATACTCAAGGTACAAGTAGTCAGTCAGATGCAGAGGTCAGCGGAGGGCCGAGTTTAGAGGGATTAAGCTATACAATAGACCAAGAAAACATCACTAAATATGCAGGTTTGATTGGCTTTGACTGGAGCTTAACCAAGCACCATGCATTTGATCTTGAGGCCAATATTGGTGATGGTCGCCAGAACTATGTTGCCATCTATACCTTCAAATTCTAATGACTCTGACTAGATTTAAACCTTAGCATTTAAGCTATGATGCCCAAAATCTGGCTTTCTAAAGCCAGACATTTTCCTTTATTGCTCAGACTAGATCAAAAAGGCAAACCGTCAGGTTCATCTTTTGTCTTTCTAATAATTAAAAATCTTGAACCTACTGTCGAGGAGAACATTATTGTCGATGCGATTGCAGTGAGTTTTGCTGATGTTTGTCTGTGGTATTACAGCTCAGTAAGCGAGCCAACGATGAACTCATACGACTAACCGTTCATCTACTCCCATTCAACATAAAGCCAATATAACGCCATATGATTTACCATAGGTGTTTTACGCTAAATCCATTTCATAAATCGAAACAAGCCTAATCTTGCTGCTTTTGCTGCTCTGATTCTCTTCTAACGAGAATAAACGTCAGATACATTTTTGTTGGCAATGACAACACCATACCAAAAGCGATGCACATCGCACTGATAATGATGCCATTTACCCCCATCGCCTCTACCGATGCACTAAAGTTATGGCAATAGATCCCCAGCAATATGAGTAGCACGCCAAGAGTAATACTGGTTTTTAGCAGTAAAATAAGCTTTGCATCCGCCACTCATCCCCCTTATATAAGTATTATCCCATACGCTAATATTGAATTGCTTCGACTTGCAACGTGTTGACTCAGATCAAAGTAGATAAGTGGAATCTAATTAGATAGTCGCTGTAACAACGTAGGCTTAATGCCCCCTGATTATGGCGACAATACTAACTGTAGCGCAATAGTCTCAGTAAGGAAGTACATAACGCTACTATGCCGACAGCTCAGCACCGTTTCATCTTTTTTAAATGTAAAAACCCACTCAATTAGGTTTTAATGTTGCTGAGATCCGTCATCAGAATCGCTAATTACATTGGATTTGATTTAGATCAATGAGTGCCTACGCCTTTTCAGGTCATATAAGAGTGAGCTAAGTCACAAATGCAAACCGCCGTTATGCCGCAAGGCTCACGCTACTGATGACTTTTTCTCTTTTAACAGTAACTGAAACGTAACATTTAGAGGTGCACTATGGAACTATTACCAAATTGTTATACCGATCTTTGTGTCAATGGAAAATGGTTCCACTATGATCATGGCGCGAGCTCAGTGTTCATGCTCAATGGTAGCCAGCCGCTCTCTTTTGAGTTGAACAGCCTCCCCAAAACAGAAGATGAGCTGGAAATGCATTTAAGCCATATTTCGAACAGCCTGATATAAACTCGGCTGTCTTTATCTGCACCAATAACATCAAGCCGTCAGCTTCAACGATTAAGCTAACAAATTAAACCACTCACACCTTTTAACGAATGGGCCACCTATGGCCTTTTTCAGTTCGATTTCACTGCCGCTTTCGAGGCATGAACGACTTGCATTGATAATGCCTTACGCAATGAAAACAGTAAGCTAAGCTCATCAGAATAAGAATGCTTCTATCTGAAGTCTTAGCTCTATAAATCTTGTCTTCACAATTTCATATCACTTCGCACTGCCCCAATGCCTTTAAGATCCAGTCCGTGGGAATATAGATAGAGAACGACGGCCTCTTCCTCACTCGCCACGAGTTAAGCAAAAAACAATTGAATTGATCACTCTATTGATTCAAACACATCACCAAACTATTCATAAACAGTAATCATAAAAAACAGTTATCAAATCAATAATTTTTGATAATTTTATGTTTACATTGATTCGCTATAAACTCTGTACATCAAAAATAAATCATCAAAACGCGCAATTCATACTGTTCACGTTCAAGTTCGGTGAGGCGTTTCAAAGGGCAATATATGAAGTTTTTACACACCATGTTAAGAGTCACAGACCTTGAGACATCCATCGAGTTTTATACCAACGTATTAGGTATGAAAGTATTAGAAAGAACAGACAATAGTGAGTACCGCTACACCTTGGTCTTTGTCGGATACGAGGATCAAGCTGACAGCACGACGATTGAGCTGACCTATAACTGGAACACTAATGAATACGATATGGGTAATGCATTTGGTCATATAGCATTGGGCGTCGAAGATATCTATGCCGCGTGTGACAAGATTAAAGCGCTCGGTGGCAATGTCACTCGAGAAGCAGGTCCAGTGAAAGGCGGTAATACCCATATTGCCTTTATTACCGACCCAGATGGTTACCAAATTGAACTGATCCAATTAGGGGAATAACAAGATGACTAATGCACTATTTCAACCAATCCAACTGGGTAAAATTGCGCTAAAAAACCGTATCGTGATGCCGCCTATGACTCGCTCTCGCGCTAGTCAACCTGGTAATGTCGCCAACCAAATGATGGCTGAGTATTATGCTCAAAGAGCATCTGCGGGACTTATCGTTGCTGAAGGTACTCAAATTTCAGCAATGGGCCAAGGTTATGCTTGGACTCCGGGCATTTATAGCCCTGAACAGATCGCCGGTTGGAAGCTAGTCACCGATGCAGTTCACGCCAAAGAAGGCGCCATTTTCGCTCAGCTATGGCATGTCGGTCGCGTCACTCACCCTGACAACATTGGCGGTGAGCAACCTATCTCATCATCAGCACTTGCAGCCAAAAACGTAAAAGTCTTTATCGATAATGGCTCTGATGCACCAGGCTTTGTCGATGTCGTTGAACCACGAGCCATGACTAAAGCTGATATTGAACAGGTCATTGGTCAATACCGACAAGCAGCATTAAACGCGATTGAAGCGGGATTTGATGGCATTGAACTGCACGCCGCAAACGGCTATTTAATTAACCAGTTTATTGATTCTGAAGCGAACACTCGCACCGACGAATACGGTGGTTCGATTGAGAACCGATTGCGCTTTATGGCTGAAGTTATTGCTGCTATGGTCAATGCTATTGGCGCCGATCGCGTCGGTGTACGTCTTGCTCCATTCACCTCACTCAATGGCACTGTTGATGCGACACCCGTTGAAACTTATACTGCCGCCGCTGCACTGCTCAATACACTCAACGTGGTTTATATCCACATTGCCGAAGTTGATTGGGACGATGCACCTGAAACTCCAAAAGAGTTTAAACCTGCAGTGCGCGCCGCATACCATGGTGTGCTCATTTATGCGGGTCGTTACAACAGTGATAAAGGGGCAAAAGCGATTGAAGATGGCGTAACCGATATGGTTGGTTTTGGCCGTCCATTTGTGGCAAACCCAGATCTGCCAAATCGTATTAAAAATGGCTACCCATTAGCGCCGCACGATCCAAATACCCTGTTTGGTGGCACAGAGCAAGGATTAACGGACTATATAGAGTACAATCCGGGCTAAACCGCTTGTAGATTATTGGCCAGAGAGTGACTATTTGAGTCATAATCTATCACAAGGTTAGCAAACGATACCCTACGGTTATGCACTGTGATGAATAGCGCTCGTAGGGTTAATCATTTATCCACCAAGATATTGATAAATAAGTACAAACTGAAATAACCGCGATGAAAAAACCTGCGCTACGTGGAGAGATATTATTGTTGCTGGCGACTTTGCTTGCAGCTGTGGGTTGGATAGCCTCAAAGCAGATCATTTTAGAAGTGCCTGGTGAGACGTTCATCACCGCACGTTTTCTACTTGCCAGTCTCATTTTACTGCCATTCTGTTACCAACGCATTCTCACTCTTACCCTTAAACAAATTAGCTCTGTTTGCGCTGTAGGGCTTATTTTAGCGGCCTCAGTTCAAGTGTGGGTACACGCAGTATTTATCTCCAATACGCTAGCTGAAGGGGCTTTTATTATGAGTTTGGCGATGATTATTGCGCCAATCACCTCATGGATACTGTTCCAAATAAAACCAAACCGTGCCTTTTGGATAGCCTTACCGATTGCCATCAGCGGCATGACATTGTTAACGCTAGCCAATGGTTGGCAGGTAGATCCTAGCCAATGGTATTTCCTGCTAGCATCAGCGTTACTGTCACTGCACTTTGTATTTAATAAAAAAATATTAACCAGCATCAATCCACTGACCTCTATCTGCTTACAGCTGTTTATGGTCGGCATTGGCGGTGCATTTTCAATCTTATTAACCTCCCAAGAAACATTTGAGATCAACCGCGATATTATATTCTGGTTTGCTATTTCAACAGTGATCGCAACAGTCCTCCGTTATCTCATGCAAACCATCGGACAGTTTTCAGTCAAGATTGAAACGGCGTCGTTGATTATGATCTTAGAGCCTATCTGGACACTGATATTAAGTATGAGTGTGCTTGGGGAGGTTATAGAGACGCAAAAGCTCATCGGCGGTGGCATTATTTTTTTATCATTGTTTGTCTACATCAAGTTGTCAAAAAGATAACCTCCAAATCGATTGGTTATTTTTAAAGACGCAATTAAAGTCAATAAAGGTCACTAATGTGACCTTTATTTAACACACTCTAAAACGATACTTTCGCTAGAATTTATACGCCACACTAACGCGAACGTCTCTGCCAGCAGCCGCTATGCCATCAGCCATGTAAGGCTTGTAGTACTGGTTAGTAATATTCTTGACCGTAAGGTAGGCTTCCCAGTTATCTAATGCGCCAGACTCGCCAGTAAACGCCACATAAAAGTCCTGCAAGAAATACGCATCAGTGGCTTGATCCGTTCTAAAGCTACTTTTAGTCGGCATCTCATCTTCAGACTTACTGTCGTACCACTTACCACGCCAAGCAACCATTACGTCACTCGTCAGATAATATCCCAGCTTTAGTCCAATATTGGTCGGCGCTAAATCAGCCAGGTACTCATCTTCACCCGTAGAATCCTTCAGGCTGCCATCGTGCTTGCCCTCTATATAAGAGGCGTCTAAATCTGCGAATAGATCTTGGTAGCGATAATTTAATACCAAGTCGACACCTTGATTGTAGTATCCGCCAAGATTGGTGTTGTAGCCTTGAGCTTGTTCTATAGAGTTAACCCCTGAGCGCTTAGCCACATCATTCTCGCCTTTGTGGTAGTACAAGGTTATTTGAGTTGATAGCGTGTCGCTATTAGCAAACAAGTCATGATTAAGCTGGGTCAACCCTAACTTATAGGCGTGTAAACGCTCAACCTCTAGATCACGGCTTGAGGTAATAGCCTTACTGGCCTTGGCATATTGCACCGTATAAATATCATCGATGACTGGCGCCTGTAATGTATAGGCATAATCAAAGTAAAACTGGGTCTGTTCAGTTAAGGCGTAATGAACACCTAATCGCGGTGAGAGTCCCGAGTGTGAAACTGCACTGTAGTCATGGCCTGCGGCTAAATCATTATAATCAGACGCCAAGTTTCCCTTACCTTCACTACGAATATAGTCATATCTAACGGATGGTTTAACCGTTAGAGCATCATTAACTTGGTAACTTAATTTGGCATAAACGCTTGAGGTTTGCTGCTTACCGCTGGGCTGATAATACGGCGTATACAGACCAAAGTTTTTCGCTTCTTTCTTCTCATAGGTTTTATTATAAACCAGAGAGTCACGGTCTGAACTTAAGTACTGCAAGCCGATTAATAAGCTGTGGTCGCCGAACCAGCTAGTGTTATTGATATCGACAAAAGAGCGTTTGTAGTTGAGCCAAGACTCATGGCCAAAGTTACCCACCGAGACATACATCTTTTCCCATGCGATATCAGGGCGTACCCAATGACGCTGATTATCACTGGTTGAAACGACCAACTGAGTATCAATCAAATCATTGTCAGGTGTATAACGATAGTTCAACGAGTAATTCGTATCTTCGTAAATATTGTGAGCCGTTGTTGCGTAGAGCGCTGTTTTATAATCACCATACTTTTTAATATTGTAATCACTGATATTCGGCATTTGACCACGGCGATTAGCCCACGGCTTTTGGCCTTCATCGGTATAATCTGTCATAGATAAAGACAATAAATGTGAACCATAATCAAAATCTAACTTCGCTAATAGGCTATTTTGACGATAACCTGAGTAACTAAATTTAGCTTCATTGCCCATATCATATTCAACGGGCTCGCCCTCATCAGCAATATTCCCCCCCCAAACTCCATTACCTAAAGTGGTATCGTTAGCATCTCGATAGGTGTAATTAACAATGGCAGACAGATGGCGGTTAAACTGACCATATAAGCTAACTAAACTACGCTTTTCATCGTCGTTATCGCTATAACCTGCTTTAACTCTGGCGCCAAAATGCTCTCCTGTATCCAAAAAGTCTTCCGCACTTTTACTGGTTACATACATAGAGCCACCAAAACCGCCGTTGCCTGAACGAACATCGTGGGCCCCTTTAATCACCTCAACTTGTTTAATTAGGTCCGGGTCGATAAAGAAAGAACCATAGCGATATTGCTCAAAACCCAACGGTGCATTATCTAAGTAGAGGTTCAAATCCTCCACAGCGCCAAAGCCCCAAACATTAATTCGTTCGCCACCGGAACGGGTTCCACCATCAATGTTAACCCCGGGAAGTTGATCGACCAACTCAGCAAATTGTGAAGACTGCTGCTCCTCAACCTCTTTCATGGTAATCACAGCTTCACCCGGAGGTGTTAACTTTAAACCACGACGATATGACCTGCCGGTAACTTCAATAATCTCAATTGCATCAACCTTAGGCTCGCCTAATACTTGATTCATTGAGCGAGAACCGCCTTCTTCAACCCTTTGTTGTAGATGTTGATCCGTTTGCGCATATACATGCGACTGAACCGATAGAGACAAAAAAGACAATAAAAACAGCTTAATAGAACGTGGCAGCACCAGAATGTACTCATAAAAATGTAGGATGCGGCAGTATAAAGAAAAAACATCCAAATGATAATGATTATCAACTGCAATTTACATTTGAAAAGATTCTGTTACCAAACCGCTAGGTTTGAACTCATATTTTACAAAATACATACAAAGTTAAAGTCCATGTTTTATCTGCGAGCGCATCCCCAATTACGTATCGGCAATTGACCAAGTGCAAAACACAGTCCCTTTAAGCAACCAAGCCTAACACTATGAATATTCCTACATTAGACATCCACATACTGATGTATGTTGAACCTAAAGAATTTATCAATATAGTATTAAAATTAGACTATCCTCTTATTAGTATCGCTTGCCTATTTAGGTGTTGATTACACTTACTATTAACACTCAAATCGATGGCAACAAGGATGAAGTTACAGCGCCATACCTTCAATTTGTACGTTAGGATCATAGATGAAAAAACTTAAGCAAACTCGTAGAGACTTTATTAAAACGGTCGTTATCGCGGGGGTCAGTGTTTACTTCTCACCGCTTGTCAGTGCCAGTAGTCGAGAGCAAGAGTACTTATATAAACCCAAAAAATCATGGGCTAGTGGGGGGAAGGCTAAATTTAGGGTTGATGCAATTCAAAAGGTTACCGGTAAAAAAGTATTTGCTCGAGACTTTAGAGCAAAAGACTTTGACCTCTGGCCTGATAAGCAATGGCACGGATACATTGTGTGTGCAACGGTGGCCGATCGTACATTTGAGAGTATTGATTTATCCTTTTTAGAGAAACAACCCACTAAAATTATTTTGGCCGAAGATCTCGCTAAAAATGACATCAAGCTGCCCCCTTTTCATGGGGAAGAGATGCTACTAACCAAAGGCAGTGTCCCCCACTTTATTGGTCATCCGGTGGCTATTCTATTGTTTGATGAGTTTGATGACTTTAACGCCGCTAAATCACGCTTAGATTTCAATCCAGATGTACTCAAATTTGGCGATAAAGCTGAACTTTATCAGAGAAACCCCTATGCATCATGGCGTGTGGTACGCATAGCAAAAGAGAGAAATGATTCAAGCGATGTCTTTTCCCCCTTCCAAGATGGGTTGTTTTTCCCCGCCTATCAGTTAAGACAACCGAAATGGCCTAGGGAACGAAATATCGGAGGTACCCTTGGTGAAAAAGGGATGTATTACGCGGATACCATCCAACAAGATCTATTAAAAACAAATGTTCATGTCGTTGAAAAGCAATTTCAAACACAAATTGTTGAGCCGATGATGCTCGAACCAGAAGCCGCTAATGTCTGGCTTGATCAAGCAACTCAGACTGTACACGGTACTGTTACCTGCCAAGATCCAAGCGACTTTACCGAAATGGCTGTTCACCTGCTGAAACAGACCAAACAAGCTAAAGATATTAAAAGTATCGTGCTTTATTCAGGGTTTGTTGGCGGCGGATTCGGTGCCAAAGACCACTCAGTATTCCCTTATTATGCCCTTGTTGCTAGCCTATTTTCCGATGGTAATCCGATTAGAATAGCCAATGACCGCTATCAACAGTTCCAGTCTGGGCTTAAACGTCATCCCTTTAAAATCAACAACCGCTTAGGGATCAATAAAGACACCTTAAAAATTGAAGCATTAACCTCTGTATGTGACGTGGATGGTGGCGGAAGAGAAAACTTCAGTGCCAGCGTTGCCTCTGCTGGTATGTCTGCAATGCAGGGCGTGTTTTATATTCCAAAAAGCGACTTACAAGCAACCGCTTACCACTCAAGGAACGTCACGTCAGGCTCAATGCGAGGTTATGGTTCGACGCAATGTATGCCAGTGGTCGATCTCATGATGGGACAGGCTGCCGCAGAGTTAAATGTAGATCCGTTTGAGCTTAGACGTAAAAACCTATTACACACTGATGATCTTAATACTCAAGGCGCCGAAATTGCGGGTGAACTGCGCTATCGTGAAATTTTAGATAAAGCAGAGCAACATCCTATCTGGAAGAATCGAGCAGCTAACAAACACACTTTTGAAACCAACAACCCAAACAAAACATTTGGTGTCGGCTATTCATTGCTTTCTAAGAATTATGGAACGGGTAATGTTGGCCCTAATGCGGCAGTCAACCTGTTGGAGTCCGGCGAAATTGTTTTAGAAATTGAATATATGGAGATGGGCAGCGGCGCTCAAACCAGCCAAGGGTTATTAACCGATAAGTTCTTTGGCCAAGCAGCTGATGAAGTGCAAGTTGCTGTTACTGAGACTTGGAAGGCACTGCAGCTGTTTGAAACAGATAACCCCTATACCATCAGTCAAGAGAAGCAAGATAAGATGTCTAAAGACCCACTCTGGACGCCGGTGAAATTGATGGCAAGTAGTGCATCCGATTCAGCGACTTTTCAAACAGAAGCAACCAAAGGAGCCTGTGCGGTCGTCTATCAATACGGGATTTTACCTGCGGCGCGTACATTGTGGAAACTCGATAAAAACAGCGACCTTTCGGCAGCAACATGGCAAGACGGACAATTGACCCAAGCAGGTTACCCCAATTTACCTTTGCCGTTACTGGCATCAACGGCACACCACCTTGGGTTAGTCACAGGTTGTGTGGCACATACGGTAAACCGTTGGGCTTGGACTGAAGCAGAGTTCACCATTGAAGGTCATACCCAAGTACATTCGTTAGATGCATTGGCGGTTCGCTATGGTAACGGCGCTAATAGCGCTAAAACACAGTTGATGGATAATTTAGGCTACCACCTCATTAAACGTAATTGGGTGAAATACCCTAGCACTCAATATAACAATGCCATGGTCACCTATTATGCTCCCTGTGATTGTTTAGTAGAGCTCAGCGTTGATAAGTACAGTGGAAAGGTCGATATTCTCCGCACTCACAGCGTACTCGATGCAGGCCCTGTGATCTCAAAGCCTATCGTCGAGGGACAAATTCAAGGTGGACTCGCCATGGGGATAGGCCATGTTTTGCATGAGTATTTACCACCATTTGAAGATGGCCCTGGTAACGGACGTTGGAATTTGAATCGTTATCACGTGCCGCTAGCCAGAGATCTCAGCGTATGGGACATGACACTTGAAATACTGCCATCAAATGACAGTTCAGAGCGACCTAAAGGGATCGCCGAAGTGGTGATGTTACCTGTGATCTCCGCGGTTCAAGATGCAATATTTAATGCGATTGGCGAACGCTTCGACCACACCCCTATTACCGCTGAACAAATAAAGTCGAGGTTAAGTGTATGAGCAAAAGCACCGTTAATTTCATCCTAAATGGTAAACAAATTGGCCCTATTGCCGTCGATCAAAATACCATGATGATTCAGTTTCTACATGAGCACTTAAACTTAACCGGCACTAAATTTGGTTGCGGCGCAGGGATATGCCATGCCTGCGTGATCTTAGAGAAAACGGCTACTGGTCATGTTACCCATCGAACCTGTATTAATGGCGTAGGGTCATTTAATGGTAAGAACTTGATGACGGTAGAAGGTCATGCACGAATTGATGTGAAAACCCAAGAGCTTGAGTTACATCCAGTGCAACAAGCTTTTATCGAACACTTCTCTTTCCAATGTGGTTGGTGTACATCGGGCTTTGTTAATGAAGCCATCGGTTATTACGAATCACTAAAACAAAATCCAGTTAAAAAGTCTGAGCTACGATCTTCAATTGAAGCCTCACTCGCTGAACATGTATGTCGCTGTACAGGCTACGTTAAATACTATGAGGCAATAGAGGATCTTATATTGTCTCAACCAGAACTTGTTCGATAAGGATGTTATGAAAAAGCTCATTATTATCGGTTTGGCTTTAGGTCTAGCCGCGGTCATTTTTATTTACTTTGGTAGCGGTAAATTAGCCAATGTGGCAAGCGCAGCTCATCAAAGTGAGACCGTAGACATAATCGTTGAACGAGGTCGACAAGTCGCCATTGAAAGTGATTGTGTTGCTTGCCATACAGGCCCCAGTGGCGCGCCATTTGCGGGAGGCGTGGCGTTTGATTCACCATTCGGAATGATCTATTCAACCAATATTACCCCTGATAAACAATACGGCATTGGGCTTTACCAGCGTGAAGATTTTTATCGGGCTGTAAAATGGGGTTACTCAAGTAAGGTCGGCAACTTATACCCTGCAATGCCATTCACTTCGTACCGAAAATTAAATGATGAAGATCTTGATGCACTTTGGGCTTATTTTCAGTCCATTAAACCGATTGCTGAACCTAATAGTGCTAATGACCTTATCTTCCCGGCCAATATTCGCTTCTTCTTAGGCGGTTGGAACCAACTCTTTTTTGATGACTCTGACTTTATCAATGATACAAACCGCAGTGAGCAGTGGAACAAAGGTAAGTATTTTGTTGAGGCTGCGGGACACTGCGGCGAATGCCACACCCCCAGAAATTTATTATTTGCGATGCAACCTGATAAAGCGCTGCAAGGTGAGTTTTTGGAAGGATGGCAGGCGGGTGATATTACCGCCAAAGAGCTGAAATCACAGGGCTGGAACGCTAAAGATCTGGTTGATCTGCTAAAGATGGGCGAATCAAGAAAGGGCTCAACCTACGAGAATATGTATTTGGTCGTTAACCATAGTTTGAGCCACATGCCGAATGAGGACTTGGCTGCTATTTCCGGCTATTTACTGGATAAAGATCAGGTTTCGATTGCAGAAGTGACAGGCTCAAGCGATCTGCAACCGATTGAGCGGGTGTATTTAAGCCAAGAAGATAAAACACTTTCTGGCTATCAAACCTATGTTGATTATTGCGCCGGCTGTCATGGATTAGATGGCTTAGGAAAACCCGAAGCCGTTGTGGCCTTACATCAAAATAGTGCCTTTACCGCCCAATCGCCGTACAACTCTATCGCCGTGATTCTGCGAGGCTTACCCAGTAAACGTCAAAGCCAAACCAGAGGCGTGGTATCGATGTCATCTTTCAATGCACAAGTATCAGATCAGCAAGTGGCGGAGCTCGTTAACTTTGCCAGACAAGTCTGGGGAGCACAAAAGGATGCAAAAGTTAATAATGATATGGTCAAAGAGATTAGAGAAAAGTTGGACAAAGAGGGTTATTTAAACCATCTACAGATGAAAAAATCAGATTAGAAGGCTTAACCTTATTCCCCGAAAAAAACGAACCTGACGGTTCGTTTTTTAATCTAGCTAGCAAAATAGACACGCTTGAGCTTGCATAGGATAAATATCTATCCTATTTGATTAAACAAGACAAAAGCACCTGCATTAAGCAGTGCTAACTAATCTGATTCAGTGTGTCGACGGCATTACTCTTCATCTAAGAATTGTTTGGCGATACGATTAAACTCATCGGTCACTTCAATGAAACCATCAACCATGATGGGGTCAAAGTGGCTACCACGCCCTTCAATAATAATGCTCACCGCCTTCTCATGTGAAAATGCCGGTTTATAAACTCGTTTACTAATTAATGCATCATAGACATCCGCTATCGCCATCAACCGTGCGGAGACAGGAATGGCCTCTCCGATAAGGCCCTCTGGGTATCCTGAGCCATCCCACTTCTCTTGATGATAGTATGCAATCTCTTTGGCAAACTCTAAGAAATTGTCTGCCACATCCATATGCTTTTCGGCCGCAACTAAGGCATCTCGGCCGTAGACTGTGTGCATTTTCATAATCTCGAACTCTTCGTCGGTAAGCTTACCGGGTTTGAGTAAAATGCTGTCAGCGATACCGACTTTACCAATGTCATGCAACGGAGCGGATTTATAGAGTGCGGTAATATTTTCAGGTGTTAGTAGCGCGCGATATTGCTCTTTTGATGCTAATGCTTGAGCAAGTGCTCTGACGTAATGCTGGGTGCGACGAATATGATTGCCCGTTTCAGGATCCCGAGACTCCGCTAACGCCCCCATGGCAACCATGGCAACATCTTGGATTTCACCGAGCTGTTTTGTGCGCTCAATCACCCGCTCTTCTAATATTTCATTTTGACGTTCCATCAGATCACGAGAAGCTTTTAGTAATAAGTGATTCTTAACGCGCACCTTCAAAATCGCTGGGCTAATAGGCTTAGTAATGTAATCAACAGCTCCCATCGCTAAACCTTTGGTCTCATCTTCTTCTTGCGCTTTTGCCGTTATAAAAATAATAGGAATATCTTTGGTCGATGCTTGGGACTTAAGAATTTGGCAAACTTCATAGCCATCCATCTCAGGCATCATTACATCAAGCAAGATAAGATCCGGCTTGCGCTTCTCTATTATCTTTAACGCCATTTTGCCGCTTAGTGCTGCTTGAATGAGGTAATCCTCAGACAATACCCCTTTTACCACTTCAATATTGGTTGATGTGTCATCGACGGTGAGGATGGTTGCTTTCTTATCACCAAGCATTTCATAAATTCCTTTTTTATTATTTAACTTCAGGCAGATAGCGACTAACTGTTACTGACTAATAAGTACAATGCATAACTCTTGGCTTCGTCCGCCATTGACTCATCACACTAAAAGTATCTGCTACCACCTCTAGCGCCAGTTTTTACAAACGATTCAGCTGGAGCCTCAACCCGCCTAGCCAATACAACTCATTCAGAGCTTTCAATAGGCTTTTTTATTTGAATTTTATCAAACCCGCCATGCTTTCAACGTAATATTTTAAAGCTGCGCTGCAACATCGTCAGTAAATGGGTCAATCAAATTCTCAGCTTCATCAAAATCATACTCGGATAAAGCAGCATAGAGTTTCTGCCCCTGCTTGCTCTGAGCCACGACTTCATCGCTGTTTAACAGGCTCTCTAGATTATCTACCGCAGTGCTATCTAAAAACTCAATTTGTTGTTTAAGCTGTTCACATTGTTGTAGAAACTCATCCTTACTAATGACGCTCGCGACCTCAACTGACTCCTTACCCATTAAAGCTTGATCAATAGTCGCAATCATCTTCTCAATTTGAATTTGAGCTTCAGCTATAAGCGCTTCTAATGGCGCATCTTTATGCCACTCTGCCGCCTCCAGTAGCTCATTGAGATGAAATTCAAGCTGCTGAGCACTTGGTACCACAAAAACGGCACCAATATTACCCGCAACCCCTTTAATGTTATGAATAGCGATAATTGCAGCACTGATGTCACTGTTATCCAGTGCATGATTAAGTCTGTCTATACAGTCTCTTTCAGACACAGCGACTTTTGCCAATATTTTTCTATAAGTCTTCACGTTACCAGATAAACGCCCAAGGGCTGCATCGACATCAAAGCTGGGTAAGACTAGGGTGTCACAATTTTTATTTAGCTGTAGCTCGGCTGCAGAGTCGACCTTAAGCACCTCACCTGTCGGCGCAATCCATTTAGCCAATGTTCGGTAAACTTCTTGTGGGTTAATCGGCTTGGGGATGTGGTCATTCATGCCAGCTTTAATGCATTTATCTCTATCGCCACTCATAGCGTTAGCGGTCATTGCAATAATGGGTAACGCTTGCTTATCAGGCTGTTGGCGTATCGCACCAGTGGCTTCATAGCCATCCATAACCGGCATCTGAATGTCCATTAATATCGCATCGTAATCATTCATAGCAACCATTGTCACTGCTTCTTTACCATTACCAGCAGTAGACACTTTTATGCCTGCCATATTAAGTAATTCAATCGCGATCTCTTGGTTAATATCATTATCTTCAACCAAGAGTACATGTGCTCCGACGATATCTTTAGCGGCACTAACATTGAGCTTTCCGTCAGATGTTTTCGGTTGTACTAGGCTCTGCTTCCCCATGACACTCATCACAGTATCAAGTAAAGTCGATGCGCTCACAGGCTTGGTTATCGAACTATCAATCCTAACGTCAGCAGCATGTTTTAACATGTCATCACGATCATAAGCTGTGACTATGACTAACTTAGGTACGATAGAAAGCGCCATCTTCTGTTGAATATGGCGGCACACTTCAATGCCATCCATTTGTGGCATCTTCCAATCCACTAACACCAGCTTATAGGGTTGACCTTGTGCATCTGCGGCTTCAAGTTTTTCTATCGCCTCCCAGCCAGTGGCTGCTATATCAGGTACAAGACTGAGGTTTTCTGCAAGCGTGGATAAAATCTCACGAGCGGCTTTACTATCATCGACAATAAGGATGGGCAAGTTAATTAGGCTCTTTGATGAGGCTGGCTGCGATAGGCTTCTATGATCTGAAATAGCAAAATTAGCGGTAAAGAAAAAGGTACTGCCCTGTCCTTCAGCACTTTCAACCCAGATCTCCCCGCCCATTAACTCTGTCAGCGTTTTACTGATCGTTAGACCAAGCCCTGTGCCACCGTATTTACGGGTAGTTGAAGCATCAGCTTGGCTAAAAGATTGGAATAGTCGTTGTTGCTGTTCTGCTGTCATCCCAATTCCGGTGTCCCGAACGGAAAACTCGACAAAAACCTGTTCATCTTGCCGTTCTAACACATGAGCCTTAACGATGATCTCGCCTTCATCAGTAAACTTCATCGCATTGTTTGTCAGGTTAATCAACACTTGCCCCAATCGAAGCGGATCACCTTCTAAGTTGGTGGGTAGATTAGGGTCAATATCAATCAGTAGCTCTAGCCCTTTTTGTTGACTCTTATGCGAAATCATTTGCACCAAATTATCAAAACTGTCATTGAGATTAAATGGGATAACTTCCAGTTCAAGCTTTCCGGCTTCGATCTTAGAAAAGTCTAAAATATCATTGATAATGCCCAGTAATGACTCTGCTGCACTTTGGATTTTATTGACGTAATTGGCTTGCTTGCGGCTTAATTCAGTTTGTTGAGTTAAATAACTCATGCCGATAATCGCATTCATAGGAGTACGGATTTCGTGACTCATATTTGCTAGAAAATCGCTTTTGGCTCGGGTTGCCTCATCAGCAGACTTTACTGCGATTTCAAGCTGTCTGGCATTTTCCTTTTCGCTACTAATATCAATGAAATTGCCAACTAAACCTCCAGGGTTGTCGTTGCTGTCATTAAAACCGGTTACCCAATAGAGAGTGTCGTGAACTTTGCCATCCGCGAAAGGAATTCTCATCTCTTTCTTAATGGTTTTTTGTTCCGCTATCACCTCATCATCTTCAGCTTGGTATCGACGGCGATCGTCTTCACTTAAGTAGCTTAAGTCCGTCACTTTTAAACCGACCAGATCTTCCGATTCAACATTAAATGTTTCTTCATAGGCTTTATTAACACCTTGAAATCGAGCTTGTGCATCTTTATAAAATAACGGGATAGGCACAGCATCAATCAGCAACTGTTGTAACTTAATTTGTTCAGCTAATGAACGTGTCGCTTCTTCAGCTTTTAACTTAGCATTGTGTAGATCCCTTTCAATTTTTTTTCGTAAAGTGGTATCTCTAACGATGCCAGTAAAAACATGCTCATTTTCAATCAAAGCTTCACCAATCGCGACTTCAATAGTGATCTGCTGACCGTCTTTTCGAATACCGGTTAACTCATAAACACAATGCTCATTCTCTTCTGTTTGTTTATCTTTTAGGTACTGGGTATGAAACGGCGGCTGCACTAACAAGCTAATATTACTGTGTGTTACTTGGTCTTTTGTATAGCCAAATATGGTTTCGGCTGCAGGGCTAAACTCTTCAATAAGGCCTTGTTCATTGATAACGATAATTCCGTCTGAAGCATTATCAATAATGGTACGGTTGCGCTGCATTGTGACTTGCAGCGCTGCCGTTCTATCTTTTACCAGCTCTTCAAGCTTTTGCTGCGAACGCGTTAGCGCTCGAGTGGCTCTGGTACCCACCCGTAAAGTGAATAAAGTACAGCCTAACAATAGCGTCAATGAAATGAGCGTGATCCCCCACACTGTGTACTTAAATATATTGATAAGTGCAAACGACTCTTCGACATCAACCTCAGCAGCCAAGCCCATATCAAGGCTTTCATCCCATAACCAACTGCCAATAACCTTTACACCGCGGTAATCGGAGTAACCTTCAAGGTTATAATCGGAGCTTTTACTGGCCACGCCAGCAGCCATTTTAGTCAATGGCCAATCAGCCTGAGGTCTCACTTTCTGCTCAGTGTGCGTTAAGTTAACCCCAGGGTCGGCAATACGTACATTTAGCGATGCTTCTTGACTGTCTTCAATGAGCCCTATGTCGCGTAACTGGCTGGCAAAACGTACGTTTGACAGCAATAACCCCGTTTTGTCTACCGCGTAAGTCTCACCGCTATGACCAATAAATCCAGCTGAAAGAATCGATGAAAACACTCGATTAAAATTAACCCTTTTAGTTAGAATGGCAATCACTTGGTTGTCACTATTCATTACTGGCGCGGCAAAGAACATGGTCGGCGCCCTACGCCCAATACTGTCATCACTCTCTTTAGTTAAAAATAGATCTGACTGAATGGGTGGAACAAACACACTCCCCCCCGCTAAAACCTGCTCCAGAAGTTCAGGGCGAGAACGTTGAATAATATTGATGTCACCAATATTCGAATTACGCATTGACGCTAAGCTTATTTTGTCTGGGGCAATAATAAAAAAACCGATATTGCCAAATTCACTTTCACGCTCACTAAAAAATTCACGAATTTGGGATTGAACAGCTGCTTCAGTAAGCGAACGTTTATCCCTTGGGATCACTAATAGCTGCTCCACTAGCCCGACTAACTCTTTGTTTTTGCCCCATAGCGCTAAATTGTTTGACTCATAATCAACCCAGAAGAACAACCTTTGGTGGGTTGAACTCAGCAAGGTTTGTAAGCTGTATTTAACGTCAGTAAGATTTTTTTGCTCTACATAACGCGTCAGTAAAACAATCATCACTAAAAGGACCACTGACAAAGTGGTTAATCCAATGAAGATCGCTCTTTTAAAACTGCTTGAACCAAATTTGTTGGCTAATTCGGTATCACTGGCTTTCAAAATATGTGAGCTGGCAAATGTCGCCAAAACTAATAAAATCGCCACCACCAATACAATCGTCAATATTGACGCCATCATTTTTGGAGGTTCCGGCTCAGCGGTTGTCGCTTGCGATGTTAGCCAATCACTTTTGGTTAGCATCAAATCTCTTAAATTCAGCGAATTGAGACCTTTTTGCAAAATTGAGTGCAATAGCGGATGTTGCTTATTACTGTAGAAATGAACTGAGGTTGGTGGAAACACATCCTCATTGATGACCTTTAACTGTTCAACGCCACCTCGTTGGCTCATGGCATACTCTATCGCCAATTCGGAATCGAGTAAGGCATCGACTTGACCAGACAGAACACGCTCGATGGAATCATCCATTCCTGTCGTTTCAACGATAGTAATATTGGGGTAAAGACTGCGTAACTTATTAACTGAGGTATAACCTATAGGCACTGCCACGGTCGCGTTAGCGAGCATTTGGTTACTGCTGAAATTACTATTGTTACTTTTGACATGAAATAACTCTCTGACCAGAAAGAACGCTGAAGTGTAATCTCCATATGCTTGGCGCTCTTGTTGCTGATAGGCGTCGGGTATGAGATCAATCTTGCCTTGCTTAAAGGCCTCAAGATTACTGTTCCAATCCCCCTCCACAATCTCTATTTGTAAACCTGTGCTGTTAACAATCTTATTAACTATCGCCCCAGCTAATCCACCGATGGTGCCATCTTCTTGCATGAACAAAATCGGCGGCCAATTATCAATTCCAATAACCACTTTGTTGTCAGCTATCCACAGCTTTTCTTCGCTGCTCAATTGCGTCTGTTGAACCTTGTCGAGATCTGCGACATTAGCAGTGACTCTTTGCTCAATTTTCGATGCTAACTCAAATACCAGTGCTAAATACTCGCTTTTAAGGCGGTGATAATCCTCACCGTTAATCAGGTCAACAGCCTGCTGTCGATTGCCATTTTGTACTGCGGAAATAGTATTCTGTTCTAGCTTAATCAAGCGTTGGTTTATACTGTCCAGTTTAGCGATCAAAGCACCATCTTGAGGGGTTTTACGATTTAAAAGAGTATTGATTAGATCAGTCAGTTGTGGCTCATACTCGTGGTAACGATTTAACCATTTACCATCACCAGAAAATGCGTAACTCAATACAGATGACGTAAGAATTTCATCGAAATATTTTAGTTCGGCTGTAATATTGTTTACTTGTGTAGCCGTTAACTCTTGCTCTGCTGCTGAATATTTACTGGCATAAATAGGATTGATGAAGATGACTGCGATAATAATGAATAAGCTGAAGCTGCATAAACGCAGAAGTGACTTAGCTTTTTGTCGCGAATTAAAAGCAAGGAGCAACATGAATTCTTTCCCTAATTATGAAGCAAAGCAGTACCGTCAAATAGCATGATATCAACACTCAGCACCCCAATAAAACATCGGCTTTAGATTAAATAATATAGCCACTTGTCATTGATATTGATGCCAATACATCTGAAAACAAGCTTTATCGATCTTATGATGCCCCTTCCAATGGAGTAACATAAGATCCCCTCTATAGCGCTCTCTATCCCTGGTCTATGCAAGCACCATCCAGCCCTTGTCTTATACTACTTATTTTACACAAATAAACCACAATCAAACACCAAATAACCATCAAGTTCGCATCAATTTACAAATCAAAAAAACAGCACTAGTGAATCCTGCTATTAATACAAGCTAGCCCAGAGCTTTATAGTCACCATTGGGCTTTAGTAGAGTAATGCTGCTAAATGTCATCATTAGCAATGCCATGAGTTTTCAGCAACCGAAGCGTTCTAAAATAGCAATGTTAGCAATAAGTACAAAGCCCCTGCCTAGAATACAAAAATCGAAGCCAGAGGCGTGGTGTCGATGTCATCTTTCAATGCACAAGTATCAGATCAGCAAGTGGCGGAGCTCGTTAACTTTGCCAGACAAGTTTGGGGAGCACAAAAGGATGCAACAGTTGATAATGATATGGTCAAAGAGATTAGAGAAAAGTTGGATAGAGAGGGATATTTGAATCATCTACAGATGAAAAAATCAGATTAGAAGGTTTAATGTTATTCTCCGAAAAAAACGAACCTGACGGTTCGTTTTTTGATCTGGATAGCCAAATTGACACGCTTGAGCATGAGCTAGCGTAGGATAAGTATCTATCCTATTTGATTAAGAAACGGATACTTTTCTTAGCAGTGAAAAGGCCTGTTTGGCATTTTCATTGGTCACGACAAACCCGGTCATATTATTTTGATCATCATATGCTTCTGCCGTCACGCCTTGTTTATCAAAGCCCACTTTCCATGATGAATCTGTATTAAACCTGCCGCCGACTTGGATCGGATATGACGGTGTTTTCACTTTCACCATCATCGCCGGGAACGTCAGTTGTGATGCTTGACCAAGTAACTGCTTAGCAAGCGCATTGGCACTCAAAATAATAGGCTGTAAATAAGCCATGACCTTGCCGTTAATCTCGGCGCAATCACCAAGGGCGTAAACATTGTTGGCAGATGCTTGTAGCTTTTCATCCACCACAATACCGCGATTAACCTTAATATCAGCCTGTTGTGCTAAGTTGGTATTTGGACGTAAACCCGCTGCTGAGATAACGCAATCGACAGTAAAGACTTTACCCGCTTTAGTGGTCACCAGCATAGCCTGCTTGCCCTCTTCAGCTTGTGCGTTAATTTGCTCTATTGTTATCACGTAATCGTTAAGCTCAAGTGTCATTCCACCATCACGCAGAGGTTGTTCAAGCTTCAATGCGACAAAGTCTGGTGCTACATTGGCTAGCAATCGACTATTAGGTTCAACAACAATCACCTTTTTTCCGCTCGTTTGCAGATCCATAGCCAGTTCAGTGCCAATTAAGCCGCCGCCCATTATCAATATACGATTAGCAGTGGTTAGCTTTTGCTGTGAAGCTCGATACTCAGATAAACTGTTTAGAGTGATAATATCGACTGCTGCATCGCCTTTTATTGGCGGCACAAAGGCTGTTGCGCCTGTTGCAAAGACTAACTTCGAATATTGATAACTCTGTCCATTAGCAGAGAGTGATTGCGCTTTAGTATCAACCTGTTCCACCCGTGTGTTGGCAAATAATTCAACCTGATACTGCGCAGCAAAATCAGCAGCAGACAAGGTGATTAATGCATTTGCATCTTGCTGCTTGGAAAATACATGGCTTAAATCAGGCTTGTTGTATTCATCACCTTCATCAGCAGTAAAAACCTGAATAGGCAAACTAACATCTTGCCTGCGTATGTTCTTTATTAACTGATAGGCGGCGAAACCACTACCAATGATTACAATCGGTGCTGTCATTACTGCTTCCTCAAATACGTCGACTAAACCTTGTGTGCAATAAACACGTCTTTTCCCAAGTTACACTCAGGGCAGAGGAAGTACTCAGGAACATCAGACCAAGGAGTACCGGGTTCAATTTCTTGGTTTGGCTCACCGATTGCCGGATCGTAAACCCAATTACACACGGTACAAATCATGCACTGGCAATCAGAATCATGCTCAGCATCATTGTTATTGGCAACCGCTGCTTGCTGTGGTTGCTCAGACAAGCTGGCTACAGGCTTAGCTTCAGTTTTCTCATCCACAGCGTCAGATTTAGCAATAGCCTTAGCGAATTGATTTATAGCAGGCGCATCGGCCAGTGGATGTAACGCCCACTGCTTAGCAATTTGACGGCCATGTTCACGGCATTCGCGCATCGCATTCCCATCTGGACGCCACTTAGTTTTCAAGCTAAGGGCCGTTTCGAAACCTGCGTCCATTAAGCGAGTATGAATACGGTCGACCGCACCGCCGCTCCAACCATAACTGCCAAACGCCGCGGCTTTTTTACCTTTAAATCTTAAGCCGGTGATCTCTTCAAGCATGCCAGCAATTTTTGGCATCATCACATTGTTCATTGTCGATGAGCCTACCAATAAGCCCTTTGAGCGGAAGGTATGCGATAAAATTTCGTTCTTATCATGCTTTGACACATTAAAGACTTTTACCGCCACGCCAGGATCCACATCATGGATACCTTGAGCAATGGCATCAGCCATCATGCGGGTGTTGTTCGACATTGAATCGTAGAAAATGGTGATCTTATCTTCTTGATAACTGTCAGCCCACTCAAGGTATTGATGAATGATCTGCGTAGGGTTGTCACGCCAAACGATACCGTGAGAAGTGGCAATCATATCCACAGGTACATTGAAGCTTAATACTTCGTGGATCTTAGCCGTCACCAGGCTGCTAAATGGGGTTAAGATATTTGCGTAATAGCGAAGACACTGCTCCTTAAGCTCATTCTGGTCTACTTCATCGTTAAATAGATGCTCGTCGCAGTAATGCTGGCCAAAGGCATCGTTACTAAACAACACCGCGTCCTCGGTCATGTAAGTCATCATACTGTCAGGCCAATGCAGCATAGGTGCTTCAATGAAGATAAGTTTCTTACCATTACCGATATCTACGCTATCACCGGTTTTAACAATTTTAAAGTTCCACTCTGGATGGTGGTAGTGACCTACAATCGAATCAACGGCCGCTTCAGTGCAATAAATGGGCGTGCCGGGGATCTTTTCTAGTAATGCGGTTAATGCGCCAGAATGATCTTCTTCCGCATGGTTCATCACGATAAAATCGATAGTCTTAAGATCAATTTCCATCTCTAAATTTTGCACAAACTGATGACTGAACCTGTGGTCAACAGTATCAATCAATACTGTCTTCTCTTCACGGATGAGGTAACTGTTATAGCTCGTGCCTCTGGTCATCTTATATTCAGTACCATGGAAGTCTTGCACTTCCCAATCACGTTGTCCGACCCAATGAATGTTGTTTTTCACATGAATTGTCATTAGTTACACCCTAAAATATTAAATAAATCAAATCTTCTACTTGAGTAATTGCACTAACCATGCCAAAAAAGTAATTCATTGAAAATATTAGATAAAGACAAAATACGCACTAATGACAGTGTAAATATGACAACAACAATTAGTGTCACATAAACAATCGCCATGTCAAAAAGACAATTCGATAATAGTCGCAATGACAAGCTAATAGAGAGGGGGATACCGCAGAGAATACCCATTTAGGCACAGTAGTGTCAGGGCTAGAAATAGGTACCTAGGGTAAGTAGAATATTCGAGGGGCAAATTCAGGGGCGACTATAACGTGGAACACAGGCAAAAATAGATTTTGGCTGACGTCTACAGCAAGGTTTATCAACACAGATGACTGAATAAATACCGCCAAGCCGATACTAGGGGCTGTTGATCTTTCGAGCTTAGTTTTTGTTCGAATTCAATGATTTTAGTACAAGGCTTGAGCGATGATGCTTAGCTGGCTAAGCGAAAAGCTCGTAACGCAGTAATAAAAGTATTGAAACGAACCCGAAGGGCCGCGCTTCTTGGCTATTTTTACTGTGTTGTAGGCTATTTGTGGAGAATGACTAAACGACATAGCCTCCGCCTTGTCAAAATAGCCAATAAACTGCGGCAAAAACAACCGTGAAAGATCAACAGCCCCTAACTTCCAAGCTAGCTCACAACCCTTTTTTATTCTGACTCATTCGTTTTTTTGTCCGTATTAATCGCCACTGTATTAAGCATCTGTGAATTATACCAATTCCATTAAGGATGTGATCAATTCAGAGCTTTTTCAGGACTTTCAATTCAAGGCGCATTGTGGAAGAAATGGTTATTCCCTTTTAAGACAATGCAACGCAGCAGTGAATGTCCTGAAAAGCTCACTGCGTGCGGGTTTTAAATCCCTTAATACGGCGCATGTGGCTTTCGATATACGCCTGCATGGATGCAGAAGGTAGAGTGAAGCAGGATGCTAGAGCCGAGAATAACTATTAGCTACAAGCCACGTGCTTGTCTAAAGTGATTTAAATTCCCGCTGAATGACCAACTCTTTAATGGAATTGGTATTAAATAGCAATAGCTCATGGTTTTCACTTCTGCTTTTCATTGAACCACTGCAGTCTCACCGATGCGCTCTGATTTTAAAATGGGTGAGTGTGGCTGAATTTACGACCAATTTAATCCAAAGGGTATTAGAACAGAATTATTTTCTTTTAAACGCAAAAAAGCGAACCTAAAGGTTCGCTTTTTTTAATAATTGAAGAAAATTTAACTTTTATTCAATTATTTAAAGTTGACTCAAACAGTAATTAAACTACTTGTGTCGACTTTCGACTAGATAGCAACTACGTTAGCTGCTTGTGGGCCTTTTTGGCCTTGCTCTAGGTCGAAAGAAACTTTTTGGCCTTCAGCAAGAGTCTTGAAACCCTCTGAAGTGATAGCGCGGAAATGTACGAATACGTCAGCGCCGCCATTGTCTTGAGTAATGAAGCCAAAACCTTTGTCTTCGTTAAACCATTTTACGATGCCAGTAGTTGAGTTAGACATTTTATGTCCCTTATATATTAGTGGAGAATTAATAAATCTATCGCGAAAGTGCGATGTGCTGAGAGCTTGAATTATTAAATGTTACGATGAAGCTAAGGGAAACACAGATGATACAACGATAACGCAGAATCTGAAGCTTTACTTTTACTTGATGTTTCATTAATAACTCTGTATGCCAGAGCAAGGCGTACTTTACAGCACTTTGAGATATTGTAAAGCTTTTATTCATAAAAGATGAAGAGATGCCATAAAAATTGAAAATCATTACCAATGTCACATGGCTTTCAGTTTAACCGCACGGCTAAACTCTAGTTCAAATGCTTGATGCTCTAAAGTCATCCTCAAAGCAACAGTACCCGTTCTATTTAGCTGCACTCACTATATAGTCGTGTTCGTGGGTTATAGTTTGAATGTACAGCTGCTAGCGTCGCTTAGCCTTGGTTGGGGCAAACATCTTAATCTGCTGAGATGAAGAACGCTGAATGCATTAATAACAAATATCTTCTATGTCTGCGCCTTTAACTAACCACTTGTTGGTTAATAGTTCTACAGCGCTTCTTCCTGCTCGTCTAGCCACAATGATAATACCTCCATCGATCGCTGCCATAACGCTAACAACTGTTGATGTTGCTGCTGGTACTCTTCAGCCGTGACTTTTAATTGTTCGATATCACCACATGTTGTAGCCAGTTGCGTTAACCCCATGCTGGCGCTGCTGCCTTTTAGTGCATGTAATATTCGCTCAAAATCCTTAGGCGCTGTCGCTAAGGTTGCCATATGTGCTTGGCTGGAACCACGGTAAAGCTCAAACAGCTCAACCACAGCCTCTTTACCTAAGTAACTCATATCTTGCGTTAGCAGCGTGTCATCTAATAGTGCTAAATTCGCATCTGGCATAGCTTTAGATTCAGGTGCTGTTTCGAGCAATGGGGCATTTGCTGCCGTTTGCGATGCCGCCTCGGGCGTAGCATTTAATTCATCAATCTCTTTTGCTCGTCCAAGCCAAGCGCTTAACGCCTTCATATCAAGCGGCTTCATTAACACCAAATCAAAGCCTTGCTGTTGATAATTTTCCATATCTTCTGCTTGCAGTTGAGCGGTAAAGGCCGCGATCGGCAGTGAATGCCCTATCTGTGCATTAATCTGCTGTAACTCTTCAAGCAAAGTCATCCCCGAGCCATCGCCGAGTTGAATATCAAGCATCACCGCATCGTAATCACTGGCACTTGCAGTTGTGTAGGCCTGCCTTGCAGCTTCACAACTAGTCGCTAATACGGAATCATGGCCAAGATGTGCTAAAAACCCTTGCGCAACCATCGCATTAATCTTGTTATCTTCCACCACCAGCACCCGTTTAGCGCTAACAAGTACGGCTTGTAGCTGCTGCGCCATATCAGGTTCTACGCATTCAGTAAGCGGTAATGAAAAACCAAAGCTACTGCCCTGAGTAACTTGGCTTGTTACCCATAAAGCCTTTGAAGCTTCAGCGCCCGCACGCATAAGTTCGACCAGCTGTTTACTGATCGCAAGCCCGAGTCCGGTACCACGATCGCGGCCTTTACTGGGCTCATTACTATAGGCTTTAAAGAGTTTTGTCATGGCACTGCAATCAATGCCCACACCGCTGTCTTGTACTTTAAAGGCCAGTGCACCTTGTTCAACCATTACGCTCAATTCAACGGTGCCTTGCGGAGTGAACTTAATGGAATTACCCAATAAATTAAACAGTACTTGGCGTAATTTTGGACCGTCTATATAGACCCACTTTGGCAGGTTTTTATAGTTTGCCACCAAAGTCAGGCCTGCCAAACCTGCGCCAGCAAGCATAATGGCTGTAACTTCATCGAGTAACTCAGCAAGATCCACAGCCCGAGGCTCATTAGCCAGCTTACTTTGCTCAAGGCGGGAGAAATCCAATATGTCGTTTAACAACGTTTGTAACAGCGTTCCACTGTATTGTGATAATGCCAACATCTGCCGTTGTGATGGCGGTAGTTTTGAGTGACCAAGCAAAGTTAACGTGCCAAGTAGACCGTTTAACGGTGTTCTAATTTCATGGCTCATAGTGGCTAAAAACAGCGACTTTGCTTGGTTAGCCTGCTCTGCCATATCACGGGCTAATACATGCCCTTTGGCTTCTTTATCTAGCTGAACATTGGCCTCAGCCAGCTCCAATGTGCGCGCCTCAACAGTGGCTTCCAATGCTTGTTTATGTTCAAACAGCTCTGTAGCAGTATCACGTAGTTCGGCTTGTAGTTTAAGGTTATGTTCGGTCTTCTGCTTAAATGCTTTAATCGCGCTGGCCATTGCCGCTAACTCGTCATCACCTTCTGTATCGATGGTCACAGCAGTATTACCCAGGCTCAGCTGCGCCAATGCGGTTGTGGCAGCATTGAGTTTGAGCGCAATGCCTTGGTAGATCACTTTATAGACAACAAAGGCGATAACTAGCAGCATCAACAAGCCTGTCAGCAACAGGCTTACCTTAGACCAACTCAACTGATTAAGGTAATCGACTCTGGCTTTATCAGCCTCTACACGTTGAATGCTCATGGCAGTATCAACAGCACTATTTAGCGCATCTAATTTATCAGTAAGGGCTTGTAGTTTTAACTCTTGCGCTTGATTTAGTTGAGTGTGTTGTTTTTGCAGCAATATACTCTGGGGCAACGTCTGTAAAATACGGACTTGTCTTGCAAAAGCTTTCGATCTAACAGGGTCACGAATAATATTAGATAAACTGGTCAAGGATGCAAAGTAGCGTAATCCAGCATCTGATGCAGGATCATTCAAACCTGAAATGGATACCCCGAGTTCTCTCAGCTGACTATCGTTTTTGGCTAACGAATTAAAGATGCCACTACCTAACTCTGGTGATTGAAACACTTGTCCCATCAAAGCAATATTATGCACAATTTTAAGGGCTCGATTCAGCCGTTCTTGAATATCGAGATCTTGCTCAATCAAGGTGTCGAGCAACTTTGAGGTTTGCTCTACTCCCACGGCTTGCGGATATGCCAAACTGATTTTTGATAAGATACCGGAATCGACGATGGCCAGCTCTGCCAATAACAAGTCAGTGCTTTCGTTTGACGCAGCCACCAGCGCTTTACCTTGGAGCTGTAATTGATAAGCCGCCAAAATACGCTGCCCCACTTGCTCCCCAAGACGCGACAAGTCGAGAATGATATCTGATGCACTCTGTTCAAGGCTTAAATCAAAGTTTACATTCAAGGCTTTTAACGCACTAATCGCGTTAAGCATTGCGCCACTATTGATCGACAGTTTACGGCCGACCAATTGCCGCTGAGATTCAAGCTCAGATTGTCCAAGTAATTTGGCATTTTCGGCCAATGCATTACTTGATAATACCAACTGACGCGCCGCCTCTGATGCAGGTAGTGCTTTATCGTAAAGGTATTTATCCGCTTGCTGCACCCAGTGCAAACTTAAGCTCCCTAACGTCACCAACAGCAGTAACAGCAGTGCCAATAAACTAAAGGCCAGCATTAAGCGACCTATTAGGCTCTTTCTTGATAAGGATAGTCTGGGTCGCGATGATGGAGTCAAATACAAAGCACTCACTCTTTTACGTTATGCTGTTACAATATTGACTCACACATTAATACCAATTGCATTAAATAGGTAGTCAATTTAGAAACACTCAAGCTTTTCAATTCAAGACGCCTTGACCTGATAATGGTTAATCCCTTGTGAGCCGACAAAAGCAGAAGTGCAATGTCAGAGCGATCCCCATAGGCTGGAGTTCAACGCACTGAATGAACAGAGACTTAATGTAATTGGTATAACATGAATCAAGGGTATGTTAATGATGGCAAAACCATTCCAACGGTGGGTAAAGGTATTACTCGCGCTATTGCTTGCCAGTCCATTTGCCAATGCGGCCATATCGGTGCCCTCTTGGTCACTTGAACAAAGACTGCCTTTCGATAACAAAATCCAACACAGCACAGAGGTGCAATATACGCCGCTGACTAACGCTAAAAAAGACTGGCGTATTTGTGTGTTAATGCCTCATCTAAAAGACAGTTATTGGACCGGTATTAACTATGGCCTGGTACAACAAGCAAAGAAGTTAAAACTGCATGTAGAACTATTTGAAGCAGGCAGTTATTACGGCTTAGACAAACAATTAAGCCAGCTCGATAACTGCATGAAGCACAATTTTGATGCCATATTACTCGGGGGGGTTCGCCCTGATCTACTTGAATTTTATAAGCCACCCATTAACAAACCTATTATTGCGTTGGTCAATCGTCTTGACCATAAACAGGTCACCACACGGGTAGGCGTTAACTGGTATCAAATGGGCTTTCAAGCAGGGCAATATATTCGTCAGCAGACGGATAAAACCACCCAAGTCAGTTCCCAAGTAGCGCTACTTGCAGGCCCCGATAAACAGGGGGGCAGTGGTTTGGTTGAGCAAGGGTTAACAGCGGCGTTAATCGGCAGTAAAGTCGGTATCTCAGCAGTGCGTCACGCTGATAACAATCGCAACTTATATCGCGATGAACTGGAGGCGTTATTAAAGACACAAACGCCGCAGTATATTCTAGGCAGCGCGGTCGCTATCGAGGCGGGCGTTTCAATTTTAAGGCAGTACCAGCTTGAGCATAAGGTCAAATTAGTCAGCAGCTATCTGTCCCCCGCAATACTCAGAGGGATCTATCGTGAACGGGTAGAGTTCAGTAACGATGATTTGGTCGTTGTGCAAGGCATGCTTGCCATTGACGTTGTAGTGAGGGAACTGCAAGGTGCTGAACCCTTTGGCGATATTGGCCCCAAAATACAAAGCCAAGTCATTGGGAATATTAATCAACAGGTGTTAAAAACCAGCTTAGCTCCGGCCGACTATTACCCTATCTATCGGGTAAGCCCAGACAATTAATACCTAACGGAGCCAATAAACTGCAGCATGTAAAACCCTGAAAGATTAACAGCCCCTAGTCTTTCACCTTCGCGGCAAACAGATAACCTTCGCCATGTACGGTGACAAATAATTCTGGAGATAACTTATTGCGCAGGCGTCGAATAATCACATCGATAGTTCTATCGTTGACGTCCTGATTACGATGACTGGTTTGCTGCATTAATCGGTCGCGCGACAACACTTGCTGTGGGTGAAGAGCAAAGGCAGTCAATAGCTCAAACTCTGCTTTAGTGAGTTTAATAATCTCACCACTGCCAATCAGCTTTCGGCTATTGAGCTCTAATACATAGTCATTAAAGGCAATAATATTGTCATTAGGATCAGCTTGCGCGCTACTCTCAGCAAGCGCTTTTTGAACCAAAGAGATACGCCACAATAAGTTTTTAACCCGCACCAGCAACTCCCTTAATTCAAAGGGTTTGGTCACATAGTCATCGGCGCCCATCTCTAAACCAACAATTTTATCGATGGTTTCATCACGGCCAGTCACCAGTATGATCCCTACATCGCCGCGACTGCGTAGTTCACGCGCCAAGCTTAGGCCATCGGTTCCGGGCAAGTTAATGTCGAGCATCACTAAATCGATATGCTGGCGGTTAAATTCATACCACATCTGCTCACCATCTTGAGCTTCAAGGACTTGATAGCCCTCTTTCTCAAAATAGCCTTTTAATCTAGCCCGAATGACCGCTTCGTCATCGACAACTAGCACTCTGTAGCCCATACATTACCTCAACCAACACGCATTTATTTATCTAACAGCTGCATGCGAATAACCGCTTTATCGCTCTTAACGCCACATCATATACATAATTAGCCGCTAATACACTTACAGCGATCTCAATCTGCCACAAGAGATCTTGGTTTCAGCTTCAATAACAAAAAAGCCGATTCTGTAGAATCGGCTTTTCAATATAGATTTGATAGGCTTAGAAACTCTTACTTAAGCCAAAGACAACGCGATCATCAAAGATCTCAGTTTGCGTGCCATAGACTAAGTGTGACTTATCAATTGAGCTTCCGTGGTAACGAAGATCAAAGACTAAACCAACATAACTCGCTTCGACACCCAAGTTCCAGTGGGTCCAACCTTCAGCACCTTCACCGTCTAGGTCTTGGTAGCCCATTGATCCTGATACTTTAATGCCATTATTAAAGTCATAGCTTGGATGCACGGCGTAGTTAACCCCTTGCCAACCATCAACACCAAACCAATCATCAAGTGTCGGAGTCACTTCTAGCGTGACATTCGCTTGACCAAATTGCTTACCGACTTTAATCCATAATTCGGTGTAGTTAGAATATGATGCACCGGGATAAAGATATGAAAACACCATCACGTCGTAAGTAAAACCGCTATCGCCGAAGCCACCAGCTTTACCGATGTAAGGCGCGGTGACAATCTCAAGGTTAGGATCGGCAAACTTGACGTTTGATGCAAAAACACCGGTATACCAACCGTCATCATTGCCCCAACCTAACGTGCCTTGCACTACGGGAACATCGCCATCCATCGTTTCAGACTCACCACGGAAAACATAATCAGAGGCAAACTTAAGGTTACCACTGAGCTGGCCACCAAACAGGTCATGATTGTCAGCAGCAAATGCTGTTCCCATGGTCGTAGCCGCTAAGCTTGCAAGCATTAAAGCGTGTGCAGTTTTCATATTCATCATCTCGTTATATTATTTGAGACAAAGGTTACTCCCAAGTTATTAATAACTTTGCGAGTAGTTGTTAACCAAAAAATCAACTATATGAAAAAATATGAACGGCGAAGTTAACTCGCCTTCTGCAACAGTAAGCATTTTAGCTCTTCGATTTGTACTTTAAGCTCAGCGACGTCCGCAACACTAGCAGGCTTTTCATCATCGCTTAACTCTGCTTCTTCTTCAGCGCGCATGATGGCAGTTTCTTGCGTCATCACATCCAGCACTGCACCCACCATCATGTTCAAAAAGACAAATGCGGTCAGAAAGATAAAGCTTAAATAATAGATCCAACTCAGTGGATAGACCGCCATGGTTTCGTACATCACCGACGTCCAAGACTCAAAAGTCGATACCCTAAACAGGGTTAACATCGCCACAGATACATCGCCCCATAAGAAGTCATTGATATCCGCAAACAACATGCTACCGATAGCGCCATAGATATAAAAAATCACGAACATCAAGAGTGCGATGTAACCCATTCTCGGTATGGCTTTAAACAGTGCATTCACCAGCATTCTAAGCTCTGGGATCATCGACACCAAGCGTAATACTCTGAAGATTCGCAGTAGCCTTGCCAGCAAGATGGCCGAGCCCCCCGTCGGGATTAAACTGCCAATCACAATTATGGTATCGAAGATATTCCAGCCATTGCTGAAAAAACGTTTAGGGCCATCACTGGCGAGAAAACGGATGACAATCTCAATGGCAAAGAACACCGTGATGCCAATATCCAGCAGCAGTAATCCCTTCTCCATCCAATTTGGCAGGTGATATGTGTGCGCGCCAATCGATAATGCTGACACTAAGATGACGAAAATAACAAAGCCCTGAAACGCTTTGCTGTTATCAATTAATTTTAACTTTGATTGTAAAACGGAGACATTGGCGAGCACTTACAGTTCCCTCAAGTAGAACGAAAATAGATGTGTAAAAGAAGCTAATTATCCCTTAATGCACAAGGATCGCGAAGTGTAATCAGTAACAGTTAATTTTACCTTAATTAATCACAGTTAATTTTGCATTAGCTATGCGCTGGCAAAACATTAGTTACCGCGGTTAGTACAGAGTTGAAGTATTAACCGCAAAATGTTGTGCGCCACTGCAGTGGTGAAACATTGAATGCTTGCTTAAAGTGTTGTGCGCCACCAGTGGTGAAACATTGAATGCTTGCTTAAAATGTTTCCGATAAACGCTCTCCGAACCAGATAGAAAGCAAAAAAGGTACAGTGCAGCGATTAATCGCTGCACTGTACCTTTTGTGAGGTTTAACCAAGCCACTCAGTGCAGAGCAAAGTCGCTAGTATGATTTTCGAAGTAAAGTTACCCCAGTTCGGCTTCAATTACCGCTAAGTGTTCGCCAACCCAAACTGAGTTGATCGGCCCCCAGTCATTAATTCGGTAGTAGCCAGCATTATTACGCTCACCATCTTGTACAAATTCACACTCGATACCCAGATCGGTAAAAGCCGCGATGGCATCTTGCAGGGTTCTGCGGGGCATACTTGTCAGCTTATGCAGCGACAGTAAGTTGTGCTGCTCATGCTCAATCTGATAAGCAATATAGAGCTTTCGATAAAAGGCTATTTGCTGTTTTGACGCCACTTTTTCAGTGTTCATGTATATCGCTCAAGCAGTAAGGTAATTGATTTGTATTATATGGCCTTTGATCTCTAAAACAAAATGTAGCCAAATATGTCTCAGGCTGGTGATTTATCACTGCATACTGATATAGTCGATTGAGGAACTGCGTCTTACATACGTCATATAATGAGTAATGAAATGGAAAATTCACACTTGGCTACTGATACAACATCTTCAGCGGCTAAAGCTGATGCTACAACAGCTGATCTCCAGAACCAACAAATGAGCGCTTTGAATCAACAGCACTCAGATTACCAGCAACATAACACTGTCAGCCAAGCACAGTGGCAAGGGTTCGACCAAATCCCACTGCAGCCCATTGATGAACGTCACTATAAAGAGGTGCTTTATGAGTCCTTATTTGTCGCGGTAATTATCTTTAGTGGTGCAACCTTAGGAATTATCTTACCTGGTGCATTGAGTGTCGTAATGGCTGTTGTGGTTTTAACCGCGCTATTACTGTTGCTTAGCAGCATTACCTACCTGAGGTATTTACAAGCAAAAAAGCTTAACTACGCGGTTTGTGAGCATGAGTTTATTATGGAGCAAGGTTTGTGGTGGCAACAACGTACGTCCTTGCCCTACTCTCGGCTGCAACACGTCAGCCTTTCTCAAGGCCCACTTGAGCGACACTTTAACCTGTTCACTTTAAAGTGCTTTAGTGCTGGCAGTGGCAGTGCTGAAATAGAACTCCCAGGTATTGAGCAACACACTGCTGAACATCTCCGCCAACATTTACTTGCGCAAGCGGCAAAGGCACATTTAGCCGATCCCCAGACCTCTGAGGTTGAGACGATTACCGCTGGTTCTGAAGCGACTGATGTTGAAAATGTGAGTGTAGAGGCTGATGCTATAACAGCAGAGACAGATGCTATAAGCCCAGAGCCCATCACTAAACAAGCAGAGGCTCATCATGACCAATAAGTTTTCACAGTGGTCATCGCTGTCGGCTTGGTCTGTTATTAGCTTTACCCTGTTTGCTATTAAACAGGTCTTTAGCAGTGGCTATGCGTTAATCCCTGTGGTTTACACTGGTTGGAATCAGGGATTCAGTAGCCCTTGGGTGATTGTGGTCGCCGTACTGAGTGTGTTGAGTATTCTTATTTACAGTGTGCTGCAATGGCTAAAGTTTAGATTTAAAATTGACAAGGATAAGCTCAATATTAAACATGGTGTCATCTTTAAAAAAGTCGATGAAATCCCCTTCAATAAAATTCAGAATGTGCGCTTACAACAGCCGTTATATTTTCGCCCAATGGGGCTTTATAGCATTGTGGTTGAAACCGCAGGCTCAAAAGGCAATGAAGCTGAGCTTTCAGCACTCGATTACAAAGAGGCATTGGCGTTAAAAAAGCGCTTAATGACAGAGCAGGATCAGCACAGCCAAACCGCAAACTCTGAGGCTAGCGCCAATGAACATTCAGAGAATCAACACAATATAGTTGCCCGTAAAAGCCTAAAAGAGTTGGTGCTATTTGGCCTATATCAAAATAACGCAATTTGGTTGGCCGTTATTCTTGGGCCTATTTTTGGCCAGCTAGATTGGGAGTCGATGGAAAACCTGCAATCGATGCAATCATTTTGGGCTTGGTATGATACCAATATCGCCGTTAGCATGGTGTTGCAGTTGGCATTCGCGATGTTTACGTTGGCGCTATTCTACTTACTGTTTTCATTACTCTCTATAGCGTCCGCAGTCCTTAAATACTCTCCCTATCGCTTAACCCGCAGTGGCAATACGTTACATCGCACCGGTGGCATTATCGCCAAACAAAACGATGCATTGGCTATAAAGCGTATTCAGGTGGTTAAGTTTTATCAGCCACTAGTGGGTCGACTTTTTAAATTATGGACCCTGTACTTTCAGCAAGTGAAAGGTCATGAAGTTGAGCATCGAGGCAGTAACAATATGTTAGTGCCCTCAATGAATCGTAATAATATTCTTGAGCTACTCCCCAAGCTTAAAGGTATTGAAGCGACATCGACCCAGTTACCCCGTCGCTATCAACATATTAATCTAGGTTGGTTTTGGCGCCGTGGGTGGTTGCCTTTATTAGTTCCGGCTATCAATACTTACTTCCACGGTTTGGATATTTTTACTGAGATATTGTGGGTCGGGGCAAGTGTTTTTTGCTTAGGGATCTATCTTAGATATCGCCAATATGGCTATGTAATAGAAGGTGATAATCTTTGGTTCCATTCTGGTCTATTAGGCCATAGCTGGCAACTTATCGCGTTAACCAAAGTACAGCATGTCGCCATTACCCAAAGCCCGAATCAAAAGCGCAGTCAGCTGGCTAATTTAGAAATTGGGCTTGCCAGTGGCAATATTAAGCTACCCTATATAACAGTGGAAGATGCCCGCCATATCGCCGAGCGCTCTCTTACACTTATTCACAATGATCACCGCAACTGGATATAATTATGAGCCCACAAAACAGTCATCCATTAGCAGAGCAAACGCCTGTGACACCCAATACCATCCTGACTTTTTGGTTTGAAGAAATTGAGCCGAAACTATGGTGGGTAAAAGACACAGAGTTTGACGCCTTGATTAAGCAGCGATTCGAAGCAGTTCTAACTCAAGCCATGGCCGGTGAACTCTACCATTGGCGAGCAACTCCAGAGGGGCGTCTTGCCGAGATTATCGTGTTAGATCAATTCTCGCGTAATATCTACCGAGACACGCCACAATCTTTTGCAGCGGATCCTATTGCCCTAGTATTAGCACAAGAGGCCGTCGCCTTAAATAGTGATAGCGAACTGAAAGCCAAGCAAGTGCCGTTTTTATTAATGCCATATATGCACAGTGAGTCGCTACCGATACATGAGGTTGCGATGCGATTGTTCAGTCGTGAAGCGGCGCAAGGCAATCTCGAATTTGAGCGTCGACATAAAGCTATTATTGAGCAGTTTGGTCGCTACCCACATCGCAATGCTATTTTAGAACGCAGCTCTACTGAGGCCGAAATAGCCTTTTTAACTCAGCCAGGATCGAGCTTTTAAGCGATAAATAACATAGCGCCTTCTAATCCACGTAAGAGGGCTTATTTAACCACTAATACTGGGCACTTTGCTTTATAAGCTAAAGCTTCGCCGATATTGGGATTGAGCAGATGCGAAATCCCCTGTCGTCCATGACTCGCAATAACAATCATACCAATCTCGCCTTCCTCCGCTTCCGCCAGAATTTCTCTTAGTACCAGTCCACTGCGAATAACGGTTTTAACGGTCAGCCCTGCATTAAGCTCTTGCTGCACTTCGAGCTGAATTTTCATTAAGCTTTCAGTCGCAAACGAGGTTATCTGTTGCTCAAGTTCAGTAACAGACTCTACCGCTAGCCCATAATGATGATCACTGAATGGTTCACTCACTACGTGTAACAACCGAACACCAACCCCATATAAATTAGCCATTTCCACCGCATAACTTAGCGCATGCGACGCCGTGATAGAAAAGTCTGTAGGACATAATATTTGACGAGATCGCATAGCGACTCCTTAATCGAATTTAACACCTTAGCCGCAATGTTAATCGTATTAGTTACTTAACCACCAATACTGGACATATAGCACCATTAGCCACCGCTTCAGCCACATTAGTATGTAGAAAGTGCGCCAGTCCTGAACGACCATGGCTAGCAATAACAATCATGCCAGCTTCTGATACTTCCGCCTCTTTAAGGATCTGCTCGGACGCTACGCCATGGCGTATAACACTTTCCACTGACAGTTCACTCTTAAGATCTGACAGCAACGAATGCATTTGCGTTGCAGCAGATTCCTCCATACTTTGGGCGAGCTCTTCTGGCGTAACAGTGAGTATTTGGTAGTTCTCTAAGCCTACAGGCTGATCAATGACATGAACAAGTCGCAATCCGACATGGTAAAGGTTAGCCATTTCAATCGCATATTTAAGCGCATGAGAGGCCGTTTCAGAAAAGTCTGTTGGGCATAATATTTGACGAGTACGCATAACTAATTCCTCCAAACGTTGTTTAGTCCGTTAGCACAGATGCTGCACGCCTAACGATAACAAGATTAATTTTAGTCTTTTAACCACTGATGTGCTTCAGTAGTGCTCTCAAAAAACTTAGCGTCATAAGGGGTAAACCAATCTGTAACTTTCGCCATCCATTGTTGCAAATTTCCCTCTCCGACAATCGCTATCTTTTTAAAAGCACGTCCATGAGCCAAGCCTAGCTTAAGATCATCCCATGCCGCTCTTAATTCCCAACCATCGAGTTCGGTCAAATCGGCGAGGACATTGATTTCAGGATGCTCAACCCCCGCTAAAGCGGACTCAAGCAGTGGCACCATATATTGATAGTCTTGATGTGTAAGTTTGCCCTTCGCAACCAAGTTCAAATAGAACTGGTTATCTAAGCGCTCAATTCCAATTGATATTCCGTGTCTTTTATCACTCACCTTAATCTCCTTAGAGGTTAGCTATTAAAGAGGGCTTTTAACGATAGCGTTAAAGAGCAATCTTCAAAACAGTCCATATTTCATTCTAGTGAAGTTTAGCGAAGTCGAGTTGATCTCGCTCACAAAGTAAACGAATATTTGACCTTTTAACAAAAGTGGATTAGTATCAGACTGACTAATCAGTCGGTTAATTAATACACTTCAGGAGCTTCGTAAATGAACATGCCTATTCAAGCCCAAACAGCATTGCCTCTGTCTCAAGTCTTAGTCAATCAACGTACTCACTACCTTGCAGACCCTTCTCCCTCTTATGAGGCAAGAATCGAGCACCTGAAAAGTCTTAAAAAAGCCATTTTGAGCTATCAAGAACAGCTAGTACAAGCATTGAATCGGGACTATGGTCATCGTTCAGTGGATGACAGCATTATTTCTGACATCATGCCCTGTGTTAACAATATCAATTACAGCATAAAGCATTTGAAAAAGTGGATGAAACCAAGCCGTCGTCATGCGGGATTATTGCTGGCTCCAGCCAGTATTAAAGTGCAATACCAGCCACTTGGCGTCGTCGGTATTATTGTACCGTGGAATTTTCCAGTCATGTTGTCTGTCGGCCCGCTTATCACAGCACTTGCTGCGGGTAACAGAGCGATGATAAAACTGTCTGAATTTACCCCAGAAACCAATACCGTTCTCACCGCAATGCTTGCCAGTATTTTTGATCAAAACCATGTTGCCTGCATTGAAGGCGAAGCCGATGTTGCCGCCGAGTTTTCATCGCTGCCGTTTGACCACCTATTATTTACCGGTTCAACCACCGTCGGTCGCCACGTAATGCGCAGTGCGGCACAAAACCTGACGCCAGTGACCCTTGAACTTGGCGGAAAGTCACCGGTGATTGTTGCCGATGATATCGACATGGACACTGCCGTCGAACGAATGATCTATGGTAAATGCCTCAACTCTGGCCAGATATGTGTTGCACCTGATTACGTATTGGTTCCAAGTGAAAAACTTAACGATTTTGTGCGAGCCTACAAACGAAAATTCATTAAAATGTATGGCCAAGTCAGTGACAACAAAGACTACGGCAGCATTATTAACCAACGCCAATTTGACCGAATAATGCTGGTTCTCGAAGACGCTAAAGCCAAAGGGGCTACCGTGATGAGTGCCAATGATGAAGCGATTAACATCGAACATCAAAAAGTGCCAACTCAGCTTATCACTGGCGCAACCGATGACATGCTATTACTGCAAGATGAGATATTCGGCCCACTATTACCCGTTATCCCTTATGACAATTTGCAAGAAGCAATTAGCTACATTAATCAACGTCCGCGTCCCTTAGCGCTGTACTTGATGAGTTTCGATAAAAACACCCAGCAGCAAGTCATGACCCATACCCATTCGGGAGGCGTTTGTATCAATGAAACGGTATTTCATGTTGCTGCAGAAGATGCCCCCTTTGGCGGTGTTGGTCCCTCAGGTATGGGGCACTACCATGGTAAAGAAGGCTTTCAAACCTTTAGCCATGCTAAAACTATCCTAAAGCGCGGTAAGTATTTTAATACCGGTAAACTGATCCACCCTCCTTATGGCGGCTGGTTACAAAATCTATTGGTAAAATTCTTCTTGCGTTAAGCACCAAGGTAATCGTTTTTATGAGCCGTATAGATAAAAAACAAGCCATATTAGACACTGCGCTGACACTGTTTGTCAGCCAGGGGTTTTATGCGACGTCTACCGCCTCAATAGCCAAAACGGCAGGGGTCGCTACCGGGACGCTGTTTCACCATTTTGCGTCAAAAGATTTACTGATGAACCATCTTTTCATCTCAATAAAGCAAGAGTTTGCTTCTGCAATCAAGTCACAAATGAGCAGTAAAGGAGACCTAAAGCTTGATGCAGAACACCTGTGGCAAGTTGCTATTGATTGGGCAATAGCACACCCGCTAAAGCAGGAGTTTTTCCAGCAGTATTCAATGTCTCCCTCTATCGCTTCTGAGATAAGGCAACAAGCGATGAACGGCATCCTTAGCTTTATGGGTGAGCTAATTATTCAAGGACAAAAATTAGGCATCTTAGCTAATTTTCCACTACCATTGATGTTAGAAAGTTGTCACGGACAATACTTGGCCGCGACCAGATACTTTCTAGACCACCCTGATAGGTGGAAAGATGTAGCCCACAAACAGGCGAGCTTTTCCATGTTTTGGAATGCCATGAGAGCCTAAATAATATGTGACAAGCTCATGGAAGAGATTAATCCTTGTTACCACCGCTGTAGAATTAAATTTAAAGACGTTATTCAAGGGAGTGAATTTATGTTGAGAATGAAGACTGAGTGCGAACACTGTAAAACCAAGCTGGCCCGAAAAGAGGTCGCTTATATCTGCTCATTCGAATGCACTTACTGTAAGAGCTGTAGTGAAAAAATGCATTTCACCTGCAGTAATTGCCAAGGCGCCTTAGTCCTTAGGCCACCAAGATTAATAGAACCGTTTAAGATCCCAGCAGCAGAGCTTAAAAATACCCTCTTCAGTTAGCCAAGCTTAATTTAGAGATAAAGGTACTGTTAGAGATACAGACAGCGAAAAATGAAAGGTCAGCAGATGCTGACCTTTATTGTCTCTGGGGATTATCATTTTTCAGCTGAATAAGTTAGCAGCGATCATCTCAAAGCAAAGTATCGATTTCTGTAAATCGGCTTCATTTCCTCTCTGCTTACGTAGCTCATTTCTGTCGGATAGGCGGCACTTGTCACCAAGTACCGCCCTCCTAAGAACCGGACGTGCAACTTTCACTGCATACGGCTCAAGCCTCCACTAAGGCGTATTCTGTTACCCAGCAC
>NZ_JAKIKW010000001.1 GCF_023283945.1 Shewanella gelidimarina | reverse complement strand
TCATTGGCGGAACTTCAACTGCAAGCCTGACTGAAGATAAAGACCTCGCCAGTGGCGGCACTTTGCGCGCCGATGGTCAGTTAACGGTTACTGACCCCGACTCTGGTCAAGCTCAATTCACAGCAGATCACCAGCAAGGCCAATATGGCGAGTTGAGTATCAATAATAACGGCCATTGGACTTACACCGCCAACAACGACAATCCACAGATCCAAGGGCTTAAAACGGGTGAAACCGTTACTGATACTTTGTTGGTGCATTCAGTAGATGGTACCGAGCAGAAAATTACTGTCACCATTAACGGCAGTGATGATAAAGCCGTCATTGGCGGAACTTCAACTGCAAGCCTGACTGAAGATAAAGACCTCGCCAGTGGCGGCACTTTGCGCGCCGATGGTCAGTTAACGGTTACTGACCCCGACTCTGGTCAAGATCAATTCACAGCAGATCACCTGCAAGGCCAATATGGCGAGCTAAGTATCAATAATAATGGCCATTGGACTTACACCAGCAACAACGGCAATCCACAGATCCAAGGCCTTAAAACGGGTGAAACCGTTACTGATACTTTGTTGGTTCGTAGCATCGATGGCACAGAGCTGAAGATCATTGTCACCATTAACGGCACTAACGATCTACCCGTTGTCAGCCATATTACCTCTAAGATCGTTGATGAGGGTAGCGCAAAGGTGACAGGCCAGATCGCGTCACACGATCTCGATCATGGCGATAGCGCAACCTTCAGCACCACATATCAGCATGCGGGTTTCAACTTAAATACCGATGGCAGTTACACATTTGATCCCACCAACCCAAGTTTTGAGCATTTAGCTGTTGGTGAACATGAAACCCTGATCATTCCGATTACAGCCACTGATAATAATAGTGGCCAAAGTTCACCGCAAAACCTCATCATTCGCATCAACGGCACTAACGATCTTCCTGTGGTAAGCCACATAAGTTCGAAAATCGCTAATGAGGGTGGCACTGTAGTCACTGGACAGATCGCTTCTACCGATCTCGATCACGGCGATACTGCAACCTTTGCCACAACCTACACTCATGCAGGTTTTAGCCTCAATACCGATGGCAGTTACACACTTGATCCTACCGATCAAAGTTTCGACCATTTAGCTGTAGGTGAGCATGAAACCCTGATCATTCCCATCGTCGCTACCGACAATCAAGGTGGCAGCAGCGCGCCGCAGAACTTGATCATAAGAATCGACGGCACTAACGATCTGCCAGTTATCAGTCATATCAGTTCGAAGACGGCGGATGATGGTGGCTCAAGCATTACAGGCCAGATCGCTTCCACCGATCTCGATCATGGCGATACTGTAAACTTTACTACAACCTATCAACATGCGGGCTTTACGCTCAATACCGATGGCAGTTACTCAGTTGATCCTACCGATCAAAGTTTCGACCATCTAGCTGTCGGTGAACATGAAACTCTGATCATCCCCATTACTGCCACTGATAGTAATAACGGTGCAAGTTCACCGCAAAACCTCATCATCCGCATCAACGGTTCTAACGATCTGCCTGTCATCAGTCATATCAGTTCGAAGATCGTTGATGAAGGTGCTGCAGTAGTAACAGGCCAGATCGCTTCCACTGATCTCGATCATGGCGATACTGTAAACTTTGCTACAACCTATCTGCATACGGGCTTTAGCCTAAATACCGATGGCAGTTACTCAGTAGATCCTACAGATCCCAGCTTTAATCATTTAGCAGTTGGTGAGCATGAAACGCTGATCATCCCCATCGTCGCTACAGACAATCAAGGTGGCAGCAGCGCGCCGCAGAACTTGATCATTAGAATCGACGGCACTAACGATCTTCCAGTGGTAAGCCACATAAGTTCGAAGACGGTGGATGAAGGTGCTGCAGTAGTAACAGGCAGGATCGCTTCCACCGATCTAGATCATGGTGATACCGCGATATTCAGCACGACCTATCAGCATGCGGGATTTAGCCTAAACGTCGATGGTTCATATAAATTAGATCCCACAGATCCCAGCTTTAATCATTTAGCTGTAGGTGAACATGAAACCCTGATCATTCCGGTGATCGCCACAGACAGCAACTCTGGCAGTAGCGCACCACAGAACCTCATCATCCGCATCGACGGCACTAACGATTTACCCGTCGTCTCTGGAATTTCGTCAGGCTCAGTCACTGAATCTGGTACATCGATTGGTAACTTTGAAGCTACAGGTAAGCTAATTGCTGTTGATCCCGATACTACAGACACTAGCATTTGGGCTGTCACTAATGGTACCGGTTCATATGGCAGTCTTACTATTGATCAACATGGCCAATGGCACTATCAGTTAGACAATTCAAATCCATCAACCAATGCTTTAACCGCTAACCAAAAGGTGAATGAAACATTCACTGTTACCGCGACAGACTCGTCCGGCACCCCAGTGCAACATACAGTCACTGTTGCTATTACAGGCTCGAATGATGGTGCCACAATAACAGCACATAGCTATGGTGGTGGCTTAGGCGATAGCGGCCACGAAGATGTCTATGAAGAACGCGTGTCAGGCAATTCAGGACCATCGGCATTGGCCAACTCTTTACGCGTCGCAGGAGTGCTTTATGCCCACGATCCAGATCAAGGTGAGTCTTTGCTAAAAGCAGAGACTCACACCACCAAAATTGGCGGCGTTTTTGAGGTTGAGCCCAGTTCTGGTGAATGGAAATATCACATCGATAATAGTAATCCAGCCGTTCAACAACTGCGGGCAAATGAATCTATCAAAGAAACCTTTACTGTCAGCTCAGCCGATGGAACTGGCCACTATGATGTTGAAGTGATCATTCATGGCACCAATGACCTTCCCGTTGTTTCAGGAAACTCGACTGGTACCGTCATTGAAACAGGAACTTCAATCACTGGAGTTGCTAAAGCTGTGGGGATACTAACGGCAACGGATCCAGATACTGGCGACACGTTAAGCTGGGCAGTGACTCAACCCCAAGGTGTCTATGGCAGTCTAGTCATCGATCAACAAGGAAATTGGGCATACCAGCTCGATAATTCAGTTGGAAGTAGTGCCGATCAACTTGCGGCTGGCCAACAAAAGCATGAGTCTTTTTGGGTAACGGCTACCGACTCGTCGGGTGTCGCAGTTCCGCATAAAATCACCATAGATGTCACTGGCAGCAACGACAAACCCATTGTTAGCTCATGGGCACAACTCCCCGCTGGCACTGAAGATAAGCCCGTTATCATTCATACTAAAGACTTACTAGCTCATGCAAGCGATGTTGATGGCACTGATACGCTAGCAGTTAGCCACTTGCAAGCAACGCACGGTGCGCTCGTTGATAATCACAATGGCACCTACACTTTTACCCCCGAGAAAGATTACAACGGCGAAGTACAATTTACTTATGATGTTAAAGACGCACATGGTGGTATTACACATACTGCAGCGACAACCTCTCTACACGCGATAAACGATAATCCAGACGTAACACCTATTACCGATAGCCTCACTGAAGACACAGATAAACAGCACCAAGTTAATCTACTTGGCAATGCTACTGATGTGGATGGCGACTCACTATCGATTAGCCAAATCCAAGTCACTTTTGAGGGTAAAACAGGCCCACTACCAGCAGGTCTCAGGTTGGCTAGCGACGGCCATACACTGATCATTGATAGTCACAATCCAACTTTCCAACACCTCAGTGCGAATCAACACGCCGATATCGTTGTGCACTACATGGTTGATGATAATCATGGTGGACAAAGCCCCGCAGTCGCAACGTTGACAATGGCCGGTAGCGATGACAAAGCACAATTACAATCTTCAACCATTGATATGACAGAAAGCCAAGCCCTGCACACCTATTACCAATTAGGCAGCATGGTGAAAGGCACTCTCAACTTAGTCGACCCTGACACTAACGACCATACTCAGTTTGCGTTTTCTAATGATAACGGCGCTAAGGACTATGGAGACTTAACCATTTGGCCTGATGGAAGCTATGAATATGATCTTGATATGGCAAGAAATCATCATGCGAACGATAAAGTCGCTTCACTTAAAGCGGGTGAGACATTAACGGATCAATATCAAGTACAAACTAGCGACGGCCAAACAAAAGTGATCACGGTTACTATTCATGGCGAGAATGATAATGCTCGAATAGAAGTGGTTATGCCACAAGCCCTATCAGCCAGTCAGAATGTTACTGAAGAAAATTTTGTGCCAGCGAGTACAACCCATTTATACGCGGGTGGTCTACTAAAAGTGATTGATGTCGACCACGGTGATGCTCAGCTTCAAGCTGAAAATATCTCTACCGCTCACCATGGAGAGTTTACCATTAGCGCCAGAAGTAGCTGGAGCTACAAGATTGATAATTCGATAGATGAAGTTCAACACTTAGGTGCTGGAGAATCTTTCACTGAATCCCATACCGTACACTCTAAAGATGGTAGCGCTAGTCAAGTTTTGACAGTCACTGTTCATGGTACTAATGATGCCCCTACTGTGTCGTCCGAGGTTCAGCTTGCCCCCGGTGTTGAAGACACCGACGTTCAACTAACCACTGCCGAGTTAATCGCGAATGCGACTGATATCGACAACAATGATATTGGCCAGTTAAGTATTGCCAATTTAGTTGCTGATAACGGGACTATCATTGACAATAAAGATGGAACCTTCAGATTTAGCCCGAAGAGTGATTACAACGGCCCTGTACACTTTAGTTATGACATAAAAGATGGCCACGGTGGCGTAACGCATACTGGAGCAACAACCAGCCTTACTGCGGATAACGATATCTCCGTTATTAGCGGTGATTCTAGTGGGACATTAAACGAAGGCAATATTGGAGATACCAGTACCGCAACGGGTCATTTAGCCATTAGTGACGTTGATATTACTGATACCCCTACATTCTCTGATACTGCTTTAACGGCTACTACTTACGGTCATATCGCCATGGTTAATGGCCAATGGACGTACACTGTTGATCAAAGCAAAATTCAAGATTTAGACCCTAACGATAATGATGTGACTAAGCATCAAGTTATCGATCATCATACTTTTACCGCCAGTGATGGCAGTACACAAGTAGTTGATATCGTCATCAAAGGCACTAATGACAAACCAATTATTGAATCGGCACACGCAGCACCTGCAGGCTCATCAAGTACCTTAAAGATTGATGATTTTGAGATGGTCTCAGCACCAACCGGCGCAAATATTGATGTGGCACCCACGGATACAGAAAATGCAGCACGTTGGGGAGCAGATCAAGTAGAAGTTGGTGTTGGCATGAAATTGGTGGGTTTATATAAACCTGGCAGTGATCATAACTGGATTCCAACAGGCCATGAAGCAACTATCTCAACAGCGCACAGTGGCGCTGGTGGTTACAGCCGTATTGATAATCATGATTGGTGGGCGCAAAACCACGTACCTGATACGGTTAATACTGGTTCGGGTGGTGCAAGTGGCCATGGGAACGCATGGACAGGTGGCATCGCTGTATTTGAAGCGCCTGATGGAACACAGCATATCGGTATTGTTAATCGAGTATGTACTGGCGGTGGTTCTGAAGTTGATTACCTTTATTTTCATAGTTATACCAATCTTCATCCTGGCGCAGCAGTCATTAGTGGGCAAGGCGTCGCAGGTGAAACGATCACGGTTAAGGACGACCAAGGTCATGCAATAACCACTGCCGTTGTTGATACACACGGTCATTGGGAAGTTGCAGCTGCCTCATTAGGTAATGGCCAGCACACGTTGCATATTGAAAATGCAGCAGGCCAATCATCAGCTGAACGTATTTATGATATCAACGGAAGTACTGTTGGTGATATTACCCCAGCAGGCTTAACAGTTGATATAAAAGAAGATACCGCACATATTGTCATTAATGGCGAACTTAGAACCTCTGATGTTGATCATGGTGATAATCCGGCTTTTGTTGCCCAAGCGGATCACGCGACTCAATATGGACACTTCTCTATAGATGCGGCAGGGAAATATCATTACACCATCAACAATAATAACGCCGATGTTAACCATTTAGGCGTTAATCAAAGCATACAAGAGCACATTGCGGTTACCTCGAAAACCGCCGACGGCGAAATAGCGACCAGTGAAGTTATTATTACCATCAACGGCTCTGTTGATGCGCCTACGTTAAGCGCGAGTGCTGCAACCGCGCAGCAAGGTTCATTAATTGCGTTAAATCTTCAAGCTGCGCTGACAGATACTGGCGGCGATGCTGAAACGCTAACCCTTAAAATTAGTGGCTTGCCAGACACTGCAACGCTTAATCACGGTACCTATGACAGCGTCGCTAAATATTGGGTATTGGATGCAAGTGATTTAACGGATTTAAAACTCGACATGAAAGATCCCAATTTTCATGGCGACTTACATTTTAATGTCACAGCAACAGCTACTTCAGGTGGTGAATCTGAATCAACCACGCAATCAGTTAGCTTACATGTTAATGCGCCACCAGTTGTAGCAAGTGCTCTTACCGATACTGAAACCGAAGGCGGCACAGCAGCGACTATTAATTTACTACAAGGAGCGACGGATCCTGATAATGCAGCACTCAGTATTGCCTCGGTGACTTATGCCGTCGGCAGTGGAACGTCAAGCGCTACCCTGCCTGCAGGTGTAACACTAGGTAGTGATGGTCATACCCTAACAATAGATCCAAGTCATGCTACTTTTAATCATTTACCGGCTGGCACATCAGAAAACATAACGGTTAGCTATGAAATCACCGATGGTGACGGTGGTATTGTTAATCAAACAGCCACGTTAACCTTTACTGGTACTAACGATATTCCTGTTTTTGGTGGTGTTGCTACTGGTTCAGTTACTGACCAAACAAATCTATCAGCTAGTGGGCAGTTAACCATTACAGACCTTGATACAGGTGAGTCGAATTTTCAAGCAGTTACAGGCTTAACAGGTACACACGGTACGCTTAATATAGATTCAAGTGGCAATTGGACTTATAACTTAAACACGGGCGATACAGCAGTGACGGCTTTAGCCAGTTCAGCGTCGCTTACCGATCACGTGACAGTGACAACAGCAGATGGCACCACCAAAGTCGTCGATATAACAATTCAAGGCAGTAATGACGGTCCAACAATTACGACTGTTGCACTAACTGGCACTGAAGATAAAGACTATACCTTCAGCGCGAGTAATTTTGGATTTACAGATGTCGACACTGGCGATACATTAGCACACGTCACAATTACCGATTTGCCAGACCCAGCACAAGGTTTGATGTTACTCAATGGGGTAGCCATTACTGCAAATCAAGCAATTGATAATGCGGATATAAATAATCTAACCTTTAAGCCCACAGCTAACTTTAACGGCGATGTGCATTTTAACTATACCGTTAATGACGGAACCGTTGATAGCGCGCCAGCCACCACCACGCTAACTATAGCGAATGTTAACGATGCGCCAACGGTAACCGCGACAGCCGTTGACTTAGGCACCACCAATGAAGATACCGATAAAACATTTACTGAAGCTCAAATACTCAAGTTAGTGGGTGCCAGTGATGTTGATGGTGACAATTTAAGTGTGTCAGCTATTCACTTAGATGCGCAATATGGCACCTTCACCCATCACGGTAGCGATTGGGTGTTTCACGGCAATAGCAATTTAGCGGCTAATGCGATTCCGATGACCATTGATGTGACGGATGGCCATACCACCGCTAATGCCGCTGGTCATATTGATGTGAGTGCCGTCGCCGATGGTGGCAGTATTAGCTTACAAGCGTCAGCGATTCCGATGGTCTCCCATAAAACCGCTAGCGTGACCCAATTAGTCGATGATGTGACGACATATGGCATGGCGGAACAGGATTCTATGGTTAGCACTAAGCTAAATGATGTAAAGAATGCAGATCCAGGTGACTTTCATGGTACTGCGGATGCGTTTTACCCAGGATTTCATTTATCACTCGTCGCGACTGGCGATCCTAGTTTTGACTGGAGCAAAATAACGGACATTAAAATTGAGGGAGTCAGTATTTTCAGTGAAGCTCAACATTTTGATATAGCTAATATCGCTAATAAAGGAGACGTTGCGGCACTCAACGTTTTTGATCAGCAAACCTATAGAGATATCCTTGAAGGTAAAGATATTGAATTTGTCGTTACGCATAATGCGCCTCAAACAATGGATCTTCAGTTTCATATTACAACTGTAAGTCCGTCTGTTGATGCCAATCAATTTTTTCAAGAATTACAGATTGGCACCTCTGCTCAACTAAACGTTTGGGTTGACAGAGAACAAACCGTTGCTGGTACTGATATTAAAGTCGCCAGTGTAGATGAAGATACTGTCATTCCTTTGCATTTACAGGCAATACTCACCGACACCGATGGCTCAGAACAGCTGCAATCAATCACTATTCATGGCTTGCCCGTCGGCGCGAGTTTATCGGTAGGTACGCTTAATGCCGATGGCACATTTACCGTGGCAGGCTCTGACATTGGCAATATTGCGCTCACGCTACCCCAAGATTATTCTGGAAAATTATCACTTACCATAGATGCAACAGTTACCGATAGCGTTGATGGCCATGTCGGCGATACAAGTATCACACACAGCACGGTTAATATTGACGTTGCCGCCGTGGCAGAAATCCCCACGTTAAGTGTTGCTGATTTAACCATGGATGAAGATAGCGGGCCTCTGGCGCTGAGTATCGGTCTTGATATTGATAGCGATGCCAGCGAAACCCAAAGTATCAGTATTTCAGGCATCCCAAGTGGTACAACATTAAGCGCTGGGCAGTTACAAAGCGATGGCTCTTATACGTTAAGCCCTGCGCAGTTAACAGGACTCACCTTACTGACGGCACAAAATCAATCAACTACCATCAGCTTAAGTATTACCGCCACCAATACCGATGGCAGTGATCATAAAGAGACAACAAATCATCAAACCATTCATATTAATCCCATTTTAGATATGAGCATTTCAGCGGCGAATAGTGAAGTTCATGGTGTAGAAGCGAAACCTATCTCCCTTGATGTATTGATTGGCAATACGGCTGATACTCATGAAACAATTACTCAATCTAGCGTCCAATTACCCACTGGTTGGTCTATTGTTGGCGTACCAGCTGAGCATGGAGTCGGTGTACCCGCAAACACCTACCATATACCCAGCGATCAACTAGCAGCGGCTCAAATATTAGCCCCCACTGGCTATACGGGATCTCAAGACATCGTTTTACATGAAACGATAACTGAATCGGGCCAAAACTTTTCATTAACAGTGCCTATAAAAGTCACCGTCGCTCAAACTCCTTTCGTTATCGAATCTTTAGAAACAGACACTGGTAGCAGCCATACAGATTTTATTACCAGTGATGGTCAATTTATTGTTCATGGAACAGGCACTCCGGGTGCTAAAATACTTACAAGTGAAGCAGATACGATCGTAGATCAACACGGAAACTGGATATTAGATTTAAGCAAAAGTGATCATCCAGATGGAACGTTCACGATGCAGATCTATGAGGAGCTACCAGGCGGTGTTTATAAGACTGCAACGCAAGAGGTGACAGTCGAAACTTCACAGCCAACCGTAAAAATTGATGTTTTGTCTAGCGATGATTGGATTGATGCAACAGATCACAATCTAGATTTAAGTGTATCGGGAACCACCACGCATGTTGTTGATGGCAATGATATTAAAGTTACCATTAATCATCAGGATTATGTGACCCAAGTGCATAGTGGTCAGTGGTCCTTGGTTATAGCCGCAACAGATGTTGCTGCAATTACAGACGGTAATTATCATGTTAAGGCAGAAGTTCAGTCCCTAGCGACATCCGATACGAGCATTGTAGATCGTAGCCTTGTCGTGTCGGCAGATATGTCTACGTTGGTAAAAACTGAAAGTACCAGTGAAGATACCCATACCTCAGCTTCAGGGGCTTTGTTCAGTTTAAGTCAGCACAACACTGTGACAACCAGTGGTGATTTAGTCGGTAATTACGGTACCTTAAAAATGGGCGCTGATGGAACCTATCATTACCAACTCGATAACAAAAACCTCAATATTCAGTCAATGAGAGAAGGTGAAACACATTCGGATAACTTTTTAATTGATTACACCGATGCGGCGGGCACGTTAAAGCACTCATTACTTAATATTGGTGTGCATGGTACTAACGATGCTCCTCTGTTAACGGGGACATTTGAGCTATCAAGATCAATAGATAGTGGGTTTCTGACTAAGACACATTCCTATGGTCATATCATGTTAAGTGATGTTGACTCTGGTGATCACCTAACTGCGCAATATATAGGTCAAGATAATCTAACCCATGACTTAGATTTATCCAGCTTGCAAGGTGAACAAATTCCGATTAAAAACATCGGTTATTTTAATATTGATTCACAGGGAAAGTGGGATTTCACACTCTCCGGTTCAGGGCCTGAACGTACAGCAATGAATGCGGAAGTCGCTTCAGGACATATTCATACAGAAAGCATCAAAGTCATATTGACAGATAGTGAGGGTGTATCACGAGAAGAGACACTTACCATTCATATTGGAAGCTCAGTCAATGGCCCTCAAATATTTGGCTCAGCTCAAGCGTCTATGACAGAAGATAGTATATCGACAGCTTCTGGTTCATTAGACTTATTAGTCGGCAATGTCAAAGTTGCTAGTGGTGTTAACTGGCAAGTGCAGGGTGGATCATCTGCTCAGCATGGTGATGTAACGATTGATGCAGATGGTCATTGGCACTATGACATGCATAACAATGATGTCACTGTTCAACAGTTAGGTGAAGGTGATCGATTAAGCGATAAGATACTTGTTACTGCAACAGACAGTAACGGTCATAGTGTTGTTCAAGAGTTGAAAATCGAGATTATTGGAACTAATGACGTACCTACCATTGCACACCATCAGCCAGCCGTAATGGTAGAGGACTCTTTACTGACGCTTACTAAGGCAGAGCTACTTACTAATGTCCAAGATACAGATTCAACTGATAAATTGGATGTAGATATAAGCAGTGTTCACTTGATAGGAGGGGGTACTTTGACAGCTGAGGCCGATCATTGGATAGTACATCCAACGCTCAATTTCGATGGTAATTTACGTCTTGAATTTGATGTGACTGATGGGCATGTAACATTGCCCAATGCGATGACAATTAAGCTATCACCCGACGCGGATACACCCACTATGTTTTTCACTAAGCATGTTGATTCCGCATCGTCTCATCTCGATACCCCTGATATATCAGGCATCCAAGATTCAGATCTTGCGTTAAACATTCATGTCGCTAGTCCAGACAGTTCTGAAACAATGACGGTTGAAATTTCAGGCTTGCCAACCAATGCAGTACTTTCTGCAGGTACTGAACATAATGGTATTTGGACGGTTGATTCGGCTGATCTTACCAACCTTAAAGTAACCCCTCCTACGGGATACCACGGAGATTTTGACTTAGATGTTAAGGCGATAAGTCATGACGGTACCGACACAGCAGAAGTAAGTCAGGTGATTGGTGTACATGTTATAGATGATAATCAAGCTTCTGCGAATCCAGCTCCATCATCTTCGAATGATGAACCAGAACAACCAATTGAAACTGACACTTTTACGCTGCAGTTAGACACTGATGATAGCAATAAAGGTGGGGCGATTGATCATAGTCAGATTCCCCATACTGCATCAACTATTGAACACAGTAGTAATCCGGTGGATCATTATTTGAATATGTTAGGCATCGATAAACAAACTATTTCTGATGAATATAAGGGCGACAATAATATTGATCATTTAGCCGCTTATACACAAGCTGATATGTCTGCAGGTGCGGATCCATTAATTGATGAAATACAAGTCGATGCCTTTGACAACCCGCTTGATGATGAGCACAAAGAACATCACCAGCAGTTTGATATTGACTCTGCAGCGATCATTGATGAGCCTACAAACAATGACAGCATCCACCAAGATAATGATGATGACCTACTCCATCAAGCATTAAACGATATGCATAATCAGCTTTAAACATGCTATATCTCAGCAGTAAGTAAGCCGATGAAAGCAGTGATCACTCTATCACTGCTTTTTTTCATCTCTACCCACTCAATGATATAGCACTAAAGGGGTAGTTGAGGACTCACGAATATTAGACCTATTGACCACAATGTTTACACTCATGCGTCAACTTGTCTCAGTGACTTTGGAAAATAGCTTACTCAATCGGGTTTTACGGTGTATTAACCGTTAAATTCTTGGCACTAAACTTGCGATGGTTAACGGGTTCTTTTCCCACGGCAAGTTATATGAGATGTAAGCCCAACCGCTTTGATAGTGTTAACCAATATTCAGGAGAGTTTAGCGGCGCCTTCGCCGATTTAGGTACCTTTCTACCCTTAGTCCTCGGCCTTATCGCCTTAAACCATTTTTCCCCGCAAGGGATCTTTATGGGTTTTGGTTTGTTCGCCTTATTTACTGCATTCTTCTATCGTCGCCCCATTCCAATACAGCCGATGAAAGTCATCACAGCACTGGTGATAGCTCAAGGCTTAACACCTGGAATGTTACAGGCTAGCGGCATGATGATGGGCGTTATTTTACTGGTTCTCGCTTATAGCGGCGCCATTAAATGGATGGCAAAGCAACTATCTCCCGCCATTAGTATCGGCATTCAGTTAGCGATTGGTATTCAACTGATTTGGATGGGCGGACAGATGATGAGCCAAACCTGGCTTATCGGACTCATTGCCTTTGCACTGCTTTTTGGCAGCAAATTCTTACCACTGCGCTATTTAGCCATGCCATTGGTGATTACGATGGGTATTTTATGGCAACTAAACAGTGGCACCGCACCAAGTTTTGATCTTTCAAGCTATACCCCATGGCAATTGAGTTGGCCAAGTCTCGATGAATGGAGCTCTGCCGCTGGTTTGTTGGTACTGCCACAACTGGCGCTAACGCTCACCAATGCAGTAATAGCAGTCTCTGCGATAGCAAAAGAGAAATTCCCAAATGACGCTAAAGATAATTTTTCACCAGAGCGTTTTGCCACCAGCTCTGGTTGGGCAAACTTACTGTTAGCGCCGTTCGGTGCCACCGCAATGTGCCACGGCGCAGGCGGGCTTGCAGTACAGTATCACTTTGGCGCTCGTACTTGGTTGGCCCCGACTATATTTGGCTCAAGCTGTTTATTAATCGCTGCTTTTTGGGGGCAAGGCATTGCCAGCTTGTTATCGCTTATTCCACTGGCGGTATTGGGCAGTTTACTGGCGATTGCGGGGACTCAATTGGCGTGGTCAAAACGCTTTATCGACGGTAAGCCTTTTTGTATTTTTGTGATTTTATCAACCGCTGCAATTTGCCTGCTCGTTAATACTGCAGCAGGACTTGCCGCAGGGATACTACTTGAGACGGGTCGCCGCCAGTGGCATTTGTATTCAGATTTGAAACAATGAAGCTAACGCCATCGTCAGAAATAGTTCACTAAAACTTGTCGCTAAGTAGATAACCAACAGTCAAGTAATGGGGAGTCGGCTCCCCATCATTTTGAAGCAATTTTCAAGTTAGACGCGATAGTGTTATTAAACAAGGAAAAGGAACTAGCGGCTTTATTCACCGCTTCTTCGTGATGATGCTTACCTTATTCATCCAGCATATTTTGGATAAGTTCGGCTAATCGTTTTATCGCACCAACTTCCCGATCCGAACACTCAAATGACGAATTAAGTCGAAAACAATGATTAAACTGTTTGCTCGCGGAAAACATTTTTCCTGGAGCAATACTGATACGCTCTTTCAAAGCTCGCTGGTAGAGCGTTGTCGCATTCAGATGCTCTGGTAATTCAACCCACAAAAAGTATCCTCCTTCAGAGTAATGGATACTCACATTGGCGGGAAAGTATGTCCGTAACACCTGCCAGTTAGCGAATTTACGTTGCTCTAATTTCCTACGCAGTTGGCGTAAATGTTTCTCGTAATTACAGCTGGATAGATATTTAGCAAGCGCAAGTTGGATAGGAGTACTCGCAGATAATGTGCTCATCAATTGAAGTTTTTGGATCGGCAGTGCCATGCGTCCTGCGGCCACCCAACCAATTCGAAAACCAGCAACCAGACACTTAGAAAAAGATGAACAATGCATTGTCATCCCCTGCTGATCAAAGGCTTTCGCTGGCAATGGCTTCTTGCCACCAAAATACAGTTCACTATATACATCATCCTCTATCAGGTAGACGTTGTAATCAGCAAGCAACTGAATTAAAGCCTGCTTTTTCTCATCAGACAAGCTACAACCCAACGGGTTTTGGTGATTTGTCATTAACCAGCATGCTTTTACCGAGTGGGATTGCAGCGCTTTTTCAAGTGCCTCAAGATCAATTCCATCTTGAGGATGTGTTCTGACAGATAGCGCACGTAAATTCAGCTTTTGCAGTGACTGCAATGCACCGTAAAAGGTCGGTGACTCCACTACAACCCAATCACCGGCTTGAGTCACAGCTTGAAGACTCAAATTCAACGCTTCAAGCGCGCCTGCAGTGATCACAATCTCGTCAGGATGCACATTCATCCCTTGTGCAGCATATCGTTTGGCAATCAGTTGGCGTAAGTCTTCATTTCCAGGAGGCAGATTATCCAGTGCGCTCGATGTTGGCATGTTACGCGCCGCGGTCATCAGAGATTTGTTGACTTGATGGCGAGGATAAAGCTTGGGATCAGGATAAACAGAGCAAAAATCGACTAGATGCGGCGTCCGATTAGCTTGTAACACATCAAAAATAAAGTCGTTAATATCGATATTTTCAGTTGTATGAATTGTCACTTCCGATTTCTTTGGACTCAGGTATTGGACTTGAGGTGCGACAAAATACCCTGACCGAGCATGAGAAACTATCCACCCTTGGCTTTCCAGTACCTGATAAGCGTGCAGCACTGTCATTAGGCTCACGCCTGAGATATCAGTCTGTTTTCGTAACGAAGGCAGCTTATCACCCACCTTCCAAATACCATTTTGAATTTGACGACGAATTTGCTCTACCAAATTTTCATATTTTGCCAACGAAACGACTCCTTCTATACCCAGCTCTCAGCACAATAGCAGCTAATATCTAATCTGTTATAGATAAAAGAGCCATTTCTGTATCTATTATAGTTTGCAGTCTGTTCCTATAATCGCCTCACTTTCATTTTGAACCAAAGATCACTTCCAGCCTTGGGTCGCATATCAATCTGACACCAACGTTCAGATAAGCATTTAACGGCATAGCGACAAATAAAACACCAAGCATTAGACATTCGATAAGCAACAACTCAACAGGAAATAACCATGAGTAATTTAAAAACAGCCGCGCTACGTGCACTTAACTTAATGGATCTGACGAAGTTAAACGACAATGACACAGATGAAACAATCATCGAGCTGTGTAAGAGTGCTAAAACGACTGTCGGTAATACGGCAGCAATATGTATCTATCCACGTTTTATTCCTGTTGCCAAAAAACAACTGCATCTACAAGGTACGCCCGACATTCGGATTGTCACCGTCACTAACTTCCCTCACGGCAATGACGATATCGAGATTGCCGTTGCTGAAACGAGAGCCGCTATCATGTACGGCGCAGATGATGTAGACGTCGTATTCCCATACCGTGCTCTGATGGCCGGCAATGAAGATGTCGGCTTTGAACTTGTTAAGCAATGCAAAGCGGTTTGCGGTGACACTCTGTTAAAAGTCATTATCGAATCTGGTGAGCTGAAAACTGCTGCGTTAATCAAAAAGGCATCTGAGATTTCAATTAGGGCTGGAGCTGACATCATCAAAACGTCCACAGGTAAAGTGCCCGTTAACGCCACCCTTGAAGCTGCTGAAATTATATTGTCGGTTATCAAGCAGATGGGCGTTGAAAAAACAGTTGGCTTCAAGGCATCTGGTGGCGTACAGACCACTGAAGAAGCCAAAAAGTACTTAGATATGGTTGATAGTATGTTTGGTGCTGAATGGGCTGATTGCATGCACTACCGTTTTGGCGCCTCTAGCCTATTAAAGAACCTGCTTTATACCCTTGGGGAAGGTGAAAAAATAACTGCAGGCGATTACTAGTCCTATCTCTTGTACCGCCTCTAGGGACTGCAACCGCTACCAGACTAAATAGCTAAAGATAATGTAGTCATACAACAGGGTAGTGATGGCAATCTGTTAATTAGATATTCGCCAACAAATCCATTGGTTTATTAATCATCAGATTGAGATCACTGCCACTTAAACACAGGAAAACTCACCTATGTCAGATTTTGAATTGAAACACAAAACCGCTTCCAAACTGTCGGAACATGTGGCCTATAAAATCACCCAATGCCTCAAATTTTTGTTAAATATATTCTATGGCAAAAAATACGCGAAACGTGCCGTGATTTTAGAAACCATTGCCGCTGTACCAGGGATGGTAGCGGGCATGTTTAATCATCTAAAAGCCTTACGCCGGATGAAAGATGATGAAGGCTGGATCCGTGAATTACTTGATGAGGCAGAGAACGAACGCATGCATCTGATGATATTCTTAAATATTGCCAAACCTAGTTGGATTGAGCGAGTGTTAGTGTTGCTCGCCCAAGGGGCTTTTATTATGGTGTATGGTTTGATATATGTACTTTCTTCTAAAATTGCCCATCGGGTGGTGGGTTATTTTGAAGAAGAAGCCTGTAAAAGCTACAGCGAATACCTAAATAAAATTGATGCCGGAGAAGTAGAGAACCTAGCTGCACCAAAAATTGCCATCGACTATTATCAGTTACCGTTAGATGCCATGTTGCGAGATGTGATTGTAAAAATCCGCGACGATGAAGCTAAACATCGCGATCAAAACCATTTATTTGCCGATGCGTATGAAAGCCACGATCTACCTGCACATCAGCTTTAATACCAATTGCACTAAGTATTTGACCAATTCAGAGCGGCCGACGTTTAAAGCAAATGGCAAAATCCTTTAAGCTTCGTTGTGGGCTTTAGATATACGACTAAATGGTCTATTTGGTTCCATACAAAATATGCTATTGCCTTCCTTCATGGAGATCAAGTGAGGAGGTACGAGTCCACGGATGGACGAAGGTAGAATAATGCAGGAGCAATTACCGAGGACGGGCAATGAAAACATCAATTTGATTAGACAATAAGAAATAGAAAAACGACACAATCAAAACTCATTATATCGTCGTCCTCTCAACAACAGCGGTATGATGATCGTCAATACCGCTGTTATTTTGTCACTAGGGGTTGTTGATCTTTGGAGCTTGGTTTTTGTTCGAATTCAATGATTTTAGTACAAGGCTTGAGCGATGCTGCTTAGCTGGCTAAGCGAAAAGCTTGTAACGCAGTAATAGAAATATTGAAACGAACCCGAAGGCCCGCGCTTCTTGGCTATTTTTACGGTGTTGTAGGCTATTTGTGGAGAATAACTAAACGACATAGCCTCCGCCTTGTCAAAATAGCCAATAAACTGCGGCAAAAACAACCATGAAAGATCAACAGCCTCTAGAATTCCTAATTATTAAGCCAAATATTTATACATCATCTAGGCTCATTCATCGGGGTATCAGTTTGCTTAAGCGCCCATTGTGCGATGGCATCTTTACGCATAAAACCAACATTAGCGTGACCTTTCGCGTAATGAATAAATTTATCCAATGCATTAACCAATCCCGGTGTACCACCAATACGATCATGTACACTGATTGCCATCATGCGCCTTCTCTGATCTCCCTCTTGATACAGCACATCAAACTCATCTTTTAGCTCCTGTAAAAAAGCGGCTGCTGTCATCGCAGTATTACCACCAAATCGACCGATATCATTGTTCCTCAAAGTATAAGGAACCACTGCAAATGGTTTATTATTGACAGGTGTAACTGAAGGTTCATCACGCGATAAGTCATCAATATGATAGATAAACCCAAGATCTTGCAAAATTTCTAAGGTTTGCGGACTATGGCGCATCCAAAAAGCATTAAATCCAAGCGGTCGTTGACCTGTGATCCGCTTCAGGGTATCAACACTTTCCTCATAGGATGCCCGCTCTTCTGCTGGAGACATATTGAACTGAGGAGACCACGTCTGTCCATGCCCCGAAATTTCATGTCCTTCATCCGCAACTTGTTTAGCCAGTTGCGGATGACGTTCAGCAGCGAGCCCTACCATATGTGATGTTATCTTAATGTCATGTTTTTTCCATAACCTAAGTAAACGAGGAATCCCTTCTTTCATACCATAGGCATACCAAGAAGGCGTAATTGTGTCTTGAAAACCTTCAGCCATGGGTGGAAAAGGCCCTTCGGCATCTAACGGTTGCGCCCCCGCCTCAAATTGCATTGAAATAGAGATGACCAAACGCTCGCCTTTAGGCCAATATTGATTTGCAGAACCGCCACTATCTTTTGCATCAGAAAAAGCTAAACTAGGAATGACTGCTTTGCTTGCTCCGCTAACAGATAACCCCACAGCTATGGCGCTACCTGCAACTAAAAAACGTCTACGTTCATTCATCTTACGCCCCTTAAAACTCCATTTGAGTAAACAGACTGTTGTAGTCTTCTAAATGCCAATTGTCCGTAATCAAACCATCTTGCACTCGGTATATATCCACTGCGGCAAAATTAATTGGCTGACCTTTACCTTGATGTTGACCAAACTGACCACTGAAATGTCCTTTAAATCTCAAGCGAACCACGGCACGATCTTTTACGACTAATAGCTGCTCAACCTCCGCGGTTAAATCGGGGACTGCTTGTCGAAAGCTTTTTGATGCTTCCAATACCCCAGCAATCCCTTGCTGCCGACCTTCGGGTAAGGTGCGATCAATAAAATGAGGTGAGAGTGCAATGCTGGCGAACTTCTCATCACCCGTATTCCAAAATTGCGCATAGGCTTTAGCGGCAGCTTCAACTGCGGGTGCATTTTCACTCTCATCTTGAATAACCGTTGCCGCGCTCACAGCAACAGGGACATAGAGTAGTAAGGCAAATAGCCCCCATAGCCCAGCTATTTTATGCTGTATGGCTTTAGCCATAATCCACTTAGCCAAAACCATAATTTATATCCTTTCAAAATCAGCATACACAGGATAATCAATATAACCCGCCGCTCCACCGCCGAATAAAGGCCCTTTATCAAAGTCAGCCAAAGGCAGTTGATGTTGTAAACGATAAGGCAGATCTGGATTGGCAATAAACGAACGACCAAAAGCGACAAGGTCAGCGTAACCTTTTTCAATCACAGCGCTGGCACGTTCAACATCATAGCGACCCGCCACAATAATGGTGCCATTGAACACTTGTCTTAACTTGATACGAAAGCTCTCAGGGATCTGCGGCGCATCGTCCCAATCAGCTTCAGAAAGATGTACATAAGCAATCCCCTGCTGGCCTAAATACTCTGCTGCCAATAAAATTGTCTCTACAATTTCGGGACAAGCCATATCTTTAAAGGTGACAAACGGTGCCAATCTAACACCCACTTTGTCAGAGCCAATCTTTGCACTGACGGCGTTAACAATATCCAGTAAAAACTGAATACGCTTTAAGGGTGAGCCGCCATACGCATCGGTTCTATGGTTGGAATTGGTCCGTAAAAACTGGTCTATCAGATAACCATTGCCACCGTGGATCTCAACGCCATCAAAACCGGCATCAATCGAATTTTTAGCTGCTTGAGCAAAATCAGCCACCACCCGATCAATATCCGCTTGGTCCATCTCTCTAGGGGTTGGACAATCGACCATCTGCCCGTCGGGGTGAGCTTCATCTACAATCCAAACTTGCGTATCTGTTGGTTTGATTGCTGAAGGTGCTATTGGCGCTTCACCTCGTTGAAAAACCGGATGAGAGACTCGGCCAACATGCCAAAGTTGATTAAATATATGGCCTCCCACTTGATGTACTGCAGCCGTTACTTTTTGCCAGCCAGCGACTTGCTCATCAGTGTAAACACCTGGGGTGAACGAGTAACCTTGACTATCATCTGAGATCTGAGTGGCTTCACTAATAATCAAACCTGTTAATGCACGCTGCCCATAGTAAGTGGCCATCATCTCGTTGGGTATATTACCTGGCTGAGTGGTTCTAGAACGAGTCATAGGCGCCATCACCATACGATTACTTAACGATAAATGCGATTTATGGTACGGGGTAAAAAGGCTCATAATAGCTCCTGGTGTTGGTTAAAAACGTCGAAATTCTGCTGACTTGATGTATCTAAGGTGATCAATTCAAATATCACCTCTCCGGCACGGACAAAAACTTGTATTACATTGCTATCGGGTACCTGCCGAACATTGTATCTGGTGGCATTTTGCTGCAACTTTTGAGTTAAGGTCTCTAAGCTCATATCGGTATCAAAAGCGATATGGCCGATACCGCACTGTTGCGTATCTGACTCAATAATATGGATTAATGCCTGGTCACCTTGATATAACCATGATCCCTTAAAAGGAAAATTAGGCCGATTACCATTCTTTAATCCCAAAACATCAGTCAATAAATAGGTCGCTTCATTTCCTGCTGAGGCAAGTAAGTTGAGATGGTTAAATGTGATTGCCATTATTAGTTATCTCACTGTTCAAATGATATTAAGCACTCTATACCCATTAACTTATTTTGATAATTAGGCTATTATTAGAATCATTTTCAAAAAATATTTGATATGTATCATCTCAATGATCTTCAACTCGCTATCCGTATTGCCGACTTACAGAGTGTTTCAGCTGCTGGACGCGAACTAGGCATGACCCCGGCTGCAGCCAGTGCAGCCCTACAACGACTGGAGAAAAAACTCGATTGCTTGTTATTTGCCCGCTCAACTCGGCAGATGACACTCACTGAAGAGGGTCATCTTTTTATTGAGTCCGGTCGTCAAGCGCTGGCCATTTTAGATAATGCTAGCAATGCACTCGCCGATAATCGCGGTGAGCTTAAAGGTGAACTTCGTATCGCTTTGCCGTCTGATCTTGGCCGTAATATTGTTCGAGCATGGCTAGATGAATTTGCGCAAACAGCGCCTGAATTGAAATTGACACTATTTTTTGGCGATCAGATGACAGATATTATCGCCAATAATGTGCAGCTAGCCCTACGCTACGGTCAGCTAGAAGATTCAAATCTAATGCGCCGACAGCTGGCGATGATGCCGAGAGTGGCAGTGGCATCTCCAGCCTATATCCAGCGTCATGGCAGCCCTACTCATCCAAAAGATCTTGGCCATCACCAAATACTCCTGCTCAATAGAGGTGGAGAACCTTGGCATAAATGGCGTTTTAGCCACAAAGAAAAACAGTATGAGGTTGATGTCACTGGCAGTAAGATTTGTAATGATGGCGCGGTGATAAAGGACTGGGCACTCGCCGGAGAAGGCATTGCTTATAAGAGTTGGTTTGATGTCGCCAAAGAGGTTCACCAGGGAAAGTTGGTATTACTGTTTGCCGATCAAATAGCAGAACGTATTCCATTGCAGTTGGTTTACCTGCAAACCGATTACCCCAGCCACAAAGTGAGAACGGTTATCGACTTTTTAAAACAAAAATCACAACAATTTACACTGCAATATCCCTTGCCGACTTAAATAAAAATACCTATCGCTCATGCTTTAGTCGTTGCATTAACTTTTTTAATGAATAAGGAAACGCCAGAACCAAGTGCAATAGCCAAACAAAACCAAGCGCTAGGAATAAGCCAAAATGTCTCAACGAGCATACCCTCCTTATCGACATAAACGCCTATGTAGTGATAAGCAACGACTGAAGCTAGGCTTAATAATGAGAATATAAGCGTTAGACTAAATAAACGTAAATGTAACACTGTCATTTCCAATCTTAGGTTTTCAAATTAACACTGATTATGACGGCACTTTGGCGAGGTCACAAATTAACTCTCCTTCATAATCATTTTCCGCAACCTTGCTTGAATAAATTATAGGATGACTAAACCAGCATATTCATGCGCGTAGCTCACCTGAAGTGAATTCACCTGCGACATGCTGTCGCAGTTGCTCGATTTTGCTTTGCTAATTTAAATACACACTGACACTATTCGCAGCACACAAAATAAAAACACAATATTATTATGAAGTTGCCCCTATCTTTAGTCTCTTTATCTATTATTTCCGCTTTATTCCCATTAACGACCTTTGCCGATGATTCTGGCTTTGAAATTATCGAAGTCACTGGCCATCATCAAGGCAGTTATAGTGCTGTAGTACCTGAATCTGCCACACCTCAAACGGACATTAGTGGCCTACTTAGCAACCTGCCGGGCGCCTCCGTTAATGGTAATGGTCCATTAACCGGTATTGCGCAGTATCGAGGTTTATACGGTGACAGGGTTAACACCCAAGTCAACGGCATGACGCTGTCGAGTGCGGGTCCTAACGCTATGGATACGCCGTTAAGCTATGCCAGTTTGGTACTCACTGAACGCCTAGAAATGGTACGCGGTATCGCGCCAGTATCAGCGGGGACTAATACTATTGGTGGCAGTATTCAAGTCATTGAGTCGCAAGCAAGCTTTGATGAAGTCAGTGGTAAGGTTGCTGGGCAATACCAAGACAATGGTGAGCGTAGCTATATCGGCGGCAAGGGCAACTTTGGCAGTGAACAACACGCCGTCTTGGTATACGCAGATATGCTCAAGGGCAATGAGAATACGACAAGTGGCGATGATAAAGCTATTTCCCCCACTACTTATGACAAAACCATGGTCGGCGGACAGTACCGCTATAATTTAGCGGACAGTAGCGGTCACGATGAGTCTATAGCCATTGGATATCAACATCTTGAAACCACTAATGCTGGAACACCGGCCCTGCCAATGGATATCGACTTTATCCGTACAGATAGAGTTAAAATTGAAGGGCAACATGATCTCAATAGCTGGGACATGAACTGGCATATTGCCTACAGCGACGCCCAACATGGAATGGATAACTTTAGCGAACGTACGAAGATGCCAAGCATGAATGCACGGTATAACAATGCTGAGAGCCAAAGTTACGATGCACTGATTTCATTAGCCCAAGACGCTTGGGTATTCGGTTTAGACGCGCAGCTTAGCGAACATAATTCCGTCATAACCGATCCAACTAAGCCAATGTTTAACGTTGATAATTTTAATGGCGTTAGCGATAACAGCTTTAGTGCGTTTGCCCAATGGCAGCAAGATATTAACCAGTGGAACTGGCAAATCGGTGCCAGAATCAAGCACTACCAAACGGACGCCGATGAAGTGAACCATTCGATGGCAGGCACCATGCCCGCAATCAAGATGTTAATGACCCAGTTTAATAATAGCGACCGTTCACAGTCTCAAACCGGTGTTGATTTGGCAATAAATGGACGCTATTCGCAAACCGATAAACTGAGTTGGGTGGTTGGCCTAGCACGTAAACAAGATAGCGCGAGCTACCAGCAGCGGTACCTGTGGGTGCCAATGCAGTCAACTGGCGGGCTTGCTGATGGACGCACTTATGTTGGCCAAGCTGATCTAGACTTAGAAACCGCTTATCAAATCGAACTCGGCAGCGATTATCAAACAGATAACTTCAGCTTGAGCCCACGGATATTCTTCCAGCGCATTAATGATTATATTCAAGGTGTTGTTGCTACAGATCCAGCAGTCATCATGGCTGCAGCAATGATGGGTGATGACAACCCAATGCAGTTTTCCAATGTTGATGCACAACTTTACGGCATGGACCTGAGTGCGACCTATCAGCTAAACGAGTATTTCAATGCCGATATGGTGGCGAGTTATGTGCGTGGTGAGCGTCGTGATATTAGCGACAATCTTTATCGTATCAGCCCCGCTAATCTAAACCTTGGCATTAATTACAACGTCAATAACTGGATTGCCCGCATCGAAACTCGTGCGGTTGCGGCGCAGAACAAAGTATCAGACACACAGCTAGAGCAAACTACAGCCGGTTATGCCTTGGTTAACTTGTCAGTCGGTTATGATGCGGAAAACTGGTTACTAAAAGCAGGTGTCGACAATCTTTTTGATACTGATTACCAAGACCATCTAGCGGGCTATAACCGCGTGATGGGGAGCGATATTGCGGCTGGCGAACGTATGCCTGGTACCGGGTTAAATGCTTGGCTGAGCGGCGAGTACCGCTTTTAAACCTCTTCGCTGTTAACGTAACGTGTGAGTGGCCATCCACTCCACTTACTTTTACCCCGAGCTGACATCCTCTGTCTCGGGGATTTTTTCTGTCTCAAATTAAAATTCTCCAGCTAGGGGCTGTTGATCTTTCGAGCTTAGTTTTTGTTCGAATTTAATGATTTTAGTACAAGGCTTGAGTGATGATACTTAGCTGGCTAAGCGAAAAGCTCGTAACGCATTCTAGCCATAAAAGACTAAAAGTATTGAAACGAACCCGAAGGGCCGCGCTTCTTGGCTATTTTTACGGTGTTGTAGGCAGTTTGTGGAGAATGACTAAACGACATAGCCTCCGCCTTGTCAAAATAGCCAATAAACTGCGGCAAAAACAACCGTGAAAGATCAACAGCCCCTAAGCTAATAGCCGCTTTCTTTGCAGCATGTCTCTATCGGCATTCTCGAGCAGATCACTAATAGTACTTGCACTATTTGCCTCTGTTATGCCTATTGATACGGTAAATACGGGTAATTTAACCATTTGATGATGTGAGCAAAATGCTGCTGCGACTCTGTGTTTTAGCGCTTGAAGATCTTCCGTTTCATCTAACATCACCAAAGCTACAAATTCATCACCACCAATACGACCAATAACGTCAGATTGACGTACAGATTGCGTCAATACTCGCCCAATAAGGGTGATGACATCATCGCCAATACCATGGCCATATTGATCATTAATCGCTTTGAAATTATCTACATCCAAATATAAAAGACCCAGTGTTGTTTTGGTTCTGTGGGCTAACTTTATACGTTGCTCCGCAAGAGCATTAAAACCGCGACGGTTATGGACACCTGATAGTGGATCGGTAATCGCCAATTTTTGCATCTCTGCATATCCTCCGATTAAAGAAAGATCTGATTCTAAGATATCTTTAAGGTGGCGTATAAGCTCAAGGTAGGTTGTTTTATAATTCGTCTCTTTATAATCCATAACACAGAAAGTACCAAACGATTCACCGCTTGGCCAAAACACGGGCACGCCTAAATAGGATCTAAAGCCATCGCGATGCACTTCAGGATTGTTATCCCAGCAGCTATCAATGATGGCATTATTAACATATAGCTCTTGACGAGTTTCAACGATGCGGCGACAAAAGATATTAACTTCGGGCTCAATAATGACACCCGCTGGATAGGGGTTAGATGCTTGTGCACTGGCAATGGTAACTTGAAAACCTTTTGGGGTGTATTGCACCAGAAAACCAGCTGGAGCATCAAAAAGTTTAGCCAGTAAATTAACTGTTTTTTGCCATTTATCAAGGGAGATAAGATCGTTGGGATCTTCTAGTAAAAAAGTATCAGTATTAAACACGGCATTTGAGGTCATCGACTACTCCGGATCAGAATAAGCTATCATTTTTTTTGGCTGCTTATCTCAATTCAGCATAGCGACATAGCGATGTATTTGTCCAATATTTAACTCTCTTTCAGCATAGTGCTTCAATTATTAGCGGTTTTTCAGTTAAATATACAGCTTAAAAAAGTACCTCCTGAATCCTAATCTACTGCTACTTATATACTTTATTAATTTGGAATGACAAAAAGAGGTTAACGATGATCAGCCGTCGGCTTTTTGAGCAGTTTTCGTTGTAGAGTGCGTCGATGCATACCCAGTTGCCGCGCTGTCGCAGATACATTGCCTTTATTGGCATTAAGTACTTGCTGTATATGCTCCCATTCCAACCTTTTTGTTGAGAGCGGCTCCTCAGTCAAAGGTTCGAGCGCTGTATCTGCGGCAGTGATGGACAGCGCGCTTAAAAGGGTTTGGGTACCGACCGGTTTAGCCAGATAATTATCAGCGCCAAGTCGAATAGCCTCAACTGCTGTTGCAATACTGGCATAGCCCGTCAATAACACCATGGTCACTTGAGGTAATAACTGCCGCAGTGGCGAGATGAGTTTAAGTCCATTTTCCTGCTCAAGCTTCATATCCAGCAGCACATGCGTTGGCCTAAACTGACGGGCAAGTAATAGCCCTTGCGTTGCGTTGTGGCATTGCAGGCATTCAAAACCATGTTTGCTCATACGCCGACACAGTAAACCCGCGAGCGCGAGATCATCTTCAATAATCAGCAAGCGGCTCATGATAATTCACCATTAGACGATTCGATATCCAATTGCAGTGGAAAGCTCACTTCGGCAATGGTCCCCCCGCTTGCCGTACTGCCCAATAACAGGCGACCACCCAGGCGTTCGAAGCTTGCATGGCTCAGCAGTAATGCCATGCCCATACCTTGTTCACTCTCAATTAATTGATGCCCCACCTGAGCTCGCATCGCTTTTGATATTCCAATGCCATAGTCCCTCACCGAGATACATAAACGCTGGCTTTGGGGAGCGATCATTGCAGAGACGGTTACCCGCTCATCTCCGGTTTCAGCCAAGCTTGCGCTCGCTGCATTTTCCACTAAAGACATCACCGCAGGTAGCAGGCTGGCGTCAGAAAGCACCGAGGTAGAGCCATGCTGTTTCAACGTCTCAATATCAAATAGCGTGAGCTCTAGCTGCACTTCTGGCATCAACAATAAAACCTGTTGCTCTAAGGTTTGCAGTAACGTATTTGCAGTGACGATGCTTTGCTTTTGCTCACGGATCGATTCTGTGGCGGCACGTAGCGAATTTAATGTTTGCTCACAACGTTGTAAGGCACTATTCATTTCAGACAAAACAGGTGAATCATTTCTACCTTGTTCTTGCGCTTCCTCTACGGCCTCATCAACTAACAGACGTAGACTTGCTAGTGGGGTCGCAAGTTGGTGCGCCATCTGTGCTGACGCTGTGCCTAACGCTAATAACTTTTCTTGCCGTAATTGAGCCTCCCGCATAAAGCTGAGCTCCACATCTTGCTTACGCATTCGTTGTGCGATGTAGGCGACGCTCGTCGTCAGTACTAATGATGAGATAAGAAAATTGAACCACATGCCAAGGTAGTGTGAACTCATGTCCATACCATGGTGTTTCATTGCGCTTTCCGGCACAGAAAAAATCATCAGACTATAGGCGACTGTCGACAATAACGTCAGTGTCCATGGAGCCCATTTAGGCAGCGTGATTGCCGCGAACGCAATAGGTAATAACAATAAGGAGATAAACGCATTCGTTGCGCCGCCAGTAAAATACAGCCAAGAGATCCAAAATACAGTATCGAGCAGCAACACAATAAATAACCCTGACTCGATACGACTAATAGGTTCACGTAGCCTAAAGGTAAACGCCAAATACAAGGCTTCTAAACATATGCCCCAATATAAAACCGGGCTGCTAAGCGAAAGACCAAAGGTTTCGGCGGCAAAAAAAGTCAGCCCGATCTTAAGGAGTAACCCTCCGAGTCGCAGTAATGCTAATTGATCCGTCACGCCCAAGTTACTATTAAAAAGCGTTCTAATTCGTCTATTTATCATCTATCGCTATTATTTTCTTATCACATTAGGGAGGGTTAACCTGCTTGTTTAAGCATGGTCATCGCACTTGGTGACTGTTGTAATGCCTGTCTGATTCCAGCCTTAAACGGTACCTTGGTTTGAATCGACAAACTGGTCAGTCTCTCACAACTTAATGTGCAGTCATGGGGCCGTTTTGCGCTATCTGTGGGCGACATCACAGGGTTAAGATGTTGAGTATCCAGTCCGAGTAACTCGCCCATGATCAATAACATCTGATACTTGCTCATGGTGTCGCTAGCACTAAAATGGTAATTTCCCGCGAGCGTGGCTCCTGAGGTTTTAAGCACCACCATTTGCGCTATTGCCGTAGCAACATCTGCAGTAGATGTTGGGCTGCGCACCGCCCAATCGTCAATATATTGCTCTGTAGCATCGAGTAGATTATTGAGTAAAACCATCACCGCAGACTCTTGCACCGTTTCAACCTCGCCATAAAGGATCGGCAAACGTAACATGGCAAAATCTTGCTTGGCGTCAGTAATAATCATTTCACCTTGGCGTTTTGAGTCACCATAAAAATTAACGGGATGGGTGAGTGCATCTTCTGCATAAGGGGGCGCGGTGCCATCAAATACATAATCAGTCGAAATATACAGTAACCACGCACCAGATTGACTCGCTGCATCGGCTAGCGACTGTGTTGCTTCAGCATTTAGCGCGAGTGCCGCGGCAGGATTTTGTTCCGATACATCGGGGCGACGCTCTGCAGCGCAATGCACAATAATATCGGGACGGTGAGTTTCGACAAATACCTTAACGCGGGCAGATTGCGTTAAATCCAGTTTATGCATATCCACCTGAGCACGGCTAAAACCACAAGCAATTACCTGAATATTAGGATTTTGCTGTAACTCACGCACCACCGCTCGTCCCAATAAACCTGTTGCTCCCGTTACCATTACGTTAACCATCGCTTTCCCCCTCGAATTAGCCGCTGCTTAGCTTAAGTGCTTTTCTTCATCTAAGCACTGGTTTACTCTTAATCAAGATTACTTTTTACTAAAGAACCATTCAATGTCGTCTGAAAATGCGCTGCCACTCATCATTGCGGGCCCCAGTTTACGTCACTGTGATCCGCAACATTTTACTTTATGGTTCGTGAGCCGCGAACGGTTATCAAGGTTAACCTTAACGATAGCCAACGCCAGTTTTGCACGCGAACTCACAGACGATGAAGTTCATATAATTGAACTTGGCCAGCATGCTTTTCAGTACTTAATACGCGTATCACAGCCCGAACTCCTGCCTAGCGATACCCCTTTGGCTTATCAACTCCGCAGCAGTGACAAAGCCAACATATTTGCTGACGTAAAGGGGCTTACCTACGATAAAAATACTGATATTGAGTTTATCGTAAAGCCGCAAATTGACAATTTACTCCACGGTTCATGCCGTAACGCCCACCACCATAGTGGCGATGCACTCGTTGCCGCCGATACCCAGATATCGCAATTAGCCACGCTGCAACAGCGTCCATCATTGCTAATGTTAAGTGGCGATCAGGTCTATGTGGATGATATTGCGGGCCCAATGCTCTATGCGATTGGTGAAGTGATTTCACTGTTGGGCTTAACCCAAGAGCACTTTAATGATTGCAGTCTCGCGGGCAGTGAACAGATAAGTTATCAGCCTGAAGCCATGTATCAACGCCATATTAACTTGCTACCCAAAACGCAATATAAGGCCAAAACGGCGATTAAGCGTTGGTATATCAACCACCCTATTTTCACCTCTTCCATTGCAGAAAATCACTTAGTTAGCCTCAACGAACTGATTGCGCTTTATCTGCTGAGTTGGTCGCCGGAGTTATGGGAGCAGATAGACATTCCTAAAGACATCAGCGGCCTAAGCAAAGCCAATACTTTACGCTGGCAACAAGAATGGACTCACTTGCTGGCGTTTAAAAGCGGCCTGCAGCAGGTGCGTCGCTTATTTGCCCACATACCAACCTATATGATTTTCGATGACCACGATATTACCGATGATTGGAATTTAACCGCAAGGTGGGAACTCGCGGCGTATAATCACCCCTTTTCAAAGCGTATTATAGGTAATGCACTTATCGCTTATACGCTATTTCAGGGAATCGGTAATGCGCCGGCCAAGTTTGATGCTGAAGTTAGACCACAACTGGACGCCCTCTTTAAATCACCTACGAGTTCAGCCCAAGATGCCCTTATCGATACCCTGCTTAGCGTTGAGCACTGGCATTACAGTTTGGACACTAGCCCTAAACTTATCGTGCTAGATACCCGCACTCGCCGCTGGCGTAGCGAGTCCAACCTGGGTAAACCGTCTGGACTGATGGATTGGGAAGCGTTAATGGAGTTTCAAGCTGAACTGGTTAATCAACCTAATGTGATTATTGTTTCAGCAGCCCCTATGTATGGAGTCAAGCTCATTGAAACCGTCCAGAAAATGGCGACGTGGTGCGGCGCGTCATTACTGGTGGATGCCGAAAACTGGATGGCACATCCAGGCACCGCTAATACGCTGTTGAGTATTTTCCAACACCGTAAAACGCCCGAGCAATTTGTGATCCTCTCAGGTGATGTTCACTATTCGTTTAGCTACGATATTAGTATTCGATTCAGAGATGCGGGACCGGCGATTTATCAGATCACCTGTAGTGGTATTAAAAATCAATTCCCAGAGAAACTACTGCCCTACTTCGACAAATTCAATGGTTGGTTATACGGTTATTTTTCACCACTCAACTTTTTCACTAAGCGTAAACGTATGTCGATCCGTGGCCGTCGCCCCAATGGCGCACGCAGCAAACGCTTAATGAATAAGAGCGGGATAGGTAGAGTCGAACTGGCTAAAAACGGCGCGCCAACCAAAATTGCGGTATTGCATGCCGATATGAGCGAAACTGAGTTTTTACCGCCGAGGCACCGCTAGAACCCCATCCTTACAGCTGCAGTCCATCACAACTAATGTCGAAAGACTCCGCAGACAACGGGTCAACAAACGCCAGTCTTTTAGCGACTAGCATTAATGGTTTGTTAAAATCATCGGCCGCTTTATCGAGTAATTCAGGATAAAGTCTGTCATTCAAAATAGGCATTCCCAGACTCATCATATGCACCCGTAACTGGTGCGTTCTGCCTGTGACGGGGGTGAGTTCAAACAGCCCCAAATTACCATTTACTGCGACTAAACTAATTTCAGAATGGCTATTAGCCTCGCCATCAGCCATTTTCATCATAAAGCTAGGCTCAGCTTTCACTAATCGATTTTTCACCGTCCAGCGAGTCGGTAAGCTTAACTCAGCCGCTGCAATAAGCTTTTGTATCGAAGCGGATAACACCGCGACTGCCTGATAGGTTTTAGTAATATTGCCATTTTTAAAAAGTTGATGATAATCATGCCGAGTACTGGCGTTGAGAGACAATAACATCACTCCTGCCGTCGCGCGGTCTAGTCGATGGGCGGCAACAATTTGTTCATTACCGGTCTTGATCCGTAAGCGATTCACCAGGCACTCATTAACAAAGTTACCACTGGGATTAACGGCTAAAAAGTGTGGTTTAAAGGCGATGATGATCTGCTCATTTTGCAGCAGTATTTGTTCTTCAAACGGGATCAACGATTCTTGCTGCACTTCGCGATAATAATATACCCGAGCTCGTGGAATAAATGCGCTGTCCAATGTGACTAACTGTCCATCTCGCCAATGCACTTTGCCACTTTGGATCCGCGCTACCCAAACAGCCTCTGCAATGGCTGTAAAATGGCTGACTAAAAAACTCAATACTGTTGGCTTATCGATTACCGTTGCAGGCAAAACGATATAAGAGGCTTGGGCGGCGCGCACGGAATGGTTCATAAGATTAATACTGATGGCATGAAACTGAGCGCTACTTTAACAAAAAGTCACTCATAAAGGGCAGCTGAAAGGTAAAAACCGATATCAGTTCAGACTAATACGCTTTAGCATTGGCGTGGGACTTAATCAGCTCAAGCACAAAATTCATGGTTTGATGACAATTCGGTTGATTCAATAAGCGTAACTTGTCTTTATTGTACAGCGGTAACACCTCTAACCAGCGCTGACTAACCCATGATGCATCTTCGAGATGCACATCATTATCATACAAGCCAAATAGGTCAGGGTTAACGTGGTAAAACTGCTCTAAAGCGGCACTAATTAACTCGAACTCGCCATTAATCGGCTCTTGTTGCCAATTATTACAGGCTAATGTTCTGCTAATCCACACACCATCTCGACGCTGAGCGGCAGACAATATGCGTACTCTTTGCTTACCTTGTAAAACAATGCTGAGCGAATCATCATCAAGCTGATTGAAGTCAATAATCTCGCACTGAGTCGCCATTTCATAACAAGGGGGATAACTATTAGCCTTACTCATGCCGAAAACTAACGGATAATGCAGTTTTAACACTTCGGCTATCATGCTCAAATAGGCGGGGTCGACCACACGGATCTCTACCCTTCCCTCAGGTAACAGCAAGGTATCGTGCGTTAATAACGCCATCTCTTGTGTTCGCATAATAACCTCCAAAAATAGGTAGGTCAGACCATCATTTTGACCATCTTCGATAACACTAAAGTGTAGCAGCTGCTTAAATTTCAGCCAGAAAGCTGTTTAACGACAATATAGTCAGGCTGCTCACTTATTAGACAGGTAAATACGCGACTTTATTACATTGCGATCAATGTTTTTACAGCGGTTCTAGTCTTTCAAGCACAGATTGGTTATCGATAACATCGGCTAAATCGTCCGCGAGCACTTGACTCATGGCTGCCGCTTTACGCCAATACTGAATCCTTAAATCGGTGTCAAAATGAGTAAAATCATTACGATCTGGCAGCTTACCGTAAGGTAGACTTTGTAAATAAGCATCCGTTGGCGCCAAGATCAGTGCATTGTCATAATTCTGTTTTGCATCTCGCCAAGGTAACGATTTATCGAACCAGCCAGGAGACATTCGTGGAAAGAAATGCGGGTAAAGCGTGAGTCCTGTTGGCGCCGTCAATGGGATATCGAAGTGATAATCGGTGATACCGCCATCATAATAGTGGCCATTCGGTGCGCCCTTGATCTCAGTGACCGGGGCTAACACCCAAGGGATAGATCCTGTGGCGAGTAGTACTTGCTGAATATTGTCGCTAGATAAACCACAAAATTGACTAGGCAAGTCAGTTAGCTTTGAAAACGGTGACCGGGACTGCCGTACGCCAAAGACATAACGTTCAAAATGCCAGGCTAAGCTTTTACGGCTAACAAGATTGGTCGCCGCTGCTACCGCTAGTCCCACTGCCAGTGGCGCTTTACCTGTCACGCGATTCAAATGACGTCCACGGCAGGCAATATAATGGCTATTGATAAATTCATTTGAGATAATTTCAGATCCCCCTTGCTTGCCTAGCAAGCCCCCAAGGATCCCTTTTACTTGGGTCGACACTTCTGCTGCTGTAGGTTTGCTATCGTAACGTTGTCCGATATAAAGATCTTCTAACCGCTGATATGCCGCTAGTGGATTATTCTGTGCTAAACAAGCCAAACGCCAAGCCCCCGAAGAAGCGCCTAAGGTATGCAAAGGTTGCGCGAGTGATTTGAAAAACTCATCAAACAAGTATTTGTCTAGCCCCGCAATACCAATCCACTTAGGCCCACCCGATGCCGCTAATAGCTGGCTAAATAGCGCCGGATTCAAACCATTTTCGGAGATTGTTTTAAAAGCTGTAGGACCTGCAATAAATCGTAAAGAAGACACATTTAACCCTAATATTAAAATACTAATAACTGCTAATTTCATACTCAACTACCGTAAACTCGATCGAATATGGAAGCAACAAGGATGTATTATGGAAAATACAACGCTCATTAAGCCATACAAATAAGTGGGCTATGCTGTTATTGGAACGACTATCACCTTTGAAGTGAACTCTTGTATCGCCCAATTGCAGATAACGCTAAACTTCTGTTTATTGAAAAAAAGCTACCTTATAGACGAGAATATTATGATTGTTGATACCTTAGCCAACCGCGATTTGTATAGTCACATTAACCCACGCATTGCGAAGGCGCTTGCCCACCTAGCTGAAACTGACTTTAACCTGCTGGAAGTAGGAACATACGAGCTTGAAGGCAAAGATCTGTTTGTTATCGTCAATGATTATCAGACCAAGCCTCGAGAGGTTGAGCCTTTTGAAGTCCACCAGCAGTATATTGATGTGCAATATGTTGTCAGCGGTGAAGAGGAATTTGGCTACTTACCCTTGGCAGACCAAACGCCTTCAAAGCCATATTTTGCTAAGCACGATTACGCCGAGTTTGACTACCAATCTAATAAAGAGGCCGCTGCCTTTATTCCCTTCAAAGCGGGGATGTTTGCATTGTTTTTTCCAGAAGATATGCATATGCCTGGAACCAGTGCTATGCCAAAACAGGTTCGAAAGGTCGTCATCAAAGTTAAAATCTAGCGCAACATAAACAGGGACAACATAATGAGATTTATTTTTCTACTCGCCAGTTTACTCAGCTCAATAGCGGTTGCAGAAATTGCACCGCAGCAGTTACAAGACTTAAAAGCAGTGCAGTTTAATCAGGGCAGCATCATCACATCTGGGCTACCGACTAAAGCGGAGTTTCCTATACTGCAGCAATCGGGTGTTGAGTTAGTGATCAACCTCATTCCCAAAGGCAATTCTAGTGGCCATGACGACGAAGCGAGTTTGGTCACCAGCACTGGCATGCAATATCAACAGATAGACGTAGACTGGAAGCAGCCTACGGTCGCCAATGTGGAGCAGTTTTTTGCCATCATGGATGCCAATAAAGGCAAAAACATTCTGATCCATTGTGCCGCAAATTACCGCGCCTCGGCCTTTTATTATCTATATGAGCTCAAGATTGGGAAAGCCGACTCCGTCGATTTTAAACAGCAAACAATGCAACCTTGGGGGGACTTATCGAAAAGCTTAGTTCAATACCCGCAATGGGATGCGCTTATTGAAGCTGTTAAAGCCAAGAGTAAATAAGGCACGCGACCAACGCAATTTAAGCGCCGATTTATCGGCGCTTTTTTATGGTCTATTCCGCACGATGCTTCTCTTTAGCGCCTATATTCAACTCATCGCTTGAGCTTAAAGCGATTCACACCGCCCTTGTTACCATTAATTATATCACCGCTCCGCCCTCACCTTTATTGCAACCACAACTGAGAGAATGTGATCTTGATCATTATTCCCAACCTGCTAATATAGCGTCAAGATATTAGTTATTCCCAAAAGTTATAAGCGGCATTTGGCGATAAAACAATAAAGAGCTGAAAACAATGAATAACACCCCTGAACTGACCCAAATTTACCTTGATGCAAATGCCACGACTCCCGTGCTGCCTCAAGCTGCTGCCGCCGCGTTATCGGCCATGGAAACTCTTTTTGGCAACCCAAGCAGTAGTCACATCACTGGGTTAAAAGCAAAAAACTTAATGGAACAAACTCGCCTAAGAGCAAAAAAGCTGCTTGGAACGGGAGAGGGAAAACTCATATTTACCAGTGGTGCGACGGAAGGGATCCAAACGTCAATCCTATCGGCGCTGATTGCAGCCAAGAGTAATATGTCAGCAAATCAAAGCTACTCGGTACTCTATGGTGCCACTGAGCATAAAGCGGTACCGGAATCATTGAAGCACTGGCTTGACGTGTTAGGGATTGCGGCTGATGTAAAAGCGATTCCAGTTGATGAGTTTGGCTTACTTGATCATGACTTTATTAGCCTAGAAGCACCCAATGCTCTGATAATTTGCACCATGGCAGTTAATAATGAAACTGGCGTATTTCAAGATCTATCAGCTTTGGAAAACACTATTCGCAGCGCCAACCCGGGTATTTTTTGGATGGTTGATTGCGTTCAGGCATTAGGTAAAACCGAGCTAGATCTCAAGAACACCAGCATCGATTACGCTCCCTTCAGTGGTCATAAGTTATATGCCCCGAAAGGTATTGGTTTCGTCTATATTCGAGATACTGCGCCATTTACGCCTTTTATTGCCGGCGGAGGTCAAGAAGGCGGTCTACGTTCAGGCACTGAAAACCTGCCTGGTATGGCGGCGCTTAACGTTATATTTGAGATGTTGCTGTGCCCTGACGACTCAACATTTTCAACAAGTGAACAACTGACACACTATCGACAGCAAATGGCTAACACCTTAGTTGAGTGTTTTCCTGAGATTGTGTTTAACAACAGCTTTAGCCATAGCGTTGCGACTACCATTAACTTTGCCGTGCCCGGTTTTAGCAGCAAAGAGATCATGGACCTTTTTGATGCTGCCAACATTCGCGTCAGCTCTGGGTCCGCCTGCAGCTCTAAAGTCAGCAGAAGCTTTGTACTAGACGCAATGGGGCTACCCGCTTGGCAAAGTGAAGCTGCTATTCGCATGTCCTTTGGGCCTGCGATGACTCAAACAGAAGTCGACACTGCCTGCTTGCGCATTAAAACCGCTTCAAAAGCTCTCACTCAAAGCTGCATGATATTAGACGACAGCAGTAATATCTCCGACAAAACACCATTAGATGGCTTATTGCAGTTACGCTCTGGCGCGAGTTGCACTTGGGTCTATGTCGACTCATCAAGTAAACAAGCGTTAATTATCGACCCATTGCCAGAGCTGATCCAGAGACTCGACACCTTGCTGCAATGTCAGCAGCTGACGCTGGTCGCCGCCATCGATACTCATGGCCATGCCGATCACCAATCTGGTCGTGAACTTCTGGTTGAACGTTATTTAGCAAAGCAACAATCTGATGTATTAGGTTGGCCAGAAACTCAAGAAACCACTGAACACTTAGGTCAGCAATACCAAACGATTAGCATTGGTTCAAAACAGTTGGTCAGGCTACCGACTCCCGGCCACACTCGCGATAGCATTAGTTTACTGTTATGCGCAACGCCCTTAGCATTGGATAATATGCCTCAGCAAACACAATACGCTTTTTGCGGTGATACCATATTGATGGGTAGTCTAGGCAGAACTAATTTTGACTCAAGCTGCAGCCGAGCCCTGTTTCATAGCTTGAAGTTGATCAGAGATAGCATTAGCTGCAATACATTGATTTGTGCCAGCCATGATTACAATAATGAATTTACCACTAGCCTAGAGGCTGAGGTTAGTCGCAACAACTTACTCAATGCGGTACTCAACGAAGCACTTCCTGAACTTAATTTTCAGCAACAAAAAACCTTGTTAGATACGCACCTTAATGACGAAGTCGGTACCGAAATCATGTGTGGTGCCATCATTGGAAACGGTGACAAATCTAAGATAAAAGAGTATGACGCGATGAGTCTCAAAGCGGCAATGAGACAAGACCATAACGTGAAGATTATTGATATTCGAGAACCGCATGAATATGCGCTAAACCACTCACAGCAATCGAGTCAGAACGTGCCATTAACGCGTTTAGTGCAGTTTATGCAAGAGCACCAAAATAATAAAAATGAACAATGGGTATTGGTTTGTCGCAGTGGGAGTCGTTCAATGATTGCAGCTCAAGCGATGCACCGACTAGGATTCGAGCAAGTATCTCATCTAAAGGGCGGCTACGCGCTAAGCGCCTAACCCTTAAGGTCCAAATAAAACTCTAAATACAAAAAGCCCGCTGTATTGTTATCGGTTGAAATAACAAAACAGCGGGCTTTTTTAGCGCTCACAAATTAAGACTCCGCTGTGAGTAAACGCTTGCACTGCTTTGGTTTTACTTTTGGCTTTTTCGGTTTAGCCGGTAGCTTTTTATTACTCGGCTTAGTTTTGGTTTTTGTCTGCGTCATCTGTTGTCGCCACCAGTTAAGCTCTTGGCAGCCATTGCCTTTCGTAATAGGAGCTTGGTCGATACAGCTATCATCATCTGCAGGACAATGTAGCCTGACATGCATATGGTAAGTATGCCCCCACCAAGGCCGCACCTTCGTCAGCCAAGTGTCATCCGCTAGCTTCATATCGCACAGATGCAGCTTAATCACTGGACTGACAAAAATGCGAGCGACCCGCTCATCTTCAGCAGCTAGCTGTAGCATTTGAGTCTGTTGCGGCTGCCAATGTGGGCTATCGAGACTAAACGTTTTTTGATCAACTAAGTCCAGCGGTTCAGGGCTCTCGCGCTGAGTTTCTGTTAAGGTTTTATCCGCCAATTGTAGCCATATATCGACATCGAGCCCGATCTGATGACTTGAATGACCGTGACTAAAATTGCCGCCTCGAGGCATAGACATATCGGCAATCAATAAGTCACTTTGTTGGGATTGTTGAAATGATTGAGCTAAGTCGGTAATAAAGGCGATAAGCTGTGGGTGGCCATAATATCTATTTCTTGCAGTACGAATAACCTGAAACCCCTCACCAGACAAGGGCAGTGCCTTTGCGCCAGCAAGACAGCCATTAGCGTAACTTCCCATAGCTGTGACCTCTCCTAAAGATGGCTCATCAACCGCTTCCCATGGGTTAGCTAAGACATTAGCCCTACAGGTAAAAGCCAGTAAACAGCCAAAAAGGTAAGCTTTAAGCCAGCGTTTACTCAGCACTATTTGTGTGGTACTTGCTGTGAAGCATTGTTGATTAAATACTCTTTACCCATCACTGACATACTCCGAGTCATTTTCAATTGTTAGGCTAGCTTATCAGCGTTAGTTATCCGTCCAGCCTTAGACATAAATCGCTGATTTTGATGCATGTTCACTTCAAGCAAATTAATCAACTGCTGTAATGACTCAAGTTGCGGAATAATGCCCTTTCCAGTAACCACTTCAATCTCCTTGGCTAGGTTATTTAAGCGCACTGCATAGAAGTTGCTCGCCATATCTTGAATTGCATGTGCCAAGATATGGATCTCTTTCACATCGTCGCTATCAAATGCCTGGATCAATTGAGTAATCGAGTTCTCGGAAAATGCCTTAAATGAACTGAGTAAATTTTCCACCTTGGCGTTATCATTATCGCAAGCGGTCAACAACTGCTTAAAGTCGATATCGGCTTCGGTAATGTTCAACTCCTCTTCTCGATGCCGAGCAAGCGCGACAATTTTGTTGTCGTCATTATTCAACTTACTCAGTTGGTGAGATAAATAGATCTTGCAGATGATCTGGGAGTGCTGATTGAGCGCATCCCTAAAACTCTGCTCTTGTAGCGGTTTAGTCAACACATGATTAGCACCCGCATTAATCATGTTGTCATGGGCTTGCTGAAATACATCAGCGGTACAAGCAAAAATGGGGATATCGAGCTTAAGCTTATGCCTAATAATTTCAGTCGCTTCAATACCATCCATCTCCGGCATATGGTTGTCCATCACCACTAAATCATAATGATTTTCTTGTACCATTTGGATAGCTTCTAAACCATTTTTAGCCACATCGACGCTATGGCCTAACCGCTGGCAGAATGTTTTTGCCACTAACGCGTTTATCTTGTTGTCTTCAGCAATCAGAATATTGATGCTATCAGGTAGGTTACTCACTGCAACTTCGGTGACTTCGTTGCTTGGCTGCACGCTTGCGGCACGATCGACATCGATGAATAATACAAAAGTTGTTCCGCTGCCGACTTTACTGCTGATGGTAATATTGCCACTCATCAACTCAACAAGTTGTTTAACAATCGATAGGCCTAAACCCGTGCCGCCATACTGACGCGTAGTTGAAGATTCAGCCTGAGTAAACGGATCGAATATAGACTCCAAGCGTTCATCGCGGATCCCTATGCCAGTGTCTTGAATCGTAATCTCAACGCCTTGATTGCCCGCCGTATTGTTCGCTTGCTTTAGCCTTAATGACACACTGCCAGATTGGGTGAACTTAACTGCATTGCTCAGCAAATTATAAATCACTTGTCTTATCCGAGCTTTATCGCCTTTAAAAGATTGCTCTGCCTCAATGTCGTTTTCAACGATAAACTCAATGTCTTTCTCATTACAGATGGGAGTATAAGTATTGGTGATAGGTTCGAGCACACTGATAAAATTAAACACTTCGATTTCCAGTTCTAACTTACCTTGTTCCACTTTAGAAAAATCAAGAATGTCATTAAGGAGTGACGTCAGATGATTACCAGACTCAAGCAATATCTGGATCTGCTTGCGGTGCTCTGGATTTTCCAAATTTGGCTCAATGATTTGTGCCATACCCAAAATACCATTGAGTGGTGTTCTTAATTCATGGCTCATTGTTGCCAAGAAAGTAGACTTGGCTCGATTCGACACATCAGCTTTGATCACCGCCTGAGCTAAATCATCTTGCATCTGCTTACGTGCGCTAGTGTCTCGCTCCACAGCAATAAAATTACTGACCTTTCCGGAACTATCCTTAACCGGATTGATGGTCATATCAACCCAATATTCGCTGCCATCTTTATGATAATTAATAATTTCAGCCTCTATGGATTCACTCCTCTTAATCGCTTGGCTAATTTTATCTATTTGCTCTTTATCCGTTTGTTTACCCTGCAGTACTTCAGCGGGCTTTTTACCCAAAATATCCTGCTGTTCATAGCCTGATATGGTGGTAAACCCCTTATTTACCCAGGTCACATAACCTTGGTGATCCGTAATAATAAAGCCGTCTTGTGCATGCTCAGCGACCAGAGAGAGTAGATTTTTTTCTTGCTCTGAATCGGTGAGTGTTTGCAACATGACGCGATCTTTACGGTGTTGTTCTTTTAATTGCAATCGGTAATAAAGCGACAAAATAATGACCAATAGCATGCTAGTGAATAGCAGCTTTAACTTGGTGTTTTCGGTAACGGATAGCCAGAAAAAGCCCTGTTCACTGATACTAGTTCTCAATTCCGCATTGAGAATTAACTGATTTTTTGTCGCGATTTGTTGCTCCAACTGCAACAACAGTTGTTGGTGAATGCGTAAGCTCTGATAACTAGTAGAGGCTAATAATGCCGCAGGTACTGCCCCTTCGACAGGTAAATCAACAGCCTCTGCAACCATATACATCCGACTGCTGCTATCAGGTATTTTTCGCCACAGATCATGTTGCAATAGCTTTACGGTATCCTTTGAGTACTCTTGCGAAATTTTTAGTCGCAATATGGTCTCTAGGTCAACGACTAACAGAGACACTGAAGATGATAGTTGCCGCGCATGCTGCTCCATCTGCGGATCGCTGAGTAATATGGCGACAATGGCTGACAGGTTATTTCGCTGTAAACTCGCTTGCAAGCTTTGCACTTGTCGCTCAACACTCACCAGTGCATCTGAGATAATATCGTAATCTTGACCATTGCTGATTTCGATTTTAAACACATCATCTCTAACCGCTAATACTCTGTGACTTAATTCGGTATAGGCATATTGATATTGCTGCACGATATGCACCTTAGTCACCAACATGGCCATAAGCGATAACACTAGGGTTGCCAATACTACCAGCCAAATAGAGACTGCTTTATAGCTTAACAACTTCATTGGCTTAGCTCCTTAAGGATCGGTGGTTCCGGCGCGGTAAGTGAGTCAAGAAAGGCCACCAACTCCACTAACGTTGTCGCTTCTAAATCTTTGCCAAGCTGCACTTTGGCCATGACGACTACCGCTTCCTCTATGCTTCTGGCCCTACCGTCATGAAAATAGGGCGCGGTAAGCGCCACATTACGCAGACTCGGTACCCGATATACGTGTTTGTCATTAACGTCATGGGTTTGCGCGTATCGACCAAAGTCCTCATTAAGCGTATCTACCGATTGCACATTGCCAAATTTTTGAAACAGATTGCCACCAATGTTTTGCCCTTGATGGCAATAGATGCAACCGAGTGTCTGGAACTTCCCCCAACCATTAATGGCAACCTGCGATATCGCAGCGTTATCACCATTGAGATAGCGATCAAAGGGCGCATTAGGGGTGTTGAGCTGCAGCATAAAAACGATCAGGGCGTCTTTAATGGTTTGCTCAGTGATCCCCTCGTCGTAATGCATAGCAAAAGCACTGCGATACCTTGTTTGCGTCGACAACCGTGCCACAATGTCGTCCCAGTTACTGTCCATCTCCAGTGGATTATGGATGGGTCCATCAATCTGCTCCACCAAACTATTTGCCCGGCCATCCCAAAAAAAACGCGTATTGAGGCCAATATTGAACACAGTTGGTGAATTACGCTGACCTTGACCATTGACCCCTATCGATACCGGTAGATCTTCCGCTCCATTGTCGTAAATATGGTGGCATGATTCGCAGCTGATCTCACCGTTAGAGGACAGTTGCGGATCTAAAAAAAGTTTTAGTCCCAGTGCTATATGAGGTTTTTGACTCGCGTTAAACGGACTCATTGGGATGGCAGAAATAGAAGTGGTTAAGCTGGTTACTTGAGGCTGTTTGTCTAATACCGCCGCAGTGACATCTGCGCGGTGCTGCATGCCAGAATTAAAGTCAGCCTGACCTTGAAAGCTCAAATAGAGGTATGTGCAGAAGCTCGCAACAACCATAATAGCAATCGGCCAGCGATACTTAAAAACCATGAGTAACCTCCCTGTTGTAAGCTCAGTAATCCTTTACCTAAGCGTGAAGTTAAGTGTAGTTTAGCTAGATTAAAATGCTAGCGGCTGTTGACCTTTCCAGCTTGGTTTTTGTTCGACTCCTTACGGTAAAGAGTCATGACTTGAGTATCAGGCTTAAGCGATGATGCTTAATTGGCTAAGCGAAAAGCGCGTAATGCATGCTAGTCATAAAGACTAAAAGCATGGAAACCAACCCCAAGAGCCACTGTTGATAGATCCCCCCCTAACTAACATAAATATTGTCGGTATTAATCTCAGCATTAACCTTATATACCCTTCCTACCTAAAGATGCATGATTCAGTGGGATGGGTATATACATCAGTGGTTGACGTTATTATCCAATGACTCTCGGGGACGATTTGGCTGTCCGCTCAACAGCATAAATTGCCCGTTGGCTCAGAACTCTCTTGGGGTAAAGACAGTACAGTAAAATACGGTAGTGAAATGCTGTAGTAAAAGTGCTGATAACTCGATTGGTGCACCGCTTGAGTTCAACGCTGAATGTCATTGGCTTAGCAGGGTTGCGTTACAAAGGTGGCAGAATGGGCTATATGTAAAAAAGTTAACTTCTACGCTGATTGATAGCATAACTACAGGTGAGACCGTCAGACTCATTAATGACAGTCCCTACTATTGCATCACAAAATAGTTTATGGAAAGTGTCGTTCAATGGTTGAATGCTCAATCTCAAACTTTGATTTCAATAGTGTTTTAACTTGTTTAATGGCATCTGAAGCAAGAGCTTGCTGCACCTTTTCACCGACTTCATTCACCACAATATCAGCAGTAAACATGTAACGTTTATCTGCTATTTCCCAGATATGCACATGCTCCACACGGGTGATGCAGTCCAACCGAGTAATCGCTTGTTTTACCTCTTCAATATCAATATCTTCCGGTGCAGCTTCCATCAAAATAAGTATCGACTTACGTAATAGAATAATACCGTGATAGATAACATAGACAGAAATAATGGCGGTGGTAATAAGGTCGACAACATACCATTGGAAATAAATAATCAATACACCGGCAATAATCACCGCCACTGATGCCATGGCATCAGACACGTTATGAATAAACGCTGCCCGAATATTCAGGTTGTCTTTTGCACCAGAGGAGTACGTCAACAGCGCGGTGGCTATATCGATAATGAGGGCTATGCCAGCCACCACGAACACTATCCAACCGTCGACAGGTTGCGGATTGAAATAGCGCTCAAATGACTCCACAATCAAATACAAACCAACGGCAATCAAAGACACACTATTTATCAATGTGCCTATGATTTCTGCTCGTTTATAACCAAATGACATTTTATTATTGGCTGGTTTATTACCGATTTTACGCGCGATAACCGCAATGATAATGGCGCCAGCATCACTAAAATTATGGAGTGCGTCAGCGAGTAATGAAAGGCTGCCAGCCATAATGCCACCGACCACCTGAAATGCTGTCAGTATGATGTTGATAATAATGGCGACATAGAGCTTTTTACTGTTTTTTTCAAAGTCATGCGGATGGGCGTGTGCCATATACGACTCCTTAGATAGCCTGATTGGCTTTCTAAAAATGCGGAGCATTCCGGCTCCGCGAACTAAATAAACTAGCTTTATACTTCCAAAATCTATACTAGAATTTCGACTCAATAGCATTAAGCAGGTTAGGCAAACCAGCGGGATAATAGAGAGTAATGATCTCCAGTACTCTCTATCTAGAACCGCTGCTTAATGACTATTAACTTGAATAAAGCCTAGTAGACCGTCACAAAACAGGTTGAGGAGAACGCGTCCGCAGACTAATGCAACGCGACCTTACCTCAACCTCCTTTAACCATCCTTGTTAAAGCAAAACTATTCACCTCCCTATGAGTCACTAGACAGGCGTGTTATCTGCATCGACGATGAATACTATGAACTTGCATCCAATTCTTCAAAATCTTTAGCTACACCATTACGGCCATTTTTTCGGTCTTGATATAACCAGCGATAAAGCGTTGGAAGTACAAGTAGCGTCAATGCCGTAGAGCTAAACAGACCACCAATAATCACTATGGCTAGTGGCTGCTGAATTTCGCTGCCGACACCCGATGAGATTAAAATAGGGATAAGGCCTAGCGCTGAGGTCAATGCCGTCATCAATACCGGACGTAAACGACCCACTGTGCCTTCATAAACCGCATCATAAAGCGATTCATTCGACTCTGATTTGACACTGGCTCGACGTTGATTAATCGAATCAACTAACACCACCCCGTTTAATACCGCGACCCCGAACAGCGTAATAAAGCCTATTGAACTCGGTACTGAAAGGTAAGTGCCACTGACGTACAAGGCCACAACACCACCAATCAATGCTAACGGTACATTGGCCATAATCAAGGCGACTTGCTTAATTGAACCAAACGAGAAGTAAAGTAGTAGTGCAATGAGTCCTATCGAGATAGGGACCACCAACATGAGCTTTTTCTGAGCCCGTTGCTGGTTTTCATACTGCCCACCCACGACCACTGTGTATCCAGGTGGCAATTCAGCTTGCGGTACAATCGCGTAGATATCTTTAACCACTGAACCCATGTCACGACCCGCAACGTTAGCTTGCACCACTACGCGGCGCTGTACATCATCACGACGGATATTCGGTGGCGCCATCTCAATAACCACATCAGCGACTTCACCCAGACGTACGGTTGCACCACTCACGCCACTGAGCAATAGATCTTTCAATGCATCAGGCGTACTACGGTAGTCAGGCGCTAAACGTACGTTAATATCGTAACGTGCATTACCATCAATGATCTGTCCAGCACTTACGCCACCAATACCTTGGCTCACAAGGCCCATGACTTCATCAACGCTTATCCCGTAACGCGCCAATAAGTCCCGTTTAGGGCGAACAACCAACTGAGCTTCACCGCTTACCTGCTCAAGTGATACATCCACTGCGCCAGGAATTTTTGCGACTAAGTCGGTTAATGCCTGACCACGCTCTGACAATACATCTAAGTCAGGACCAAAGATCTTAATCGCCAACTGGGCTTTTACGCCAGAAAGTAACTCGTCGACACGAGTCGCAATCGGTTGTGAGAAAGTAAACAACAGACCAGGGAAGATACTGAGTTTCTCTTCCATTTTACGTTGCAGTTCTAAACGCGTTTCAGCATGTTCCCACTCTTCAATTGGCTTGAGGCCGATGTAAATTTCAATATTACTGACGGGCTCAGGATCACCCCCTAACTCAGGTGCACCAATACGACTTAAGGCATAATCCACTTCAGGAAAGTCGAGCAGCAAGGACTCAAGTTTAGGTGCCACATCAAGTGATGTGCCTAAACTGGCTGTGGGTGCGAGAGTCACACGTAAGTTAATGGTGCCCTCTTCCAGCTCTGGCACAAACTCAGTACCTAATCGCGGCAGTAAAGTCATACTCATTGCAAACATCACTACAGCGGTAATAACAACCACTTTAGGGCTAGCCATTGTTGCAGTAAGCAGTTTACGATAGCCAGATTCAATCGGTTTAAGCACTGCGCTTTCTTTGAGTGTGATGCCTCGTTTGAACATATAGACGGCTAATGCGGGCACTGCAATCAAGGCCACTAACAAGGCCGAAATCATCGCCAAGATAATGCTTATTGCCATTGGCTGGAATAACTTACCTTCCACTCCTTCAAGGGCGAACAAAGGCGCAAATACCACTATGATAATCGCAGTAGCAAAAAAGATTGGGCTACACACCTCTTTCGCTGCCAGCGTGATCCGCATTGCGATACCGCTACGCTCATCCTGCTCAAGACCATCTTCACCAGCATGGTGCGGATCATCCTCACCCGATGCACGTGCTTGCGCATCTGCTAAGTGAAGTCGGTCTGGTTGGGTAAGGTGTTTGAAAATATTCTCAACCATCACCACTGAGCCATCGACCAACATACCAATCGCGACCGCTAAGCCACCGAGTGACATTAAGTTTGCCGACATACCAAAGTAAGACATCACCAGTAATGCCAAACCAATAGAGACTGGAATAGAGAGCAGTACTAGCATGGTAGCGCGAATGTTGACTAAAAATAGCGCTAATATCACTACGATAAACACAAATGCCATTAGCAATGCATCACGTACCGTTTCAACCGCTTTGTTAACCAACTCAGATTGGTCGTAAAATACCTCGAACGAAACCCCATCGGGTAATGCTTGCTCCACCAATGCGGTACGCGCACTAATATCGTCAATTGTCGCTTTGGTATTTGCGCCCATACGCTTAAGTACTACGCCGGCAACGACTTCGCCTAAAGCTTGCTTATTACCCGCTTCGTCACGGCGAGTCATGCTGACGGCACCCACACGTATTTCGCTGCCAAAGTCTACATTAGCAATATCACTCACTCGTACCGGAGTACCCGCGACTTCAGTTAATGGGATCTGCTTAATCGCTTTTAGCCCCGCATCACCTGCAGGCAGTAAACCATAACCACGAACAACCAGCTGCTCTTGGCCTTGGTCCATAAACCAACCCCCTGAGTTACGGTTGTTGCTCTCTAGTGCACTAGTGACTTGCGCCATAGACAAGCCATAGCTGCGCATTTTATTCGGGTCGATTTGTACTTGATATTGGCGAACTTCACCACCAAATGACAATACTTCGGTCACGCCACCCACTGGCATCATGATCAGTTTGACTAAGTAATCATTAAGACTACGTAGCTCAGCTGCATCAATGCCCGAACCGGGATCGGCTCGGAGGATATACTGATAGATCTGCCCCAAACCTGAGCTGTTAGGCCCAATTTCAGGTACTCCCACGCCATCAGGGATCATCTCTCTAGCGGCTTGTAGCTGCTCAAAAACCTGTTGACGAGCAAAGTAGATATCCGTGCCTTCTGCAAATACTACGGTCACAATTGACAGTCCAGTACGAGAAAGAGAACGCACTTCAGTCACTGCCGGTAAGGCATACATCGCCGATTCAACCGGGTAACTGATCAGCTTCTCGACCTCTTCGGCCGCAAGGCCTTCAGCGGCGGTATTGACGGTAACCTGAACGTTAGTCACATCAGGAAAAGCATCTAAATTTAGGTTTGGCAGCATAGCTGCGCTGGCAATCACTGACCCGACAAGGGCAAGCACGACCATCAGACGGTTGCGAATAGCAGCGTCTATTAATTTCTGTAACATAGTGTCTGCCTTTTAGTGAGCGTGAATATCGAAACCTGATTTGGCTTGTTCCGATGATAGGAAGAATGCACCAGAGACCACGACTTTGCTGTCAGCAGCTAAGCCGCGCACTAGGTTCATACCTCGTTGACGTTCAACGACTTCCACTTCTAACGCTTCAAAACCATCTTCATCTTCGATGAATACTTGCCAATCACCATCCCCACCACGCGTTAGCGCTGCATCAGGTAAAATAACGCCACCTTGCTCTGCATCCGGAAGGTATAGCTCAGCAAACTGCCCCGCATGCAACACATGACCAGTATTTTCAAAGCTCACTAAAATCTGTTCAGTACGGGTTACACTGTCTAGCTCATGAGAGCGACCAATAATTTTTGCCGTTAGGCTCTTATCGCCTACTTTCACAATCGCATTGCTACCAATGCTTACTTTCTCTGCCTGAGTGGGTGTCAGTTGTGCTTCCACCCACAGGTGGGATTCATCGGTAAGCTGCATCAAAGCAGTGCCGGCGCTAATAACTTGTCCTAGCATGGCTATGTCTTGCTGCACTCGCCCGTTGATTGGCGCTAATAGCTGGTAGCTGCCGATACTGTCAGGGTTCGACGCTAACGCTTTAATTTGTTCAGCTGTCATCTTCATCGCTTCTAGCGTCGCACGTTTCAGCTCAGCATCAACTTGCGCTTGTAGGCGACGGCTAGCACTGACAGCACTCTTGCTCATGCGCTTAACTCGGCTCCACTCAGCTGCAGCATTAATATAATCCGCCTGCGCCTGTGCAACCGCTACGCCGCCGAGCGTTAGCAATACATCGCCTTGTTTTACATCTTGGCCTGGGACGACATTACGCTTTTGCACACGCACATCGACTTGCGGCGCGATGGTAACGGTTCTATCTCGGTCAACCACTAATGTTGCGGTCGCGACCGCCTCTAAACTAAAACTCTGCTCTGTGAGTTGCACCACTTCGATGCCCGCTAGCGAACGTTGCTCAGCCGTCAACTTGAGCGCGTCCAGTCCATGCTCCTCTTCAGCCGCTTCAGTCGCCTCTTCATCACCATGACCGTGACCATCATCTACTACTTCAGCATTTTTGGCTGGAATTGCCTCTTCAGCATGATCATGACCATCGCCTGCATTGGCGACAATTGGCATAAGAAAGGCGCTACTTAATGCCATAAATAAACCAAAGCTCATTGCGCGGGTAATCGCGTTAAGTCCAAATGCACCCTTTTTGCTACTTTCGTTTAGTGTCTTTTTCATAGTTGCTACCGTATTCATGCTATCGTTTTTCATAATATTGGTTTTCATATTCAAAGCCTTATCTCGCCGTCGCGGATGCTGTCTGTGGAAGTTGGTTGTTTAGATAGTGCTCCAGCTGTCCGCTGGCTCCCATCCATGTCAACCAATTCTCATACAGTGCTGATTCCAGCGTTAATCCAGCTAAATAGCTGTTACTAATTTGCCTTTGGCTTTGTAGGTAATCACTGGTATTGATATCACCGGCTCGCCATTGTTGACCTAAGGATGTAGCAGCCTTTGAACCTGTGATAATCACCAGCTCACGCCAGTCTTGGTAACGCTGGGTAAGCCTCGGAATACTCAGCGAGAACTGCTTTTGCTGTTGTAACAAGACCCGCTCTGCTGCCAGATAAGTCTGCTCCGCAATCGCAATTTCTTGGCTAGCGGAAGCGATAGCTTCACTGTAGTTATTTCTAAATTGCAGTGGGATAGAGACACCAAAACCCACTTTATTTTCCGTGCCTTCGCGTTCACCGCTAAGGCTAATGGTCGGGTCGGCACCGTTATCTGCCTTCGCTTGCTTTGCAGCAACCTTGGCAACTAACACTTGTTGATAGGCACTCTTCAAAGCGGGTAAATCCGGCGACACATCCTGCTTACCAGCAGCTATCGATAAGGTATTGAGGAAGTCCGAAAAAGGTAATTCAACTTCACCAAACAAACCTAAAACCGCGCCGTCGGCAGCAATCGATTCTTGCTCTGCAATGGCGTAATCAGCGGCATTGCTTGCCACTTCCAACTGCATTAGCTGCAACTCAACGCTCGACAAGTCGCCCAGTTCCATACGCTGGCGGGCTATGTCTAATTGTGCCTTGGCAAGTTTGAATTGTTGCTGTTGAAACTGTAACGCCTTACGGGCTTGGCTTTGGCTCGCAAGAGCTTGTAATCGTTCGGCCAACATTTGGTTACGTTCAAGTGATATGTCAGAAAGTAAAATCTCACTTTCTAGTTGCGCCATGCGGGTTGCCGCACCACGCTTGTCACTCCAATCAATCGTTTGACTGATATCCAAGGTGTAAGTGTCGTCGGTAGCATTTTGATAGCTAACACCTAGTTCAGGGTTATATACGGCCTTGTCTGCGGCAGCGATATTCAATTGTGCTTGTTGACGTCGGGCACTTTGCGCTTGAATTTCGGGCAATGCGTTAAAGCGCTGCATCACTTGCGGTAGCCAGTCATTGAACTGGCCAGTATTGCTATTCGATACACTCAATTGTGATACCGGAATAGCGCTCATTAAGTCTGCTTCTGCTGCAATTGCCTGTGAGCTCATTGCTGTATTTGCAAGATACCCTAGCAGCAGACTGGCGATTATGGTTTTTTTCATCGCGGATCCTATCCATCCAATAGCAGGCCTATTTTCGACTAAGATCTGTATCTCATGCTAAAACGAGTGCAGAAATCTCAAGCCAAATAAAGTGCTTAACTTTGGACGTAAATCTTTATAAGAGTCAGCATGAACAGCACCTAAATAAAGCACTCACAGTGGAGTAATAAATTGGCTGATGGGTAAGTGCATGGCACTGTTCACGCTAAATATAAGGAAATTTTCAGCATAATTAAATACGAATAACAGCATGATATTGAAGGCATAAACCTTAAACGGTTTGCTCTAAATTTAAATGCTCTAAATTCTAGTATGTGTATTTATTTGCTGATAAAGATCAAACGATAGGAGGGCGGTAATCTTGCAATTGAACGGGAGGTAAGTACTGCTTGTCACTGCTTTTCAACAGGTCTTCGACCGGGACCGAAGGGACAATAGAAACAAAGGACATAGCCGTTACGTGGCCACCGTGGCAAGGGCAGTCGAGACACAGATCAAAGTTTTTTGATTCGGTCTTGCTCACTGTATGTTCGTGGACAGTAGTGCTTTGCACGCTATTATTTTCGATATCTAACGGGCAGGTACATTCATCAATACATTGCGCGAATGTGGTTACATCGGCGGTAAACTGAATGTGCGGGTGAGATTCACTCTCCTCTTCATGATCGCCCAGATGTAACTGATGCGCGCCCAAATTGCCACCTGCAAATTGCAGAAGAACAATGGCGATAAGCATCGTTGTCATCTTTAAGAGATTTTGAGGAGCAAAAAAACGCAAATTTCACCTATTAAGTAGAATAAATAATATGTCGGTACAGCTAATCAGACTAGCATAATATCTTAAAGTTCACTTCACACAACTTTTTATATTGCCCTTAGTGAACTTCATCGCATTTTAGTGCCGCGGAATGATAGCGTTATTTAAATACACAATGTTTCGCATAATCAGTAGCTTCATTAGTGCTCCAGTCCCCAGACGGTTTATCACTCATCTGCTGGCACCAAGCTTCACTACCCACTTCAGGCGCACAGGCAGTCATACCCATGGCCAACACTAACGCCAAACATGTTGCTGATAATTTTGACAGAGACATCTTTAATCCTTTTTATAGACTGAGAGCAAGTGCTACCCAGTATTTATTCTTGGACTAGTATACCAATACCTATGCAGATATAAACGCTAGGTACGCGCAGCAATCCAATCGATCGCTTGTTGTTTTTGCTCTAACGGGTACCACGCTACTTCACCTTGCATAAAAGGCCCTAGCAACCTAACGGCATTACCAAACCAGTCAGGCCCACCAACCAGTACCAAGGCCTCGAAATTGGGTAATTGCACCTTGCCACTCCCCGCTAACGACTCATGCTGCCAACCTTCAAGCAAGACATCTGCTTCAACGTATAAACACACTTTGCCATTGTTATCTCGGTATTTTTCAATCATCGGCTGCAATATTTGAGCGTAATCTTCAGTGGATAATCGACCACTGGCAAATAAGCTAATGACGCCTTTGGCGATATCTGGGATCTTACACAGCATATATAGGCTCCATAACGCTACACTTTAGTTTAGAAAGTCGTATCAATAAGCGCTTGATGATAGCAAATCAAAATTGAAGGAAAAGCGGCTTAAGCCCTTATTTTAGCTTAAAGTCTGTTAACATTGACCTTCATCAAGCTTAGCATCATCAACTTGGGCTTGAAATGAACCTTTTAGAGTAGGCATTATTCCTTGGCATTAATTAAAATATCCAACGCGGTTTCTATTCAAGACAGCGAAATTGAATGGCAATTTATACGCTCCAGTGGTGCGGGTGGTCAACACCTCAATAAAGTATCTACTGCAGCGCAGCTAATTTTCGATATTAAGAACTCATCTTTACCTGAGTTCTACCAAGCACGTTTGCTCTCTAAAGCCGATCATCGCATCACGAAAAGTGGCAAGATCATTATCAAATGCCAACAGAGTCGCAGTCAGGACTTTAACCGTCAAACGGCGCTAGAGCAGTTTGTCACTTTAGTTGCGAGTGTCGCTGTCGTACAAAAAAAGCGAATTGCCACTAAACCGACTAAAGGCAGCCAACGTCGCCGCATTGATAGTAAAAAACAGAAAGGGGCAACCAAAGCCCTAAGACAAAATAAAAGTGAACATTGAACATCTATCACTCATTTGAGTTCAACAACCTAGTGATTAATTTTAAATCGCTCACTAGCGCACTTTAATACGGTTTATCCAAGGGGATTTTTCATGAGCAGCCAAGCCAAAGTATTACTCGTCAATGGTCCTAATCTGAATTTACTCGGACGCAGAGAGCCCGGGCATTATGGACATCATACCCTTGAGCACATTGTTAATGGCCTAAAACAGCAAGCTGCTGATGCCAACGTGCAGTTAGATCATATTCAATCTAACGCCGAGCACCTGTTAATTGAGGCGATACATAATACCGATGCCGATTTTGTCATTATCAATCCTGCGGCTTTTACCCATACCAGTGTTGCGCTGCGCGATGCACTTTTAGGCGTCGCGATCCCCTTCATCGAAGTGCATCTATCTAACGTTCATAGTCGCGAACCTTTCCGCCACCACTCCTATTTCTCCGATAAAGCCGTGGGGGTTATTTGCGGTTTAGGCGCTCAGGGTTATCAATTTGCACTGCAATCGGCAATCGCTCAGTTGAACGCATCAAAACAAAAATAAGGTAACTGGCCCAATATGGATATTCGTAAGATAAAAAAGCTGATTGAGTTAGTTCAAGAGTCAGATATTGCCGAGCTAGAGATCAAAGAAGGTGAAGAGTCGGTACGTATTTGCCGCCACAGCCCGCTGCCGATACAAGCTGGCGTACAAACATTTCTAGTCCCTGCAAGCAGTGTGGCCGCGCCGACGGCAGAGCCAAGTTCCAATACTGGCGCGAGCAAACACTATGAAGATTTAGACAGCCATAAACTGCTATCACCCATGGTGGGCACCCTCTACCTGACCGATAAAAATACTGACAAGCCATTATGCTTTCTGGGGCAACAGGTAAAGCAAGGCGACATTGTTTGTATCATTGAAGCCATGACGATGATGAATCGTATTGCGGCGGATAAAAGTGGCACCATCACCGCCATACTAATCGAAGATGGTGAGCAAATAGACTTTGAACAACCACTGCTAGTAATCGAGTAATTCTACGTAAATGCGCCTAAAGTTACGCTGGCGCAACGCCTCTGCAACGAGCAAATTCAAGTCGTTGGGTATAGACATAATCTACAGGAAATAGACCGCAATGGTATTGATCACAGGTGCAAGCTCAGGTTTAGGCGCAGCGTTGGCGACACTATACAGTCAAGAATCCGCAGTTTGCATCAGCGGTCGTAATGCACAACGCTTAAACACTCTCGCGGCAACCTTGGGTGCCAATGTAAGCTCTCACAGCTGCGATCTCAGTAATGAGCACTCTGTCATCAGCTTATTTGATTCATTGCCACAAACACCCTCAGTCATCATCCACAGTGCAGGAAGTGGCTATTTTGGTCGTTTAGAAGATCAATCCGCAGCAGCGATAAATGCCTTGATCAGCAACAACGTCACCTCGGCAATAATGCTCCTGCGCGAGGCCGTAAAACGTTATAAAGATAAGCCTGTCACTGTAGTGATGGTGATGTCGACGGCCGCTCAAATGGCTAAGGCAGAAGAGTCCACTTATTGCGCCGTAAAATGGGCGGTGCGCGGTTTAGTTGAGTCGGTTCGACTAGAATTAAAGAACCATCCGATGAAACTGATTGCGGTATATCCTGGAGGAATGGCAACGCCATTTTGGGATACCAGTGGTAAATCCCTTAATACCAGTCACTTTATGAGCGCAGAAGAGGCCGCTGTGATGTTAAAGCAAGCCCTGACGGCAACAGAACATGGCTATATCTCTGATATCACCATTAACCGCGGATAATAGTGACACGCGAATTAAGGCGTGAAATAAAAATAATGGAATAGTTTTCTATAATTATAAAAATTGATTTACGTTACTCAACGTTCACTTAGGAGTATTGATGCGAAGTTGCCTTATATTCACCCTATTTACCGCACTGTGTTTATTTATAGGCTACCACGCTTATTTTTTCATTATGCCTAGCGTTGAGATCAACAACCAGTCCGGGCAACTACTGACCCGCGTTGAAGTCAGTCTCCCCAACAATAATCTGGTATTCGATAATATCGATCCGTCTAAAAGCATGCGTATTCACCACAGCACCGAACAAGTGGATGGTGAATATATCTATCGCATCCGGCTGTCTTCTGGTGAACAAATTAACGGCCGCTGCGGTTATGTTACCCACAACCAATATATGAAAGTACTCGCCTTAACCGTCAACAATGAGCACCACGTTAACTGTGTAGAGTAGCCCTAGCCGCTAGACTTCGAGTTTGGCCTCTTTCATCAGCAGTGCAATTTGGTTAAAGCTGGTTGGTGCATTTTTATAATCCAACTCAATTAATATTAAGTCGCCATTTAGCGCCAGCACCAAAGAGGGAAAGCCCTGAATGGGTAACCGTCTTGTTTGACTTATCTCTTGCTGCAATCGACTTTTGGTTAAATCACTATTGAGCGCTGTAGCAAAAGCCTCACCATCCATTGCTAACTTGCTGGCGATATCAACCAATGTTGTATTATCTGAAGGATTCTTCGCTTCAAGATAATACGCCTGCTGCACCGCAAGATAAAACTCGGCTTCTAGCCCTGCATCCCGCGCCAACAATATTGCACGACACGCCGGATAGGTTGCTCTTTTTGGCTGACACTCAGTCCAAAAATTAAAGTTAAATTGAGTGCCTAATTGCTCTGAAATACGTTGCCATGTCTGCTGTAAAAAGACCTGCATCTCTTGCGGCATCGGCTCGTCTGTATCGGCTGCTAGCCCGCCCAAACGATACTCAATAGCGAGGTCTGGGAATTGTTGTTTTAGTTGGTTTTCTAACAGTGACCATGTTGGTTTATAACCCCAACACCAGCTGCACATAGGGTCGTAAACGTAAAATAGAGTAGCAAGATTCATAAAGTTGACTTCATCCTGATTGAATTGAGAAGTAAGTAAGCGGCTTATGCAGTTTCAATCCATAGCATCCACACTATCCTATACCAGTTGCATTAAAAGTTTGACCATTCAGCGGGAATTCAAAACCCTGTAGGCAAGGTGAGGGATTGAAGCTAATAGTTATTCTATATCCAAAGGCCACAACGAAGCTTAAAGGGCTTTGCCATTTGCTTTAAACGTCGGCCGCACTACGTGAGCGCTTCAGATTTTCCACTTCTGCTTTGCATTGGCTTAAAAGGGAATAACCCTTTTTTCACCAATGCGCCTTGAATTGAAAAGCCTGAAGCGTTCTGAATTGGTCAAATACTTAATGCAATTGGTATTCAATTGATGATTATAAAAATGCTAATGTGCGACACATAAGTCCACCTCAGGTTACCTTGCCAGCTAAAAATGTCCACCCGAGCAGCATTTTATACTGTATAGAAATATTCACGTTTAATCCTATTAGCTGCGTAACATGAAAGTTGGCGCTATTTTGAGTATCCTTAATACCTCTTAAACTCTTACATGAAGACTTGCCACTCGTGTCCAAACTCAAACCTGATGTCAGTATCATTCGTAGCGGTATTTTCACCCAATGGGACGAAGACAGTGATGACTTGCCTAAATTGACTAAAGCAACGATACACGTGCCCGCTGAAGTCGACATTGAGTTTGGTTTTGTCACGCAGATAAAAAAAGCCAAGAACCAAGTATTACGCTACTGCATATACCATCCCGACATTCCCGATGCCAACGGCGATATTCGTCCCCCCTTTGACGGTGAAGTCTACGTAAAATCTAATGATTGGAAATTTTATATTGGTGATACCATTTGGGCACCAGAACACAATAAAGTCGGCAAATGGCGCATGACACTTGAACTCAAAGGCAAAGTCATTGCCGAGAAAACCTTTAAAGTCCACCCCAATGAAGAGGGTGACAAAATAGGCGCATTCTGGAAGCGACGCGGATTTTAAAAAATTATTAAACTAGTCAGCAATTTCGGTCAGGTAACGTCTGTGGCTCACTGTAATAATAGCTTCGCACTTGAGGAGAGATTGAAATGAACCAGCAGACAAGCCAACACTATTCAGCCAAAATTGTCGCGATTTGCGATTATATTGCGCTGCATTTAGACGACAACCTAAATGTGCAGCAGTTGAGTCAGGTGGTTCATTTTTCAAAATATCATTTTCATCGACAGTTTCAGGTTTTTACCGGGATCAACGTCGGCAGATACATCTTAATGATGCGGCTTAAAAGAGCCTCATACCGATTAGTATTTCATGCTAATGAGCGGATAACGGATATCGCGCTTGATGCTGGCTTTGAAAACTCAGAATCCTTCTCTCGTGCATTTAAAAAGGCATTTATACAAACCCCCTCTCAATTTAGACTCACGCCCAATTGGCAGCTGTGGAGTGACGAATATGAGAAAGTGAACCTAACGAGGAATGATACTGTGAATATAGAATTAACCCATAGAGACGAGACACCAGTTGCTGTATTGGAGCACCACGGCGCGCCGCAAACACTCAACGACTCACTGCAAAAGTTTATTGAGTGGCGCAAAGCCACAACCGACTCTCCAGTGGCCAGCAGCCAATCGATAGGCGTGCCGTATAACGACCCCAATACTGTGCCTGCCGAGCAGTTTCACTTTGATATTTGTGGCTCCCTCACCCAAGAGTTACAAGCCAATGATTACGGCGTGATCGCCAAAATGATCCCCGGCGGCCGCTTTGCCAAAATCAGACATTTAGGATCGCATCAGCAGATGGATGAAAAGATCTATCAGTTCTACCGCGATTGGTTACCTGCAAGTGGAGAACAATTAAGAGATTTTCCGTTGTTCTTCCAATATATGAACCTGTTTCCTGCAGTACCTGAAAACGAGCTGATTACCGATATCTATTTTGCTTTGAAGTAGTAGCTATCGCATTACACCAAAGCGATTAAATAGCGTCATCTTAATACGGCGCTGAGATAGCAGGCTCTAATCAAGAGGAGCCCTAGGGGTTTTATTCTCACATACGAAAAAGCCCTCAGCATTTCTGCTAAGGGCTTCGTCTTAATGTGGCGGAGAGATAGGGATTTGAACCCTAGATAGGCTACAAACCTATGCCGGTTTTCAAGACCGGTGCATTCGACCACTCTGCCATCTCTCCGAACGCCGTGAATAATAGGGATATCGGGTTAAAATGTAAAGCCTCTATTTGTTCAACTGGACAACAAATAGACCATTTACTGCATTTTCTGCAATATAGTGGCTTTCCTGCTGTATTATCCAGCAAATTGGCACTTAAAAATCATCGATGCAACCCTCTACAGACTCGCAATTCATATTTGGTTACCTTTATATCTAGTTGAAATATGAATTTCTGCAGAGTGACATGGTCTCAAATTGGAGAAGTAACTACCAAAATCAATAAAGGAACTATTGTATGAGAAGATTTCTAACACTACTGAAACAGAACCGCTCACTTATTTTGTTTATTTCGTTAATGCTGGTGTTCAGAAGTGCGGTTGCCGACTGGAACAGTGTCCCCACAGGTTCAATGAAACCAACCATCGTCGAAGGTGATCGTCTGTTGGTAAATAAAATGGCTTACGATCTGCGTATTCCGTTTACCCATATATCCATTGCCAAGCTTGCCGATCCGCAGCGTGGCGACATCGTTATTTTTGATTCAAAGGCCAGTAACAAAAAATTGGTCAAGCGAGTAATAGGCCTTCCCTCTGACACCATAGTAATGCGCGACAATGTGTTATCGATTAATGGTGCAGCACTGCAGTATAGCGACGCGTCCGAGCAAGAACCGAATGATTCAGACATTCGGGTTGAGCACCTTTTGGGCTTAAGCCATCAGGTAAAAATTGCAGGGATGTCGGGGCAAGGTATTATTACGCGTCAATCTAGTTTTGGCCCCATTACCGTGCCGGAAGGGCATTATTTAGTACTGGGAGATAATCGCGAACATAGTGCAGATTCAAGAATGATTGGTTTTGTGCCAAGAGCCGAAATTGTTGGCCGTTCACAAACTGTGGTATTTTCGGCGAACTACGATAATTACTACCTGCCAAGACCAGAGCGTTTCTTCCATTCACTATAATATTGAGTAAAGGGACCCCGTCCTTTTCTCAAAGGCTAGCTCACGATGGTCTCTAAACAGGTCTCTAAGCACTATCAGCCAACTTTGTTAATGCTGCACACAACTAGCTTTAAGAAGGCTTATACAAATGGGTTAGGCTTTGTTACTTTAGGGCGACTTACAGACGAATGGATGCCCTATGAGAGCCCTAACACTGATCCTAACCAGCTTGTTTATATTGACGACAACAGGCTGCGCAAATAATACCGAACATGCTGCAGTTCAGCAAAACAAAACAGAATACTTAACCTATGTGAAAGCCGGTGATAAAGTGCCTGTAACTCATTTTGTTGATACTCAAGGAAACAGCATTGACCTGAGCAAGTCACGCAACAATAAGTTACTCATTTTATTCGCCACTTGGTGTCATGATTCACAACGCACCATCAAACACCTCACCGCGTCAGATATTTATTTGAGCCCTAATGTCGATATTATTGGTATTGGTCGAGAAGAAAATAACGCAGCGCTCGATAAGTTTGCCCAAGAATATGAGCTCAACTTTGCCCTCGTTGCAGATACCGATAGAAGTATCTATAACCAATTTGCCAACACAGGTATACCCAGGTTGATATTGCTCGATGCTGACAATAATGTGGTCAAGACCCTTATTGGTGAAACTGAGAATGTAATGACTGAAGTGGTTTGGTGATTGGCATTAGCGTGAGGTCGCGCTTATATGTGCGACCTTGTTAACACGGCTATAGACGCCAAACTAAGTTAATTAACCTTGTTGTAGGTTTTACTATTCCAGTCAAACACGTACTCAACCCCTTGCCACTCATAAACAGTGTGACCGTCTTTGTGCACCACTCGGGCATTCTCCGGCAAATGCGTTAAGCCCGTTGCGTAGCTAACACTGGTTGTAACTCGTTCTGGAGGCGATATAACTTTAGGCTCTGCTTGGCGGTAAACTGGCCGCTGATAACGATAAGGGGATGTATATTGATTACGATTATAACCCCAACGAGAACCATAATGGCCCCAACCAGGTCGGTAATAGCGGCCACGATATGGGTACGAATACCACCCATTTGAGACCCCAGCATTCCAGCGCCATGGGTCATTGAAATTTGAATTCCAACCACTGCCCCAGCCTACGCCCACACTCACGTTACTCACAGCCCATAGCGGTGGTGCGACAAAGCGTAAATGCTGCTGTGCAACCGCATGGCCAGCCCCAGCGGAACTCGACAACACCACCAGTATTACCGTAAATAATCTAACAAAAAGTTGTTTCATCGCCATACTCCTACGCTAATATTACATTAGCAAAACATAAAGCATTGACCTATTTTACGCCCAAATACGATTTACACCAATGCCATTTAAAGTCGTGCCGAATGCTAAAACCAACCTATAACTAACGACTGGTTCTTTAGCGTACTCAGCTTTGATGAACAGGCGTTTAACGCCTACGTGAATAATGCTATAGTGCGCGCCATATCACACTTTATAGCGATGAGAATTCCCCTATGAGTTTTAAGGATTTACGCAGTTTTATAGACCACCTAGAGAGTAATGGTGAGCTTAAGCGTATTAGTCATCCAGTCGACCCTCATTTGGAAATGACAGAGATTGCCGATCGCGTTTTGCGCTCAAAAGGCCCCGCTCTGTTATTCGAAAACCCTGTCGGCAATGACATGCCAGTGCTCGTGAACTTGTTCGGTACGCCGAAACGAGTCGCTATGGCTTTAGGTAAAGAAGATCCTCTCGCACTTCGAGATGTCGGTGAACTACTCGCGTTTCTAAAAGAACCGGAGCCACCGCGCGGCTTTAAAGATGTGATCGCAAAAATCCCGATGTTTAAGCAAGCCTTAAACATGCCCCCTAAAACAGTGCGTAATCCACCTTGCCAACAAGTGGTCAAAAGCGGTGATGAAGTTGATCTAACCCGACTGCCAGTCCAACACTGCTGGCCTGGAGACGTTGCTCCCTTGGTGAGTTGGGGGCTGACCATTACTAAAGGTCCACGCCAAAAACGCCAAAACTTGGGGATCTATCGTCAGCAATTACTCGGTAAAAACAAACTGATTATGCGCTGGCTTGATCATCGCGGCGGCGCATTAGACTTTAAAGATTTCAAAGAGAAATACCCCGGTGAGCGCTACCCAGTTGTCGTGGCCATTGGCGCTGACCCTGTCACCATTTTAGCAGCCGTGACCCCCGTACCAGACACCATGAGTGAATATGCCTTTGCGGGATTGCTCCGTGGTGAGCGCACTGAAGTGTGTAAAGCTATCACTTGTGATTTAGAAGTGCCCGCCACCAGCGAAATCATTCTCGAAGGCTATATCGATCCTGATGAGATGGCTGAAGAGGGTCCATACGGTGACCATACCGGTTACTACAATGAGACAGACTCTTTCCCTGTCTTTACTGTGACCCACATGACCCATCGAAAAGATGCGATATACCACAGCACCTACACCGGCCGTCCGCCTGATGAGCCTGCTATGCTAGGTCTAGCATTGAATGAAGTGTTTGTGCCTATTTTGCGTAAACAATACCCAGAGATCATCGACTTCTACCTGCCACCAGAAGGTTGCTCATACCGTATGGCAGTGATCTCTATCCGTAAGGAGTATCCGGGTCATGCCAAGCGTGTGATGATGGGTGCGTGGTCGTTCTTACGTCAGTTTATGTACACCAAATTTATTGTTGTCGTCGACGAAGACGTCAACTGTCGAGATTGGAATGATGTGATCTGGGCCATTACGACTCGAATGGATCCCAAGCGTGACACGGTAATGATAGAAAATACGCCTATCGATTATCTCGACTTTGCTTCGCCCGTGACTGGACTCGGTTCCAAAATGGGCATGGATGCAACCAATAAATGGCCAGGGGAAACCGATCGTGAATGGGGTACTCCTATCGTGATGGATGAAGCCGTCAAACAAAAAATAGATGCAATATGGAGCGATCTAGGAATAGATGACGCACCCACCCTATAACGCGATATAGCCTTAGGCAATACGCAAAATATATATTGAATAAGCTTCCAAAGAGAGGCTCATCAAGGATTAAAGATGAACACCATTAGTTGTACAATTGAAAAAGTCGCACCGTTTAATGATGCGGTATTTCAGGTTATTTTAAAGTCTGCTGTCGCCTTTGATTTCAAAGCTGGCCAATATCTTTGCGTCGTGATGGGAGAGACCGACAAGCGTCCTTTCTCTATCGCTTCAGCGCCAGATAGCCAGCACTTAGAGCTTCACATTGGTGCCGCGGTTAGCGAGAGCTATCCAATGCAAGTGGTTGAACGCCTTAAAGACTGCTTAGCGAATAACAGTACAATTGAGATTGAAATACCCGGTGGTGATGCTCATTTACGCCATGACAGTCTGCGCCCACGTTTACTGATTGCTGGTGGGACTGGATTCTCTTACATCAAGAGTATTGTTGAGCATCAGATAGCACTCGGACAAGAGATTGAGACCACACTGTATTGGGGTTGCCGCACCATTGATGCGATGTACTATGAATCGATTGCTCGTGAGTGGCATGATGCACACCCTTGGTTGCACTTTGTGCCCGTGGTTGAAGAGGCTCCTAGCGACTGGAACGGCAAACAAGCTAACTTGTTAGAGCAACTAAAAACTGATTTTGTTAGCCTTAATGGCTACGACATCTATATTGCAGGTCGGTTTGATATGGTCGGTGCAGCGCGAGAAGTGTTCCGTAGCATGGGGGTTGAAGAAGACCATCTATACGGTGATGCATTCGCATTTATTAAATAACTGTCCCCATTAATCTGAGTTCAGTTTAAATCACATCAAACACTAATAGGGCACTCATATTCATTATTGAGCGCCCTATTTTTTGCAGATTTTTCCACTAGAACAGCTGTTGTTAGATCCTCACCTGATCATACTTATACCAAGCGACAATGCTGCCCAATATCGGTGAAATCCACACGGCACTCTTCTCATCGGTATGCACCCGATAAAAATACAACACGTCATCGGTAATGTCGTGCTTTCTAATCGCTCGATAAAAATTCATCGCTGACGGGCTAACAACTTCAGGTTTAATAAACTCTTTTTGACTCACTTTGACTTGAAACACATCAACCGTTAAATCATTAATCTTTTGCTCATATTGCTTAAACGTACCGCGCACCTTGTACTTAATCGGCGTCGTTAGGCAGTCTTCATCGGTAATACAAGTTGCGGAGTAAAATTGCCCGCTATTATCGTCTTCATAGATCAATGACAAACTGAGATCTGAGCGCACCAGTAGCTCCCCCGCCACCGGGAAGTAGACATCAGCATGATAGTGGTGCTCGGTGATGTCGCCCACTTCATTGTCATTGTCATTGTCATTGTCATTGTCATTGTGGGGAATAATAATCCTATTATAACGGATCCGCTTCTCAAGCCGCTCAGCAAGCTCAGAAAAATGGCTGATGTCGAGCCCTGCAGGATTACGATCAATCGCGGTGATGTTCATCAAGTTATGGCCTGCACATTCACCATCAATAACGTTGGGGCAGATCGCCATTGAATAGTTATCGCCATCAGTGGCAACATAACCTTCGAAACCTTCAAAATTGGCTAAATGGTTACTTTCAGGGGCCAAATGCTTTTGCCACATCGACGGATGCAAATACTCAACATTGCTTTGATAAAACATCGGTATAATCTCTTTGGTGCCACCGATATTTAATGCCACTTTTTTATCCGTATTCCACAAACTGCTGTTCTTAACCGCACTGTGATAGTCGCTGGTATACCAAGACCACAATATAAATAACAACAACACTAAAATCCCGCCGATTTTGACCATCATAGGAACATCTATAAGCGCTGTTTTTATCGATTCAGCGTCATTCACTGCCAGCATTTTAATATGCGACCGCTTAGATACGTATAGCTCATAGCCACGGCGAGCCACGGTTTTAAGCTGTACTTCTGGATAGGCTTCTAGTTTTTTACGCAGGGTGCTAACGCATTGCGTTAAAGAAGTGGCAGCAACGACACGATCGGGCCAACCGGCATCGAGTAATGCCTCTTTTCCACATACGCTATCAGCAATCAACAATTGATATAAAACGGCAGATTCTGAAAACGTCAGGCTGATCATCGTATTATTAGCACGATCCACCAGTTGCTTTGCCTGCTGGTCGAGCTCCAGATATGGAGTAACTTTTAGCAAGATTAACCTCTTAAAATTTAGTCATTTGAGCGAGCTAATTTAACCCCCACATTGCCACAAATTATAGTGATAGAAATAAATTGCTATTGTGACAAAAATCTCAATTAAGTGTTCCAGTTAATTGCGGTATGTCATTATTCACAAAATGAAAAACATTTATGAACAATCAGGTTTAGCACTCTCTAATTTTGCGCCATCATGCCACATTTAAACTAGATAAAGGAAATCCTTTATAACGGCTTACGACTAAAAATACTTTGAGAAATAACAACCAGAGCACAGATCCAGACCAACATTAACGAATACATCACCGACATCCCCCAATCGATATCGCCGAACATTGAAAACGCCGCACCGGTACTTTCCGTACCAACAGACACTAAGTTAATCGCTCGATAAAGATCAGTCGGGTTCAGTGCAATCAAAATATTCAACAGCTGCTTATCCATAAACGCCACATCGGAGACCAATACCGTGAGCAGCAGCAGATCATAAATTAATACCAATATGAACCAAACAAACAATAGCCCAGCGACCGCCTTAGCTTTCTCTGTCGCGCGCAAGCTAACGATATAACCCAGCAAGATAAAAGTCAGCGCTAATAAATTACTGCTGATGATAAACTGCCCAAAAACGCTCACCACTTCAACCACTGAGTATTGGCTACCAAAAGTAAGCAATAGCACTGCCGTCGAGCCAAAAGCGCAACTGGTGGTGATGAACATCACCAAACTATGGCCTAATAGCTTACCTATGAGTATCTGTGTACGGCTGATAGGGTATGACAGTAACAACAATAATGTGCCGGCCTCTTGCTCACCGACAAAACTGTCGTAACTGAGCAAAATCGCCGCTAAAGGGATAATAAACACCGAAGTGGTCGATAGACTCGACATTAAGTTGGCCAGTGGAGGTAAAGCCAACTCTCCTGTGACTGCTCTCCCCGCAAACGTGACCGATAAAGACAGCAACATGAATATACTGCCCATAAATAATATCCAACGATTACGCAAACTATCGCGTAGCTCTTTGTAAGCAATGACCAGGATAGGCGAAGTTAACAGTGTGCTATTCATAATTGGCTCTGACGTGCTATAGGGCTAAATAAAGACTGCAACCAACCTTTTCTGGGTATAGTCGCCACGGCAATATCAGATGGTAACGGATTCAAAGGTTGCTGCTGCATAAAGTGATGATAAATAGCCTCTAAACTCGGGTCGATAACGCTGAAATCAGTACAAGACTTTTGTTGAACCAGATATTCAATAACGGCTTTGCGTTCATCGCTAGCCACTAATAACGCTTGTCCATGACGTAAAGACTGTAAATAACCATCGCCCTGCACTTTATCGGTGAAGTTTGGCAGCTTAATTTGAGTCTTTAAGCCACTTGCATGGCGCAGATCATCGAGCGTTCCAGAAGCCACTCGACGTCCACCCGCCAGCAGGAGAGCACTATCGAGATGCTTCTCTACGATTGACAGTTCATGAGTACATACAATCACTGCACAGCCCTGTTGTTTAAGCGACGCTATCTTTTGATACAAAAACTGTGAGGCCTGCGGGTCTAGCCCAACGGTGGGTTCATCCAGCAATAAAATATCAGGCTGTGACAAAATAGCCTGAGCTACGCCAAGTCGTTGCTTCATCCCTTTTGAGTAGGTTTTCAACGGTCGATGCTGTGCGTATTCCAATTCAAACTCAGCTATAAGTTGCTTAACCCGTGGGGCTTTTACCCCTTTAAGTGCGGCAAAATAGCTAAGCACCTCCCAGCCCGTTAACTTGTCATAGAAGCTGACATCTTCTGGCAGATAACCCAGATTTACAGGCTGATATGACGCTCGCCCACCCTGCACTGTTAACTGACCCGTAGTGGGCTTAATCAAGCCTAAAATCAACTTTATCAGGCTCGATTTTCCCGCACCATTGTGGCCGAGCAATGCTAACGTTTGCCCTTGATACACATCCAGATTGATGTCATGTAATACCTCTACATCACCAAAGCGCAACCCCACATGTTCAACGTTGACCACTGGGATATTATAAGTTGGACTCGTATTACTGTTCATAGACAAACTCACTTTCGAACATCTCTGACTCAACGGGATGATTGATCGGAAACGGCTGCATTAGCGGGTAATCATCTTTAATGCCTGTGGCCGTGAATACCGTCAGTTGCGACTCGACCCAACGCAGAAGAGAAACAACGGGGCTGTTCAGTAAAAATTTGGCTTCAGGATAACGCCAAAACAGTTTGTCCATTGAATCATTGGGCTGATAACTCTGATCGCCAATGCCATCCTGAGTATGATCCCAACCCATATAGCCACTCCAATAGTTACCGCGCCCCGCACGGCTCCACTGCAGCAGCTCATCGCCGACGTATTTCACTTGAATAAGGTTATTAATAAAGTTGTTCTCATAAATACGGTTTTTCTCTCCACCCATGGCCATCGCAATCCCTATATCACTCATCGCAAACTCGTTACCACGGATCTCATTATCTAAGGCGCCGTAAATAAACATGGCTCGGCCTTGATTACCTAAGACAGCCTGCCCATTGGGATTATGGATATTACGTAGCACATTGAACTCAATACGGGCACCATTGGTGATGTTTAATAGCACGCCATACTCAGTGGCATTTTGTGCTCGATTGTGATGTAAATATATCGATTTTGAGCTCATGATCGCGTAACCACCACTCACATTTTCGCTCACATTACCGTAAGCTTCATCTTGCGCACTATACATATAATGAATGCCATATTGCTGCTCATAAAAGCGGTTGTTCGCGACTAAGCTGCCTTCACTCGACTCTATATAGACGCCATCTCTGACATGATCGATTTTATTGAACTCAATGACGGCCTGCTTAACACGATTGAGATAAATACCGTCACCTCTATCAAGAACGTGCAGCAGGGGATTACCTGATATTTGGTTATGGCGAATGGTCAACTCTCGACTATGGTCCGCACGGATCCCAAAGCCGTCACCCGTTAAACGATTGTCGTTAATGGTGATCTTACCCGTATGTTCAGCAATCCAAATACCGGCATCACTTTCATACAGATCGGCACCCCAATTTCGAATGCTGAGACCTTCTATCGCGACATCGCTGGCACTGACTTTTATCGCACTGCCATGGCCTAGAGCATCAATATCAGCCCCCTCTAACCCTTGCAACATTAGCGCTTTAGTGATCTCGAAATTACCAGTGTAACTAGCAGCTTGCAGTATTATGGTATCCCCAGCGTTAGCACTAAGTAACTGCTCACGTAGCTCAGAGTTACTATTAACTGTCCATGTTGCTGCCATCACAGCATTGCTAAGCACAACGGTTACAATAGTCGTAATCAGGGCGATAACATGAGCCATTTTTGACATTGAAATAAGCCTAATAAAGGTTACTCACCTGCAAGTAACTGGGTATCTATTTGGTCATAACTCAGCACTATGCCGCCTAACTCCTGAGCAAATTTAACCGCGCCTTCTTTAGTGCCAAAACTAGCAACTGCTGGGCCCATTACCGCTTTTTTACTCGCGCCATAGACATACCATGCCGTTTTAGCATCAATAAAGGCACTGTCTTCGGGCGATTCCCAATCCGTTTTTGCCATATCATGCACAAAAAGGTCAGTCACTTGACGTTGGTTTTCGCTTTGCAGTGCAAAATTAAACATGTCTCGAGTCGAACAAAACTTCGGCGTCACCTGCAGTCCTTTTAGGTGTACCTGGCCTTTAGGCCCAGGGTATTTCTTGATCATCATGCCACACATATGGCAACGGTCATGTTCATGAATAGGCACAGCCGCGATAGTCATAACTTCACTATCTTGTTGACTACAGGCAAATAGCAACGGCATTAATAGCAGTAGGCCTAGTAGTTTTTTCATTTAAAACCCCAATAACTTAAAGAAAGCAGAACAGATTAATCCAATAAGCTTTCGGTCTACGATTGATTGTAACCTTGCAGGGACAATACAATAAGCGCAGACTTACTCACCTATCAAACACGTATTTCTTTACCGCTAAATAGCAAAGTGCTGTCCAGCATAAAGAATAAACAAACGTAAGCACATCATACCGCTCACAGAGCAAAGACCTGAAACGTAGAAGGCTTTCGCTGAATGGCTGAACGACTTACTGGTAGCAAAGTTAAGCAATATCGGCCCAACAAAGCCGACGCCAACAACACCAAGCCAAAATACATTAGCCCAAACACCTGAATGAAAAGCAGCAAAGGCACTTTGGGCACCGGCGTTACCTGTCAACAATGATGTCGCTATCATGAAAAGAAACATAATTTCAGCAAACATAATTGGCCATTCAGCGCCGTGAAGCAGCTTCATATCTGAACTATGTAGATCTCCCTTAAATATCGACACTGCCGCCATCTTCGCTGCTGCGGCACCCGCTGAGAGCCCAGAGGCAATAAATAGTGCCGGCAGTACTGATGTATTTATAATTGGAAAACGGATAAGTGCTGAAATTAGGAAGCCGGTATAAGCACATACTGACAAAGCCAGGATAAGCACTATTACTTCAGCCGGCTTGCGCACAGCTTTCAACTTTTCAATAATTGGCACTAATATTTTCAGTACAGGTACGCTGCGGATCTCATCTTCTAATGCCAATAGTGAAATGACTGCCGTCAACGGGATATAAACCGATAGCGCAAGAACACCTATAGACATCACTGAATTAAAGTTATAAAAAACCAAAATTCGCCAGAAGAACAGTGGGTTGGTTAAGTCTAAGACCAAACACAACATGCCCAAACTGATGGTCACAAACGAGATCACGGCTGCGGCTTTATAGAAAGGTGTATTTTCGGTCTGATTTTTATAGAAGCGAATAACCATCGCACAGGTTAATGCCCCGCCCGAAATTCCTGCAAAAAACAGATAAACGGCAATAGGCCAAGGCCATGCAACGCCTTCCGATAACCCCATGCTAAAATCAATTGTTCCATCCATAGCTATACCCCTATCTTTACAACTGGTATATAACGCAAACTTGGTTCAGTACCAAAGCCTGGCTTAATCCGCACCGAATCTTTCACTCTTAATAACTTACTCACATAAGAGGTAGAATCGTTAGCATCACCGAAAATCAACGCATCATATCGACACTGCTGCACACAAGCAGGAAGTTCACCAATGGCTAACTTGCTGTGTAAACAAAAATCACAATTATCTGCGACATCAGTTTCTTTATTGATGTAACGTGCATCGTATGGACAAGCACCAATACAGTACTTACACCCAGCACATTTCGACGCATCCATAGTCACAATGCCAGTCTTTTCATCTCTATGGGCTGCACCCGTCGGACAAACAGTGACACAAGGAGCGTTCTTACATTGCTGACAAGAAACACGCACATATTTGCGTTCGCAATTACATTCTGTTTTGCCGCAATGAGGACATATTTCACCCGCAACACCACCTGATAACTGCTCCATAACCATGCGAGACTTACCATCAGGGAGATTATTTGCGACATTACATGCGTCCTTACATTCACCGCACCCAGTACATTTATTTTGATCAAACACCATCACGTAATGAGGTTTGTTTGCATCTGACTCTTCTTTGACTGAACTGCACCCTAAGGGCGCTATTATCAAAGAGCTGGCTCCTAAGCATTTAAGGAACCTCCGTCTCTCTATATTTTCACTCACAGCATCCTCCATCTAGTCAGCTATATTGCCGACCTATTCTCTATTGGTGTGACTTTACTCAGATGCAGTCACTGAACGATTAGCTATTTTTTGCTCGGTTTTTAAAATTGCATTGTTAATTGAGGCTCGATTAAAGCTCTGGCTGTCGCTACGGAGTAACAACTGCCAATGTTCAATCGCTTTGGCATACTCTTGATTGAGATAAGCATCCGTCGCGATCAGTAATTGCGCTTGGGATTCAAATTCATCAAGGGCTAACGCTCTAGCCAAAACTAAACGGGTTTCGATGCTCATCTGGCGGCCATCACGGTAGTACATGGCAGTCGCTTTCATCCCTAAGGTTTGAGCATCCTCACCAGTAACGGCAAGTAGTTCATTTAGCGTCGCAACAGACTGGGCATATAGCCCACCATCGACATAAGATTGAGCCAAAGTTAACAATGCAATTTCGTTGTTAGGTTGCTCGTTGACTTTACGTGCATTTTTATTGATATCTGCGGCGATCAGATAATCAATGTTGTCGTCTATTACTCCTTTATCCCACTCAGAAAAGTGGCCTAACTGGCTATAAAGCACCAGAGGTACAATTAATATCACTAAAGAGATTACTGTTGGCACTGCTCCATTTACTGCTCTTCCTTTAGCAGTAGACAAAATATCTTGGCTCGCTAGATCAGAACGTTGGAGATGACGAGCTTGAAGGTGATGGCCCCAAACACACGCAATGACACTAACCAGACAACAACCAATGCCAACAGCAAGACTACTCATAGTGACTCTCTAATTTAGTTAGATAACGACTCAGGCACTTAACGTACTAGTGCGCTTTGTCCATTCCCATCATGCCACCCATTCCCATGCCGCTAAGTCCCATACCGTGGGAGTTTTCGCCTGGGGCTTCAACTTTGACGAGTTCAACTTCAAACACCAACGTTGAACTTGGCGGAATGATACCGACCTGTTTTTGACCGTAGGCAAGCTCAGATGGAATTGAAAACTTGTAGGTAGAACCTTCTGTCATTAGAGGGATCCCTTCTTGCCAACCCTCAATGACACTCATTAAAGCAAAACGATTAGGTTCATCACGATCATAGGAATTGTCGAATTCAGTACCATCAACCAAGTAGCCTTTATAGTGCACAGTGACCACATCTTCAGGGCCGGGTTTACGTCCTTCACCCTCTGATATCACTTCGTATTGCAAACCCGAATCGGTCACACTGACGCCGGGCAGCTTTTTGTTATTGGCCAGAAAGGTGCTACCGGCAGTTATATTTTGTTGAGCTATTCGTTCTTCAGCCGCCTCTTTAGCACTATTGAGTTGCACTGAACGCTGATTTAAATAGGTGAGGATCTCTTCATCTGAGAATTGTGGATTATTCTTAAGTGCGTCCACTACACCCTCAATAACCAGTTCAACATTAACCTCTGCACCCAACTCTGTTTGAGCGAAAATCTGGCTAGAAAGGTATTTACCGATTGAGGCGCCGATACTATATGACTCTTTCTGTACGTCGCTAGTCAGGTCTGTGTTTGCCATGCTGTTAGCAGAAATAAATAGCGAAAGTCCCGTCACAACAGCTAAAGACGTTTTTACAAATGTTTTCATGTTCATCATCTCTTTTAATAAGGTCGTCATTCATTAAATTGATTACAGCAGTTCCATCTGTGTAGTCATTCATCACTGGATTGATCTACTATGGCTTTTCAGTCACCCGGTTTGATAAGCGCCAGCCATAAATCCCTTCTGGCATTTGTCTAACATCGGTGTAGCCCAACTTCATTGCTGCTCTGGCGGCAATTTCACTCGCATTGCAAAGCCTATTCGCACAATAGAACACCATCTGGGTGTCTTTTTTTACGGGTAGAAGCGTTTTCCAATCTTTAACATTGAAGTAAATAGCACCTGGTATAAATCCCTCAGCCCACAGCTCCAACGTGTTGACATCAAAAAAGTAAACGCCCTCTTTACCCACTAAGCCATCCACTTCCATCATGGTGATGGTATTGAGTTGGTGCTCGTAATGCGGAGCTAAGGCCATCTCTGAGCCGCCACCCGCTATACAGCTTGCCGAACTAACGAGTAAAGTCAGTGTTACTAGCATTTGACCAAGTACTCTTTTCATAATCTTCCCTCTTATATCTCGACACCGTTTATGACTTATTCGGGTGCCGAGATAGTTAACGATTAAGCTGCTTACTTCGCAGCGTAACCTGTTCCGTCAAGGATGTTTTGCGCTTGAGTGACATAAGTCAGCGCTGCATCTAGACGTTTCTGGCTATAACGGAAACCATGTACACCCCAAGAACCATCTTTCTTAATCAGATCAACAGTTTCTTTCGCTTTTTCAGCCAACATAAGGACTTGTGTCTTATCTTCGGTTGATAGCTTGGTGACTTCGAGTAGCTGATCGATTCGCTCGAGTGCTTGCTCAACTTTGGCGTGAACCTCTTTGACGGGAGTCTGCATCTTCATGACTTCGCCATAGATCTCCATCTGGTCTTCATAATGCAGACCGGTTTCAAGCTCTGATTGGAACTGGCTGTGACAACCTTTGTTATCTACCACATCGTGGTCAGAAATTGAGGTACGAGCGCAAGACCACATCAAATCGAGATATGAGCGACCTTCTTCGTTCTTAGCAACCGTCCAACCTTTGCCAGCTTTTGGCCCTTGAGTACGAGGCTCGCCTTCAGGTGGGTTCAAAGTTTTACGTGTTGGGTTAACATCAATTTTCCACATGTGAGACTTACGAACCGCGTCGAAGCCCGCTTGGTCAGGGAACTGCATTGCTTTGAAGTTTTCACAACTACCCATGTTTGGCATATGACAGCTTTGACATGTTTGCTTGCTGTGAGTATCTGTATTTTCAGCAATCAAAGTTTGTGCTTCGTGGCAGTCCTTACAGTCTTTCTTTAGCTTTGGCTTGGTGATACCAGACATCCACGTACCGTCAGTCACTTCATGTGGATCGTGACAAGTAGTACAGCGCATGCCTTTCTCATAATGCGCAGAGCCATACATTTGTGAACCTTCAGTACCACAAGATGGACAAAGAGACTTCATCTTCACACCAAAGGCATACTCACCTTTCTCTTGTGCTTCCGGTGTATCCATAAGTGCAGGGTTGTACTGGAAGCGTTGATGACAACGTTCACAGTTAGACTGCATGCCACCCGTACCACCATCTAAATGACCGCCAGCGCCATGACACTCTTCACAAGCAATACCCTTACTGATGGTATGTTCTTGTAGTTTCTTAGGATCACCTAAGGCATCGAAGAACTCTTGTTGATTTTGGAAATCAAATTTGAAAGAGTGACAAATTTCGCAATATGAACTTGCAGGTTGGAACAACATCTCTTTACGGTATTTAGCACCGTATGAGCTCATGCCTTTCTGATGCGATCCTGAACCACCAAACTCTTCTAACGTTGTTGGGAATTCAGGAATAACAGCATTGATTTTTTTAGCCATGTCATCGGTAAGCCACTCAGCCCACCCACGTGAAAACTGGTTAGCACCAGCAACCATTTTACCGGTACCGTCGCGCAGCAAGCCGCCTTCGATATGGTAAGTACCACGGACTAACCAAGCATCAATGTAACCGTATTTAGTACGAGGTGTACCAATAGTGGCGTAGATCATGTCAGGGGTAATACCGTCAGCTAAGATAGAGGTATCTTTAGTGCCATACATTGGTTTTTTTAGATCGTTATCCACTTCTGGGTGTTCACCAGGAAAACGAACTGATTGGGCATGACGCGAACGCTGCCACTTCTCATATTGAGTTGCATGACACTCAGCGCACTTTTCTGGACCAACAAAATTGTTTGGATAATCCAAAATAGATTTCGCACCTAAACGGTACTGTACAGCACGAGGCTTACCATCAATTGAGCTGTAATCAGGGCTGTGTCCGGTATCTAAATACTCTTCGCCACGATCACTTATGTGGTAATCACCCACTAAGTTACCTGACTCTTGATATTTAAATAGAGGATGATTTTCGAACAAGAAATCGAATAATTCTTCTTCTTGAACAATATAATCTTGTAGCGTTTTCACGCCATTAATACGTTCAGTACCTTTGTAATTGGCAATAGCTTCTTTCGCTGTTTTACCCATTTCAGGTACGCTGTTGTATTTACCACCACTGGCATTAACATTAGCAATGGCACCAAAACAAAACAGCACGCTTAATGCTACCTTGTGCTTCCATCGTCTCATCATTCACTCCTACTTATTATCAGTTTTATTTTTAAATTCTCATCTTATCTTTAACGCATCACATTAGAATTTGGTTTTATCGAAAGAAGAAATAACATCACCGTTTAGTTATTTACCGCAGCCAATATAGGTACCTACATTCAAATGTGTTTTTACAAAACCTAACCGTTCACCGAACGACTTAAACAACTGAGCAACCGCTATTCTCCTGATTAAGCCGAGGAAAAACATGCGCTAGAGCACATAACAAAACGCGTTAGTTGTGAGTAAATGTAAAAATAAAAAACTTCATCCACAACAGCCACATACGATTTACTCACGTTAATTATTTAAGTGTTAAACTCATGATTTTTAGATCTAAAAATAGTTCAAACACGACATTTATATATTAAAAATAATAGCAGGTGGACATTGTCAATTATAGTTTGAACTATCTCTCATTATTCAAATGGATTCTGAATTAGTCTTATAAAAAGAAATATCGATTGGTTTTTAATGCAGCAATAGATTATTAACTCTGGGTAGTTAAAGCACATAACTCAACATATTTCAATATTGTAAAACTAATACATCGCTCTTATATAAATTACTCTGAATTAATTAAAAACATAGGAAAAATCATGATTCCAGAGATAGGCTTAACATTGCTTATAGTATCTTCTACTTTATCGTTTACATTATCATTTATAACGATTGTGGGTATTAAGCTAAACAGTAAATATTTACTCAGCTATACAAAACCATTAACAACACTAATGTGTTTAACGCTGATATCGTCAATACTATCTCTTGCTTATTGCTTCTTAGTTAATGATTTTTCTGTCGCCTACGTTGCTAATAACTCGAATACACAGTTAGCCACCTTATATAAAGTCGCTGCGGTGTGGGGTTCCCATGAAGGCTCAATGTTGTTTTGGGTCGTCGCCATTGCCGTTTGGGCAACTTTCATCATTAATCGTGCCCCTGTCACTGATCAATATTTCCATCAAAAGCTTGTAGCGGTCGCCGCCTTACTTATATTAGGGTTTTGTCTTTTTCTACTGTTTACCTCTAGCCCTTTCACGCGACTATTACCCGGTATCCCAATTGAAGGCAGAGATCTCAACCCCATTCTGCAAGACATAGGGCTGGTAATTCATCCACCACTACTTTTTCTCGGCTACGTTGGGCTAACTATCTGTTTCGCTGCTGCCGTTGCAGCATTGCTATCAGGTGGGTTAAGCCAACAATATGCTCGCTATCTTCAACCATGGGCCATTTTGGCTTGGGTCTTTCTAACCGGAGGTAATGCATTTGGCTCATGGTGGGCCTATAACGAACTTGGCTGGGGTGGTTGGTGGTTTTGGGATCCTGTAGAGAATGCCTCGTTTATTCCGTGGTTAGTTTCAACTGCAATGGTTCACTCCATATTACTCACCGCAAAACGAGGAATATTAGGTTCTTGTAGTATTTTTTTGACCATTATGGCCTTTTCTTTAAGCCTGCTCGGAAGCTTTTTAGTTCGCTCTGGTGTGGTCCAATCGGTGCATGCCTTTGCGTCAGATCCCACCCGTGGCGTATCAATACTGATACTACTCATTGTATTTTCTGGCTCTGCGATGGCATTGTTTGCTCAGCGAACGTCAATAAAGGCGGCACCAATGACATTTTCGTTACTGTCTAAAGAAAGTCTAATTCTATTCGGTAATATGTTACTGGTCATTGCTGCTATTTCGGTGCTACTCGGAACTTGCTACCCCCTCATTTTCGAGGTTATAACCGGACAAACTATCTCGGTAGGAGCCCCCTATTTCAACAGTATTTTTATCCCGATTGCTGCGCTTATATTTTTACTTATGGGCTTGGCACCACTGCAAAACTGGCAGCATTCCGCCAAGATGCGAAAACCTCTAATATTAGCGGCTGTGTGCATGTTAATGGCACTAATTATCACCTTGGTAACTAGAGACACATTTAGTTTTTGGCTTCTACTCGGTTTGTTCTCCTCTCTATGGATTATAAGCGCTACAGGGCTTGCATTAGTTCAGAGAATTGCTTTTAAAGACTATGAGTTAGGCACTGGCAAAGACTCTTCATCATTGCGCTTTTACGCGATGTGTTTTGCTCATCTTGGCGTCGCAATATCAATTCTAGGGGTGACGTTAGTGTCTAACTTTGAGTCCGAAGAGTTACTCCGTATGGGGCCTGGTCAAGGTAAGACTCTGGCTGGCTACAGCTTTATTTATGATGAGACACAAGCCGTTGAACGTAACAGCTACACCGCCATTCAAGCTCAAATAAGAGTACTGGATAACCAAAACCAGTTTGTGACTTACCTCTATCCGCAAAGGCAAACATTTAAAACCAATGGCATGGAGATGTCAGCGGCAGGAATACATAGCGGCTTCTTAGGTGACCTATATATTTCTATGGGGCAAAAACTGACGAATAAGCGTGGGCTCAATGACAATGAGTACCTCATCAGGATCAGTTACAAACCGTTAGTAAGCTGGATATGGTTGGGCGCATTATTCATGATGCTTAGCGGGCTTGTCATTGTCTTTTCGACAAGCAAGAGTGTTGTGCCGATGCCTTCGCTAACACTAAAGTATCGGGAGCACACCAATGAATTGGCATAATGGCACAATGAATGGCGCACTCCGTTTTAAGCAGCTCACACAAAACGTACTCTCTATTGTACTGATTTTATTATTACTGCTGTTTTGTGTCACAGCGACAGCCCAAGATACTCTAGCACCGACACATTATACCCATGAACAAAAAAGGGATATTGGCTTTCAAATTGCCCGCGAATTACGCTGTCCGATGGCGGTGAATCAGAATTTATTTGATTCACAAAGCAAAATAGCCAGTGAGCTTAAAGGACAGATATTTTTAATGTTGGACGAAGGGCAATCTAAAGTAGCCATTATTGATTTTATGGTACTGCGCTACGGCGAGAAGATCCGCTACATGCCAGCACTTAGTAGTCATACTTTTATACTCTGGTTTATACCAATAATTTTGGTTTTACTCGCCATAATAGGCCTATTTTTCTTCGTGCAGCCAACATTGAAGGCTCAAAAACTTACGCAGGACTCTCCCCATGACTAATTTTATAATTCGCCCGCTCTGTAATGCTAAGCAGTTGATAGCGTCTTTCTTAGCTGTCGCAGCACTTAGTTTTACACTAGCTTTTCCAGCACACGCATCACTCCCCACTCAAAAAGTTTACAACACGGGGCAGCCGATAGAAAAGCCGATGATAATGTCACGCTTTATAGAGATGAGTTCAGCAAGAGAAGTCCCTAATGTTAGTTTTGTCGATACCGAAGGCGGCTCCATTAATTTAAAGCAGTTCGACGGCAAAGTGATACTGATGAGTCTATGGGCGACATGGTGTGCTCCCTGCTTAAAGGAGATCCCACAAATGGAAGCCATTAAACAGGCAAATATCAATAACAATTTAGTTGTACTGCCGGTTTCTATTGATGAAGAAAGCGATAAAGTCGCCGCTTTTTTAGCACGTCATGATCTTGGTTACTATCACACATGGCTTGACCCAGAAATGAACATCGATAACGTCATGCCAGCCGACGTTGTGCCAGCAACTTATGTATTTGATGGCTCGGGGAACCTCATCGGTTTCATGCGTGGCTACCTCGACTGGAGTGATAAAGATATTCAACCTTACCTTGAGAAACTCATCACTAAATACGCAGATCGATAATTACATCCCTCGCCATGCTCTAGTGAAAAACCTTTTTATTAGGCAGCTCTTTTGATGATAATCAAAGACAATGGCTAACAGAAAATTAGCCATCGATATTGACTGAATAAGTAGATCAAACAAGGCTGAACGTTAACAAAACACTCGGCCTTTGTATTTAGATTGAGTTAGTATTATTTAGGCAATCGACTCTGCAGTTTCAGGCTCTATACGTTCAATTTTAAAATCATAATGCGCGTAAGCAGCACTGATTAAAGGGCAAACCAAATTAAAGAAAGCATAAGGAAGGTAGGCAATGGTCGCCACTCCTAGCGTGCCAGCCATATATGCACCACAAGTGTTCCAGGGGATCAGTGGACTAGTGATGGTGGCAGAATCTTCAAGTGCACGACTCAAATTGACGGGTGCCAGACCGCGTTTGCTGTATTCCAATTTAAACATACGGCCTGGTAATACAATGGCGATAAACTGATCCGCGGTAATTAAGTTAGCCCCAATACAGCTGACCAGAGTGGTAATAATAAGACTGCCGCTGGATTTTACTCCTCCCAAGACTCCTTGCAAGATCCGTTTAAGCAGCCCAGTAACTTCCATTATGCCGCCGAACGTCATTGCACACAGAATTAACCACACCGTATTAATCATGCTGCTCATCCCGCCGCGACTTAATAAGCTATCTAGCACTTCATCGCCAGTATTGGCGGTATACCCATTAAACATAGCCACCCAAATCCCTTTGACCAAAGCCACGACAGGCAACAGCGTCGCATCATTAGCAAATGCAACCACGCTATCAAACTGGAAGATGGCGGCGCATATTGCCCCCGCAATCGTGCCTATAATCACAGTTGGAAACGCTGGCATCTTTTTGTAAGCTACAAAAAGCACAACCAGCAAGGGTAATAGCAGATGAAAACCTGGATTAAACTGACTTTGAATTAATGATAAGGTCGCTTCAAAATTGCTGCTGTTTGTTGTCGCCTCGCTATTAAAACCAAGTAATAGAAAGCCGATTAGCGCGATAATAATGCTGGGGGTTGTCGTCCAAACCATATGTCGGATATGGGTAAAAATGTCCGTTCCCGCCACTGCCGGTGCTAGGTTAGTGGTATCAGACATTGGCGACATCTTGTCACCAAAGTAGGCGCCACTAATAATAGCACCCGCGGTAATTTCAACGCTCAAACCCATGGCCGAAGCCACGCCGACAAGCGCAATACCCAGCGTGCCAGCCACCGTCCACGAGCTACCGATACTGATCGCCACGACGGCACAAAGTAGGCAGCTGGCCGCATAGAAGTACTCAGGGTTAAGAATTAACATACCGTAATAAATCATTGTCGGCACGGTACCTGCCAATATCCAAGTACCAATTAGAGAACCCACCGTAAAGAGAATCAACAACGCGCCTGTGGCAACGCCAATACTGCGCACTATCCCCTGCTCCATTTCGCTCCAGCTGTAGCCATTTTTCCAGCCAATGACCAGTGCTATACAGGCCGCCATAATGAGTGCGATTTGGTTGGCACCGTAGGAACTATCAGACGAGAAAAGATACACGGCAGTGGTTAGCATCATCACTAGCGCAAAAATAGGGAGCAGGGCATCGAGCAGAGAGGGTAATTTGTGCTGCGTAGACTCGTCATTGAGTGACGAGCTAGAGTCGTTATCTGGGGTCATGAAACATCCTTTTATTATTGTTATATCTTGCTAGGTCTCCGTCTGGTTCGATGAAAGCATCATGTAAAACCGTATAGACAGCCCTGCAAGCCGATCATCCTTACATAATTGCAACATCTGCGTCTACCGATCCAAACCATAGTGGCCATTCATCGTAGCTAACGTGTTCGCCAAAATAGACTAGCTATTCAACTCAGGAGTTCGATAGCTACTTTTTATGCATAAAATAAGAATTTAAAGGCTTTAAATATTTTGAAAGTGACTTTGATATCATTTCAGCAGACGATATCGAAATATTCAAAGCCACTCAACGAAGGCTATGGCGAGTCCAACAAGATAGCGGTGGCAGCAATAACGGTGACTAAACGGCGCAGCCTAACCCTCATTCAGATGATGTAGTAACATTCAGAGTACTTTTATTATTGAAAGTATTGTTTTAAGGTGATGTTCTACCTATAAGTAAGGAAGAGTCTACATATGGAAGTGTTTAGCATTAGTCGTATTACCACTCCTGAAGGTATTTTTAGGATCTCTGGCGAGACCGCAATAAATAAGTCGAGTACCACAGCAGAGCATTCAATTTATATCACTGCATTGGACATTATGAGCACCGATGGTTGGCAAGCTTTGGATGTCAGCGTAGATTCGATGCAAACGCTCATCTGTAGTCTTCATCCCCATATCCTATGCCACCTAAAAGTGGAGGCCTAAATGATGCATAGATCCATACAAAAGCTGATACAAAGTGCTAAACCCGCCAGCCTGTTTATTATTATCATGTTGGTCATGTCGTCATTGACCGCCTGCAGCGTGCAACAAACTCAATCCGTTGCCGAGCCTTTTATCAGTGGTGCGGACAATGCTCGCGAGGCTAGAGAAGAGCGAGAGGCGCACAACATTAATGACCAACAGACAAGCAATAGAGATGTTGAAGTGGGTATTTTAAGTACCATCATGGCATTTTTGTTTTCAGGCAGTGGGGGTTAACCCGTAAATCCAAGCTGCTAACATAACAAAATGCGCTTGAGTACGTTCAGCAGCACTACCAACCTTTCATTTTCAGGTCCATTTCTTTACTATGACGGCAATTTTTTAATATTAGCGCCAAGGGTATTACTTATGAAACTATCTGCTTTAGACCAGCCTCTCTACGATCATCTTTATGGTGATATTCACCAATTCCGTGCCACATTTGATCTACCTATTGAAGATGAATCAACGCTAGATGATAAAGCCGATACGTTGCACACTTCGCTAGCAATTGAAGAGTTAACTGAGCTTGCTGAAGCAGATAGCCGCGTTGAACAAGCCGACGCTATTGTCGACTCAGTCTATGTATTGATGGGACGTCTAGTGCACATAGGCGCTAAAAAAATATCTGACCATGTTGAAATAAGCTATGTGATTGACCTGCTTTTACATGTCGCTAAAAACCGTGAAATCGACTTTATCACTTGTTGGGATGAAGTACATTCAAGCAACATGAGTAAAGTCTGTCGCAATGAGCAAGAACTGACAGAGACTATCGCTTTTTATGCTAAGCAAGGTGTAGAGATCATTGGCAGTACCAAAGGCAATTTCATTATCGCCAAGTGTGCTAAAGACGTTGATATGGGTGGTAAAATTGTCCGCCAAGGCAAGGTATTAAAATCCGTTTACTATCGCCCTGCGGACTTAGATGCACTGGTAAAAAACTAATCTGCTAGCAAAATAGTTTAACGACTAGGTCAGCAGGCTCTCAAACGGCTACCTAGTCGATACTGTGCTAAACAGGTTCGCGCCGCGCTAAACCCCAGCAGCCAAAACCTGTTGATTCTCTAACTGTTTTTTATCACTCTGCTTTACCCGTAACTGTTGCGCTAAGGCTTCGGGATCGCTTACGACCAAGTAGAGCTGTTCAATTTTCTCAGGTAATTGCCCAAGTGCACCAAAGTATGTCTGTGGCTGGCTAAATTGAAGCTTTATATTGGCATTTACACCTCGACCAAAGCACAGTAACTCTTCGGCAGAATCATCATTCTTCAACGCACTGCTCTTGTCCCACGTGCCAACTTCTAGCGCTGTTATCTCGGCAATATTGACCGTTAAAAAGCCCCACATACTATTATTGATCACTAGCTTATCTTGCTGAACATATAATGAGTAATGCTTTGATACGCGATAGTTAGCGGTCACAAACACCACACCATAAGCAATAATACTGGTGACGATGATTGTCGCTAATTCACTCCATAGGCTTAACAACATGAAGCAGGCCGTCGACATCGCCAATGTCCCCAGCAGCATCAATAGCCACATCCAAGTCTTGCCAGATAATAGCTCAATGGCATTATCACTAGAGACATGCTGACGACTAAACCAAGGGATAGCGTAATACCAGCTTGCCGGCTCTGATGCTAATACCAGTGCTAACGAGCGCTTCTTGTCGTCCTCATCTTGATACTTATCAACGATATGAACCCTAGGATCCCCCTTCATCTTGCGGGCTTGCCATAATCCCTTAGCGATACTGACCATTAAGTAGAGTTCTATCAGTAACAACACCGCAATAATCGGGTACCTAAACCACATGATAAATTCGAAATAGCTGGCCACCTCAGCAGGAAAACTCAATCGCGCCATTAAGCCACTAAGACTGAAGATCAGCAGTAGCTTCCACGCTTTTTGCTTACCCGCCTTAATGATCCAAAACCAATATAAAATCGGCAGTAGTACAAAATACACTGCGGCGATAACACCCAGTATGACAATCTCTGTATCATTGCTCAGCGATTCGGGTAAAAGGTTAAACCCCAAAACGTAGCTAGCGATTGCGGTTAGCAAAAAACTCAGCCTTAACTTAATACTGCGACGCATACGGGCTCCTTGTTACAAATCATTAACCTAATAGCCTACAAGTAATGCTCAGGGATTAATAGTGCAATGACCATCCACCAACCGGATTAATTGAAAGCTAATGTTAAGCCTAAGTCACTGTAAAATAGCGAAGGCTCAGCGTATGCTGACTGACCTGATTATCCAACGTATACAAGGTATTTAGTTACCTACTTTCCAGGATGAAACTTATGTCTCGCACTTTAAGCTCTTTTTTCTTTTCGGCATTGTTATTATTACCCTCATGGTTTTCACGATATGTACTCAGTGCCATTGGAGTCATTATTTGCATCACCAGCAGTCACAACGTTATTGCCGCGCAGCAAACTGACGCTAGCCCCTTTAACATTCCTCGCACTCAAACGATTCAGCTCGATGATGCAGATAGGGCCTACGACCTCTTTATTAAATTGCCAAAAGGCTACAACTCAGACGCAAATCAACATCGTCATTACCCAGTGATCTATATTACTGATGCCATGTATGCTTTTCAGATAGTCTCTGGCGCAACTCGTTTTCCGATGAACTCAAACGCAATGCAGCAAGCCATTCTTGTCGGTGTATCGTGGCAAAAAGGGCTTAGGGGCGATAAAAGCCGGATTCGAAATTACACTCCATCCGTTGATCAGACCTGGAAAAAACAGACAGGAGGGGCTGCTCGACATATCGCTTTTCTACAGAAAAAAGTACTGCCTTATATACAACAACACTTTCGGACAGATCCAAGCCAACGTACTTACGTAGGCAACTCTTTAGGTGGTCTATTCGGGGCTTATATACTGCTAGAGCAGCCAGAAATGTTTAGTAATTACGTATTAGGCAGCCCGTCTTTTTGGTGGCATAAACAGATGATTTTAAAGCTTACCCAACAGCGTCAAGAAGCATTAAGCAAGATTAAGGCTAATGTCTTTATTGGCATTGGTGAGCTTGAGCATAATGGTAACGAAGGCTTTTCGAATTTTGATATGGTTGGTCATGCGCAGCAGTTTAAAGCCTTGCTCGACAGGAGTAATAGCCTCATAAATGTGGATCGAAGCAGCAATAAAGTGCCAAACAAGACGATAACCAGCAAGCTGCTTATCATCGGCGACGCCAGCCATGAAACCGCATTTCCCACCAGCGCAATACAGGGCCTCTATTGGCTCTTTAATTTAAAAAATGGTGTGAGCTCTAATTAGGGCGACCTTATACCGCCTCAACATCAAGCGCTTCAATCCGTAAAATGCAGGGGGTTTTTAATGTGATTACATCTTTTTTATGTATAAACTCATGTTCATACCAATGTATGTACAAACGTAATTGCGCGTGGTCACCAAACTCATTAGTGTTATAAAAGTTGCGATAGCAGCGCGTATGCTGCAGATAGCCAGAGTGGTACAGCTTCAGTATGCGTTCGCCAATATGGATCTCTCTAAAGTCGACGCCATGAGCGGAATTGTGCGGAAAATGATAGCGTCCATAATGGTAACTGCCATCGAGAATTTCAATATTTTGCCCTTTGTTCAATAATGAACTTAACTGCAACGCATCCACGCGACTGGTTAGGCATAAGCCACTGATCACTACGCAGCTCAAGACCGCAAAAATCCACCGCACTGCCCCCTGAGGTTTAAATAAACACACCGATAGCCAGATAACTAAAATTAAAATGGCCACCATCAGTAATGCCAACTCGTAATCAGCCCACTGGCTAGCATCGAATGTCGTTACCCAATATGACATAACCTCTCCTCCATACAAACAACTCCCTTTGTTTGTTACGATTACGTCGATGTAGCCAGTTTCATAGGCCTTTATCCTGAAAACGCTTGTGATGCCCCTAATCAGGCCTAAAAAGTTCATCGACTATCGATAAGTATAGACAGGAATAATGACCGTCTAATGGCATTTACCTAAAAATGTATTGTAGGAAGATCAAAAGCCGCATATAAAAAAACGCCTCCATTAGAAGACGTTTATTTTGATGATGTTATCGGTATCGCAACCAAGCACGAGTAACCTTTGTGGACTTATAAAACTAAATAATCTAATCCCAGTGCGACAAAAAGCGTCAGTCCAGCCCAGTTATTATTTAAAAATGCCTTGAAGCAAGCAGCTCGTTCACGGCCAAAAATGAGTTTTTGCTGATAAAGCGCAAAACCAATAAATGCCACAATACCTAAGCTAAAAATTTCACCTCGACCCGCAATAACACCGGCAATAATAAAGCACCCGAGTGCGGCCGTTTGGAATCCAGCAATGATCTGTCTATCATATTGACCAAACAAAATGGCGGTCGATTTAATGCCCACTTTTAAGTCGTCATCACGATCCACCATGGCATACATGGTGTCGTAGGCTACCGTCCAGCACCAATTGGCCGCAAATAGCCACCATGCTTCAACGGGCACTGTACCTGTTTGTGCAGCATAAGCCATCGGAATAGACCAACTCCACACGGTGCCCAAAAACATCTGTGGCATATTGGTGTAGCGCTTGGTAAAGGGGTAAAGAATGGTAAGAATAATACCGACGACAGAAAGCTTGACCACCAGCGGGTTTAATAACAACACCAAACCAAATGCAAATAGTGCCATCGCCAGAAACAATAAAAGTGCTTCTTTACTGCTGATCTCGCCACTTGCTAATGGTCGAGACTGAGTCCGCTCCACGTGAGCATCGAGGTTTCTGTCGGCATAGTCATTTATCACACAACCACAGCCGCGCATCACAACCACTCCGATGACAAAGATAACCAAGACTTTTATGTCAGGCATCCCTCCTGCGGCAAACATCAATGCCATTAAACAGGGCCACAATAGCAGCAAGGTGCCAATAGGACGGTCCATGCGGGTGAGCCGCATGTAGACATCCAATTTATCCCTTAAATTCATTTTATTAGGCTCTCCTACAACGTCTTCGGCCTTTAGCTTGTACCCGCATTATGACTGAGCTGAACCAGTATTCAACCGCTATCGTCAATCTATTGATAATCGCGTTATCACACCTTTTCCAAGCGTGCATAAGCGATCACTAACCACTTACTGCCAACGTCTAAAAAGTTAACCTGAATTCGAGCTTGAGCACCGCTACCTTCGTAGTTAGTCACCGTGCCAGCGCCAAATTTAGGATGACTGACTTTTTGCCCAATTTTAAACCCTGACTCGTTAAACGAATCATCTTGCTTACTAAAGCGAGTACTGATCGCTGGCGCAGACACTTGCGTGCGCATACGGATCTCTTGTACATATTGCTCAGGGATTTCTTTGACAAATCGAGACGGCCTAGCAAAACTTTCTCGGCCATAAATACGACGAGACTCGGCATAGGTAATATAGAGTTTTTGCATTGCACGGGTCATGCCGACATAACAGAGGCGTCGCTCTTCATCGAGTCGGTCCCCTTCATCAATCGCCATTTGGCTAGGGAACAAGCCCTCTTCCACACCCGACATAAACACCATTGGGAATTCAAGACCTTTGGCAGAGTGCAATGTCATCAACTGCACAGCATCGGTAAACTCATCAGCCTGACCTTCACCCGCCTCAAGCGCCGCGTGCGACAAAAAGGCATTAAGCTCGCCCATATCTTCGAGCTCTTCTGGCACCACAAAGCTACGCGCTGCAGTGACGAGTTCCTCTAAGTTTTCTACTCGAGCTCTGGCTTTTTCGCCTTTTTCAGTCTCATACATCAACTTAAGGCCAGACTCTTTGATCACATGATCAGTTCGTCGGTGTAACGACTGCTCTTCAGTGTCGATTCTCAAAGCAACAATCAAATCCATAAAGCCACGCACTGCATTTGCAGCGCGGCCACTGAGCACTTTTTCTTCAAGCAAGCGCACACAAGTATCCCACAAGGTGAGCTCTTGCTGGCGAGCGGTGGTACGCATGATCTCTAATGTTCGACCACCAATACCGCGGGCAGGAGTGTTAACCACTCGCTCGAATGCAGCATCATCATTTTTATTGCTGATGAGGCGCAAATACCCCATCGCATCTTTAATCTCTTGGCGATCGAAGAATCGTAAACCGCCATAAATACGGTAAGCGACACCTTTATGCAGTAACGCTTCCTCGAGTACACGGGATTGGGCGTTAGAGCGGTATAAAATGGCGCAATCTTCTAACTTGCCCCCTTCATCTTGCCAGTCGTTAATACGGCCAACTATAAACCGCGCTTCGTCCATTTCATTAAAGGCACAATAAAGCCCTATTGGGTCACCGTCTTTATCGTCAGTCCACAGCTTTTTACCCATACGATCGGGATTGTTAGCAATAAGCGCATTGGACGCTTTAAGGATATTACCGGTAGAACGATAGTTCTGCTCTAGACGGATAGTTTGTGCTGCAGGAAAATCGCCTAAGAACTTATGTAAATTCTCAACTTGAGCACCGCGCCAGCCATAAATGGATTGGTCATCATCACCCACAATCATCACATTTGCGGTTGAGCCCGCGAGTACTCGGATCCATGCATATTGAATGGCGTTGGTATCTTGAAACTCATCCACCAAAATATGTTTGAATCTGTCTTGATAGTGGTCAAGAATATGCGGTTTGTTAAGCCAAAGCTCATGAGCTCGTAATAAGATCTCGGCAAAATCGACCAGGCCAGCACGATCGCAAGAATCTTGATAAACCTGATAAATTTTAAGTAGGTTTTGCTCTATCGGAAAGCCGCCCGCATCAATGTGAGCCGGTCTTAGTCCCAGATCTTTCTTGCCGTTGATATAACCTTGAGCTTGTCTTGGAGGGTACTGTTTCTCATCCAAGTGAAGACTTTTTAGAATACGTTTGATCAACCGCAGTTGATCGTCAGAATCTAAGATTTGAAAGCTCTGCGGTAAATTGGCGTCTTTATAATGTGTACGCAGTAGACGGTGGGCTAAACCGTGGAATGTACCAATCCACATGCGGCTCATATTACCGCCGGCCACTTTTTCTACTCGTTCACGCATCTCCTTGGCTGCCTTGTTGGTAAAGGTCACCGCTAAAATTGCATAAGGGCTTTGCTGTTCAACCTGCATTAACCAAGCGATTCGGTGTGTTAACACTCGAGTTTTACCGCTACCGGCGCCAGCCAAAACTAACATACTGGATTGCGGAGCGCCTACGGCATCACGCTGCTTGTCATTTAGGCCGTCGAGTAAAGAAGATACGTCCATTATTGCCTCCAAAAAATCAAGCTGGCAGTATAGCAGAACCTCGATCCCATTAACGAGTGAAAGCTTAGACGTGTCATCGAGATGGTAAATAACACCAGACTGAAGCCCCTACCATCTTGATGCCGTAGCACTAGACCTTTTCAGCAGCGACTACCGATATTTCCACTAACAAGGCTTCGCGTGCCATTTTAGCGGCGACACAAGCACGAGCAGGCGCTTGGCCTGCTGGCACCCAAGCATCCCAAACTGCATTCATTTCAGCAAAGTACTGCATGTCTTTAACGTAAATGGTCGCTGACAAGATATGTTCTTTGTCACTGCCCGCTTGCGCTAACAACACATCCACCTTGTCTAGCATTGAGCTGGTTTGTTCCGTGATCCCTTGCTCAGCATCCTTACAGACCTGACCACATAGGTAAATAGTACCGTTATGCTTAACAATTCGACTCATGCGACTGCCGGTTTCAATTCTTTCAATACTCATACTCAGCTCAACTCCAGTTAAATAGCTTATGTTCAAATCACCCACAATATTCTAGCGAACCAATGTAAATTTGCTAGTGAAAAACACTTGTTTTTCATATAGATATTTCATTGATCAATTGCTTGTTTCCTGTTTCATAAATTCAGTCCTATACTTAATCGAGTAAGACAAGTGATCACGGACTGATTTCTTATATTTTAAAGGACTAAAATGACCTCTGCAGCTAACGCTAATAATACCTCCCTCATGCTCATACTGACTCACTTAACTCGGTGTTTAGTTGTGCTTGGTGATATTCAAAATACTTTCTTAACTCCCTCCCCCAAAAAGCCTCCCCTCCAGGGCATTTTAAGGTGGTTTGGTGATCGCGTTGATTTCCTCAATATTCAGCAGCTCTTAAAAAAGCGGCGGTAAAACGCCAGCATTCCCCTTGATTATCTTTCAAGCGAAATGCCGTTTTTACAACTCAAGTTAGGAAGTGCGTATGCTAACAATGAAACAAAACACACTAAAATCTTGGCAGGTAGTCTTATTGGTCACCACCGTAATGTCACTCTGTTTGGCAGTTATTGTCTTTCTCACTAGGCCAACACAAGATCAGACTCTTTTATTTACGGTGACGCTATTCAGCCTCGCTAACATCTCAATACTCAGCGTGAGCCTATTTCAGTTATCGGCGATCACTCCACGAATACGCCATCTGACTCGTTGTGTGCAACGTTGGTCAAATGGCGATCTGAATACCCGAAACAAAATGGGTGAACATGGTGAATTAGGAGAGTTAGAAGTCGAACTCAACCACATGTTTAGCCGCTTACAAGAGAGTTCCGCAAAAGCAGAAGAAAATCAAAAATCCATACTCAGTAAAAATTATCTTCTCTCTGCCATTTTAAATTCGGCCGCGGCGGCCATTTATGGCGTCGATGAGAATGGTCGTTGTATATTTGCCAATCCTCAATGCGTAAAGCTGCTGGGTTATCGCAGTGAAGAGCAGTTAATAGCCTGCAATATGCGCAGCCTAGTTCATCAGAACCCTGATGATGATCGAGCAATAATGAGTTCAATTTCAAAACAAGATAATCGTGATATCCACCTAAAAGAGGACCACTTTTGGCGAGCCGACGGCAGTAGCTTTCCTGTCGAATACTGGTCTCACCCAATGACGTTTAACAACGAAAAAATGGGTGCAGTCATCTCCTTCCATGACAATAGTGAACGCCTAGAAGCCGAAGCCTTAATTCGCCATCAAGCACATTATGACGCGTTAACTGATCTGCCCAACCGATTCCTCGCCCTTAGACGTTTAGAGCAGTTGGTAGAATCAACGGAACGCAGCGGAAAGATGCTAGCAGTTATCTTTCTTGATTTAGATGATTTCAAAAAAATTAATGATTCATTAGGCCATGAGGCAGGTGATCAATTGCTTATTACTGCCGCCGATCGATTGACGAAAGCAACCCGAAAAGAAGATACCGTTGGCCGTTTAGGGGGCGATGAATTCATTATCTTACTCGATGGGCTATCCAGTGCAGATGACGCTCAGCCTCTAGCCGAAAATCTGATTGGCGGCTTTCGAAAGCCATTCTATATCGATAATCGTCAACTTATTTTGACCGCTAGTATCGGCATTGCTATCTACCCAAATGATGGAAAAACGCCATCAGAGCTGCTCAGAAATGCAGATTCTGCGATGTACCATACCAAGAGTATTGGTCGTAATACATATTCATACTTCACCCATGCGATGAACAAAGAAGTTTCTCGTCGATTAGCCATTGAGGAGCAGATCCACGGTGCACTAGAACGAGGAGAACTGCAGGTTCATTACCAAATTCAGCTCGACATCAGAGACGGCAGTATCATGGGGGCAGAGGCCTTGCTCAGATGGGATAACCCGGTTCTTGGCAGCGTATCTCCCGCCGAATTCATCCCCATTGCCGAACAAACCGGGGTGATAGAACCGATGGGAGAGTTTATTCTTCATCGCGCCTTGAGGGCAGCGCAAACATGGCAAAAAGTGTTTAATGACAATTTCAGGATCGCGATTAATCTGTCACCCAGACAGTTTAGAAATCCAAACTTGGTGCAGCTCATTACCGATAGTGTAAACCAGCTAGGTATGCGTCCTGAAGACTTAGAGCTGGAGATCACTGAAGGGGTGTTGTTAAGTGGTCATGCTTACACCCTTGATGCATTAATGGCACTAAGCAAAGCCGGTTTTTGTATCTCTATGGATGATTTTGGTACCGGCTACTCTTCACTCAGCTATCTGCGTACGTATCCGTTCCAAATCCTCAAAATTGATCGTAGCTTTATCAAAGATATGAACACTGATGGCACTAGCAAAGAGTTGATTATTGCGACTATTGAGATGGCGCACGCACTTGGGATCAGAGTGATTGCCGAAGGTGTAGAAACCCAAGAACAACTCGACGAGTTGAGCTTTATGATGTGCGATTACGCACAAGGATTTTTAATCAGTAAACCCGTGGTGTTTGATGATTTACTAAAAATAGGCGAGCACTATAAGAGGAGTGCCAAAATTGAATTTAAACCTCATATCGAAACAGTAGAAGATAAACCGGTTAAAACTTACGGCTAATCACTATTCCGTTAAATTCTATGCAATCAACCACTCTCGTTCTCTGTACTGCAGAAAGCGAGGAGATGGGCATGAATTCATATTCTGAATGTTCATCACTCAATTTTATTTCATCAAATTCATTCATCTCACATTTAAACAGAAATGCTTGGGAATTATAGGCACTGTGATAATAAACCCCCGTCAAAAAACTAATGTTGACGATGAACCCTAGCTCCTCATGGCATTCTCGAATAAGTGCTTGATGAATTGTCTCTGCGGGCTCTAACGCTCCACCAGGTAAGCCCCATGACAGTGTTCCATACGTTGCCTTTAGCAATAAGACTTCAGTCTCCTGAGGGCCTTCTCGCAATATAACAGCGTGACAACTTAGCCTAAACTTATCTTCAAAAGCCATACAATCTACCCGATTCAGTTAAAGTGTATTACTCGCCATTTTACTCCGAGCAACAAAGACAGATATAGATATAGACGCTAAGCTCAACTTACTGCGTGACAGGCTATACCCATGGCATTAAATATTTAGCCATCTACATTTAGTCCATTCAATGAAGCGTCAATATCAGGCAAAAAAAATGCTAGCACCCATCGGGAAACTAGCATTTTTAGCGGATAGCTTAAAGCTTGAATAAACGAAAAATATTAGTTTTTCGTCTTCGACTCCTCTAAACCTATGCTATTCATCCAGTGATCAAAATCCATCAGATTACCCGGTAATACGACCTTACTCTTACTAGAGCTAAGTCCATCCATCTGCTTTAGGTATTGTGCCCCTAACTGCATACGAACAACATTCTGCCCCCCGGGGGCTGCTATAACCGTTGCCATGCGTTCAATTGATTCAGCCGTAGCGCGAGCAATCGTTAAGATCTCCTCACCTTTACCTTCAGCTTCATTGATCCGGCGCTGCATTTCACCTTCAGAATGGTTAATGGTCTCAGTCTTTACACCTTCAGAGCGATTAATCTTACTTTGCTTATCACCTTCACTTTTTGCGAGCAATGCGCGCTTTTCACGCTCGGCGTTAACCTGCATCTCCATCGCATTTTTTACCGTTTCTGGTGGGGTGATGTTTTTAATTTCATAACGATGAACTCGGATCCCCCATAGAGCACCGGCCTGATCCAGCACTTCAACAACCTTGGCACTAATCACATCGCGCTCTTCAAAAGTACGGTCAAGATCAAGTGTACCAATCACCGAGCGAGTCGTAGTTTGCGCTAACTGAATCGCAGCATAACGATAATCAACCACGCCATAACTCGCCTTTACCGGATCGATTACCGAAATATAGATAACACCATCGACTTCAACATTAACCTCATCACATGAAAAACACTCTTGTGGCGGCACATCAATGGTTTCTTCTTTAAGGTCATGGATGTAAGACACTTTATCAACAAACGGCACCAATGCATGGAAACCAGCATCTAGGGTTAAATGATATTTACCAAGGCGTTCGACAATGTAAGCAGATTTAGTTGGCACCAATCGAATAGATTGAAACAACTTAATCACGAAGACCGCAAAGATAAGTCCCCAAATTGCCATAACAATTAAATCAGTATTAATTCCAGCAATCATTAGCGTGCTCCTTTCACTGAATTGGCAGACACGGCATGAGTCACTTGCTCCATACCTTCGAAAAACCCTTCTAACTTAGCCAATTCCGCGGGTACAATTGAGACATCGGCCTCATGCAAAACCTTGCCAATTTGGTTGATGAACTGTTCTTTTAACTGCATATTCATCGCTTCGTTACCGCCTTCTTGTGCTAGTGCAGCCGAAACAAGTTCCATCCCTTCTGTTTTCGCTTTGGCAATAATGGTGATCTCTTGCCCCATGCCTTTTGCTTCATTAATGCGGCGCTGCTTTTCGCCTTCAGATAGATTAATGGCTTCCTGACGCTCACCTTGAGATAGGTTTATCATCGCGGCCTTTTCGGCGTTAGCTAACGTAATTTCGGCTCGTTTACGACGCTCTGCCTCCATCTGTTTCTCTAACGTCTGAATCACTTTTCGAGACGGGGTGATATTCTTAATTTCATAACGGAGCACCTTGATCCCCCAAGGATCAGAGGCTTTATCAATCTCGCGTACAATAGATTCGTTTAGGCTATCTCGCTCCGAGAATGTCTGGCTTAAACTCAATTTACCGATCTCAGACCGCATTGTGGTTTGCGCAAGATTGACTGCTGCACGGCGATAATCTTCAATACCGTAACTGGCGAGCTTACCGTCCATCACTTTTAGGTATACCAGCCCATCGACCTCTAGTTGGGTGTTATCTTTTGAGATACAGCTTTGCGGCGGTACATCGAGTACCTGCTCGCGGATCTCATGCTTATAAGAAACACGGTCAAAAAATGGGATTAAAAAATGAAAACCCGGCTGTAATACAGCACGGAATTTACCTAAGCGCTCAATAACATTGACTTCGCGCATAGGGACAATGAGTAGCAACTTATAAAGAATGAAAAAAATAAACAAAACAAACAGTGTAAATATAAACATGTATAGATCCCTTCCCTAATATTGACAGTGTAACGACTAATTTATGTCGCTAAATCTTCATTTTTGTCTGCTAGAGGTTCGACGACTAACGCGATATTGTCTCTACAGATCACCCGAACTTGAGAACCAGCAACAATTTCACTGCCATCTCCCAATGCGGGCCATTCACTTCCTTGAAATTCAATACGGCCCGTTTTCTGTGCTGGCCCAATGGTCTGCTTAACGGTAGCAATTTGATTATAGAGATCGAGTTCTTCGTCTGTGCTATCGACATGCGCATCTCCACCAACAAGCTTTTGCGTTAACTGTCTAAAAGCCAACAAGAGCACCATTGAAGAGATAAACCAAAGCGTGAGACTTTGTACAATACCCTCCACGATGCCGGTAGCTAACGCTCCAGCAACCACTAAACAAGCTGCGCCAAGGAGAATAACAATACCACCGGGTAAAATAATCTCCGCTAACATTAGAAATAAGCCTATACAGGCCCAGATCAAGATAGGATTTGATAACTCCATATTTCCCCCTGAAATGAAAGAGTCCTGATATCGACTATATCAGCTGTCTGTTTCTATAGCGACATAATATGTCACCGTTGTTAACTGTGTGACTCAATATCGGTGATTAAAAAGTGTACCTTTGGCGCTGAGTGTAACAGTAAACACTTGAATGAATGCATGTTATAATGAATCATTAACGTAATTTTGAAACACCATCGCCCCACAGCACTCTAAGCACCGTGACGTTTCATAGCAAGATATTTACAATCTAGCGCAAAAAAGCGTAACAAATCCTTTGAATATTGCTAACTTTCAGCCTATATTCCTCGCCATTGAAACGACTAAATAACGCGCGTTTCAACTTAGCTTGTACCCTTCTAAATAGAGCAATTATTGAATACACCAAAGAGTGTAAGTATTGCATACATATAAGCAGCATAAGCTGCACTAAAAAAGGTTTTGAGATGAATAAGAATTGGCTATGCCTAGCGCTATTAGTGAGCCCAACCGCTATGGCTGACAGTATGATTAACTGGTGGGATGCAAGTGTGACAGCACTGTACGGGGATAACTATGATTTAGCACCGTCCGAGTCACAAACAACATTCACCTTTGAGACCGCCGGTGACTGGAAATATGGCGACTGGTTTGCTTTCCAAGATGTGATTTATTTTAACGGCTCAAATGCAGGAAAGGACAGCACGACCTATGGCGAGATATCAACGCGCTTAAGTGCGGGCAAGATCTTAGGCGAAAAAGTGGCAATGGGGCCGATTACTGACCTGTCTCTAGCATTTACCCTCGAGGAGGGCGAAGGCCCAGTGAAGAGCTTTTTATATGGTGTTGGTATGGATCTTAACGTTCCCTACTTTAGCTATTTCCAGCTCAACACTTACCGTAGACATGCCACCGGTAGCGATAATATTAGTGATGGCTGGCAGTTAACCCCAGCATTTAGAATGGACTTCCCCGTCGGTGACTCTAACATCGTATTTGATGGTTTCTTTGATTGGGTGTTTGCCACAGATGAAGATGCATATCAGACCAACTTTCATTTCAATCCACAGCTAAAGTATGACTTGGGTGCCGTTATTTTCGGTGAGCATAAGAAGAACAAACTGTTTGTGGGTATTGAGTATGATTACTGGAAAAATAAATATGGCGTCGATGGTATCGATCAGAACACTTACTCTGTGATCGCCAAGTATCACTTCTAAGCTCAAGCAAAACTACAGTTTAGAGCATTAAAAAAGGCGCAATATGCGCCTTTTTTTATTCCCTAATAGATCCCTCTTATAGGGAATGCTTTCCCATTATGCCAGCAGTTTTTTGGCTGCTGCTACAACGATAGAAACAGCACTAACTTCTGTTTTCTTCATTGTCACTTCATCTGGGATCTCTTGTTGTGTGCGGTTAACAATAACACCTGCAACACAAGCTGCGCGCCAACCTTGCGAAGCACACATAGTAAACAGAGTCGAAGACTCCATTTCGTAGTTCAGCACGCCAAGATCTTGCCACTCTTGCATAGACCCTTTGAACTGACGCGTAATGCGGCCTGAAACCGTATCGTAACGCTCTTGTCCTGGGTAGAAAGTATCTGATGAAGCTGTGATCCCGATATGAGGTTCTAGGCCTGCATCGCGACATGCTTCAACCATAGCCGTTGTACATTCAAAGTTTGCAACAGCAGGGAACTCCATAGGTGCAAAATGTAAACTTGCGCCATCTAAGCGAACAGACGCTTGAGTGACAATAACATCACCAACATTAACCTGTGGTTGAATAGCGCCTGTAGTACCTACACGTAAGAAGGTACGAACGCCCAACTGAGCAAGTTCTTCAACCGCAATAGAAGTTGAAGGCCCGCCAATCCCTGTTGAACATACAACAACTGGCTTACCGTCGATATATGCTAGATAACTTGTGTACTCGCGATGACTCGCTAGAAATGTCGCATTGTCCATTAACTCGGCAATACGCTTAACGCGCTCAGGATCACCAGGCACAATCGCCAAGCTAGCACCGTCCAACATTTCTTTGGTTAAGCCTAAGTGAAATACATCAGACATTGTGAAAACCCCTTTCAATTTTGATTATAAAATTCTTAATAAATCGACTTTAACCTAGTATCGACCGCGATAAGGTTAACCCGATCACACTTTTCCTGCCAAGAGTAAATGAATTGTCGTAATCTAGTTACCAAAACAATATTTATGAAGTGATAGAAATATAGCAGCTGCACTACAGAGTGCCAGTTGATATCCATTCGCAAATTTTCGCCGTGAGCAACAGCTATTAATACGCATAAAAACAATGACTTAACCAATACATGCTCAAGTTCTAAATACAAGATTACAGAACGTGATCTTGCTCACAACTTGCTCAAAATAAACGCGCTAGTTTAAAGTTGAACCAGAAAAATATATCAGAAAAAGGACAGCCTGCATGTTTCCAGAATATAGAGAATTAATCAGTCAACTTAAGACTTCAGATAATCATTTCCAGAAAAAGTTTAACAAACACAATCAACTCGATGAAGAGATTAAAAATCTGGAGTTACACGATGCTAGCGATTTAACTCCTGAAGTGCATGAGTTAAAACTCAAGAAGTTGCATTTAAAAGAGGAGATATATGATATTTTGAAGGGGCATTCTGCTTAACCATTAGCAAACTAAAAAAAGGCGCTTATAGCGCCTTTTTTAATACGTTTATTTTAACGCCTCTAACAATGACTCTGCGGAGTCAAAATAGCTTATTTGAGTAATTTTGTTATCGCTAATTTGAATCAGAGTCACTTGATCTTTCTGAGCAGGTAATGCTTTGGTGATCTCACCGTCTCGATCGAGTGCCACTCGATAAGCAAATTGCTTAAACTGTGGGATCGCAACAAAGCGGGCAATAAGCGAAGGCATAGCACTAATATCGGCAACATAAGCCAAATCACCCTTTTTATACAGCTCAGGTTGCTCGTCTAACGCCGTTTGAATGAGTGTGCCACCATCCATGCTACGGCTGAATAGAACCTGCTTGATAGTGCTATCAATCGCATAATCAGCTTCATATTGGTCTTGAAGTTTTAAGGTTTCCATCGGGTCACCAACAACATACGTATTTGCCCATACTGGCGTGACAAGCAAACTACATAGAATCAGAATAATTGCTTTCATTGTTGATCTCGTTAATTAGAATTAGCCTTGAGAATAACCTATTCTTGTTGATGTCACAGAACGTTCACTGCAAACCATGATCATCTTCACGGATCGCGAAATAGCCATTTGAAAGTTGCAAAGATAGTATCTTCAACGTAAATAGCAAGTTACAAAACAGTTTAACTTCAGTAAGCTGCCAAGTGAAAATGTTGTATTAAAGGACCAATCAATGAACGAACCCGGTTTAGATCAAGAGATAGCTCAGTTGCAAAATGCCTATGGCATGATCACTGAGTTTATCGTGCAATATAGTTTTAGTCTCTTAGGTGCCGCGCTGATTTTTCTCGTCGGCTTATGGATTGCAGCTAAAGCCTCTAATCTTGTCACCCGTATTTTTGAAAAGCATAACATAGACGTTACCCTCAGCAATTTCACCAGCAATTTTGTGCGCATTTTAGTGATCTTATTGGTGGGTGTTATTGCGCTAGGGAAGCTCGGTATTAGCGTTACCCCGATGGTCGCCGCCATTGGTGCTGCATCCTTAGGTGCAGGTCTCGCATTACAAGGCATGCTGGCCAACTATGCAGCGGGTATTACGATTATTGTGACTCGCCCTTTCATTGTAGGAAACACCATTGAGGTTAAAGGGGTTAGTGGCTTAGTTAAAGATATCCACTTAGGCATGACCGTATTAACTAACGAAGAGGGAGAACAGATTAACGTGCCTAATAAGCATATTGTTGGGGAAGTACTGCACAACTCCTTTGCCAATAAATTAGTCGAAACAGAACTCAATATTAGTTATCAATCAGATCCCGACGCCGTCGTCGCCATACTATCGAAAGTACTGGCGGATAGCCCTCATGTCAGTAATGGCGAACATGCACAAGTTGGGATAAATGATTTTAATAGCATCGGTATTGAAATTGGCATCCGTTATTGGGTCGCCACCGAGAGTTACTTTCAAGATAAGTACCAAACAAACTCCAGCTTAATAAAGGCGCTAAAACAGGCCAACATAGAGATTCCGTGCCCTGTGAGAGAGATCCATATTCAACAGCCTTAGCACACTTTGTCATCGGCGTAGCATTGGCTGCGCCGCAGTTACAAACCTCTCTGCCACTCTTGCCGTAATTGAATGCGTTCAGGTGTATTCACCGCCGCCTCGACTTGGCTTAATAACACTTGCTTATCCTTGCCAAGAACACCTTTCAGCACCAAGTAATTGGAGGCATGATCTGAGCGGAAAATTGTTCTGTTTAGCTCTAAATTACTGAGGAGTACTCGCATCTCTTCAAATAACTGTAACTGATCCGGCAGCTGGAAATGCCCGTCAAACGCCTCGTCCATCCGCTCTGTTCCTAGTGGTAACGTCACCACTAGCGTTGACAGAAATTCTGGCTGCGCCTCATTCATTAATTTGGCAGATTGCTGCGCATGCTGCACTGACAGCGACACCCCACCTAATCCATTTAAGATCATCACCGACGATTTTATACCGGCCGCTTTTATCTTCTGTAAAGCAGCCAATGAAGAGGCAAATGTCTCGCCCTTTTTGATTCGCCGCAAAACTTCGTCATCACCACTTTCGCAACCAATATAGAGCAAACTTAACCCCAGCTCCTTTAACCGCTGTAACTGCTCAGATGTTTTATTATTGATATTTCGAGGCAGACAATAGCTACTGATCCGAGTCACTGCGGGGAGATGTTTTTTTATCAACAAACAAATCTCTTCCAGCCTGGAGAAAGGAAGTGTCATCGCATCACCATCGGCTAAAAACACCCGAGAGATATGCGCCTTTGAGCTGGACACAGCAATAATATCTTGCTCGACTTTATCTATTTTTTGCGCCCGAAAGCGCTTTTGGCTAGCTGTGTACATATCGCAAAAACTGCATTGGTTCCAACTGCAACCATTGGTCACTTGCAGAATTAATGATTTCCACTCCGATGGTGGACGAAATACAGGTTCAATATAATTTAGCACTGCAAACCTTTGCTGATTAAATAATGGCTGCATAAAGTTGAACACTTTTATCGCTAAAAAACTATCTTTATTAGCCGTGTAACATGCTTAAAGGGGAAAAATAGTGGCTTGGATACAATGATATTGGAGAGGTGTTAAACCTATATTGAAGTGCAGTAAAAACAGACTCGTTAATGCGGTTACAACCTTAAAGGTGCACCTAGTGCACCATTGAAAAATAAGCAGGTTAAACGATAACTTGGTGATAGGTCTCAACATGGTGAGATGCAACCAGCTCAGGCATGATGTGATGAAAGTAATGTTGAATAGCCTCTTTCTCACAATGACTATTAAATGCCGCTTCATCGACAAACTTTTCCACAAAAGTTACTTTATCGGCATTATCACGGCTAAGATTAAGCTCATAACGTATACAACCATTCTCGCGGCGAGTATCGGCAATAAGCGCTGACAAGGCTTCAACTAAACCGGCTATTTTCCCAGGCTTGGCGGTAAACGTCGCCACACATACTAACTGCTGAGTATTCACTTTGTAATCTGACATTTTTTTCCTTCACTCTTCAAGGTTAACAACATATCGAGATGTGGGATCCCATCTTCTAAATACATTTCAGATACCGGCTCAAATCCCAGCTTTTGATAAAAACCTTTTAAGTGCTCCTGCCCACCTAACTGAATGTTATGCTTCGGCCATTTTCTCAGCGAAATCGAGATCGCTTTTTGCATTAAGATATGGGCAATCCCACCACCTCTTACAGCCTCCGACACGATCACTCGGCCAATACTGGCGTCAGGATAACTCACCCCAGGAGCAAGCACTCTCGCATAAGCTTGGATCGTACCTTGCTCGTCAACCCCCAGTAAATGCTGGGTCTGGCTTTGCCTGTCTTTATTATCCAGCTCCGGATACGGACAGTTTTGTTCCACCACAAATACATCTACTCTTAACTTGAGTAGCTCATATAATTCATTCAGCGTGAGCTCTGAAAAAGCTAGCGATTTCCACAACAAAAGTCTCTCTCCATAGCAACGAGTCAGTGCTGCAGTCTAGCACTTCAAATCAACAAATACAGGTAGATAATTTTCTGTAAGAAAGGTTAGCTATTGTGAAGATAAATATCTGATTTTAGCCTTCGATTTGGAAATAATTGTTTGGAGGTCATTGTTTAGATCCGCTTTTGAACAGCAGATTTAGTTAATCCATTTTGACTCACCGGGGACTGGTTAATAATAGTATGACAACTTGACGTTTGCGCTTTAAATTTAAACTTACAATTCAATTGGTTATCAATAAATCTGTGGGTCGCGCCAGCCTTACCCGTTGGAAATTTCGCTTCTTAAATTTCGCTGGGGTGCTGAGGGTTCGCCAAGGGGTACAAGCGCTTTACCCCTCGGTTCAGGTGTGGGCGAAGCGCCTCGACTTTGATTTTGATGTTGAAACGCTAAAACTTAAAAACCAGAAACGACGAAATAGGCATCTAGCCCGACGTTATAAGCATTAATCATGCATAGAACGAGGGCAAATTAATGCGCTGCAACAGCAACCGGCTTGCGTATCGACAACACCGCCACCACTGCCACCATGAGCAACCCTGACATGATAAAAAACACATCATTGTAAGCTTGAATCGACGCTTGTTTGGCCATTGTTTGCCCCAGCAGTGCAGAAGCCTGCAGACCTGCGGTTATAGGGTCGGAGCCTGCTACTTGCAGCATATTTGCCGATGCCGCCAAATAATCATTGGCCATCGAGCTTACAGCCGGTAACGTCTCTTTAATATGCGCTAGATGACTGCGACTCAAATTATCAGTTAAGGTCGCGACTAAAGCGATGCCGACTGCGCCACCAAGATTACGAATGACATTTAACACCGTTGAGGCAGAAGCATTTTCTTCTCTGCGTATATGCGCTGTCGCAAGCATACCAATGGGCACCATAATAAACGGTTGCCCGATCGCCCTAACCACCATAGATGCAATCATTTGAGGGCCTGCAAAATCGGCCGTCATATGGCAGTTCATATAATAACTAACCCCAAACATGAAGAAACCAAACCCTGCAAGGTAACGGTTATCAAATCGCTGCATCAATGTCGGCATAAAAGGTAAAATCAGTAGCTGTGGAAATCCCATCCACATCAAGACCTCGCCAATCTCCATAGAGTTATAATCTTGTATTTGTGACAGATATAAGGGCACCATATAGATGGATGAAAACAGTGCCAAGCCCAGCAGAAAATAAGCAACCGTCGACAACGCAAAATCCCGCTGTGCAAGCAATCTTAGGTTCACTAACGGATTGGTTTTTTTAAGTTGAAGATAAACAAATATAACAATATTGACCGCTGATATAATGGCTAGATTGCGGATAAAATCAGAGCCCAACCAATCTTTACGGTTGCCCTCTTCCAGCACCACTTCTAAACATCCCATCCCCAGTGCCATAGTGATAATACTACTCACATCAACATTTTTAAGTTCGGGCCAGTTTATCGGTTTTTTAACTAAACCGTAGGCCAGCATCGACATAACGACCAGCCCAGGCGGCACATTAATATAAAACAGATAATGCCAACTAAACTGTGCGGTTAGCCAACCGCCTAAAGTAGGACCAATTGAAGGAGCAAAGGTCGCCGTCACGCCGAACAATGCCATACCCACTGCCCGCTTATCATCAGGCAGGTATTCAAGAATCAACCTGAACGCCATTGGAATTAGCGCTCCGCCAAAGAATCCTTGCATCGCCCTAAAAGCGATCATCGATTCTAAATTCCATGAGATTGAACACAGTAGAGAAGCGACAATAAAAATAGCGCTGTTCCACAGCATATAACGTCTAATATCGAGGCCTTTACTCAGCCAGCCAGACAGTGGAATAGCGATCATCTCTGCGACTAGATAGGCCGTCGCGATCCATGAACCTTCCTCTAATGTCGCCCCTAGCCCACCTTGGATCTCCTTCATTGACGCATTGGTAATTTGAATATCTAAAATGGCCATGAACGCACCAATAAGCCCGCCAAACACCGCTATCCAGGCACGACGACTACCACGTTCCACTTGCTCAACATTTGTATCTGCGCCCAAAGGAGTCGCCTCCAGCGTGGACATTATTGACGCGCCTTGTTTAAGGCTACGGCAGTACTGAGGCTTTCATTTGATGTGTCGACCTTAACAAATGCACTCAGTCCAGGAACAATTCTAACCTGCTGTAGATCTGCAGATGACGCCCCTTCAAGGCGAATTCTCACCGGGATACGCTGTACAATTTTAGTAAAATTACCGGTCGCATTTTCAGCGGGTAATAAGCTGAACTTGGCCCCTGATGCTGGCGATAGACTGTCAATAACCCCGATAAATGACTCACCGGAAAAAGCATCTAACTCCACCGACACACTTTGCCCCGGCAGCATATGTGCTATCTGTGTTTCTTTGAAATTTGCAGTAATCCACACCGCATTGTCTGGTACTAAACTATAGATAGCTTGCCCTGGCTGTACATATTGGCCCTGTAGCGCGCCACGCTTACCAATAACACCGCTAAAGGGCGCCGTTATTTGTGTATCTGCCAGCTGAATTTTTGCCAGTGCTAATCCAGCTTTAGCTTGCTCGACACTGGAGTCCGCCTCAATGAGCTGTGAGTTAAAGACTGCCAGCTCTCGTTGCTTAGCGACCAAAACGGCTGCGGCTTCATCTAAATGTGCCTCCGCAGACTGAAAACCCGCTTGTGCTTCATCCACGGTATCTTGTGAGCTGTAGTTTTTGACTTTTAGCTGCGTTGCTCGATTAAGCTGCTGCGATGAACGCAGCTTCTCAGCATCAGCGGCTGCAACACCCGCTTGAGCTTGAGTAATAAGTGCACGTTGCAGATCCACTTGGGCCGCTAAGGTTTGTAAATCAGCCTTTGCACTTGCAAGTATGGCGTCATTTTGCGCCACTTTAGCCTTGTACTGGTTATCTTCAAGTCGTGCCAATAACTGCCCTTGCTCGACATGCTGATTGTCTGTAACAAAAGTGGCCGTCACATAACCTGGGACTTTAACGCTGATATTAGAGATATCAGCGTCGACATAGGCGTTATCCGTTGATTCGAAATTACGCACATGATTCCACCAGTAGTAGCCTCCAGCAAATACCGTCAAAAACAGCAGTGGAATGACGATAAACATTCTATTTTTGGACATATATGACTCCCCAATCATTGGATCCTTGATTAATGAAGTACATTTTACTACTGTCACAACATATTTATTAGATAGTTAAAATATTACCCACTGTTTCACAGGTGTAACAATCATGAGTTTAAACAAATGGATTTAAATAGAGTGCAGATGTTTGCTCAAGTCGTTGAGCAAGGCAGTTTCACCAAGGCGGCTAAAGCATTAGGTATCACTAAAGCGACTGTGAGCCGAAAAATTGCAGAGCTAGAAGCTGACGCCGGTGTACAACTATTATTTAGAACGACAAGAGCGCTAAAACTCACTGAAGCTGGGGCGAACTACTACCACAGAGTACATGGTATTCTCGCCGATCTGCAAAACGCAGAAGATCAACTAAGTGCCAGCCAGGAGACAATTAAAGGTCACCTGAAAATTATCTGTCCTATCGAGTTGGGCCAGCTGTACTTTGGACGAGTACTGGCAAAATTTCTCACCGCCTATCCGCACATCACTATTGAAGCTGAACTGACAAATCGTAAAGTCGATGTGATAACCGAAGGTATTGATATTTTATTTCAGATCACCGAAAAACCGAATGAGACACTGCAGACCTATATCTTACTCAACACACCTAAAGTGCTGATGGCAAGCCCTGAATATCTTAGCCAAAATGGTACCCCACAGATCCCTGAAGACCTCAACCAACATCAATGTATTAGACTTTCAACACCATACGTTGATAACAGCTGGTCCCTGTTTAATGGTGAAAAATGGTTAACCGTTGAACCCAAATCAAGGCTTGAGACCAATAACATTACCTTGGTGCGTGAAGCCGCAATTGAGGGATTAGGCATTGCAACTGTTCCTATGGTGATAGGCAGTGAAGCGATAAAGAATGGCTCATTAGTCGCCGTTCTTCAAGACTATCCTATGAAGCAAAGCGTCGTTACCATGAGCATGCCGCAGCGCGTTTATCTACCGAGAAAATACCGCGTATTTACTGAATTTCTATATCAACATTTATTTGAAAAGTGGCAAGACTTAATCATTGAAGTACCAGACTATATTCAGCGCCCGAGCTAACTAAAATTAGGGTGGTGAGGAATTAAGACTTATTGGCACTACTGAAAAAGGGCCCTAAATAGAGCCCCCAAGATTAAACTGACACTCGCTCGTTAGCGCTAATGAGCCTTAGATAACAGCAATAGCGTTAACCTAACACTTCAAAATCATCATCAGACAATTTTGCAGAACCATCATCTTGTAGCACCCACAGTTCTTTATGGATAACCCCATGGGCTTTATTCATTTTCCAAGCTGAGGTTAGCAATACCGTGCTGTTATCAACGACGCTGAATTGTGGCTCAATGTATTCAACACTGCTAAATCCTTCATTGATGAGGTTCTGCCAAAATGCTTCAATCGCATCTCTACCAACAAACTCACCGAAAGGCCTAGCATTCATAGTCGCATTAGCCTCGTATTGAGCAGCACATTGCTGCGCGTCTTGAGTATTAAAACCATTTTTCCAAGTTTCACTTGCTAACTTAACTGCGTTTAATAATGTGGCTGACATAGTGTCGCTCCCGGATCTGCATATAAATAGTATAGAGCGCTAGTTTACAGTTAACATTTGCATTGATAACCTAGGTAATTTCGCAATCACTGTTCGATTAAATAGAACAATAAAGAGGGGCTATGGATCATTTACGCCATATGGCAATATTCAAACAGATTGTTGATGCTGGTTCTATTAGCGCAGCAGCCGACAATCTAGCGCTCTCGAAGTCAGTTGTGAGCCATCATTTGAAAAGCCTCGAAGTTGCAATCGGCGTACAACTGCTGCATCGCACCACCCGTAAGCAACAACTAACACCCGCTGGAACTGACTTCTATCAACACTGCAAGCAGATGGCTGACATCTCTCAGGTTGCCTGGCGTGAAGCTCGCGATACCGGTGGCATGCTTGCAGGGCCTATCAGGATCAGTGCGCCACATGCATTAATCGACTCTATCGTCGCCCCAGCGATTAGCCAACTCTGCAATGAGAATCCGCTCGTGCGCCCAACCATCACAGTTGCAGATCAGCGTATCGATCTACTCAGTGATGATATCGATCTGGTGATTAGAGTGGGAAAACTGCCATCCAGCAACTTAATGCAACGCCAGCTAGGTCATTTCAGAGATGTAATATGTGCCAGCCCTGACTATATCGACAAGCATCAAATGAAGATTAATGCTGAGCAGTGGCAATCGTTAGATTACATCGCCAACTCTTGGCAGAAAGCCACTGTCACTCATCCAGTGGAACCGTTACCTGACGGTAAGTTTAGAAAGACAAAAGTGCTGAAACAACTCAACTTTGTTGCCAACAGGTTCACCGACAACTCCTCTGCTGTTTGTGCACTGGCTAAAGCGGGTTTAGGTATTTCACTGCTGCCTGAATTTGTGTTTAAACAAGCAGAGCAGCAGGGGAAATTAACCATGTTACTGCCTGATTATCAATGCCCGATGAATGCGGTGTACGCCGTACATGATTTTGGTCGTCAGCCACCATTACTGGTAACACATACCATCGAAGCCATTATGAGGCACTTTATATAGAGCAAATTTAAGTCCGAACACAAAGCAAATAAAACGCCTATGGATGGTTAATCACGCAACATGTTTGCTAATGCACTAAAATCAATCAACGACTTATCAAACCTGTGGAAGCTCATTATGTCTACTTTTGTTCAATTTCCCGATGAGTCAGAAGATCAACGTCTACTGCTTAAATCGGTATTGATTAGCGAGAATCACCTTCCCTCTTCGGCGATAAAAATGGTTGCATGGGCTGCAGCGCTAGCCTGTAGAGACGAGGATGTTGTTAAGCAAGTGCAATTTATCGTTGGCGACCTGAGCGCAGAAGCTAAGCGTGAAATGCAGTATGCCGTTAGCCGCATGTCTGTGACTAACCCTTACTTCTTTAGCCGGCAGTTTGTTGATATTCACGCAGGAGGCAATCTAGAGTCGCTTCAATTGAGGCCCTTTACGGATATTGCCGTCGAAAATGAAGTCGATTATCACTATGCATGTATTGCGGTGTCGATGGTTAATGGCGGCTACGCCTGCTTTCAAAGCCATACAATGAGCTTAAAGACATTAGGACAAAGCGATACTGCGATAGATCAGGCAATGCGCATAACCGCAGCAGTGTTAGCCACCCGTCAGGTAAATTTTAATCACCGTCTACTTTAATTAGGTTTAAAGAATGCCTCACCTCTGCAGCTAAAACCACGCGCGAAAGTGATATTATTTAGCAGATTTTTGCATTTTTAAAGGCCTGCCCCCTGATTTGTACAAATAAAGCTGCTAACATCGTTTGCAATTTTTAAAGCTTAGTGAGAAAGGTCAAGATGGGCAGAGCATACCAAAACAAGAAAGAATCCATGGCGAAAACCGCTGGGCAGAAAACAAAAATCTATTCTCGATACGGAAAAGAGCTTTACGTTTGTGCCAAAAATGGTGGTTTCGATCCTGAAGGTAACTTAGCGTTACGTCAAATGATTTCCAAGGCTAAAAAAGATCAAGTACCCGCTCATGTTATTGAGCGTGCGATTGAGAAAGCCCGTGGTGGTGGTGGTGAGGACTATGAAAGTGCTCGTTACGAAGGTTTTGGTCCTGGTGGCTGTATGGTCATTGCAGATTGCCTAACCGATAACGGTAAGCGTACCTTTACCCAAGTCCGCCAAGCATTCGTTAAGAACGGCGCCAAGCTCGGTGGTCCAGGCACTGCAGGCCATATGTTCGATCATCAAGCTGTATTTGTATTTGCGGGTGAAGACGAAGACGCTATTCTTGAAATGTTGATCATGGCAGACGTTGATGTAACCGACGTTGAACTTGAAGACGGTATGATCAGCGTTTACGCACCTCACACTGAATTCTTTAAAGTTAAAACAGCATTAGCGGCTGAATTGCCGGCTGATACTGACTTTGTGATGGAAGAGATTACATTTGTTCCGCAAACGATGACTCAGGTTATCGATGCTGAAGAGATAGAGCTGTTTGAGAGGTTCCTTACTGCACTTGAAGATTGTGATGACGTACAGAACGTTTACCACAATGCCGAGTTACCAGAAGAAGCATAAATTAGCGCTAATGCCATGTAACGGCATTTTACGTAATAGAAAGGCACTCATTGAGTGCCTTTTTTGTTTAAAGCGACTGATATTAATCCTCAATAAAGCGCTGCTTGACCTCTTCCGTTGGCAGAATACATATGGCTCTGGTGCCAAATAATGAGTAACGACGTTTAGCCACGGCATTATAAAGCCCGTCACGAATCATCTTCGGCAAAAAACGCATAAAGCGCAGTAGCGGCCAAGGAGTATCGAGTGACTTTGCAATTTCTATCGCCGCATCACTTCTTAAATAACATCGGCCCGCCTTTATCAATATCACGCTGTCTAAGGCGTCTTCAGTTACACCATACTGAGACAAATATCTTTTTGCGGTATTCGATTGCAGTGGTGCAAACACAAAGCGAGCGGCCGTATCATGCTCAATCACAAAGTTAACGGCTGCGTGGCACAAATTACAAACGCCATCGAATATGATGATATCTGACCGTGATTGCAAAAATCCTCCGATACCCAATTATAAAACACTATGGCATTGCTAAACGCGCTTGCTCTTTCTCCACCAAGTAACTGGTAATATCCATAATTTGTTTAACCGTTTTGGCCGACTCATTGAGCACGACATAACGGCCATTAACCACAATAGCGGGTGTTCCCTCAATTTTAGATTGCGACATCAGCTCGATTGCGCGCTGCAGTTTTTGCTCTATTTCAACCGATGACAGTTGTTGCTTAAAATCCGCCTGACTAAGGCCATAGCCTTTTAGGAAAACAGCCAATTTTTCAGTTTGAAGATTAAGATCTCGAACTTCGCGTAAGCCCATAATCTCGGCAAACAGTGCAGCATGGATCAGCTGATTATTCGGCATATTCTGTACAATGAAAAACACCTTCGCGTGCAGCTTCATCGGTTCATTCCATATCGCCGGAGATTGAACTAACACAGCGCCCTCAGGCATCACCTCTTGCCATTGGTGTAATGGTTTTTCAAATGACTCGCAATGCGGGCAGCCGTACCAAAAAAACTCCATCACTTCTATTTGTTCACTGTCTGTCACAATTGGCGTAGCAAGTGTCCGATAATTAACACCTTCAATGTAACCTGAACCAGTATCGACAACCTTATTGTCACCGCATCCTGCAACGATAAAGCTCAGTAGCAATAGTGTGAGTAGTTTGTTCATATGTATCCTTACTATGTGATAATTGAAAGCTAGCAAGCGTCTAGAGCTGGAAGTCTGCCATGCTAATTTATAAGCTATTATACCAGTTGCATTAAAAGTTTGACCATTCAGCGGGAGTTCAAAGCCCTGTAGGCAAGGTGTGGGATTGAAGCTAATAGTTATTCTATATCTAAAGCCCACAGCGAAGCTTAAAGGGCTTTGCCATTTGATTTAAACGTCGGCCGCACTCTGTGAGCGGCTCAGATTTTCCACCTCTGCTTTGCATTGGCTTAAAAGGAAATAACCATTTCTTCGCCAATGCGCCTTGATTTGAAAACTCTGAGACGCTCTGAATTGGTCAAATACTTAGTGCAATTGGTATTACCTTATAAATTAGCATAAAAAAGGCACTCAATGAGTGCCTTTAATTACGGGTACTAATAATGCTTTATGACTAACAGTTAAAAACCGTCAATAACTTAGCGGCTAGCAACAAGATGTTGCTCTCCGGCCAGCTGCATTGCTAACGTCTTATCAAAAAACGTAGCATTACACCTTGCTGACTAATATCAAGTACTTCATAGCCATGATTGCGCGCATCACTAGGGATATTATTGATCGATTGCGAGCAATCAGTGAGCACTTCTAACACTTCTCCAGGCTTTAATGACGCCATAGCCTCAAGCGTAGCAACCGCAGGATAAGGGCAAGGTTCACCATAGATTTCTAGATTGTAATCGGCCACAACAGACTCGGTCATACTTTGCTCCTCAGCAAAAGTCAGCTCAAGTCACCTTGAGCTGATAATAAAGTAAATTCGTTTATAACGGATATGGAAGCAGTACTTCTATAGTGTTTTTGCCATTGCAATAACCACATCAGGTTGTGACACAACGGGTGAGAGCTTTGCATTTTTCAAGCTTCTCTGCTTTTTAAAAAAGTGCTTCTCCCACAATAAAATCAATCCAAAAGACAGCGCCAGTAGCAAATAGGTCACGCCTAATCCACCTAATGGACCGAAGACATCCAGCAAGTTCACCTTATCCCAATTTGTTGCCAATGGTGCCGAAAAGACATCCCAGTAATAAGCTAAAATGGTCGCACCAATAATATTGCCAATGCCCACCCACCAAAAATGAATTTGCCCTTCCAATGCGCGGTACATCCAGCCTGTTTCACAGCCACCGGCGATAACGATGCCGATACCAAACAATAAGCCGCCAATTAGCGCATTTGGGCCAGCCCAAAGGGTTTTTGGTGTCATTCCAAGCTGCACATAGCTATAGATCCCGATAACACTGACAGCCATGCCTAAGATGATCGCTTTCGCCATATGAGTACGGCCTGTTATCCACATATCTCTGAAAGCAGAGGTAAAACAGATCTGTGCCCGTTCAATTAACAAACCAAACACAATCCCCATCAACATGGCGAAACCCAACTTGGTAGAGCTACTCATAATATAGAATGAGCCAGCAACTATCGCAGCAAACACCACCCAGCCTAATCGAAAACGATTCTGCACTTGGTTAGGATTAGGTTTTATCACTTTCTTCAAGCCACCCGGTTTAACGGTTGCACTTGAACGGAAAAAGGGTAATAGCGTAATCTTGGCACCAATATAGGTGCCTGCCGCCGCCGCAAATGCAAATAGCCATGCATGCAAAGTAAACTGTGGAATACCAGTGAAGAACGCCGCCAGATTACACCCCATGGCCAAACGCGCGCCAAAACCAGCAATCATGCCGCCGATCAGCGCTTGCCCGATCCGCTTCTTACTGCTTGGCATACGCAGTTTCATGTTGTTCGCCCACAATACCGCGGCTAAACACCCGCCGAACATGCCAATAATCATTACCCCACCAACCCGATCTAATGGCGTCCCTTCGAGGCCTATAATTTTAAAATACTGCCATGTCTCTGGCTCGGCGCCAAACCATTGCATGATATGCCCGCCCCAGCGCGTAAACTCGCCGGTCACCGCCCAGAGGGAACCGGTGAGACCAAAAAAATAGGTCGACAAAATACCGGCAGCAATCACTGCAGCAAAAGGTGACCAAAATTGAATAAAGAACTTATTTTTAAACGTTAACCACATATTTAAATTACCAAAACTTATTTTACATTACAGCTAAGTTATTATTGTTAACATTACTTAGCGTTTCATTACACAGATATAACCTTTCTGGATGGGTATATATTGTCACTCTGTTTTCACGACAGAATCCGACTAAGGTTATATTAGATTTTTGAGCAATTTCTATTGCTAACGAAGTTGCGGAAGAAATTGCAAATACAATGCTAATATTTGAAATGGCGGCTTTTTGTACCATTTCAAAACTGGCTCGACTGGTTAATAATAATGCCGACTGGCGATATTTATTATCAGAAGATATATGACCAATTAATTTATCTAACGCGACATGACGTCCCACATCTTCGAAGCAAGATATAATATCACCTTCTGCAGACAACATGGCAGCAGCATGTGTGGCTCCGGTCAAATTAAATGCAGTTTGATGCTGATGTAAACTAGATAAGGCCTTTTTTAGACTGTTTAAATTAAACTTTTCAGTGCCTGTGACTTTTACAATCGGTTTAACCGTTTGCTCTATCTGTTCTACACCACAAAGTCCGCAACCCGTTCGACCCGCAAGGCTACGCCTATGGGCTTTAAGATGTAGAAAGCTGCGTGGGCTAATCGCTATATGCACCAAAATGCCAGTCTCTATGGTCTCGATGTCGATTGAACGAATATCTTTAATGTCATCAATAATTGATTCAGACAAACTAAAACCAATGGCAAACTCTTTTAATGCAGTAGGGCTAGCCATCATTACGACATGAGAGATACCATTATAGATCAACGCAACCCTCACCTCTTTTGCGACGGTTTCTATTAATGATTGCTCTCTATCATTTCGAAAACAAGTCACTTTAGTCTGTTCAGTAATATTATTTAGCCCACACACAAGTTCCGTCATAGCGATTTTCCATTTGTCCTGGTAAATAATGTCCCACTATTCATCATTCATATCGATAAATGATTGTTGGACTCACATTTATTAAATATTGAAACTACTGATATTGTTTAATTACAAACAATTATCTATTATTCTCGCAAGTGTTAAGGAAGAACGTCGTTTCCGGTGAAACGTCTGGATTTCAAATCCAGGTGGGGCTGCCAGCAGTCCCGGGTAGGTTCAACTCCTATGTTCTTCCGCCAAATCACTTAATATAAAAACACTGCTATCTTTTATGACCCTCGAATTATCTTTTTGCTTTCTCCAAGTTAATCCACTGCGATCATAAAATTCTAAAAGTTGAATGCTGACTTTTCTGCCTAATTTAATGATGGAATTAAAATCAGCGATTTTTATTTCGCCATGTATATTGATCTGTTCCCGAATAACATTGGCATAAAAATAAAGGTTTTCAGTTAGCACATAACGATCTTTAATAATTGCAGAAATGTACCCCAATTGAATGAGCTTGCGACAAAGCTGACGCACTACGCTCAAGTCCAAGTGATGCCCTGCTGCAAGCTCTGATGACCATAACGGCCCTCTTGCCATTAGCATCTGCTGCTTTATCAGCAGCCAGAGTTGCTGCTCATTATCCGATAGCGCTAAGTTATGCCGTGGCAGGTGTAATTGGCCCCTAGTGCAATGCAGACGTTTTTGCAGGCAGAGCTTATCGCTGATATAGATCAAAACGGCCAAGGGATATTGGCCATGGGTCATGCGTTGTAAGCGATTGATGGTTAACCCCAATAATTCGGGCGATGCGTGATGGTAATCACTTATCAGCGCTAATAGTTGCGCCTCAATGTGGGTATTAAGCTGTGGTGATAATAAGTAGCCTGCAACTTCAACCACCTCTTTATTATGCAATAAAGCATCGTGTTGCCCACTCAACTGATTGGCCCACATGAAATCTGACTTTGCTACACAATGCTCGGCGATTTGCGCCTGTAAACTGGCAGTGATTGTGGTGCAGTCTTTAAGTTTACTTAAGTAACTCAGCCGTTCAGGACTGCGCTTGCCTCGCTTTAGCGGAGAAATGTCGAGTACTCGCATCGCCCCAAGTGTGATTTTCGCTGCGGCGTCGCGCACGATAATCCTATCTTGTTCCACACAAGGTAGCGCCTGCTCGCACTGAAGCTCGATCAATGCCTGATTGTTGGGCAGTATTTCTAATAAGCCGATGCGCGCCGTGGTATGGCTATTAGCTAAGTGAATTTGCACGCTTTGCCAATGTTTAAACGGCAGACAGCTATCGAGTACCCCGCAAATGACCTTGGGCGCTGCCATTGGGGCTAATGCTGTTAACCAGTCACCACGTTGGGCACCACTATGTTGATTAACACCGGTTAAGTTAAGTGCGACACGCTGGCCACTATGGGCAAGGCAACTAACCTGACCTTGGCTATGCAAGGTTCTGACTTTAACAGCTTTACTCTGTTTTGAAAGGTAGAGGCTTTGGCCTTCACTCACCTGACCGCTTATCACTGTTCCGGTAGCCACCAGACCTGCACCTTTGACCGTAAAAACCCGATCAATAGCCATGCGAAAACTGGTTTGTAGGCTTAGCTGACTAAGCGCATTGACTTGAGTGAGCGCAAGCAGTTTGATTGCCTGACTAAGTGCGGGAATACCCGCGCCAGTCAACGCCGATACCACATAAATAGGGCTCTGCCTTCGGTATTGCTGCAGCAGTTCAGTCACTTGCACCTTAACGGCTTCAACTCTTGAGCTATCGACTCGATCTTGCTTAGTCAGCACTACGATTAGGTTTTCAAGATTCAGCAGCTGTAAAATCGCCAAATGTTCAGTCGTTTGTGGCATGACTCCGTCATCGCAAGCGATGATGAGCAAGGCATGCTTAGCACAACTCACCCCCGCCAGCATGGTATTGATAAACTTTTCATGCCCAGGAACATCAACAAAAGCCAGACGCTGATCATCAATTACATTCATAAAGGCGTAACCGAGTTCGATGGTCATGCCGCGTTTTTTCTCTTCGGGCAGTCTATCGGCATCGGTCCCCGTAAGGGCTTGAATAAGACTCGTCTTTCCGTGATCAACATGACCCGCCGTCACGATGATCATAAGCTTTGTCCAACCTGTCTTAGGGCATTGATTAATCTAGTTTCCTGTTCGACGCCGCGAAGATCCAACCAATATTGGTTATTGGCCATTCGACCTATGATAGGTTTATCTTGCTGCTTAAACTTTTGCTCTAACTGATGAATACGGTATTGGCTATTAGCCGTCGGAGTGAAGGTCAGTGCCAAAGATTCCAGTAGAGTCTCTGGCTGGGAGCCGCTGCCTACCTGAGTTTGGCTTGCGGTGATTGCCAAGGTGAAGTGCGAGGCAAAATATTCAGGTAATTCAGCCATCATTTGCTGGCCCACTTGCTCCAGCTCGGCCAGTGAACGAGACATTTTTCTCAGCATCGGCAACTCTTCATTGAGCCGCTTAGGATTTCGGTAGAGTAATAGAGTCGCTTCGAGCGCAGCCAGCGTCATCTTGTCGCAACGCAGTGCGCGTTTTAACGGATGTTGCTGCAGTTTATCGATGAGATTTTTGTCGCCAACAATGAGCCCGGCCTGTGGACCACCGAGTAATTTGTCACCCGAAAAACTCACTAAATTAACGCCATCAGTGAGCATGTTTTGCGGCGTGGGTTCATCGCCTAAGCCAAACTGACTCAGATCGGTCAGCGCGCCACTGCCCAGATCTGAGATCAACGGAATTTGGTGTTGCTGGCAGAGTGTGGCCAAGCGTTTTTCATCCACCGCTGCGGTAAAACCTTGGATATGATAGTTACTGGTGTGAACTTTCATAATGGCGGCGGTATTTTCAGTGATCGCCGCTTCGTAGTCGCGTAGATGCGTGCGGTTAGTACTGCCAACTTCAATTAAAGTGCAACCGGCTTGACGCATAATATCTGGGATGCGAAAGGCACCGCCAATTTCCACCAACTCGCCGCGTGAGACAATAACCTCTTTACCTGCCGCGACGCCTGAAAGCATCAAAAGTACGGCTGCGGCGTTGTTGTTCACCAGACAGCAACTCTGAGAACCGGTTAACTGCTGTAATATTTTTCCTATCGCTAGATCACGGTGACCGCGCTTGCCAGCCTCCAGTTCAAACTCTAAGGGCGTCGGGTAGCGCATCACCTTAGTGACGGCAGAAATTGCCGCTTCACTCAATTGCGAACGTCCGAGATTGGTGTGCAATATGGTCCCTGTCAGGTTCCATACCGCTTGTAGACTGTGGCGTTGACCGTCTAATAATTTGTGGGTTAACTCTTTTATGAGTGCCTCAGGTGCCCCGCAGTAGTCCGGGAGTTTACTCTGCTGAGCGATAAGCTCTCTTGCCTGATTAAGCAAGCTGCTGAGTTGGCTCTTAACCCAAGTATCGCCATACTCTAGCCTGAGTTTTAGCACGGCCTTATGCAGCAATAAGCTGTCCATGGCTGGCAGTGAACGGTAAAGGGCGGCGGTAGTGTCGATTGCTGAGGTCATCTGATAATGTCTATAAATTTCTATTCAGTTGTCACTGAACTTACTGGAATAAAAGTCAGTGCAACTGACTCCGTTATCTGGAATCAGCCGCCCTGACAGGACTGACTTTACTGCTCGTGGGCCAGCAATAGCGGATTAACCGTTGTGGCCAAATAGCCTTGCTCTACCACATATTGATCCATCAGTAGCGTTGCTAGATCATCCACTGCGACCTCAAATTTGGGGTTGATGTCAGTAAACAACATCTTGGTGTACCCCTTACAGGTGTCACAGCTTTCGATCCGCACAGCCGCCTTTGTTTCTGTTTCTGCCCAGAGAAAAACCCCTTTGTCTTCACCACAAGAGGTGCACTCAGCACGGATCTGATGCCACTCAGTTTCACATAAGCTGCAATGTAGATAACGTAAACCTGTGCGTGGTTTCTCCTTGATCACACTCGCCACCGGATGACAGCCACACACCGGGCATAGGGTTTTATAACCTTGTCCCGTTGCTGCTAGAGCAGTTGCTACATCCGTCGCCCAGTGAGACCAATAGACTGATAACGCAGCCCAGATAAACAGCGTGTACTCAGCCGGAACCTCTGCAAAATGACCGAGTAACATCGCCTCGGCATATTGCTGCAAGGTTTCCGGTTCAGTACTTGCTAACGCCTTTAGTACTGCCGTTAGATCCGCCGCACTTTCCGACGAAGATTCAGACAAAGGTTTGGACAAGAGCTTAGGCAAGAGATCACTTATGAGCTCCAGCAATACCGACTGCCAATAGTTTCCCCACTCAAAATGACCCTGTGCCATAGGCTGACTTTGCTCGAAATCAAACTCAGGCTTGGGGCCAAAGCAGCTCAGCTCAGATAAACCTGTCGGTGTGGCAACGCCATCATTAACAGAGGCTACCCGTGCTTGCGCGCTGACCAGCAGCTTCAGCAAGCGAAAGTAATCAGGCAAACCTGACTCTTCAGCTAGCTCTGCGAGTCTTTCAGCCCGGAATTGGTAGATCGCTTGAGGATCTGCAGGGATCAAGGTTTTGATCTCCAATTTCTGGGCCGGGATTTTTTCAGCGTCGAGTATTGCTGTGCTCATAATTAGTGTTTTTCCTGCTTTATAGTCTTTAGTTTTGGATCATTAAGCATGTTGGGATGGTGCTTCTTACACCAGGCTCTTGAAACAGAGCCATACAACATGCCTGCAACCGACCCTTCTACCCAGGTAGCCATCCAGAAATGCACGATCACGAAGATCAACATGATCACCGCGCAAACGGCGTGCAACAAGATGGCCCACTCGATAGCGGCGGAGGCAAAGTAAGGCGCAAAGTAGGGCTGCCACATCATGATGCCAGTCACTGTCAACACGACAGAGGTCACCACAAAGGTCCGAAACAGCACTTTTTGCCCCGGATTGTAATGGCCGATAGCGGGGATTTTGTCCTCGTTTTCAAACATCACATCCTTGATGGCTAGCATCCATTTAAGGTCGTTCTTTTCCCACTTGTTATGGTGGTAATAACGCACGAGTATCAACATCAACGGCAGACACATCATCAAGCCGGCGATAGGATGAACAAAGCGCGCCATCTGCGGCGTACCTGCAATGGCTCCCAACCATTGAAAGGATGGGAAGAAAAAACCGAAGCCGGTAAGAAAAGCCACCAAGCCCACTGCCACTACAAACCAGTGGCAGATCCGATCGAACAACTTATGGCGCAAAATCTTATTCTGCTTATGCATGAGCGTTACTCCTTATCTGACTTGCTTGGGTGAGAGTGATCGAACGCAGCAGGTTCATCTTCTTCGACGATATTACGGCCCACAGTGATACGGTGCAGACAAGCCACCGCCACCGTGGCGATAATCCCTGCAGCTCCCAAAGGTTTGACTACGTCTTGCCATAGTTTGATCGACAAGCTGGTCTTTGGATCAGCCGGTAAACCATAACTTTGTGGGTCATCGATATCATGTAAAATCATCATCATACCGGTACCGCCAACCCCTTTCGGGTTATACAATCCAGCCTTAGCAAAGCCCTTTTCATGAAGTTGCTTAATACGCATATCTGCGATAAAAAGCATGTCTTCACGAGTACCGAACTTAAGCGCGCCAGTGGTACATGACTTCACACATGAGGGTTCCTGACCCACTTGCAATCGGTCAGAACACATAGTGCATTTGTAGGCTTTCTGATCCACAGAGTCGAGCTTAGGGACGTCAAACGGACAAGCGGTTACGCAATATCCACAGCCGATACATTTGTCAGAGTCAAAGTCCACAATGCCGTTGGCATGTTGAACAATGGCATCTTTGGTCGAACAAGCGGTCAAGCAAGCTGGATCGTCACAATGCATGCAGGCTGTATGAGTAAACTGCCAGCGTAGTAGCTTGTCTTTCTCATCGGTAACCTCGTTAAACTTCATCAGAGTCCAGCACTCGGAAGAAAGGTCCGCCGGGTTTTGGTAACTACCGGTAAACTCACCGATGGGTGCCCGCAGATCGTTCCACTCAGAGCAGGAAACCTGACAGGCCTTACAGCCGTTACACTTGGTGGCATCAAATAACTTGGCCACCTTGCTCAGTTTCTTTCTTACCTGCGCCGCGGGGCTGAGCCTAGAGGTGCCGGAGCTTAAAATAATATCTTGAGTCGACATAATTAGATCGCCTCCACCTTAGTAACATTTACCAGGAATGCCTTAAATTCAGGCACCTGAGTATTTGCATCACCCACTTCTGTGGTCAAAACATTACAACTGCTGCTCTTGCGAGTCAGCGCGTTATAACCGCCATGACGCGGTAATCCCACGGTGTGCACTAGCTGTCCATGAACCTTGAGCGGTTGTAGGCGCTTAGTCACTAATGCCTTGGTCTGCAACTCGCCACGTTTAGAGCTCACGGTGACCCAATCGCCGCTGTTGATCCCTTTTGCTGCCGCCAACACTTCATCTATTTCAACAAACGTCTCAGGCATAGAGATAGCTGCTAAACGACAATGTGCAGTCCAGAAGTTAAAGTGTTCAGTTACGCAGTATGTAGTGCACACATACGGATATTCCTTATGCGAACCCAAGGTTTCTGCTACACCATCGAGCATACGTACCGCAGGGTTACTGATCACTTTAGGATGCAATGGATTGGTGCCGATAGGCGATTCCATGGGCTCGTAATGCTCAGGGAATGGTCCTTCAGCCAGGTGTTTAAGGGCAAAGAAACGTCCGACACCTTCTTGTTGCATAATGAACGGATGAGCCGATTCTTGTGGTGTCAGCTTCATATTGAAGTCACCGACATCGATGCCATGCCATTTATCATGCTTCCATTCCACAATGGTTCGCTTTGGATCCCAAGGCTTGCCATTAACGTCACATGACGCGCGGTTGTAGAGCACTCTACGATTAGAAGGCCAAGCGAATGACCAACCCGGAGTGATACCTTTGCCGGACGGATCCGAGTTATCACGGCGGGCCATCAAGTTGCCCTCTTCGGTCCAAGAACCCGAGTAGATCCAGCAGCCACAGGCAGTACTACCGTCATCTTTAAGCTGACTGAAACTATCCAGCTGCTTACCCGTTTTAAGATCAATACCGTTGAGCTCTTTTGCCACTTCCGACCCATGCGGGAAATGAGAGTCGTGATAGCCAGCCCAGTTAATCGCATTAATCGGCTCAGGCAATACACCGCCTTCTTCTTTATAAAGCGCTCTGAGCTTCATCAAGATACCGGATAAGATCGCAGCATCAGGCTTAGACTCACCGGGTGCATTCGCCCCTTTCCAGTGCCACTGCATCCAGCGACCCGAGTTGACAATACAGCCTTCCTCTTCGGCAAACAGAGTCGTCGGCAGACGGAACACCTGAGTCTGGATCTGGCTTGGATCGACATCATTAAACTTATCGTCTTTTTTCCAGAAAACGGATGTTTCTGTCGCGAGTGGATCCATCACCACCATGAACTTCAGCTTGCTAAATGCCGCTAACGTCTTGTTACGGTTAGGCATAGAGTTAATCGCGTTAACCCCTTGAATAAAATAGCCATTAACCTCGCCGTGGTACATCATGTCGATGTGTTTAGTGAAATCGTATTGCTGATCCCACTTCGGTAACCAGTCATAACCAAAGCTGTTTTCTTTGGTGGCGTTCTCGCCCCAGAAACTCTTCATCTGAGAGATGAAAAACTTAGGGTAGTTTGACCAGTAGTTGGTCTGACCCGGACGCAGTGGTTTGGGTGTATGGTGATCCAGATAAGTTTCAAGATCCGTATCTTTGTCACTCGGCAATTTGAGGTAACCGGGCAGAGCCTGACACAATAGCCCCATATCCGTTGCACCCTGCACATTTGAGTGCCCACGAAGTGCGTTCACACCGCCACCGAGTACGCCAATATTGCCCAGCAATAGCTGAACCATGGCCATAGAACGGATATTTTGCGTGCCCTTAGTGTGGTGAGTCCAACCTAAGGCGTACATGAAGGTCGCCGCTTTGTCATGGGTATAGGTGCTGCCGATGATGGCACACACTTTTTCATAATCCTCAACTGGGGTACCTGTGATATTGCTGACGGTGTCAAAATCGTAGCGTTCCACATGATGCTTCAGCAGGTTCCATACGCAACGTGGATGTTCAAAGCTTTCGTCGACTTTGGCATAGCCGTCTTCATCAAGCTCGTAGTACCAAGTCTCTTTGTCATAGGTGCGACTCTTCTCATCGAAGCCACTGAACAGACCTTCATTAAATTCGAAATCTTCACGGACGATGTAAGAGGCATTGGTATAAGCCTTCACATAGTCATAGTTAACTTGTTTGGTTTCAATCAGGTATCGGCTTAAGCCGAGCAAAAAGGCAATGTCTGTACCACTGCGCAAAGGCGCGTAGCAATCCGACAGTGCTGCACTGCGGTTATAACGAGGGTCGACAACAACCAGTTTGGCGTTATTGTGTTCCATGGCTTCTGTAACCCAGCCGAAACCGACAGGGTGTGCTTCGGCGGCATTACCACCCATGATCACCACGACATTGGAGTTCTTAATATCGATCCAGTGGTTGGTCATGGCACCGCGCCCAAATGTTGGAGCAAGACTTGCTACCGTTGGGGAATGTCAGTTACGTGCAATAGTATCGATGGCAACAAGGCCAAGAGAACGGGCAAATTTATGGGTAATATAAGCGCCTTCGTTTGGCTGTGCAGAGGAGGTCATCATCCCCGTGCTCAACCAGCGGTTTACCGTGGTTCCATCGCTGTTCTTTTCGATAAAGTTTGCATCACGGTCATCTTTCATCAGGCGAGCAATACGACCGAATGCCTCATTCCAGCTGATGCGTTTCCATTCATTAGTACCTGGTTCGCGTACTTCAGGAAAGTGATTACGGTTCGGACTGTTCACATAGTCCACCAAGCCTGCACCTTTAGGACAAAGTGAGCCGCGGTTAACCGGATGGTCCGCATCGCCTTCAATGTGGAAAATAGATTTTTCGGCATTTTTACCGTTACTGCCGTGGCTGTACATCAATAAGCCACAACCCACTGAACAATAACAACAGTTATTGCGGGTCTCTTTCGCTCTTAGTAGTTTAAACTCACGAACCGCAGCAAACGCTTTACCGGGCAACAGCCCAAGTGCAGAGATCGCTGAGGTTGCAGTACTACTCGCGCACAGTTTAAAAAACTGACGTCTGTTCATATTACCCTCACACAATTAGTTTTCTATCTACCCAGGCCGACTTCTCATCTCGACGCTGTAGTTTGGTTTTTGTCGTTAACTTGTCTTGCTAAGCCGCACGCTAAACAAAGACGCGTCAACGCCAAGAGATTATCCCCAAAGTCACCTATACGGACAATTACTAACGCATGATCGAGATCACAACAAAACACCTACAGAGCGAAACACCAATAAATGCCAGAAATTTAGCAGCAAGAGCCAGATAGCTAGCGGACCTGCAAACAATTCAGCATTAAATGCTGCTTAAGCAAAAATATGCAAAGGTGGACATTATGAACCACCAGAGATGACAATATGTCCCTTAAAATATCGACGTAAAAAGATAAATAGAGACAATGAAAAGAACGTAATTCCGTTAGAAAATGCCTCAATATCACGCTTACAAGGGAATATAAGCCTGCAACATGCTGATATCGATTATAAATAAAAAAGGATATTCAATTTTTCCGAAGGCTATTTATTTATATCGAGACAATATGGCGCACCTATAACGTCACTGTGGCAGCGACTAATTTAGGTTTAACTGGAAATAGGGCTAAATTGCCGTTGCCGCAATTTGCCCTGCTGTTGGTCGAAGAGATGATATTTGGAACATTGAACGAGGATCATGCTGCTTTTAACACCATGTTTGGATGAAGATGATGAAATATTGATATCAAAAATGAACATAATATGGCTGCTACGGTGTTCAATAGGGATAAGTGTCTGTATTCCACAACAAAAAGCAGCGGACTAAATGGTGGATAGTTTAGGCACTCTCGTCACCTCACGGTTTCAACAGGGAGCATAAATGAACATAAAAAAAGGCACTCAATGAGTGCCTTTTTCTGCTGCCAATCTATATACCCATCAATTTAATACATGAGCCTATACGATGGGTAACACTATGAGCAGCAATCTCGACGCCACCAGTTTTTAGGTAGCATGTCTAAAAAGACCTTAGCCATCAGTATTGCAAGCACAATACCTGAAGTGTAGACAATCGCCGCTGGCAACAAGTTATGTTGCTCGCCAATCTGCGGCATAACCACAAAACCAAAGGTTTCGACAAGGTAATTGACGATGACGCCCGAGACTAATGCCACGCCCAATACACCGCCTAAATAACCAAATAGCGCGCGCTTGCCGAGTTCTTTAGTCACCACGCCTAAGGTCGCTATATTCGTCGCAGGGCCCGCCAACATAAACACCAATACTGCACCTGGTGAAACGCCAGCCAGTAGCAAACCCGCCGCAATAGGCGTTGATGCTGTTGCGCAGATATACATAGGGACAGAAATAACGACCATCACCAACATCGCTAAAATGCCATCGCCCCATTTTGCCATAAAGTCAGCGGGGACATAAGTTTGTACCAAGGCGGCAAAAAACAAACCAACCAATAGCCATACGGTTGTATCGCGCACCAAATCCGTCGCCGCAAAATGCAAACCCTTACCAATACGGCTGATGACAGAAGTGCCCTTTAACTCAGTCGCAATATCTTTAGTCGACTCGCAGCAGCTTTCAGCTTCAGCTGCGGTATCTGTCGTCTTCGAGCTACAACATGATGAAGTGGTCGCTTCTGTTTTAATTGGTGCTGTTTTTTTACTGCTACAACAGCTCGATTTCTTAGCCTCTGTAGCTTGGTGTAAATTCAGTGGCGCTGCATTGACTGGCATAGACATTACGCTGCTATCTGCAACCGGTTTCATACTCACCGTTGCTTTCTTTTCACTTGCACAGCACGAGCTAGTGGCTACCTTAGGCTCCGCTTTCTTGCTGCTACAGCAAGATGACGTCTCGGCTTGCTTAGCTTGCTGCGCTGCGGGTTTGCCGTCATCGTCATCACGACCGACTAATAAGCCGGCCACAATGGCACTGATAACTGCAGCTATTGGTCTGACAATCGCCATGAATGGGCCAAGCAACACGTAAGACACGGTCACTGAGTCAACCCCAGTTTCTGGCGTTGAAACTAAAAAGGAGGTGGTCGCCGCCTTTGATGCTCCACTACGGCGCAAGCCGACTGCAGCCGGAATAACGCCGCATGAGCATAAAGGTAAAGGCGCACCCAATACGGCCGCTTTAACCACGGTTTTAAAACCGTGGCCGCCGAGCTGTTTCTGCATCCAAGCCATAGGCACAAACATTTTGAGCATGCCCGCTAACACTAGGCCCAATAATAGCCAAGGCGCCGAGTCTAAAAAAAGGTCGATAAAGTTGTTTAATAACATAACTATTTCTCTTGTGTATTCTTAACGGCTGATTTGTCTTGGCACGTTTTAGTAAACTGGGCATCGTCGTGAGTATGGCTATGATTTTCACAGCGAATGTTCTCTGTACTCGACTCTAACGCTTCTAAAATTGAGCAATGTTCTGCGCTTTCAGGCCCACCGCAACACGCTTGAGATAGTCGTTGCAAAGAGAGTTGAAAATGGTTCAGTTCGGCAATCTTGGCCTCAACATTAGCCAGTTTATCGTCCACTAATCCTTTAACGTCGGCACAAGCCCAATTGGACTTGTCTAACTCAATCGAAAGCAGTTCCGCTATTTCTGCTAGCGTAAAACCGACCGCTTTGGCACGTAAAATAAAGCGTAAGCGTTCAGCATCAGCTTCGGTATAGATACGATAACCCGAATCGGTTCTTGATGAAGGCGATAGCAGACCATGTTTCTCGTAGAACCTTAACGTATCCGTTCTGACCTCACACAACTGTGCCAGCTCACCAATTCGATACATCATTTTCTCCTAATTTCACCGCGATAGGCTGCCAAATATCGCCGATGCGATATTTATCAATGTTCAAAGTATAAACCTTGGAGTTGTATCCAAGGTCAAGGCTATCTTGAACAAAAAATGGGATCAATGCTTGTTCTGTTTACCGTATTGTGAAATCGCGCAGAAAAAAACACCGTCAAGGATAAAACTGCGTTAAAATACGCGCGCCGTGACGGGAGAGTAAATTGAGGGACTTTTGGAAAGCAGTGTAGGCGTTCGCAAACGCGATACTGTTCTGTTTTCCGAAAGATCCTTAAAATAACTACTGGACCCTATACCTACAATGAATAAAGCCAGACCTATTCGTCGCGCGCTATTAAGCGTTTCAGATAAAACCGGAATCTTAGAGTTTGCACAAGCGTTGCATGCTCAAGGTGTTGAGCTACTTTCTACTGGTGGCACGGCCCGCCTATTGGCAGATAATGGTGTGCCAGTCATTGAAGTATCGGATTATACTGGCCACCCAGAAATTATGGATGGTCGTGTCAAAACTTTGCACCCTAAAGTGCATGGTGGAATTTTGGCACGCCGTGGTATAGACGAACTTGTAATGGAACAAAACAACATCAACCCTATCGATTTGGTTGCTGTTAATTTATATCCATTTGCAGAAACCGTCGCAAAAGAAGGTTGCACCCTTGCGGACGCTATCGAGAATATCGATATTGGCGGCCCAACGATGGTTCGCTCAACCGCTAAAAACCATAAAGATACTACCATCGTGGTTAACGCTAACGACTACGGCCGTGTTATTGCAGAAATGACCGCAAATAACGGCAGTACTACGCTGGAAACACGTTTTGATCTCGCGATTGCGGCGTTTGAGCACACTGCTGCATATGATGGCATGATCGCTAACTACTTCGGCACTAAAGTCCCTGCACATAGCAAAGACGAGTGTCATGAAGACTCCAAGTTCCCACGCACTTACAATACTCAATTAGTTAAAAAGCAAGATCTGCGTTATGGCGAAAATAGCCATCAAACAGCGGCTTTTTACGTTGATACCCATATCGATGAAGCCTCTGTTGCAACTGCCGTTCAGTTGCAAGGCAAGGCATTGTCCTATAACAATATTGCCGATACGGACTCAGCACTTGAATGTGTTAAAGAGTTTAATGAGCCAGCATGTGTCATCGTGAAACATGCTAACCCTTGTGGTGTGGCGATTGGTGAAAACCTGTTAGAAGCTTATAACCGTGCATTCCAAACCGACCCAACGTCAGCGTTTGGTGGCATTATCGCCTTTAACCGCGAGTTAGATGCAGCCACCGCAGCAGCGATTGTTGAGCGTCAATTTGTTGAAGTGATCATTGCCCCATCTGTTAGCCAAGCAGCACGCGACATTGTTGCAGCAAAGGTCAACGTACGAGTGCTTGAATGCGGACAATGGGCTAGCAAGACAAACAGCCTTGATTACAAACGTGTTAACGGTGGCTTATTGCTGCAAGATCGCGACCAAGGCATGGTTGATGTCAATGACGTTACCATCGTGTCTAAGCGCCAACCTACTGCTAGCGAGATGAAAGATCTTATGTTCTGCTGGAAAGTGGCTAAGTTTGTTAAATCAAACGCGATTGTTTACGCCAAGAACAGCATGACAATCGGTGTTGGCGCAGGCCAAATGAGCCGAGTTTATAGCGCTAAAGTGGCAGGTATTAAAGCAGCTGACGAAGGGCTAGTCGTTCAAGATTCAGTGATGGCATCTGATGCGTTTTTCCCATTCCGTGACGGTATTGATGCTGCAGCCGCTGCTGGTATTAGCTGTATCATCCAGCCAGGTGGCTCTATTCGTGACCAAGAGATTATCAACGCTGCAGATGAGCACGGCATGGCAATGGTATTTACAGGTATGCGCCACTTCCGTCATTAATCCAGATGAGTTTAACTGGATTATATTTTTAGAGTTTAGCGCAAAGTCATCAGTTCTTGGACAAAGAAGACACACGCCATTTTGTTGGTAAAAATACGCCAATAAACGAGTATGTTTGATGCAGTACAAGGGCTGATGAAGCCACGACAAAAGGTAAAAAAATGAAAGTATTAATAATAGGTGGCGGCGGTCGTGAACATGCATTGGCATGGAAAGCGGCGCAATCAGCACAAGTTGAAACCGTTTTTGTGGCGCCCGGTAATGCAGGCACCTCTTTAGAGCCAAAGCTAGAAAATGTAGCGATTAACGTTGAAGAGATCACTGCATTGGTGGCTTTCGCAGCAGAGCAAAAAGTGGCTATTACCATTGTAGGCCCTGAAGTCCCACTCGCATTGGGGCTTGTAGATGCGTTCAATGAAGCCGGCTTGCCCATTTTTGGCCCAACTCAAGGTGCGGCGCAACTAGAATCTTCTAAAGCTTTCACTAAAGACTTTTTAGCACGCCACAATATTCCAACCGCGGCTTACTCAAACTTTACCGACATTGCGCCAGCTAAGGCTTATGTAACAGAATTAACCGCGACAACGGGTTACCCGGTCGTGATTAAGGCTGATGGTTTAGCGGCAGGTAAAGGCGTGATTATTGCCGCTGACCAAACTGAAGCGAATGCGGCAATTGACGATATGCTGGCCGGTAACCTCTTTGGTGAAGCGGGTTCTCGAGTTGTTATCGAAGAGTTCCTAAAAGGCGAAGAAGCCAGCTTTATCGTGATGGTTGATGGCAAGAACATTCTTGCAATGGCCACCAGCCAAGATCATAAAGCACGCGACAATGGCGATCATGGTCCAAACACAGGCGGTATGGGGGCATACTCCCCCGCCCCTGTTGTGACTCAAGCCGTACACGATTGGACTATGGCTCACGTTATTCGTCCAACGGTTGATGGCATGGCCGCAGAAGGTAATGTTTACACCGGTTTCCTATATGCTGGCTTGATGATTTCACCTGATGGCAGCGCAAAAGTACTTGAGTACAACTGCCGCTTTGGCGATCCAGAAACTCAGCCGATTATGATGCGTCTTAAATCTGATCTAGTAGAGCTGTGTTTAGCCTCAACTCGTGGCGAGCTAGATCAAGTGACCGCAGAGTTTGATTCACGTGCAGCTGTCGGTGTGGTATTAGCCGCTGGCGGTTACCCAGATGCATATCGAAAGCACGATGTGATTGAGGGTTTAGACTTAGGCAATAACGATGCGAAAGTGTTTCATGCTGGCACCAGCATGCAAGATGGCAAAGTTGTGACCAATGGCGGCCGTGTGCTATGCGCTACCGCTTTGGGCAATACTGTGACCGAAGCACAGGCATCTGCTTACCAATTGGTTGACGCTATCCATTGGGATGACGTGTATTTTCGTACCGATATCGCCTACCGTGCTATCGCTCGTGAAAATGGCAACCGCTAGAGCCTTTAGCTGAACGCTGAACATTAGACGTTAGATAAAAAAGCCCAGTTCGCTGGGCTTTTTCATGCCTGTTTAGCGCTAAAAATGAGTCGATATACACTCTAGCACCGAGACGCTATCACGAGAGAGAGCAGCTCACATTGCCAGTAGTAAAAAACAACCGCCGAGCCATGCGATATCACTTCGCGGTTTCATTTTAATTCACTGCTGCCAGATGCTTAGCTTTACCCACACAACAATCAACCTCTAAAAATAAGTACATTTGTGATCAAAGTAACAAAAAAAGCTACACTCAAAGCGCACTATATTTATTCTAAAAAATAATATGAATCCAAGCAAATCACTAGATAGGGGTTAATTATGAAATATTCACTTGGCGATCTTGTCTATCAAGGCGAAACATCTGGCGTCCATAACTGGGATACCTTAGCGGGCACCTCATTTTATTGGCACCCAGATTGGTTACATATTGCAGAAAATATGACTGGCCATACGCCAGCGATAACCATTGAACCAACCAAAAGTGCAACGACTAAAGAGGATGCGGCTGCCGCTATCGTTAAGCATCTTAATAAGTAACCGAGATTAATTGATTCGCTAACGGCCTGACGCAATGGCATTACGAGTGATTTTGTCGATCAGGCCGGGGGCGATTATTTTTAAAAAACGTCCTATACGACCTCTAAATGAGGTTATCAACAGTCGTTTACGCTGCGCTATTGCGGGTAGCATTAGCTGTGCACATCGGTCAGCCGTCATGATCTTAGACTCTTGCATTGGCGTGGTCCCCAAAGGTAATCCTTGACTATCTAGGGCTCTTTTATGGGTTTGAGTAACAACAAAATCTGGGCAGATTACCGTCACCGCAACATTATCGTCGCTTAACTCAATTCTCAACGAATCAAAAAAGCCAATCACCGCATGTTTAGAGGCGGCATAACCGCTACGAGCGGGTACTCCTGTCATTCCAGTAATGGAAGCCACGGCAACAATCTGGCCTTGAGTCTGTTTCAGATGAGGGATCGCGGCATGACTAAGATAAGCTGGTGCCAAATAGTTTACCTGCATGATTTGAGATAACACGCTTAAGTCTGTCAGTTCATCAAAGCGTGACCACATTGTCATGCCGGCATTATTGATTAGAATATCTAAACGCCCAAAACGCGCTATGCATGTTTCAATTAAATTTTTGCACTGTGACTGTTGCGCTAAATCGGCTGCACAGACCAAAGGCGGCAATCCTAATATTGTGAGCTCCGATGCTAAGGACGCTAATCGCTGTTGATTACGAGCACTGATCACTAACTGACAACCTAAGGGCGCAAGCGCAATGGCTAAGGCACGCCCAATACCTTCTGACGCCCCCGTAACAATAATGACTTTGTCTTTGAAGCTATTCATATTTAACCTAAATTTATCGCGATACCCCAAACTCACATATAAAGCGTTAAACCGCAACTATCGCTATGCCGACCGTTGTTGCAGCGCATTAATTGGCTGGTAAGATTCTAGCGCCTGTGGCCGACCAATAGCATAACCCTGAGCGTAGTTGACCCCTATTAGCTTGAGCTTAACAATAATCTCTTGGGTTTCTACAAACTCCGCCACGGTCTCGATACCCATGACCCTGCACACATCGTGAATTGATTTTACGATGGCATAGTCTTTAGCATTGGTTGTTAACGATTTGACGAAGCAACCATCGATTTTCACGTAATCAACAGGCATCTCTTTTAGGTAACCGTAAGAGGCAAAGCCACTGCCAAAATCATCCAGCGCGAACGAGAAACCCCGTTTGCGCAGCTGTTGTAACATATCCATCGCGCGGCTATGATTTTGAATCGCACTGGTCTCGGTGATCTCAAAACAGATACAGCAACTTGGAATATTAAACCGCGCCTGTTGCTGCAAAATATAATTCACCATACCTTCGGCCCCCAAGCTATTACCTGACAGATTAATCGACAAACTATGGTCTTGCCAAAGCTCTTCACGCAGTGACAACCACAGAAAAGTTTTCCTTATGACCTCTTTATCGACCTCTGTCATCAACTTAAAACGCTCAGCGGCGGCGATAAATTGCGCTGGAGGTAATATGCGCCCACAAGGTTCTTGGATCCGCAATAAAACCTCCAGTCGTTTGCGCTGATACTGCGAGCTAAGCTGCTCTATCTTTTGATAGTAAAGAATAAGCTCGTTATGCTCGATAGCCTGAGCAATGCGCATCGCCCATTTAGGGGCAATGCGCATCGCCCATTTAGGGGCATTACGCTGATAACAGAGCTCTTGATCGCTATCATCATAAAAATGAATTTGATTACAGCCCTTACGTTTTGCAGCAAGGCAGGCGATATCGGCATCTTTTATCATTTCCAATACATCTTTTTTCTGTTGGCGACGATAAGAAACTCCCACACTCACCCCAACTCGATAATGCTCTTGCTGATGATGCATCACCTGCATTGAGACATTATTGATAATGCTTTTAAGTAACTTAGCGATATTCAATGCCGAAGTGTCTTTAATGGCTAAGCCGAACTCGTCACCGCCTAAACGCGCCAGTAGATGATCGCTAGATAGATTCGACTCGATGGCTTTGGCAACCAGATAAAGCATTTTGTCACCCGCGTTATGTCCGCAAGAATCGTTGATCAATTTAAACTGCTCTAAGTCTAAATAAACCACCGCGATTGAATTGGCATTCTGTGCCAATGTTTCTAGCTTATCTTCAAACGCACTGCGGTTGAGCAGCCCGGTGACTTGATCGTAGTTGGCTCGACGTTGTAACTGTTGTTTAAGCTTCGCCTCTTGGGTGATATCCCTTAACACAATCACCACCCCAACCACTTGGCCATTATGGTTTCTCAGGTTATTAACGCTGCGTTCCATCACCTTAAGCGCATCGATATTCAGTACAATCTGCGTAAACTCAGGCAATGACGCACCACTTTGCATAAACTCGCTCAGATCATTATTAAATTGGTCACCGGCCCGCAGTAGAACCTGCGGACTTTCACCTAGTGCTTTAGCACTCTTAACTTTGAGTAGTCGCTCTGCATAAGCGTTGATATAGACCACTTTAGCGTTAATGTCAGTCAATATAACCGCTTCAGCAATCGACTCCAGTGTGATTTTAGACCGCATCTCCTGCCGGTATATTCGTGCCAGTAATCCATTAATTCGGCGAGTTAAAATACTCAACTCTGCCCCACCTTCGACAGTTAGCGGTTTATAATTTTTTGCCATTGGATTGATACTGATTAACTGCTCAGTCAAGGTATAAAATGGTTTCACAAATCCAAATTTTAACCATAGATAGGTCACCAGCTGTAGTAGCATCACTAGGCAAAGCATTCCCGCCGCCATCCAGCTGTATTGCGATGATAGTCGAGCAAAGAATCCATTAGAAAATGTCACATTGACATATACCGGTAGCTCTTCATTGAAGGCAGGGAGAGCAAGATCTACTTGTATGTTTTGACCATTAAAGATGATGCCGTCACTGGCATAACCTAACTCCATTCGAGCCAGATTCACAAAGCCAGGCAAACCGCGTAGTGCAAGATAATTGTCTTTAATCACCTTAACGGCAATAACTGCTTTATCGGCTGAGAATGGCTTTACGCTAATAAAATAGGCTGTTTCATGCAGCGCATCAAAATAAGCGCCTGAGACAAGCTCTGTATTATTGAGCAGATGTTCAGGGATATCTGGGAGCACCAGTGCGAGTTGTTTATCTTGCTCTAGCTGCGGGGTAATCAGACCATGGTTCCAGAAAAATATATTTATGCCATTGAGAAGTGCATTGTTTTGCCTCACATCATCAAGCACTTGCGACTTTATAGGCGCGGCATAAATCGACGCGACCGCACCAAGCAGTTGCAACTCATTATTGACGATATCTTCTATGCTCTCGAGTTCTTTACTGACGGCATATCCGCGCAGCGAAACCACCTCACCATCAAACCAAAGGTTCAAGCAAAAGCTGGCAGCGATCATAATGGGGATACAAATCCCAACAATAAAAACAATTATTTTGTTGCCAATATACATCTTTACTCAGCTTCGATAGGTTAGAAACCAGCAGCAATACTGACTACGGCTCTAATTTTTCGAGCAAAATAACGTATTTATCGACTAGATAATACCTATGCTAGGTTCACTCGCCGATAAAATCGGCAAAAGTATGCTTTCTTTATAATTAGTCCTGCTAATTTAGCCCACGGTATAAATATACAACACTGAGAAGACAACTAAACCCGAAGGAATTCGACATAAACAGTGACCCTCCACCAATTGTTATACTTTTGTGATTATTTGGAGATACTCAGGTGATATCCCGTTGTCATGCTTTAACTATTCAGACAACGGAGATATACCATGAATGTTAACCATGTAACCAAAGCCCTCATACTAGGAAGTTTAATGAGCCTGCCTGCGACCGCTGCAGAGCTTGAGATCAGTGTGACAAATCTAACCCACGGTAACTATTTCACCCCGCTACTCATTGCTGCACATGATATGGATAGCCATCTATTTCAGGCGGGTGAGATGGCAACGCCTGCGCTACAAAAAATGGCTGAAGGGGGTGATATTGGCGATCTAGATGCTGCAGTTACAGGTGCAGGCGGTGTGACGATGGCCAACCCTGCGATGGGACTACTGGCGCCGAGTGCTAAAGTTGAAAGCATCATGCTCGATAGTGGAGAAATGACGCACTTATCGATCACCGCGATGGTATTGCCGACTAACGATGCATTTGTCGGCTTAGATGCTTGGAAGATCCCAACGGAAGCTGGCACTTATACTTTTACCCTTAATGCCTATGATGCCGGTACTGAGGCCAATGATGAGATCATTAATGGTGGCGGAGCAGTAGGAACGCCTGGGATCCCAGCAGCACCTGGTGGCGATGGTGGCATGAACGCCACTGGCGTAATGGATAGCAGTAGCAATGATAAAGTCCATATTCACCCTGGCGTATTAGGTGATACTGACGTAAATGCTGGCACAAGTGATTTAGACAGCCGTATTCATCGCTGGTTAAACCCTGTAGCTCGAGTGACTGTTGTCGTGAAATAGGAGATCAATCCATGAACTATCCTAAACTGAACTTTAAATACAGTGCCACGGCAATCATCGCCTTTGCAGCTATTAGCTTAGCGGGCTGCTCTGATAACGACAATGATTCACCTGCACCCGTCCAGCCGCCAGTCGTGGCACCTGTGATGCAAGACTACAGTGTGATGATTACCAACTTAACGGCTAACCAGCCAATGTCTCCGGTCGCTGTAGTAGCTCAAGAGAGCGGTAGTCGACTGTGGAGTACTGGCATGGCCGCCAGTGTTGCACTCGAGACCCTAGCAGAATCGGGTGATAGTAGTGGACTCACTGGCGAAACGGGGGTCAATGAGCTCTTTAGCGGTGACGGTGTCTTAGTGCCAGGCGCCACTCAATCAATAACAATGAGCCTAGAGCAATCAAGCGTAGCAGACCTGTCTATCGTCACCATGCTCGTTAACACTAATGATGCTTTCGCAGGCACCACAGGTTTTAACCTTTCAACATTAGCTGTTGATGATGCAACCACATTGCGAGTCATTGCATACGATGCTGGCACCGAAGCTAACTCTGAAGAAAAAGGCACAATACCAGGGCCTGCTGATGGCGGTGAAGGCTTTAATGCTGTCCGAGATGATAACGACAAAGTCCATGGTCATCCTGGTGTAATCAGTGCTGATGATGGACTCGCTGATTCGGTTCTGTCAGCTTCTCATCGCTTCGATAATCCCGTTATGATAATTAAGATCACGCGCACTAAATAGTCGCCAATGCTTAATTGATTAATTGATTAAAAAATTATCGAAATAAAAGTTCTTAAAGGTAGGTCTTGTTAAAAGGGATCGCCTTTGGGAGCTCGTCATGAACAGATCGAATACCACTTTCACCTCTGTTTCAAGCAAGAAAATATTATTGATTGAAGATGAACAAGACTTAGCAAAGCTGGTCATGCTGAATCTTAAAAGCATGAATCATATAGTCACCCATTGCACCACTTTGCAACAAGCTAGCCAAGTCATCGCCACCAAGCAGATAGATCTGATTTTAATGGACAGAATGTTACCCGACGGCGATGGCATTACCCTTTGCCAACAGATCCGTGAAGCCGGTAATGAGATCCCCTGTATGTTACTGACAGCGAGAGACTCAGAGGCTGATGTAGTATTGGGTCTAGAGTCCGGTGCTGATGACTATCTTGTAAAACCTTTTAGCGTGTTAGAGCTCAGAGCTCGAGTCAAAGCATTGCTGAGGCGAGGTAAACAGATAGAACATCAAGATGACTCATTAGAGTTCAATGGCATCACTATTAATTGTAGTACCCGTGAAGTCATCGCCTTTAATGAAACCTTAGCACTCACAGCTCGAGAATTTGACCTATTACTTTATCTTGCTCAGCACCCTAAGCAGGTTTTCAGTCGCATGCAGCTTTTAGATGCCGTTTGGGGTTATTCCTACTCTGGCTATGAACATACCGTTAATACTCATATCAATCGCTTACGTAACAAATTAGCTCAAAGTTCATCCACCGCCGACTTAGTCAAAACGGTTTGGGGGGTTGGCTATAAATTTACCCCACCAGCCAATCAAGCCACCGCCTAGCTTGAGGTAAAAAGTCACCCTAGATGATCGTAAAGGGTAACGGGAATGGAAAATGATAACGCCTAGTAGTATCGACACGGCATCACCTAACATCAAAATAGAAATAGCTGTTCATCACGGCTAGCGATGGAGAAACACCAATGAAGAGCTTATTTGGCCGCATATTGCTGGCAGCTAGCTTAGTTATTTTTATCCTCTTTGTCGCACTGTGGCAGTGGTTACAATTCAGCCAAGACTTTAGCCGCAATCAAATTCAGCAATCATTACACCGAGAGCTTGCTGAACATATGGCGCATATCAATCCTCTCCTCTCGCAAGGGATCACCTCTGACGCCGCCTTAAAAGAAGCCTTTCACGACTTTATGTTATTGGGGCCGAGCTTTGAGATCTATACCTTAGATCGCCAAGGAAAGGTTATCGCTTACGACGCCAAAGAGGAAAAAATTAAGCAATCGCAAATTGACACCAACATCATTGATGACTTTATTCAGGGAGCAAACTTGCCGTTACTCGGCACCGACCCTAGATCTTCCAGTAAAGATAAGATTTTCTCCGCCGCTAGATTACTCGCACCAGACGGACAACAGACGGGTTATCTCTACGTCATTATTGGTGGAGAAGACTTTGATGCCTGGCAGTCAATTGTCAGCGAGCACCAAGCACCACAGTTTTGGACCACTGCAATTTTAATCGCCATAGGTTTCGCTTTGGTACTGTTCGTGTTGCTGCTCAAGTTATTTACCGCCCCACTCAGCCGCCTAGAAAACGATTTACGTTTAGTCGCTAGTCAGCAGCTAAACGCTGGCGTTGTATTACCAAGGCAATACACCGGTAGCAGTGAAATCAATCAACTCAGCAGCCATATAAACACCTTACTTGAAGCATTGAGTCAGCAGCATCAAGCAATTAACCGCCAGCAAGAGGAGCGGCATGAGTTTATGTTGCACCTGTCGCACGACTTAAAGACCCCGCTAACATCACTGCAAGGCTATATCGACACTTGGTTATTATTGCCCCCACATGAACGTAGCAGCGACTTAATCGAGGTGGCAGCCAATGCTAGCCAACATCTGCAGCAACTCTTAGGGCAAATGCTTGAGTTAGAGGCGCTTGAAAATGGCCAAGTATCCCCAAATTGGAATGAGCTCTATTTGGTCGATTTACTGGAAGAGCTGCAGTTAACGTTTGCGCCTAGAGCAAACAGCAAAAAAGTCACGTTGGACTTTGCAGACAGCCACAACTTAACCGTTCGCACCGATCGACAACTATTGTTGCGGATCCTCAACAACTTGATTGATAACGCCATACGCTACACCCCAGAACAGGGAATGATTAAGATCCAAACCATCCAGGATCTGGCGACAAATAAAGTTTGGCTACAAGTTAGCGACAATGGTTCAGGTATGCATAAACATGAGCTAACAGCATTAAAGCAAATGACGCAAAAACCACTCGCCATGATGGCCAAACAGACCGCATTACCGCAATTAGGCGTCGGACTAGCCATCGTGCGGCAGTTACTGGGGATCTTGCAGTGTGATATTGAAATTAGCAGTCAGCCAGGAAAAGGCACGACGTTTAATATAGAGCTTCAGGTGGTTTCGCAGCCGTAGAGTTCATCTCGAACGATACGCGCTTAGGCGCACTCTGACAGAGTCAATCTAAGCAAAGCGCAGTGCACAGGACGCTTACGAACAAAGCCATCGAAAAGTCATAAGAAACATGTCCCAGTGCTTAGGATAGAAATCTTAAACAAGTTCAGAATCGACACTTGCAGCCGCTGAGCCTTCGTTAACGATCAATCAGGGCTGAGCAAGATCATCAAGGTCATTATGCCCAGTTAGACCAACGTTAAAAAAAGAAAGACCACCCTCGCGAGGGAGTGGCCAAACCCATTTGGAGGTTGGGTGCGACTCTAAAGTTTAAGAGTGAGGCAAATAAAATGGCGTCCTGCCCAAGTACATCCTTGTCGTACGGTAAAATAAATGGCTAAAGCAAGCCTGCTTGGACCCGTGTTCGCCAGTCAGCTCTTATTGGTGACTGGCTTCAACTTCATCAGATCTGTCCACGATCGAATTAGTGACAACGACTGCAGGAGTCCTTAGCCAATGCTTCTTCATGCACCTGATGACAGTCATTACACAACATGGCGCCTTCATGATTCTTATGAACATCACTGTCCAACTCCTTCAAGGGCCCGTGGCAAGAGGCGCAAGCCTCATTTTCAAAGGCCCCATCGTCCGAGGGTGCCCCGTCTTCGTGGCAGGCTTCACACCCTGACATTTCGGTATGGGAATCAGCAATTCCCCCCGCAAATACAGCTCCAGAGAAACTTAGTAGTATTGATAATACTAAGGCTTTAAACATGGTGAACTCCAAATTTGATCGTTAAGCGACAGTCATTTGTCCGGTATAGAGAATAAAATTACGCAGCAGTAATACTCCAATCAGGCTACAACTGGCGGTGATAGCGACATAGGAGAATTTCCGCTTCGAAGACGCTTTCATGAAGAGGTTGAACGCCAGTGGTAAACTTAGACCCAACACGACTATTCCCCCCCAGAATACCCAGCCCCAAAAACCTTCTCCGATGGCTCTCATGGCAGCGATTTTGCTCTGCCCCCCCGAGAGGATGAGTCCGATGAAGAAGGTAAACAACAGCACCATCTCCACCAAAATGATCGGGATCTCTATATTGTGTATGAAATGCACTTCTTTGCCGTCTGGATCTCCTTTGAGCAACACACCACCGAGCAAGGTTCCTGCAGCACCAGAAGACAAGCCAGAGATCAAAAATAGCAAGGGCAATACCGGATTATTCAACATAGGATAGGTGGTCAGCGCAGAAAGCAGGAAGCCGGTGTAAGCCCCCAGAGAAAGCGCGAATATGGCCAAAAATCCCGTAATGCTTGGCTCATGTTTAACCAAAGCATTCAGTAACCTGATCAATAGAGGCCAACGGCCATTACACCAATTCAGTACCGGCTCTTTAAATACACAGATTAACCAAGCAAAGAGGATCAGTTGATAGATCATGAGTACGGCAACACCAACAGACATCACGGAAGTGCTATTGTAAAAAACCAAGATCTTCCAAAAATCGAATGGCTTGGTAAGATCCAGCACCAAGATCCCGAGCCCTGCGAAGACGGCTAGGGGAGCGATGATACAAGCGGCCTGAATGAAACCGGATTTATACGCGTCTTTACCCAGCTTAAAATGTTTAAGCAATATGGCGAAGGATATTGCTCCGGCGGATACTCCTGCCAAAAACAGATAGATGGCGATTGGCCAATGCCAGACTAGGCCATCAAAATGGAATGGACTCATAGCGTTATATCTCCTTCTTGTGATGCAATACGGAAAACTTTAGGTCGCGTGCCAAGCTCAGTCTTACTGCGATAATTGGGCGCTGTCTTAAGTACTTTGACAAGATTTGAGTCAGGGTCTTTCAAATCCCCAAAGGTTAGTGCCTGAGTTGGACATGCTGACACGCATGCGGGCAGCCTCCCCTCTTTTAAGCGCGTCTCTTTGCAGAAATCACATTTATCAGCAGCATGGGTTACAGGATTAATAAAGCGCACTTGATAGGGGCAGGCGGCGATACAATATTGGCAACCCACACACTTCCAAGAATTGACACTGACGATGCCCGTTTCTGGATCTTTATAGGCGGCCCCAGTGGGGCAAACTTTGACGCATGGGGCATCTTCACATTGCTGGCAAGATTTACGCGTAAAACGGAAATATTGCTCCGGATATTCCCCATAGGGTCCTTCACGCTCAATCTCCAAACGGCTGACCCCCTCAGGAACCTGATTCACCTCCCGGCAGGCGATGGAGCAGGCATCACAGCCTATACATTTCGTTTCATCATGCACGAGGGCATATTTTTTCCCGTCCATTTCCACAGATTCAGTGGAACTCTTGGCAATTGTATAACCTGATGCGCCAACAACGACCGCACACGCGCTCTTAAGGAAGAGTCTTCTTGAGTTTTTCATTGGGTATCCTCCTAGTTAGTTGGCACTATGGCAGTCACGACACATTTCGCTACGCTCGGGCGCTGTCACGCCTATGATAGGATCGACTTCGGGGTGTAGCTGATGGCAACTGGCACAATTAACCTTGTTGGAATGCACATCGTGTGTCCAATCGGCCTGACTCAGCGTTTCTACATCATGACATTGAAGACATACCGCAGTTTGATCTGCACTTTTGGCGACAGACTTAGTAGCAAACCCAATAAGCTCGGATGCTTTTCTCGGATGGCCTGTCTTTTCTCCGTGGCAGTTTTGGCAAGTCAGATCCAATGCATCATTAGCATGAAGCCCAAACATTTTCCCGTTGCGCTTGTGGCACATGATGCATTGTTTATTCTGGTTTATTTTTAACTCCGCTGTCGCAGCGGTCACTGCTGCAGAGTAAGATCCCAGCACCAGCACGGATACTAGTAGTGGGACGGAAAATCTATCAATTCTGGACATAATAAGCCCTCACATAACGAGTGATACTGATTTATAATAAAATAGAAAGGTGATGCCGCAGTCGATGCTACGGCACTCTGTTCGACTATGCGGCCAAGCCATTTCTGATAAGACTTTCATCCCACTTTTGATTCTTGGCCAGGTGAATGACTTTAACCCCGACTTCGGCTAATGAATTATCAATAAATTGAGATTGCTCGGGAGAGTTATGCTCAGGGTCGGTGATCACCAGTTTTACTGATGAGGATTGACTATCGACTAGCACATAATCCAGATGACATCCTCTTAGATAGGAATGGACATCGCCTGACGTTTCCGCTTTATCAATATCCAGAATGCTATCGAGACAGGTTCCGTATAAAATATTGTATTTATCTTTAACTATCGTATTCAAATTATTAATAAAGAAAGCCGCTTTAGGTTCCATTGGGTGACGGCTAAACTTTATGTCCTCCCAAATAGATTCTGTATCGGTTGGTTTAAAAAACTTTATACAAGTAAGGGTGAACATCACTAAAACAAATGGCACCACAAGGAAAAACACAAAGTACATAAAAGCATAACTTAAAATTATTGATACATTCATAAAAACCTCCAAAACCACAGTTTGATTATTATATTTAACTTTTAGAACATCATCAGTATTCGCATTTCATGCATTTAAAACTTTGATTCAAATCAAACATTCAAATTAACTAGTATTTTTATATTTAAATAACAAGATTCAACTTAATTTCTAAAAACTGTAATTCACAAAAAACAATTTTAATTATCGAAATTACATATTTCTTAATTTTAAATTTCAAATAAAACCTGCCACAAATACCCATTAACTAAAATGAATTACAAAACAAATAAATAACAAATCAGTAGTTATTAAATGAAACGACATCACATAGACACTTAAAAACAGTAACTTACAGCAAAATGGTTAGATTGAAAATTTAATGCATTCTCAGAAACACATTATTAAGATATTTAATATAGAGATAGTTGTTATCGAAAATGTGAATAATAAAATAAGTGACTTAATAGACAGTTTTACAAATCAATTTAAATAAAATAACATAAAGAATGAAAAATGATTATTATGAAATAAGTAAACACTATTTTAAAGAGGTATTATAAATGAGGGATATAAGCTTTAGCGACTTGGATTTGCTCAGTTTAAATATACTAGTTCATCTCTATGAGAGTAAATCGGCAACGTCAGTATCTCACAAGTTAAACATACCTGCGCCGAAAATAAGTCGATGCCTCAAACATGCTAGAGAGATCTTTGGCAATGAGCTATTCATCAGAAAAAAACATGGGCTAGTACCGAATGAATTTGCAGGAAAAATATACCCTATTGTGAAGGAGATAGTAGAATGTTCGAAAACCTTGCAAAAGCTACACGGAGAAAATAGTGTCGAACAGACGCATCACTTTGAAATAGCTTCACCTGATCTGATCTCCTACACATTCCCAAAAATACTATTAACTTCGATTAGAAGCGCGGGAAAAGATATGAGCTTTAATATCTCAACCTGCACAAGAAACTCAATAGATAGTATCGTCACCGGTGAGGTCAATATCGGTCTATGCTGCTGCAATATGATTGAGGACATCAAGGACATAGATGAGCAACTCGAAGCCATTCCATTAAAAAAACTGAATAAACTATTTCTCATCTGTCACCATGAACATCCAATACTCAAACAAGAGATCACCTTAGAATCGATTGCAGAGTATCCATTTGTTAACGTGAATATTGATGTTACCAAACAAAAAATGAGTCCATTTCAAGCCTATTGCCATGTAAACAGCCTTCAACTTAACACTGAGATGGATCTCAGCAGTCTATCCGGCTTATTTGAATACCTAAGATCAACCCAAGCCGTCGCCTTACTCCCCTACAGCTCGATATATAACATGATAAACAGTACCCATAACCTGCATGCTTGTCGGATTTCGGATGTCGAGTCAGAGCGACTCTATATGCAAATCAAGGTACCCACTTTGTACCTGGTTTACAATAAAGCCAAAGCTGAGCCTAACCTGCAATGGTTATCGACTCAAATTCAAGGCTTGGTCAACACTGCACTTCACTGAGACTTTGACATCAATATGCAGTACTCACTATTGATGTCAAATATCAACACAACATACTGACTCAAATAAAATTCAAGATAAATACAGGTAGGACACTCGCCACTAATCATTAAATCGCGAGCATCGACAGGGGGATCGAACAAGTCAATCGTCTAAGCACCTTTCATCTCGTCTGGTTCGATTAGGGCTTAACTATCGGCGTTCTAACGTTCGCTGTGTCTATTTTAGCGCCGAGTGATTTAGACTGTTCATATTCATCTTGCATCAAGTCAATTTTTCGCTTCAATACTTCCGACAAAAGAGGAGTAAAGTCATGCTCATTAGAATGATGATATTGCAGGTAATAATAAACTTTTTGATGATCTGACGGCACTAATTCTTTTTTAGCCTTAGCTAACTCAACATGACAAAAGTCTGTGGCATCGATAAAGTCAATATCATCACGATTCTTAAAATATTGATAGGCAAAAATGGATGCGGTACAACACACGTCATCGGATTTAACGATATGATCCAGCGCCATGTTGTGACAAGAGGTCTTTAAGATGAGTTTTAATTCCTCTCCTCGCTGCTTCACAATGGATTCGAACCAGTTTGGCTTCGAACCCACTTGGCAGTAATTGATAAAAACAAGTCTATTTTCGATAAGCGATGAATAATTCAGAGGCTTTCGAAAAATGGGATGATCTTTCTTGGCAACGACGAACCGGTAACTTACCTCCCCCAATTCGAGGTTTTCTATCATCTCGTGATAAGTTGAGTTAACAGTGATTGCATAGTCCAACTTACCTTGGGCAATCAGTTGGGAAACATTATCACACCAAGGCTGAATGTTAACGCTCACTTCCTGTTTCAAATGAATACAGACTTCAGATATTGCCTCCAAAAAAAATGCAGACATATGCTCCTGAACTGCCACATTCACGACACGTATCACATCTGATTGACTCATAGCCACCTGGTCTATTTCTTCCAGTGTAGCGACTATCGATTTCGCCAGAGGATAGATTTTTTCGGCCATCGAATTTGGTTGTAAGCCATACTGCTGACGCACAAACAATTCATTCTGGATGACTTCACGGAGGCTGCTTAAGGCACGGCTGACTTTAGGCTGAGTTGTATTTAATTTTTCAGCTACGACACTGCAATTCTTAAATTCAAATAAACCAATGAGAACTTTAAGTGTGAAATAATCTAATTTAGAGAGTTCCTTTCGCATTGTAATACGTCCATGAATATATATTAATATTTAAATTAAAATCATCTTCAAACAATAACACTTTCAGTTATAGAAATAAATACATACATGAAGACTAAGAAAAATCTAATACAAGTATTACCCACGCTAATAGACACCACCACCAACAAAAACAACAATGATACATTCAGTCACACATTTCGTCATCTAAAATAAATACAAATCTAGGAAATGTAAACGATGAATGCGCATGGCGTATAATGACCTTATATCAATAGCTTACATGCGAAAAGTAACATTTAAAAAGTTAAATGTAGAGGTGGTATGCTATTCAAGTAAAGAACCTCTAATCACAATATTATATACTCTCGTATAAATCAGTTAAAAATAAAAATCACCAAGCCTAAAATACTTATTGCATACAAACTTAATAATATAAATAGCTGCATATTAAAATATAGTAATAATTACATCTTAAAGCTTACTCGTAATGTCTAATCTACTGGGATTTCAACATTTTAATTTAAATGATATTCATTCCGAATAATTACCATTTATTAACAATGTGTTTTATTTTATAAAGTACTCATACTGTAGTTTAAATATAATAACCATTATTAATTTTTGTAATAAGAATCATTAAAGCTATTAACCTAAAAAGAGAAGAACCGTATGAGTTTATGTTGCACCTGTCGCACGACTTAAAGACCCCGCTAACATCACTGCAAAGCTATATCGATACTGGGTTATTATTGCCCCCAGATGAACGTAGCAGCGACTTAAACGGCATTGCCACAACTTGGGGTGGGACTGTCGATTGTGAGGCAACAGTTATCGCTTTAAAACGGTGAAATCGAAAGTCAGCCCAGAAAAGGCAGTGACTTTAGAATTGAACGGCAACCGATTAGGTCACGATTAGGTGTTAAACCGACTCCTATCGAAGCACAAAATACTCTAGATATCATCAAATAGCGTCCACAAAAAAGGCCCAGTAAACTGAGCCTTTTAAACCAAACTACTGAAGTAGTGGCTTACTTGTGGTATTTACCTGACAACTCAGTAACTGAGTTGATGAACGCGCCCGCATGCTCAGGATCAACATGTTGGTGAATACCATGGCCCAAGTTAAATACGTGACCAGTACCTTCACCGTAAGAAGATAGAATTTGTTCTACTTCTTGACGAATACGCTCAGGAGAGGCGTAAAGTACCGATGGGTCCATGTTTCCTTGAAGAGCAACTTTATGCCCAACACGACGACGTGCATCACCGATATCAACAGTCCAATCTAGACCTAAGGCATCACAACCTGTTTCAGCCATAGATTCAAGCCATAGTCCGCCACCTTTGGTGAACAGAGTCACAGGCACTTGACGACCGTCTGCATGGCGAGTTAAGCCATCAACGATTTTCTGCATATAACGCAGTGAGAATTCACGGTAAGCGTGGTGAGAAAGTGCACCGCCCCATGAATCAAAGATCATAAGTGACTGAGCGCCGTTAGCAACCTGAGCGTTCAGGTACAAGATGACTGAGTCAGCTAACTTATCAAGCAACATGTGCAATGTTTTTGGCTCTTCATAAGCCATTTTCTTGATCTTTTCGAAAGTCTTGCTTGAACCGCCTTCAACCATATAAGTCGCTAGCGTCCAAGGAGAACCAGAGAAACCAATTAAAGGCACTTCGCCTTTAAGCTCACGACGAATGGTGCTGACAGCACGCATCACATAACCAAGCTCGTCTTCTGGATCTGGGATGCAAAGCTTTTTGATTGAGTCGATAGTATCGGTTGGACGTTGAAAACGTGGGCCTTCGCCAGTTTCAAAATACAGACCAAGTCCCATCGCATCAGGAATAGTAAGAATATCAGAGAATAAAATTGCAGCATCTAGGTCATAACGACGTAGTGGTTGCAAAGTCACTTCACAAGCCAAATCTTTGTCTTTACAAAGCGACATGAAATCACCGGCTTCCGCACGGGTTGCTTTGTACTCAGGAAGATAACGACCAGCTTGACGCATCATCCAGACAGGTGTTCTGTCGACAGGCTGTTTTAATAAAGCACGTAAATAACGATCATTCTTTAATTCTGCCATTTGGCTTGATTCCTAAACTTATATTGATATCCACTTGCTCAGTAGTTTAGCATTTACGTTAATAAAGTAACCTCTATCGGTGAAATTATGTGACCCGTAACCCGACAAATAGCCCCCGCGAGGTCGAAGCTAACATTATAATCTCCTTAACCACCTTATTTGTAAGTCGTTAATGTGAGTTCTCATATCAAGTAAAAGTGCGATATAGGCCCACAATAGAGCTTAATGTACGCTGTACAGCTCTCAATGTGACAGAAAAAAGTTGCACCAATTGCTTAGCTTTGGTATAAAAAGTCTGCGCTAGCAAGAACAATCAAGAGCTCGTCGCATCGAGCCTGCAAAAACTATACTCGCCCAGCGATAGAATTCTATCACTGGGCTTTTTCTTTTTAGCGCCCCAGCCTTACCTGTTAGCTGGTATGTCCATTCAGTTATTCCGCCTAAATCGTCGAAAAGTAGTTGATCAACACAGTACTTGTCCCTACATTAGATGTTAGGGATAGATTCTTATTGGGGAAGATCATGCTAAGAAAGTTAGAAAAAGCCGAACAAAAATGGGGCGGTTCAAATACTCTTATAGATCAATGGTTAAACAATCGTCGTAAGCTACTGATCAACTACTGCCAAATCGCTGGTATTCCTCCATATGAAGTTTCAGAGAATTCCTTACCTGCATTTGATTCTGTTAAAGCATTTTGCGATCAATTAATGGACTACGTCTCTGAAGGCCATTTCGAAATTTATAACCAAGTAGTCACCGCTTGCGAGAAGAATGGCAGCTCAAGCCAAGAGATTGCGCAGCAATTGGTGCCACAGATTAGCGAAACAACCGACACTGCGCTCGACTTCAACGACAAGTACACCGAAGCCGACGATGAAAAAGTGCTGTTTCACCTAGATAAAGATTTGTCATCACTTGGGCATGCGATGGAAACACGTTTTGCGCTTGAAGATAAGCTGTTAGAAGTGCTGCACACTAAGCACACTTAATCAGTCACTAAGTATTTGAAATTTGCGGTACTGAGCAATATCTGCCTATACCCCTAAGGTGCTTATTGTCTATAAGTTGTAAATGAATCATAAAAAAGGCCAGCTAATTAGCTGGCCTTTTTCGTACTAGACACAAATTTACATCTTAAACAGCAGACTGGAAGATAACTTCACTCGCTTTTTCTGTGTACGATGCAATTTGATCGAAGTTCAGATAACGATAAGTATCAGCTGCAGTTGCATCTAACTCTTTAGCGTATGTCTGGTACTCATCAGGCGATGGTAAACGACCGAGTAACGCTGCAACAGCCGCCAGCTCAGCTGACGCCAAATATACATTAGCACCAGTACCAAGACGGTTGGGGAAGTTACGGGTAGAAGTAGAAACTACCGTTGCACCTTCAGCAACACGTGCTTGGTTACCCATACACAGTGAACATCCAGGGATCTCAATACGAGCACCAACACGACCGAAGATAGCGTAATAGCCCTCTTCAGTAAGTTGATCGCGATCCATCTTAGTTGGAGGCGCAATCCACAAACGTGTAGGCAGAGTCGTGGCAAATTTCTCCAGCATCTTACCGGTTGCACGGAAGTGACCGATGTTAGTCATACAAGAACCAACGAAGACTTCGTCAATCTTAGTATCAACCACTGATGAAAGTAACACGGCATCATCTGGATCGTTTGGCGCACAAAGAATAGGTTCTTTGATTTCGCTCAAATCGATTTCGATAATTTCTGCATATTCAGCATCGCTGTCAGCTTCCATTAACTCAGGATTTGCTAACCACTCTTGCATCGCAATCACACGACGTTCAATAGTGCGACGATCGCCATAACCCTCGCTAATCATCCACTTCAACATCACGATGTTAGAGTTTAGATATTCAATGATGGGTTCTTTATCAAGCTTAATCGTACAACCCGCAGCACTGCGCTCAGCGGATGCATCAGAAAGCTCAAACGCTTGCTCAACCTTAAGTTGTTCAAGACCTTCAATCTCTAATACACGACCAGAGAAGGCGTTGATCTTACCTTTCTTCTCTACCGTCAACAGACCCATCTCAATGGCTTTAAGCGGAATAGAATGTACCAAGTCACGTAACGTCATACCCGGTTGCATTTCGCCTTTAAAGCGCACTAAAATCGACTCAGGCATATCCAGTGGCATGACGCCTGTTGCCGCAGCAAATGCGACCAGACCTGAACCTGCTGGGAATGAGATACCAATTGGGAAGCGAGTATGTGAATCCCCGCCAGTACCAACAGTATCTGGCAACAACATACGGTTCAACCATGAGTGGATCACTCCATCACCTGGACGCAGAGAAACACCGCCACGATTCATGATGAAATCAGGCAGAGTATGATGTGTGTTCACATCAATAGGCTTTGGATAAGCGGCTGTGTGGCAGAAAGACTGCATCGTCAAATCAGCACTGAAACCAAGACAGGCGAGATCTTTTAGCTCATCACGCGTCATAGGACCCGTAGTATCTTGCGAACCCACAGATGACATCTTAGGTTCACAGTATTGGCCTGGACGAATACCACTAACACCGCACGCCTTGCCGACCATTTTCTGTGCAAGGGTAAAGCCCTTACCAGTATCAGCCACATCTTTTGGACGCACAAATTCAGTAGAAGCTTCAACGCCGAGTGTTTCACGAGCACGATCAGTAAGACCACGGCCAATGATCAATGGAATACGACCACCAGCACGAACTTCGTCCATCAACACTTCGGTCTTTAGCGAAAATTCAGAGATAACTTCATCGCTATCGTGACGCTTAACAACGCCTTCGTATGGGTAGATATCAATAACATCACCCATGTTCATTTTGTCTACGTCTAGCTCAATAGGCAACGCGCCAGCATCTTCCATGGTATTGAAAAAGATGGGTGCGATCTTGCCACCTAAACAGAAACCACCCGCACGCTTGTTAGGCACATTAGGGATATCATCACCCATGAACCAAAGCACTGAGTTAGTCGCTGATTTACGTGAAGAACCAGTACCAACAACATCACCGACATAAACCAATGGGAAACCCTTAGTTTTAAGTGACGCTATCTCTTTAATTGGACCAACAGTACCGGCTTCATCAGGGACAATACCCTCACGAGCATTCTTTAGCATCGCTAATGCGTGCAAAGGAATGTCAGGACGTGACCATGCATCTGGTGCAGGTGACAAATCATCGGTATTGGTTTCGCCTGACACTTTAAAGACGGTCAGAGAAATCTTTTCGGCAAGCTTAGGACGCGACAGGAACCATTTAGCGTCAGCCCATGCGTGAACAACTTGCTTAGCGTAGTCGTTACCCGCCTGCATTTTTTCCACTACGTCATGGAAAGAATCAAACATCAATAACGTGTGAGATAACGCTTTAACAGCCAGTGGGGCTTGAGCATCGTTATCTAACTGAGCAATAAGCGGCTCAATGTTATAGCCTCCCATCATAGTACCAAGCAGCTCAACAGCTCGCGCAGATGACAGAATGCTTGATGAGACTTCGCCTTTGGCGACGGCATCTAAAAAGCCTGCTTTTACATATGCAGCTTCATCAACACCTGGTGGGATACGGTTTTCAATCAGATCAAGAAGAAACGCTTCTTCACCTGCAGGTGGATTCTTTACCAATTCGACTAGTAGTGCCACTTGTTGGGCATCTAATGGCTTAGGGACTACGCCCTCTGAAGCACGTTCTGCGACGTGTTTACGATATGCTTCTAGCATGGCAATATTCCTCTTTTTTGGCGTTCTCACAACGAAACTGCTCGTCTTCACATTGGAACTGACGACTCGGCAGGCTCGACCCTTATTTCGAGGCGTATTATACTACAGCTTTGCAAAAGTATGAATCAGATCACACTTGGACAAGTGATAAATCATGCTCAAGAAGCAAGATGGTCACACTTTAAGCGGTTAATCCCAAAAATAAAACTAGACCATAGTGTTAACTGAATTTATTCGTTACTTTATTCAAAGAGTTAAGTAATAACAAACTGATGTTAATATTAGTGATAGCTCGCCATCGATGTCGTTAAATACGCCATTCACCTTAGCATTATTTGAATATTTACTAGAATTAACCACTACTATTCACCAAGGTTATAATGAACATAATTGGAGACTTATGACCACACCTGAGTTAAAAGCCGTTATTTTCGACATGGATGGAGTGCTAATTGACTCTGAACCTGTATGGCAAATTGCCGAGCATAAGGTGATGTCGGAGCTCGGTTTAAACATCTCAATTGAAGATACTGTCGAAACGACGGGACTAAGAATCGATCACGTCGTCGCATTTTGGTATGCCCGCTTTCCTTGGCCTAATTATGACAATGCACAAACAGCCCAAGCCATTGTAGAGCAAGTTATCAAGCATATTTTAGTCGAAGGTACGCCTATGCAAGGCGTCATCACTGCGCTTAAAACTTGCCAAGAACACGGCCTTAAAATCGGCCTGGCGACCTCCTCTTCTAGCGATATTATTAATGCTGTTTTAAACAAGCTAGCCATAGGTTCATATTTTCAAGCCATTAAGTCTGCTGAATATTTAACCTATGGTAAGCCGCATCCAGAGGTCTACTTAAATTGCGCTGCCGCGCTCAATATTGATCCTATCCATTGCTTAGCGATTGAGGATTCATTTAATGGATTGGTCGCAGCCCGCGCTGCCAATATGCAAACAATTGCCATCCCTGAGCCCAAATTGGCGGGTTTAGCGAAGTGGGTCATAGCTCATCATCAGTTAGCGAGCTTAGCGCAACTGCCTGACTTTCTCGCTGCGCAACACTAATTCAAAGAACTAAGAACTGATGTTTAGGGGCTGTTGATCTTTCGAGCTTAGTTTTTGTTCGACTCTTTCCCGTAAGGAATAATGATTTTAGTACAAGGCTTGAGCGATAATGCTTAGCAGTCTAAGCGAAAAGCTCGTAACGCATTCTAGTCATTATCTTGCTTTGTTCCATTAAAAAGCCCATCGAAAGATGGGCTTTTTACTTATTGAGATTGGTATCTAATCTTGGCTTACCAAATCTTAACGCGATCACTTTCGCTTAAGAACATCTTATCGCCCTCTTTCAAATCAAATGCTTCATAGAAAGCGGGGATATTACGTGGTGTCCCCATAGCGCGGAAATGGCTCGGTGAATGTGAATCGGTCATTAAACGGCGGCCAAGCTCTTCATCTCGGTAGTTACGACGCCAGACTTGAGACCAACCAATGAACAAGCGTTGTTCACCCGTTAAGCCTTCTATTACCGGCGATGGTTTACCATTAAGGCTCATCGCATAAGAGCGAGCAGCCACGGTTAAACCGCCTAAGTCGCCAATGTTTTCGCCTAAGGTTAAATCACCATTAACGAACTTACCCGGCATGGCTTCATAACCTGCGTACTGCTTTGACAACTGCGCGGCACGCTTTTGGAACTCTTCACGGTCTTTATCTGACCACCAATCGCGAAGGTTACCGTCACCATCATATTTAGCGCCTTGATCATCAAAACCATGGCTGATCTCATGACCGATAACAGCACCGATGCCACCATAGTTAATCGCATCATCAGCATCCATATTAAAGAATGGTGGCTGCAAAATTGCGGCAGGGAACACTATTTCATTCATCACAGGGCTATAGTAAGCGTTCACCGTTTGTGGCGTCATATGCCACTCAGTACGATCAATCGGTTGACCCAATTTAGCTAACATCGCTTTGTACTCAAATTGAGCATAGCGTTGATAGTTGCCGACTAAGTCGTTAGCTTCAATGTCGAGTGCCGTATAATCTTTCCACTTATCAGGGTAGCCAATCTTATAGGTAAACTTCGCCAATTTTTCTTGAGCTGCGAGCTTAGTTTCAGGCGTCATCCACTCCAGTTCATTAATGCTGACCTCAAACCCTTTGATCAGGTTTTGGATCATCTCTTCCATTTTGGCTTTAGCTTCGGGCTTAAAGTTTTGCTTAACATACTCTTCGCCCACCAACTCACCAATCACTTGGTCAGCGGCATCAACACCCTTCTTCCAACGAGGCTTCTGCTCTTCAATACCCATTAAGGTATTACCATGGAAAGCAAAATGGAGATCAACGAAATCTTTACTCAATAGTTCTGCGTAATCATCCACCAGATGAAAAGCTAAATAGTCTTGCCACTCGGACACGCTAAATTGATTAAATTCTTTGCCAAACTTTTCAAAGTAAGATGGCTGACGCACAATCACGTCCGTCACTTTGTCGATGTCTGCTCCCGCTGAGAACTGCACAAAGTCAAAACCTTCAACTAAATCTTGCAGCTGTTGACGGTCCATCTTGTTATAACTTTTATTGGCATCACGCGATTCAACACGGCTCCATTGACTTGCGGCGATAAATTTTTCAATTTTAGCCACACTTTCGCTCGCGCGCTTTGGATTGCTATAGCCCGCTTTGGCCATTAGATCATCGACATATTGAATTAATGCTGCACGATTGGCAGTAAATTTCTCATCATCTTTTAGGTAGTAATCTCTATCTGGCAAGGTGAGACCTGATTGATACAGATAGACCCCATATTGGCTCGAATTTTTAGCATCGTTATTGACGTAAAAACCGAATGGTACCGTTGAACCATGCACCAATAAACTGCCCATTAAGGTCGCTATATCGTTGTGAGTTGATGCAAAGGCAATATCTGACAGCTGATCTTTTAGCGGTGAGATCCCTAACCCCTCAATGGCGTCGGTATCCATGAAGCTCGCATAAAAGTCACCCACTTTTTGCTCACTGCTGCCTTTTGCCTTGTTTGGCTTAGCAGCTGCGGCATCAATAATTTTTTTAAGTGCTTCTTGGCTTTGTTCATAAAGAACGGAAAATGAACCGTAATTAGATTTATCAGCAGGGATAGGTGTGTTCGCTAACCAAGTGCCATTCACGCTGTAGTAGAAATCATCTTGATGACGCACTGCAGGGTCAAAGTTGGCTTTTTCAACTCCAGAAACAACCATTGAAGTGGTACTTTCTGTAATACCGTCTTTATCGCTGCTGCCACATGCTGCAACACCTAATGTTAATGCTACGCACAATGCTAATTGACTTACCTTATTCATATTTATCCCCGATTTAGTCCTTTAAAAATTGCTTCTACTTTTCGTAAAAACAATCGTTTAATTCATATTGCTCTCTATGTTTTAGACTATTAAGCCCGTTTTTGTCACATTATATGAATGTTATTTCAAGCGGCCTAAAGCCGCTCACTTCTTGATTACCAGTTCTTACCAATAAACAGAAATACCGTTTTTTCACCATCATCTGAAGCACCAAAGCCAAATGCCGCTGGCCCAACGCTAGTGTCAATACCAAGGAAAATACTGCCTGCATAAATAAGATCATCTAATGACACATTATCTTTTTGATTCCAGACGTTACCAGCTTCGAGACTGGTGCCTAAATACAAAGGATATTCCGTCATACCCAGCACATCACGACCAAGATCGTATTGATAAACAAAAGCACCAAATACTTTATGCGAGCCATAAAGGGCATTTTTATGGTAACCAGAAAGATTTAAGAAGCCGCCTAATTCAGACACATTGACGGTGAAGGCACCATCTTTATCGACCGTCGCAAATGAGGCTATACCAACGAAAGCATGGTTACCGACACCGACAGCGCCACGCCAATCTGCTTCAATTTGTAATGACATGTCAGAAGACTCTGAAGCAAGATCCTGATCGTAGCCCTCTTTTCTAAGGTACATATTTAACGTAAAACGATTACCCGATGTCGGAAAATTAATACTATTGAGATCGTCGTAGGCAAATTTAAAGTAACCGCCGTAACTGTCATAATCGACCGTACCGAGTTGCCAAAGATCATTGTCTAAGCTACCAACCTCACCCAATAGTCCGAGTTCTATCATGCCGTTTTGAGTGAAATTTAAACCGATACCAATTTCAGCTCGGTAAGCTGTTTGCTTAAGCTGAAGAACGCGGCTGTTATCTTCGAAAAAGCTCCAATCCTTAAGTTCATACTCAAGCCGTGCTCGACTAAAATAATCTTGATCTTTTGTTAAAGGCTGATAAAACTCAGAAGCTAATAATTTATCAAACCCAAGCGAGATCTCATGGCGCCATTCACCACCATTTTCCGTTAAGTCGGTCATGGTGTATGCCACATCCAGTGAAATCACCGAATCGAGACTGAAATCATCTTCCCAACTAAAGCCTAATTGGAAATAGTTCGGTCCCCAAGACTTTGCTTTGGTCGAAACGGTTAGCACTCTTCCATCAGGCGTATCTTCAAACTCAGCATCTACTCGCTCAAATTTGTCCAACGAATAGATCCTAGCGATACCCGCCTCAAGGGTTTGGACGGTGACATGATCACCCACATCCAAATTGAGGCTATCAGCAAGTAACTTTTCGCTTACTTTAGAGTCGTTGTCGTAGATAACTTTAATGAGAGGCCGGTTCAACTCATCGAGCCATACCTTACTCTTGCTGCGTTTTGCAGCAAGGTACTCGCTAAACTCCTGCTTAGAGACACTGTATTTCCCTAGCTTATCTAATTGCTCTCTTGCCGCTATCTCTCCTAAGGGAAGAGCGATGGGCATGATGCTAAAATCGGTGGTACTTAATTCACCAATATTGGGCCTAATAAGAATATCTTCATCTGACAATAACGCTTTTTGTCTCTCAGAGCTGGCATTAGTGAGCATGGTCGATAACTGATTGAGCACCGCAATGGCACTATCGAGTTCTTCTTTCCCGACAAGTGGCGAGCCAATATCGACCGCAATAACAATGTCTGCGCCCATCGCTTTAACCACATCTATTGGCATATTGTTGGCGATGCCCCCATCGACCAATAACATACCGTTGATAACCGCAGGTTGAAGTGCACCAGGAACTGACGCAGAGGCTTGCATCGCTGCCACAAGGCTGCCTTCACTTAAAACAACAGCTTGGCTAGTCGCTAAATTAGTTGCAACGGCTCTAAAAGGGATTGAAAGATCATCGAAGTGACCAAACTGATGTACCAGATTGGTAGAGCTTCGCAGCAATTGCGACATAGACTGACCACGCAGAAAACCCGCAGGTGTTTTAACTTTCTTATCGCTATAGCCGACGTTAACCGGGATATTATATTTGTCGCGGATCTCTTTATCTTTAAAACTAAGCTCTTCACGCGGGATAGTATCTGAATAGCCCTTATCCCAATTGGTATTCATCATAATAGCTTCAATTTCAGCAGCACTATAACCCAATGCATACATGCCACCGACATAAGAGCCAATACTGGTACCAGTGATGTAATCAATCGGGATATTGTTCTCTTCCAGTACTTTTAGCACGCCAATATGCGCAGCACCTTTGGCACCACCGCCACTGAGTACAAGGCCTATCTTAGGCCTTTCTGTAGCGCTAACAAATGACTGAAAGAATACCAGCAAACAAAGAATAATAATTCTATGTATCATAATGACTTATTCAACTCTTCTAATGATGTTTTAACGTAGGGTATTTAATTAACTTGTGCAAGCTTTAGGCAATAGGTGTCATCTGTTGCCCTGCTTTAGACAGTAAACTGGCTTCTGAGCGTAGCGCCATGTAAGCATCTAAATCAGTGCCTGACATTGGTTTGGCAAAGTAATACCCCTGGATGACATAGCAGCCACGGCTAAAGACCTGCTCTAACTGCTCATGAGTTTCGACGCCTTCAGCCACAACATCTAATTTTAAGTTTCTTGCGAGCTCAATAATACTACTCGCAATGGCCTGATCGGCTTTATTAGTCGCAATATCAATAAGGAAAGAGCGATCAATTTTTAAAGTATTCACTTCAAAATGACGTAAGTAAGCCAAGGAGGAATAACCCGTCCCAAAATCATCAATCGCGACATCAATCCCTAAACTCTTAAGCTCTTTTAGGTGTTGTTTAGCGACTTCAAGCTCTTTCATCAATACGCCTTCAGTGATCTCCAACGATAATGAACGATTTGGCATTCCGGTTGCTGCCAAGCTTTTTTCGACACCATGAATAAAATCTGGCTGGCGAAAATGCAATGCTGAGATATTGACTGAGACTTTAAGCGGTTCATCTAAAATTTGTGCCCAACGGGCACCATGGCGACAAGCCTCACGCATAACCCAACGATCAATATCAACAATAAGCCCACATGCTTCGGCGACTTTGATAAAAATGTCGGTACGTACATAGCCATCTTGAGGGTGGTTCCAACGCAATAAGGCTTCCACTCCAACAAGCTTATCATTCTGTAAAATATCAATTTGTGGTTGGAAGTGAAGCTCAAATTCATTCCTTTCGATAGCTTTGCGTAGATCCGTCTCCAACCGTAAATGATAAAGTGCCTCGGCATTACGCTCTTGGGAATAATATTTAAAGTTACCTTTACCTTCATCTTTAGCATGATACATGGCCAAATCGGCATTTTTGATCAGCGTTTCAGGCTGCTTAGCGTCTTCTGGCCACAGGCTGACGCCAATACTGGTTGAGATATAAAACTCACGCCCATAAAGATCAAACGGTTTTTGAATACTGGCCAATAACTGTTCACAGAGTTGATTAATGCTATCGAGCTCCGTATCGCTACGCAGCAAAATAACAAACTCATCACCACCAAAGCGACATAAAACATTGTCATTAGTGATAAACGCTTGTAAGCGGTTTGAGGCTTCCACAAGCAAAGCATCGCCCATGCTATGACCATAAGAATCGTTAACGTGCTTAAAGCGATCTAAATCTAAGAACAGCAAGGCGAGCTTACCGCCCTCTTTTTCAGCCTGATAAATAGATTGAGATAATTTGCTCGAAAATAAAGAACGATTTGGCAAACCTGTGAGTACATCATAATTAGCCAGACGACGAAGATCTGCTTCCGTGCGCTTACGATCAGTAATATCAGAGAACACCACCACATAATGCGTCGCTTCCCCAGTGGCATTTAAAATAGACGATACGTTAAGCCAAACAGCGCACAGCTGATCATTGGCGCACGCCACGGTGCATTCGCCCGTCCAGCTCAAGCCGTGTTGCAGTAAATCAGCAATATGAGTACCCGACTCTTTACCCCGTAGTACCTCAGCAAATGATCGGCCAATGAGCGTGTTAGCATTGAAACCCAATATATCTTGCGCCGCTTTATTGGTGACTTGGATCAACTCATCTCTGTCGTAGATAAGCACCGCTTCAGTTGTATTTTCAAATGCTTGAGCCAATAGATAAACATCATCCTTTAGCTGGCGCTGTTCAGTAATATCGGTATAGATACCTGCAACACGCTCAATTTTACCGTTAAAACCATTACGCTCGACAGGTCTACCTAATACTCGCACCCAACCCCAAAGGTTATCACTTCGCAAGTAGCGGTACTCTACTTCGAAGCGATCGGTACGCTCATCGAGCATATCTTTCCAAGCGGTAAGCACATGACTTTTATCTTCGTTATGAATAGGAAATTCACCAAGTTTAAGATGAACCTGAGTCTCTTGCTTACTCAATAAACCGCCCACATTTTCAAGTCTAAAAATATCAGTCTCTAGATGCCACTCCCATAACTCAGAGTTACTGCCTTTTAATGCTTGTTTTAATCTATTTTCGCTCTCTGTAAGCGCGGAGTTCATCCCTCTAAATGTCATTACCTGCCGCTGCCGAACAAAGATAATGCCGAGCCCGAGCAGTAAGACCACAACCAGCAATAAACCTTTAAACCAAGCGGTTTGCCACCAGTACATTTCCACTTCAAAAGAGAAAGAAAATGGGGCAGCCGACCATACTTCATTCTGCACACTAATAATTTCAAGCACGTGCGTACCCGCATCTAAGCCTGAAATATTTAACTGAGATTGGCCGTCGAGATAAATATAGCTACCAGCGGTTTTATCTTCATCGCGGCGTAAACGGTATTGCAGCTGCAACGGTTTCTCATCGAGGTAATTATTGCGCGCCAGCTGAAAACTCACCAGTTGCGCACCGGGTAAAATACGATGACCCTCTTGCGGTAATAAATTAACCTCGGTGCGGTCTTCGAAATAGACCTCCATCGACTCAAGCAAGATAGTATCTTTTACTATACGATTCTTAAGTTTGTTTACATCAAGTAGCATTACTCCATCAGGCGTACCCACATATAGCCCTTCAGGAGAAACAAAAACCGCCCCTTCATTTAGCTCGTCACTAATGAATCCATCTTCAGCGGCAACAACGATGACTTCATCCGTCATGGTATCGAATCGGATAATCGAACGTGGACAACCTATAATCCGATATTGTTCAAATTCTTCAATAAAATACACACTATTGCAGCTTATCTTCCACTCTTCAGTTAAAGACCGAACATCACCCGTTTGTGAGTTGTATTCAACGGCACCGCGATCTTTAAGTCCAATCCAAAAAAGACCGGGCTCAACTTCTTTCATGGTGTTAACCGAGGTAGTATCCAATCCATGTACCAGTGGTGCGGTAACGGCGTGAAAATTTTCTTGTTGATCTAGATATCCAAGCAGCCGGTTTCCTCCCAGCCACAACCTCTGTGCACTATCTCGGTTTACATGCTTAATTATCTGTAGTTGAACGATACTCTTATCAGGACTCAAGCTGACATACTGGGGCTCTGCCAAGCCAGGCTCCCAAAAAAATAATCCCCTATTAGTGGCGAACCAAATCCGACCTTTAATGAGTGTATCAAAATAGGTATCGTAAACCGTTTTACTCTCTAAAGTGCCCGAGCCTCCCATCCAATCGCCAAACGTCTGCGTATGAAAAGTGCTTTTATTGACAATAGAGAGCCCATTGGTACTGGATAACAGAATGTTTTGCTCATCCAATGGCTCAATGTGATAGATGCTGTCGTTTAGATCAATATTCTTAGGCGTTATGAAATACGGATGCTTTGTTTGCCTATCGATGAGGAGTAATCCAGCATCAGTGCCAAACCACACATCCTCTTTATCGGCATAGATAGACCAAATGACTTCATCTGGCAGTTGGTAGGGTGCAGCCTTACTAAATTGCTCCAGTAAAAAGTCGGGTTTATCCGCCAGTACGGCAACCCCATCGCCTGAGCCACCGATCCAAATAAGGCCAGTATCATCAACGGCAATATCGTGTATGTAATCGATATTCGACTTTTGCTTTATCTCATTCCCATAAAGTTGGCCAGAGGGAGCATCTGGCAGCCATTTGAATAAACCGGATCGCGTTGCCAACCAAAAAAAACCTTGTTGGTCCTCAGCGATATGGGTAATGTAATAAGGTAGCTGCGTAACCTTGCGGATCGACAAGTCCTGCTGTATTAACTCAAAGAAGCCCTTGCTGGAGCTGATCCAAACTCGATTATTTGAATCTCTAAATATCTGCTCGATTCGCCCATCACTTTCTGGCCAAGGCAACACGGCCACCCGTTCGCCAACCTCATCTCTAACCTCAATGCGTCCTTCTGTTGCCACCAGTAATCGATTGTCTGAAATAGCTGATATTGCCCGCCAAGGATAATCCTCATTGCTACTTAAAAAATTAACCCGCTCTAACGACATTTTCCTGTAGTTAAAGCGTAATAATTCGCCCTCTCTGGTGAGCAAAATTCGGTTGCCATTGTCATCTTCAACTTGAGAGATGATCCCCAGGCCTTCAAATTCAGGAAAAAGAGTGCTGCTACCAAAGGCGGTAAAAGTATTTGCGTAAATATCGTAAAGATAGATTTCGTAGAAACTACTCACAAGCAGGTGACGTTGGCTTAAAGGGGAAACTAAATGAATCAAGTTATCGCTCAGTTTTGAGTCTAAACCAACTTGATCGATTCTTCTGATTTTAGTGCTACTAACACGGTAAAGCCCCTCTTCTGTTGCCAGCCAAGTGAATCCATGGGCATCAAAACTAATATCCCATACGGTGCCATTAATTAGCCCATCACTTGCGGTAAAAATCCGCTGAACGACTCCACTGGCTAATGCCGGTGTAGCGCAACTAATCAATAAAATGACCAAGCTAAACCATTTTTTTATAATTCTTATTCTCATTGGTATACACCCAAGTCACTTGGAAATTCAGGATTCCGTGGGGGTTTAAAATCCTTTGGGTATTAAGCTTTATTAGATTAACTTGAATGTATCATTTAGATAACACAGAATCACGCTTTGATTGGAAAAACTCCCAATTTACTGGGTTACAGACATAAAAAAAGCGCTCATCAGAGCGCTTGATTAATTAGAAAAAGCTTACTTTTTCTTTTTTGCCTTAGGGTTAGGCAAGTCAGTAATTGAACCTTCATACATTTCTGCAGCAAGACCCACTGATTCGTGCAATGTTGGATGAGCATGAATCGTTAACGCTAAGTCTTCAGCATCACAACCCATTTCAATTGCTAGGCCTATTTCACCGAGCAATTCACCGCCATTAACACCCACAATAGCACCACCGATAACACGATGAGTCTCTTTGTCGAAGATTAATTTAGTCATGCCTTCGCTTGCATCTGATGCGATTGCACGGCCACTTGCAGCCCAAGGGAAAGTCGCAGTTTCATAAGCAACACCTTGCTCTTTTGCTTCTTTCTCAGTTAGACCAACCCAAGCGACTTCTGGGTCTGTATAGGCAATTGAAGGGATAACTTTAGGGTCAAAGAAGTGCTTAAGACCTGAAATAACTTCAGCAGCAACATGCCCTTCATGCACACCTTTGTGTGCCAACATTGGTTGACCAACAATGTCACCAATGGCGAAGATGTTAGGGACGTTAGTACGCATCTGCTTATCAACGTTAATGAAACCACGCTCATCAACATTAACGCCAGCTTTCTCTGCGTCTAGCCCTTTACCGTTTGGAGAACGGCCAATAGCAACAAGTACTGCATCATAACGAACAGGTTCGCTAGGTGCTTTCTTGCCTTCCATTGTAACGTAGATACCGTCTTCTTTTGCTTCAACCGCAGTCACTTTAGTTTGCAAGATTAAGTTGAATTTCTTCTTAATTTGCTTAGTGAATACGCGTACAACGTCTTTATCTGCAGCAGGGATCACTTGGTCAAACATCTCAACCACGTCGATTTCGCTTCCTAGAGATGAGTAAACGGTACCCATTTCTAGACCAATGATACCGCCGCCCATAACTAGCAACTTAGCAGGAACTTCTTTAAGCTCAAGCGCGTCAGTAGAATCCCAAATGCGTGGGTCTTCATGTGGAATAAATGGCAGTTTAATCGGACGTGAACCCGCAGCAATGATCGCATTGTCAAAGTTAATAACTGTAACCGTGCCATCTTCCGCAGTCACTTCCATTGTATTTGGGCCAGTGAACTTACCTAGACCATTAACAACATCAACTTTACGCATTTTAGACATTCCGCCTAATCCGCCAGTAAGCTGACCAATAACTTTATCTTTAAAACCACGAAGCTTATCAAGATCAATCTTTGGCTCACCAAAAACGACACCGTGATCAGCAACAGCTTTAGCTTCTTCAATCACTTTAGAAACATGAAGCAGTGCTTTAGATGGGATACAACCAACGTTTAAACAAACGCCACCCAATGTGCTGAAGCGTTCAACGATGACAGTATCTAGGCCGAGATCCGCAGCACGGAATGCCGATGAATAGCCCGCAGGGCCTGCGCCTAGTACAACTACCTGAGTTTTGATTTCGTTACTCATGTTTTCCTCTATTCTTTTTATGTCGTTGGCGGAAAAACCGTCCAAACTGCAAAATCTAGCCAGATCTTGTAAGGTGGCCGCATTTTAACCTTTGTTTGATACTGATCACAATCCTAGTCGTAATAGAAAAAAGGCTGCTCATCATGAGCAGCCTTCAACTTTACAAAATAAGCGTGCGAATATCACTGAGGACGGTTGAAAGCATGACGCTGAATCGCGCAGCCATCGCACCATCAATAACTCGGTGATCGTAAGACAATGACAACGGCAACATTAACTTAGGTTCAAAGTCTTTACCGTTCCACTTCGGCTTAATTTCAGATTTAGACACACCTAAAATGGCCACGTCAGGGTAGTTAACGATAGGCGTAAATGCCGTACCACCAATGCCACCAAGACTTGAAATAGTGAAACAGCTACCTTGCATATCAGCAGACTTAAGTTTGCCGTCACGCGCACGGAGTGAGATGTCCATCAGCTCACGTGAAAGTTCAACAATGCCTTTCTTATCGACATCACGCACCACTGGTACCATAAGACCGTTCGGCGTATCAACAGCAACACCAATATGGAAGTACTTCTTCTTAATCAATGACTCGCCATCGGCACTTAAGCTTGAGTTAAATACAGGGAACTCAGCTAGTGCTTTAGCAACCGCTTTCATCATGAAGACTAAAGGCGTGATCTTATAATCCGCTTTCTTCTTCGCAGCAATCGCGTTTTGATCTTTACGGAATGCTTCCATTTCAGTGATATCGGCTTCATCAAACTGCGTCACATGGGGAATCGTCACCCAGTTACGATGCAAATTAGGACCAGATATTTTCTGAATACGACTTAACGGCACTTCTTCAACTTCGCCAAACTTAGCGAAATCAACTTTAGGTGCAGCAATCACGTTTAATCCGCCAGCGCCACCCGCTACAGCAGTAGCAGCCGATGCTTTAGGACGACTGAGTTCATACTTGATGAACGCTTGAACGTCTTCTTTCAGAATACGACCTTTACGACCCGTACCAGTCACCTGAGTTAAGTCAGCACCAAATTCACGTGCTAAACGGCGCACTGCAGGTGATGCATGCACAGCACCTGTTTTAGGTTGACTACCCGCGCTTGGATGATGCGGAACGGGTGGCTTGCTTGCTGCAGGAGCTAGCGCTGCCACTGGAGTCGGAGCACTTGCTACAGGAGCTGGAGCTGCGGCAACTGGCGCGGCAGAAACCGCTTCAATGGTCGCAATCACGCTACCTTGAGATACCTTGTCACCGATTTTAACCGTCAAACCAACCAGTTTACCGGCAACAGGTGCAGGCACTTCCATGGTCGCTTTGTCTGTCTCAAGGGTAATTAGACCTTGATCGAGTGTCACTTCATCGCCAATGGCAACCAGTACTTCAATCACGTCAACATCTGCAGCATCACCAATATCTGGTACTGCAATCTGTTGCACAGAGCTAACACCGACGGTCGCAGCGACAGGAGCCTCAACGGCTGGAGCCGATGCTAGCGGAGCGGCATCACCGACTTCTAGAGTCAGTACTAAAGAACCCATCGAGACCTTGTCACCCAAGGTCACTTTAAGTGCTTTAACGATACCCGCTGAAGGTGCAGGCACCTCCATGGTCGCTTTGTCTGTCTCTAAAGTAATCAAGCCAGTGTCAACATCAATCTTGTCACCAACAGCCACTAAGACTTCGATAATCTCAACATCGCTTGCATCACCGATATCTGGAACCATCACGTCAATAATTTTTGTACCACCAGCAACCGGAGCTGCAGGTGCTGCTACTGGAGCCGGAGCTTCAACTGCTGCAGCAACTGGCGCTGGAGCTGATGCTTCAACTGCGGGTGCTGCACTTGCTGCGGTAGACATCATCGCAATCAAAGTACCTTCTGATACGGTATCGCCTACTGCCACTTTAAGCTCGCTTAATACGCCAGCAAAAGGTGCTGGAATATCCATGGTCGCTTTGTCGCTTTCAACCGTGATAATTGATTCTTCTGCTGCGAGCGTATCGCCTACAGCAACACAGATTTCGATAATCTGAACGTCATCACCACCGATATCAGGAACCAAAACTTCTTTTAATTCAGCCATTTTGTTTCCCTCTTACGCGTACTGTGGGTTGATCTTGTCAACGTCGATACCATATTCTTTGATGGCTTTAGTCAGCACATCAACAGGTAGCTCGTTACGGTCAACAAGCGCTTTAAGTGAAGCAATAACGATAAACTTAGCATCAACTTCAAAATGATGACGTAGGTTCTCGCGGCTATCACTGCGGCCGAAACCGTCTGTACCCAGCACTTTGTAATCTGTTGGGATATAAGCGCGTAGCTGCTCACCGTAAATCTTCATGTAATCTGTGGCTACAATCGCCGGCGCATCGCTAGATAACACTTCAGTGATATAAGGCACTTTTGGTGTTTCAGTTGGATGCAGCATGTTGTAACGCTCTGCCGCTTGGCCATCACGTGTTAGCTCATTGAAGCTAGTCACACTGTATACGTCAGTAGATATGCCGAAGTCTTTCGAAAGCGCAACTGCCGCTTTACGCACTTGCTCTAGAATGGTGCCGCTACCCATTAACTGTACAGAGCCTTTACCGCTACCCTGTAGAGTTTCAAGTTTGTAGATACCTTTAACGATACCTTCCTCACTGCCTTCAGGCATTGCTGGCTGTTCGTAGTTTTCGTTCATCGTGGTTAGGTAGTAGAAAACATCTTCCTGCTCCTCACCATACATACGACGAATACCGTCTTGAACCACAACTGCAATTTCATAACCGTAGGTTGGATCATAAGAGATACAGCTTGGAATCGTATTAGCCAACACATGGCTGTGACCATCTTGATGCTGTAGACCTTCGCCGTTAAGCGTTGTACGACCCGATGTACCACCAATCATAAAGCCACGCGCACGCATATCACCTGCAGCCCAAGCCATGTCGCCAATACGTTGGAAACCAAACATTGAGTAGTAGATATAGAACGGGATCATTGGCGTGTCGTTAACAGAGTAACTTGTTGCCGCAGCGACCCAAGATGACATTGCACCTAGCTCGTTAATCCCTTCTTGCAGTACTTGACCGGTTTTATCTTCACGGTAGTACGCCACTTGATCTGAATCTTGTGGGATGTACTTTTGTCCTTCGTGAGCATAAATACCGACCTGGCGGAATAGACCTTCCATACCAAAGGTACGTGCTTCATCAGGGATAATTGGTACGATTTGCTTACCAATTTTCTTGTCTTTAAGCAGTGCAGTAAGAATACGCACAAACGCCATGGTGCTTGAGATCTCACGGCCGTTTGAGCCTTTAAGTACCGAATCAAAGATCTTCAATGATGGCACTTCAATCTCGCCTGAGAACTTCTGACGGCGTGAAGGAATAGCACCATGCAGTTCTGCGCGGCGCGCTTGAAGATATTGAACTTCTTCTGAATCAGCACCAGGATGATAGAAAGGAATATCTTCTAACTGATCATCATTAATTGGGATATTGAAACGATCGCGGAAGTATTTAAGGGATTCAAGGCCCATTTTCTTCACGTTATGCGCGATGTTTTTGCCTTCACCCGCATCACCCATACCGTAACCTTTAACGGTTTTAGCAAGGATAACGGTTGGACGGCCTTTAGTATTTTTAGCGTGCTGAAGCGCAGCAAAAATCTTCACTGGATCATGGCCACCACGGTTTAGACGCCAAATGTCATCATCTGACATGTTAGCCACCATTTCAGCAGTCTCTGGGTACTTACCAAAGAAGTGCTTACGCGTATAAGCGCCACCTTTAGCTTTACAGTTCTGGTATTCACCATCAACGGTTTCTTCCATCAACTGCAGTAACTTGCCGCTAGTATCACGGGCAAGTAGTGGATCCCAATAACGACCCCAAATCACTTTAACCGCTTCCCAGCCTGCGCCGCGGAATTCGCCTTCAAGTTCTTGGATGATCTTACCGTTACCACGCACAGGACCATCAAGGCGCTGTAGGTTACAGTTAACGATGAAGCAAAGGTTATCAAGTTCTTCACGTGCCGCAAGTCCGATAGCGCCTAATGTTTCAGGCTCATCACACTCACCATCACCTAAGAAGCAATATACCGTTTGCTCAGAGCAATCTTTAATACCACGGTCAGTCAGATACTTAAGGAAACGTGCCTGATAGATAGCTTGGATAGGACCCAAACCCATAGATACCGTAGGGAACTGCCAGTAGTCAGGCATTAACTTAGGGTGCGGGTAAGAAGGCAGACCTTTGCCGTCTACTTCCTGACGGAAGTTATTCATCTGATCTTCAGTGATGCGCCCTTCAAGAAAAGAACGTGAATAGATACCAGGAGCAATATGGCCTTGGAAGTAAACCAAATCGCCGCCGTCTTTTTCATTTGGACCACGGAAGAAGTGGTTAAAACAAACGTCATAAATGGTTGCACTAGAGGCAAAGCTTGAGATGTGACCACCCAGCTCCAGATCTTTCTTAGAACCACGTAGCACCATCGCCAACGCATTCCAACGGACGATAGCGCGAATACGGCGCTCCATCTCTTGGTTGCCTGGCATATGTGGCTCTTGGCCTGAAGGAATAGTGTTCAAGTAAGCGGTAGTCGCTTTATAAGGTAGATGAGTACCATTACGACGGGCTTTATCAATCAACTTTTCTAATAAGTAGTGCGCACGTTCAGGGCCTTCTTGCTCTAATACCGCTTGCAGTGAATCTACCCATTCTTGAGTTTCTAGTGGATCTAAATCGTGTAGCATATGTTCAGACATGACGCTGTCCTTCCCTATATACATTAATAATAATGAATTATATGAATAAAGTGGTGTTTGACTTAGTCCCTAAGCACCACTTTTTAAGCGGCGCAGACTACGCTGCAACCGGCTATCTTCTTCTCTTACAGACAACATCACTTCTTCAATGTAACTTAAGTGTTCATTGGAAGCTTCTCGGGCTGCTTCAGGATCACGACGCACGATAGCAGCGAGCAAAGCTCGTCTGTGATCGTTCGCCATAGTAGAGGCTTCTTCGCGTCGGCTTAAAAGCTCTAAGTTCTGTGCCACGTTTTTATGCAGCACAGGAGATAAACTTAATACAAGGTGTAGCATCGCCACGTTATGAGATGCTTCGGCAACAGCACGATAAAAACGTACAATTGAATCCGCTTGCGCTTCTATCTCTTCTGCCGCTTCCACTTCTAATATGCAGCGCTGGATATTTTGCATATCAGCGTCGTTACCACGAAGTGCAGCAAAATAAGCCATCATGCCTTCAGTGGCATGACGAAACTCCAGTAAGTCGTACTGACTTTCTGAATCAGAATGCATTAACTCAACGATGGGATCGGCAAGACTTTGCCATAACTGTTCTTTTACATAGGTACCGCCACCTTGGCGGCGCATCAACAAGCCTTTTGCTTCTAGCTTTTGAATCGCTTCACGCAAAGAGGGGCGTGAAACCTCAAACTGCAGCGCCAATTCACGTTCAGGTGGAAGCTTCTGCCCTGGCTGAATACTACCTTCCAGGATCATCTGTTCCAACTGACCCATGATGACGTCAGATATTTTTGGCTGGTTTATTTTGCTATAAGCCATATGGCCTCAGCTCCTATTGTAAATTGGTCTTACCAATTTCGTTAACTGAGCGCACTTTATCAAATCACACTTTATATGTCTAGTTAGTGATCTGCATCATATTCATGCGCGATGTGTGAGCATAGCTGATTTTTTTCAAGATGGGGTCAGACCAATGTTCCAATTAGCTGATTGTCGTTGAGCAACGCATCAAACCGTGGTTCATTAACGCCTCACGGAAACATCCGCAATGATATAAGGGTCCCGAATAAAAAGAGGGCTACTATTATATAGAAAGCCCTCTGATCCAGCATATTTTGGGGTTACGAGTTGCTACCGTATTTAACTCACAACACCAAAAATAGTCATCAGCGATAACACCGTAATAAGCAGTATGAAATTACGTTTACTGAGCTGTAAAAGTGCAATGGTCGATTGCACGCAAACGGGGGCAGAAGAGGACTCTGGCAGCGTTTCCGCTTTGGTAGCCACTTTGGTAATAATATCTCTGGCATCCGTCTTAGGGTTAAAGGCCAGACTAATCCAAGATGAAATAGCCAGTCTAAAGTGACCACTGAGTACATAACCAAATGCAAAGATACGACTTGGAAGCCAATCTAGAATAAATAACAGCGTATCAACCAAGGGTAATTCAAGATCGCGATTACGATTCTCTTCACTGTAAAAGCGCACCGTACAATACAGTACTGAACCCACCGGGCCGAGCAGAATAAGATACAAGGCAATGGCGCCGTAATAACGGTAGTTTATCCAAGCCACGCTCTGGCCGACACGTTCACCAAGATCTTGCTCACTGACGGACTCAAGACACTTACTCGAATCCAGCTCTGCTGCATAGTTAAAACAGGCCTGCGAATCGCCACGACAAGCCGCTTGAATATAGCGTTTAAACGCTTGTCTTTGCTGGTTATGACTAAAGCATAACACTGCAATTGCCACCCACAGCACTAAGCTAATCGCGCCCCAGAACATTCCGGATATAAACCAAGAGATGATGTTGATTGATAATGCAGGTAACAGCAGCGCCAATGCCATCATAAAGGTTGAGCGAACTTGTTTATCACCAAACAGGGTTTGATGGTATTTAGCCAAGATCACATCAAACTGCAAAGCGTCTGGTAACAAGCGCATGCGTTCAACAAAAATTGCGATTAATAATGAAAATAAAGCCATAGATTTTCCACCCTCGATTGCCTAACTTATAAAGTGTGACCATTTAGCGTCAAAGCAACCCTTTAAAACGCTGCCAATCAAAACTGTCACCGGGGTCAGTTTTCCGCCCGGGTGCAATATCGCTATGCCCGACAATGCTGTCAGGCGTTAAATTTGGATAATACTCAATAAGGCTGTGAGCTAGCTGTGCCAAACACACATATTGCTTATCGGTATAATCAATATCATCTGTGCCCTCGAGCTCAATGCCGATGGCAAAATCATTGCAGCCCGTCCGCCCATCATATTGAGACACACCAGCATGCCAAGCTCTGTCATCACACGACACATATTGCACTAGCTCGCCGTCACGCCGGATCAAAAAGTGCGCCGACACTTGCAGCCCGTTCAAATCAGTAAAATCACTCTGTGCACTTACATCTAAGCAGCCTTGAAAAAGCTGGTCGATATAAGGCAAACCAAAATGACCTGCTGGTAAGCTTATATTATGCACCACTAATAAGCTGACCTCATTTAGCGGCCGCGCGTTAAAATGTGGTGATAAACACAAGCGCGCCTGCGTAAACCAACCATCAATAAGAGAATAACGCAAAAACACCCCGATTAACCGACGTAGATAACCCACACTTTATCAGGTTTACCCCTATGAATATAGCCGATAACTTCATCGTAGCGGTCAATCTTTCGGGCTGTGTTTTGAGTTAATACATTCAGCTAAGCTGTTGTTAAAATTCAAAGCTTCAATATAAACCACCGAGGCTTATCCGCATCAATAATCACCACTCCGATCATCCCAAAGACAGCCCAATGTTAGCTGTTCTGCACTGCTAAAGTTGATGATTCTAGACCCGCTAAACAGCACTACCTTGCTAAAATAGCAAGCCAAACGGTCGTATAAAGCATTCATCAAACAACGGAGATGAAACTGGCACCATAAAACAACACCATGATAAAAGCGGACCCAATAAGCAGCATAAAAAAATATCCTCCTCTAAAACATTCAAACAATATTGCTAGGCTATATCACAAGGCTTTATGTTAAGATTACAGACATAAAAATACACCTATTCCATTGCTACATTTAGTCAGTAAGGACAGCCTAAGATGCTTGAAAATGACATCCGACTCTCAGTCAAAGCCGCACTAGACGAAGATTTAGGCCATCAAGATGCCCACTCCAATCTTTCTGCATCACAACGTTTCGATGCCGATATTACCGCTCAGCTCATCCCTGCAGACAAAATAGCCCAAGCCACGCTAATCACTCGTGAAGAGGGTGTTTTTTGTGGTAAAGCATGGGCCGAGCAAGTATTTAATCAACTCGGTGGTAATGTCGCCCTGCACTGGCATGTGGACGATGGCGATTTAGTGGTACCAAACCAACTATTATGTGAGCTAGAAGGGCCAGCACGCGCTATTTTGACCGGTGAGCGCACCGCGATGAACTTTATTCAAACACTTTCTGGTGTTGCCACATTAACCAAGCACTATGTGGACCGTCTATCGGGGACTCATACACACCTATTAGATACACGCAAAACGATTCCAGGGCTCAGAACCGCGCAAAAATATGCAGTCACTTGTGGTGGCGGTAAAAACCATCGTATTGGGTTGTTTGATGCGTTCTTAATTAAAGAAAACCACATCATGGCCTGTGGTAGCATCGCCTTAGCTATTACTGCTGCTCGAGCGTTACATGCTAACAAGCCGGTCGAAGTGGAAGTTGAGAGTATCAATGAGCTAACTCAAGCATTAGATGCAGAGTCAGATATCGTCATGCTCGATAATTTCGATGTCACCATGATGTTAGAAGCGGTAGAGCTCAATAATGATTACAAAGCCAAAGGAATGGGCGTAAAGCTTGAAGTCTCTGGCGATGTCACACTCAATACCATTAGCGACTTTGCCAAAACCGGGGTCGACTATATTTCCGTCGGGGCTCTCACCAAACACGTGCGCGCGTTGGATCTATCTTTAAGACTTAAATAGCGCTTACATGGCATTGATATAGTATTTATTGAGCACTGAATATAGAAAAGGTTTTAGCAACTCATCGCTGAGACCTTTTTTGCTTTCCCCCCAACCTCACTTTTATCTCGGCAGCTATCCTTAGCCCTATCTCGTCACGTGCCATGTCACTTTTCACTCGACTCAAGCAAGACTCAAGCAGTTAAGTGCAGCCCCTGAGTTAAAGCAGTATTTCATTTTTCAATTAAACAGCTCAATAAACACCCTAATCAAAAGAACAAATGAATAGACCAAAGCAGAACAGTATAGGACTGATTTTCTGATGACTAATTAATGTTCTAATGACCATTTTTTAATGACTATTCTCCGAATCACTAGTTATCTGATGAATAATTAAACAAAACTAACCTTGGGATAACAACGGCCCATTTAGCGCCATTATTAAACAATCGAAATCAGTTGCTGATGTAAAGTGACTACTTTAGGCAAGTATCAATATTGCTTAAATAATAAGCGCCTCATGATTAATTGTTTATTATTTGTGCTTTCGTCCCTACTCCAGCTAAGTGATAAAATATAGATCCGCTTTTAATAGCATCAGCAGCTATCAGCAACTAATAGTTGTCAGCGGCTCAATATCAAATTCGGCCGAGTGATATCTAGACTCACTAGTCACATCATATAGCCATGTATAGAAGATATTGTATTGATGGTATTGGGAGTATTGGGAGTATAAACAGTTGAACTTATTTGCGATTAGAAAACGCTGCTGAATTTACCCAGGTTGTTTTCACATACTTTTACCGCACTAAATGTTGCAAAAAGGTAAATAAAAAGATCGCTATCTTATATAAAAACAGCCCAATGTAAGAAAACTTATCGCGACTAAGTCCGCTATAAATAAGTCCGCTATATCGCAGTGTAAAATGCTGTATAAAACAGCAGTAGAGTATCAAAAAAAACCTGAGAATATTCACTTGCAGAGTTGATGTTAGATATCGAAAACTCGGCAACTATTGCAGTATTTAAGCCACAAGCAGGCCACCACAGCTTGAGCGACCACTAAATTACCTCAACCTATTTTACCCGCCGTAAAAATGACGTTTCGTCATAATTCGTCAATAACCCTACGACTGCCAATATACTGCTATAACTTTTTAGTACCAGAAACACAACTTCTAGATGAATTACCAATTATATTGCAACTTTGTTGTTATTACCTATTCCAATTCCATTAACTTTGTACTAACTTTGCCTATAGACAAGCTGACAGCTACAGCAGCTTGTTATTTATTTGCTATTGACTGCTATTGACTGCTATTGACTGCTATCGAGTACGATAAAACGAGCTTAAGTAATCTAGTCGATATCAACAAATGGACATAGCGCTTGAGTAGCATTTTAGGTTAAACAAAAGAGAGCCCCAAAATATCGCGCAGATACGTTGGGACTAACTTTTCCGACAACCTGAAAACTGACATAGATGAAGTCACCAAAAACGGCTTTATCCATGTAAAGCAGCTAAAAGAAAATGAGTAGGCTAAAAGTTCCAAATTAAAAGTTCGAAATAAAGAGTTCGAAGTACGATTTATAAGTAAAATGCTCAAAAAATGAGTGATAAGAATTAATAACAAGATAGACACTGACACCTTAGGTCGCGCTATCAGCCAACATCGGTATATAGGTCTTTATTAAAACCTCTACCACTGGCTCATAGCTTTGGATATTGCGACATGCTAGCGCAGGAGCATTAAGCAAGGTTGAAGCACTATTTAACTAAGTCGTGAAACTGTGCTCTTGTATATAGACACTAACACTGACTTAACTGATTTCTAATGGAGATAGACATGGGTACTATGATGAATAGAGCAATGATGAACAGAGCGATGAACAAATCAAAAATGAACAACGCTAAGGGTTTCACCCTAATTGAATTAATGATCGTAGTGGCGATTATCGGTATTTTGGCCGCAATTGCCTTGCCTGCTTATCAAGATTATATCGCTAAAGCTAATGCAACCAGTGCTGTTGCAGGTATGAGTGGCTCCAAAGTAAAATTGGCTGAACGTTATTCCGTTGAATCTCTTCTAAATTGTGCAAAAAGAGATGCTGCGGCAGCAGACCTTACAGCAGGTAAAGCTGCCGTTACTGCACTTCCTAAAATCGCATATTGCAAATCGGCTGGAACACTTACCAATGTTGTAGGCGGAGTAACTGCTGAACTGACCGGTGCGAAGGATGCAAATGGCGAGTTAGCTTGGACTTGCGCATTAACGGGTACAGGTGGTGCTGACGTAACAATTAAGAACTGTACAGCAAGCTAATATTGAACAGTAATAGTGAGGCTCTGTCCTCACTATTATTTAATAAGGAATAAAACCATCCATGCCTACAACAGGGGTTCACCTAGGCTTATCCACTCTCTTTATTCGCAAGCAACTACTGAGCGAAGAACAAATTGCATCGGCAATAACCGCATCTCGTAAAAATCAAACCTCGCTTGTGAGCAGCATCATCCAACAGCAACTAATATCGGCTAAAACCATTGCCGAGCTGTGTTATGAAGAGTATGGCACGCCGCTACTCGATCTCAATGAGTTTGATATCAGTGCGATCCCCGATGAATTTCTCAATAAAAAGCTGATAGAGAAACACAAGTGCTTGCCGCTGTTTAAACGTGGTAACCGCCTCTATATCGCCACTTCCGATCCGACTAACATTGCCGCGCTTGAGGACTTCCAATTCAGCGCAGGCCTGCACGCCGAAGCGATTTTGGTGGAAGATGACAAACTCACTAAAGCGCTAGAAACCGTTTTAGAAGAAGATATTACCGGGCTCGACTTAAGTGCAATAGATGAAGAAGCTCTTGCTGGCATTGAGGTGACTGACACCGACAAACGCGATGAAGAAACCGGCAACGGTAAAGATGATGCGCCGATTGTTATCTATATCAATAAAATTCTCACCGATGCCATTCGTAAAGGCGCCTCGGACTTGCATTTTGAGCCCTATGAGAAGCGTTATCGCATCCGTTTTCGCATCGATGGTATTTTAAAAGAGGTCTCTGAGCCGCCCGTCAACTTGTCAGGCCGTATATCGGCGCGTTTAAAAGTGATGTCAAAGCTTGATATTGCCGAGAGACGTGTGCCACAAGATGGCCGTATCAAGATGAAGATGTCGCGCACCAAGTCGATTGATTTTCGTGTCAGTACTCTGCCCACCATTTGGGGCGAAAAAATAGTAATGCGTATCTTGGACTCATCTTCGGCGCAATTGGGTATTGAAAAGCTCGGTTACGAAGATGACCAAAGATTGATGTATGAAGAGATGCTATCAAAGCCACAAGGGATGATACTGGTCACCGGCCCTACCGGGTCAGGTAAGACCGTCTCCCTGTATACCGGGCTTAATATTCTTAACACCGAAGAGCGTAATATATCTACCGTCGAAGATCCGGTAGAGATAAACCTTGAAGGCGTTAACCAAGTGCACATTAATTTAAAGGCCGGGCTCACTTTTGCCTCGGCGCTGCGCTCTTTTTTAAGACAAGATCCCGATGTGGTGATGGTCGGTGAAATTCGCGATCTAGAAACCGCCGAAATAGCCATTAAGGCGGCACAAACCGGGCACTTGGTATTATCGACCTTGCATACCAACTCTGCCGCTGAGACCTTAACCCGCCTGATCAACATGGGCGTGGCAGGTTATAACATTGCCAGTTCAGTTAACTTAATTATTGCCCAGCGCCTATCAAGACGATTATGCCCAGCCTGTAAAACACCCGAGATTATTCCCGATAATGAGCTGCTAAAGCTTGGCTTTAGCCAGCAACAGCTAGACGAGGGCATTACCCCGCACAAACCTGTCGGCTGTGAGCACTGCTCTGGCGGCTACAAGGGCCGAGTCGGTATTTATGAAGTGATGAAGATGTCCGATGAAATTGCCCGCACCATTATGGAAGGCGGTAACTCACTGCAAATTTTAAAACAAGCAAAATCACAAGGTATGCGCGATTTGCGCGATTCAGGCTTGTTAAAAGTGATTCAAGGCGTGACCAGTATTGCCGAGATCAACCGAGTCACCAGTTTCTAAGCTTTTATTGCTGAGCTTTTATTTCTAAGTGTTTATTTATAAACATTATTTTTTGAGATTCAATACAAGTCGAGCAAAGCCAATAATAACACTCATTAAAGAGCATCAAGGGCCCCTATGGCTATTGCAAGCAAACAATCTAAACAAATTAGAAATAGAAAAAAAAAGCAAAAAAGCCAACCTAAGGTAGTCACTTACACATGGGCTGGCGTCAGCCGTGATGGCCGTCGCACCAGTGGCGAACTGCGCGGTGTATCAACTGCAGAGATTAGGGTCCAACTAAAAGCCCAAGGCGTTATCCCCAAAACGGTACGTAAAAAATCGGCGCCGCTGTTTAAAACAGAAAAGAAAATCAAGCCCATGGATATCGCCATGGTCACTCGTCAAATTGCCACCATGCTCGCCGCGGGCGTGCCGATTGTGACCACGCTGGAACTGCTCGGTAAAGGCCATGAAAAACCTAAAGTGCGCGAACTGTTGGCCACCATTGTCAGTGACGTGCAATCGGGTATTCCGTTGTCTGACTCACTCAGGCCACATAGACTTTATTTCGATGACCTCTATGTCGATTTGGTCGCTGCCGGTGAGCATTCAGGTTCATTGGACGCAGTATTTGACCGTATTGCCACCTACCGCGAAAAATCTGAAGCGCTAAAGTCGAAAATTAAAAAGGCCATGTTCTACCCAGCGGCAGTGGTCATTGTAGCGATAATGGTTACCTCACTGTTACTACTGTTTGTAGTGCCACAATTTGAATCAATATTTCAAGGCTTTGGTGCTGAACTGCCGGCCTTCACTCAAATGATTGTTAACCTGTCACGGTGGTTGCAAGCCTCTTGGTACCTGTTTATTATTGCGATTGTCGCTGCTTTATGGAGCTTTAGGCGAGCCCACCGTAATTCGCAACTGTTTCGTGATAAAGTCGATGCCCTCGTGTTGAAAATCCCTATTGTTGGCGAAATTTTACATAAGGGCGCGATGGCGAAATTTGCTCGCACCCTTGCCACCACTTTTGCTGCAGGTGTGCCATTAATCGATGGTTTACAGTCTGCTGCAGGCGCCTCGGGTAATGCGGTGTATAAAAAAGCGGTGCTCAATATTCGCACCGAAGTGATGTCGGGCATGCAGATGAATGTGGCGATGCGCACCACCGGGCTGTTTCCCGACTTGATGATCCAGATGGTGATGATTGGTGAGGAATCAGGCTCCTTAGATAATATGCTCAATAAAGTCGCCAATATATATGAAATGCAGGTCGATGATGCCGTTGATGGCTTATCAACCTTGATTGAACCCATTATGATGGTCGTCATTGGTACTTTAGTTGGTGGCTTGATTGTCGGTATGTACCTACCGATTTTCCAATTAGGTGATGTGGTTAGCAGTTAGGCATACCTAATTAGCTTGACTTCAACAATCGATATCAAGAACTTAGATACATAATAATATAAACAATATAAACAATATAAAGATAAATAATGACTGAATTAATCACTGTTTTTAACCATAACCCTTGGTTATTTGTTGCGCTTAGCTTTGTATTCGCCGCCGTTATCGGCAGTTTTTTGAACGTGGTGATTCACCGTTTACCGGTGATGATGAAGCGTGACTGGCAGCAAGAGTGTAATCATTACCTAGCCGAATATAAAAAGTCAGTATTTGACGCAAACGAAACAGCCCTCAACGCGCCTATTGATGCTTTTCCTGAGAAGTACAACTTAGTAGTGCCGGGCTCTGCTTGCCCAAAGTGTAAAACCAATATTAAGCCAATGCATAACTTGCCCATACTCGGCTGGCTATCATTAAGAGGCAAATGCGCGGCTTGTAATAACCCAATATCGGCACGTTATCCGATTGTTGAATTGCTCACTGGCGGTTTAGTGGCCTTTCTTGCTTGGCATTTTGGACCCACCTCAGAATTTGTATTTACCAGCATACTGACCTTTGCGCTGGTCGTGCTTACCGGAATTGATCTTGATGAAATGCTGCTGCCAGATCAGATCACGCTGCCACTGTTATGGCTAGGTTTGATCTTAAACTTAAGCGGCACGTTTGTGCCGATGTCAGATGCTATTATTGGTGCCGCCGCAGGGTATTTGAGCCTCTGGAGTGTGTTCTGGGGCTTTAAGTTGCTAACAGGCAAGGATGGTATGGGTTACGGCGACTTTAAGCTGTTAGCCGTGTTTGGCGCATGGTTTGGCTGGCAAGTATTGCCATTGGTGATATTGCTTTCGTCATTAGTGGGCGCCATTGTTGGCATTACCATGATTGCGTTTAAAAAACTTAACCAAGGCACTCCTATCCCCTTCGGGCCTTACATTGCTGTCGCGGGCTGGATTGCTATGATATGGGGAGAGTTAATTACCCAATGGTATCTGTCGACGTTATAACGCTTCTAGCTTCTAGCGTTCTAGCGTTCTAGCAAAGACGGTAAAATCTTAGGCGAACGGCCTACGGCACGTGACTTCGTCACTACGGAACGCTTCGCTTACGGTGAAAACTAGAAAAGAGAAAAGCGACCGCATAAAATCAACATCAAAAGCCAAAGGGTGTTTTCTGTTGGTTTCCTAGCAGTGAGCTGGCGAACGTCCTAGGGCACGTGACTTCGTCACTATGGAACGCTTCGCTTACGGTAACAACTAGAAAAGAGAAAAGCGACCGCATAAAATCAACATCAAAAACCAAAGGGTGTTTTCTGTTGATTTCCTAGCTGTGAGCTGGCGAACGGCCTACGGCACGTGACTTCGTCACTATGGAACGCTTCGCTTACGGTGAAAACGAGAAAAGAGAAAAGCGACGGCATAAAATCAACATTAAAAACCAAAGGGTGTTTTCTGTTGATTTCCTAGCAGGACCTAGTCCGTCCTAGCAGTGAGCTGGCGAACGTCCTAGTACCTAGGACCTTCTCTGCTTTCAGATAAGACGGTAAAATCTTAGGCAAACGGCCTAGGGCACGTGACTTCGTCACTCCGGAACGCTTCGCTTACGGTGAAAACTAGAAAAGAGAAAAGCGACGGCATAAAATCAACATCAAAAACCAAAGGGTGTTTTCTGTTGATTTCCTAGCAGGACGTAGTCCGTCCTAGCAGTGAGCTGGCGAACGTCCTAGTACCTAGGACCTTATCAACCTAAAATTCCAATAGTGAGATAGCTAAAATGGCTGATTACATCATAGGGCTAACGGGAGGCATCGGCAGCGGTAAAACCACGGTGGCTAACCTGTTTGCGGACCTTGGCGTGACCTTAGTGGATGCCGATATTGTAGCGCGTGAAGTGGTCAGCATTGGCTCCAAGGGACTCAATGCGATTGTGTACCATTTTGGCGACAGTATCTTACTCGGCGATGGTCATTTAGATCGCTCAAAGCTAAGAGAGCGTATCTTTAATCACGATGACGATCGCTTATGGTTAAATAGCTTATTGCATCCGTTGATCAGAGAAACCATGCTGGAAAAATGTAAGGAAGCGCAATCAAATTATGTAATTATGGTTGTTCCCTTGCTATTTGAGAACGGGTTAGATAGGTTAGTGCATCGTACACTTTTGGTGGATATTTCACCTGAGTTACAACAGCAAAGAACCGTTGCACGAGACGCGGTGTCTGCTAAGCAAGTACAAAATATAATAGGCAGTCAGGCCACTAGAGCCGAGAAACTGTCACAAGCTGATGATGTCATAGACAATCATGGAGAGGTATCAGCGTTAAAGTGCAAGGTAAATGCACTAAACACACTTTATTTAAAATTATCAAGTAGTGCTTAAATAACGCCATGACTGATTTGATCTATGAACAACCACTCAACGAAAAAATACGCCGCTATTTACGGTTAGAGTATTTGGCTGAACAATTACAGGCCAATTTAGATCATGACCACCAGCACCGCTGTTTCTATCCGCTATTCTCACTATGTGAACTCACCGAGCGCTGCGATTATCGTGGTGAAGTGCTTAAAGACTTAGACAGACAACTTTTTGCGCTGTCTAAATGGCAATCTCTACCCACTATTGATAACGCAGAGGTCGAAACGTATATCGACAAACTCAGTGTGGCGCGAGAGGTTTTACAAATTTCGCAACGCACCGGCATGCAGTTAAAACAGGATCGCTTTCTTTCAGCACTCAGACAACGCTTTAACATGCCTGGTGCAAGCTGTAATTTTGACCTGCCACAACTGCATTTTTGGCTGGCTAAACCCTGGGAAGCTCGTCAGGCTGAATATCAAGAATGGATGAGCCAGTTTGCTTGCCTTCTATCACCGATTAAGTTGCTACTCGACTTAACACGACAATCAACCGAGTATACTGAGCACCAAGCCGTGGCTGGGTTTTATCAAGGCAACAGCGACCAGACATTATCGCTGATCAGAGTTAAGCTCGCTGCCGAAGAAGGCTGCTACCCTACCATTAGCGGCCATAAAAACCGTTATGCAATCCATTTTGTGCAGTTTGATAAACAAAAGCACTCAGATCAATCCTTTCAGTTTGAGATGGCAACCTGTCCTTAAAAGCGATAAAATCGTCTCACTCTCATTTTTAAGCACTGCTAATTAAATTATGCCTCTTACTGTAAAATGCCCGACCTGCCAAGCAGAAGTCACTTGGGACAACAACGCTAAATTTAAGCCTTTCTGCAGTGACCGCTGCAAGCTGATTGATCTCGGTGATTGGGCGTCAGAGAAGCACGCGATCCCTGTTAAACCTGAATTTGACCCCGAGATGCTCGATCAACTCGGCTACGATGATGCGGACTTCTTTCTCAACGACGATGACAATAAGCAATGAGTCAACAAATTCACGTCGCGGTAGGGGTGATTGAAAACAACGCCAAGCAAATTTTGTTGGCTAAACGTCACGTACACCTGCATCAAGGTGGAAAATGGGAGTTTCCAGGGGGTAAGGTAGAATCTGGTGAAACCACTTCTCAAGCGCTCATAAGAGAGCTTAAAGAGGAGGTCGACCTCTGTGTATCAAGCACCACGCCTATGATGGAGATCCATCATGATTACGGTGATAAAAAGGTCATGCTTGATATTCATTGGGTGACCGATTTTTCTGGGGTTGCCAATGGTGTAGAAGGCCAAGAGGTGCAGTGGGTCGCTAAGAAAGATTTAGCCTCGTTTGAGTTCCCCGCAGCCAATAAAGCGATAGTCGAGAAGATCTTAGCGACAGCCTAATTATGTTTTAATAATAAATTAAGCGTAAAAAAGCCGCGACATTCATCGCGGCTTTTTGATCGATTAGCGAATATCAGTATAACCTGAACTCAAGATAATGAAGCTCAAGTTATCGGCTACCCACCAAAACCAACATCTTTAATATCGACCTGCTTTACCGACCCGTATTGCTTAGCAATAGGCGCTATCTTGGCGGCATTGCCAATAATAACAAACTGTAAGTTGTCTTTAGGGAAGTAAGTATCGATTAAGCGCTTTGATTCTTGCAACGTTAAGCCATCTACCTTTGCCTGAAATTCATTGATAAAGGTATCATCGAAACCATAAAGATACATATCCGACATTAGCCCAGCTAACTGACCACTGGTCTCATACTTAGGCGGAAATTGCCCTTTAACGTAAGCCTTAGCCGAATCTAACGTGGCTTGATCAAGGCCTTGCTCCCATAAGCGGTTATAGGTTTTCAAAGCCAAATCTATGGTTTCTTTAGTCGTCGCCGTCTTAGTGAAAGTACTAATCCTAAAGGTACCTGCCGCAGAATAAGCACTAAAGCCTGAACGAGCGCCGTAGGTTAACCCAGCATTGACCCTTAATTCATCATTTAGCCATGAAGTAAAACGGCCACCTAATATGGTATTGACTACGGTTAAACCAACAAAATCAGGGTTATCACGACTAATGCCCATGCCGCCGACTAAAAACGTGGTTTCCACCGCATCGCCTTTATCGACTAACAACACATTGCTTGAATCAAGCTTTGGTAAGCCCTGTTTTAGGTTTAAACGAGTGACGGTCTCTGTATCTTGCCACTTAGCGAATAACTGCTGCAATTTAGCTTTCATTGTCGCGGCATCAAAATCTCCGACGACACTAATGGCGGTATTTGATGGCTGGTAGTAACTCTTATGAAAAGCACGCAACTGCGACACATTAAGCTCTGCTAGCGAACCACTGTTGCCTGACGCGGCATTACCATAAGGGTGATCAGCAAAAATTAATTTGTCGTAATAACGGCTGATTACAGCGCGAGGACTCTCTTTAGATTGCCCTAATCCGGCGATATCTCTTTGACGTAGCTTATCAAACTCAGTCGCGTCAAAATCTGGCGATAACAGGATACTTTGGATCAAAGGCAACATGATATCAGCATCTTTTGCCATAAAGTCAGCACTTAGATAGCTGCCCTCTTTACCCGCACCACTTGAAAGGCTAGCGCCTAAGAAGTCGATCTCTTGTTCGATTTCCAGCTTCGTTTTACCCGCAGCACCCAACATCAAACTCGCTGCAGTCACCTGTGCAACACCCGATGTAGTATCGTTCACCGCACCGGCACGAATAGTCGCATTCACGGTGATTAACGGCACTTCGGTTTGCGGCATAAGGTAGATAGTCAGGCCATTATCAAGCGTCATTTGCTGATAGGCGGGCACACTAAAACTGCCGGTATCCACAGTGGTGGCTTTCATGTCTGTCGCCGCGCAGCCTGTAAGCGCCATAACGCTTGCAATGGTCATTGCACTGACAACTTGTTTTATTTTCAAGACATTGGTTTTCATTCGTCAGTCTCCTCAGTAGCAGCCAACACAGCAACAGTTCTATTTGAACGTTTAAGGTAAGTTTGCGCCACACGCTGAATATCAGCAGGGCTGACTTTGTTATAGGCTTGCGGTGCATTGAAAAGTTTATCGTAGCTGCCAAAGAACAGTTCATACGTGCCAATTGTATTAGCCTTGCCATTAATGGTTTCCATCGCCTGATAGAAACCCATTAACTTGATGTTTTTAACCTTCTCAAGCTCATTCTCTGTCACACCGTCACGCGCAACACGGTTGATCTCAGCAATCATGCCTTTTTCAAGTTCAGTTGCTGTCACGCCAGGATTAGCCACACCCATGACATAAAAGAGATTCGCATCGAAAGACATTGGCATGTAGGTTTCAACTTCAATCGCCACTTGCTTATCGACCAAGCCTTGATACATGCGTGAGCTATTACCGGTCGTTAAAATAGAAGACAACAGATCCAGTGCGTAATAATCAGCATTTGAAGTCGAAGGCACGTGATAGCCCAACATCACATTAGGTGTACTTACCGACGCTTTTTGAACATATACCCGACGTTCACCCTTTTGCAGCGGTTCCACCGTTTTAACTTCTCTTGGGGGTGCTTGTGCTGGAATAGGCGCTAAGTATTGATCTGCAAGACGTTTAACGTCAGCCAATTTCACATCACCCGCAATCACCACAACAGCATTATTCGGTGCATAGTATGTTTTATGGTACTGAACTAAATCATCTAATGTCCAAGCCGCAATATCGGACTCATGACCAATCACCGACCAACTATATGGATGCGCTCTAAAGGCAGCGCCTTTAAGCTCCTCTTGCAAGTTACGCCAATTTGAGTTTTCGAGCCCGGTTAATCGCTCAGAGGCAACAACGCCTCGCTCGCTTTCAACCATGTCGGCACTAATATCGAGGTTCTCGATACGATCTGCTTCCAACTCAAAAATGGTTTCAATCGCATTGGCGGGGAACCAATCGGTATACACCGTTAGATTCTCGGTGGTGTAAGCATTGTTTGCGCCACCTGCCGCCTCCATGGTGCGGTCAAACATTTTCGGGCCGTATTTTTTCGCGCCATTGAACATCATATGCTCAAAGAAATGCGATATACCGGTAATACCAGGTACCTCATTTCGAGAGCCGACCTTCCAAAAAAGGTACATGTTGGCGTTAGGGATCGAGCTGTCTTCCAACACCATTATTTTCATGCCGTTATCCAGCGTGAAACTTTGAATATCTTTGGCTTCTGTTGCCTGAACTGCAGGTGCTGTCAATAGCATACCCACAGACACTAACAATGCCTTTGTATAGCGCTTCATTATTCGCTCCTTGTTTGAGCACTTACGTCATAGTCGCAAGCAACTAAATGACTATAAATATCAGTTTTAATTACCGATATTGACTAGGGGCTGTTGATCTTTCACGGTTGTTTTTGCCGCAGTTTATTGGCTATTTTGACAAGGCGTAGGCTATGTCGTTTAGTCATTCTCCACAAATAGCCTACAACACCGTAAAAATAGCCAAGAAGCGCGGCCCTTAGGGTTCGTTTCAATGCTTTTAGTCTTTTACTACAAGCGTGCGTTACAAGCTTATTTAACACGTTAAAACATCATCGCTCAAGCCTTGTACTAAAACCATTATTCTTTACGGGAAAGAGTCGAACAAAAACCAAGCTCGAAAGATCAACAGCCCCTAATACCAATCTCATTTATTATCTGGTCACTATTAATGGCTAGAATGCACTTCTACCATGTGGTGAACGTTATAATTAAGACACTCGTTATGGCCATTCACGTCTGGTAAAGGCACATTGATTCACATTAATAAATAGACCACTTATTTAATCTGATTGGTATTATCCAGCTGACATAACAAAGCAAATCGTCGAGAAAATCAAATTAAGCCAGCACATTATTTGTAACGCTCGGTAAATTAATCGTAACATTGGTTAATAAAAGGTAACAGCCAGCTTGGCTAACATTTGATTTTTTAGCCGTTTTTGCACTAGCACTGCAACGAAATAACGCGATGTGAGCAGCGGTTATCCCTTAATTGTGACAGCCATAATGCAGCAAAATATCTTAGTGAAATATCAACTAAACCACGATTGTGTGTTAGCTTCAAGCTACGACTTTTGCCACTATATGTCTGAGCATGCCAACAGAAAATGATTTTAATGCACTTGATAATTTAACCTGTAATACAGAGGTTCATTTGCAGATTTTGACACCCACTCAAGCGATTCGATTGCGCAGTAAGTTGATTGGCGTGGACTCCGGTCGGTCGATAATACTGGCTCACGGCAATGATAAAGCTTGGCTAGCGGCGGCTCCATTTGTAAGGGAGCATCAAAGCGTGATTATGCGCGTGGTTAATAGTGATGAGCATGACGCTAACATTCTAGCCTTCAGAAGTCGTATTCAGAAGATCATCAGCGTCGTTGGCCGCTGGATAATTATTGATTACCCCAAAGCGCTGCAAACGGTCGCACTAAGACAACACTCTCGGGTGCCGATTAACGTGACAGCCAACCTAGTGTGTACCACCACTCGTAATGTGGTATCTCATGGCAACTTGCGTGATATATCAATCAAGGGGGGCGCTTTTGTGGGTGACGAGATAGAAGGCTTTGAATTGGGTCGTCAATACCTGTTGCAAGTCGACCTTGAAGGGCAAGACGACAGTATCGAAACCTTGGTCACCCTGAAGAATCAACAAGATGCAGAGGGTCAAACAGGACAGATCCAATATGGGCTAATTTTAGAAACTGAACACGATGAAACAGAAAAAATGGTGCAAAAGGTTATCTTGCACCATTTATTACAGAACCCTAAAAACCAATGATTACTGATTTTTAATATCGTTTAGTATTACCGATTAGTGTTGCTTAAAGACCTGTTCAATTTTGAACAAGATTTTTGGTGATTTCAATTCGGTTTCTTCAATAACCAATAAAGCAAAATTGTCGGCAATAATTTCTTCCGGATGAATAATATAGTTGGTGTTACGACCCACTTGGCTAAAGAAGCCCTTTAGCTCAGGCACCGCAACTATTTCAACTTCAGCGGCATCATAAGTGCTTTTGCTAGCTTCAGTATCTCGGCCAACAATGACAAATTCAAAGGTTAGATAATCGAAGAACTCACCGCCCCTTTCAAGATCATATTGCGCAACGTCAGCAAATAAAATGGGAACGACCCACACTGGCTGGTCTTTATAGTTAACGCGTATTGCAAAGTCATTGACAGGTGCATCGGGGTTAGTGAGTTTTTGCTGTGCAAGCTTGCTCGGAAAATCAATATCACCGATATAGTGGTAACCAATCGCGCCATATAATTGCTGTTTAACTTTTGGGTTGAATCGAGAATAAACATGCAACAGTTCATGCGCCAATAACCGCGGAAGCCCCTCTTCATTAGCAACTTGGCGAGCCTGTAAAATTATCGCTTGCCCACGCGTATAAGCAGCGCCGCCCTCCTCTAGCCCCGTGGTCTTAATAAACTGAATCGGTTCAGGTAAATGAATATTTAAATCCACTAGTTTAGCGCTAATACTGTCAAATGCCTTAGTGAGCACTAATTGCTCTTGTTCATTCCAATCCATTGTCTGCTGCGCGACAAAAGCAAGATAATCACTTTTTGACTGTGCATTGGGCTGCTTCATTCTGGCGTCGATATCAAACTGACTCACACGCTGGATGAAATCATCATTTTGGGTCAGTACCAGTGCAGCTTCAGTTTTATTGAGAAATGCGATTGAATAAGGCGCCTTTGCCTGCACGATGCCACTTAATAGCAGCCCAGAGACCAATACTGCGTAACCAATCACACGCGACATTCGATTTATCATATTTATTATTCCGTTAAAATCATGATGGATAAAAGGGGAAACACTCAGCTGTTAAGTATAACAATTAACCTCCGCTACTAGCGGCTTTGTCAAAAACACCACATCGGCGCCTATCACTTCAAGCGTCCAATTAAACTTGGCCGCGATCCACTCAAATGTTTCGATTGAGTAAAAGTTGATGTGAGTTAAGTCTTGCTTATAGTGCCATGTTGAAAACGCCGCTTCACTAATAACACGCTTCGTCATCACTACTAAAATGGCACCAGGCTTAAGCAGTGAGTCTAACGTTTGCAACAATGGCAGTGCCTCTGCCACATGCTCAATCACTTCTGTCATAGTGACAAAGTCATACTGGCGACTAAGCAACTCGGGATCATTAAAGTAGTACAGGTCATAATTGTGAGTCTTGATCCCTAACTCCGCAGCCATCACGCTAATGGTAGGCCCCGGGCCACAGCCAAAATCTAACCCTTCTACATCAGGCTCTATTCGCTCAAATAGCGGATTAATGGCTCGAGCAAGAAATTGTCTATAGTGCTGATCATCAGGATCATTCTGATGTTGATCGTAAATCGCTCTTTCGTCTATCACGCTCAATCGAAACGCAGCCGCCACAGAGACTAGAGAGCAGTTGTCACAGCGTTGATATGCCCGAACGTTATCCTGATGAAATACGCTCAAACTCGTTTGTTGGCATAAAGGACATAAACTCAAATGACGTCTCACTACTCAGGTTAGTTTTAGCTATTGTTTTGATGATAAGTATCAGGGGACTGTTTAACTTTCATCGCATATTTGCACTCATACCGCGCTTATTTATTGCTACAGATAAGCAACAGCCCCTAACCTCAACATAATTAACTAGTCCTTAATAGGTTTAGGCATTTTGCGTTCTTTACTCGCCGCTTCCTTTGCCTCACGTAAGTACTTCTCTTCTCTCGATTCACGCGCTTCAAAGTGCTGCTGAGCTTTTTCATATTGCTGACTTTCCCAATCGCTTGGCTCAGCCTTCGACAACAGTTTTTCCTCTTGTTCAGCATGTAAACTGGACGCTTCGCGTGCTTTTTTCAACTGTTCTTGCTCTATTGTCAAAGAGCGTTCCTTTGCAGTCTCACCTCTTTCAGCCAGTGATGGCTCATCAGCAGCCATGATACTGCTACTGATAAAACACAGGAAAACTCCGAATATCCATCTTATATGAGGTGATTTTAGTGCCATCATCAAACAATTCCTTTTATCAGTGTGAGTCAATCAGTCACATTCTAGCAACAGCATGATTCATTTATCACTTTTTGTTTGGGTCTGATACCAATGTGTTATACCAATCACCTCACAACAACGACAATCTACAGCCATAACAAGCCACTAATTCATGTAAAAAATACAGTACTCTGCTTTTGTTTGAACGTTAGTTTTCAGTAAACACCTCCGCAATAAATAGGATTAACATCTCGTAAATTCACTAAATATAAAATTTTGTTACAACAAGTTTGTACAAAGCGTCAAATAAAGGTATTTTTGACGCTTATGGAAAGCAGTTGCTAAAACGCTAGATTTATTCACTTTTAGTCAGTGTCTGCTATTTGAATAATGTAATGAAGGAACGGGAAAAATGAGTATGCAAAAGTGGTCAGAGTTATACTCTCGTCTGAGATCTGCCACCCCTTCTCTTTCCGAGCAGCTTATTCAATTTGAAAACGCTGAAGCTCTGCCCGCTCTGGCAATTGTACAAGACTACCGCTTCATTGGTGCCAACTCCGTTGCTCTAAGCTATTTCGAAAGTATTGAACAAAATTTCATCCATTCCACACCCTATGATTTTTCCCCGAGGATCCAATCTTCTGGAAGAAATAGTGTCGAATATGGCCAACAACAGCTGCGTGAAGCCGCCAAAGGAAAGATCGTTTCCTTTAACTGGTTACACTTAAGTCAGCAAGGCACTGAACTCCCAACAAAAGTCACGCTTTATCCGTTTAGTCTTGATGGTAATGATGTGGTATTAATCCAATTTACGCCTATGGATAGGCGTGGAAAACGGCGTTCACACTCAAGTAATGGCTTTGAAGATCTACCCAAAGAGTTAATGTCGATCACCTTAGAAGACAGTGCTGAAGCTGTTTATATTACTGACGAAGACGGTCATATTTTTGCGGTAAACAAAGCGATGTGCCGCATTTGCGGCTATAGCGCTGAGCACATGTTGGGTAAAACACCCAGTGAGCTTAACCTTGAGGCGATGATTAATGATGGCATTGCTCCAAATCCATTAAAAAACAAAGGTAGCTGGCAAGGAGAGGTGTGGAAATATCGTTCCGACGGCTCAAAATTTCCTGCCTGGCAAAGTTGCAGGCGTATCTATGCTAGCAATACCGTCTATTTCGTTAACTTATTCAGCGATATCAGTGAAAAGAAGCGGCTGGAAGCCAAGCTCACTCAGCAAGCAATGTATGACAAACTGACTGGCCTGCCTAATCGATTCCACCTTATTAAAATCCTTAATAAAGCCATTAATAATATCAAGCAACACAGCACAATGATTGGCGCCTTGATGTTTTTGGATCTCAATGGTTTTAAGAATATTAATGACAGTTTTGGTCATGCCACGGGTGATAAAGTCTTACAGCTTGTGGCTGCTAGATTAGAAACCTGTTGCCTAGACGATGCAGAGATAGCCCGCTTAGGGGGCGATGAATTTACCTTAGTGCTGCCAAAGTGCAAAAACAAACAAGAGATAGAAGCTTTTTCAGATCTGGTACTGTCCTTGTTTGATGTCCCCTTTGAGATAGACGGTCAAAAGTTTTATTTAAGCACCAGTATCGGCATATCGTTATTTCCACAGCAAAGCGACGAGGCGAATCAATTGCTCAGCATGGCTGATACTGCAATGTATTCCGCTAAGAAAAGCCCAAATCATATTCGATTCTATAATGCAGCGATCAGAGAAGCAGCAGAGAAAAAACTGCGTATACTCAATGATCTAAGACATGCACAAAGCCTGGGTCAATTCAGTTTGGTTTACCAACAGATTATTGATCTCGAAAACAATAATATGATTGCTGTCGAAGCACTATTAAGATGGAAACGCAGTAGCGGCGAGATATTGGAAGCCCGTGAATTTATCCCATTACTAGAAGAAACCAACTCAATGGTGAGCGTAGGGCTATGGGCTCTTGAGCAAGCTTGTAACCAGATGAGTAAGTGGCATGCGCAGTACAATGACCAGTTGAAAATCACGGTCAATATTTCCACTTCGCAGTTAGAACATCCAGACTTCTTGTCAATGTTAACCAAGGTTCTGCAGCAAACTCAATTACCTTCCGACAAACTGGTGATTGAAATTGAAGAGTCAGCTTTGATCCGCAAACCCGCTATGATAGCGGCAGTATTAAACGAGCTCAAACAACTCAATATTGGCATAGCCATTGACGATTTCGGCGCAGGTCTATCCTCGCTAAGCCGATTAGGTAGCTTGCCCATTGATTGCTTGAAAATCGATTCCAGTTTCGCGCAACGACTGCACGAACCTCAAGGCAAAGAGTTATGCAAAGCCATGGTGCAACTGGCTCATACATTGAATATTTGCTATATCGCTGAAGGTGTTGAAACCCAAGCGCAAAAAGATCTAATACTGCAGATGGGTAAAGGATATGGTCAAGGTTATTACTTTGGCTGGCCAGCTACGGCCGAGGTTTTTGCATCGGAATCATTAAGCTTGCTAAAAAAAGCTTAAAATAATAAGTGCCATTGTACTAAAAGATGACTGCATCAATCACCTGAATAAATTCAGTATCGCTCCCTGCAAAAGCGGTGAAAGAGGCAGCCTCTTATATCAACTAATCTAGCTGACATCTCTATTAAACCCTATCTCTTATTGAATTAGCGTGACCTAAATGGGGTTTTATTAAGTAAGAGACGATGCAATTCACAAATCCTACTTCTATTTATTTTCTTGGTATCGTGCGCGCACATCAGCCGGCATTGACGCTAACCTCTGTTCGACTAAAGCCGCTAACGCATCGGTTAGTGGTGTCACATCTTGTTCAGGCTCTATCACTTTTAGCATCATCGCACTCGCTTCCAATGTTGACACACTATCGCTGCGGCTGGCTTTACGAATCGTGTAGTTAGAAGCGCAATCTAAATCAAGATGCAAAGCCGGAAAAGCCTGTAACCATGGGTTTAATTGCAATAATTTATATGCCTTGCGCCAGGTACCATCGAGCAAGATTAGAATCACATCGGTATCAATGACGATATCAGTCACTGACTGACTTGCCGTTGATGGATACACCAAATATATCGGTTTATTGGCCAAAGCCAATTGCTCACGCAACAGAGCAAAGTCCTCTGCGGTTTCGCCTACCACGACTTGCGCCTGAGGAATAACTAACTCCAACAGCCGCACACTATTTTTAGCGTGGCCCACTTCAGTGGGATCTTGCAAAATAATCAGCTCAGTTTTAACCTGCATTTTTTTGATGCTGGCGCACAAACAGGCTTTTAGTGGATAGTGGCACGAAGGGCAGTTAGGACGAGACAAAAGTGTAAACCTAATAATGGGACAAACTCGATAGTGCTTAGTTTATACCAATTCCAAGCCAATTTATGGATAAAAAAAACCTGCATGAATGGTTAATTCATACAGGTCAAAGGGTGTTTTACGGTTAACCGTCGCGTTACGCTAACGGTTAATCCTTAATTTGTTAGTGAGCGTACTGCTCTTGATGCCAATGATCAAAGCGAGACATCGCCATCATAGCCAACAAGATAATCGCCAATCCGCCCATGATAACGGCAACAGCATAAGGTGCAGGCAAACTCGTTTGTTGCACTATCGCAGTCAGCAGTGACGCACCGCTCATCTGAATAAAACCGAGCATTGCCGTCGCAGTGCCAGCTCTCTCACCAAATGCGGATAACGCCATACTGGTTGCAGGGCCAAGCAATAAAGCAAAGCCAATACAGAGCAACATCATTGGTAACATAAAGCTAATCGCTGCCGCTAACCCAGTTTGTGGGCCAACCACCTGCACCAATACTTGGGTGGCTGCAGACGCTAACATAAACCAAAGTGCGACAATGACAGTGGGACGGTTACCTAATTTTTTGATGACTAAAGGCGCGGCAAAACAAGCGACGATGTTGACGGCAGCATTTAAACCGAACAATCCACTAAACATCAACTCTGATACCCCTAATCGGTCAATCAACCACACCGGAGCGTATGAGACATAGCTTAAAATAGCTGCCATTCCCGCCATGCAGGCAAATGCATAGAACAAAAAGTGTGTCTCTATCACTACGGGTTTATAGCGAGCCCAACGGTATAATGGCCCTGAACTATCGGTACTTTTAGGACGTGTTTCCGGTAAGCGATAACCCACAAAAATCAGGATTAATATCGCATACAACGTCATAAACACGAAGGTCGAACGCCAACCAAACTGCAATGCCAGTAAACCACCCAAGGTTGGTGCCAATGCAGGGATAACGCAAATCATGCCGTTAAGATAGCTATAATAACGCGCGCTCTCTTTTGGAGTGAAGCAGTCACGTACCGCACTAAAGACCACAATAGAGGTCGAACAAGCCGCTAAGCCCTGCAATACACGCGCAAACTGCAACCAGTGAAATTCAACGGAAACGGCGGCAAGGATACTGCTGGCGATGTAAAGAATAATACCGCCCAATGCGACAGGTCGTCTGCCATATCTATCGGCTAACGGTCCAATTAATAATTGTCCCGTTCCCATAGCAAAAAGGAACAACACTAAAGTCGACTGTATTTGACTAGCCGAAACAGCAAATTCAGTCGCCATAGCAGGCATAGAAGGAAGGTAAATATCGATCGCCAATGGGCTGAGTACAACCATCGACATTAAAATAGGGAGTAAATTACGGCGCATTATCTTTCTCAAATATTGTAAACACGGCTATATTAATCAAACTATGGTATGAACAGAAATGATATTATTTCCATAATGAATTTCCATTGAGGAATATCTCGTGAAATTAGAGAATTTGGCACGTATCGACTTAAACCTACTCGTCATTCTACAAATACTATTGGAGGAGCAAAGTGTTACCCGAGCAGCAAATCGCTTACATGTAAGTCAGTCAGCATTGAGTAAGAGCCTTAATCGTTTGAGAGATACCTTAGGCGATCCACTTTTTTTACGCACGGCGCATGGCTTAAGGCCTACTGCCCATGCCGTACAACTTGGAAAATTGCTGCCTCAAAGTTTACAGAGCTTATATCAACTGACTTTACCCCCCAGTTTTGAACCTGGCAGCAGCACTCGGCAGTTTTCATTTTCTATGGTTGAGAGTGCATATGAAACGCTGATCCCCTACTTTATCGGCCCTTTGCTGACCAAGGCACCCAATCTTAAATTAGACAGCTATGTTTGGACGGAAAACTCGACCCTAGCGATTCAGCAAGGTCAGATAGATTTCGGTATTTCAGGGCGTGATCTTCACCCTCAGTCCGCTTTTAAAATTGATCGCCTGCCAGAAGGTATTGCACACCAGACCCTATTCACCGATGAGCAAGTTTGCTTAGTCAGGCAAGATCACCCCTTGCTGGCTACGATTGCAACCGGCCTCTGGGATCTAAATATCTATTTAGAGATGTCTCATGTACAGGTGCGCTGTGAAGGCAATGATTGGTGGGCATTAGATTATCATCTGGCAGATCTAGGGCATCATCGCCGGATCAGTACCACTGTACCTGACTTTTATGGCGCTGCGAGTATCTGCGCCCATAGTGATTTGATATTTACCCTGCCCGCGAGTTTTGCCCAACATGCAAAGAAATTGTACCCGCTAGCGGAACTGCCACTGCCTTTCGAATTCATGCCACTTGCCTATGTATTGCTTTGGCACCAAAGAAACGATGATGATCCAGGGCACCAGTGGGTGAAAAATGTTATTTGTCAAAGTGTTGCAACAGCTTTCAATTCACCTGACTTAAAGCACTTTTTGAACGCAGAACAAGATTAACCTTTATTAACGTGATCTCTGCTTAGATAATCGGCAATATTAAAACCGTTAACTTGCCCATTCAGTTGCTATTAATCTTTTTAGTGTAAGCTAACAACTAAGACATTTTGGAGAAGATATGATTTATAACTCGTTTCAAAGCAACCCAATGCAAAATCGATTTTCTGGCTCTCGTGGCTGGTTAGCATTCATTATCGGTTTGGCCTTTATGACTCTAGCGCTCGTCGCGCTGCCTTTTTTGCTGCTTTTCGGCGCCATCACATTTATGGCATTAAGCTTGTTTGGTCGCGTTTACCTAAAGCGTCAACTCGCCCGTTTCAATAAACAGCAAGCTGGACAAAAATTTCAGAAAGACGATACATCTCAAGAAAACGTTTCCCGAGAAAACACTTCTCAATCAACGGCAGCAGGCCGTATCTTTGAGCATAATCCTAACGAGTAACTTTCATTGCTGATGCGCTACGAGGTCTTGATAATAAGGCCTCAAATCGCTGCCAGTGTATCGCTTTATCAGCAGTTCCACTCTCCACCCACTCAGCAACAGCATCTTCCCCAACACTATAGTTAATAATATACGAACGATTTTGCTCAAAGAAACGAGTGCGTTGTTCCGCTTTTGAGTGAGTATAAAACGCGTCATCAACCAGCAGACGAGTCGCCTCTTCATGATCAATCTTTTTATCCGTTAATAATTTACTGACATGGTTTTCAAAGTACCCAAGCCGCTTAATACAAGCAAACACCTGGTGGAACAGAGTAAGGTCCGCCTCGAGGCCAGCCAACGGCATTAACACATCACGCTCAAATGACACCCTCTCATCCTGACTCATCAATAGACGCAAAGCATAATTAGCGCTGCCTTCAGCAAGGTAAGATATTGGACTGAACAAAGGATAGATTGAATATTCCAACCAACCTTTTTCTTTTACCAACAACTGCTCTTGCAGGGCATTGAAGACATGATGACCAGGATAGCCTTCGTGAGTCGCTAACTCCAAATAACGGTCAATCGTTAACGGTTGATCTTGATTGAGTTGAATTAAGCTATGGTAATCACCTTTGTACCAATTATATGCGGTCCACACTTTGTCATTAACATACTCAATTTCACAATTCTCATGGGCAGGTAATATGAACTGCTTTTTAGTCAATTCACGCGCTTTATCAATCGCCGCGTTAAATACTGCAGCGGCTTTATCTTTCGGTACAATATAAGACAACTTAAATTCGGCCAAACGGCTTGCTAATGCCCCTTCGCCAGGCAATAAAGTATTGAGCTCTATATGGATACTGTTCAATTCTGCTAATGAGTATTCAGCGACCGCTGAATCGTACAGCCGACGAGCTTCTTCCCCAAAGCTAAGGGGCTTCCCCTCCAATAGATCTAAATACGCACCAATCGATAGCCATTGCTTTTCGAGGAAACAATAGCGACCACTCAATTCTTTATCAAGATGATTTTCGCCAATAACCGCAAGCACCTGACAGCCCTCTTCGTATTGCGACCTAAGCTCTGTTAATGGCTGCCAAAAAGCCTCCTCTTGCCATGCTCTAGGGCCAAAATACGCATCAACGTAAAGTTCGTCATGCTGTCCGATTGCAAGCGCAAATCGAGTATAGCGCTCCGCAAACTGATTAAGTTCTTGGTTGCTGGCGTTAAGATCCGTGAGAGGTGTAACAATGGATTTTGCTTCTTTGTTAGCAGAGTAAGGCATGTGGCGCTCCAGCGTGTAGATTGTCGTCAATGTACACGCATTGAATAATGTATACAACGAGTGGTTAACGAATAATTCACATCGTCATGTGACAAAAAGTGTACTGTCAGCAGTGATGCTTCAGAGGAGATAAATCAACGACACTATGTTTTCAATCCGCTGTTTCACTGAATTATAGCCAACCTGGATACAAAATATTCAGTTCAATCAGGTTCATTCATACCGCTTAGGAAAGGTGGAACAAACTAATATGCATTAGTAGTGAGTACATTATAAAACGCAAATAAATGACTTTAGCTAAGTAATTCAGCCGCTTTTGCTAACGCTTCTTTTTCTTGAGGTGAGTTTGTCATTTTAATCACAGAGAGCACTTGCTGCTCAAGTGAAGCCCATAAGGGTTCGATAACCGCCAGCTCTTCATCATTAGCGTGCTCCCGGGCCAGTTTCAATAACGAGGCTGAAGCAACCACATCGATACGCCCCAGCATGCCGTCGGCAAGCGCAATACTCAGCTCTATCATCGCTGGCACGCTATGACCGTATTTAATCACTTCACGTAAATAGCTTTCTGCTTGAGAGTAATCATCACCTAATCCAGTGTCATCATGTAGCATCGACTGCGCTCTAGAGAACATAGCATCGACTTGGCCTTGCTCTGCAGCCTCAGCCAACCAATGTTCGCTTTGTACCGCATCAGCATCGCAGCCTTCACCGCGGGCTAGCATCAGTGCCAGATGGTACTGTGCATGCGGGAAGCCGACTTTTGCTGCGCGACTGATATATTTATAAGCCGTTTTTAGATCAGATTGCTGATAATAAAGTACACCCAGATTTGCCATAGCTTCTGATTGCTCAAGCTTCGCTGCTTGACTCAAGTAACGCTCTGCAAGCTGAACATCGGCTTCAAAATGCTGACTACCGACTAAATAGAAGTAACCTAACAACGCCATGGCATTAGCAACCCCCTCAGCTGCCGCTGAAGCAATCGCCTGCTCACCCGCTACAACATCAAATTCACCGCTGTAACCATGGACTAATGATACGCCATGTTCATATAAGGCATTCACATCATCATTGGCGGCTTGCGCAAACCAATAGCTGGCTTGCTTAAACGATGCAGTAGAGCGATCTTCAACCCTGTCTTCACGGCTTTCTTGTAATGCTAATTCCTGCTCTCTTTGCATTAACGCTCGTGTCTTAAGCGACATACCGACCAGATATTGCGATTCTGCATCTCGCTCCATCACCGCGCGATAGCACAAGTCTCTACCCGCTAAGGCATCAAACTCTTCAAAGTAATATTCTGGCTTGCTCGTATTCGTCACCTGACTAAACAGTGAATCCACCAGCAAGAGTAGATTTTTTATTGCGCGCTGACTTAACTGCTGCAATTGCTCAGGAGTAAGGTGATACTTTTCAGGATGGGCACCACGATTACCATCGGCACGCAGTTTATGTAGAGCTCGGGTGGTTTTAACATCGATAAGTCTGCGTTGGTTTAGCAGTTCAATCCGATCGTAAAGGTTGGGGCTATCGAAATCGATAGCATGCTCTTCAGCCAATAAGCTGGTGAGCTTATGGCTAAAGCTTCTGACATGAAGCAAAGCTTGCGTTGGCACATCAGTTACAAAGCTTTTAGCCTTGCGATAATCCTGTCCCAGCTCGACTGAAAACTGATTAACGAATTCAATATCGTTTAACAAGATATGCTCCCACGCCGTTTACCACCTGCGTTACGTTGAATTAGCTAGAACAATGGCGCATGTCATCCAAAACACTCGCCATCATTGCCGATGTTCAATACTGAGGGTTACGGCTCTAGGTTACCGGCTGTATCTGGCTGTTCACGTGACACCATATATAAACGAAATAGGACCACGTTAACGAATAAGCCAAAAAATGCCACAATAACTTCACCCACTAACTGTAACGGTAGACCGCCAAGTTGTGTCGCCATCGCTAGTACGCTTCCCACCAAAGAGACCGGAATATACAGTAATAATACCGTTATTGTTTTCAGTGTTATCGGTCCACTAAATGCAAAGCTACGCTTAATGGCTTCCATGGGTGTCAATCGCTCAACGACCACCATGAAGTTAACAAAGGCCAGCCGAGCAAAAAGATAAACACTCATCACCAAACCAATTATTCCCAGCATAGGGTTGATCGCGAGTAGCACGAAGAAAGGTGCCAGTACCGCTAGACCCGAAAAGACGCCAGCTAACAATAGCGCAGGAACAAAGTTCAAACTGGTTTTTAATATCATGCCGTTACTAGGACTGTGTCCCTGTGAACGGATCTCTAAAAATAGCGTTAATGCGGCAATTAAAAATGAAAATACCAGCAACAACACCATCATAGCGACCATATGACTGGTGCCGAACTGGGGGTTTTCAAGATCAGCAGCGTTTATCTCTAAACTCAACCACAGCTGAATACCCACTTGAATAAACAACACTGGAACAGTCAAAGCCGCTAATTGGCTAATATTATTACGAAAAAAGTTAAATGCTTGAGTCAAGATTGCTGATAATGACATAGAGTTTTCCAAAAAATGAAATCGAGTAACACGAATTAGGGCTAAGGATACCCAAGTTTGGTAATTAATGCACAGTTGAAATCACGTATTCGCTATTTGTTAAAAGTAAAAAAACTGCAAACAATTTGTTAAAACCGTTAAACTCCTAAAAAAACACAACAGATTTAACTTAAAAGGATGGCCCTTATGAAATTATTCACTGCAAGTATTCTGACCCTTCTCAGCATATTCTCAACTCAGATTAACGCCCACGGATTCGACCCATTAGCAGAAGCAACCAAAGCGGTTTCAACTCCTTCACAGTCTGATGATTTAGTCGGTAATGTTATGTCGCAATTGGGCTTGAGCCAAGGCCAAGCAGAAGGCGGTTTAGGCAGTTTGTTATCACTCGCACAGTCTTCACTGGGCAGCAGTGATTTCAGCTCAATTTCGGACTCTATCCCCGGTATTGATGGTTTGCTAGGTGCAGTGCCAGAGCTCGACAACGATTCAGGTATGTCAGGCTTATTATCTAAAGCGGGTGGATTAGGTGACTCACTGCAGGGCGGTGCTATGGTATACGACGCTTTTGAAAAGCTAGGTATTTCTAAAGATTTAGCCGCACCTATGATTGATATCGTAAAGGGTTACCTCGACACGAATGGCACTTCTGGCACCTCAGACCTACTCATGAAAGGACTTGGCGCTATATTGTAAACCAAAGATTTATCCATCTTGGCTATTGTTGAAGCACTCAGCTTAGGGGCTGTTGATCTTTCGAGCTTAGTTTTTGTTCGAATTCAATGATTTTAGTACAAGGCTTGAGCGATGCTGCTTAGCTGGCTAAGCGAAAAGCTCGTAACGCAGTAATAAAAGCAATGAAACGAACCCGAAGGGCCGCGCTTCTTGGCTATTTTGACTGTGTTGTAGGTTATTTGTGGAGAATGACTAAACGACATAGCCTCCGCCTTGTCAAAATAGCCAATAAACTGCGGCAAAAACAACCGTGAAAGATCAACTGCCCCTAGTCAAGATGGAACTCTCATGCGATTTAATGTTCTAATTTTTATAATCACCTTTGAGGAACTTGCATGCTTGCCAAGCTAAAACAATTTTTTGAAGCTCAACACCACACGCTTTCTGCTGAAGAGCAGGCGCAGCACCTTAACCTTGCCGCAGCCAGTTTGCTTTTAGAAGTCGTCATGGCCGATGAGAACATGTCAGATGAGGAAGCCAAGATATTACCTGAGCTTCTCACCACTACTTTGGGCTTATCGATAGAAGATGTCAGCGCATTAATCGCCAATGCGACCGTGTCACAACAAAATTCAACCTCACTTTATGAGTTTACTCAAGCTATTAATGACAACTTCGATATCGAGCAAAAACAGCATTTGATCCTCGCAATGTGGCGCTTAGCCTATGTTGACGGTCACCTGTGCCAATATGAAGACCAGATGATCCGTCGCACTTCTGAATTGCTACACCTTAGGCATAGCGAACTCATTCAGATGCGCAACATCGCAATTGAAACACAACAAAAACCTTGAGCAAACGGCTATTGCCGCTGCTACAACGCGAGTTGTTTTCGATTCAGGTGGGTTTTCTGCGCCCACAACATGGGAAACAGGACCAGCATTAATAATATCGCGTAGGTCATATTCCAACCTAAAGCAAAACCAATAACAGCGCATAATGCACAGCTCAGTATCACCAATGGCAAGTAGCGCTTGCTCAGTAATTTAGCCGCAGCAAACATAGCGGCCAAATAGATAATCACAAACACCCCATTGCTCCACGCAATAAGATCTTCTAACTGCTGACCTGTTGCGTAGGTCACTATAATGACTAATGCCATCGCAATCAGCACCGCTATTGCAGCACGAGCAGGTGAATGATGCTGATTCAATTGGCTAAAGTATTTGGGCAATACGCCATCTCGGCTAAAGCTCCAGATTAATCTAGAGACACTCGCGGTATAAACATTAACGGTAGCCAAACCACTCACTATCCCCAATACGCCAATCACCTGTGCGCCATAGCCGCCCAATAAGCTGTCGAACACCCCGACCATCGCCACTGGTGTATCGCTTGGCACGACCAATAGTAATAAAGTACAGGCTAAATAAACCACGCCAACCAACACGGTGCCGATGAGCATTGCTGGGATCATATCTTGCTTAGGCTGACGAAAGTCATTGGCAAGATGCGTCATCGCTTCGATACCCAAAAAGCTCCAGAATGCGATACCGACCGCGGCCATGATTAGGCTCACATTAGGTGCATCTTGATGGGTAAAAGATTCAAGCTCCGACAAACTCAAGCCAACACCGCCAAATAGCGCGACCACAACCGAGACAATCGCTAACGTTAACCCAAACTGCAGCTTTGCCGAAACTTGAATGCCGCGTAAATTAAGTAACAGCAGCACTCCTAGCAATAACAACTCAGTGCCAACTTGCGCCCAACCATTTATCGGCACTAGAGCATTAACGAATTGAAAGGTCATTAGAATAGCGGCCGGAGCACCGATGGGCACCACCAGTAAAAACATCAAGCCAATCGTTCGTCCAGCAGTACGACCAAACGCTTGCTCTACAAAATAGGCCGGCCCTGCGGCGTGGGGTAGCAGACTGGCTAAACGTCCAAACACCAGCGTCACCGGAATAATCGCTAGCGTTAATACTAGCCAAGCGATTAATGCGCCTTGCCCAGCGGTCACTATTGTCATTTGTGGCAGGATAAACACGCCGGTGCCCAACAAAGTGGTGGCCATAAGCCCGGCACCTTGCCAGCGGCCTATGGTTCCTTGTATTTGATTCATGTCTTATAAGCTCTGGTTTACAATGGCACCATTATAATTCTAGACTGACTAGCTTTCTGCGTTTGATCGCCGTCACCTTCACCAAATCTACCGTCATTATGTTGGAATTGATTATGGATAAGTTTGATAATGCCATTTTAAGTGCCCTAAGAACAGATGCTCGCCGCAGCATCTCAGACATTGCCGCAGCAGTGAACCTATCTCGCTCTGCAGTTACTGAGCGAATAAAGAAGATGGAAACATCGGGTACTATTCGTGGTTATCAAGTGATATTAAGTGCATCCCAAACTGATGGGGTCTCAGCCTACTTTGAGATCCAACACAAATGCGCCAACTGTGCCGATGTCGTCAAAATTTTCCATACCATCCCAGAAATCATTACTTGTAAAGGGTTTATACCAGTTGCATCAAGTATGTTGTCAATTCAGAAGCGCTCAAGCTTTTCAATTTAAGGCGCATTGACGACAGAATGGTTATTCCCTTGTGAGCCAATGCAATGCAGAAGTGGAATGCGTGAGCGCTTCCCAAAGGGTGGGTTTCAAAGCGCTGCATGCTTCGACGAAAACTCTTGATATAGAATTACTATTAGCTTCAAGTTCCCGACTTGCCTTCAGCGCTTTGAATTCCCACTGAATGAACAGATACTTAATGCAACTGGTATTATTGGCGATATGGATCTGCTGGTCTATGCCACTGCGGCATCAATGAAACGCCTACACGAGATCCGTGAGTTTATTGATGCTCAAGACGATATCACCAAAATTAAAACGCATGTGGTGATGAGTGAGTGGATAGACAATCAAGGTTAATCATATGAAACTGAAAATGATGTAAGAAGGAAAGCGATAATTGACTTGCCATGCCGCTAGTCATTGCCACTGGCATGTTATGGCAACACCCTCCGGACTCCTCCTAACTCTGTTTTAGCGCAGGCCTTGATGCTTGATAAGCAATGGCCCTAAGCTGGCCAACACTCTCTAAGGGCAATCAGCCGCAATCTGTCTGCTGGTTAGCAGTCGGCGTTATGCTAACCACTGCCGCGTTTACGGGTTATTACTATCTTCAATAGGAGTGTATCAGTCATTGCTAACACTATTTTTGACAAGAGAGACTTAAGGAGTGGCTGCCAACTTTCGATTATTTCGATTATTTCGAACTTCAGAACTTTCGATTAAAGGTCAAATCCCAAACCGAACGCTTGGCACTAAAGTTTGCTCTGGCCCACATAATGTCTAATTCAATTTAACAGCCATCGTAAATTTTTTCCACCTGCAATTCACGGGTAACAATATCGCCACCGACGACTGATCGTGAAAGGAGAACAGAACACCTCATGGCTCTAAGCTCTGGATATTCTAATTTTTTATCCCCCAAATATACGAAAGCACTTGGAATGCGCTCATTTAATGAATAATCAGTAATCATAAACCCATCAACATTCATTGCAGCTTCTATGTGTTCAGGCTTAATGCTCATATTACCGTCAAGCACATATAAATCAGTATTCGGGATGTTTGTTTCAACTTTAGCCGATGCAACTCCCGCGAGAACAGCCTTACTCATAACAATTGAGTTCGCTGATTTAACCGCACCGACAAACCCATCTAGAGATGCTATACGTGCATCGCGACTTATGTTTAAAAATTTTGGAGCTACGGCGACCGCAAGGATCCCCAATATAATGATAACTACCACCAGCTCGATGAGTGTAAAGCCCTTACTTTTCAATGCTTTTTTAACTCCAATCTTCTTCTCGATATAAATAAAACGTTTGAACTTATATTATTGTCACTCCGCAATTTTACAGCATCGTCCAAATGGTGTATATGGTATTTATGCCTTGGAAAATCATCTTGATGGCTTGCGTAAATAACCGCCGCCATAGCAATTGTATTAAGTATTTAGCGCTTCCTGTAGGGTGACTTTCAAAGCACTCAATGAACAGATACTTAATACAATTGGTATTACTTTGTGCAGCCTTTGAAAGCAATAATTTAAGTGCGATCACCCAGAGCAGTGACAAAATCGACAATAACATTTTGTGTTGATCTCACAGCGAGTTAACAATGTCATTTGGTCGTAAAAAGAAATGATATCTTTTGCCAAAGGAGATAATTTTAAACGCTCCACTTACCAAGAATACATTCATAAGCCCTGCGATAAATTCAACATTCCGATATGTTAATCACGGTTACACCTATTGCTAGGTGCTTAACGGTCGAAAACCGACTATTGATTTATTCGTTGCCAGTGAAAATCCTTAGATTTAAGAAAACCAAGGACGATCATATTCCTTTGCCCTAAAGCAAGTTAAACTAACATTATCATTGGGATGGTAATTATCTATGCAAACTAAACATACAGCTGAATTAAACCTGCTTTGGGGAACATTAATCTTAGAGGAGCTTGCTCGTCTAGGGGTCAAACATGTCTGTATGGCGCCAGGGTCACGGTCAACCCCCTTAACCCTTGCTGCGGCTAAGCAGGGCAAGCTATGCCAACATCTGCATTTTGATGAAAGAGGCTTAGGCTTTATGGCGCTGGGCATAGCCAAGGCCAGTGGCGCACCAGTGGCTATCATCACCACCTCTGGCACCGCAGTGGCTAACCTTTATCCAGCTGTTATTGAAGCTTGGCTAACCCAAGTTCCACTGATTGTGCTTTCAGGCGATCGTCCACCAGAGCTTATCGATTGTGGCGCTAACCAAGCGATGACTCAGCCCGCTATTTTCGCTCAATATGCCAAGTCACTAAACTTGCCCACGCCAGACAAGAGCATTAGCCCAGCGGCATTACTGAGCTCAATCGATGATGCCGTCAGTAACCAAACACAACCCGTGCATATAAACTGTATGTACCGCGAGCCACTCTACCCTGCAGCGCCCCAAGCAGACTTTAGTCATTACTTAAAGCCGATAGCCCAATGGCAGCAAACTAAAGCACCTTATATTCAGTACGCAGCCCAAACCGCTTCACAACTGCCAACCCATGATGCGCTGGCAAGGTTTGTCCATGGTAAAGGCATTATTGTCGCGGCGACACTGGCTCCAGAGCATCACCCCGAGGAACTGATCGCATTGTCGATAAAGCTCGGCTGGCCCATAGTGACCGATGCCCAATCGCAACTGCGACAAAGCAGCGCCGCCATTGGTAATATCGACCAACTGTTACTGCAACCTAAGTCGCAAGCTTTGCTAGCACAGGCCGAAAAAGTGATTGTGTTTGGCGGACGTATCTTGTCAAAACGCTTGAGCAGTTATTTGAGCGAGCATCACTGGAAAGACTACTGGCAAGTACTGCCGCAGCAACAAAGGCTCGACCCTAACCATAAAGCTAAACAGGTATGGATTGCGCACGCTAACACCTTTAGCGCGCTACCTTGGCCACGCTCATCTCAGGCTCAATGGGCCTTAGCATTAGTGCAGCAGAATGAAGCGCTAGAAACCTTATACCAGCAGCAAATTGATCATGCTCAATTCGGTGAAGCGCAGGCCATACGAGCAATAGCCAAACGCCAAACGAACCAGCACCAGCTATTTATTGGTAACAGTTTGCCTGTCAGACTATTTGATATGTTTGCCCCTATTAGTGCAGAACACGCCACCGTTTTCACCAATCGCGGTGCTTCAGGGATAGATGGCTTACTCGCCACCGCATGCGGCGTTGCCATTGCGGAAAAAAAGCCAACCACACTGATTATTGGCGATATTTCTCAATTACACGATCTCAACTCTCTGGCGATTGCGCGCAGCGTCACCAGTCCATTAATCATTGTGATCCTCAATAATGATGGCGGTAACATTTTTAATCTACTGCCTGTGCCAAACGAGCAGCTACGAACCGATTACTATCGTTTGTCCCATGGGCTTGAGTTTGGTTTTGGTGCGGCAATGTTTGGTTTAGCCTACAACCAAGTTGACGATCTCGATGACTTTATCGAGTCTTACGAATATGCCATGACCTACGCTGGGCCGTCAGTCATCGAAGTGAGCGTTTCGCAAAACCAAGCCACTGACCAGATTGCGCATATCGCGACTTGGGTGAAACAAAGCTGATGTTGGCATATCAATGCCAAGGTAACCCCAGCATGCCAGCAATGGTGCTGCTGCATGGTTTTTTAGGCAGCAAAGCCGATTGGTCTGCGGTTATTGAGGTGCTCGCGGAGCAATATTATTGCATTAGCATCGATCTACCTGGCCACGGCCAGAGCCTTAACCATACATTGCCAACACCTGGATTTGATGCCTGCACCGCCCTTATCCAGCAAACACTATTACAGCTTAAGATCCAGCAGTATCACTTGGTTGGCTATTCACTCGGTGGCCGTATTGCGCTGCACCTTGCGCGGCAAGCCCCCGATAATATTTTGAGCTTAATACTCGAGTCGTGCCATCCAGGGCTGAAATCTGCCGATGACAGAGCCGCAAGAAAAACCAGTGATGCGCGCTGGGCAACTCAATTAAATAGCCTGACTATCGAGAATTTCTTAGCGCTTTGGTATCAACAAGCCGTATTTGCCGACCTTAGTGCCAGCAAACGTCAAGCGATGATCCAGCAGCGCCGCGGCAACCAAGTCTTAGCCCTAGGCAACTGTTATCAAGCCACTTCACTCGCTGAGCAAGCTGACCTTTGGGACACTCCAGCGATAATATCTGCGCCATGCTATTTTATTGCTGGTTCTGACGACCAAAAATTTCTCTCACTCGCGACTCGCTGGCAGCAACAATATCCCATCGCTATGTATAGCGTTGCGGCCAGTGGCCATAATGTCCATAGTGCTGCACCCATGGCGTTTAGCAAGCAGGTATTACAGCTGCTTAAGCCATGCTCATCTAATCCATCATCCAATAGGCCCACTTAATGATCCTCACTAAACTTAGCCTTTATCAATACACTATTGATCTCGATAGATTATTGCCCGTGGGTAAGCAACGCATCGATCAGCGCCATGGTTTGGTGCTCAGCGCAACAATCAGTTCCGCTACAGATGAGCGAACTGAGCAGGTGGAGATCTCACCGCTTTCAGGTCTTGATATCGATGGACATCCGTTAACCGGTTTTAGTCAGCACTCTCTTTTGCAAACAAGCGACCAACTCAGTAAATATCTCGCTGCGCTGCATCAACAACCAGTGATTAGACTGCTTGATTTTGCAGATGAAACCGAGCAGAACGCAATCAGCTATGGTTTAAGTTTACTGCATGCCAAACTGATGGGATCACTCGATGGACACAGTCTTGAGACTCGCACCATTCCGCTTATTTACCATAATCAAGATGAGCCATTAACGGTCGTTACTGAGCGTGTGGCGGCGCTGGCTAACAACGTTCATGCGGTTAAAGTCAAAGTCGCACAAACGTCCTTTGAAGATGAGATCCAGTTGATCCATCAGATCTTAGCCATACGTCCCGATTTAAAACTCCGACTCGACGCAAACCGCGGTTTTGAGTTACAACAAGCCATTGAGTTTATCGCCTGTATTCCTTTGCATGCGATTGAGTACATTGAAGAGCCTTGCAAGCAACCTGCCGATAACCCAAAATTTTATAACGCGATTGGAGCACCTTGGGCACTCGATGAGTCACTCAATGACCCACACTACCAGTTTGAAATGCAAGCTGGTCTCCGCGCTATTATCATCAAACCTATGCTGATCGGTAGCTTAGAGAAGTTGCAGTCGCTGCAGCATTTGGCCACTGAACATGGGGTTCGCTCAATATTAAGCTCAAGTTTGGAAGCCAGTTTAGGTATTGCTGCCCTCAGCCGTTTGGCCAGCATTATGACCCCAGATGAGATCCCTGGGATCGACACCTTAAGCGCATTTAGCCAAGACCTGCTGCAAAGCACAGGTAAAGCAAAATGCCTGCAGTTAGGCGATCTGCAACTGCTACTCGCGTTGGGCTAGACCCTTATGCCGAACCGTGCTGCTAACGCCCGCATTCAATCACCTATTCATCTGGTTGCTCTACAGCGACCGGATTCAATTGCCTATAAAGTGAGTGGCAAGGCTATCAGTTATCAGCAACTAAGCCAGCACGTCATTGCGATTGGTGAGCAGCTTAAGCAAGCAGGGTTGCAGCAAGGCGATAGAGTCGCTTGTATTGCCAATAATAGCCCTGAGCTACTCAAGCTTTATTGGGCATGCGTCGACAATGGCCTTCTGTTTTGCCCTGTGTCACCACGCTTTGCGCAAATACAACTAATTGAGTTAATCCAAACCCATCAATATCGCTATTGTTGGCTATCCAATAACATCCACGCCCTATTACCAGATCTAAAAGCTGAACTGTTGACACTGGGCCCAGATAACACTCGCTTGCTAGAATTTGAGTTTGACAAAACAAGTTCTCAGCAACCGCTCAAGATCGATCCTAAGCAAGCGGTAGATGCCATTCTCACCTCAGGGAGTACTGGCTTACCCAAAGCCGCAGTGCATAGCCTGCAGAACCATATCGCCAGTGCCAAAGGCGCTAAAACGTTGATCGATATTATGGAGACAGATAGCTGGTTACTCTCGCTGCCGCTGTTTCATATCGGTGGGCTGGCTATTCTCAATCGTTGTGCACTCGTGGGTGCCTGCGTGGTATTTGAAGATAAATCAATCAGCCTCGCCAAGCAATTAACCAGAGACCAAGTCAGCCATTTGTCATTGGTCAGCACGCAACTGCAGCCGTTACTGAGCGCTGACACTCACTGCTTACATCAAGTCAAAGCGATGCTGTTAGGTGGTGGCGCGATTTCAGCCGATCTACTCAACCAACTTGCCGTGCTCAATATTAACGCTTTTACCAGTTACGGCATGACCGAGATGGGCTCACAGATCACCACTGGCATCGCCCGTGCAGACGGATCAAGCGGCCAAGTTTTACCCCATCGAGAGCTGAAAATAGTGGACGGTGAGATATGGTTAAAGGGCGAATGTTTGTTTCTTGGCTACCTTGGTGTCGATGGCCTTAATAAGCCTCTAGCTAAGCGATTAGAGACACAAGGCTGGTTTCGAAGTACAGACTTAGGTCACTGGGATAACAACGGTAATTTGTGCATTGACGGCCGTTTAGACAACATGTTTGTCTGCGGCGGTGAAAACTTACAACCAGAAGAGGTTGAAGCCGCGTTAAAGCTACACCCCTTAATTGTTGACGCCATCGTCTTCCCTAAAGCTGATGCCAAGTTTGGCACACTACCAGCAGCCATTATTAAACCTGCTAATAATTCAGCTAACCCGCTTTCGGAAGCAGATTTAACTGAGTTCCTCGCCGACAAAATAGCCCGTTTTAAGCGCCCAAGGTGTTACTACCCATGGCCAGAAGTTACCACTGCAGGAATTAAAGTAGTACGGAAACAGATTATTGCAGCAGCTCTTCTACCAAAATAGTGAGTTGAATTTTAATCACCTTTTGACACTTTTATCAAGCTTCACTTGATATACCCGTGAGCTTCCTTTTCTCGTCCATAAATCCAGTCTCACCCTTCTACAAGAGAAGAAAACTCCAGCCACAGTGGTTCCAATTACCTGCGGTGGTGCTGGACAGGATGTCCGAATCTCGTGACCACATGGATGTGAATGAACGACCGTATGTGCAGACGCCACAGAGGCTCGCTGCGACTCTTTATAAAAGAGAGAGTCCATGTGCTCAACGAAAACATCTGATCTCCAGGGACGGAGGAAATGCCAAATTCTGTCTGAAACAGAATGGGCCCTGTTTTCGACAGCCTCAGCCGTATCTAGACAGGGTTAGAAAGCACAATCATTTAGCCATGGTGGCTTTAACCCTCAAACACAGCAGCTTAACTGTTCTAACAGTATCCCTAATAACCTCATTGATCTCTTTCAGCATCGAGTGCAACTAATTGCCTGCGGCACGCGTATGTGCAGACGCCACTGAGGCTCGCTGCTAGTACATCCCTGTAAGCTCAACGAAAACATCCCTGTTTTCGACGGCCTCAGCTGCATCTACACTGGTTTCGAAAAGCACAATCATTCAGCATTTGAGTTATCAATTTAAAGACATACGCCTTTAACTAAACGCTAGTGTTAAATTGAATAACCATTACTCACAGAATCTAATCTCCCCCGTTGGAAATTTTGCTTTTTAAATTTCGCCGGGGCGCTGAGGGATTGCCAAGGGGCGCAAGCGCTTTGCCCCTTGGCTCTGGTGTGGGCGAAGCACCACGACCTTTATCAAGCCCAGCTTGATTTCAAAACAATGTCTGGAACCAATGTTCCAGACATAAAAAAACCTGCCGAAGCAGGTTTTAGTCAGTGCAAATAAAAAGCCTTAAGCTTCCATTCGCCCTTTTAGTTTGTTCATCGCATTCTTTTCAAGTTGCCGGATACGCTCTGCCGATACTTGATAAGTTGACGCTAATTCTTGTAGCGTTGTTTTGTCTTCATTTAACCAACGAGCCTGAAGAATGTGCTGACTACGCTCATCAAGTGTTTTGATAGCTGAAAGCAGGCGGGTTTGATTATTTTTTTCCCAGTTGTCATTTTCAACTTGGTTAGCCAAATCAGATGAATGGTCTTCAAGATAATGCATAGGTGCATAATCTTTCTCATCATCGTTATCGCTGGCCAAATCAAAAGCGGGATCTTGGGCTGCCATGCGTGATTCCATTTCGGTCACGTCGGACTTTGAAACACCTAGGTTTTCAGCAACCATACCCACTTCATTATCCGTAAACCAGCCAAGACGCTTTTTAGTTTTACGAAGGTTAAAGAACAACTTACGTTGTGCTTTTGTGGTTGCGACCTTAACTATGCGCCAGTTTTTAAGCACATATTCGTGAATTTCTGCTTTGATCCAATGAACAGCAAATGACACCAAGCGAACACCCACATCTGGGTCAAAACGCTTAACGGCTTTCATCAGGCCAATATTGCCTTCTTGAATTAAATCGGCTTGCGGTAAACCGTATCCAGAATAGCCTTTTGCAACATGTACCACGAAGCGCAAGTGCGACATAATCAGTTGTTTCGCAGCTTGTAGGTCACCGGTTTCCTGAAGACGCTTCGCCAGCTCATGTTCTGTCTCTGCATCCAACATAGAAATTCTATGGGCAGAGTGAATATAAGACTCGAGGCTTCCACTACTTTGAGGAACCATTAGTGCCATTGTTTGCGTTTGATCTGTCATTCACGCTCCTGCTACTTATTACTAATACTACGGTCTAACTAAACCTGAAAATCACACCTCTATTGAGATGGACCGTGAACTATCGACTAATTGACAAAATATGTCAACCATCGGCGTTATCTAATATGTACGGTTTAATTTTCACACCTACATAGAGACAACGCAAATGAAGGATAGTTCATCTTTGCCTTTACGCACGAACTATGATTATGAAGGTTCGATAGCCCGTAAATGTTGGCGTACGGAGAGGTATGAACCAAGCCAACCTAAAAATGAAGCTAATAGAACCAGTTGCCCGAGCTCGGTTAATGTTAGTGATTCCATATGCAGCTGGCTACCATATAAACCGAGTAACTCAGCCAGTGCGGAGTCTAAATACCACACTAGTAAATTAATAATCACCCATGCCAATATGCCACCAATGATACCAAACCAAATACCGGTATAAAGGAATGGCCTTCGTATAAAGGCTTCCGTGGCACCAACAAGCTTCATCACCTCAATTTCGGTACGGCGATTCATAATAGCGAGGCGAATAGTATTGCCAATCACCAGCACAACGGCTAACACTAATAATGCAGCAATCGCCAGTACAGTGCGTTCAAGTAAACGCACCACGGCTTGTAAACGTTCTAGCCATTCAATATCAAGTCGGCCAAAACTGACTTCAGCTTCTTGCTCCAGTTTTCTCAGCAACTCGCGCGCGCCCGTAGCACTTGAATATTTAAGACTGGGCGTCACCATTACGACAGCTGGCAGTGGATTAACATCTAAATAGGATAATGCTTCACCAAAGCCTGAAAGCCGTTGAAACTCTTCTAGGGCCTGATCGCGATTAATATAATTGACCTCTGCCACCTCGGGGTAGACTTTGAGTCGAGCGATCAAACTTTGAATACTTTTTTCACTGCGCCCTTCATCAACAAATAGCGATATTTCAGCAGCACTGTTCCAAGATTGAGTGATAGTTTCGGCGTTTTTAACCAGCACCTGCAGCGCAGCTGGCAAACTGAGACTGACACCAAGTACCGCCATAGTCATTAATGATGAAATGGGATTGCGCCATAACTCACCCAAACTCGCCATAGCGTGTTGGATATGACGAATAAAAAACATCACTATTTGGCCGGATATGGGTAGTTTGCTGCGAGTTAACTGAGGTTGCTTATTCATCATAATTCTCAGTAGGCACCTAAAGAGTCAGATTGATCTAATTCTTGAGCGCCAAGCACACGACCTTGCTTAAGCGTGAGTGTGCGGTATTTCATGCGTGCGATAAGACCTAAGTCATGCGTTGCGATCAATACCGTGGTCCCAGAATCATTAAAAGTTTCGAATAAGCGCAATATATCCATCGATAATTTAGGGTCTAAGTTACCCGTGGGCTCATCGGCAAGTAATAGCGGCGGCTTATTCACAATCGCTCGGGCAATGCCGACACGTTGCTGTTCACCGCCTGAAAGCATGATGGGATGATGTCGTTCTTTACCGTAGAGGCCAACCATATCAAGTGCACCTGCCACTCGCTTACGGATCTCTCCATGGGAAAAACCTTCAATAATTAGCGGTAGTGCGACATTATCAAATACGCTCTTTTCCATTAATAGGTGATGATTTTGAAAAATCATCCCGATATCTCGACGCAAATAGGGCACTTGAGCACGGCGGAGCTTAGCAATGTCATGGCCGTTAATTGACACCTTGCCGCCATTAGCGCGTTCAATTACCGTGATCAACTTGAGCAAGGTACTCTTACCCGCACCAGAGTGACCAGTAAGAAACGCCATTTCGCCACGCTTTAAATGAAAGCTCACATCCGATAGCGCTTTTTGCCCGCCGGTATAAACTTTACTTACTTGCTCAAATCGAATCATTAATTAGATTTCTTCGTCGTCGATATCGCTATTAAGGTTTATAAACTAACGCTATTTTGTGTCTATGTCGTCTTTTGATTGACTAAACAGTGCTTCAATAAAGTCTTTTGCATCAAAAGTACGAAGATCGTCAATCTGCTCACCCACACCAATATGGCGAATAGGAATACCAAACTTGTCAGCAATCGCAAAAATCACCCCGCCTTTTGCGGTGCCATCTAACTTACTAATGGTGATCCCTGTTACTCCCACAGCCTCTTGGAAAATTTTTGCTTGGTTAATCGCATTCTGGCCTGTGCTTGCATCTAAGGTGAGCATCACTTCATGCGGCGCTGCTGAGTCCTGCTTTTTCATCACGCGCACGACTTTCTTTAATTCGTCCATCAAGTGTGCTTTGTTTTGTAAGCGACCTGCGGTATCGGCAATCAGCACATCAACCTTACGTGCCTTTGCGGCTTGCAGAGCATCAAACAACACTGATGCACTATCGGCACCCGTATGCTGTGCTATTACCGGAATATCATTACGCTGTCCCCACACTTGCAGCTGTTCAACAGCTGCCGCGCGGAAAGTATCACCCGCCGCTAGCATGACCGTTTTACCTTCAGCTTGATATTGCTTAGCCAGCTTGCCGATGGTTGTGGTTTTACCCACACCGTTGACCCCGACCATTAAAATAACAAACGGGCCGTCTGCACTTTCTGGAACAAGTGGGATTGATACCGGATCTAATATTTTTTGCATCTCATCACGCATCAGCTCATACAGTGCTTCACCGTCTTTTAGCTGTTTGCGACTGGCCTGCTCGGTTAAACTTTTAATCAAGCGGGTGGTGGTTTCAACACCGACATCAGCGATCAGTAGCTGCTCTTCTAACTCTTCAAAAAGATCGTCATCAATCTTCTTGCCACTAAATAAACCAACAAAGCCACTACCAATACTTGCACTCGTGCGCTTTAAACCACGTTTAAGTCGGGCAAATAATCCCTCTTTTACCGGCTTAGCTTGCGGCTCTGGTTGTTGCTCTGTTGCAATATTGTCAGCTTCCGCTTGGGCGGCTTGCTCTGCAGCGACTCTTTCAGCCTCTGCCTGCTCAGCGGCAATACGTGCAGCTTCCGCTTCTGCGGCTTGCTCAGCAGCGACTCTTTCAGCCTCCGCCTGCTCAGCGGCAATACGTGCAGCTTCCGCTTCTGCGGCTTGCTCAGCAGCGACTCTTTCAGACTCTGCCTGTTCAGCGGCAATACGTGCAGCTTCCGCTTGGGCGGCTTGCTCAGCAGCGACTCTTTCAGCCTCTGCCTGCTCAGCGGCAATACGTGCAGCTTCCGCTTGGGCGGCTTGCTCAGCAGCGACTCTTTCAGCTTCTCCCTGCTCAGCGGCAATACGTGCAGCTTCCGCTTGGGCGGCTTGCTCAGCAGCGACTCTTTCAGCTTCTGCCTGCTCAGCGGCAATACGTGCAGCTTCCGCTTGGGCGGCTTGCTCAGCAGCGACTCTTTCAGCTTCTGCCTGCTCAGCGGCAATACGTGCAGCTTCCGCTTCTGCGACTTGCTCAGCAGCGACTCTTTCAGCCTCTGCTTGCTCAGCGGCAATACGTGCAGCTTCCGCTTCTGCGGCTTGCTCAGCCGCGACTCTTTCAGCCTCTGCCTGCTCAGCGGCAATACGCGCAGTTTCTGCTTGTGTTGCTTGTTCTGCAGCGACTCTTTCTGATTCAACGAGCTCTGCAGCAACGTTATCAGCTTCAATTTGTTTAGCGTCAGCTTGCTCAGTTTCAGCCGAAGCTGATACGTTTAACTCTGCTTCAGCTTCCTGTGGTTGTTCTGTAGATTTATCCTTGCGGAACCAGGAAAAAAAACCTTTCTTTGCCATGTGTTTTACCGATGCTCAAATAGCTGTACATAAATGCGTTAGGGGGAGGACGTTATATCAAAATCATGGCAAAATTACGCTGCTTAAAGCAGCAAAAACATAACCGAATCGTATGTACACGACGGCTTTTTACCTTTTGGTGGTGCTTTGATATAAAATAACGACCTTAAATCAGACGCTATAGTCTACCACTTTCTGCCATAAGGCAAAATCACGAGGACACCATGGTCAAAAAAATACTCTCAAGTGGCCAAGTAAGGATTATTTCTGGCCAGTGGCGATCACGCAAACTGCCTATCCATGATCTAGAAGGATTGCGCCCCACGACTGACCGAGTGCGTGAAACCTTGTTTAATTGGATAGCAAACGATGTACGTGGCGCCAGAGTGCTGGACTGTTTTGGTGGCAGTGGTGCGCTGAGTTTAGAGTCTTTATCTCGATATGCTGCTTATGCCAGAATATTTGAGCTACAACCGCAGGCGGCCAAACAGCTAGTCACTAATTTAGCGACGTTAAAGTGTGAAAATGCGGATGTTATCAAGGGTGATAGCCTAAAGCATTTAGCCATAACTCCTGATAAAGGCTTTGATATTGTCTTTATCGATCCTCCCTTTAGAAAATCACTGACTGAAAATTGCATTCAGCTATTAGACCAACACCAATGGTTGCTACCTGACGCGTTTATTTATGTTGAAACAGAGTCTGAGCTGGCACAACTTGAGGTACCCGCAAGTTGGACACAACTTAAAGAGAAAAAAGCAGGACAAGTGATCTATCGTTTATATCAATACTGCCCGCAGCAGGAAACTGACGATACTCAAGGTGCTGAGGAGAGCGTTTAAATGAAACTGGCTTTACTGTTAGGAAAGCTAGCCACCGCCTTGGCATGGTTAATGATGTTTTATAATCTAGCATCGCCATTTGACGGAAACATTGCCGTTATTTTGAATATTCTTCTGGCCGTCACTGTGTTTATGCACGGTTTCCAAACGATTATCTTTCACACTATTTTTAAAAGCCTAATAGCGTTAAAAAAGGGCGATTATCTACAAGTGTTTATTTTCGGTGTCTTTAGCTTACTGCAATATCGTCAACAGGTTTTGGCTCAACAAAAAAGCTAATACAGTTAACAGCCGAAATATACTAAGACGACAAGAGCTAAGTCGACAAGTGCTTAGACGAAAAGTCTAAGACGAAAAGTCTAAGACGGGCGCTTCGCTGACGGCCAAGCAAAGGATACTCAGCAAGCTGCATATTCTTTGCTATTTCGGTTATTCCTAGCCTATCCGACTCTACCGTCTCAGCTCTATCGACTCTACCATCTCAGCTCTATCGACTTTACCGTCTCAGCTCTATCGACTTTACCGTCTCAGCTCTATCGACTCTACCATCTCAGCTCTATCGACTTTACCGTCTCAGCTCTATCGGCTTTACCGTCTCAGCCCTATCCGACTCTACCATCTCAGCTCTATCGACTTCACCGTCTCAGCTCTATCGACTTTACCGTCTCAGCTCTATCGACTTTACCGTCTCAGCTCTATCGACTTTACCGTCTCAGCTCTATCGACTTTACCGTCTCAGCTCTATCGACTTTACCATCTCAGCTCTATCCGCCTTTACCGTCTCAGCCCTATCGATTCCCAAACAACAGCCACAAAAAAGCCCCGTGATAATCCTATCATGGGGCTTTAAGCTTTGAATGCTAGCTCATCTAACTCGCATTCATAGTGCTTGTTGTTTACTGACTCTTATTTAACGTAAACGTGAGCAACGCCTTTGTGGCAATCAACACAAGTCTTACGCTTATCATCAGCTTTCTTGAAGTTGTTAGCGTGCATTCTCTTCGCCATCTTCTTCATTGCTTCAGGTTGGTTTTCGTAAATACGAGTATGACAGTGCTGACAGTTAGCTGAGTCATTGCCTTTAAAATACTTAAGTGCGTGCTCGGCTTGCTCTTTACGATTTTCATCCAACCATGCTTGAGTGTTGAAACCATCGATAGTCATGAAACCATATAGATCTTTAGAAACAATGATTTTCTTAACTAGGTACTTAACTGGATTGTGCGGTAAGTGACAGTCTTGACACTGCACAGTAACACCTGCGCGTCCTCCGCCGTGAGCAGAAGCCATCACTTCATCTTTCAATGAATGATTGCTATGGCAGCTCATACAGAACTGATCTGAACTTGTTGCATGCAACGTTTGTTGTGTCGCAAAATAACCTACAACACCGACTACGATACCAACGACCAACAATGCCAGAATCGAAAATTTTGCGCTAGGTTTAAATAGTGCTCGCCAGTTCATCACTCATCTCCAAATATTTAATTTTTATATCGATGTAAGTTTTACTTCATCTCTATTTATGCGGTCTAGTATAAACCATATCCTACTGATTAATCTGGGACTAAAAGTGCAAAATGAGACATGGCTCTAACTCTCTCAACTGAATCAAAACTTGCTCACTATATATGCGCTTTCACTAAAGTTAGCCTAAAGCCTTGTTTATCGCAAGGATTATGTCTTATCAGCTTGATAATGCGGTATTTAACGTATTTAATTGAGTTTTTCAATATGTGAAAATGAGTCAGCGTTCAAACAAACATAAAAAATATATTTATAGCCTGAAACTAATTACCTATAAGCAAGGTCTATCTAGTTACATCATCATTATTTGGAAAAGTTGAACATGTGCAAACGCATCGCATATTTAGCATTACTCATCTCACTGGTCGGGCAATTTTTGCTTTCACCAGCGATGGCTATGCCTAAATTTTTGCATGCCAGTTCGCACGCTTCCCAACATGTTCAGCAAATCGAACTGACCCAGCTACCGATAAACCCAGTGTTGATAAGCTCGATAGCTGTTACCCATCAAGATACCACCAGCTGTGGTAGCACCATGCTAAGCATCAACACTAGCATGCTTGATTGTGATGCATTGTGTGAGATATTAGGCATGGGTGATTGTGTATCACACTGTGTTTCTATCCCCGCTATTATCGAGCAGGATCAACTCAATCTCAGCTCTCAACAAGCGGGACAGAGTCTACAAACCGTATTTTGGTCTCCTCAAACTGCGGAACAATCTTCTGCAAACCCACCACCGATCTCACTGCAAGCTTAACCTTAAATCACTCGCGCTCAGCGCAATCTACATCTAAGTAATTTGTCCATAGGCATTCAGCCCATGGTTACCGGTTTTGTTTGGAGTTTATTATGAAAAAATTTATCAGCGTTATCGCACTTTCTCTTGCCAGTTTCACCAGCATGGCAGCCTCTGTTTCTTTTCCTGAATCACTTGAAGTACGCGGAGTGAATGGGTTAAATAATGTTGACAGTCGATACCTACAACTGGAGGACGGTCAAAACTTAATTGAGCTACAGTACCGCGATCTTTTTGAATCAAATGCCGATGACTCTAATTGGGTTCGCTCTGAACCACTATATCTCTATATCGATCTAGAAACGGCCGCTAACTATAAGGCGATCACCCCGAGTATTTTATCTGAAGAGGATGCTTACCAGTTTATTGACTCGCCATATATTAAGTTAACCGATGATAGCGGTAGCGAGAAACAGGTCGCATTGATGACTCATAGCCAACTGATGGCTAAAATATTACTGCAAAAATAACAATCTAGCTCCTGCAGCTGTTAACACATTGATAAAGTGAATTTGTGAACTTTATCAATGTGTAACTTTTTTGCTGTGTTAGACTCATCACAGCTCATTACTTGGAACCATCATGTTTAGCATCCTTCGCCGTCATACATTAATAGCCTTTACGCTACTCGCTTTGTTGAGTCAGCTAATGCTATCTAATGGATCATTGATGGTACCGAATGCGATGGCTGATGATATGCCAATGATGAGCATGCAAGATGGGGCTGAATGCCACCAACAGCAAATAGATAGCAACACTCATTGCTGCGATTCTGATGAGAATACGCAAATGCTTCCCGGCAACTCTAAGAATTGCTGCAACGGCAACGGATCATGCCAGAGTGATTGTAACCATTGCTTGGTAATTTCAGTAACAGGTTCACTGTTTAATGTGTTGTCATGGCCCGGCAACAACACCTCCGATATTGCAATGGCCACTCTAATGCCTCATTTCCACTCTATCTCATTGCCACAAGATTTTAGACCCCCAATAGCGTAATTCGAGACGCCACGTCTCTACATTTTCAAATCGTTATTTATTCTTATTAAGCAATTATTTATGCCGTTAATTGTTTTGTGCATTAGCACTTACAGCATTCGGCCATCTCTTTGATGGAGTTAAGTTATGAAAACCTTTATTAGTATGGTATTAACTACCTTTTTGTTTTTAACCTGGGCACCTGCTGTATCAGCGCATGCACATGATCACGGCGCCGAGCAGAGCCAAAGCTACGCTTGCCCAATGCATCCTGAAGTCACTGGCGCTAAGGGCGACTCTTGCCCTAAATGTGGTATGGACTTGAAAGTAACAAAAGCCGCTGGACATAACTGTGATTCTTGCCCAAACAAGGGAAAGACAGCTCATCATAAGATGACTGCTGACACTCACGCATGTCCAATGAACCCTGCAATGACGGGTAAAGCGGGAGACAGTTGCCCGAAATGCGGCATGGAACTGCAAGCCATGAAAACCAAAGGTAAAAGCTGCGACTCATGCCCTCACAAAGGTAAAGCTGAGCATCATAAGATGACGGCTGATACCCACGCGTGCCCAATGAATCCAGCAATTACCGGTAAAGCGGGTGATAGCTGCCCTAAATGTGGCATGGACTTAACGCCTATCGCAAATAGCGAAAACGCCGATAAAAAAAGTCACATGCATCACTAAAAGCTAGGGTGGAGATAAGGCATTATGAGTTTATTCAAATCAAAACAGTTTCGTAAAAACGCAGTATGTGCGCTAAGCAGCTTATTGGTAGCGGCAACGCCGATACTTGGCTACAGCCAAGCTCTATCACAAGAGCAATCTGAAACCATAGTACAAAATCAGCAACATAACGCTGAATATTACTGCCCAATGCATCCAGAAGAGACCAGCCATGAAGCTGGCCGTTGTTCTATATGTAAGATGTTCCTCGTCAAAGATGAATCATCGAGTGGATCATCAATAGTAGATACTGTCGCAGCAGTGAACAAAGATTACTACTGCCCCATGCACCCTGAAGTCACTAGCCATGAACCGGGTCGATGTCCAAAATGTAACATGTTTTTAGTCAAGGAAGAGGAGGAAGAAGCCCTCCCTGATGAACATGCTGGCCACGATCATGCGAGTCATCAAAGTGACTCCTCTAAAATAGCCGTTGCGCCACAAACTAAAGCAGATAAATTGCTAAGTCAGCCAAAACCAACATTAATGCCTGCCGCTCAATCAAACGGTGACGGCAATATAAAATATGTCTGCCCAATGCATCCTCACGTCGTTTCTGACGTACCAGGTACTTGTCCGATATGCGGCATGAACTTAGAAAAGGTCACTGTCGGTGGGGTTACTGAAGAGGTCGTTGTCGGTGTATCCGGCGGTATGCAGCAAGCTCTCGGCATGCGCAGCGAGCAAGTCACCGAGGGCACTCTGTGGAAGCGCGTTAAAACCATTGGTACCGTGCAATACAACGAAAACGCTATAGGCCATGCGCATACACGCGTTAGCGGCTGGATTGAAACCTTAATGGTCCATACCGTTGGTCAACGCGTAAAGAAAGGGCAACTCCTTTATGAACTGTACTCTCCAGAACTCATTAATGCGCAAGATGATTACATGCAAGCTATCGATTACCTCAAACAAGACAAGAATCGCGGTGCAGGGTTACTGCGCAAAGCGCGTTTACGTCTCGAACTATTAGGCGTCAGCTCCAATACAATCAAGCATTTAGAGCAAACTGGTGAAACCACTTATCGCGTCCCTTATTACGCCGACCAAGATGGTTTTGTCAGTCAATTGACAGTACGTCATGGGATGTATGTTGAACCTGGCAATACGCTGTTTGAAATTGTTGATTTAAGCAGTGTGTGGGTGATTGCCGACGTATTTGAAAACGAACAAAGCTGGCTAGAACAAGGTCGCCCCGTGGAGGTGACTTCCGCCTCTCAAGGTTTGTTTGATTTGGAATCGACTATTGATTACATCTACCCAGAGCTGGATCCAGTCTCGCGGGCAATGCGAGTACGTATCAAGCTAGAAAATACCGAAAAACTACTCAAGCCTGGCACCTTAGTTGATGTCACTCTCTTTGGTGGTCCAAAGAAAAATGTACTGTCCATTCCTACCGAGGCGCTCATTCTTACCGGCCGAGAGAACCGGGTCGTGGTGCAACGAGATGATAATAAATTTACCTCTGTCAGCGTAAAAGTGGGCATGATTTCCCAAGGAAAAGCTGAAATTATCGAAGGGCTAAAAGCTGGCGATAAAGTGATAGTGTCTGGCCAATTCTTATTGGACTCAGAAGCCAGTATTCAGGGCAGTTTGCAGCGCTTAAGTGGCAGCAATAGCAATGTTACTGACGATCCACACGCAAGTCATTAATCGGAGGGCTACGATATGTTAGAGAAAATTATTAGCGCCGCGATTAAACAGCGGGTGATGGTGTTAGCGCTTACTGCGATAATCGCCTTAATCGGCTACCAAGCTATGCGCATGACACCCCTTGATGCACTACCCGATTTATCGGATGTGCAAGTGATTGTAAAAACCTCTTACCCTGGGCAAGCACCGCAGTTGGTAGAAGACCAGATCACTTATCCATTATCAACCGCAATGCTAGCCGTACCGGGTGCGAAGACGGTTCGCGGTTTTTCAATGTTTGGTGACTCTTACGTCTACATTATTTTTGAAGACGGTACCGATATCTATTGGGCGAGATCGAGAGTATTAGAGTACTTGTCGCAAACCCAAGGACAGCTGCCAGCCAGCGTAACACCGACCCTAGGCCCTGATGCCTCGGGGGTAGGCTGGGTATTTCAATATGCCTTGGTCGATCGCAAGGGTCAACATGACCTCGCTCAGTTGCGCTCTTTGCAAGATTGGTTCTTAAAGCTTGAGTTACAAAGCGTTGAGGGCGTATCAGAAATTGCCACTATTGGCGGTATGGAGCAGTCGTATCAGATCATTGTCGACCCGCATAAGTTAGCCCTATATCAAATTGATTTGATGACAGTTAAAAATGCCTTAGACAATTCCAACAGCTCAACGGGCGGTTCTGTCATTGAGATGGCAGAAGCGGAGTACATGATCACTTCATCAGGCTACCGCCAAACCTTAGATGATTTTGAAGAGATCCCGCTCGGCATATTGTCAGAGTCTGGCACCCCCGTCTTGATGAAAGATGTCGCGCAGCTGCGTACAGGTCCTGCCGCTCGCCGTGGTATCGCCGAGTTAGATGGTGAGGGTGAAGTCGTTGGCGGCATTGTGGTGATGCGCTACGGCGAAAATGCGTTAGCCACCATCAACAATGTAAAAGATAAGCTAAAAGAGATCGAAAATGGTTTACCCGATGGGGTTGAGTTAGTGATCACTTACGATCGCTCGACACTGATCCTCAACTCGGTAGAGAACCTGACACATAAAGTGCTGGAAGAGATGTTAGTGGTGGGCATTATTTGTCTCGTCTTCTTGCTGCATGCCCGCTCAACACTCGTGGCGATTATCTCACTGCCCATCTCAATATTAATCAGCTTTATCGTGATGAATATTATTGGTGTTAACGCCAACATTATGAGTCTCGGGGGGATTGCGATCGCTATTGGTGCAGTGGTGGATGCCGCCATTGTGATGGTCGAAAACACCCATAAGCACCTAGAGCACTACCGTGAAAAACATAACGGTGAAGCGCCAACAGGCGATGCTCATTGGGAGCTCATCCGGCAAGCCTCAGTTGAAGTTGGGCCAGCGCTGTTTTTCAGTTTGCTGATCATCACATTGAGCTTTGTGCCTGTATTTGCACTTGAAGCGCAAGAGGGGCGTTTATTCCATCCACTGGCATTTACTAAAACCTTCGCCATGGCGGCCAGTGCGATATTGGCGATCACCTTGATCCCAGTACTAATGGGTTACTTTGTTCGCGGCAAAATCCCTGACGAACGCAAAAACCCCATCAGCCGAGTATTGATTGCGATATACGAGCCAATGCTACGCTTGGTATTACGCTTTCCTAAAGTCACTATTTTGCTGGCTATTGTGGCCCTTGGCAGTGCTGTATACCCAATGACGAAAATGGGTAGTGAGTTTATGCCAGAGCTTGAAGAGGGTGACTTACTCTATATGCCGACCACCCTACCCAGCGTCAGTGCGGGTAAAGCGGCCGAGATCTTACAACAAACAGACCGGTTGATTAAAACCGTGCCTGAAGTTAAGCGGGTATTTGGTAAAGTCGGCCGCGCGATGACGGCAACCGATCCTGCGCCGTTAACCATGTTAGAAACCACCATCATGCTTAACCCGCCAGAGACATGGCGAGAAGGGATGACACTTGAGGGGATTATTGCTGAATTGCAAAAAACCGTCAAAGTACCTGGCATGACCAACGCATGGGTACAGCCCATCAAAACCCGTATTGATATGCTTTCTACAGGGGTTAGAACGCCTGTCGGCATCAAAATATCGGGCGCAGATATCGATGAGCTCCAACGAATTGGTACTGAGATTGAAGCAGTGGTCAGCAAGTTACCCGGAACGGCATCGGCGTTTGCCCAACGTACCAGTGGTGGGCGTTATATCGATATTGAACCGGATCTTAAAAGTGCCGCTCGCTACGGGATGACACTTAGAGATATCCAAGACGTGGTGCAAATGGCCATTGGGGGGATGCAAGTTGGCCAATCGATTCAAGGTCAAGAACGCTATCCCATCAATATTCGTTATCCACGTGAACTGCGCGATAGTCTTGAGAAACTCAAAGATTTACCCGTACTGACAAAAACGGGCAAATACTTACCTTTAGGCAATTTAGCGAGCATTACTGTGAGCGATGGTGCCCCCATGCTGGCCAGTGAAAATGGTCGCTTAATAAGCTGGGTGTTTGTTGACTTAAAAGATATCTCTATTGGTGAATACATTAAGACTGCAAGAGCAGCACTTGATGAGCAGATCCAGCTACCACCGCGCTATAGCTACACCTTTGCTGGGCAGTATGAGTATATGCAGCGAGTCGAAGCCAAAATGGAGTTGGTTGTACCACTGATGTTGATCGTTATCTTTATGCTACTGATGATGACGTTCAGCTCTTTCATCCAAGCGTCAGTGATCATGCTTAGTCTGCCCTTTTCACTCGTAGGTAGCGCATGGTTATTGTACTTTTTGGACTTCAACTTCTCGGTGGCGGTATCGGTGGGCATGATTGCACTTGCAGGTGTCGCAGCAGAGTTTGGCGTGGTGATGCAGGTGTACTTGAATAACAGCATAAGAGATCGCAAAGCAGCAGGGCAATACAATCAACGCAGCGATTTGTCCGAAGCACTGATCCACGGCGCCGTGATGCGTATTCGCCCTAAAGCTATGACCGTAGCGACGATCTTTTTCGGTTTATTACCGATCATGTGGGGTAGTGGTACAGGTAATGAAGTGATGCAGAAAATAGCAGCACCTATGGTTGGCGGTATGGTCACCGCACCATTACTGTCGCTATTCGTTATTCCTGCTATTTACCTGCTCATCTATGGCAGAAATCTAGATAAAGGTAGCGCAACAAATAAAAGTTAGCGACTCATCTGGCTAATAAAACAAAAAGCACTGCCTAGAGCAGTGCTTTTTTATGTTTTACTCATAAAGACTAAAGACAGCGGCCTAACCGTGAACCGGTTGTTTTTACTTTTTGACAGCTTTTCTTTGATTTTTCAACAGCCTCTTTTCCACTCTCTGAGTCGCTAGTTGACGCACATCCCATCAAGCTAACCAATACAATAGGCAACATCAAGCCAATCCATTTCTTTACCATTTGTGGTCTTCCCTAAATTAATTATGTTAATAATCAAATAACCATCTTTGATTAGGCTCCGTCCAACGGAGCCAAACAAATTAACCAAACAATAAAGATTAAACAACATAAAAAACCATTAATTTACAATTACTCACACAAAACTGATGTTTAAGCGATTTTTAGTTCAATGATCGAGAACACAGCACCATTAGGATCATTGACCACAGCAAAACGACCCACATTGGCTATATCGGTCGGAGGAACACAAATCGCGCCACCAAGCTCAACCACTTGCCGTGCTTTTGCATCACAATCACCGACGGTAAAATAGCTCATCCAATGGGCTGGCATATCGCCCCACTCGTCTGTCATTGTTATCATACCGCCAACCTCTTGGCTTCCAACCTGCCACGCGGTGTACTCCATACCCTCCATGTCCGTCACTCGCGTGCCCCATCCAAAGACGTGAGAGTAAAAAGGCTTTGCGATCTTAGGTTGCCGACAAGCCAGTTCTACCCAGCATAAAGTGCCTTTCTCACCAGCACGCTGAGCGCCCATATGATTGTTGGCCTGCCATAGCGCAAACCTAGCCCCTTCAGGATCCATGATCACAGCCATTCTTCCCGCCTCGCCTACATCATGAGGACCACGCACTATAGTACCGCCTGCACCTGCCACATCCACCAGCGTATTGTCGAGATCCTCTACGGCAAAGTAGATCAACCATTGGCTTAATTCACCCGTTTTGATCATCTCAGCAGGCAATTGATACATAGCCCCGAGATCGTCCCCCTCAAGATTGAACATACTATAGGTGCCATGTGGGATAGGCATATCAACAATATCCCAGGCAAACAATGCGTTATAAAAAGGCTTGCTGACCGCAATATCTAACGATGCTAACTCTACCCAGCAAGGTTGGCCTTGAAAATATTGATCGATTTTCATTTTAATTCCCATCATAAACTCAGTTAACGCTCTTTGAAGTTAAGACTGAATTATGCGGACTGTCCAACTAATGAAGGATTGTTAACTAATTAAGATATTGAGTGAGATTTGTCAATTTCTTAGATGGATATATACCCATTCTACTTGAAGATGCAGGATCCAGTGGGAGTTTAATGGGCTTTAATCAAGGCATTGATTGCCACTAATGGTCGTTCCCTTGGTAAAATTAATAACACAGAGTAAAGCCCATTAAAACCCATCGCAGAAGGCGTTGTGCAAGCTCACTTCGTTGTTGCACCAACTTAAAAGGGAATAACCATTTCTTCGTTAACGCGCCTAGAATTGAACTAGCACAACGACTCTGAAACGAGCATCTTCAAGTAAGATGGGTATATACGTCTCAAAGAGCAACTTATAGCTGATATCTCCCAGCCTCGTCTATAATATTGAAGAGGCCATTTATAAGGATATTAAGTGTCGGTATTTTTACGTAGCATCCGTTACCTCTTTATGCCCATTGTTATTGTATTCAGCTGCATCGCTGCCGCCCAATATTATGAGCACATTTGGCTAGCCTGGATGCCTACGATAACGGAGTTGCCACTCTACCTGCTCCCCGTTGCAGCATTATTAGCCCTACAATTTAACTGTACCCGCATCACTTACTTGGCACTGTTACAGCTGAGCCATTATCTCCTCGAGCATGGTGATATGGTTGATGCGAGTATTATTGAGCCAGTAGTCGAACCTATCTTTCTCGCCGGAACATTCATTATTATGCTGTTCGCGATAACTCGCGATAGAGCCTTATTTTCAGTGTATTCAATCAAGATTATACTCGGTATCGTGCTTTGCTTTGCCATCGCGTTTGGCTCGATAGCACTGATGCAATTGATTAACCAACCGTCTGCCAATACGCTCCCTACTGTACTGGAGCTGCTAACGCCGATGCAGGTTCCAATAGGAATCGCAACGCTGGTCACCTGCATTAGCTGTGTGTCACGTGGTAGTCGAATCGATTCAACTATTACTGTCACCTTGTTTATTTGGTTATTTCACTTTTACTTACCCGCTGAATTACCACTGGCACTGCTACTCTGCTTGCTTGCTCTCGTTTATCTACTTGCCATCTTGTGTGAGTCTCACCAGTTGGCTTATCGCGATGATCTCACTGGACTTTATTCTCGTCGGGCACTCAATACCATGGCGCCGTCACTTAATAGCCACTACAGCGTAGCGATGGTCGATATCGATCATTTCAAAAAATTTAATGACAATTTTGGTCACGACATTGGCGACCAAGTTTTACGGCTGGTCGCCTGTAAACTGAATAAAATTAAAGGTGGGGGTAAAGTCTACCGGTATGGCGGCGAGGAATTTACCATAGTATTCCCCAATAAGGACGTAGAGGAGATTATGCCCCACTTAGAGGAGATTAGAATTAAAGTGAGGGATTATAAGATCGCTATACGAAATGATTCGCGAAAGTTAACCAGTAAATCAAACCGGAAAGAGAGCGCGCAAATTCCAACCAAATCGGCCAACATTACCATCTCTATTGGCGTCTCAGAGCATCACGGTGAGTCCACCTTTGAGCAGACGCTAAAACGAGCAGACAAGGCGCTCTATACCGCCAAAAAGAATGGCAGAGATCGAGTGTTTGCTTAGTTAACCAAAGCCTTGCCTCTTACAAGGCATTGAGTATAAAGGCCATGCACAGTCTCAGTTCGAAACTTACATGGCCGACGTTTATTATAAGGAATAGAAATAGTAGATTTGTGATTTCATTCTGATCACGATACCGCGAATAATGTCCAAGAAATTAAGGAATGCGATGGGCTTGGTTCCCGAAATCCAAGCCAGCCCCACAGAGCCTACAGGAATATCATAGTCACCGGTTTCTGTTAGCTTTAACCTGACAAAATGATGCTTATTACTGGCATTTAACCCTGTCGTTTGCCTCACATTGTCATCAAAACCCAGTAACGACCCTTGCGACTCTCCCGTGGCTTCTACTATTCCTTCAACTTCTGCATTAAATACTTTTCCAGGGTAAACAGCCGAGGAGAATTCTGCCATCTGGCCCACCTTTACATTACGAATAGCCTGATGATTGACTCGCATTAACACGTACTTTTCGTTGGTATACATCTGCATTCTAGGGGCAACGCCAACATACTGACCTTCACGCATAATGAAGTTAGTGACATAACCGTCTGCTGGTGCGTATACCTTGGTGTTGTCTAGCTTCCACTGTGCTTGCGCTACATTTTCTATCTCGCTATTAAGGTCCGACTCACGGCCTTGCACATTAAGGTGAGACTTCTCAATATTGAGTAGCGCCGTTTGCTCTGCCGTAACTGCCTTTTCAATTTGGCTGCCATAGGTACTCACTTGCGCCATGGCAAGATCGACCGCCGTTTGTTGTTCATCCAGTAAACTTTTCGTTACCGTGTCAGGAACAACATGATTTTGCTCCATGTAACGGGCGAGCATTGTCTGTTTCCAATTTAGATCTTTGGTTGCAGCATGCAGCTCATTACGACTAATACTCACATCGGCAATCGCAATATCATGTTGCTTCAGTGCCAGCTTCACATCTTCGCTGGCTAGCGACAGTGCCACTGTTGCGCTCTGTTTAGCCACCAACGTCTTATTGAGCTCAATCTGAAACGGCTCATCATCCAGATCATAGATTAACTGACCAGCCTCAATCGTTTGATTGGGTTGTACATAGATGTTATCTACTTTACCTTTTATTTGGGTATTGGCAGGCCGTAACTGAATACGTGGCGATTGCACCAAAGAGCCACCCGACATGTCCATTGGGGTGTAGTTGAGCAGGCCAACCCAAACAAACATCAGCCACCCCGTTCCGCCTAAATAAGCGAAGCTTTTACTATAAGTGTTCCACGGCATGCCGACTAAACGCAGCAGGTAGATTAATAGAGCCCAAACCGCTAAGCCTTCAAGCATTCGTTTGCTCCTCATTTATCTCAAGTGGCTTTATTTCTGCACTGTTATCACTCGTGCTGTCGTTACTGTTTTCTCGCCATATGTCTCGCACACGGCGCAATCCTTTTTCGCTATCAACGAATGCAACAATTACCGCCATGACCCACACCCAATGCCAGACAAACCCTATCCAGGTGAGCGCGGTAATTAATCCAATCTGTTGGTGTTGTTTTTTATGCGCCTGATTAATTGGCATCTCATGGATCTTCCAAAAGCCAAAGGCCGCTGCGGCAATCGTCAGCACCATCACGACACCCGCTACACCATGTAAGGCGCCATCAACACCGGTATCGACAAACGGCATACTGAATAAACTCATAAAATTAGGCCTATAACAATCAACTGACTCAAAGAGGCAGTTTGCCCTGTCTATGAATTAGAACAAGCTATAGTACCCCTACGTATCATTTAGCACTGCTTTATGATTCAATGAGGTATTACATTTGCTATGGGAATGGTCTTAATATTGGATACAGCATTTATTCGCTCTAGCTATATCGCGCCAGTTTTTAAGGGTGTTGAAGCTCACTATGGAATTAGTTTAACTGACTTGTCGATCCCGGAAGCACTGTTTGACGAAGGCATGGAGCTCATCCCTTTTAACGAAGCATCTAAGTGGTTTACACAGCTAGAGACACTAACGGGTGAAGCCGATTACATGGTGAAAATTCAGTGTTATCTAGATATTTCAGCACTAAAAATACCTGGGAATTGGTTTTTGTCGGCGCCCGATCTGGCGATGTGTTTTCGGCGGATTAACCATGGGATTTGTAGCTTTCATTCCGGGGCAAGTTACTATCCTCTGCAATCAGGTAACATATTGAAATGGTGCTACAACAACCCTTATGCCAAAGAAAGGGCCCGCTCACATGATTCGTTGCGTGTCGCCATCACTTTATTCAATGCCATCAAGCGTTTTTCGGGTAATCATTACCGCTTAAAAAAACTGAGACTCAGCGGTCCGCCCATTAAACAACAAGAGACTGAAGCCATATTTGGCTGCCCTGTTTCTTGGAATGCCGCACAAACTGAATTATGGATAAGTGTTGATGACCTATTTACCTCGTCCCCTATGGACGATTTTACAGCGGACACGTTAACCAGTTCAGTATCCCTCGCTCAGTTTGAAAAATACTTGAATATGCCACAACCCACAGACTTACCCAAAGTGCTCTACGAGATGGTCAATTACTCACGCTATTATGGTCTGCCAACGGTGGTATCGGTGGCCAATCTATTTGGGATATCAAGACAACAACTGCAACGACGTTTGCAGAAAGTAGGGCTGAGTTTTACCGATTTATCAGGTTATATCCTGTGTAATCAAGCAATCAAATACATGTTGGAAGGCAAAGAGATTAACGAGATAGCACAGCGCCTAGGCTATGCAAATGCACATAGTTTTAGTCGATCCTTTGCCCGTTTTAGACAACAAACACCGACGCAATATATGAATAAGATAAACCGACAAAATAAAAAGCCTCTATAAAAGAGGCTTTTTAATCATACAGATGAATGACGCTGATTAACCGTAAACGGGCAATATACCCGCCATCGCGAGCAAGTGGCATGCCCCCGTCACCAAACCAAAAATGATGATGACGACGATCAAAGGCGTGCCACCTGGCACTTTAAAACTGTCACTGTCTGCAAATATTTGTCGTGATTTATAGGCCATCATAGCAGGGACTATCGCTGCCCAAATGGTTGCCGCTAATGCTGCAAAACCAATAGCAATTAAGAACCCGTTGGGAAATAGCAAGCCCAAAATAGTTGGCGGTATAAATGTTACTGCGGCGGTCTTTAAACGGCCTTGACGAGATTCATCAAAACCAAACAGATCCGCAAGGTAATCAAACAAGCCTAAGGTGACACCGAGGAATGATGAAGCAACGGCAAGGTTGGCAAATAACGACAACATGGTGTTAAGCCAGCGACTGGCTATCACTTCTGACAATGCCCCAACCAATATGCCCATATTGCCGCCTTGAGCGATAATATCAATAAACTGACTGCGTGGAATATTACCCATGGTCGCCACTAACCAGCAGCTATAAATCACTAGTGCGATGAAGGTACCAATGAAGATTGCTTTAATAATCGTCTTTGGTTGATTACCGTAATACTTTACCAGGCTCGGCACGTTACCGTGGTAGCCAAAGCTTGCTAAGCCAAAGGGCAGAGCAGCAAGTAAATATGGCGCATAACTGGTTTCGCCATCAGGCACAAACAACTTAGTGGTATCCACATCGATCAGCAGATTACCTACGGCAATAAAGAACGTAATAATCATACCACCCAGCATAATAGTGGTAATTCTATCGACCGCTTTAGTGCTGATAATAACGATTGACGCTAATACAGCGGCAAAAATAAGTCCGGCAATACTTTGCGGAAGATTAATTCCCAGCCCTGCAAGGCTATGGTTAACAATCGAGCTACCGCCACTAATATAAGCATAGGTCAAAATATACAGTACAAAGGCGATTGAGAGCCCATTGATGATACGCCAGAACTGGCCCAATGTTGTTTTCGTTAATGTGTCAAAACTCGCACCCGGTTTAAAGTGCAAATTAGTCTCGAGCAACATCAGCCCCGACACCAACATGCAAAACCATATTCCAACCAGCATCAGCATTGAATAGCCAAACCACATCCCAGCGCCCACAACCGGTAACGAGAACATACCCGCTCCAACGGTGGTGCCAGCGATGATCATTGCGCCGCCCAATACCGATTTTCCTGCAGACTTATTCTTGGCCGCGTTCATATGATTGGCCATTAGCTATTTTGCTCCGCATTAACACTATCGACTATTGTTTGCCTTACCAATGAACGTAGCAGTAAATTGGCTCTGTCCTTAATACGCTTAATATCACTGCACCCTTCGCTATCCGTTAGATGACCTAACTCTTTTAATTTAACGCTGAGCGTGGCGTATAGCTTCTTGTCGTAAAACTCTGGCGCCGTAATACCGTGAAGCGCTCCCAGCCTTTGTGCAAGACGGTGGCTATCGCGTTCAAGCTCCGAGCGTTCCATGTTCGGTTTTACTGCTAACAAATTAAACAAAATGGCGTAACGCTGCATGGTTTCGTCTATCGTGCCAGACAACAGCAGCAACTTATTCACCTTATTATCAGCAACATTGAAATGGCCATTTTCAGCCACTAAGCCTTGCGCGACAAAAATATCTAGAATGCTGTGTGTATAGGCTACCGGATCCTCAATGCCCATAAACAGTTCCGCTTTCAGCAACGGATAAAAATCACTGACAAAGCTAAGTACATCATCACGAGTACACTGCTCTTTACGCAGCAAGCAAGCGGCAATGAGTGAGGGGACAACCATTAAATGAATAATGTTGTTACGATAGTAAGTCATTGTAATTGCGATGCTATCATCGATGGAAATAATATCCCCAAGCGAATCACTTTCAATTTTAATCTTTTTCAGTTCCAGACCATGAGATACAAGGTCTTTACCGCTGCCTTCTGGTACCGATGTATATTCGGTATAAGGCAACTCTTTTAATAACGTGAGATAAAGATCCAACTGCTTCTCGAGTTGACTACGCTCTAACGCATTTTGCTCAGATGCTAGCAAGACTAAGCTGGTTAACGTCACCGCACTTACCGCGGCAGCATCGTTAATGTTAGTCATCACCTCTCTGGCCAACTTGTTCACCGCTGGCGTAAACCATGGTTGCTTTTGTTCAGGATCTTCGGCGAGATCTTCGCGCCACGTTGGCACTTCATCGTTCAAGAAATTGTGTAAGGTAATTGGCTTACCAAAATTCACATAGCCTTGGCCGAAATTACCTAACTTGCGAATGGCACCAAATACTTGCCAAACCGACTCTTTCTTCTTCTTTTTACCACTTAATTCTTTGTGATAAGTCGCCACTTCCATTACATGATCATAACCAAGATAAACAGGCACTAAAGTGACAGGACGTTCGACACCGCGCAGTACACTGTTAAGCGTCATGGCGATCATGCCTGTTTTAGGCGCTAATAAACGACCTGTGCGTGAGCGGCCGCCTTCGGTAAAGTACTCAACCGGATAACCCTTAGTAAAGAGTTGATCGAGGTATTCACGGAAAACTGCAGTATAGAGTTTATTACCGCGGAAACTTCGGCGAATAAAGAATGCGCCACCACGACGGAACATAGGTCCTGCTGGCCAGAAGTTAAGGTTGATGCCAGCAGCAATATGCGGCGGCACCATGCCTTGATAATAGAGGATGTAAGACAGCAACAAATAATCCATGTGGCTGCGATGACACGGTACATAGACGATTTCATGACCATCATGGTGCAACTGACGAACCTGCTCAGCACCTTTAATATTGATACCCTTATAGAGCTTATTCCACAACCAAGTAAGAAAGCGCTCGGTAATACGCACTAAGCTATCGGAGTAATCCGCCGCGACTTCATCTAGATACTCCATCGCTTTAGCACGCGCTTCTGATTCGGAGATTTTCTTATTTGTCGCTTCTTCTTTAATGGCTCGCGTAATTGATTCTGACTTTAGCAAAGCATGGAACAGAGCTTGGCGCTTAGGCAGCTGAGGCCCGGTCATGACTTTACGTTGACGCTGAAAATGCACTCGCGCGACACGGGCTAGTTTTTGGGCAATGCGCTTATCGGTACCATGTTCGTCTGCCATATAACGCAGAGAAACGGCATTAGAAAACTGCACAAAGTTGTGTCGACCGAGAAATAAGATCATCAAGCACTTGCGCAACCAAGTCGGATTTTGACGCTCCAACACAGCTGCGCGCATGGTGTCGTCTTCTTTGCCAGGGGTTCGTCCCCAATAAAGGCTCACAGGAACGAGCTGAATATCTAATTCTTCATTTTGCTTATGCACACTCAATAGGCGCTTAAAGCAATGCAAATACTGTTCAGCACTTTCTCTTTCGCCAAATAGAGGCTTGCTACCTTCAAGGCAGACAACGCGCGGCGCAGTCACCCCATTGACCTCTAAGTCATTATATGGGCTAGGTAAACCGAATTTACCGGTTATCTCACTAAGAGCTGCTATGTCACTAACAGATTCTGTTTTCATGACATAAACGAGTGGCTTACTTGGATCGAGATTGAGGTCTTCAAAAGGATCATGAGGCACTACAATAGTGTTCACGAGCTTTTTTTGGATCCAGCGTAATGATTTAAACCAAAGAGAGTCTTTTTTCGACATGATTCGCTTGCAGTATAGTCGCTTCTAATAACCCCGTAGAATACCAGAATTCCGGAGCGTTTGCGCAATTGCTTTATAATGGCACTCGGAAACATCTGCGTATTTATAGAACAATGACTTAAGGCATCATAAGTCATTGTATATTCTGCCTATCAGGATTAAATCTCGTTCATCCCTCCTTAATCTCTCAGCCCCACCCTAGTGCTAATAGATTCAACTTTAACATAAATTTGGTTAATACTTGCGCGAACAAAAATACTGTATATACTGACAGTTACTGTATGGAAAGACAGGCTAAATAATGAGACCACTTACACCACGTCAAGCTGAAATTTTAGAGCTAATTAAACGCAATATTACAGACACAGGTATGCCACCCACCCGTGCTGAAATAGCCAAACGTTTAGGCTTTAAATCTGCCAATGCAGCCGAAGAGCACTTAAAAGCTTTAGCGAAGAAAGGCTGTATTGAGATCATGCCAGGTACCTCTCGAGGAATTAAGTTAATCCAAGATGATACCGAAGATGCAGACCTTGGTTTACCACTTATTGGTCAAGTGGCCGCAGGTGAACCAATTCTGGCTCAAGAACATGTAGAGCAGCACTATAAAATTGATCCTGCGATGTTCCGTCCGGCAGCCGACTTTCTGCTTAAAGTACGCGGTGACAGCATGAAAAACATCGGCATACTTGAAGGCGATTTACTTGCAGTGCATAAGATCCAACACGCAAGCAACGGTCAAGTTGTCGTGGCACGAGTAGAAGATGAAGTCACGGTTAAACGCTTTGAAAAGAAAGGCAATAAAGTTTATTTACATGCTGAGAACGAAGATTATTCACCGATAGAAGTTGATCTGGCAAACCAAAGCTTAAGTATTGAAGGTTTAGCCGTTGGCGTGATCCGTAATGGAGATTGGCAATGAACAAATTATTAGGTGTAAGCCCGCGTCACCCTGGCCTTTGGCAAGATATACCTGCTCAAGCTATGTCTAAAAAGGTAAATACAGATATCGAAACTATGGTATCTCACACTCAGGGGCGCACTGAATTAAAACAGATTAGTGGCCAACTTGCTCAACTGAGCCAACAAGGTCGCTGGATTGTCTTAATTAGCCCACCTAATATCGGTTACAAACAGATGCTCGCTTCTGCTGGCGTCCGCATGGATAGAATTCTACTGGTACACGCGAAAGATGAATTCGAAACACTTTGGGCTATGGAAAAAGCGCTCACGAGTGGCACATCAAGCGCGGTAATAACCTGGACTAATGAAGTCGATGCACGAGACAGTAGACGACTGCAATTAGTCGCTAAGAGTGCTCAAGCGGTGGGTATCATTATTGAAAATGCGAATGCTCACTTACCTGATAGCACAATAAACACACAGGACGAGGACTTTAAACAAGGTTCACTGTTCGCTGCAGTCCATTAAGCAATTCTTTCTATTACAAATCTAGTCTCTCAAGCAAAGCTCCCTTAACGGGAGCTTTTTTATTACTGCCGCTAAGCAAATGAATCAAAAAGTGATCTTGATCAATATTTCAACACCAAGTAGGGTAGGTACTGATAACAACGATATTTGTTATATCCGAGCGATTTAGTCGTCGGTCTTTATGTATGGACTGTAGATCCTGAAAGAGTATATGAAGACTGAGATCGGCCTGATATATTTCAGCCGTAGGTGCCAGTGTGGTTACACTAACCAGTATTAAAATACTGAAATTATATAAAGTCTAATCGATAGTCGAAACATAACGACACGATGGATAAACCACTCGCGCACTTTGAAGTCATCGTTGCTTTTTTGGGAACTGAAGAGTTTACATAGAGCAGAGACTTACTGTGTGACTCTTCTTTGTCTTGTTGACAGAGGAGAAGTCTAGTGAAGCAATTGTTGTACTGTGTGTTGGCGCTAATATTTTCGCCTGCACTGTTTGCATCAGAAATGCCGTTTAATATGACAGAAGGCGTAACGGAAATCAGTGGTAAGGTTTATAACCTCCATATGATTATCCTTTATATCTGCTGTGCTATTGGCATTGTTGTTTTTGGCGCAATGATTTATGCCATGATCAACCATCGCAAATCAAAAGGCGCAGTCGCCGCCAACTTTCATGAAAGTACTAAAGTCGAGATTTTGTGGACTGTAGTGCCTTTTATCATTCTTATAATCATGGCTATTCCCGCAACCAAAACCTTGATTGCAATGGAAGACCCCAGTAATGCTGACCTCACCATTAAAATAACAGGTTCGCAGTGGAAGTGGCATTACAGCTATTTCGATAAAGACGTTGAGTTTTATAGCTTAATGTCGACTCCTAGAGCACAAATAGAGGGCACCGAAGCTAAAGGTGAACACTATTTACTTGAAGTAGACAAACATCTCGTATTACCCATTAATCGTAAAGTACGCTTTTTGATGACATCTGATGACGTTATCCACTCATGGTGGGTTCCCGCTTTTGCTGTCAAAAAAGATGCTAATCCCGGTTTTATCAATGAAGCTTGGACACGAATTGATAAGCCCGGTATTTATCGCGGTCAATGCGCTGAATTGTGCGGTAAAGACCACGGATTTATGCCGATTGTTGTCGAAGCGCTTTCAGAAGCAGACTTCGATAAGTGGCTACTTGCTCAGCAGCAGCAAGCTAATAATGCTGAAGCTGAAGCAGAGGCCGCACTTTCACAAACCTTAACCATGGACGAACTCATGGCTCAAGGTGAGCAAATCTATCTCGCTCGATGTGCTGCGTGTCATCAACCCAATGGTGCAGGCCTGCCTGGCGTATTCCCTTCTCTTATTGGCAGTCCAATTACCACTGGCCCCGTCGACGCCCATGTCGATATCGTCGTCAATGGTAAGCCTGGTACTGCTATGCAAGCATTTGCTAAGCAGCTGACTGCAACAGAAATTGCCGCCGTGGTGACTTTTGAGCGTAATGCTTGGGGCAATGACTCAGGCGATACAGTTCAAGCCGCGGATGTGAGCTCTGCTAGCGCGAGTTCAAGTTCAAGCCCTGCTGCATCCAGCGATCCCAACAGCGCAATCCCGGTCACTTTACCTGCCAACTTACCTGAGACTGAACAAGTTAAAGCTGTTGCAGAGGCTAAAGCTGTGGTTTTAGATGACTTAACAATGGATGAGCTTATGGCCATGGGAGAGAAAGTCTATATGACCAGTTGTGTTGCTTGTCACCAAGCTGCAGGAACAGGTTTACCCGGCGCCTTTCCTTCGTTAGTCGGTAGCCCAGTCATTACCGGCCCAGTAACGGGTCATCTCGATACTGTTATCAATGGCAAACCGGGTACTGCTATGCAGGCATTTACCTCGCTACTGACACCACAACAGCTTGCAGCAGTGGTGACTTATGAGCGCAATGCATGGGGTAATAACTCAGGTGATGCAGTTCAGGCTTCTGACGTTGTTGGTCACGGAAAGTAAGGGATTAAAATGAGCACAATCACACAAGATTCACCAGCAGCTCAGGACGATCACCATGATGACCATCATCATGGGGCGCCGAAAGGCATCATGCGCTGGATTTTAACCACCAACCATAAAGATATCGGCACGCTCTACCTGTGGTTCAGTTTTATTATGTTCCTTACGGGTGGCGCGATGGCGATGGTTATTCGCGCCGAGTTATTTCAGCCCGGTTTACAGTTAGTCGAACCTAACTTTTTCAATCAGATGACCACTGTGCACGGCCTCGTCATGGTATTTGGTGCGGTGATGCCGGCCTTTACAGGCTTGGCTAACTGGCTTATTCCAATGATGATCGGGGCACCTGACATGGCACTGCCTCGCATGAATAACTGGAGCTTTTGGATCTTACCTTTTGCTTTCACAATTCTATTGAGCTCATTGTTTATGGAAGGTGGAGGCCCCAACTTTGGTTGGACTTTCTACGCGCCATTATCGACAACGTATAGTCCAGACAGTACTGCGCTGTTCGTTTTTGCCATTCACATCATGGGCATCAGTTCGATAATGGGGGCGATTAACGTTATCGTCACCATCGTCAATATGCGCGCCCCTGGCATGTCGTGGATGAAACTGCCGTTATTTGTTTGGACCTGGTTAATTACCGCATTCTTGTTGATAGCGGTGATGCCGGTGCTTGCGGGCACCGTCACCATGGTATTAACGGATAAGTACTTCGGTACCGCCTTCTTTGATGCCGCAGGTGGTGGTGATCCCGTGATGTTCCAGCATATTTTCTGGTTCTTCGGCCACCCCGAAGTTTACATTATGATCTTACCCTCCTTTGGTATTATCTCTGCCATCGTGCCTGCCTTTAGTCGCAAACCTTTATTTGGTTACGCGTCGATGGTGTATGCCACCGCGAGTATCGCCGTGCTGTCATTTTTGGTATGGGCACACCACATGTTTACCACGGGGATGCCGGTGTTTGCCGAGCTTTTCTTCATGTATTGCACTATGCTCATTGCAGTGCCTACGGGGGTAAAAGTCTTTAACTGGGTTGCTACCATGTGGCGCGGCTCAATCAGTTTTGAAACCCCGATGCTGTTCGCCGTCGCGTTTATCATACTCTTTACCATTGGCGGATTTTCGGGCTTGATGTTGGCTATTACTCCAGCGGATTTCCAGTATCACGACACCTACTTCGTGGTGGCTCATTTCCACTATGTACTTGTCACCGGAGCCATATTCTCCATCATGGCAGCAGCGTACTATTGGCTGCCTAAGTGGACCGGTAATATGTACAGCGAAACCCTAGGACGCTGGCATTTTTGGTGCTCAGTTATCTCAGTGAATGTACTGTTTTTCCCAATGCACTTTCTCGGGTTAGCAGGTATGCCTCGCCGCATTCCCGATTATGCGATTCAATTTGCTGACGTAAACCAGATTGTATCGATTGGTGGTTTTGCCTTTGGTTTGTCTCAATTTATCTTTTTGGCTGTAGTGATCAAGTGTATCCGCGGTGGTGAGAAAGCCCCTGCTAAGCCTTGGGAAGGAGCTGAAGGTTTAGAATGGACCATTCCAAGTCCGGCGCCATATCACTCATTTACCACACCACCTGAGGTGAAGTAGAGATGAATCAGGCACAGAGTAAATCTAATCGTAAGCTTATCGGCATGCTCCTTCTTGGCGCTGTAGGTATGTTTGGCTTTGGTTTTGCTTTGGTGCCTTTATATGATGTGCTGTGCGACACCTTAGGTATTAATGGCAAAACCCAAAGTACTGCCAGTGTTTATAAGCCCATCACGGTAGATAAAAGTAGAACGGTCACTGTTGAGTTTGTTTCCCAAGTGCAAAGTGATATGCCTTGGGAATTTAAACCTGAAGTGAATACCATGCAGGTCCACCCCGGAGAGTTAATACGTACCCACTTTGTTGCTAAGAATTTGTCGGCGAAACACATCGTTGGTCAAGCAATACCGTCGGTATCTCCTGGGCTAGGCGCCGCCTACTTTAATAAAACTGAATGTTTCTGTTTTAATCAGCAAGTGTTAGCCGCAACCGCTAGCGCAGATCTGCCACTCATCTTTTATGTGGACCCTGAATTACCGGACTCCATTTCAACCTTGACCCTCTCTTATACCCTCTACAACATCACCGACAAAGGCTATGTCGATAGTGTTGCAGAGCAAGGAGCTGCAAGATGAACAAAATATATATACTAAACAATGTGCTAGCACTGCACACTGGGCTGATTATTGGCGCTGTCGATAGTGTAAAGCAAGGAGCAACACCATGACGACCAAGCACGAACCTTATTATGTGCCTGCACAAAGTGCCTGGCCGATTATTGGTGCAATAGGATTGTTTCTCATCGCATTTGGTGCGGGTAGCTATGTCTCTGAATTAAAAAATGGCGGCGGCAACGGCGGCTATATCTTGCTTGTCGGCATCGCGGTCATTATTTTTATGCTTTTTGGCTGGTTTAGAACTGTGATTGCAGAATCAATGGCTGGTCTTTATTCAAAACAGATGGACCGCTCATTTAGACAAGGCATGAGTTGGTTTATCTTTTCAGAAGTGATGTTCTTCGGCGCCTTTTTTGGTGCGCTGTTCTACGCCCGAATGATTGCCATACCTTGGCTGGGCGGCGCATCAAACAATGCGATGACCCATGAAGTGCTTTGGCCTGCATTTGAAGCCGTGTGGCCACTGGTCACCACGCCAGGAGGCACCACCACTGAAGCCATGGGCTGGACGGGATTACCGTTATACAACACATTGATTCTACTCACGTCATCAGTGACTTTGCATTTTGCTCACGTCGGATTAGAGAACAATAAACGCAAAGCACTCACTATATGGTTAGCATTCACTATTTTGTTGGGGATTGGCTTTTTATTCCTGCAAGTTGAGGAGTACATTCACGCGTACCAAGAGATGGGGTTGACGCTTGATTCTGGCGTCTACGGTAATACCTTTTTCTTGCTTACCGGCTTTCATGGTATGCACGTGACCTTAGGAACGGTATTTCTAATGGTGCTGTTCTTTAGAGTGCTTAAAGGCCATTTCACACCAGAACATCACTTTGCTTTTCAAGCAGGTAGCTGGTATTGGCACTTTGTTGACGTAGTTTGGTTGTGCCTATTTATATTTGTTTATGTACTTTAACTTAAACATGAATAGCACAAAGATAACGGTTTAATAAGGTCTGGGATTGGGCGTGATAATCCCAGTCCCTAATGCCAATAAAAGTAACATGACCACCAGCACAGAAAAGAGCACTCGGCGACCCAAATATTTGCTCATAGGAGCACTCTTTTCTCCTTTAACCATCACAAACAAGGCGCGGCCTAAATTAACTAATATGAACAGTAGTAGCAGTACTAAAACCAATTTAAAAACCAATAGTGTATTCATTAAGTTTCCTAATATAGGGGCCGTGGGTGCTTGGTGCTTTATTGTACTTTCTACTTTGATCGTGTTTTCTATTTTGGTCAAGCTCGGTTTTTGGCAGCTGGAGCGCGCGGAGCAAAAGCAACAATGGCAAGCCGCGCTGAGCGCACGTCAAAGCGCAACGGTACTCAGTTTTGATCAACTCCTCGCTCAAGGTAACAATGAAAATCTAACAGGCTACAAACTTAGCACTCAAGCCACTCCGACTCTCCAGCAGGTATTTCTTCTCGATAACCAGACGGTCGATGGCAGAGTCGGTTACTTGGCTTACCAAGCATTTGAAATTGCTCCCTCTAAACCCTGGTTATTAGTCGAGTTAGGATTTGTGCAAGGCGGCATTGATCGTGCTGTGTTGCCCAAGGTCGCAGCAATCACAAAACCTCTGTTGCTTACGGGTCGGGTCTACCAAAAAGAGATGAACCCGATGAGCTCCGATTTAATGCCTGAGCTCGGTTGGCCAAAGCGTATTCAGAACTTAAATATTGAGCAGTTAGCCTTATTGATAGACCAGCCACTGGCGCGCACGGTACTGCAACCCAACAATATTCCAAACGATACGCGCATTCATCCATGGCAACCCATTCCGCTATCGGCGCAGAAACATCAAGGGTACGCGGTGCAATGGTTTAGCATGGCTGCTGTATTTGCGATCATCATGCTTTATCTACTTTTTCGCAAAGTAAAACAACAAGATAAATAACTAAACTAAAAGCTTACATCGCTATTGCTAAGCAAGAATAGACAAGGTAGGTTAGAAAATAGACTTCCTAGCCGTTCCGGGAAGTGTTGATATTAAACTGTTCGCTATCGCCGTAGTTTTGCTTATAGCACAAAGCTGTATTGGTAATGACTGGTCACTTTCCTTTAAACGGGTAAAGCTGCCGCAAAGGTGATGCGAGACATAAAATAACATAGAGGAGATGGAATGAACTCCCCCCAAAAGAACGGTAAAAAGATTTTATTACTGCTATGTCTGGCTTTTGCTATCCCTGTAATTGCTGCCAAAGTGATCCTTAGTTTTGAGCTGTATAACGGTGGTGCAACCAACAAAGGCGAGCTGCTTAACGTTGGGATTAACTACCAAAGTCTTGACATGCCCAACCCCCAACCTCAAGAGTGGCAACTGATCTATCAGCTACCCACCATTTGCGATAATACCTGCAAAGATAGACTGTATATTTTACAACAGAGCCATACTGCACTCGGGCGAAATCAAGATCGGGTTCATACGATTATTATGCTAAATGAGCACAGTGATCTTGCAGCGCTCGAGACATTTGATTTTGTCACTGCCACCCCTAATTTAGCTCTGAGCAAACTGCTCAACAATCAAGAGTTCATCATTGTTGATCCCCTCGGCAGTATGGTGATGAGTTACCCCATAACCACCGATCATCAAGCGCAAATAATGCAAGGCAAAGCCATCATTGCCGATTTAAGGAAGATGCTTAAACTGTCGAGGATCGGCTAATGGATATTAAGCCGCTACTAAAAATCACCTTAGTTTTTACTCTCTGCGTGATTATGATGGGTGCGTATACGCGGTTATCTGATGCTGGTCTCGGTTGCCCTGATTGGCCAGGATGCTACGGTATGGTCAAGGTTCCCACAGCAAGCCATGAGTTAACAGCAGTCAAAGATGCCTTTCCTGAACATACCGTTGAGGCTGATAAAGCGTGGCTTGAGATGATCCATCGCTACATTGCCGGCGCATTAGGTTTAATGGTGTTAGCAATCTTAATCATGAGCCTACGAAAAGCAGACGCACCGAAAAAACTGCCTATGTTCATCGCAGCACTGATTGTTTTTCAGGCCGTGCTCGGCATGTGGACTGTCACCATGAAATTAATGCCCATTGTAGTGATGTCGCACCTCATCGGTGGATTCGCCCTTTTCTCGTTACTACTGTTACTTTATTTACGCAGTAAACCACTGCGGATCCCAGGCGGCGATGCGCCTGCAAGAAAGTTATCAACCTTGGCTTTGATGTGCATCGGTGTACTGTTATTACAAATTGTTTTAGGCGGGTGGACCTCATCTAACTACGCCGCACTGGCTTGCACTTCACTGCCTATTTGCGAAGGTAATTGGGTCGATAACTTAAATTTTAGCAGCGCATTTTCACCGTTTCAAGGCGACCATCCAAGCTATGAATATGGCGTGTTAGATTATTCAGCGCGCATGACCATTCATGTAGCACATCGCATTGGCGCCATTATTACCGCTGCCATGTTGCTGTTTCTAGCCTTCAGATTAGTCACTAAAGCGCTGTCTTCAACTATCCGCAATGCGGCATGGTTACTGGCTGTGTTAGTGGTATTGCAAGTCATTCTTGGTATTAGCAATGTGGTTTTACATTTGCCTTTGGGCATCGCGGTATCCCATAACGCTGGCGCAGCCTTGTTATTACTGACGTTAGTCTTTATCAATTACGCCTTGTGGCGTAAGGCGTAACAGCCAAGTTATTAAAGAATATTTTACTATTTAAAAAACAATAATAATCAATGTACTCATTTAATTAATTTATGTTCCACGAGTGAATATAACGAGGTTGCAGCCATGGAAAAACAGATAACACTACCCAGAAACCCAACTGCGTCACTCTTCCAGTGGCGCGCGTATTATGAAATGACCAAGCCCAAAGTGGTGGCTCTCATGCTACTGACTGTTTTGGTCGGGATGTGCTTGGCTGTGCCAGGGGCTGTGCCATTACAACCACTGATTGCCGGTATGGCGGGGATTGGTATGATGGCAGGTGCCGCTGCAGCCTTTAATCATCTTATCGACCGCCGTATCGATGGATTAATGGCAAGAACCTATAACCGTCCACTGCCCAAAGGCAAGGTCTCTATCGCCAAAGCGCTGGTGTTTTCTTTCGGTATTGGCATATTGGGCTTTGTCATTCTCTATACGTTAGTCAATGAGTTAACCGCTTGGTTAACCTTTGCCAGTTTGATTGGTTATGCCGTGGTTTACACTGCTTATTTGAAACGCGCAACACCGCAAAATATCGTCGTCGGTGGTCTTGCGGGCGCCATGCCTCCCCTATTGGGCTGGACCTCTGTCACTGGTGAGTTTCACGGCAATGCTTTATTGCTAGTGATCATTATTTTTGCATGGACTCCACCCCATTTTTGGGCGTTGGCAATTCATCGAAGGGCCGAGTACGCCAAGGTCGATATCCCGATGCTACCAGTCACTCATGGAGTTGAGTTCACTAAGACCTGTATTTTCCTCTATACCATTCTTTTAGCCATTGCTTGCCTATTACCAGTGCTTGTCGGCATGTGTGGTCCTGTATATCTGGTCAGTTCAACGCTATTAAGTGCAGGCTTTATCTACAAAGCATGGCAACTTAAGTTCCATGAAACGCCCGGTCTGGCAATGAACGTATTTAGGTTCTCTATCTATCACCTCATGCTGCTGTTTATTGCGTTGCTAGTTGACCACTATCTCTGGGTGTAGCACTCGCGATGGCAATTAAATCTTGGGAGAGGAAAGCACGATGAAACTATCATGGATTATTGCTGCGGTAATATTGGCAGCTGCGGGGGTGTTGGCAGCAATACAGTTCAGTCAGCCCAAAGCGCTGGCCTTACAAACCAGCTTTGAGTTTCCGACACCGCAAGCCATCGCGCCTTTTACACTCACTGACCAGCATGGTAATCGTTTTAGTAATGATGACTTAACGGGGCATTGGAGCCTCTTTTTCATCGGTTACACCTCCTGCCCAGATGTATGTCCCACCACGATGGGTAAGCTAACAGCGGCTTACCCACTATTATCAGAAAACACCGACTTGCAGGTCATTTTCCTGTCTGTGGATCCAGACCGAGACTCGACCGACACCTTGCTCAATTACGCCAACTTCTTCAATCCGGAGTTTGTTGCCGTAACGGGCGAGCATAAGCAGCTTTACCCCCTCACTCGCAGTTTAGGCTTTGTTTATGCCATGGTGGGTGACGGCGATAACTACCAAGTGGATCACAGTGCTTCGTTTGCGCTGGTTTCACCGCAAGGTGAAAAAGTGGCGATTATCAAGCCCAAATCAGACACTCCGGGCAAACTACCGCAAATTAAAAACAGTGCACTGATTCACGATGTGACGGCTTTGATTGATAAGTACGATAATGGTTAGGTCACTAGTTTACTCTGGCAGATTCATTCCTTTTGGTGGCAACCTCTTACCAATCTAGACCACTAGTACGATGGCCTTGCGGCCGATAAATTCGTGGTGCTTCGCCCATACCCACTCTATGAGTTTTAAGATATCAAACTTCGTTTGATAAAGGTCGTGAGCTTCCAGCTCACACTCGGCCAAAAGGGGATCAACAGCAATCCCCTCTTGGATCACCCGTGCCGCCCCGACGAAGTTGTCTTCCTCGTACTTATTCGAAATAGCCTAACGCTTCCGATGGGACATCCTGTCCCGCGAAACCTATGCCCACGTCCATGTGGGCATTACGGCTATTTCTTCAACGTACTTCGGCAACTCCGATGGGGAATGAGTGTTTCCTGTTAGTTTTATGCCACGGTAGCATTTGAGTTTTTAAATTAAAAACTCAAATGCTGAAAGTTTGTGCTTTTCTAACCCAGTGTAGATGCGGCTGAGGCCTTCGAAAACAGGGATGTTTTCGTTGAGCTTACAGGGATGTACTTGCAGCGAGCCTCAGCAGTATTTGCACATACGCCGACCGCAGGTCATTGGAACCACTAGTGGTAATGTTGACTCTATCTTCCTCAACATAACATTAGTTGATTTACAACAGACACTTACAAGTGATATTTTGAATAACATTAATGAAGCAGCTCAGAACGTTATCGAGCCATTATTGAATAAGCTTTACAAGCCTCAAGGGAAGTGTTGTGAGAAATAATACACGGATTGAAAAAGATGATCTTATGGATTTCTTTTTACGTGAATTTGGAGTTGAGAATTCTTCTTTATTAAAGCAAGAGATCGCCGTAAAAATAGGTGTTTCCTTAGATAGTTTTAGCTATCGAATAGAAATTTCAATGCTATTAATTTCGTTGACAACGCTACTGACTTTGCTAACCCACCACTGGATTAACGCCGCGAAATTCAACCTTATCAATTACCTACTATAAAATAATAACGTTTAACTAAAACGTGGGGCGCAAATGTTTAAAAAATTATTGTTTTCTGTTGTTTCTATATTATCTATTTCTGGCTGTGCTACTAAAACAATCGGACCTACACCAGCCGGTGAAAATACCTATGTAATTTCACGACAAGAAGGTGCATTTCCATCAGGTGATGAACCTTTACTCGCAGAAGCTTTAGGCGAAGCAAATCAATTTTGTGGTAGTTTAGGAAAAGCTTTTAAACTCGTTACTACCCACGAAAACTCTGGACCATATATTCTAGGGAATTACCCTAAAGCGACTGTAATTTTCGAGTGCCTTAGCAAGACTAAAAATAAGGCGTGACTGGCTTATAACAAGCAGCTTCAACAAACAACAAACCGTTACCGCTTACTTCATCTAATCCAATAGCCATATGTAGAGCTTTAGTCTCAGCTCACTTCCACCCAAAATCGAACTACCACGGGTATTAAGAGAATAAAATGACACCCGTGGAAACCCTAGCAGCAAACCCTCGCAGATTAAGAGTCTGCGACCTTATTCTGCTATCCAAGTACCATCGGCTTTTGGTCGAACCCAAGGCTGAGAAAACCAATAATAACCGCCTTGATGCTTACTGGGAGCGGTACAGTTATAACGGGAACGCCCTGCGGGAAGATCGAGCTCGGCGCGAATAGTAAACTCATCTTCGCTAACCCAGTTGGGCTTTTTTGCCCCCTGCCCTTGAATAAAACACATCAGCTGCGACGCATTAATGTCTTCCATATCCAGCTTCACTTTAATCTCAGGACGCCATTGGCCATATTGTAACTGTGGGTCACTATGGGTCTGTTCCATTACCGGCATATTAAGACTATGCAGCTTGACCTTTAGACTATCGAGATTGGCATAAGCACCTGCAACCGGGAACCTTGGCAATGCCGTTAAAGGCGAATATGGACCCGCGGCACCTGATTGTTGGCCAAATGCCACAAAGCCATGCTTCTTGAGCATATCTTCTATCTGCTGATTATACTCACCATAAGGGTAAGCCAGCATTTTGTGATTCTGACCCGTCGCTTTGGCAATCTCAGCTTCGGTGCGCAAAATATTATTCTCTATGCGCGCTAACCATTGCGGCTCAGTCTCCCCTTTCTCCATGCGGATAAGATGTTCATGTCCCCATGTATGGTTAGCAATTTCAGCCCCCTCTTCTGATAACGTAATCAGCTGCTGCCAACTCATCATCTCACCATACTTTTTCTGAATAGGTTCCACTGAGACAAAAAGCGTGTAGGGGAATTTGTATTGCTTTAAGATGGGATGCGCTGTGTTAGCAATGCTGCGATAACCATCATCAAAAGTAATTGCGATTGTTTTAGCGGGCAATTGTTGCTTGGCTTTTACCGAAGCGACTACCGCAGACAATGGCACGACATTGAAATTGTTTTCAGCTAGATACTGCATCTGCTCTTTAAATTGCGCAGGCGTAACGCTAGTGATTGCTGGCGTATCATCAGACACATGGTGATATTGTAGAATAACCGCGGCTTGCACCGAAAACCCCGTCAGCGCTAACAGCGCTAACAACATATTTTTAAACATAAATATTAGACCTCTAAAATGAATGCCATACTGCTAAACCCACAAAAAAACCGACAGTTGCTTGCACTCGCACTGCCGATGATCTTGTCGAATATTACCGTCCCGCTATTGGGACTGGTCGACACTGCTGTTGTTGGACACCTAAGTAATGCTTATTATTTAGGCGGCGTGGCAGTTGGATCAACAATTATAACCCTAATTTTGTGGTTACTTGGTTTTTTACGCATGGCAACCACAGGGTTAGTCGCGCAAGCCTATGGTGCTAACGACACTCAACAGCAATATAGACTGCTGATCCAAGCGGGTAGTTTAGCCCTAATATTTGGTTTGGCCGCGGTCTTGTTGCAACTCCCGATCGTTAATTTGGCGATGGCATTGTCCGATGCCAGCGTCGAAGTTGAAAAATACTGCCGCGAATACTTTCAAGTGCGGATCTGGTCCACGCCCTTCGCATTAATGAACTTAGTCATGCTCGGTTGGCTACTTGGCAGACAGCAACCCAAAGCAGCAATGTGGCAATTAATCGTCGCCAACTTAGTCAATATCATTCTAGATGTCCTGTTTGTCATAGGGCTAGACTGGGGCGTTAAAGGTGCAGCATATGCGTCCGTCATTGCAGATATTGCTGGCTTTGCGGTGGCGCTGACATTCGTTAGGCGCCAACTTAAGCGTTTAGGCGACTTTCACTTTATCACTGTTTGTAAGCAGCTATCATTGCAGAGCTACCATAAGCTTATTAGCCTTAACGCCGATATCTTTGTGCGTAGCTTATGTTTGCAGCTGTCCTTTGCCTTTATGACCTTCTACGGTGCCAGCCTTGGTGACAATACAGTGGCTGCCAATGCGATATTGCTCAATCTACTGTTATTAATCTCCTACGCACTGGATGGTATAGCCTATTACGCCGAAGCCGAGGTCGGCCGGGCTTATGGCCGAAAAGATAGTCGACTGATGAAAGAATCGGTAACCTTAGCCTGGGCATGGTCAGCTATCGCCGCTGTTAGTTTTACGCTATTTTTTGCGCTTGCCGGGAGTAGTGTCATTAGCGCGCTAACCAGTCTTACCGAGGTACAGCAGGTCGCAAACAGTTATCTGATTTGGGTGATATTCCTACCCCTACTCGCGTTTGGGTCTTACCTATTTGACGGGGTGTATATTGGTGCAGCGCAAGGAAAAATTATGCGTAATAGCATGATCATCGCCACATTTGGGGTGTTCTTTCCCACTTGGTATCTGCTGCAATCGTTAGGTAACCAAGCACTATGGGCTGCAATGAGCACATTTATGTTGGCCCGTAGTCTTACTCTGACGGCACACTATTGGTTCAGGCTTAGAAAAGCGCTGGATTGATAACCAGTTACATTTGCACTTATCAACAAAGATCTGCATTTACGGCCATAAAAAAACGCGACTAATAAGTCGCGTTTTTATGCTTAACAATCTCAACCTTACTGGTAAGAGTGATCGCCATGCTGGTGTTCAGTAACATCTCTAACGCCTGTCAAGTCACCTGGGAACATATCGAGAAGTTGCTTTTCGATTCCGTCCTTCAGTGTCACATCGACCATAGAACAACCGTTACAACCGCCACCAAACTGAAGCACTGCAATACCATCTTCGGTTATTTCAACAAGTGAAATATTACCGCCGTGGCTTGCCAGTTGTGGATTAATTTCTGATTGGATCACATATTCAATACGCTCAACCAATGGTGCATCACCAGACACTTTGCGCATTTTCGCGTTAGGTGCTTTTAGCGTAAGCTGTGAACCAAGCTGATCAGTCACAAAGTCGATAGTCGCTTCTTCCAAGAAAGGAGCACTCTTTTCGTCGACCTGAGCGTTAAAGCCGTTGAACTCGAATTCGGTATCATCTGTTTCAACAGCATCTGGTGGACAGTAAGAAACACCACACTCAGCCTGCGCGGTGCCAGGGCTGATAACAAATACTCGAATGTGAGTTCCTTCAGGCTGATCTGATAGCAATTTAACAAAATGCGCCTGAGCTGTTTCGGAAATGGTAATCATGAAAACATAGCTCCGTCAGGAATATACCTGAGTGTTTTAGTAAGAATTAACCCTATAATACTCTTACTCTGCTGCGCTTTGTAGCCCCCAATGCTCACACTATGTAAATTAACGTTATTTCGATCACATTTTTTAATCTCTATTGGCAGTGGTTTTGTCGCTGCTGAGCTGGTAATTTAACCGTAATATTATAAATATAATGACTATTTCGATGCTGAAGACTGCTCTCACTTTTTTATGCGCTTTTATGATGTTGTTCTCTCTTTCGGCAGAGGCAAAAAAAACTCGGCTAACCGACAATCCACTCTACGGAATTACCACCACTAGCCCAGAGGCTTTTCTTGGTTATCCGTTGGGGGAACATTTGCTACGACATGATCAGGTCAACTACTACCTTAAAGAGATAGCAAAACAGAATCCGCGAGTGTCACTCGAAAACACTGGCCAAAGTCATGAGGGCCGCCAGCAACTCACCGCTGTCATCACCTCTGCTAAAAACCAGCAGCAGTTAGATGAAATTTTAAAGCAGCGCCAGCAAGTCAAATATCAAGCGAAACAAACTGGGCCGATCGTTATTTGGCTCGCTTATTCGATACATGGTGATGAAGCGAGTGGCGCCCATGCTGCTTTGAAGCTGAGTCATATGCTGGCCACGAGTGAAGAAAAATGGGTGACCAATCTACTGAAAAATGCGGTAGTGCTGATTACGCCGAGCCAAAACCCGGACGGCATGGATAGATTTTCCACTTGGGCCAATGGTTACGCCGGTAAAGTGGCCGTGAGCGACCCAAACCACAAAGAGCATAAGCAACGCTGGCCGAGTGGCAGAACCAATCATTACTTAGCAGACTTAAACCGAGACTGGCTGTTTCTGCGCCACCCTGAATCTCAAGGCAGAGTCGCGCTATTTCATCGTTGGCAACCGCATTATGTGGGCGACTTCCATGAGATGGGGCACAACCAAACCTACTTCTTCCAGCCGGGTGTTCCTGAAAGAACCCATCCACTAACGCCTGTCGAAAATCAAACGTTAACCAGCAAGCTTGCTGCTTATCATCAAGCGGCATTAGACGATAAAAAACAGAGCTATTTCAGCCGCCAACTGTTTGATGACTTCTTTTACGGAAAAGGATCGACCTATCCTGACATTAACGGTGCTATCGGTGTGTTGTTTGAACAAGCCAGTGCGCGTGGCCAACAGCAAGACTCGGTTAACGGCATTGTTCGCTTTCAAGAGGCGATAGATAACCAGTACGTAACGTCTATATCGAGCTTAAAAGGTGCGCTGGCACTTAAAACTGAACTGCAAGAATATCAAGCCGATTTCTTTAACGGAAAACATCAGCAATCAAAAAGAAAGAAGCCAAGACAAGCGGGTCGACTGATCTCAGCTGCCAACGACAGCTGGCGAATAGAGCAACTCACTGAGCTGTTAGCACAACACCAAATTGAATATTACTATTTAACCAACCCCCTCACTCAAGGGGGCAAAACATTCACGGTTGAAAGCAGTGTCTTCATTCCCGATCATCAAGCACAAGCCACGTTGTTAACCGCCCTGTTTGACAATAGAACTGAGTTTGAGGACCCTACCTTTTATGATGTTTCGACTTGGAACTTACAATATGCATTCGACTTAACGATACGCCAGAACGTTAAGCTCGAGCTCAGCGTCTTAAGTAAAACAGCGCCAACGTTTACGCCGTCGACATGGACACAAAAAGCAGTCGCTTTACTTATCGACTGGCGTCAGAGTCAGGCTGCCCCAGCATTACAACAATTATTAAGCCAAGGGGTGCAAGTTAAATTTGCCGCTAAGCCTTTTACATTAGCAAGTGATCCAGGCCAGCTCGACTTTCCCGCTGGCACCTTGCAAATCCCCTTAAAACAAGATGGCTACTCCGCCAGTGAGCTTAGTCAGTTAGTGGCTAAACTGGCGCAAGAGTTTCGTATCAGGGTCACAGCCGCTTATACTAGTGGCGCTGTCAGTGGTATCGATTTAGGCAGTCCTGACTTTAAGGTTATCCGCCCTATACGGCCATTAATCGTCAGCGGCAAAGGCACATCGATCCCTGAAGTGGGTCAAATTTGGTATTACCTAGACTCTCAGCTTAAAGTGCCCACCACGTTAGTGGATACCAGTGAACTCAACTCAATCAAGCTGACTAATTACACTCATATTATTTTTGCTGGCGGCAGCTATGCGAGCTTAGATGAAAAGTTTAGCCGTAAACTGGGGCCCTTTACCGCTAATGGCGGTGTCGTTATCGCCCAAAAGGGAGCCTTAACTTGGCTGAGTAAAGCCAACTTTCTAAAAACGAGCCTGCGAGGCAAACGTTTTTACAAGCAACTCTTTAACGCTGATGGACTGGCTTTTGATCAGAAGTCATCGTTTAGTGCAAGACAAGAGATCGGCGGTGCCATCGTTGAATTAACATTGGATAAAAGTCACCCGATTAATTTTGGTATTAATGGCGACCGCTTACCAGTGATGAAGAATAAGGCGCTCGGTTTTGCGCAGACCAGTAACGACTTCAGCGTTGCAGCAAGCTACGCTTCACAACCCCTATTAAGTGGTTATATGGCGCAAGAATATCAAAGCAGTTTCGCCAACACCCCCGCGATTATTGTTGAGTCCAGGTCAAAAGGCGCAGTCGTCGCCATTGCTGATAACCTGCTATTTAGAAACATATGGCTAGGGTCTGAAAAACTCTACGCCAATGCACTTTACTTTATTCCCGCGCTTCACTAAGCGCGAGTTAAGTACCTGGTGAGCGCTCAGTAAATGTTAGTTAAGTCCAGGTGCCTCTGCTCTTGCAAGGCACCAGACTTGAGTTTCAATATACTGCTTGTTAAATAATCGCGCTATCTCACTGACCGTTGTGCCCGTGGTTACCACATCATCGACAATCGCAATACGTTGCCAATTAATGTCAGCCACTAGCGTAAAGGCATCTAGTAAATTTTGACGGCGCATTTTTCCTGATAACCCCGCTTGTGGAGCGGTATTGGTTTGCCTAATAAGCACATCGTCAAGCAACGGCAGTTCAAGCTTTTGTGACAGTGATTGAGCGACTAACCATGCTTGATTAAAGCCACGTTGCCGTAATCGTTTTGAGTGCAATGGCACGGCGATAATGACTTGTGGCATTTGAACAAAGCCTAACTCAATTAAATGATGTAATCGACGGATAAGCGCATCGACCATCACCTCGATAACGGCAAACTGCGCTTGATACTTTATCTGCCCAACCCAATGACCGAGTCCATCGTGATAACCGCAAGGGGCTACCACCTTTAGCCTGTTGTGCCGCTGACACTCTCCACAATAACTCACCTGCAGCTGCATCTCTCTACCGCAGCCTAAACAAACGGGTGTTTGGTAAAGGCAGGCGTTGAGGCAAACCCGACAAATACCACTTTGTGTGGACGTTATCTGCTGATGGCACATTAAGCATCGATTGGGTAATATAGCCCCGAGCCATCGCTGCAAAGAGGGTTGAGTCATCATGAAATTCCTTTTTCATACGCGATTTTCGCCAATACGACAGAACGAATACAAAATGAACACAAGGCTAATACGTGACTCAAACTAAATTACATGTCAAATCAGTTGGCCAAGGCCTCGATGTGGTAATGCTGCATGGTTGGGGAGTCAATGGGGCTGTATTTACCGCTTTGCCCGACCTGTTACCTCAGTATAGATTTCACTTTGTTGATCTGCCCGGCTTTGGCGAAAGTCATGTCGTTGCTGGTGATATTAATGATTGGTTGGCAAGCATCATCGCCAATGTGCCAAAATCCGCTATCTGGATAGGCTGGTCACTCGGCGGTTTGGTCGCCACCTTAGCAGCACTTAAATATCCACAACATGTCACTGCCCTGTGTACTATCTCGTCTTCACCTTGCTTTATGGCTCGAGAAGAGGAGTCTTGGCCCGGGATCCCACCCAATGTGCTCGTTCAGTTCGCGACTCAACTCACCCAAGATCTCGATAAAACCATCGAACGATTTCTAGCAATACAAGCCATGGGTAGCCAAACAGTTAAGGGCGACATCAAGCAACTGCGCGAATGGGTACTCGCTAAACCTCAGCCGCAATTCACCGCACTCGATCAAGGGCTCGATATGTTAGCTCGGGTTGATTTAAGAAACCAACTGCCACTGATCAAGCAGCCTTGGTTAAGGATATGGGGCAAGCTCGACGGACTCGTGCCACGTAGAGTAATTAAGCTGATGCCTAATTTGAGTAATAGCGAAGATGTTATATTGCCGAAAGCCTCTCATGCACCGTTCATAAGTCATACCGACGACTTTGTTACGGCGTTAGACGGCTGGCTTAAAAAACGCTAATTAACAATAAGGTTAGCGCGTAAAACTGCTTTATTTTTGTGTTGTTTTTGGTTAAGATTTAACCACAACTTAAAGTGGAAATGTTTATGCAAGTGGTAACAAATTATCCCAATGTGCCGCTCTCTACGTCTAACGTAGCGACAGATGCTGCACGCACGGATAATCAACAACGGCCACCCGTATTACCTCCACCACAAGCGAGTAAAGGCCATGAAGAACGCGCCTTTAATCCACAACACGAGCGCACCGCAGAGCAGGCTCAAACACAAGCCAAGTTACGAGAATCAGTACAAGGTAAGCAACAAGGGGACTCGCAACAACAAGATCAGTCACAGCAACAGCCGCAAAAACGTCCGGCACCGTTCGATTTAAAACAACTGCTAAGCTATCGTTCGTCATTAAAACGCAGCGATATTAAACTGCCAAGCCCGCCTGTAGAGAAACCAGCATCCGCTGACAGTAAGCGCATGCCCAATGAAACATTACAATTCTATCGTGCATTTGGCGCCCATATCGACGCCTTTTATCAAGCTCGGACTCAGCCAAAGACTGAGCCCGATATGCTGACAAGCGTTTAAAAAGTCACTATAACTGTAACTACCGCTATTTTTTATTGTCGCTATGTAGCCCTTTTTGATAAGCCATGCTGCCCCAAAGCGCCCAACCTAATGCCGTTTCTTTCATTTCATCAGACTGTGGGCTAGCGGTCAGTTTCTCAGCCACTGGATCATAGGTAAAGCCTGATGCTGGATGTTCAGGTTGCAGGATCACTACATCATCACCGCGTAAATAGGCCAAGTTTTTGTCGTACTGCATTAACGCACGACCAGGCCAATCTTCAGGTGTTTTAGTAAGGTCTCGACCCAACATAGGATACGCATCACTCACGCCAATCAATGACAATAACGTCGGTCCTAAATCAATCTGGCTAGTCACTCGCTTATCAACTTTAGGCTCGATACCCTCACCTAAAATGAGGCCGGGTATACGGAAGCGTGAAATTGGCACTAACTCTGCGCCACCCACTCGACTGTCATGATCGGCAACCACAACAAATACAGTGTCCTTCCAATAATCAGATTTTTTAGCACGTTTGAAAAACTCACCTACAGCATAATCAGCGTATTTCGCCGCATTATTTCGTGTCTGCTTTGGCTGCTCATGCAGTTCTATGCGGCCATCAGGAAACTCAAACGGATCATGATTGCTAGAACTAAACACTAAGCTAAAGAATGGCTTTCCTTCTTTATGTAAACGTTCAAATTCATCGTTAGCACGATACATAAGGTCTTCATCTGACACACCCCACGAGCCGACAAAATTAGGATTTTCGTAATCATTTTCATCAATAATATCGGTAAAGCCATTGCCTAAGAAAAAGTTACGCATGTTGTCAAAATGGCTTTCTCCACCATAAATAAACTGGTTATGGTAACCGTGTTGCTTTAACAATGATGCCAGAGAAAAGAAGCCACTTTGACTCAGGCCTAACTTAACCACAGCGCGAGCGGGAGTCGGGGTAAATCCGGTCACAACGGCTTCTATACCACGAACTGAGCGTGTTCCAGTGGCATACATACGGTCAAAAGCCCATGCCTCTTTCGATAACTCATCAATGTTTGGTGTTAACGGTAAACCGCCTAAACTGCCCACAAATTGTGCCCCAAGGCTCTCTTGTAGAATAATAACTAAGTTTTTCGGCTTACCTTGATAACTGGCAGTATTATTAGACATACTCGGGAATTCATCGGACTGAAAATCGGCTAATGGTCGGCCACTTTCACGGCGAATAATACTAACAATTTCGTCTTCAGGGAGTTTGCCATATATCTTGGCAGCATCTGCTTCACTGCCCATCTGCTTAATGGCAAAGACAAGAGAGTATGCCGAGTTAGTCACTAAAGAATTCACTAATGGGTCGCTTGAAAAAGCCACCAATGATGGATTTAGCGGGCGATGCCCTAAGCTTGAACGTGCGCCTAAAATAGTAATCGCAATGACTAAAACACCAAGCACTGGACGCCAGTACCAACGTGGGTATGTTTGATTTTGGGTCAGCTTACCGCTGAGCTTCCAGCCACCAATGAACACCGCAGTACTGATCAATGCCGACAGAATCAGTTCGACCTTTCTACCCGCCCAAAGCATTGAAAACACTTCTTTAGGATAGATAAGATATTCCACATACAGCCTGTTAGGTCTGATGCCGTATTCAGCAATAAAGGAGGGCGTCGATATTTCAAGGACAACGATCGTCAGTAAACCTAAGGTCAACCAAACCCGCAATATTAGTGTCCAAATTCGACCAATAGCATGTTCACCAGAAAAGATAGCCGTACCCAGTGCAGCAGAGCCCCACAGCCAGCAAAATGTCGCAAAATCAACACGTAAGCCTTGGAGTAATAGCTCTGACCAACCCGAGGTTGCATCAACCCGGTCAAACTGCCAAAGGGCCAGACCCAGCCTGCTGAGCATGATAACCAGCAAAGAGATGGCCGCAAATATGATAATCGACCGAAATGGCCCTAACGCATGTGAACGTGTCAAAATAGTTAATCCTAATCATTTTAAATTATCGCTTTCTATAAAGCGTTTTAAAAGTAAAGTTAAGACCTCCTTGTCGATAATAAGTTTCAAATATCAAACGGCTTACAACATATCCTTTACTGCGTTTAATTCAAGCTATTTAGGCATTATGCCGCAGCCTTTATTGGTTTACCCTGTTTACAGCACACTTCTGCACGCTAATATCTTCAGTATCCATCTTAATACAGTCATATTAAAAATAGATTAATTTACTTAAACAACAATCATTTACGGGATATATACGAAAACACCGACAATATTGAATATTGTCGGTGTTTTTCTGTTCACAAAGGTTACAGATAAAGTTGTCGATATAAGCCGTTATTTTTTCATCTTAGCAAAGGCATCTGCAAACGCATTGCCCATCGCAGCATTGGTGGCCTGCTTTGGCTTAGCATTTTTCTGCGGCTGAGATTGCGGTTTTGAGCTTTTATGTTTAGTCGCATTATTTGCGGGCCGAGCTACAGATTTCGGCGCTTCGCCGGCTTTATCGGTAAGTCGCATGCTGAGGCCAATTCGGCGCCTTTCAGCATCGACTTCCATCACTTTAACTTTGACCACATCGCCCGCTTTCACGACTTTATGCGGATCATCAATAAACTTCTCAGTCATCGATGAGATATGCACTAAGCCATCTTGATGCACGCCAACATCAACAAAGGCGCCAAAGTTGGTGACGTTGGTCACCACGCCTTCTAATATCATGTCAGGCTTTAGATCATTAATCTGTTCAACGCCGTCTTTAAAGGTGGCCGTTTTAAACTCACCACGCGGGTCACGTCCAGGTTTGTCTAATTCAAGCAAAATATCGGTCACCGTCGGTAAACCAAAATCGCCACTGATGAAGTCTTTAGCCTCTAAACTGGTTAGCAGCTCAGTATTCCCTACTAACGTCGCAACAGATTGCTGTTTTGCACTCGCGATAGATTCAACCAGTGAATACGCCTCAGGATGCACTGATGATGCATCAAGTGGGTTTTCACCATCATTAATCCGTAAAAAACCCGCAGCTTGCTCATAGGCTTTAGGGCCTAAACGTGCCACTTTTAGCAGTGTCTTACGATTGGTGAACTGTCCTTGCTCATCACGGTATCTGACAATATTGCGTGCCAGTGTTTTATTTAACCCCGCCACCTGTGCCAGCAGCGGCGCTGACGCCATATTCACATCCACACCAACGCTGTTTACACAATCTTCAACAACCGCCTCGAGTGAACTTGAAAGCATGCTTTGGCTCACATCGTGCTGATACTGACCAACACCAATGGCCTTTGGCTCTATCTTGACGAGCTCTGCCAATGGGTCTTGTAAACGACGCGCAATCGATACTGCACCACGAATAGACACGTCGACGTCAGGAAACTCTTCCGAGGCTAGCTCAGAGGCTGAATACACAGAAGCGCCCGCTTCACTGACCATCACTTTGGTCAATGTCGGTAACTCGTCTTTAACCATAGTGATTAGCTCGGCCGCGAGCTTGTCTGTTTCGCGAGATGCTGTGCCATTGCCGACAGCAATCAGCTCAACTTTATGCATCTTGGCTAAGTTAGCCAAGGTTCTTAAGGATTTATCCCACTGTTTTTGCGGAGCATGAGGGAAAATAGTGGAGTGAGCGACCAGCTTGCCAGTGTTATTCACTATCGCAACCTTAACGCCACTACGAAGACCTGGATCTAAGCCTAAGGTGGCTTTGGCGCCCGCGGGGGCTGCCATGAGAAGATCGCCTAAATTACGCGCGAAGACGTTAATCGCTTCCGTTTCGGCACTATCACGCATACGTCCAAAAAACTCGGTTTCCATCTGCAACGCCGTTTTTACTCGCCAAGTTGCCGCAACAACGGTTTTCAACCATTGGTCGACTGCGGTGTCTTTAATTGCAAGTTTGAAGTGTTCAGCAATGATGACTTCACAGTAACTTGCTTGCTTGGCTTCTTTATCTGGGTCAGCATTCACGCTTAGGCTCAACATGCCTTCATTGCGGCCGCGTAGCATTGCTAGGGCACGATGTGATGGGACTTTGGTTAACTTTTCAGAATGCTCAAAGTAATCTCGATATTTGGCACCTTCTTTCTCTTTGCCTTTAGACATGCGGCTTTCTAATACGGCATTTTGCTCAACGTGAGTACGAATCTTTTGCAGTAATTCAGCATCTTCAGCAAAGCGTTCCATTAAGATAAAACGGGCGCCATCTAATACTGCTTTAGCCTCGCTAAAACCGGCATCAACATTAAAATATTCAGCCGCTTTAGCGTCACAATCAGCATCTCGATTTGCCAGTAAAAAATCCGCTAATGGCTCAATTCCCGCTTCAATCGCTATCAAACCCTTAGTACGGCGTTTAGGCTTGTAAGGCAGATAAAGATCTTCTAGACGGGTTTTACTGTCGGCGGCATTAATCGCAGCTTTTAGCTCAGGTGTTAACTTACTTTGCGCTTCAATACTCGACAAAATAACATTACGGCGCTCATTTAAATCTCGTAAATAGCTAAGGCGACTGTTCAGCGTGCGCAACTGCACATCATCAAGCCCACCCGTTGCTTCCTTACGGTAGCGCGCGATAAACGGCACTGTTGCACCGTCATCCAGTAATTTAATAGTGTCGTTAACTTGCTGAAGACGGACGTTAAGTTCTTCAGCAATAAGCTGTGCAATGTTATGCATATATAGAAGTGATGCCAAAAAGGTAATATTGCGCTCAAGATAACACAGCTGAGAAGCAATTTTAATGTCACTAATCGCTGTTTTATCGATGAAGAATCTATTTGGCTAATTTAATTGATTTTTAATCTGTGAGGCCGCGGCAATCTTGCTTGCTAAACCTCGTCAAATCCTTGATAGGAGATCCGGTTGATATACCATACCTGTTCGCCAACAGGCGTATGGATCACGGCTTCGTCATCCACCTCTTTTTTCAATAGGCCACGCGCCATTGGGGAATCAATCGAGATATAGTCGTTACGGCCAAAGATCTCGTCATAGCCGACGATTTTAAACACTCGCTTCTCAGCAGCATCATTTTCAATCTCAACCCAAGCACCAAAAAAGACTTTACCTTCTTGCGCCGGTGAATAATCGACAACTTTGGTATTTTCGATGGCCTTGCGCAAATAACGCACTCTACGGTCTATTTCTCGCAGTTTCTTCTTGTTAAAAGTATAGTCCGCATTTTCGCTTCGATCGCCTAAGCTCGCAGCCCAACTGACAATCTTAGTGATTTCAGGTCGAAGTTCGCGCCATAAGTAATTCAGCTCTTTCTGCAATTTTTCGAAACCTGCTCGGGTGACGATGTTTGTTCTCATACGGACTACTTTTTAAAGGTTAACGATAATCTGAGACCAAAAATCATAGCATAATTCAGCTCTGTCGAGGCACTTTACAGCACCGCAGAAATGTTGCGTCAACTTGTGAGCATTTATATTAGCAATTTGTTCAATTTGGTTACAATTTCAAATGCGGTCAAACAAAAGCATTATTACTAAATGTTTCAATACCTTAACAACTCGATTCATTTAGTCTCAACGACATAAATGTGCTATTGCGGAATAACTCGCTAGTCATCAACATATTAAAGCGGCTATATTAGGCTAATTCATATTCAATATCAGCCAGTTGCCTATACCTATTGGCCCTCCTAGCAAAAAAAGGATCCTACGCATGGGACAAGAAACCTCAAAAATTCTCGTAGTCGACGATGATATGAGGCTGCGCGCCTTATTGGAGCGTTACCTGATGGAGCAAGGTTATCAAGTCCGCAGTGCGGCCAATGCCGAACAGATGGACCGTTTATTAGAACGTGAAAACTTCCATCTACTGGTACTGGACTTGATGCTCCCTGGTGAAGACGGTCTATCCATCTGCCGCCGACTACGTCAAACAGGAAACACTATCCCCATCGTTATGCTCACCGCGAAGGGAGATGAAGTCGATAGGATTATCGGTCTAGAACTGGGTGCAGATGATTACCTGCCCAAGCCTTTTAATCCTCGAGAATTACTGGCTCGGATTAAAGCGGTAATGCGCCGCCAAACGCCTGAAGTACCCGGTGCACCCACTCAGCAAGAAGAGGAGATCACTTTTGGTGAATTTTCACTCAACCTGGCGACGCGTGAAATGCATCACGGTGAAGAGGCAATTGCCCTTACCAGCGGTGAGTTTGCAGTATTAAAAGTGTTAGTCAGTCATCCTCGTGAGCCTCTATCACGCGATAAATTGATGAACCTTGCCCGTGGCCGAGATTATTCTGCACTCGAGCGTTCTATCGATGTGCAAGTCTCACGCTTACGCCGCTTAATTGAAACCGATGCTGCTAGCCCGCGCTACATTCAAACGGTTTGGGGTTTAGGTTATGTGTTTGTGCCAGATGGCTCATCACGAAAGTAATATGAAAAAGAGATGGTGGCACCGCTTAGTCCCCCGCAGCTCCTTCAGCCAAACAGTAATGTTAATTGGCTGCTTACTGCTGACTAATCAATTGGTGTCTTACCTCTCGGTTGCGGTTTACTTTATTAAGCCGAGCTATCAACAAATTAACCAACTGATTGCACGCCAAGTAAAACTGCTGTTTGTCGACGGGGTCGATGTTGGCCGTGAACACCTCACTATGGTGGACGCACTTAATGCCAAAGTGGGTGACGATGCCATGCAGTTTTATAATCAAAAAGAGGCGCGTCAAGCAGGTATTGAACGGGCAACCTATTACGGTTTTCTCTCGTCACAAATGTCAGAATACCTCGGTGGTGAAGCCGAAGTGCGCATAGCACAAGGTGAAGAGTTTGAAATTTGGATCCGTCCACCTCAAGCTCCCTCTCTTTGGATTAAAGTTCCGCTCATCGGCTTGAACGAGAAAAATCTTTCGCCACTCACTCTTTACTTAATGGTAATAGGCGCCTTGAGTGTCGCCGGTGGATGGTGGTTTGCCCGCCAGCAAAATCGCCCTTTAAGACGCCTACAAAAAGCCGCAATTGCAGTGTCTCGTGGTGATTACCCCGAGCCTTTACCCATCAGTGGTTCTAGTGAAATTGTTGAGGTGACCAATACGTTCAACCAGATGTCCTATTGCATGAAACAACTAGAGCAAGACAGAGCCTTGTTAATGGCGGGGATTTCTCACGATCTCAGAACCCCCTTAACTCGAATTCGTTTGGCGTCTGAGATGATGGTTGAAGAGGACCAGTATTTAAAAGATGGCATTGTGCATGACATTGAAGATATGGATGCCATTATCAATCAATTCATCGCCTATATACGACAAGACCAAGAAGGTACTCGCGAGCTAGAACAAATTAACGATTTGATTAATGACGTGATCCAAGCAGAATCTAATCGTGAAGGCACCATTGAGTCCGATTTAAGTGAATGCCCACAAGTTCTGATGCAAGGCATTGCTATCAAACGTATTTTAAGTAATTTAGTGGAAAATGCTTATCGTTATGGCAATGGCTGGGTCAAAATAAGCTCGCTGTTTAATGGCAAGTACCTTGGCTTTAGTGTTGAGGATGATGGCCCCGGTATCGTTGAAGATCAGATCCCCAAACTGTTCGAACCTTTCACTCAAGGCGATACAGCCCGCGGTAGCGTTGGTTCGGGTTTAGGTCTAGCAATTATCAAGCGAATCGTTGACCGTCACCAAGGTAAAGTCATTCTCACCAACCGCAATGAAGGTGGCCTGCACGCCCAAGTTTGGCTGCCGCTAGAATAGCGTCACGGTCATTGAACCAGCGCCTCTTTCAAGTCATCGTCTATCGAAATGTCCTCAACAATACGCCTAACATTGTCAGCCCTAAGAGAGCGCTAGATTAATCATCGATTCAATTGAGTTGGTATTAGCTGTTTTCTTGTAATTTTTTTGTAATCTAAGTGACATATTCTTGCATCATCTTTTTGATGTGAGTCAACGGAATGAAAATATCAACCCTATCGCTTTCTGCATCAGCTGTGTTGCTGCTCATTGCAGCATTACTGGCTGGTGTCGTGTTTTGGAGCAGTCAAGAGCGGCTGTTCATTGAGCAACAAACTTCCCAGCTACAACAGATCCAAAAAACCTTTCTAGTTGAAATTAGACGTGAGCTTGATAGCTACCTTACCAGTGGTGATGCTAGTCAGCTTGAACAAGCGAAGCTCAACTTAGCTAAAATTGAGATGCAAATCAGTCGACAACAAAGCGTTGAAGTCTTGCTGCTACAAGGGTCGATTCGACACTTTATTATCGCCCTCGACAATGACTATCGTGCTGCGGGTAAGCTTGCAGGTAATCCCAGGCAATTATTAGCCCATGCAGAATCAGAGATGCTCGATTACAATCGTCGTCTGGCTGATTATGCATTTCAAGGCTTGCAGCAACAGCCACAACTTGCCAATAAATACTTAGCCTTAACCAGAGAACTGCCGCCTTTAATCTATGACTTATCGCAAGTCACTGACGGGTATTTGATCGGCAAAGAGCAGCGACTTAAATCCATATTAGACAGCCTTATTAATGAGCTTAACTTGTGGCATGACAAGCTCGATGCTTTGCCGCTTATCGGGATATATGAAACGCTGGAAGTTGACGAGTTTGCGCTCGGAGATGAAAGCGGAGAAGAGATAGAGATAGGAGAGAGCGCCCACAGTGAGCTATTAAGCTTAAGTAATCGCTATAACAAAGAGGTCAACAATACCCACTCGCTATTGATTGAAAACCAACGTACCCAGCAAGCAATGACCCAAGATATCGCCACCATCGAACAGCTATTATTGGCGCTCGGTATGGAGCAAGAGCAACATAATCAGCAACTAAAGCAAGAGCTCAGTATGGCTATCTATACTATGGTGTCTGTGCTTATTCTTTTTGCTATCGGCTATTTAATACTGCAACAACGACGGGTGATTAAACCGCTCAAACATCTTAACCGCGCCTTCCACAAGTTAAGTGAATCCAATAGTCGAGAACGACTGGCCATTCAGCGTCGCTGCGAAACGGGTCAAATTGCGGGCCATTTCAACCAGCTTTTACAACGCTTCGAGAAAGAAGATGAGGTACAACGTGAGCAGATAACTCATGTATCTAACTCTCTTAGCTTACTCGTTAACCGTATTTCACATCTTTCTGCCAGTACAGAGCAAACTCAAAATATTGTGCTCACCGCACAAGACCAAACTGAGCATATCCGTGTATTGGCGCAAGATGTGAGTCAAACCTCGGGGCAAGTGGAGCAAAGCGCACAACAGACCATGCAGCAGATGCAGCTCAGCCAGCAAGAAGCCCAAGCCGTGCTCGATGCAACACAAGACTCACAAGTTGCTGTCACACACTGCCATCAATCGCTTGCTAGCCTTACAACGTCGGTTTCTGACGTGTCTAGAATCATTGATGTGATCAGTAACATTGCCGAACAAACCAACCTACTCGCCCTTAATGCTGCTATCGAAGCCGCCAGAGCGGGCGAGAAAGGCCGAGGCTTTGCCGTGGTGGCGGACGAGGTCAGAAATCTATCGCAACGTACCCAAATCTCACTAAAAGAGATTATGCAGATCCTCAACCAGCTCACTCAAGCTAATACTGACCTTGATGAACGGGTGCATGGCATTGAAGAGGCTACACAGACTCAAAAGCAGCGTGCACAAAGCCTATGGCAAGTCGCTCAAAATGTGCAATTTCAAGCAAGCGAGATGGCCAGTACCGCCAAACAAGGGGCTAATAGTGCCTTAGAGCAAGTAAGCTATTTGGACGACTTTGTTAGCGCAATGAACAGCCTTAAAGACCATGCTCAAGCTGCCTCACAGCAAAGTGATGAGATAGCCAAAGAGGTTGAATTGAGCGTTGAAAATATCGAAGTCAGCTTAGGCATTAAGACAGGCGTTTGAAAAATATGGCGGTGATACTAGGTTTTTGTAACCTTTCTGTAAGAATCCAGCTAAAATAACAGTACTTTCAATAGCGTTATGCTGAATTTTAACAAAGGGAATAGGGATATTATGAATAACCTCCTCTTAAGCGCGGTTATCGCGACAAGCTTTTTATCAGGTCAGGTTAATGCAGCCGAGTCTGACTCCCCTTTTGCAATATCCATATTAACGGCGATGGAAACCTATGAAGATTCTCCTGATAGCTCCCTGTCTAAGGGTCTGGGTGTCTCTGTCATTTGGGACGACCTTCGCTACGATAATACCTACCAGTTAGACAAGAATTACTTTAGGGTCCGCGGCACTTATTATTACGAACAAGATTCAGAGAAATACGACGAAGATAGATATCGTAACTCGATGGACATGAAGCTTCACTACCAACGTCCTTTCATGAATATCAACAATAACGCTAACCACACCTTAAGCTTTGTGGGTCGCTACGAAGGTCACTATAACAGCCAACAACTGGAAGAGTTTGAACAACTCGCCATTGCAGGGCTTGGACTCAACAATCGCTATGGTGAAGTCGATTACTATGATTTGGGCTTAACGCTGGGCCTTGCTTATAGCGAAGAAGAGAAAGACGATGACTGGCCAAGAGAACATCTTGGGATCAGCGAAGATGAGCTCAACCGCAAAGGTTATGGTTACTACTTTTCTTGGACCAACCGTTACACCTTTGGCCACTCTGGTGTGCAACTAGGCATTGATTACAGCCGTTATGATGGCCTTTGGGGTTATAAAGATGGCAAGTCATACACCTTTAACCGTCTGAATATGAGCGTGGTTGTGCCGTTAGCTGATAACAACAACTTGCTGCACTTTATCACTCAATATATTGACCGTGAATCAGAGCAAGACTTGATTGGCTTTGATGACGTACTGTATCGCGTTGCCGTTGAATACGTGCATTACTTTTAAAGTATGTCAGTAGCTTAAACAGAAGTATATCAAACAAAAAAGGAGCCTATAGGCTCCTTTTTTATATGCATTTACCGCTTAAAGTGTCGCTAAAATCGCGGCAGCTGTACTGACCTCAAATGACTGTGGTGCCTCAACATTTAATGTTGTAACTACGCCATTATCAATCACCATAGCGTAGCGCTGTGAACGTACACCGCCAAAACCAGCAGTGTCCATTTCGAGTCCTAATGCTTTGGTAAAGCTCGCATCGCCGTCGGCTAACATCATCAATTCAGATGCATTTTGCGCAGCTCCCCATGCCTTCATTACAAATGCATCATTAACTGAAACACAGGCAACAATGTCTACACCCTTAGCTTTAAATTCATCTGCCATCACTACAAAACCGGGTAAATGTGCTTCTGAACAGGTCGGCGTAAATGCACCCGGTACCGCAAAAAGCACCACCTTTTTATTAGCAAATAACTCGGCAACATTATGATTTAACATGCCATCGGCTGTGAGTTCTGCCAGAGTGCCAGCGGGTAAAGCTTGTCCTTGTTCGATCATGAGGTGTTCCTTTCAATGTTAGAATAGTGGCTGTATCTATATGCTAGTGCAATTTACCGCAAACAAATACAGAGAGAAAACAGGGTTATCAAATTAGTAGCCCTTTATATTGTCCATAAAAAAGCTCATCGTAAATGATGAGCTTTCAACGTGTCGCTATTTCAACGGCGACTATCCGCCTCTAGTTACCAACGCCGCCAGTATTAATCGGGCCACTGTCAGCCGTCACCGCAGGCCACTGCTTAAACGTGGCTAAATGCTGCGCTACCGCTTCTTGCACTGGACCAAAGGCCCACATTTTTTGCCCCATCCACTTAAGGTACATACCCGACTCCTCGGCAGCCCTTTCATAGGGGTCTTGACGTAAATTAAACAATAGCGGTGCATTTAGCTCCTCTTTTGCACCACCCCAGCCATTATTTTGCACCACAAAATGCGCCTTCCAATTACCGACTCGCACAGCTTGTAGTTTGGTGCGTTCGTAATAGAAGATCTCCTTTCGATTGGAGGGAGCATCCTTAGTTAACATATCCAGCTGATTGTAACCGTCTAGATGGGCTGTAAAACCTTTGTAGCCCTTGAGCATTTTCTGTTTCAGATCCTGAGGGCCACCCGCTGCTGCGACTAAAGTGGGCAATAAGTCCATTCCATCAAACATGCCATTATTAACCGTACCAGCAGGAATATTGTTAGGCCACTGAATCAAAAATGGCGCTCTAACGCCCCCTTCCCAGGTAGTTCCTTTCTCACCATGAAACGGCGTCATACCACCGTCGGGCCAAGTCATGATCTCTGGTCCATTGTCGGCAGTGAAAATAATAATGGTATTGTCGGCAATCCCTAGCTCTTCAATTTTTGCCAGCATCTCACCAACATGATCATCGAGATCTTTCATCACCACTTCTTGAAGACCCCAACCATTGGTACCCAGCATTTTTTCATATTTGGGTGAAAGGTGTGTCCATACATGGCCGCGAGATGGACAATACCAGGTGAAAAATGGCTTGTTAGCTTTTACTGCTTTTTCAATAAAGTTAATGGCGTGCTTGTTAACTTCATCATCAAGCGTCCGCATCCGCTCAATAGACAATGGTCCGTCATCCTTAATCGACTGACCACCCTTTCCATCGGATTTAGCATGGATCACGTTTCGCGGTGCAAACTTCTGAAACGCTTTATCTTTTGGCCAATCAGGATCTTCGGTGTATTCCATTGCATTCAAATGGTATAGCCAACCCCAGTATTCATCAAAACCATGCTTGGTCGGTAAAAAGTCATCTCGGTCACCTAAGTGATTCTTACCAAACTGGCCTGTCATATACCCCATCTTTTTCAATACTTCAGGCAGCGTGGGCGTATCTTGATTCAATCCAACAGGGCCACCGGGTAACCCCACGGTATGCATCCCTGTGCGTACCGGAAACTGTCCCGTCATAAAGGCCGAACGTCCTGCGGTACATGAGGGTTGAGCATAATAATCGGTTAACAGCATGCCTTTTTCAGCAATGCTATCGATATTGGGAGTGCGACTACTCATCACCCCATTGTGATACGCACTGAGATTAGAGATGCCAATGTCATCGGTAAAGATAACGAAAATATTTGGTTGGTCTTTTGCGGCAGTCGCCGAAAAAGAGAGTGCTATCAAAACTCCACACGCTATAAATTTGAACATCCTTTTCATTTCAATTCCTCTTTTGCTGATTTTTTAATCATAAAAATACCTGTCAAACCCAAGCCAATCTCCAACAAGAGATAAACAAAGAGTAACCAGTGAGGCATGCCGTCGATCACTAAACTCAGCAATCGTCCAGAGCCGAGCCCAAGCATAAAAACAACTAAGCTGTATAACGCTGGCAGTCGATACTTTTGTTTATACGCTCCCAACAGCCAAAACAGCGCTAACGCCAAATAAAGCCCCATAATGGCGCGAAATATTTGGACGAAATTAATGCCTTCGGCTTCAATACCAAACAAAAAGTGCATCGTGATCGGCGGGAATAATCCATATGACAGTGCTATAGGTATCAACCCTAACATCGCTAGAATAAGAAATTTGGCGGGTAACGTCATTCACTGTCCCTGTTAAAATTCTGCGTCAATAAAGACTAGTTGAGGACAGAGAAGATTCAAGTTTGTGGAACAGAAATTAAGAAATTTACAACAACTTAGAGGCAATAGTCCTAGCATTCTTACCTAGCGTAGACAGAATAGGGGGCGAGGGTGTGAAGCGTACAAAGAACAACGACGGAGGCAATACCACCAAGCACGCTGAAGAGGCCGTTAAGTCAAAGTAATAGCGACGTATGCGCTGTTACTTATCGATATGCTGAACCTTCTTTTTTTAGGGTGTTTGGCTATAAACGTTTACTGCTGCACATAGTCGGCAATGATCTCTCCAAGCAGGCTAATACCGTTTATCATGTCGTCATTCCACGGCAAGGCAAACGTCACTCGGAAATAGTTATCGTAGCGATTATCGAGGGTAAACATGGCTCCAGGCGCAATAGACAATTTATTTTCAAGCACTTTATGCCACAACGCTTGGCTCGTTAAATGTGCTGGTAGCTGAAACCAAATACAGGGGCCGCCACTTGGCTGGCTAATATAAAATTGTGCTGCAGTGATACGAGCCAAGTGTGGCCGCAGCAGCGCCATTGTTGCATTATAATTTTGATGTATTTGACAGCGTAACGCTGATAGGTGTTTATGGTAACGGCCAGAATTCATCATCTCTTGCATCATGTGTTGCAATACTATGCTGGGTTCTTCTGCCACCGTTTGTTTCGCGAATTGGCACTCATCAAAGCTATTAATGCACAATAAATAGCCCAAACTAATGGTGGGTGAAACGGTATCGTAAAAATCAGCAATACAGATCACTCGGCAAGATGACTCCTCACTCACTAGGCTCGCGATAGTGGCAGGCCGCTCACTGCCAAAATAGAGCTCACCACGGTCGTATTCAATTAACGTCACATGATGTATTTCAGCCCATTCGATAAGCTGTACTTTCTCACGGCTACTGAGTACTCGCCCTGTGGGATCGGCAAAATTGGGGTTTAGTAAGTAGGTTGCAAAAGACTGTGACTCATATGCGCTGCTCAACAAGGCTAACTCATCTTGATAATCTGCCTGCATGGGTATTTCAACCACATCCGCATTAAACTGCTTCAACATCGTTTGAAAATAAAATGACATGGGTGACTCGACAGCAATCGGCTGATCCAGCGCTCTAGCAGAGGTAAGCGCTAGCATTAACCCCTCTTGTCGCCCATTAGTGACCAGAACTTTTTTATAATTAAAGATTTGCTGGCTACGTAATAAATGATGACAAATGGCCAATCTGAACTCTGCCACGCCTTCGATGGGATCTTGCATCCATAGCTTATAAGGCCGTTTAGCCAGCGCTTTTTTATGCAGCTGATTAAGCAGCAACTCGGGATCAATCACCGTACTGGGTGCAGTGCACGATAACGGTAAAATATCATCATCATTAAAAGAGTATTGCACCGCTCTATCCAGCGTTAACCCAGCAAGCACCCTATTGATTTGACGGCCGTAATTAGGCGGTTCGGCATTAACTCTAGCGACCACAAAATAGCCACGTTTGGGCTTGGCAACCACCCAGCCTAAACGCTCCAATTCATGATAAGCCTGCATGACGGTTGATATCCCCAACTGCCTTTGCTTAGCGAATGTGCGCACCGATATCAGCTTTCCCTTCAGATGACCTTGCTCAATGGCAGTCATGATCTCATCGACAATTTTCCGATATTTAAACACTGCCATTAGCGGTTCACCATCTGTATTGGGTTTTATTGGCTTTAACTGTATCTGTTTTGCATTTCAATCTCTATGTAAAGTAAAAACCAATACAGAATAGAGGATGTAAAAAATATGAAAGTCATCACTGAAACAGAGCGTTTAATCATTCGAGAATTTAATCGCGGCGATGCCCAAGCCGTTTATGACTTTAACTCTCCAGAAGCCGTCAACCGCTACACTGGCGATGCGGGGCTGTGCGAAAGCATAGAAGATGCGACAAACATCATCGAGAATATCTGGCTTAAAGAGTATGCTGAATTTGGCTTTGCTCGTTGGGCGGTGGTGCTAAAAGAGACCGGGCAGGTGATCGGCTTTTGTGGTTTTAAGAATGAAACGCGTATTAATGCTGTTGATATTGGTTACCGTTTTCACCCCGACTATTGGGGCCAAGGCTTTGCCACTGAGTCAAACCAAGCGTGTCTCACCTATGCTCGTGCCCATATGGATTTGGATACGATTTATGGCGAAGTGATGCCAGAAAATAGCGGCTCTATCCAGGTGCTAAAAAAGCTGGGAATGCAGTTTGTAAAACAGTATCAAGAGGGTGGGTACACCATCGACAGTTATGTAATCCAGCTGAAGTCACTAAGCTGCGACGATAAAACCTAACGGCTTTGCGCTACTACTGCGATCATCTGCATAGGCTCTTAATTTATCAGTATATTTATACTATAAAGCCATTAAAGAACTGTCATTTTGTCAAACCATCGCCGACGATATGTTAGTTGAACTAACATATCAATTGAGCAAAATTCCATACGAAATAAAGATATTATTAGATAAGCCCACTAACCTTACCTTTATCCTGCGATCTTCAAGCTCAACTGCACAATCAGACGTCATCAACTCTTCCAGTAACGGTTGCCCCACAGTCCTCTTTAGAACAGTATTAACGGCCTTGAATGTTAACCTCTGGCATCAAGTTCATTCAGCGTTAACACTGGCTAAGACGTGGCTTTGTTTAACTGTAGTAAGTCCCACTTGGTACCATAGAGATCTTTAAATACCACCACCATGCCATATTCTTCAGACCTTGGTGCTTCGGTAAACTCCACCCCATTGGTTTTCATCAACTCATAGTCACGCCAAAAGTCATTAGTGTGCAGGAATAGAAATACTCGCCCGCCCGTTTGATAACCAACAGATCGCTGTTGCTCTTCATTACTCGCTTGAGCTAACAGTAGGTTGGTTCCTGTAGAGTTGGGCGGTGAGATCAATACCCAGCGCTTACCACCACCTAAATCAATGTCTTCAATCAGTTCAAACTGTAGTTTCTGAGTGTAAAACGCAATGGCATCGTCATAGTTTTCGACCACTAAAGCCACGCTGCCTATATGCTGTTGAATCGGTTTACTCATCTATTGTTTCTCTCGGTTAAAAGCTGGATATTATCTTAATTGAGCAAGAAACTCATTTGCAGATACACTCATCTATTATATTAGCGTACCTATTGAGAGTCGTGGATGGCGGCGATAAAGAAAGGGTTGAACGCGACCCAGAGCATCTGCTCTGAGCCGTTGTTAGCTGAACGCTATGATGTCTAAAAATACACTAGCGTCCAAGCTAGTAAACTCAAGTGCCGAATTATACCAATTGCATTAAGTATTTGACCAATTCAGAGCGCCTCAGATTTTTCAATTCAAGGCGCATTGGTGAAGAAATGGTTATTCCCTTTTAAGCCAGTGCAAAGCAGAAGTGGAAAGTCTGAGTCGCTCACGTAGTGCGGCTGACGTTTAAATCAAATGGCAAAGCCCTTTAAGCTTCGTTGCGGGCTTTAATATCGAATAACTATTAGTTTGAACCCCCCATCTTGCCTACAGGGCTTTGAATTCCCGCTGAATGGTCAAACTTTTAATGCAACTGGTATTACTCTACCAATGTTAATAGCTGACGTTTTACCGACTCTGAAGCAAACGAATGCTCAACACTGACTTTATAGATTTCAAAATACTCTTTACGGCTAAGCTTAAACTCTTGCATCACTTTACGCACTTCATCCGTCATGGTGGTATTTGATACCGTTCGGTTATCCGTATTGATAGTGATCAACACGCCATCTTTATGAAATTCGCTAAAGGGATGCTGGCTCAAGCTGTCGACCGCTTTAGTTTGAACATTGCTCGTCGGGCAGCTTTCTAAGGCAACCGATGTGCTTTTTGTTAAGTCATATGCTTCTTTATGAGTCTTAATATCAATGCCATGCCCAATACGTTCAGCGCCCAGCAGCGAGATGGCGTCGTAGACATTTTGACCCACTCCTTGCTCACCCGCATGAATCGTTACTCGATAGCCTTTCTTAACCGCATATTCTGCATGAGGTACAAAACCTTGGCAGAATCCAGGCAACTCACTGCCCGCAAGATCGAAAGCGACTACGCCGTCATTGATAAAGTTGGCGCCCGCATCAATGACCTCATTAACCCTATCTTTAGGCATATTACGGATAATCGACAGAATGAAATTACCTTTGATGTCGTATTGAGACTCCGCTCTTTTCATCCCTTTAACCGCGCTGCTAATCACCTGTTCTAGCGTCAAGCCACTTTGAAGATGTAATAGTGGCGCAAAACGCACCTCAAGATACTTCACATTTTCTTTTGCGGCATCTTCAAACACTTCAAAAGATATCCGTTCAATACCAGCGGCGGTTTGCATCACAGACAGTGGTAATTCAAATCGAGTCAGGTATTCATCAAGATTTTGGCAGGTATCGGGGGCGACCATTAATGATTGAATGTCAGTAAGATCATGGCTGGGTAATGGCACGTTTTGCTGCTGCGCAATATCAATAACACTTTGCGGGCGAACGCTACCATCTAGGTGACAATGTAGATCGATTTTGGGCAAGTTTAAATAATTCATAGGTCTCTACCTTTTTTGAATAAGAAATAAAAGTCACAGACCTCATAATCAAGAATTTAAGGCTCTTGGTAGAAACTCCCAAACCATATCATTGGGATTATACGAAGTAATTAGCGGGGTAGAATTTAACATTGTTAGCGCAGTGACTACAAGCCACTTAAAAATCACCACAAATAAAATACCTTATTGATCAACCGTATGTCGTAATTAGAAATACCTGTTGTCATAACAGCAACTCGTATATTGATAATTGGGGGCCTATTATCCGGCAATCAATTATACGAGGTACTTATGTTTCGATATCTTCTTTGCAGTTTTGCGCTTGTGCTCCTCTATCCCACCGCAATCGATCTCTACCTTGTGGGCTTACCCCAAATCGCACAAGATCTCGGTGCCAGTGAATCTCAATTGCACCTCGCTTTTTCAATCTACCTTGCAGGCATGGCGGCCACGATGCTATTTGCCGGGCGCTTTGCCGATGCCGTCGGACGTAAGCCCGTCGCCATTGTCGGAGCGGCGATCTTTATCATTGCCTCTGCACTTTGCGGTTCTGCTGACAGCACTCAAACATTCTTAATCGCAAGATTTGCACAAGGAATTGGTGCTGGCTCTTGTTATGTCGTGGCATTTGCTATTTTACGTGACACTTTAGACGACCAACGTCGCGCAAAGGTGCTGTCGATGCTGAACGGCATCACTTGTATCATTCCAGTTATTGCGCCGGTGATTGGTCACTTAATCATGCTCAAATTCCCATGGCAGAGTCTGTTTACAACGATGACTGGCATCGGAATATTGGTGTGTACCTTGTCTATATTTGTTCTAAAAGAAACTAAACCCGATCAAAGCGCTGAGCAGCAAACTGACAGTAACAAAAACCTCAATATAGCGAATACCACCCAGCCTGAGATGTTTCTCGAACGCTACTTCATCAGCCGATTAATCATCACCGCCATGGGCGTGACGACCATTCTGACTTACGTCAATGTTTCACCCATGCTGATCATGGGAACGATGGGCTTTGATCGTGGCGAATACTCATCGGTGATGGCGTTAACCGCCTTGGTGAGCATGACCTCATCATTCTTAGCGCCATTGGCATTATCTTGGCTGAAACAAAGCACGCTAATGCTGATCTCACAATGCGTATTAATGACAGCGGCGCTCGTTCTAGGTGCCTCCTATTTCGGTGTCGACAATGACAGCTTGTACCTTGTTGGATTCGGGCTGACATGCAGTGGATTCGCCATTGGTTTTGGTGTTGCAATGAACCAAGCACTCAGCCCATTCTCCCAGCGGGCAGGTGTGGCGAGTTCTTTGCTCGGTATCGCCCAAGTATGCAGTTCAGGCTTATACATATGGATTATGGGGCTACTTGGTGTGAGCCCATTAAATATGTTGCTGATAATATTGCTGCTAGGTAGCCTTATTAGCCTCACTCTAATACTATTATTGGGTTCTCCCCTTCACAGTGGTTCAAATGAAAAAATCGTTAGCACGGCTTGATCTTAATTTGTTGTTCACGCTACAAATTTTACTCAAAGAACAAAATGTGTCTAAAACCGCTAAGAAGCTAAATGTGACCCCCTCTACGGTAAGTAAAGCGCTTAAAAAGCTTAGAGATTGGTTTGACGATCCGTTATTTGTTAAAACACCTCAAGGCTTGAGGCCAACCCCTCTAGCGCAAAGTATCGAGGAAGATCTCGCTGAGTGGCTGCAAATGGGCAGCCAGATCCTAGAAAAACGCGGAGATGAAGTACCCAATGGGGTGCATTTTAATCTAGTGATGGAATCACCTTTACTGCTGATCATGTTTAATCAGCTATCACAGTCAATCTACCAAAAGTATCCTGATGCAAAAGTGAAGGTGCAAACTTGGGATTATGATTCGCTAGAGTCGATTATTTGCGGTGACGCTGACATCGGTTTTTCGGGTAGAGAGAGCCACCCACGATCCAAAGAACTGCTGGATTTACTGCCCTACTTTATTGACTTTGAAGTGTTATTTACCGACCTACCCATGGTGTACTTGCATAAAGATCATCCCGCACTGCAAGAAGAGTGGAACATAGATACGTTTCTCAAATACGCTCATATTAATATTGTTTGGGAAAAAAGTGAGACCTGGGCGCTCGACGAAGTGCTAATGGAGATAGGGTTAACTCGCAATGTCGCCCTGACCATGAATAGCTTTGAACAGTCTCTCTTTATGGCGGCTCAACCCGGGCATAATATGTTCACAACGGCGCCTAAGTATTGCCAACAATATGTTCAGCATATGCGTTTTGATTTAGTCAGCCTGCCGATCCCTTTAGATAAGGAGTATCTCGACAAACTACTCACCCCCTTCACCATGCTGTGGCACAAACGCAACGGACATAATCCCAAAATCAGGTGGCTCAGAGACACCATAAAAAGCCTCTATTGCACCTAGGTTTAATGCCAAACTAGATCTGTGGTTCGATCTGTATTGCTATATAGGTGAACTGGAAAGAGTTTAAAATACGAATGAGCTAGCGATGCGTATTTGTCTTAATCAATAAATGTTAGGGGCTGTTGATCTTTCACGGTTTTTTTTGCTGCAGTTTATTGGCTATTTTGACAAGGCGGAGGCTATGTCGTTTAGTTATTCTCCACAAATAGCCTACAACACAGTAAAAATAGCCAAGAAGCGCGGCCCTTAGGGTTCGTTTCAATGCTTTTAGTCTTTTATGATTAGAATGCGTTACGCGCTTTTCGCTTAGGTTGCTAAATCATCGCTCAAGCCTTGTACTAAAATCATTATTCCTTACGGTAAAGAATCGAACAAAAACTAAGCTCGAAAGATCAACACCCCTTAGTTAAATACAATCCACAAACTGGTCGCAACGGAGTAAACCAACAACACACAAGCAAGTGAGGTAAAGGGCTTACGCTTTAATAGCTTTTGGAACAGATAAGGGCCGCTTTGTGAAAACTCTTGAACCGGTAAACCTTGCTGGTAATAGCGGATACTTTTCTGAAGTGCTTCTGCATTTGGGTAACGATGCTCAGGCCTAATTGATAAGGCTTTTTTTATAATCGCATTAAGCTCGGTATTATTAAGTTTATCCACATCCATTTTTGTCGCCACTTTATCCGTCAGCAAATAATGTAATATGACCCCCAATGAAAAAACATCTGATTGCGCGGTACATTTTTGACCTGAAACTTGCTCTGGCGCACTCCAATACCGCGTAAAAGCCTGGATGCTATCCTGGCTTTTGTCACTAGCGCTCGCTTGATATTTACTGGCCAGACCCAAGTCGATTAACACCAAGTGGCCTTGCTCATTAATAATGATATTCTGTGGTTTTATATCACCGTGGAAAAGCTGTTCATAATGAAGATAACTGACAGCTCGCATCAATTGATCAAACACATTTAGCCTCTCACTTTGGCTAACGTTATTATTGGCTATCCAGCTATCTAATCCTAGACCATCAATGTAATCCATCACAATGCAGGCATGACCTTGTACCTCAGACACCCCATAAATACTGCACACATTAGGGTGGTCTAACGCGATCAAAATAGACGCTTCATTAAAAAATATCGCCCTTTGCTGGCCTGAGTTAAGCTTATTGGTACGTAGAATTTTGACCGCAGCCTTATGTACTCTCTCACTCTCGCAGTCATGGCTCACTAAGCGTTGTTCACCTTGAAACACCAAGCCCATACCGCCTGATTCTGACACTAGTCGGGTAATCGTAAACCCCATCACCTGCTGACCAATAAAGGTATTTTGATCCATCGGATTTTGATTAGAAATTTGCTGAGATAATAATTGGCTACTCGATAGCGGAATGTCGTCCACCAAGAGCATTTTTTCAAGCTCAATGGCCGCGGCAGGATAGGCCTTCTTTAACGGTAACAACCGCTTTTCTTGCTCTATTTTACTTAAACTCGCCAATTCACTGTACAGGGAAACAATATCTATCATTCGCTTAATTTAGCTCTCAGCCATACTGTGGCAAATTTTAAATCACTATCGACGGTTCTAGGAGACAACCCTAAAATATCGGCAATTTGTTGATGCGACACTATGGCAAAATTTTTCAGTTCAAACACTTCAGCTTGTCTTGGATAAGTTTGTTGTAACTGCTCTAATACGGATGCCAATGCGAGATTTTCAGTCCAATTAGGCAACAACACATCCGAATCGGATAATTGCGAATTCAAAAACTCATATTTAGCTTTTTGCTTGTTAATTAACGACTGGTGAGGCTTACCAAACAGTAAATGCCATACTGACACGCGTACATAGTCAAAAAAGTCTTGTCGGTTTTCAAAAGGCAGCTCATCGTTACGCCAGCGGTGTAATTTCACCACAGACTCACTCGCTAACTCAGTAATCGAAGCACCATGCAGGATAGTTTCATTTGGGCGATGCTGTGAGAGGTACTTTCCAACTATCGCGCGAATATCTTGATAGGCATAAGTGAGAAATTCCTCACTTTGATCTTTATCCCTATTTTGCCAACCCACCAATAATTCAGTGGCATTATTTAACTCTCTAATTGACACGTAAATCCCTCTATTCGCCATTTATAGACAACCGATAGTCATCTATTTATGCGTCAATTACTAGTTATTACAGTTAATTAAGTTAATCCATATTAAAATCATTTAGGTTTATAATGGTCAGCTCTTGTTTTAATGCAAACGTATCAATCCAATAGCGATTATCGAACTGAGTAATACGATTAACAGGGCTATGTCCGTGCACCACATAGTCGATCATATCGATACCTTTACATGATTCATTATTATGTAAAGGTCGACTCCATAACACTTGCCAAATATCTTCATCGGACAACTCACCCCTTTGTAGCGTTTGCCAGTCAGGTGTGGCTGATGCATGGCTAATACCAATGCTTTTTCCATTGACACTAATAGTCCGGGTCAATGGCATGGCGATATCAATCAAGGTTTTCCAACGTATTAACACATCAAATCGGTCTAAGTGTTGTGACAACCACTCGCCCCCTTTTTGCTGTAATACATCCCAATAGTCAGAGGACTGAAAGCCCAATAAAAACAGCTGTTCATGGTTCCCCATTACTGAAAAAAACCACTTCTTAGTTAATAAATTTAAGCATTCAATACTTTCTGTACCTTTACTGATGAGATCCCCAGTGCAAAAAAGGCGGTCAATCTGAAAGTTAAACCCCAGTGTAAACAATTGCTCATAGAGTCGTTTAATTTGCCCATGAATATCACCGACAATATAATCTTTGCCCAAGACGTTGGCAGTATTAAACACATGCTGTTTTCTAGGTTTAAAATGCATTACTTTGAACCTTAAAAAATGGCCAGTCATCAACTGGCCATTCAAAAATGACAATCTACTTTTGAACCAATTGAGCCCACAGAGCATGGTTGGTTTTATAGCCAGGCTTAATCGTTGTAATGACCACTAACACAAGACTTACCAAGAAAAGATAAAGGCCAATATCGGTATACTTAAGAGCCTCACCTAACCCACGCATAATGTCTTTTGTTCTTGATCCACCTAGCATCTGAGTCATCTGAAACATCTGAAACATCTCTGCCAATTGCTGGTAAAGTGTATAACCAATAGACACAAGTAATATAAGCAATAAACTGCGTGAAATTAACTGCTTTGCACCCAATAGGTGGCTACACAAAGCCAGAATAACAATCACATATAACCAAGACGGTGTTAGCTCGCTCAGCGGCATACTACTTCCCATAAATGTCATCACGGGGAAAAATGTGCTCAGCAGCATAAAAGCCAAACTAAATACCGCGAAAAAGTTCATTAATTTAATGCTTGCAGTATCAACAGCTAACGCTCTATCTTTAGTATTGGTAAGGGTTACCTTAGCTTGTTCAAAAGCTTGCGACTGCTGTAAATCACTGGTTAACTGCCCTGCGGTATTTCTGGCCTCACTAGCCAAGTCTAACGCTTTATTCTTTAATGACATGTCTTGTTATCCCTGTTATTTCGGTCTGTTTTTTACCCAAGAAGGTTATACACCTCAAGAGTATTTGGTGGTTGCTGCCTACTGATTAAAGTTGGAGAATGTTAGCGGCTAATAACTCTCGATCTAAACTAATATCATCATCTTCTGCACGCTCAATGATGTACGACAGTTCGCATGCATTCACGATGTCACTTTGTTCACTGGTCATCGATTTAGTCAGGCTTCTCACTCCCGCTTCCTTAAAGCAAGTATTCATCATTTTCATTTTCTGTTGGAAATCACCTGATGAATTCCAATCTTGGATCCAAGCTAATTGATCTTCTTCTGCAGAGCTTCCACAACCGACTAATATGATCGCAGCCAATCCAAATAACATTCCAGATTTAATGTTGTTTCCAGTATTCGATTTCATCGTTATTCCTTAATTTTGGGTATATGTTTTTATATCAATGAGCTAATAGGGAATGAGTTTAAAGAAACAACAGAAAACGATGAGTGACGTAAAATAATTATATTTACGCAAAGGGGATTGAAGATTTTTATATTTTGAAGAATTGATTACTGAGGGTCAGATTAGAGTGAGGCAATTATCGCGAGTAAATAATCAATAACATACTTAGCTTTCTACCCGACCTCAACGCTCAGCCCCATCAACTCACCCGCTGAAAAGTGTTCAACATCCTCATGCGGCTATCTACCGAAGAGGACTGGATTGAGAAAGTCAGTACATTAACGATGCAGTCCATATTCTCGATCCCGGAGAAAGCTGAAACAAAAAATGTAATCCACTTCATTCGAAGCCGAATGGTCATTAAGCAAACACCATAAACTCTCGTTCATTCACTCCGTAAAGAAAAAGCGTCAAACACATGCTTAAATAACGAACATCAAATACAGATATAAGAATCTGCCCTATTAATTCTGAATTCAATTTAGCGATATGCTGATTTTTACCTATACTTTTTAAGGATAATTCAATGGGAGATCGATTTATTTATAGAAGAATGAGTTAAGTCCCTAGTTAAGTGCTGTTTCACAGTGGCTCATACGCTGATGTGGTAGCTTTACGCCTCTTCAGCAAATGCTTAATAAAACAGTTCAACAACGGAGCGAGCGTGGGAATTTCAGATAAAAAATTAATGAATAATATAGGTCTTCAGGTCGTTATTGCCATGATAATAGGGGCATTAGTAGGCCTTTACATGGGAGAAGGTGCCGCTATATTTGGACCTTTGGGCACCATATTTATTCATCTGGTTAAGATGCTCGTCATCCCCTTAGTCGTGGTATCCATTATCGCCGGCGCCGCCAGCCTAGGTAACAGCCCCTCAGCGGGTAAGATGGGTATTGGCACCTTTGCCTTCTTTATTATCACCTCGGGCATTGCCGTTACACTCGCACTGGTCATGGGCAATATTTTCAAACCCGGTGCCGGAATTGACTTTAGTGCACACGGTCAATCACTCACCCAGATCACCGCAGAGCAAGGCGCACTTCCCAGTGCAATGGATACTCTAATTGGCATGATCCCAACCAATGTATTTGAATCGATGACGTCGGGAAATATCCTGCAGATCTTAGTCTTCTGTATCTTCTTCGGTATCGCATTGAGTAAAGTGAAAGGCGATGGTGCCAAACCGGTTATCAAGAGCCTCAATACCATAGTCGAAGCCTTTGTATGGATGATCAATTGCGTGATGATCATTGCCCCTCTCGGCGTATTTGGTCTAATGGCTGAATCTGTGGGCTCATTCGGCTTTCAAGCTTTGGAAGTCGTATTGAAGTTATTCGTGGTCTTCGTGGTCGCGATTCTTATCTATGCCTTCATCTTCTTCCCGTTGATAGTGAAATTCTTCTCAAACGTTCCGGCGATGAAGTTTATCTCTGCGATGAAGAAACCTCAGGCGATGGCGTTATCTACCGCTTCATCTATGGCAACGCTGCCTGTCACCATGGAAACGTGTGAACAGGAACTCAATATCTCCAAGGCGACCACGGCCTTCGTATTACCACTGGGCGCGACCATCAACATGACGGGTAACGCTATCTATTATGGCTTAGTCGCCATGTTCTTCGCCCAGATGTATCATATCGATCTGACCACCACCGCCTATGCAGCCATTATCTTCACTTCGACACTGGGCGCCATCGGCCAAGCCGGTGTGCCAGGGCCGTCGTTCTTGGTTGTCGCCGTGCTACTTGCAGCAGGGATCCCGATTGATGGTCTGCCACTGCTGTTTGCGCTGGACCGTATATTTGACATGATCCGTACCTCATTGAACATTACAGGCGACGCTGTCTGTGCTGTGGTGATGGATCGATTTAATCCGCAACACAAGTAGTCTTAAGTACAAAAATGACTGACAAAAAAGCCCTTCTACAGAAATGTAAAAGGGCTTTTTATTAGAAGTCAGAACGCTCCACAGCACAATAGCGGCAACTCAAGAGCCTTAAACAAAGCTATAAAATCTATTTCATCGCCGCTTTAACGTAAACATCGAAACGATTTTTCTTCTGCGCCAATACCATACTCGGTTTTACACCGTCGAGGTCTTCAGCGTAGTCAGGGCGCTTAACAACCACACGTTTGGTCGCTAAGGCTTGAGCCGGTTTAAGCAAACCATCAGCATCTAGATCTGCGCCCACAAGGGTTTGAAAGACGCGCATCTCTTTTTTAACTAACGCCGATTTCTCACGGTGTGGGTACATAGGATCAAGGTAGACCACGTCAATTTCGGTGCCTGATGATTTAGCGGCATCGGCTAACGCATTAAGGCTTGAACCATGGAATAAGCTCATGCGCTCTCGCATCCACTCTCCAATTTCAGCATCGTCGTAGGCTCGGCGTAAACCATCCTCCAATAAAGCGGCCACCACAGGGTGACGCTCAACCATAATCACTTTACACCCGAGACCTGCAAGCACAAAGGCATCGCGACCTAGGCCAGCGGTACCGTCCACCACGGTGGGCATTACGCCCTGCTTAAGGCCGACCGCTTTTGCAATTGATTGACCTCGACCGCCACCAAACTTACGTCGGTGTGCTACCGCACCTGAAACAAAATCAACGTTAATACCGTCCAATTTTGGTTCATCACGCTTATACAGACTTAAGGTGTTGTGCTCAAAGCGTAACTCAAACTGCGCTTCTTTATCCCAAACCAGTCCCCAGCGTTCACTAATATCAGCGAGAGACGGGTATTGCGGATTAAAAAAAATCGGTATTTGCAAAAGTAATTCCAGGTGTTTAAGAGGCTCAGTCACATTATGCCAAAAGCCAGCGAGAGTGAATACCTATACCTGATGCCACATAAAACTTATAATGACGCTATTACACAGTTTATGACTGTCCATTTAAGTCTGGAATCCTCATGTTAAGTTACCGTCACGGCTATCACGCTGGCAATTATGCCGATGTTCTCAAGCACGCAATATTGGTGCAAGTGCTGAAATTAATGCATAAAAAAGATAAGCCAATGGCCTACATTGATAGCCATGCTGGCGCTGGAGGTTATGCACTCACGGACGACTTTTCAAAAAAGACCGGCGAGTATTTAGAAGGCGTCGCAAGACTGTGGGAGCGAAGTGATTTACCTGAATCTTTAGTACAGTACATTACCGATGTGACTCATTTTAACCAAGGTAAGAAAGATCTCGAGTTTTACCCAGGCTCACCTGCCTTTGTTGATATGAACATGCGTCAGAAAGATCGCATGGTGTTGCACGAACTGCACGGTACTGACTTTCTAACACTGGAAGAACAATTTGCCGGTGACAAACACGTTAACGTCATCAAGGGTGACGGCCTCAAAGGTATGATTGGTGCTGTACCACCACTTGAACGCCGTGGGGTTATTTTGATTGACCCGAGTTACGAAATGAAAACGGATTATCAAGATGTTGCTAAAGCAATTATCAAGGCGCATAAACGCTTTTCTAGCGGCGTATTTATGCTTTGGTACCCGGTCGTTGATCGCGCGCAAACCGAGCGTATGCTTAAAGTTTTGGCCGAAAGCGGTATTAAGAACCAGCTGCGTATTGAACAAGCGATTAAGCCAGACAGTGATGAATTTGGTATGACGGCCGCTGGGTTGTGGATTATCAATCCACCATGGCAATTAGACACCATTGCTAAAGAGATGCTCGATTATCTTGAGCGCCGTATTGGCCAAAATGGTGGTAAAACAGTGGTTAAGCAGGAAGTACCTGAGTAAGCAGACCTTAAGTTAGTTTATTCGTAGAATTGAGTCGAACGGCCTTAGCTCTGCAACCCATAAAACAAAGCGCAAATATTGCGCTTTGTTTTATCTAACCCCTAATCCTAGAGCTTAGCTGTCGTCTTTAAAATGCCCCGGCTGCCCCAGGGAAGACTACCGGACTGACGTTTCCGTTAGCACTCACACTCGCAACACCAAATAGGTAGTTGTCTATCACCATGTTTTCCAGTTTGAACGAATTGACCTTGCCCACATAACGACTATGCGTCCATTCCGACTCTGTGGTTAAACGCCAGTAAACTCGATATCCCACCACTTCTTTTTGCTTAGCAGCATGCCAATTTAGCGTGGTGCTGGCTGACACTTGGCCTTCAATACTGACATCTGCTGGCGGTGCGGGTGCCCATGCCATTGAGGCTAAGCTAATGGCATTTAACGCGGTCAATTTTGCATTAAAATTGAAATCAACACCTTCAATTACATCACCATAAGCAATGCCATTTTCAACGCGAATATCTTGATGTTGGCGATTGTAGTTTTCGTTAGTTTCCATGATGCGCACGGCAGGTAAACCCGCCTTGTTAAAAGGCAGATGATGGCCACCACGACCAAAGCGATCTAAACGGTACACCAACATGACATCTAAGTTAGTCATATATTGGTCTGCTAACGTCTTAATTTTACGGGCAAGGTTACGTGATGCGGAATCATTTTCGCCGCCACTAAAATAACGTTGTGTGGCTTCATCTGTGGTTTCTGCAATCCGCACCCCTTCAGAAAATACCCGCACAGAGTGGTTATCGATCACTCCGTTAATACCTTCAATGTTGCCTATCATGTCATTGTTTAATACAGCCTGAACTTGCCAGCCTTTATCTTTAGCGTATTGCGCTAGCGTTGCGCCGCCGTATAAACCTTGCTCCTCGCCCGATAACGCCGCGTAAACAATGGTGCCGTTAAACTGGAACTGAGATAACACTCGCGCCGCTTCTATTGCGCCTGCCACACCCGATGCATTGTCGTTTGCGCCAGGGGAGAGTGACGTTGCATTCATCACATCTGTCACTCTGGAATCAATATCACCGCTTAGGATCTGTACTACCACGCTGAATAGCAATGACATTGACCACTTCGGTGGGGTTAGGAATGCGCTTACCCGTGACTGTATCGGCAAGTGTTATAACCTCTAAGCAGCCACCGCAGGCTGACGATATCTGCTCAAACTCCGCTTTTATCCAACGTCTTGCCGCGCCAATACCTTGAGTATCGGATGCTGTTTCAGACAGCGTATGCCGGGTACCAAAACTCACCAGTTTCTCAACATCACTGCGTAAGTGACTAGCGCTTGGCGCAGTCGCGATAGTGTATAAGCGCATGTCTTCTGCAGAGGGAGCAACATTAGCTGCGCTGGCAACACTGCTTGCTGCCACTACCGATAACGCAAGCGCAGCCAAAGGCCACTTAGCGCTGAGAGACAATTTACCAAACAACGTATTCGGGTGAGTATTCATCTGATGATTCTTTTTGTTGTTATTTTGCGCACCACTTTAGCAAAACGGCAGCCCTTACGGGTAATTAAGCCACCCTCAATTGTTAGTAGGTATGTCGACTGAAAGACATCGCTTCATTTTATAATAGCGATAGCTATCTTCCACTAGAGATCGAGGATCTAACACCTGTAAATCAGTCATCATCTAGCACTGAATCAAGTTCTGCAAAGAACCAACGCATCACAGGTCCAATTTCTTTATCACGTCGATTAACCACGCCGATTTCAACTAATAGCGGATCGGGAATATATTCTGTCGATAGCTCTAGTAGTTCATTGGAATACCACTCGGTTTTGGCCACATGCTCAGGCACTAACGCCCAACCAACACCTTGCAGCACTAAGGCCACCATGTAGTAATAGCTGTCGATATACCAATGGTTTGCCGATAATGGCTGACTTTGTGACTGCCCGGTTCGATCGCAAATCGCTAACTGCCGATATTGCATCAATTGCTCCAGCGTCGGCACGGACACTTGCGCCAAAGGGTGCTGTGCTGATACCACTAAACTATGTTTGAATTGACCAATTGACATAAATTCTAGTGCGTCTGGTAGCGATACCGTGTGAAACATAATGCCAATATCCGCACGCCCTTCGTCTACCCAGAGTGCAATGTCTTCTTGGGAACCATTAATAATCGTCAGTTTAAGCAGCGGGAATTGCGTCGATACTCGCAAGAAAAAGGTTTCAAACGCGTTCACCGGCACGGCTTCGTCAATCGCCACCGTAAGCGCAACTTCTTCGCCTAATGTTGCCGTCATAGCGCGAGCGTGTAGGCGTTGGCATTGCGCTAATACCGATTGCGCTTCGATAAACATCTCTTCACCTAATGGCGTCAGTATGGGTAATTTAGCGCTACGATCAAACAGTTCAAAACCCAAATCAGCCTCAAGGTTACTTACCGCGGTACTCACCCGTGATTGTGCCTTGCCCATGCGCCGACCCGCCGCCGAAAATGATCCTAGCTTGACCGAATTTACAAATGCGTTTAGTTCATCTAAAGTCCAGTTCACAACCACTCCTATATCAAAAACAGATAGAAACCAACTTGGTTCAATCTTAATAACAGAGTAACTTGCCCGCATACGTACTTCAACACTGTAAATTTTATGTCAGCACTCCCCCCAACATCAGACCAAAATAAAACCATCCAACAAACGTTTTGGCGTTATACCCTGCCCGCCATTGCGGCCATGTTAGTCAATGGTTTGTATCAGATTGTCGATGGCATTTTTATCGGTCACTACATCGGTTTTGAAGGACTGGCTGCGATCAACATGGCTTGGCCTGTGGTCTACTTTATGGTGGGCTTTGGCATTATGGTGGGAATGGGTAGCGGCAGCTTGCTATCGATTCAACGCGGTAAAGGCGATACTACGGTAGCGCCGACAATATTGACCAGCAGCATGATTATCATGCTCGCATTAGCGGGTGCGTCCACCCTCATTCTGTTGGCGAGCAGTACCTACTTATTGCAAGCTCAGGGCGGAGTCGAAACCACTTTACGGATGGGGCAGGATTATATTGCAGTCTTTACCTGGGGCGGTCTCGCTACCGTACTGGCAGCAGCGCTACCTTTCTTAATCCGCAATGATGAAAACCCTCATTTGGCCACTATATTAATGGTGATGGGCGCGGTGATTAATATCGTATTGGACTACCTGTTTATCGCGGTGTGGGAAATGGAATTAGAGGGAGCCGCCATTGCAACTATTACCGCTCAGGTCACTATTTGTGTGATTGGTTTAGGCTATTTTTTATCGCCCTATAGCAACATAAAGTGGCCAGCCAAATTTACCCTGTTCAATTTGAGCTTTAGTCGACAGATCCTTTTACTAGGCTCTTCAAGTTTATTTATGTACCTCTACACTAGCTTTGTATTTGCGCTGCATAACCGACTCTTTATGGAATATGGCTCGCCCTTAATCGTCGGAGCCTTTGCTATTGTTGGCTATTTAATGGTGCTGTATTATTTTGTCGCCGAAGGTGTTGCTGAAGGCTTACAGCCACCCGTGAGCTACTATTATGGCGCTGAGCAGCATGAAAATATCAATAAGATGTTAATGCTGTCGATTAAAGTCACTTTAATCGCGGGGATAAGTTGGACTTTACTGCTTAACTTTTTTCCCGAAATGATGGTGGGCCTATTTACCAATGATGATCCGACATTAGTCAAAACCGCAGTCGACGGAATACGTATGCATCTGTTTGCGATGCCATTAGATGGGTTTATTGCATTAGCGTCGGTGTATTTTATGGCGACTAATCAAGGTAAAAAGGCACTTATCGTCGCCTGCAGCAATATGCTGGTCCAGCTACCCTTCTTATTTATTTTGCCTAAATTTATGGGTGTCGATGGTGTCTGGTTAGCCATGCCGTTGTCCAATATTGCCCTGTGCAGCGTGGTAATACCGCTAGTATATTTTGATGTTAAAAAACGTCGTTTGCTGGGTAATTGTCAGTTAAAGGCCGTCAATACTCTCGTTCCCCTGACAACTTAAGTCCCTAGGCTTTACGATAGCGTTGTAACAGGATATTGACCCGTTCAACATAGGCTTTTGTTTCGGGAAATGGCGGCACGCCTCGATATTGCTCAACCCTTGAAGCGCCGGCATTGTATGCGGCGCATGCTAAGGTAATATCACCATCAAATCTCTTTAACAGCTGTGCTAAGTAACGGCTACCCGCCTGAATATTTTGACTCGGTTTAAAAGCATCTGTCACGCCGAGCTCTTTAGCTGTGGCTGGCATTAGCTGCATTAATCCTTGTGCACCCGTCTTTGAAATTGCAGCAGGCCTAAATGATGATTCAGCATGAATGACAGCACGGATTAACGCGGCCTCTAACTGGTAGGTTCTCGCGGCTAACCGAATGTCCTCGTTATACTGCTGGGTAAATAACGGGATAGACTGCCAGTTAATATTTGAACTGGGTTTGCAGGCGTAGCAGTCATAAATACGCACTTGATAATGCCCTGTCTCTGGCGGCCTATCGGAAAAAACCACCACTCCATCAGCATTCTGATAATGGTAAACCTGATTCGGAGCGCTTTTTACCTGCTTCGACTTACTGCTATCTCTCTGACTACCCAACACGCTTTTATCTGACGGTTTAGCCACAAAATGCGGCTTACTGGTTTGTGCCCAGCTGCATACACTAAAAGCGGCAAGGCAGAGCAATAAGGCTTTAATCATAATCCTATCGATTTATCGAGTTTAAGCACGTCAACAATGGCAAACAGTTGCTTCATCTCTTTATTAATCTGGCTAAATTCATATTCAAAAGTCGCCCCTTTAAATATTGATGCCATTTCAAATCGATTATCTTTGCTCTCTAACATAATCAGTAATCGGCTTTGATAAAAAGCACATTGGATCTTGTTATCAAAACTGGATGACAGTGCTTGTAAGCGCTCCATAAAGGTCACGGTAAGTAGGTACCTTGCTTCTATTTGATCGGTCGAAAACACATCAAACTGTTTTTCAAAAATAGGATCTTCCAGCTTTACCCGATCTAACCCTTTAAAGCTGCCTGATAAAAAGTTCATCAGCCCACCACGATTTTTAACAACCACTGTATGGCCTTGAAATGCTTTATGACTGCTTAGCTCGATCATCAGCCCCTTAAAAACACTGACGGTATCGGTATTTTTATCACGCTGCACCTGCTTAGTCAGATGCAGTTCGTTTAGCGCAATTTCAACGCCTTTATAGGTTCCTTGAACATAGTCATCGAAGTTAGCACTGTCATAATGAGGCAATATTTTTGAAGATTTTAGTCCTGTAAGACTCATTTTATGATCGCGACTAAAGATAAAATCACTACCAAAGTACTTGAATATTTGCGGATAGACCCGTTGTTTTACATCTTGCTTATAGTGTTTAATCGGTCGATTTGTCCACCACAAAAAAGGGAGTAAAAGACCTGCCAAAAGCAGATAGAAAATTTCAGGTGTTGAGACTGGAGCAAGCATGGGCTTGAACATTAAAGCCAGAGTAACCAAGCCAACATAAATAGCGCCACTCAAATAGAGCCTGCCACGACATGCTTTAAGACTTGAAACTCTGGCATTTTCAAATTTACTGCTTAGCGGTTCAATACACTGTTGATAATGTGCTTTAAATGCATCTTGTTCGCTTGCGGGTGCTTTGAGTCTATCGCCGCCACGCAATGCCTTGATCGGCGCACCTAAAATAAAACCGATGATATTCATATAATCATAATGTTAACTAACTGCCCGATAATTCACTCTAGTCAGGTAACGGCACTGACACCAGCACCGCTAAAAGACCCTTACTATTTTAAAAAGTCAGCCGCATCCACGGGTGCTTTGGACACCTCGTCAGCTTCATAAAAGGGCATCACTTTAACACTCGCCATGGATGCGATGATTGACCCCGGAAAGATCTCTACGGCAGTATTGAGCTCTGAAACCGCACTATTATAAAAGCGACGTGCGGCTGAAAGCTGGGCTTCGACTTCATTATAGGTTTGCATCGCTTGCAACATGGTGTTGTCGGAGCGAAGTTCAGGATAGTTTTCGACATTAACCATAAGCTGTGACATTTTTTGATTCAACAGCTCTGATACCTCTAAGTGCGCTTTAACCGCATCAGGATCGGTATCGCTGTACCTTTCTATTGCTTGGGTTCTCAGCGCTGTGATCTCAGTTAACAGTGATTTTTCATGATCCATGTACTTCTGCGCAATCTTTAATATATTTGGGACTAAATTCGAGCGCTTCTTCAACTGCACATCGATGCCAGATAATGCTTCTCGGCCTGCATTACGTTTTTTAATTAAACTGACATACCAGAGGTAGGCAATAATCACCACCAACCCTAAGCCCAACATAATACCTTCCATTGTATATCCTTATTGTTTTGGTGCCCTTTTTTATAGGCATCTTTGCCAATGCGCAGGAAAAATAATCATTTTTTGGCGCTACTCTTGGCTTTAGTAGCCACACTGTTACTCATTTAGCGACCAAAATCCAGCCTAATAGCGCGACTTGCCAGCATTTTTCGTGGTGTTTTTTAACGCATATTTCACCAAGTTGCTACCTTTATCGCAGAAAAGTCACATTAGAACGTTGTAATCTGAGGGTTTAGCACCATTAATGATTAAACTTCACCAGATTAAATTAAGCGACTACTTTATCAGCAGTGATATAATTTATTAACTTATCCTTCAATAACTAAAGGTGTTTTATCTTTAGTGTTTTTTTGTACAACCTCACAATTATTATTACCATTATTGCCAATAATTTACCGCTAAAGCTATTGTTATGACTTGTTGCTGGTCAATTCGATACTATTAGCCAGAATACTCACTTGAACTCTCGCAAACTCAAGATGTTAACCAAAAACCAGCTTACTTATTTTCAGCTTATAACCTGCGAGGCATCGATATACGAACGCCCCCCTTAACGGACATCGTCAACCCATCAATCTCTTTTGGACGCATTATTTATGAGTCCTTTTTAGTGTCTAAAATCCGACAATACCAGCACACTTTCACGGGTTACTAAGTCATTAGTTAACATGAATACTGGTTCATCTACTCTGCTGTTCATGTTCAGCGTTGATACAGCTATAGCGCGCTATATTGGTGTCATCCCTAGCGGACATTCATTCAACGAACATTGTTAACCAATCAATCCCTTTTGGACTCATAATTTATGAGTCCTTTTTTTTACCTAAAATTTGATAATCCTTGCACACTTTTACGGGTTACCAAGCCACTGGTTAACATGAATAATGGTTCATCTAATCTGCTGTTCATGTTCAGCGTTGATACAGCTATATCGCGCTATATTGGTGTCATCCCTAGCGGACATTGTTAACCGATCAATCCCTTTTTGGACCCATTATTTATGAGTCCTTTTTTTTGCCTGAAATTTGACAATACCAGCACACTTTCACGGGTTACTAAGTCATTATTTAACATGAATAATGGTTCATCTAATCTGCTGTTCATGTTCAGCGTTGATACAGCTATAGCGCGCTATATTGGAGTCATCCCTAGCGGACATTGTTAACCAATCAATCCCTTTTTGGACCCATTATTTATGAGTCCTTTTTTTTGCCTGAAATTTGACAATACCAGCACACTTTCACGGGCTACTAAGTCATTAGTTAACATGAATAACTGTTCATCCAATCTGCTGTTCATGTTCAGCGTTGATACAGCTATAGCGCGCTATATTGGTGTCATCCCTAGCGGACATTCATTCAACGAGCATTGTTAACCAATCAATCCCTTTTGGACTCATAATTTATGAGTCCTTTTTTTTACCTAAAATTTGATAATCCTTCCACATTTATAATGGCCTTTGGGCCAAAGTCTACTGCTGAGTTTATAGGCAGCATGGCCCCTTTTAAGGTTCAATTAATTTTTGTTATCCATCATGCATCTTCCTAGCAAGAGAGATCAGCTTACACGCTATGCAACTAACATTCGTTCGACATAAACAGATGTTTAATAAATATAAAAACAAATAAATACCCACAACTGAAGGATGATGAAATGAGCACCGATAAAGGTGAGAGCTTGCCTCTACCCAATGATCCACCCACAAGCCCTGAAAAGCAGCAGAGCGGTTGGTTCGTAAACTTCCTCAACGTTGTTGAACGACTCGGTAATTTACTGCCACACCCTATTACACTGTTTGCGCTCTTTTGTGCCGCCGTCGTCGTTATCAGTGGTATTGCAGGCTACTTTGAACTCACCGTTATTGACCCTCGCCCAGAGGGATCATCTGGACGCAGTGCAGATGGTCTCATCCATGTGGTAAGCCTAATGAATGCTGAAGGCTTACGGATGATAGTTTCAAACCTTGTCACCAACTTCACAGGCTTTACGCCATTAGGCACGGTATTGGTTGCGCTATTGGGCGTGGGTATCGCTGAACGTTCCGGATTACTTTCCGCTGCCATGCGTTTATTGGTGATGGGCGCTTCAAAACGTTTAGTCACCTTGACCATTGTATTTGCCGGGATTGTGTCTAACACCGCTGCCGAACTTGGCTATGTGGTACTGATCCCTATGGCTGCCATGATCTTCCATTCGTTGGGACGACACCCATTGGCGGGCTTAGCCGCTGCGTTTGCCGGCGTGTCGGGAGGTTACAGCGCCAACCTACTGCTCGGTACTGTCGATCCGTTACTCTCTGGGATCACCGAAACTGCGGCGCAAATGATTGACCCTGATTATCTAGTGGGCCCTGAAGCAAACTGGTACTTCATGTTTGTCTCTACCTTTTTAATCACCATTCTAGGGGCGTTAGTAACCGAGAAAATTGTGGAGCCCAAACTCGGCAAATATGATCCTAGCGAAGCGGCCACCGATCTCAGTCAACAAAAGATGGATGGCGTGACAAAACTAGAGAAGAAAGCGCTCAAAGTTGCCGGACTTACGGTACTCGCAATGTCGCTGTTATTAGCGCTAACGGTTGTACCTGAAGGTGCACCATTAAGAAACCCTGATACAGGCCTTGTTGCGGGCTCACCGTTCCTAAAAGGAATCGTTGCCTTTATCTTTGTCTGTTTCGCTATTCCGGGGCTGGTTTATGGTCGCGTTGTTGGCAGCATGAAGCGCGATGTTGATGTGATAAATGCCATGTCTCACAGCATGAGCAGTATGGGGATGTACATAGTATTGGTATTTTTTGCCTCGCAATTTGTCGCTTTCTTCAAGTGGACAAACTTAGGCGCGGTATTGGCCGTATCAGGTGCCGATGCGTTAACCACTATTGGCCTGACCGGGCCATTAGTGTTTGTGCTATTTATTATGATGTGCGGTTTTATCAACTTAATGCTCGGCAGTGCATCAGCGCAGTGGGCGGTCACAGCGCCTATTTTTGTGCCCATGTTAATGCTGGTCGGTTATGCTCCTGAAACCATTCAGGCGGCGTATAGAATTGGCGACTCCGTGACAAACCTTATCACGCCGATGATGAGTTACTTCGGCTTGATTCTTGCCGTTGCGTCGCAATATAAAAAGAACCTCGGCATAGGAACACTCATCGCAACCATGCTGCCTTACTCGATAGTCTTCTTCGTTGGCTGGACCTGTTTCTTCTTCATCTGGGTGTTCGTCTTTGGCCTACCAGTAGGACCTGGTGCAGAGACTTATTACACGCCTTAAAGTACAGGAATATACTCAAATGGCTTAGAAATAGAACTCAAAAAAATCGCTCTTGTCACTTCAATTGATAAGGGCTTTTTATTGGGATTAGCAGCATAACTTGTCACTGCTCTGCATCCAGCATTTAGAGGTTGCTGGCGATCATAACCACTGAGGTTTAGGTCAGTATTGAGTGATGCCCCCTTATTAATAAGCACTTTGCCTGCCACCATAAGTGAAATCGCATCTCCAATAGAGAGATTATTAGCCCTGATAGTGCATCTTTACCGCTAGGCTCCTGCGGGCTGATTCGCGGCTAACAACACCGATAAACACCCAACAAAAAGCCCAGCATTTGCTGGGCTTTTTTATATCACCTAATAACCTTAACGTTATTCAGCTTTAGGTGTCTCGACTTTTGCAGCCTCAACGTTAGCCCCTTTCTGCTCTCGTTTGCTGAAGATACGTTCAACTACCACGAAGAAGATTGGGATAAAGAAGATGCCCATAAAGGTTGAGCTCATCATTCCGCCCAGAACCGCAGTACCGATAGCGTTTTGGCTACCAGAGCCCACACCGCTACTAATAGCGAGTGGTACAACACCAAGACCGAATGCAAGTGAAGTCATCAAAATAGGACGCAAACGCACTCGAACCGCATGCAGCGTTGCTTCCACTAAGCCTGCGCCCTTGTCGTAGAAATCTTTGGCGAATTCTACGATCAAGATGGCATTTTTGGTTGCAAGCCCCACCGTGGTTAACAGACCCACTTGGAAGAATACATCGTTAGGTAAACCACGACCATTCATCGCTATCAGTGCACCAATAATACCCAGCGGGATCACTAATATCACCGAAAATGGTACCGACCAACTTTCATACAATGCCGCAAGTACGAGGAAGACCACCACAACCGACAATGCATAGAGCATAGGGGCTTGGTTACCAGAAAGACGCTCTTCATAAGATAAACCATTCCACTCAACACCAAATCCTGGCGGTAGCTTCTTGACCATCTCTTCGATGAGATTCATCGCCTCACCTGTACTAAAGCCATCTGCCACACCCCCTTGGATATTCATCGCGGGGAGACCGTTAAAGCGCTCTAGACGAGGAGAACCATACTCCCAAGAACCCGTCGCAAATGCCGAGAATGGCACCATTTCGCCTTGACTGTTACGCACGTACCAAGAATCGATATCTTCAGGTTGCATGCGATAATCCGCTTCACCTTGGACATACACTTTCTTCACTCGGCCACGGTCAATAAAGTCATTGACGTAATTACCACCCCAAGCTGTACCCAACACGCTGTTAACAGCACTAATGTCGACACTCAACGCACGCAGTTTCGCATGATCGATATGCACTTGATAAAGCGGCGCATCCTCTTGACCATTCGGGCGAACACCCACTAGGTTTGGATTTTTCGAGGCCATGCCTAATAGCATGTTCCGTGCTTCAACAAGCTTTTCATGACCTTGACCATTTCTGTCCTGCAGATAGAAATCGAAACCGTTGGCGGTACCGAGTTCGATTACCGCGGGCGGCACGAACGCAAATACAAAGGCTTCTTTCATCTGCATAAACATGCCCATGGCGCGTCCAGCAACTGATTGCACATCTTGACCTGGATCTTGACGTTCAGACCAATCTTTCAGGCTCACAAACGCAATACCCATGTTTTGACCATTACCTGCAAAACTGAAACCCGATACGCTAAATACAGATTTAACGTTTTCGCCCTCAGCATTCAAATAAAAGTCTGTCACATCGTCCAACACGTCTTGTGTCGCCTGCTGGGTTGAGTTCACCGGCAAGATTGCCTGAGTAAACAAAATCCCCTGATCTTCATCGGGAAGGAAAGCCGTTGGCATGCGCATAAATATCCAGCCGACTGCAACCGTAATGGCAAGATATACCATCATAGTACGTCCAACGCGTCGAATCATCGCAGCAACACTTGCTTCGTAACGCGACGTTAAGGCATCAAACTTACGGTTAAACCAACCAAAGAACCCCGTTTTAGCATGACTCTCCCCTTTTGCAATAGGTTTAAGCATGGTTGCACAAAGTGCAGGAGTTAAGATGATTGCTACCATGACCGACAATGCCATTGCCGACACAATCGTGATAGAGAACTGCTTGTAAATAACACCGGTTGAACCAGACATAAATGCCATAGGCACGAATACCGCAGACAGCGTCAAACCAATACCCACTAGGGCACCAGTAATCTGATCCATCGACTTCTTAGTCGCTTCAACGGGGCTCAACCCCTCTTCCTGCATCACACGTTCGACGTTTTCGACCACTACAATCGCATCGTCCACCAGCAAACCAATCGCCAATACCATAGCAAACATGGTCAGGGTATTAATCGAAAAGCCAGCCACTGATAAAACCGCGAAAGTACCGAGTAGCACGACCGGGACAGCAATCGTTGGAATGAGCGTCGCTCGAAAGTTTTGAAGAAACAAGTACATAATCAAAAAGACCAGTACGATAGCTTCAAGCAGTGTATGCACTACACCTTCAATCGATTTTTCAACGAAGGGTGTGGTGTCGTAGGGATATACGATCTCCATGCCTTCAGGGAAAAATGGCTCTAATTCAGCAATTTTTTTACGAACACCTTCAGCCGTTGCTAACGCGTTTGCACCCGTCGCTAACTGAATACCAAGACCAGCTGCAGGCTTGCCGTTGTAGTAAGATTCTACCGCGTAGCTTTCTGCGCCTAACTCAACACGCGCCACATCTTCTAAGAAGACTGTTGCACCGGAAGAATCGGCTTTAATGATAATTTTCTTGAACTGCTCCGCCGTTTGCAAACGGCTTTGCGCCGACACAGTGGCGTTAAGCTCTTGCCCTGCAACCGATGGCGAACCACCCAACTGACCGGCAGAAACCTGGGCATTCTGCTCTTGTATAGAGGAGATAATGTCCATGCTGGTCAGATTATATTGGGTCAACTTAAGCGGATCTAACCAGATACGCATCGCATATTGCGCGCCAAACAGCTGAATCGTACCCACACCAGGGACACGACTCATAGGATCTTGCACATTTGAGGCTACATAGTCTGAAATGTCATTTTTATCTAAAGAGCCATCTTGAGATACAAAACCCACGACCATTAAAAAGCCAGCACTCGACTTCGCGACGTTAACACCTTGGGCCTGAACTTCTTGCGGTAACAGTGGCATCGCAAGCTGAAGCTTGTTTTGCACCTGTACCTGAGCAATATCAGGATCGGCCTCGGCATTGAAGGTTAGGGTAATTTCAGCATTACCAAAGCTATCACTAGTTGAAGATATATAGCGCAGGTGATCAAGACCCGTCATTCGCTGCTCAATTACCTGAGTAACTGAATCTTCCATCGTCTTAGCCGACGCACCAGGATAAACAGCGCTAATCACTACCGATGGCGGTGCTATATTAGGATATTGAGACACTGGTAAGCCGAAGATAGATAACACCCCAGCCAGCATCACAATAATGGCGATTACCCAAGCAAAAATAGGGCGATCAATAAAGAAACGTGCCATAGCTCTACCCTATTTCTGTTGTTGTGCTTGAGGTTTTTTATCCGCGACTAAAGGACCCGCTTTAACAGGCGCTCCAGGGCGAATTTTTTGTAGGCCTTCAACAATGAGTTGATCACCAACATTCAAACCATCCGTGATACGCCACTTGTTATCAATAACTTCAGCAGTGGTCACAATGCGCGACGCAACTTTACCGTCGGCAATCACCATCGCGACCGCTTGGCCTTTAGTATTACGTGTAATCGCACGCTGAGGCACAAGAATAGCCTGTGGATCGGTACCAGTATTCAAGATAGCGCGAACATACATACCCGGCATTAACAAACCGTCCGGATTAGGAAACTCAGCACGTAAAATCACTGAACCTGTATTTTCATTTACACTGACTTCGGCAAATTGAAGCAAACCTTCATGAGCATAGGTAGTGCCGTCTTCTAGCACCAACTGCACTCCTGCATTATCAGACGCCTTAAGTTGGCCATCTTTTAACTTCGCTCTTAAACGCAATAACTGCGCACTCGACTGAGTGATCTCAATATTGATGGGATCAAGCTGTTGAATGGTGGCTAACGTTTGAGTTTGATTTGCCGTAACTAAAGCACCTGCGGTAACAGAAGACTTACCTACACGACCAGAAATAGGCGCGCGTACTTCAGTATACTCAAGGTTAATCTTGGCAGTATTGATAGCAGCTTCGGCAACAGTGACGCGCGCTAACGCTTCTTTGTAGGCCGCATCAGCTTCATCATAATCTTGCTCACTGATTGAGTTTAATTTTACCAGTTTCTTAAAACGTAAAGCCTTGGCTTTAGCTGACACTAAACTCGCTTCTGCGCTCTTAAGATCTGCTTTAGCACTGACAAGTGCAGCGTTAAAGGTTGCTGAATCAATCTGATATAAAGATTGACCTTTCTCAACATCTTTTCCTTCAACAAAGCCGCGGTTTATAATAATACCGCTGACTTGAGGGCGTACTTCTGCTTCTAAATACGCCTTACTTCGTCCAGGTAGTTCAACCAAAATAGATTGAGATTGAGCCGCAATAGTAATTGCACCCACCTCCATAGGCCCTCTTTCTTGAGGTCCCATTTGATCAGATTTTTGCCCACATCCAGTTATCCATAACGCCACACTTAACACAGAGGCAATTTTCACTATTTGCCGCATGAGAACTCCTATAAAAGCCATCTACTCGGTAATTGAATTATTTACAGCATTAAATGCCGCCAATTGAACCTTTGAAAGCATAAATTTTTGTCTGATTATTTAACGTGCCTTTATCTCACAACACAGGCTTGTCAACAAGGAAATATACTAGATTAATTTGTAAGTTAATAATAATTTTCGCGCTAAATCAGCCACATATGTTTAACTATTGTTAACAATAAATATATTTCAGCATTCGTATTAGCCCTAAGTTTAGAACAGCTGACATTAGATGCTGAAAATTAACAAGCAATGCCGATGCCAAATATAAATAAAGCATCATATCAAGGCCCATAATATTGTTTATTAAATCCGATTATCACCGACGCTACAGGCCAAAATCCGACTGATATCAGCCAAACTGCGGCCCGAGTCCTGTTGCCAATGATTAAAGACGGCTTGGACCTGCTTAAGCCCCGCTTTTGAACTAAAGCCATAATCCACTAGCTGGTGTGCCTTGAGATAGCCTTGCACGTCGCTAGTCAATAGAAAGGTATCTTTGCCGATAGCACGTAAAAAATAGGGCCCTGTGTTACCACCAAGGCGTGTACCCTTACGCTTTAAGCTTGCCCATAAACCGGTAATATCTTCGCTGGGCCAACTTGCCAAAAACTCGGCAAAACTGCCATGCTCACGCGCAAGGTCGTTAACCATATGCGCGTTGTCATAGATCGCCATCGTTTTCTTATGATGCCTGATTAATGCGACATCATTAGCCCGTTCTTGCAACTGCTCAGTCGACAGCATCAATACCTTAAAAGGCTCAAAATCAAAAAATGCTTTTTGGTATGCTGGCCACTTAGCCTCGACTATTCGCCACACAAAGCCGCTCTGAAATACCTTTTTACTCATCTCAGACAACAACGGAGCATCGCTATATTGACCAATTTCGTCCTCCGTCAGGCTGGCAGACATTAACTGTTCGAGTCCTGCACTGCCGCCTTTACGCTCTGATGCCCGCTGATAAATTGATGCAAACGTTTCAATACGACTCATCTGTTCTCCTGTCGATACCCAAGCCACTGTTCGACATACTCGATGCTGCAATTCGAAGTCGTATGGGTAATATTCTGCGGTAGTTAACCGTTAACCTGCTGAGAGGCATTACTTTATCAAGATAACTCATAGTGTAAGGCACTCACGCAGCCAACACAGCACATTGTGGGGACCCGTTTTAGCAACTAGAGTTAACACAAATGCTTTTGATTGGAGTCTGTAACGACCATGGATCTGTATTACCATCCACTGTCACGACAATCACAAAAGGTACTCATTGCCCTTTATGAAAAACAAGCCTACTTTTATCCGCATATTATTAATTTAGCGGATCCTTACGCGAGGCGGGAATTGCAACGAATTGATGCTAGCGGCCACCTGCCTTTACTCAGAATTGCATCAGGTGAGGTCATTCCCGACGCAAGTATTATCGTAGAATACCTTGATGCCAACATAGAGCAAGGTACTCAACTCATTCCAGCGCTAACCGAGGATGCACTGCAAGTGAGGCTTTACGATAGACTCAGCGATACACGGCTCGACAAAGTGATCGACCATTGGCTACTCGCCAAACATCAAAAAATGAGTAATCAGATTAAGGTCAAGCAACTTGAAAATGAACTGCTGACAACGCTGGACAGTTTAGACCGACGCCTCGCCAAATATCATTGGTTATGTGGTGACAGCTTTAGCTTAGCCGACTGCGCGACGATCCCATGTTTACTGACATTAGAAACCGACTTTAAGCTACTCGACTATGAACATCTCGGCCGTTATTGGATCCAAGCAACACTGCGTGGAGCCGTCAATCAAGTGCAAGAGGAAGTGGCGCTCACTCTTGCTCGTACGTCATGACACCGCTATGCATCCGAGCAAACACAGCAATAGCCAGCCGGAGATTAAACACCCACAGAAAGATTAGTCAGTGAGTAGAATGGCGATTATATGTTCTGCGCTTTCTTTAACTGTAAGAAGCGTTTCCACTTTTCAACTTCAGCTGGCAGTTCTGGTGCAGCATCATTAAAGGGGATCTCTGCTAACATCTTTAAAATCGGCACCTGCTTCCTCTTACACACAAAAACGCCGCGCACATGGGCAATGCAATGCAAACCGTGCTCACTGACAAATCGTTGTTCGACATAGAAGTATTTCTCATCCCAACCGACCACTTTGCTTTCAATATCAAACTTAGCAAATGGCTTGATGTCACGAATATAGGTGAACTCAGCGGCATTAATAATCGGCATCCATCCCAGTTTTATAAAACGCTTTAGCAAGCCCATTTCGGACAACATGTAAGTTCGAGCCAGATCCATAAACGCTGGGTAACGCGAATTAGTCAGGTGAAAGTTGATATCGCAATCGGAAGGTAATGCACGATAACTGAGTGTACTTTTGCCTAAAAAATCGATTTTATTACAGTGACGTACGCGCCAAGCAAACAACCAAAAAAGCCTAAAATAAAGATTCATTTACTGCTCAACCCACATCCTTGATAAATAAGAGCCGAAAGGCTAGCAGAGGTCATACCAGATAACAAGCGCGACTCATATCTCATATTATTTAGTGACATAACAACGCAGAATGTCGCTACGATGAATTCCATCCAAATGATAACGATATTAATACCTGCACAGTAGACCTTTAACAGCCTGAATTACTGAAATTTGGGGTTAATCTAGGGAAGTGTATCTAAGTCCTCGTCAAAGTTACGTCAAAAAAACAGCTAGATTAAAATAATTTGTCACTTTGTTAACTGCTTGGAATATTTTGTTCATCAAAGTTTAACAATGTAACGCTTTTGAGTATGGTGAGCGACAAAGATCGAAGGCGTATGAAAGGACGATCTTGATGACCCCTGCTATGGCTTATATAACGTTTACGACAGCTTTTCATGTGGTTTATATAACCGTATTACTCAAGATTTTCGATGAAAGGCTCATTGACGCATGCAAAATTTAGACAGCAATGATTCAGCTGAACTTGTCATTTCCCCTTTAATATTACAGTCAATAAAGTCTGAGATATCGCAGCACGGTTTTGATGGATTTTGGTTCCAAGGGATCCCAAATAGGGCCTATCCAGATTATCTACATAATAGTAAGAAAAGTATCTTAACCAGACGCATGCTATATAGCTCTGATGGGGTCTATAGCTCATCAAATACCGTCCAAAAAATACAACGCCATTACATCGCTCAAGTTGCCGCTAAAGATGTTAATTTTGGCTTAGCCTTGAAATTAGATCAGCCCTATTATTATCAATTATCTGAACGCGGACAGGCCAATAAGGCAAATAAACTGTTTAGCTCTTACGGTATAAAAACAGTGCTCAGCTATCCGGTGCTCCATTATGCATCAGAGGCTTGGTCCGGACGTTTTACATTGTTGGCTAAAGATGAGGATCTACACCCAAAGCTTACCAATCTAGAAACCTCACTAAAGCTAGTCCAGTCGACCTTATTTGAACATTTCCATTGCGACTTAAATCCCTATAAGCAGACGACACTTTTTAACCAGACTGCGTTAAAAGCGCTAAAAATGGTCGCTAGTGGATTACAGAATGCTGAGATATCGGAGGAGCTTCACATAACTATTCGTGGAGTGGAATATCATCTAGAGTCTATGAGAAATAAGCTGTCGGCAAGTAACCGTGCGAACTTAGTTCATATTGCGCATCAGTTGGAGATTATATAAACATGTTGGTATTACTCGTTGAAGATAACCATTTACTAGCAAAAAATATTATTCATTACCTAGATCTCATCGATATCGAATGTGATTACGCAAGCACATTAGTTCAAGCTGATAGTCAAGTTTATAGCCGCCCCTACGACGCGATTATTCTCGATCTTAACTTACCTGATGGTGATGGCCTTGAAGCATGCAAGCGATGGAAGGATCAGCGCGTAATTTCGCCGGTGATCATGCTTACGGCTCGCAGTGGATTACAAGATAAGCTGTCAGGCTTTGAAGTGGGTGCGGATGACTATTTAGTAAAGCCATTTGCGATGCCAGAATTGGTTGCCAGATTACGAGTCGTTGCAGAGCGCAGACCTGCACCTAAATTGCTAAAAATTGGTGAACTTGAGTTTGATTTTGCCGGCCACCGTGTTCACCGTTTAGGTGAGGAGTTACCGTTATCCCGAACCGGTTGGCAGATATTATCTTTGCTCGCTAGACGGAGTCCTGAAACAGTTGAACGTGAAGAGATTGAGCGCATATTATGGCCAGATAGCCTGCCTGATAGTGACAGTTTAAGAAGTCACATGCACCTCTTGCGGAAAGTTGTTGATAAGCCTTTTAAGCATCAATATCTTCATACTATAAGAGGCGTTGGTTTATGCTTGAAGGCTGGCGTGAATGAAGCATAAGATGAGTTTAAAGCGTGTTTACCAATGTTATGGAGTGGTGTTCTTAGCGGTCACTTTACTGATCAACATATTTATTCCGCTATGCATGATGTGTACAGGTATGTTTAGTATGCATAGCATCACGATGAAAAGTGCAGCCCAGGCGGCTGAGCAGTATTTAGCAGAGACAGGTAATCTCTATCAAACAGATAATATTAAAATATACACAGATTGGAATAGCGCTCCGGAGCAAGTTAAATCGATTACTGATGGTGTACAACCTACGGCTTTAAATGAAGTTGAATATCATCACCATAATGGTCAATTTATCGATGCATTGATGGTATATCAGCAGCACTCAGGTGAGAATTTATATGTCTGGCTAAACTATAATGCCACTCATGATCTGGAATTTGCGCCTAAGAATATGGCAGCCATCTGCTTATTGATCACGATGACTTTCGGTGTGGTTGCAAGCCTCGCTTTGTATCTACAGAGTCGAGTAATTTCTCCTGTTCATCAAATCAGTCGTGCAATTAAACAGCATGATTGGTTAAAAATGCAAAATCTTAATTTCCCCCAGCAATGTTATGCCGAATTACAATCGATTGTCGATGCTCTAGATATCTCCATTAAGCAGTTGAAAGAAGCGCAGCAAAGAGAGTTATCTTTCTTGCGTTTTGCTAGCCATGAATTGCGTACACCTATAGCGATATGTCAATCGTCTTTCGATATTCTTACCTTGCAACATGGCCAACTTGAAGGACCGACTTTACATGCTAGTCTGGCAACTCAGCAGATGAAGTCTATTACAGAAACCTTACTGTGGTTAATGAGCTCAGAGTTTACATCGATACATCACAGCAAAGTGAAGCTGGCAGAGTTATTACAGCAGGTTGTCGATGATCAACAAACTGCTAAAGGGGATTATTTACCCGTAGAATTAATATGTGACGACACAGAGATAACAGTGCAAAAAGATCCACTCACCATTATTTTAAACAATTTAGTGCGTAATAGCCTAGAACATGGGGCTCGAGGCATAAGGATAGAACAATCAAATAATACCATTGAAATCGTTAATGCAATGTCACCTAAAAATAGTAGTGGTTTTGGCTTAGGCTTAATGCTTGTAGAGCGCTTAGCACACCAGCTCGGGTGGACATATCACTCGGTTAGGGAGGATAACCAATTTAGAGCATTATTGAAGATTAACTCTTAAGTTATATTATTGTTCTGTTTTTATAGTGATAATTTAAAGTGGTAGATGATTTTAATATCATCTACCACTTTTTATTTATAACTTTTGCAGTTTTACTCCATTATTTATTTTACCATTATAATATTTGACGTATCTTTCACGTTTAAAATTTTATATAAAAAATATTTTGACGTGACTTTCACTTTGAAGAATATCTATTTTCATCAATTTCTAATCTTTTATTTGTTTTTTTATATTTATCCTTCCTTAAACCACAGTACTTATTAAATATTGAGCAGATGGAGAGACCGCTCACAAAGTATATTGCTCGGTTCTTTAATCTGTTGCTAAATAATATGATTAAGGAATTTTTATATGAATAAGCAACTTATTGCGGCCCTCTCAGTTTTTCTGGCGGCACCAGCGATGTCTGCAACCTCATTGGATATTGGCTATAAAGCCTATACCTCAGATACTAAGGATGATAATCGCGGCGCTTACGATCAGCCTTTTGTTAAATTAACTCATTTCGAAAAAGCAGATTGGGGAACGCTGCTTGCGTATATTAAATTAGAAAATCCCGGAGAGATAAAAGATGCCCAGAATGATGCTGATGGCAAGCTAACGGTTAAGTCTTTAATTATTGTCGATAAACAAATCTCAGATTCAAAATATAATTACTGGATGCAAAACTTTCTTGTCTCTAACCGTACGGTGATGGAAGACAATTTATATCTGGGTGTGACAACAAATCGTAAGTATGGCGGCCTCTTTATCAATGCTGGCGTAGGTGTGAATTATACCGCTGCAAGCCTAGCACCCACCGGGGCTAACTTCGATGGGATCAGTGGTTATGCCGCGGTTATTAATGCCCGCTATCCTTTCTCAGCCATGGGACTTAAACACTCTTTATCGGTAAATTATGAAGGGCAATTTGATCGTGATGAGGAGCATATGAGTACCTTAGGTTACGCCAGTTATGGTCATCAGATCATCACAACGTTGAAAACAAGTATAACCGACTCTTTCTATACCAAATTACATATGACGCATTTCGATAGCTGGGGCTCTACGCCCAATGATGGCATCGAGTATGGCGTAGCGGTTGGCTTTACCTTCTAGCATCAGAGTGACCAAATAGGAATAACACAATGATTAAAAAAACAATACTTGCCAGTGCAATCGTGGCATTGGTTATGGGCTGCTCAGTAAAAGAGAACGATCAGTTAACTAAGACTGAAGGATCTGCATTCGGTAAACATGGTGAAATTCAAGTTCAGACCGAGACTAAAAATGGTCAGTTGGTTGATATCAGTATTCTTAAGCAAAACGAAAATAAGGTATTGGCAGCATCAGTATTTACCGAAATGAAAGATGCGATGATTGCTAATAACAGTACTAAGGTTGATGGGATCAGTGGCGCGACTGTCACAAGTAGTGCATTCAAAGAGGCGGTTGAAAGCTCCTTGGCTGCTGCTGGTGTCACCCTGGTCGCAGGCTTGAGCAAAAGTAATGATAAACCACAAGTACTACTAGCAAGTGAACAGCACTTCGATGTAGTGATCATTGGTTCTGGTGGCGCCGGTTTCAGTGCCGCAATAACGGCAAAAAATGCCGGTGCTAACGTGGTGATTATTGAGAAGATGCCAACGGTTGGTGGCAACAGTTTAATCACTGGCGGTCAGATGAACGTGCCGGGTAACTGGGTTCAGAAGAAGATGGGCATTGAAGACAGTATCGAACTGTTTGTTAAAGATACCCTTAAAGGGGGCGACTATCTAGGCAGTCCTGAGATGGTACAGATCTTGGCCGAGCAAGCTCTGCCTGCAGCTGAGTGGCTTAGAGACTATATCAAGGTCGATTTTTACCAAGATCAACTGTTTCAATTTGGTGGTCACAGCGTTAAGCGTGCCTTAATCCCCCGTAACCACACTGGTGCCGAATGGATCAGCAAGTTTATGGCTAAAACCGATGAACTACAGATCCCGATCCATACTCGTACTACAGCCACTGCGTTGATTAAAGATCAGAACGGACGTGTCATCGGTGTGGAAGCTGAAAAGAATGGTCAGGTCATCACCTATTACGCCAAGCGTGGCGTGATCATGGCAACCGGTGGTTTTGGTGCAAACGTTGAAATGCGTACCAAATATGTCCCAGAACTGGATAACCGTTATGGCACCACTAATGCTCGTGGAATTATGGGTGACGGTATCGTGATGGCTGAAAAGCTCAACGCTGGCACGCATAACATGGAGTCGATTCAGACTTACCCTATCTGTCATATTGATACTGGCGTGATCTCTTTAATCGCCGATTCACGTTTCTTTGGCGCAATTGTTGTCAACAAAGAGGGTAACCGATTTGTTGAAGAGCTGGAACGTCGTGATGTGATCAGTCGTGCAATCTTAGCCCAGACTGAGCAGCAAGCTTATGTACTATGGGGCGGCGAGATTGAGGATATTGCTGGTGTTGTCGGTGTCCACAAAGATGAGTTTGGTGAGCTTAATCGTAAAGGCATGATGTTCAAGGCTGATTCGATCGAAGAGCTTGCGGGCAAGTTTGGTATCGATGAAAAGGCACTAATGGCTCAGGTTGGGCGTGTTAATCAGTTTGCAACGGCAGGTGAAGATAAGGAGTTTAACCATCGTGGTGGGCTCAAGACTATTATGAAGCCCCCTTTCTATATGCTGGTTGCTAAGCCATCGGTTCATCACACTATGGGTGGCTTGGTCACTGATACTCATACTCGTGTGCTAGATACTCAAGGTAAAGTTATAGCAGGCTTGTTTGCTGCAGGTGAAGTTACTGGTATGACTCATGGTTCTAATCGCTTAGGTGGTAACGCGATTACAGATATTACAGTTTTTGGACGAATTGCGGGTAAAGAAGCTGCGGCACAATAAGCAGTAATCCCTATATAAAGATGATAAGCCGATCACTGATGTGGTCGGCTTTTTATTAGTACTAATGAGATAGTTTTTAACTTTAGCATGAGGTCCATTATGAAACGCCTGACGATGATCTGGCTAATGTTGCTGTTATGCGTCCCCAAGGCTTGGGCTCATATCAACATAGGGCTGATAACCGGTAATACCATGGGGACTACTTACACCATACAGTTACGGTTACAGGATACGATCGCAACGAAGTCAGAGATAACAGCATTAGTAAAGCAAGAGTTGGAGCGGGTTAATGATTCTCTATCGGTGTACCGCGCAGACTCCGAAATATCGACCCTTAACGTTAATGACATTGGTGAGCCTATCCCCGTATCTAGCTATCTTTGGGATGTGTTACAGATCTCTAAATGTATTTCGGCGCAAACAGATGGCGCGCTTGATGTGACGTTGGGGCCAGTGATCGAGTTCTGGGGTTTTGGCGTTAAACAACGAGATTTACAGCATAAAAATCGTGGTCAGTTAGAACTTGCCCGCTCTAAAACAGGTATGAACGGATTTAGTTTAGCATCAACATCGGTGACAAAACTGATCCCGGGGCTAGAGATAAACCCCTCTGCAGTTGCGAAAGGCTATGGTGTTGATTGTATCGCCAAGCTGCTCAACAACCTAGGTGTACAACATTATCTGGTCGAGATTGGCGGAGAGGTGCGAACTCGAGGAGTAGCTGAAAAAGGTCGAGATTGGCAGGTTGCTGTAACTCGTCCAGAGAAGTTTAGCCTTGAAATACAGGCGTTGATAAAACTCAAAGATATGTCGATGGCGACATCAGGGAGTTACGTCAATTATATCGACAGTGGTAGTAAAAGGTTAAGTCACATTATCGATCCCACCACCGGGCAGTCTATTCAAAGTAGTGTGATCTCAGCAACAGTGCTGCACCAGCAATGTGCCGTCGCCGATGGTTTTGCGACTGCCATGATGGTTTTAAGTGTGGAACGTTCGATGCAAATTGCCAATACACTAGACCTTCCTGTAATATTAATCGAGCAGACAGATAGCGGCCTTCAAACCCATTACAGTGGCAGTATTTATCAGTATCTATCTCAATGAGGGTGATAGGCTGTCATGAAGTTTGAACAAACAATGCGTATGATTGTTGGCCTCAGCTCTCTGGTGTTACTACTATGCTGTATATTTCTAATCCTGCTAACTGCCCTAGGTTAATCAGGGTGCTGGCGACCAAAGACTAACTTGGAATGTGATCATACTAAGCATTCCAGCGAACTAAGCAGCTTATAATATGCATAATCAACATAGCACAGGCTTAATACTATTCTCTACCGGTTGAACAATGTAGGCAGAGTTTCATTGTCAGTAGCGTTTACGGGGACAAGTATAATTCGAGGAAGGTTAGCACTCTCCAGTTAACGAATGCCTTATTGCACTCAGATCCATTAGTCTTTTATGCTTCGATTTAGCCAAAATGACACTAAAAGATCCAGCGACTAAAAGATAAAATTTTCACTCTATTTAGGCATCAAGACTATATCAAATAGCAAAAAAGGCGCACTAGGCGCCTTTAAAATGATAAAAATTGACTTAACAATTAGCCATGAATACCGCAATGTCTTAGCAGAGCATCAGTCTTAGGCTCTCGCCCGCGGAAACGTTTAAACAGGGTCATAGGCTCTTCACTGCCACCCATCTCAAGGATATTCTCTAAGAAACGCTTGCCCGTTTCGGCGTTAAAGATCCCTTCTTCTTCAAATAGAGAGAACGCATCAGCAGAGAGCACTTCAGCCCATTTATAGCTGTAGTAACCTGCAGCGTAGCCACCAGCAAAGATATGCGCAAAGCCATGTTGGAAGCGGTTAAATTCAGGTGCTTTAACGACCGCCACTAACTCACGGACCTCATTTAGCTTAGCTTGGATCTCTGCGCCTTTGGCAGGGTCAAACTCTAAGTGCATCTTAAAATCAAACAGTGAAAACTCAAGCTGACGCAACATCATCATGCCTGATTGGAAGTTTTTCGCCGCCAGCATTTTATCCAACATCACCTTTGGTAACGGCTCACCCGTTTCGAAATGGCCTGAAATCTCAGCCAGAGCTTCCTCTTCATAGCACCAGTTCTCCATAAACTGACTCGGCAGTTCAACCGCGTCCCAAGGTACGCCGCTGATCCCAGAAACGCCGCCAACATCAATCTTAGTCAACATATGATGAATGCCATGGCCGAACTCATGGAACAGAGTCGTCACTTCATCATGGGTAAATAACGCGGGCTTACCAGCCACAGGCGCATTGAAATTACACGTTAGGTAAGCAACCGGATCTTGCAAACCTGCGACAGTGGCACGACGAGCACGGCAATCATCCATCCATGCACCACCGCGCTTACCTTCACGGGCGTAAAGATCTAAATAGAAACTGCCACGGTGTTCGCCTTTACTGTCGCTAATATGGAAGAAACGGACATCTTTATGCCAACTATCAAACTCTTTTTGCTCTTCGACTTTAAGGCCAAATAGGCGCGATACGGTATAAAACAGCCCAGAGAGGACTTTATCTTCTGGAAAATAGGGACGCAGTAGCTCTTGGGAGATCTCGTAGCGATGCTGTTTCAATTTCTCAGCATAAAAACCAAGATCCCATGCCGCAAGATCGACTGCACTGTATTCGCTGGCAGCAAAATCTTTAAGCTCGTTAAGTTCGGTTTCGCCTTGCGTTTTAGAACGCGCTGCAAGCTCCGTTAAAAACGCTAATACTTGTGCCGGTGTCTCGGCCATTTTCGTTGCCAATGACTTGTCGGCAAAGCTGTCAAAACCTAATAGATTAGCCAGCTCGTGGCGTAATGATAAAATTTCATCCATTAATGGACCATTATCAAATTCGCCGGCATTGGGCCCTTGATCAGATGCTCGCGTGACAAACGCACGATAACACTCTTCACGCAGCGCACGATTCTCACTGTAAGACATCACGGGTAGGTAAGAGGGGAAATCTAAGGTAAACAGCCAGCCGGTTAACTCTTTGGCTTCTGCCATCGCCGCCGCAGCCGCCACAGCAGATTCAGGTAAACCCTTTAGCTCTGCTTCATCAGTGATCAGTTTGCTCCAGGCTTGAGTTGCGTCTAATAGTTGATTAGAGAAACCACTAGTCAGTTCTGACATGCGCTTAACCAATTCACCATAACGCAGCTTGTCGTCATCACTTAAACCAATACCTGATAGTTCAAAATCACGCAGGCTATTTTCAATCATTTTCTTTTGCGCTTGTGAATAATCAGCAAACTCTGCTGATGCCGCAAGTGACTTATAGGCTTGATACAGCCCCTGATGCTGGCCGACAAAGGTGCCGTACTCAGATAACAAAGGCAGACATGCATCATGTGCAGCGCGCCATGCATCATTACTGACAACCGAATTCATATGCGATATAGGCGACCATATTTTTCCTAGTTCATCATCAGTGTCATCAAGTGGAGCAACTAAATTATCCCAACAATAGTTACCCTCATTCTTTAACACTTGTTCTATTTGCGCTCGACAGTTCGCGATACCTTGTTCAATAGCAGGCTGAATATGCTCAGGTTTAAGACTAGAAAAAGGCGGAAGCTTAGTGCTATTTAGCAAGGGGTTGCTCATGGTTGAGTCCTTAACATTCTATGTTGATAGTTAAGAGATAGGGGTTAAGAAGGCAATATTCAATGAATTGGCAATAAAACTTATGCTTCGAGGGTTTTCTAGCAGTAAAAAACACTCATTTCCTTGATGAAGGTCATATTCCAACCGTATAAACACCGCTCTGTATTGGTATTGCAAACCACTTCGCAAATACAACTTGTTATCATTTACATTTACAGCGTAAAAATTATGATGTACGGGATTTCCACTTCCTGCTAAATACTGAGTCTTGTAATGAGAAAAGCACTGCAACTTATCACCATGATCCCATTATTAATCGGATCATCTGTTGTATTAGCCGATGCTGCGTCTAATATCGATGACTCACACAATACTAAGATTATTGAAAAACTGCCGTTAGATGATAGTGGACAAGTGCATGCGCTTTTTGATCTTGGTTGGGATTCTAGCTACATTTCAGAAGGTCGAAATAATCTCGACCAAGGCGGTATCTACTGGGCAACCGCTGCAGTACAAAGAAACAATTTTAACCTATACGCAACCGTCGGGCGTGGTGATAGCCAGCACTATACCGAGTGGAACGTGGGTGTAGAGTATGCTTTCAACTTAACCGATAACCTAGGCGGCAGTGTCGGTTACCAACGTTTAGAGTTTTACGGTGACGAACGCGCCCATGATAACGAACTCTTTGGCATATTGGAGTACGCCGCCGTTGATTGGTTAGTGCCTTCGGTGAGCTATACATATTCTACAGAAGCTGCGGGCTATTTTGTCGAAGTCAGCATACACAGTAATTGGGAGCTGACACCAAACTTCAGCGTGTCTCCATACATCAGCCAAGGATTTGATTTTCAATATGTCAGCGAAGAACATGACGGTGCTAATCACTTCCAATTGGGTATTGAAGCTGAGTATCAGCTGCCTAATCAGTGGGTGCTATCAGGCCATGTCAGCCACAGTATTGCTCAAGAAGACATAAAACTCGAAGCACGAAATAACAATACAACTGCTAGCTTAGACGAAACCTATGCAGGTATTCATTTAAGCTGGAGCTTCTAACGCCTGAAAGCGTAAAGTTGAACTATAGTTTGTTGCTAATGACCCGATAAAAACCAACCTAAATGACCATCTTCAAAGGATTGAAAATGGTGTCTAACTCAGAGGACAAGGAATGTTACTCAGCCCCTATCGACACATCGCCTGTGCACTCATCCTTTTCAGCCCTTATTGTTTTGCTAATGACTCACCACCACTGCCTTTAGGCGCAGTGCTGGACGATAAAGGTCAGCCATTATTAATCCCCACACAGCCTAAAACAGCACTGAGCTATACGCCGGTTAAGCAAACAAAAACAACTCGCGTGAGTCAACCATCAAAACCAAAATCGAAAGCTAAAACCAAGAAGGTTAGCCGCAAGCAACAATTGGCGAGCCGTAAAAAGGTGGCTAATGACGCCGGTTGTCGCTGGCTGCATAGCCGCATGACTTTACTAGAGAAAAACGTAAGCCTTGGTATCAATCACCGTAATATGCACCTCCAGCAAGAACTGAATGCTAGGCAAGATGAATGGGAATGCCTGAAGTGTGGCATCGAAGGGCCAAATCAAAGTGATCATCATAGCTGCCAATATCGGCGTTAGGAGTCGCGGTAATCATGCAGGCCTTGTTGTTCGATGTCAGCGACTCGCGACACTTCATCAGTTAAATTTGAGCTGGCGACAATAGATTGAAATATGACTTATCAGCCCCCATATCAATTGATAAGCTAAAAAGTTGAAATATTTGATCTGGTTCAAATAAATATTTCAATCTACAATAGCTTCCATATCAATACGACAGCCTATAAACCTTAGATAAACGAGGGTCTTTTCACTCGACGTTAGTCCTAGTCGTATACACAAGAACAAAAGCCTCTACCCTATTTTGCTTTTGTCAGTAAGTAACTTTTTTGGAGATACACATGGCTCAACATTTTGACTATATCTGCCTCGGCGCTGGTAGTGGTGGTATCGCTTCTGGTAATCGTGCTGCTATGCGTGGCGCAAAAGTATTGGTTATTGAAGCAAAGCACGTTGGCGGCACCTGCGTAAATGTAGGCTGTGTACCTAAAAAAGTGATGTGGTATGGCGCTCATATCGCTGAATCTATGCATTTATTTGCTAAAGATTATGGTTTTGACGTTACCGTCAATAGCTTTAACTGGAACACATTAGTTGATAACCGCGAAGCTTATATTAGCCGCATACATGATGCCTACGGACGCGGTTTTGCCAGTAATAACGTCACACTGCTAAATGGTTACGGTAAGTTCGTTAATGCGAACACTATTGAAGTGGATGGCGAGCATTACACCGCTGACCATATCCTTATTGCCACTGGTGGCGCACCAACCATTCCGAATATTCCTGGTGCCGAGCACGGTATTGATTCAGACGGGTTCTTTGCACTGCGCGAACAACCTAAACGTGTTGCTGTTGTTGGCGCTGGTTATATTGCCGTTGAGCTCGCAGGCGTATTACACGCATTAGGCAGCGAAACCCATTTATTAGTGCGTAAACATGCGCCGCTACGTAGTTTTGATCCCATTTTAATTGATACCCTTGTTGAAGCAATGGATATCAACGGGCCAACATTACATACCCACAGCACGCCAAAAGCAGTGCTTAAAAATGAAGATGGCAGCCTAACACTAGAGCTTGAAAATGGTGAGAGTATTACCGTTGATAGTCTAATTTGGGCGATTGGACGCTCACCTTCTACTGGAAATATCGGCCTAGAAAACACTGACGTAAAGCTAAACCCGAAAGGTTATGTCGTCACTGACGATCAGCAAAATACCACCGCTAAAGGTATTTATTGTGTTGGCGACATTATGGAAGGCGGCGTAGAGCTGACTCCAGTGGCAGTAAAAGCTGGCCGCCTATTATCAGAGCGTCTATTTGGCAATATGCCGAATGCCAAAATGGATTACAGCGTTATTCCAACGGTAGTATTCAGTCATCCGCCAATTGGTACCATGGGATTAACAGAACCTGAAGCTGAAGCGCAATTTGGTAAAGATAACATCACCGTTTATACCTCTGGCTTTACCTCAATGTACACTGCCATTACCGCTCACCGTGAAGCATGTAAGATGAAGCTTATTTGTGCCGGCGAAGATGAAGTGGTTGTGGGTATTCATGGCATTGGTTTTGGTATGGATGAAATCCTTCAAGGATTCGGCGTCGCGATGAAGATGGGCGCGACCAAAGCAGACTTTGATTCTGTTGTTGCAATTCATCCAACAGGGTCTGAAGAATTCGTTACTATGACACGTTAGTGTAGAAAAGCTACCCAACTACTTTCACTTTTCAGGAAAATCTTATAAGCTATCGCATATTAAAGCTATGCGACAGCTTTTTTAAAACGAGGTGTTTTCGTGTTCTTTTTAAAGAACAGGGGTCTTCTTCGTTTTAATAAAGAGGTTTTATAGTGAAATTAATCCATTCCAGTTCTGTTTTTAAAGAAACAAATTTACAAATCCATAATAATGGTTCATATCATTGCCTTCCATCTGAACATAACATTGGTTCCCTTCCAACTTTATTTAGTCAGGATGGCCTATTCCTTTGTGAACCAAACAGCTACTTTTTTTATCTAAAAGCCATAAAACGAGCTAAAGACCTCAGCCCATCCAGTCGTGCTCTCCTCAAATACTATCAGTTCCTAGAAGATGAACTACTAGCATGGGATCATACCCCTCCTATAAAAAGACTAAAACCCACCTATCTGTTCCGATCGCACTTACTTAAATTAGTCAAACAAGGTGATCTGGCACATAGCACTGCTAACGCATACATGAATCACGTTAAAAATTTTTACTTGTGGACGATGCACGAAAGATATCTAACTATTCATCGAGAGCAAGAAGCCCCCTTTAAAATAGAGTTCGTACAAGTAAAAAACCAAGGACTATTAGCACATATCCACCCAACCTTTGCTATACAAACCAGCGACTTGCGCATAAAAGCACCAAGAAATGCCAATTGTCAGAATATACGTCCGTTATCCCCTCTTAGCCGCGATTCTTTATCACTTCTGACTCAATTCCTCCCAGAAGTCTCAGAAGAATTACGCCTACAGGTATTGATTTCAATTGATTCAGGCATGCGAATTGAAGAAATAGCAACATTAACACTTGATGCTTTGGAGACCGCTACAGCCATTGCAGAAAGCGAGCACCGCTTTGAAATATTGTTGTGCCCACAAATGACAGGGGTTCAAACAAAATACGGTAAAACTAGACATGTTGAAATCTCAGCTCAATTATTGCACTCATTAAAAGATTACAAAATTTCAGAACGTAGGCTCAATCGTGTGAGTAAGTTAAATGAAAAAATTAGAAAGCTTAACACTGAAAACCACCAATTTAAGCAAGCTCTAGTTGAATTATTAGAGCAAAGTAAACGTCACGAACCACTCTTTGTTAGCCAGCAAGGCAACCCTGTCTCCTCCATGTCCTTAGGAGCTAGATGGGGCGAATTCAGAGCTAACTTAGTAAGTGCTGGGTCCATATTTACACATCGGTTTCATGACTTGCGTTCTACTTACGGAACATATCGTATGAGTGGTTTGCTAGAGGCGAAACTACCTGTAGCCGATTGCATGGAACTCTTAATGGGGTGGATGGGACATAATAATGAGAGTACAACCTGGAAATATCTAAAGTTTTTAAAGCGCAAAGAAGCCTTCAAAGTTAAGTTTGGCCTCTTAGATAGCATCATGCACGAAGCACTAGGAAGTTGTGATGACTGAGATAACCTACTTGACTGGATGGAAACCAGAGTTGTGTATTCAGCTGCATGACGATCATAATCGCAGAGCCGATTTTAACCGCTTCTTAGTGAAGAACCTACCAAGCACTAAGGAGTTACAACAAGAAAATTATTTTATCGATGCTAATCGAAAAGAAATTGTTCTTAACATGAGAGACCGGTTTCAAGAATCCATTGATGAAGGGGGTAGCCATTATTCACTGTATTTTACCTTTAATACGACCTATCAATACCTTAAATGGTGCGACAAAGAAAACATTAGAGCATTTACAAAATTATCCATTGAAGAGTACATGGGTGCGTTGTATCAAAAAGTTCTTTTAGGTTCACTAAAGAAAAGTACTTATAAAAAGAATCGCTCACGATTATTTACCACCTTTACACAAAACCTTGATTTACCTGCAAATTGGTTCGTGAACATTACAGTCCTGGATTCAAGTGATACAGAATCCTTTGAAGCATACTCACGAAGCGATTTAAATCAATTACTTCCTTTTTTAATAAAGCTTTTTAATCAAACTTATGAACAATTTATAGAAAACCCCAGCAAACACATTGAAGCACACAAGTTCACTCAAACAATGGTGTTTCGGTGGAAAGGAGATACATTCAAGCTGCGTAGTGGCATATCGAAAATGATGTCCTCGGCAACCTTTTTACTGGCTTATTACACATACACTAATACAAGTGATTTGTTCAAATTAAAACAACCTAAAAACACCTCATTCTCTGTAGGCGAAACCTGGTACACCATGCCAGTTTATAAGCGTAGAGCATTTAAAATGATTCAGGTTGAAATGGGTGAGCATGGTGTCTTAGAAATACCTAAGCATTCAACAACCTTTTTTGACAGGTTACTAAAAGCTTCAAGAATTTTAAATAAAGGTGATGACGCATTGCTGCTTAAAACTATCGCCGATAAACAACTAAGGCCTATGAAGGCAACGACACTCCAGGACTTTATAAGACTATGGATAGAAAAACATTTTACCTTTACTGACCAAACAGGAAGACGACTTAGGCCCGTAATAAGTCGCTTTCGTGAAACCGGTTCTCAACTTACAGCTTATCGGCAGGGAAAGTTGGCTAATGATATTATGCTGAATAATACGCCTAATACCCGCAAAAAAAGCTACTCAACGGGCAATAAATACACCAATATTGGCATGATGCAAGATACGCTTTCAATAAGGCAAGAACAAGCACAAGCAAAGGTCAGTACAAAAGAAGCACAACAAAACATAGCTATTAAAGTATTAGTCATCGAGCAAGAGTACAAAGCCCATATACCTAATCTCAGTAATACTCCAAATGGCGGAAGTTGCGCCAACCCCTTTAATAAAAAAGCCGAAAAGTATACAAGAAAGGCTTTACGTCACGGACTAGCTAAAAAAGGTGAGAGGCTTGCTTGTGCGGATTTACTAGCTTGTTTTGGCTGCCCAGAACAAGTAATTGTTCAATCTGTTCACAATATTTGGTGTTTGCTCTCATTTAAGCTTTGTATTGAAGAGGCTATGTATCTACACCTAGATGCTCACCACTATCGTAAAAATTTTGAGAGTGTCATTCATTTTATTGAAAATAAAATCCTTCCAAAACTAAAGAAAAAACTTATTAAACAAGCTGAATTACGCATATGTAATGAGGGCCAACATCCTCTTTGGTCTGATTCGGACTCAATTCTTGAGTTACTCCCATCACAATCCAATAAGGGGCATTCATAATGGATACTTCACAACTTTATCTTGTCGACTTTCCTGAAGAGCTCAAAATAAAAGACCTTGATATTGTGACGCTTTACCATCAAAACCGATTTGAGGAGCTTGATGCGGTTACCGTTTGCAGAGACAGCAACGGCGATATAACCGCAACATTTGAGGAAGAGACTTGGAAATTAATGCCATTTGCTCGACGAAAAATTAAGAATAGTTTTGACTTTAGTGAGTTCAAACATTCTCCTAGATTAATGAATGAACTAAAATTAGTCACCTACGGGCGGTTATTTAATAAAAACCCACAAGGGCGCAAAGCCTGTTCTTTCTCTGCAATAGAGAGTGAATTGTCAAAAAATAAAATAGCCTATCGTTTTTTACTAGAAAACCATTACACATCTTTATCACAACTATCAAATCCTAAGACTTGGCAGAAATTTGAAGAGTACTTAATCTGTAATTCGTATGCTCAACGTACTTTAGAGTCAATGTTTGTAGCGATAAATAACTTACTAAAACTATCAGGCTGGCACCATTTAAAACTAGAGTTCAACCCAATAAAAAAAGCATTATCCTCAAAATTAAGTGACAAAATACTCCAACAAACACTGGTTATTCCTGAACGCCTTTCTGATGTAATTTACGGTCAAGCTATTAAATTAGTTAATGAGGCACTTCCTCACAAAGAGTTAATTGCGGAAACAGAAAAAGCATTGCAGGACAACTACCTTGAGGGTAAACGAACCCTTGATGAGAAACTTAAGAACGGCTCCACATTTACGTTTTTGGGCGAAAGTAAAAATATAGTCGATCACCGAAAATATGTCATGGCAATTGCAGATAACCTACCACAAACCCTAAGTGATATCATTGCGCCACTGGCAAGGAAAGTAGAAAATACACAGCTTAATAATGGAAATGACTTTCATCGTTACCTTGGGCAACTAATCACGTCATGCTACATCATTTGTGGTGGGTTTAGTGGGATGCGAGATTCCGAACTTGATAAGTTAACACCGGATAGCTACTACAAGGATACCTTTGAGGGTCGAGACTATCACATGTTGCAATCACACACCTTTAAGCTAGGTGAAAAGCGAGAAACCTGGGTAGTAGCACCGGCAGCACAACAGGCTATCGAGTTAGTAACAACCCTCACAAAATATTGGCGTAAAGAGGTTAGTTACCCTCATACAAAGTACAACAATACAGTTTGGGTAAATCAACCTTACAGATCTAAAGCTCCTCGTCTCATCAACTATTGGAACAAACGCCTTCAACTTTTCTGCAAGCAGTTTGATTTTGTCGTCACGCAAGAGGACTATCAGGAGTGCATAGATTCCAACCCAGCATCACTCAACAAGATAAAAGAGATTGTTAACGTAGGAGAGCCTTGGCCCATAGCAACACATCAGTTTAGGAGATCTCTAGCGTTCTATTGTATTAAGAACAGATTCGGCACAGCCATTGCCCTAAAGCAACAATTTAAACATTTATATTTAGCCATGACTGAGTGGTACACCAATGGAGGTAAATTGGCTAGTATTCGAGGTTTAAGGGTCGATGATAAAATTCAAAAAGCCTTGGATATTGTTAATGCAGAAACAACCGCCAATAAGATTTTTAATCAATGGCACTCAGATGCTCACTTATCTGGTTCTCACGGCAAAACTATTATAAAAATGCGTGATAATGTCCCACACATTTACAGCTCTTGGGAAGTTATCTATCAAGCGATAAAAGGTGGAAGATTAACCTTACATAGTACTGCACACAGTTATTGTAAGGCTGGATATGACTGCGATATGGATGGCATTATCACTCCACAATTCTGCGTTGATTGTTCATCAGGTAGCAGCATTATTGATGATAAACAAGCTAGATGGTGGCAGAAAAAACACAAAAGTTTAGTTGCATATATGGGGTTAGCTGATGATATTTCGGTGACAGATAGAAGCCATTACATCACCCAAATTCGAGCCGCTGAGATCGTGATGTCCGATTTTGATATGGAATTTACACCCTTTGAGGCTGAATTAAAGGTCACTTAATTATGAATAAGAGCGAAAACACATTACTGTTATTAGAGGCAGCACTAGAGCGTATTTCGCAGGGTAAACCTAAGCGCATTCTGGCTACACGAAAGCTAAGTGTTAGAGCTGTTGAAGAAGAAGCGAACCTAGGTAATGGCAGTGGTTATTACTACCCTGAGTTTGTTGATAAAGTTAAACAGGTCAAAGTTGATATTGCTGAAGCAAAAGGCGAATACGTTCAACCTGAAATTCAATCAGTACGCCTTAAACTCAATGAACAGAAGCGTATTAAACAAAACTACAAAGAGAAGTACTTAGCAGTAAGAGAACAGCTCGCCAGCTTTGCTGCTGCACAGCATCACCTCAATGATAAGTTAGTGCAATCTTTAGCAAGAATTGATGACTTAGAATTTGAAAATGCGAGTCTTAGGGATGGGCTTGTTAAATTAAAGCGAAGTATCATTGTACCTATTAAGTAACATAACTGAAGCCCATACTTGGAGAATCTAAGGTGGGCTAAAAAGATTTTCAATAGAAATGGCTTATAGTTACAGTGTAACTAGGGGTGTTAGTACTAAATCATTAATTACAGTGTAACTATTTATTAGAGACTATATGAAAAAAGCTGAATTACTAAAAACAGAACACTCTGTTCAGCTACGGTGGTTGAGCAATCAGCTAGATAACATTAGCCGTAACAATCGTTCTTTCAGTAGTAAAAATGAAGTGGTTGAACGGGCTTTCGATAAATTAAACTCGGGTCTCATTATTGCTGATGCAGATTTAGAACACTTTATCTTTATTCACCTCTCAAAGATTAGCCAACAGCGATTAGTGACCACGTTACGTGTTAACAAGAAACGAATGGGGTTGGGTGTAGAACGTTTGCAGGTCGATCTTTCTTCATTAAACAACGGTCGCTTAAATCAAATTTTGTAACGCTCGCGTAGTTTTGGCACCCTTGCTAGGAGTTTACGAACATATCAATATAACATATTGATATTAAAGGGTAACCCTCATCTTTTTGTAACATTCTGGTTAACCACTTCGCGAAGTTGAGCAAGAACAGTTATCGGGTCCATTGTTAATCCACATGAAAAACCTAAGCAATTTAAACATAGAGGTTATATCTTTATACTCAATTCTATCTTTAACCCAAACTTGAAAATATCATTAAAACACCAATAATCATTAAAGAGATTACGGTGTTAAAAGCAATCTTAGCTTGCCTCATTCGCTCACTTTTATTTGTATGCAATTTGTACACATGCAAACAATTACGTAAGCTACAAAAGTAACGACCTCAGAGTCTTGATTGAACAATCTAGTACAATCTTATAGAGCTTATTTACTACTGCGGAGCCCCCCCTTCATATGGTTTAAAAATGTTCATGATGCGGTCATAGTCAACAGGTTTAATATTAGCCTTTTCAGTACTCAACATACCTCCCAGTCGAGCTAACAACTTATTATACTCTATGGGTATTTGTTGGAGCTCTTTAATACGATCCTCATTTCGTGATATTTCTTCATGAAGATAATTGTTTTCAGACATAATCTGTTTATTTTTTAACATTGAAATTATACGTAATGCTTTATTAGTGAATTTAAACACATCCTTACCTTTACTTTTCTTTAACACTTCGAGCTCAATCAAAGTTCTGAAAAAATTGAAGTTTCTATATTTATCAATGGCAAAACTCGGATCTTCGGCAAGCTTATCTAATAGATCGAGCCTCTTGAATGGCTTAGATTCGAATTCCTCACTTACACCAATTTCAAACGCAGTATTTAAGATAAACAATTCTAGGCCAGCTAAGTCTGTTAAGGCTTCTAATAATGTCATATATATCTCTATAGATCGTTGATCTGAATTTATTCAGTCTATTTACAAAAAAAAATTAGTCAACAAAATTAATCTTATGTTAATACTATGAATGATATAGCTTTAGTTACCACTGCGGATTATCAAAATACAAGTGTACTTAAAGGAAATACTAATTGATTAGCCAGATTTTACTAAAACACATTGAGTATAGCAGAGTCGTCGTTCTTACTCGTTTTGGTGCAAAAGCTTGTTAGAGCATTAAATCTCACTAATCTTTAAATTAATTAGAAAACGGAGGTTACCACTTAAAGCTTGCCTCATTCACATCAACCAATTAATGTAACTTTGCTAGCTCAAACTTTTGAATTTTTGAGAGGTTTTTATGGACGAACCGAATATTAAGACGATACGAAAAAACTTAGGTGTGGATGAACATACTCCATTCTTTGGTTACTTGATTTACCGCGCAGATTCAGATGAGTTTTTAGCAAAATTCGACATCTCATCCGAACGTGTTCTTAAGGGATGGCATAAACTCCCAGACCAAGCAAAACCATTCAAAAAAGTATTAGAAGCCAACAGGGTAAGCAAATCGCGGTAGGATCATTGGATAACGATATAGTAACTGAGAATTAATTTATGTACTTCTTGATTACTATGCACTCGGACCCTAGATTCTACGATCTTAAATGCCAGCAAGTTCTCCCTGAATTAGATTACATTGAATCGCTCACAAAGACGTTTATTCATAACGGTGAAGTTCGTACAGTAAAATTAGCATCCACAAGCTTCATGAGTGGTGAAAATGATTGGATGGTTTCTTGCCCAAGAAAAGCAATTGAACAATTACGAGAGCTTGATATACATCCTTTCAGGACAAAAGGTGAAGCTCGGGAGTTTGCGAAATTCAATCAGCTAGATTCATTTCGATATCTCAGCATCTAGCTCAACTATCTGGGTACATACAAGTGTAAAAATCTTAAGGCAAGAGCACTCTAACATCACACTCCAATACTTCAGCCAACTGGTATGCTTTTTCTAGCGTGATATTGACTTCACCACGTTCGATTCTTCCTGCATAACTACGATCAATCTCAGCTAAAAGTGCCAATTTATCTTGAGATATTCCCATTTCTTTACGTTTGCTCCGTAATTTCAAGCCAAATTGGATCGCTAAGTCTTTCATTTATCATCTCGTTAAAGATAAAGACTATCCAAAGTTGCGGCTTATAAAGCCACGGATTATAATCCGCATTTAGTTTATAATGTTCTTCTACACCTAAGAACTAGTGATTAACCCCCTTGTGAGAAAGTCATGCCGAAAGTTTCAATCAAAATATGCGCTACGTTGCATACTATTCTCCAGGACGAGAGCTTTAATAATTTCCAAGTGGTGCAGTTACGCGATGCCTTTCAAACTGCGTCAACGAGTAAACAAAGTGTTAGCGAAACTTATAAATATATTTATCGACAGGTAACCAGATTCACTAAGAAAGGCATCCTGAAAAAAAATGTACGCGCTAATTCAAAAATTGCGACATACCAGAAGTCAGAACAGTTCTACCAAACAAATTTTTCTATCGAACCCAATCACAGTCAAGTCGGGCAAACACCGAAGGTGATTAATAGTGTCGAAAAAAACGCTATCCAGTTGCTAAAAGAACGCCTCAAGCAATCTGAAGTTGATCTGCTAGCCTGCATTGGAGAGTCAGAAGAATATATGCGGCTATACAAATCCTTCCCAGAGATGAAGGAACACCTTGAGTCTCAATACATGCTTGCTCGTGAAAACAGCTCAAAACTACTTGGGCAGATCAAAGCTATCAAGTCCGTAATCACGCATCAGCAGAAGTAACTCCAATGCAATTAAGACAATGGCAATCAGAGTGCGTCAATCGCGCTCTGGAACACTTTAATGCCAATCAAAGGCACTTCCTCTGTCTAGCAACTCCTGGAGCTGGTAAGACGATTATGGGGGCAGAGGTCGCAGCTGAATTGTTTGAGCAAGACCTTATCGATTTTGTATTGTGCTTTTCACCTTCAGTAAACATCTCGCAAGGTATTCAAAAAACATTTTCACACCGGTTGGAGTGCCGCTTTGATGGTGTAATTGGATCTGTAGGTTGTTCTTATACCTATCAAGGAATGCTTTCTTTTAAAGGGGATTTCTGGCAATTACTTAAAAGAAATCGAGTATTGGTAATCTTTGATGAGATCCATCATTGCTCTGGTAGTACTCTTGAAGATGCCAATGCTTGGGGGGAAGAGATCTTACTCAACATACAAGATCAAGCAGCTTACACCTTAGCGTTGACTGGTACGCCTTGGCGCTCAGATAAGGCACCAATTGCCCTATCTCGATATGTTTATCCCGACAACCAAATACAGTGCGACTATGTTTACGGCTTAAGAGAAGCAATAACAGACGGTGTATGTCGCAGCCCTAAGATAGTGTTGATTGATAATGAAAACATTTCAGTTACTGACGAAGAAAATGAAACCAAAATGTTCAATTGTCTGGAAGATTTACTTAAAGGTTCATCAGTGTCTTACCTGTCGGTAATCAAAAATGATGAAGCTATTAGACATATCCTAACCCTAGCGACAAGAAAACTTGAAGATATAAGACAGGACAACCCTAATGCCGCAGGGCTTATCGTCGCATCATCGATAAATCACGCTTCATATATTCTAAATATTCTCAGGAATGAATATGCTCAAACCGTCCAAATAGTTACCTATAAAGAAGACCGAGCTTCGCTCAAAATCAATGCATTTAGAAGCAGTACAACGAACTGGATTGTCAGTGTAGGAATGATTAGCGAAGGTACAGATATCCCTCGCTTACAAGTTTGTTGCCACCTTAGTAGAGTTAAAACTGAGCTCTATTTTAGACAGGTATTAGGTCGGACTTTACGGGTAAGCCAAGCTTCTAATCAAGAGGCTTGGTTCTATACCTTTGCAGAACCAAAGCTTGTAAATTATGCATATCGAATTGATATCGAACTACCAGATTCAAATGTGATCATAAGAGATCCAGTTAAATCAGTTGATCAATCACGTCAAAAGAAAGAGTCTAAACTCGAAACGATTAAGGCATCCGCCGCCTTTGATGACAGCTCAATCACCTTTACGGAGTTTCACAATAACAAAGAGTCAGATCCCAACCCTCAAAGTAACAACAGCCCACGCTTCGATTCATTAGATTTTTCAGGCGGATTTAGAGAGCAAGTCGTTTCAACCTTCGACTCACCATTTTGACACGGAATATGCGTATACAAAAACACTTAAACAGGTTGATTCGGCTATAGAGTTACATCTACCAGTAATCAATAGAGAAGCCGGTAAGCAGGTCTTACTACAAAGCCATGAGCACATTACTGTTGCTGGATATTCAGCAACACCTGAGTATAAATTATTGCTTTCAAATCTTGATAAATCACATTCCAATATCTCGCTTATTTATCGAAATACAGATTTTATATACCAGCTGATAACTGAAAAATATTATATGAATCAAGATACAACCCCATACATCACGACTGGAGTGTACCGAACTCTATTTAGCAAACATGAACCCGCATTGCAGGGCATATCAAGTAGTTTAATAGCGCATTTAGCTCTCAAAGGCTACTTGGTTGTTGGTAGTCAGCAGCTACGACCTGAAACAAAACGCTTTTGGCTAAAGAGACTTTACGAGGTAGTCGACTCTGAATTTCTCAATCAATTCGGTAAGACACAACAAGATCAAACCGTGATAGTACAAAACTCTGAGCTATTGATGAACCTATTAAAACAAAATACTACATTTGTCATATCAGGACTTCAGAAAAAGCCGAGTTTCACTTAGGTATGCCTAGACTATCAATGGAGCTAATAACAGGTTCAAATTCTGCATTCTCGCCATTAGTTAAAAAATCGATTGGCTTCTCACCATTGAATGGACTGTTATGGTTACTCATATTCATGAAACCATAAATGTTTTTGGGATTGTTAAAAACAGTCCTTAAACCGGCATGGATATTCAATATGTAACTAACCCGCTCTTGTTGTTCATGACTAAAGATCATTGACTCTATGTCTTGAAACTCAGAACCAGCGGGTAGTAATAGCAAACATCTAACCTGCTGTTTGCTACATTGCCATTTAGCCAAGATATTTAGAACAGTTGTCACTCCGATTCTTACAACATGAGGATCTTGTAAATTAACTTGTTTCATAGAACCTCATAGCCAGCAAATTACACTATAAATTAAGAGAAAACTTCAACTATAACTAAATGCTATCATAATATCTCAATCAACAAATTATTGGACAGAAAAGTTTTAGATCATTGAGTCGAATAAGCCTGACTATGATTAGAAAAGTATCTTAAATTATCAGAAACCCCTAATTAGTTCCAACCCCTTTATCCGATAAAAGAGCAAGTATGCTTTTAAACAAATCTCACAGTTTTACGCTTAACTTCGGCGATATATTCGATAAAAAACTGGCAAGTTCTTTACAGCATCGAAAAATTGAAGACGTTCAATCTCCAAGGGCGATCTCACTCTCAATAGAGATCTTAGGAAAGTTTAGGGAGAAGGTTATTTCGACTTTCGATTCGCCATTTTGAAGTTTAATGCTTATTCATGGTATAACCACAAATAAGCTTTAAACTACTATTAAATTTAAGGAATATGTTTAAAATCGACTCCATTTAAACATCATTTAACATACCATCGGACAACAAAGTTCAAGTAGGGACACCACCATTTCTAACAAATTTGTTGTGATGTTGAGTAATAAAAGCAAGTACATTTGGTGAGTTCAATATTCCATATAAAAAAATAGAATCCCAGTTATTTAAAGTTCCAGAACTAGAATCATTCCACCTTAAATCTTGCTCGATCAACTCCTTTATTTTTAACTCCGTCAAAGATCCTTTTTCAAACAGGCCTCTTATTGCTAATCCAGGTTGATTCACTAATTTGCACCACAGAGTACGAGATAGATACTTTTCAATTCCAGATCGTTTGACGATATTTTCTACATGATACTTTATTGAATTAATTTCTGGGTGATTTGGTTGTAGATATACTATTTCAACTTTTACCCAACGGAAGTCGTTATTAGTAGAGATTAAACATGAAATTTGCCTTGTTTCAAATGCATCATCAAAATAAGGATGAAGGACTCGCGCTCTGGTAATTGGATTCCCTTTTAAAGCAGTGCCACGTCTAATATTACACCTACATGCTGGAACTAGATTTTTTGAGAAAATAGCCCACTCAGGATAATCAGATTTAGGCAACACATGATCTAAAGACCAGGGGAACTTCCCTCCACACATTGAACAGATTTCATCATGCGTATCTCTCATGTTTTTAATAAATTTTAATTCATCTTCTTGCCTATTTTCGTAGCTATTTATAAGAGACTTTTTTAGTTCTTCTGAAACTACATTTGGTATGATGTTCCAAGCATTCCCCCGCTCTTGTATATAATTTCTATACTGCATTTTTATTGAGTTTTGGTTGATTCTCAAACAAGGGTTGATAGATGTCAGAGCATCGTTACTCGTCAGCCTTATTAAATGCCTATCATCATTTTGTACAGGTATTGGTAATTTTTTCATTCTAACCATCCATCATTGTCTGTAAATCCATTAACGCTGATAAAGACAGTTCCTTGTTCAATTTTTCGTTAACAGATTCAAAACTTAGATGTTTTATGTTTTTGTATATTTTCTTTGTTAATTTACTATTAATATCTTCTTCAAAAACAAATTGAGATATCGAGTCAACATCGGCCCCAAAAGTGCGGAGTCGAGGAGAAATGATTTCAATATTACCATCGTCACTCCTATTAAAAATATGTACTTGTTCTCTCGGAACTTCTCTTACAAAGTATGCTGAATGTGTGGCTATTAGCGCTTGTGAACCAGTAGCTTCAAGTAAGCTATCAAGCATACCAACAAAATCAGTAATCATATTAGGGTGAAGATGTGTTTCAGGCTCATCCATTAAGACAAATGAACCATTTTCAATGTATAAACTACACTGCAAAGCAAATTTGAAGAATGTTAATTGTCCGCTACTTAGAGGATGAAGTTTTTCTTCTGCATAAAATTTAGGCTCTTCATTTCGATCAAATTGATCAATAAACTCGACAGTGGACAAGCTATCATCCAAAGTTCCAAATTTACTAATCATTTCAACAGTATTAGATTTAGTTTTAAAAGCAATTTTTTCGACCGGTAAACTCATAGATATAGCAGACCAAAAAAAGTCCCATCGGCTTTTTTCTTTCACCGAATCTCTATTTCTCCCCAATTGAATTAATGTTTCTGCAATCCCACGAGATAATTTAGATTTAGTGCTTCGAGTAAAATTTAGACGGCGATAAAATAGTTTTTGCTGTTTAATCCGTTCTCCAGGAAATGTATTTCTTGTTTCACCAGGAGTACTAATTGCAATCATTCTATTTATCATAGGTCTATCAAAATTTTGGTCTATATCTCGCAACACACCAGTTTCGTCAGTCATCTTCAACGCTAACCGACTAAATTTCCTAAGTGCTTGGCTCTTACCTACACCATTTTTCCCTATTAATACATTAATACGCTTAGGTATTAAACTGTCTGATTCATAGCGTAAATTAATTTCATGTTCGTTATTAAAACCATCCAATTTAAAATTCAGTAATAAATTTTTCGATATTACTGAGACATCTTCATCTTCTAGGCCTGAGAGTAAGGTATCAGCATTATGAAATGCAAAAAATGATTCAGATTTACGCATAAATTTTTGTTTAAAAACTCTGCTACTTAACGCCTCATCAAACCAATCTGTTTGTGACTGCTTATAGTAAACCAAGTCATTGATAGACATTAAAAATAAACCAGCTAATTCTGGACCACTTTCTCTTACAATATTACGATACTCTTGCATATTTGGTAAAAGAGTAAAGAAACGAGTTCTCTTTTCCTTATCTTTTTTATATAAACCTTCAAACAACATACGATCATTTTCAATGTGCAGCTTTTTAGATTCGAGGGGAACATCTAACGCAGGTAATAAACCTATCATTAGATAACCCTCTATAAACTTTTCACTATCGGGATAGCAAAACATAAAACGGTATAGGCTAGCATCTGATTTCTCGTAGCTATCTATATCAATAGTGATTTGACCAGGGGAAGGAAACGTTCCATAATTCCCAAAAACCACTTCTAACTTCTGACCTTCCATTGGAGGTTCTCCGAATAAATTATTAATAACTAGCAACACTATTCACATGAAAATTATAAAGTTCTACCTGATACATCCTCCTGATTCACAATAGACATTTAAAGCTGACCTATTTTCAATAGATAACCATAATTGATACATGTAAGCTATGATTCCGGACATATTTTTCTCAAAAATATAGTGTCAGAATTTGTTTTTATCTTAAAATATAAGACAATCATCTTACAGACTAGATTCACGACCCATTCTCTTCACAATTGCAACGACTGTTGATAGTAGTTAATCATATTGACAACCTATAAAACAATGCTCTACAGCATGTTTTTAGCACTAATTAACTGTTATGTTATATCGATGTTTTCATATTTTTTATTGAGCAAAGGGATTTGACATGTCGGTTATACGCCACATAGAAATACAAAACTTTAGATCTATTAAAAATCTATCTTGGAAACCTCAGCCAGGGCTTAATTGCCTAATAGGTCCAGGAGACTCTGGTAAGTCGACAATTTTAGATGCTATCGATCTTGCTCTAGGTGCAAGGCGTTCATACTCTTTCAACGATGCTGACTTCTATCAACTAGACACTTCATCACCATTAACTATCACGGTCACAATTGGCGAGCTTCATGATGAGTTAAAAAATGTTGAGCGATACGGTTTTTTTCTTCGAGGTTTCAATTCTGAGACCAAAGATATCTCCGATGAGCCACAACCAAATTGGGAAACGGTTCTTACTGTTAAGCTTCACGTAGATGCTGACTTAGCGCCTGATTGGCAATTATATTCTGACCGAGCTGATGCTGATGGTCTCGAACGTAGATTACCTTGGAAACACCGAGAGCTATTATCGCCTGCCCGACTTGGCACGACCTCACATCAAAACCTCGCATGGGGAAATCGGTCTGTGTTGAACAAGCTTTCTGAAGAGACATTAGATGTATCCTCAGTTCTTGCTCAATTGGGACGGCAAACCCGTGAAGCCTTTGCTACACAACAAGTACAAGGCGTCACAGAGGTTTTGACTCAAGTCCAGCAAATTGCCAACGGACTTGGTGTACCGGTTGGACAACTTAGCGCGCTTCTCGATGTAAATGGAATATCCATGTCCAATGGTGCTATAAGCCTTCACAATAGTGATGGAACACCTCTAAGACAATTAGGAACTGGATCATCACGCCTTCTCATTAGCGGTCTACAAAAGGCTGCCAGTTGTTCTAGCATTCTTATCGTAGATGAAGCCGAACATGGTCTTGAGCCATACCGTATTACTAGATTACTTAACGAGCTAGGTTCAAAAGATACTGAACCAACACAGCAAGTTTTTATTACAACTCATTCACCTTACGTCTTGCGCGAGTTACAGGCTAATCAGTTGCATGTTGTTCGTAAGCTTAGTCCTCCGCCACCGTTGCCAAATCCGACTGCACCACTTCCGATATATTCGCACTATATTTTCTCTCTTAACAGTGGAGAAGACCAGCAATCAACACTAAGAGTCTGTGCAGAAGCTTTTTTGAGTAAAGCTGTAATCGTTTGTGAAGGTAAAACTGAAATTGGATTAGTAAGAGGAATTGATCTCTACAATCAAGATTACAGTTACCCCACAATTATTGCTAAAGGAGTCTATTGTGCCGATGGCGGTGGCGATAGTATGTTCGCAAGAGCAAGAGTGTTCAAATCTCTTGGTTATCCGACGTCTCTTTTTAAAGATTCCGATAAAGCACAACAACACCAGCTACTAACCACTGAAATGGTAGGTCTAGGAATACCTATTTTTGAATGGCTTAACGACAATGCAACTGAAGATGCTCTATTTTTAGCATGCCCATTAAACATAATTCCAAACCTCTTAGCGTTAGCAATCAGCCGTAAGGGCGAAGACTCTGTTAGAGCAAACATAAGTAACTATTCAAATAACCAAATTACCTTAGATGACTGTCGAGAACGCTTCAATGATAGCCATAGGTCTGTATTAGCAAAAGCGGCAAATAAAAAAGGTTGGTTTAAAGACATTGAACCCGCAGAGGATATGGCTCGATATATAATCGGCCCTAACTTTCAAGGTTTCTCCCCGATACTCATTAGCAATCTAACCAACCTTCTCTTATGGGCTAGTAGCCAAGGTGAGGCATAATGAGAGTAGAAGCCGTTCTTGATACCGAGCGAGGTGCAATTGTTGCTCCCGCGGGCTGTGGTAAAACACATTTAATCACGGAAACATTGTCCGTAAAAAACACCAAGCCTATTTTAGTACTCACTCACACTACTGCTGGTGTTTCCGCACTAAAGAAAAGACTCCGTAAGCTTTCAGTGCCAACGTCGCACTACGTTGTAACTACCATTGATGGCTGGGCATTGCGTATAGCCAATAGTTTCCCTGTAACCTGTCCTATTCATTCTTCACCAGAAACTCCTCGACTTTTCTATCCAGAAATCAGGCAATCAGTATTGAGGTTGCTCATTACTGGTAGCATTAGTGACATTCTACGAGCATCTTATTCAAGGCTGCTTGTTGACGAGTATCAAGATTGTGACGTTAACCAACACAATCTAATTACTTCACTTTCAGAAGTACTTCCGACAGTTATTTTTGGCGACCCAATGCAATGTATTTTTAACTTCGGAGGCCCAATGCCCGATTGGGACAATGGAGTCCTTCAGCACTTTCCACTTATCGAAGAATTAGATACGCCATGGCGTTGGAATAATGTTGGAGCGCCAGCTCTTGGTGAGTGGATACTTGCAGCAAGAGAGACTCTAAAACAGGGAGCAAGGGTTGATCTGCGAACTTGTCCTGCACATATAACATTACACCCACTAACAGACATTGCTCAATCTGACCTGACAAATCAGCATAATGCTCAACACACTATTCTAAACCAACACCCAACGGACTCATTATTAGTCATTGGCAGTTCAGTATGCGACCGTTCAAGGCACAACTATGCTCAAAGTAATTCTAGAATAGAGGTCGTTGAACCTGTACAGCTTGCCAGTGTTACCAATGCTGCTAGCCAATTTGATGACAATACAGGATTAGCTCTTTCAACCACTATTATGCAGGTTGCTAGTACCATGATGACTCATGTCGAAATGGCAAAAACATCGCAACGAGTAGACAGTATTCTCAATGGTAGAAGCAGGACTGCTGTAACCAATAGTGAGCAAGCACTTTGTAACGTTGTTATTGATAGTTCTCGATCAAATATCCTTGAAGCTCTACAGCTACTAGAGCTAAAAACTGGTACTCGTGTTTACCGTAAAGGCGCATACAACGCTTTAAAAGATTCTTTATCTCTTGCAGTCACTTCTCCAACAGTAAGTATGTTTGAAGCAGCTTCTTCAATAAGAGAACGCTTACGCCAGCAAGGAGATAAACGGATACCAAGTCGAGCGATTGGTTCGACCCTTTTACTCAAAGGCCTAGAGGCCGATCATTGCATGATTCTTGATGCGCAAGCTCGAGGAATGAACGCCAACCATTTATATGTAGCACTTTCACGCGGGGCTAAAACCGTCACGATATTCTCTCGGGATGTTTATATTCCGTAATAGCTCACTAATGTAGTGATGTTTAATGGCTAAATCTCTTTATCAGATAGAATGGTAAAAACCAAAATAACTGAAGCTAAAGGCGAGTGCGTCCAACTTAACATTTAATCAGGTCGTACTAAGCTTGTTGGACTGAAATGGTGTCACTCAACAAACACTAAACTATCTGTTCGATCCAACCTTAAGGCGACTGATTTAATTGCTAATTTCATGCCTTATTACCAAGAATAGCTATAAGCCTAGATAACAGTGCAATATCGCATACAATCATTGGGAAATTGCATTTTAATCAATAGCTTTTCAATGTAACTTATGTGCACATACTTTATTCTCACGGTTGATATATGCAATTATTTGAACATGGTTCGGAATGGAGGCGATGGGACCTTCATGTTCACACTCCTGATTCAGTTTTAGAAACACAATTTAAAAGCGATTGGGATGCCTATATAACAGCAATCGAAGACAATGACTCTGATATTTCTGTAATTGGTATCACTGATTACTACTCCATATCTGGCTATGAAAAGGTTCTTGCATACCGACAAGCTGGAAGAATGGGTAACATCACAACAGTCATCCCAAATATTGAATTCAGGATTACACCTACCACAGATAAAAACAAAGGGATCAACATCCATATTCTGATTGATCCAGATGATCCTAACCACGTGGACAATATTAAAATCGCATTAAGTCGATTAATTATCAATTACCACGGCCAGAACTATGCTTGTGTAGAAGACCAGTTAAGGGCATATGGCCAAGCTATATCACCACAGACGGAAAGTTGCAAAGTCGCTTCTCTCAAGGTTGGAATCAATAACTTTAAACCATCATATGACGTATTTAAGAAATGGTACAACGAAGAAAAATGGCTGAAGGAAAACTCTATTGTTGTGGCAGCAAATGGCTCTAATGATGGAGTTTCTGGCATTAAAGATGGTGGGTTTACTGGAACAAAAAAAGACATCTACCAGTTTATCGATATGGTATTTTCTGCGACACCAAGCGACATTAATTACTTTACAGGTCAAGGAACTAAAAGCAAAAAGGATATTGTAAGAGAGATTGGCCGTCTAGTTCCTTGTGTTCACGGTTCAGATGCACACTCTATCGATAAATTATTTGAGCCTGACCACAAGAGATACTGTTGGATTAAAGCAGACCCTACATTCAATGGTCTTAAACAGGTTGTCTATGAGCCTGACAGAGCATTTATTGGTGAACTTTCCCCCGAAACAAAGTCTGAATATCAGACCATCAAGCGAGTAAGATACATTGATAATTCAGGCAAGAATAAATTCCCTAATAAATGGATACCACTTAACAAAGACCTGAATACGATTATTGGTGGTAAATCTTCTGGTAAATCGATGCTCCTGTACCACATTGCAAAGACTATCAATCCCAACGAAGTATCAACTAGAGTTGAGCTATCGAAATCATCTACATACAGCGATATTCCATATTTAGATTTCGAGGTTGAGTGGTCAAACAACGAAGTATCGACGCTTTCTGATGCTGAAAATCAAATTAAGGCAATTACCTATATACCTCAACTCTATATCAACCAACTAGCAGATATAGACGGTAGAGATGACTTAAACGAATTAGTGTCGAAAACACTTCTACAAGGTGAAACCTATCAAGAGTTCGTTAACGCTGTAGAAAACAGGATTCGCACAGTAAACTCATCAATTAATGACAAGATCGACACTCGCTTTTTATTAGTTAGTGAATTCCAAAAGACTCTTACCGAACTAAATGAAATTGGTAATCTGACATCTGTTAAGGGTGAGATTGCTTCACTTGAAGCAAAATCAAAGGGAATTCGAGACAAATCTCAATGGACAGCAGAACAAGAGAGCATTTACTCAAATCTAACCCATAAAAGGCAGTGCACTGTTAGGGCTATAAACAAGCTTAAGTACATTCAATCTGGTTTAATAAAATTCACGGAAAGCATTGATAATCGACAAGCTCAGTGGCTTGAATCAATTAAAAGTCAACTCGCACAGGACTCAGGGCTAACTGCTCATTCAACAGTACTCAATCAACTTTTAAGTTCAATGCAAAATGAGATTACTATCGGGTTTGACAAGACCAAACATACAGCAAATGAAAAATTACAATCAATTCCAGAGAGACTAGAAGCACTAGGTGACAAATTAGAGTCCATAGATCGAGAGCTTACCCCTCTTGAAGAAGGCGTAAAAGACAAGGCCGCGCTAGAAAAACTAAACAATCAACTCAAGTTCGAGAGAGATAAGTTTGCAAAAATAAACGTGAAACTGAAAGAGCTTAAGTCAATCCAAGGTAAAGGTGAAGAATGCATCAAGGAGCTTAATGAGCAATATTGTTTATTGATAAGCTTATATAATTCCCACTGTGATGAAATCAGCAAACATCAAATGGATGACGACATAAAGATTGAAGCAAAGGTTATTGTTGATCCACTAAAGTTTGATTCGTTCGTAAGTTGCTACCACAAATCCGGAGCTATTCGTTCAGTTGTTAGTGACGTTCAAAACGACAACGGCGACTACAAGTTTGACACAGACACCCATGCAGATTTTGTAGAGACAACAGCCAATATAATTAAGGGTAAAAATGCCCCAACTCTGCGTAAAAATCATGACCTTAAGGACGCATACAGGTACCTATATGCTGACTACTTTAGTATCAACTTCATTGTTACCTACAAGAATGACAGTATTGTACATATGTCGCCTGGCAAGCGTGGCTTAGTCTTGCTTAGCTTGATGCTTGAGTTAAGTAATTCTACGCACCCAATATTGATTGATCAGCCAGAAGATAACTTGGACAACAGAACGATATACTCAGAACTTAAAGACTTCGTTCGCAAGTGTAAGAATAAGCGGCAAATTATTATGGTAACGCATAATGCAAACCTTGTAGTCGCAGCAGATGCTGAGTGTGTAGTAGTTGCAAACCAACGCGATCAATCTGGGTTAGCGGGAACATATCAGTTTGAATATCTAGGCGGTAGTTTAGAGCATAGCTTGAAGTTTGATAACTGTTACAACTACCAATCACTTAATGAGCTAGGTATTCGACAGCATGTTTGTCATATCCTTGAGGGCGGTATTAATGCCTTCAAAGAGCGAGAGCTGAAATATAACTTACTTTAATTTGAGTTTTGTGCATGATTGAAACTCTGGAAAATGATATGTTGATATCTACTTTTTTAGGAATAATGACGGCCAAAACTCATTTTTCTGGAAAGTACACACGCACCTTGTTGTTAAAGGCTTTGCAGAAATCTTCCAGATTCCACGTGTGGCAGTACTTCATTACTATGCGATAACCTACTGAATAAAAAGGCAATAACAAGATAGCAACGCTATTACCACTACCTATAAATAACAATCCGAAGTTGACCACAGCTTCGGATTTTTTATGGCCCCAACACACTTACATTCAACGTTGCTAAACTGACATTTAGTAGTATTTAATTTATCAAAATCAAAATAAGCGTTATACTCAGCGGCTAAATTACCACTGATACCTAACGTAAGTTCTGCTTAATGACCCTCTTAAATCAGCCACGAGCACAACTCGCTCTATTTATTCTAGTGGCCTTACTATGCCTACTGCCAATTATCTCATCTCCTGTTGCACTTATTCTGGGCTTTACCCTTGCCAGTATTGGCTGGGCACCCAATCAGCTTATTCTCGCTAATTTAACAAAGAAGCTATTAGCCTATTCCATTATCGGCCTAGGTTTTGGTATTCAACTCGATACCGCGATGACGGTCAGCTTAGACAATCTCCCTTTGATTATAGGTTCGATTGTTTTCACCTTAGTATTAGGTGTTGCGCTGACTCGCATTCTCAAGATGGACAGTAAAACCGGCTATTTGATCGCCTCAGGCACGGCAATTTGTGGCGGTAGTGCGATAGCGGCAGTTGCACCCGCCATTAAAGCAACGAACGAACAAGCGGCGATAGCGTTGGCTACCGTGTTTATTCTTAACTCTGTTGCGCTATTTTTATTTCCTGCCATTGGCCATGCATTATCGATGACGCAACATGAGTTTGGCGTATGGAGTGCAATAGCGATACACGATACATCTTCAGTGGTTGGTGCGGCATCCGCCTATGGCAATGAAGCGCTCACGACGGCGACAACGATTAAGCTTGCTAGGGCCTTATGGATCGTTCCTATCGCATTACTCAGCGCAATGTTCTTTAGTGGCGATAAGAAAAAAATTACCATTCCCTATTTCATTGGTTTTTACTGTTTAACCATCTCAATAGCTTATTGGATTCCTCAAGGAGAGGCTTTTTATGAGGTCGCCTTTGAGGCGTCGAAACGCTTATTGGTGGTGTGCTTATTCTTAATTGGTGCGGGGATTACGGTCAAGAAGATGAAAGCCACAGGCCCAAAACCATTGGTGTTGGGGTCACTGTTATGGCTGGCAATTGGTGCGAGTTCGTTAGGATATATTCTCTATTAAGCCCATCGCAGATGATATTAGTCCGGCATACTATTTTGACGGCGAAATACAATCCAAAGTAGACCACTAAAAGCACCGAGATCAATGAGTGCTCGCGTCAACCCAGACGTCATGAGTGAAGCACTGATTAATAGCAGACAACACAGTAAGATTAACCCTTTATTCATGCGAACTCCCCCCAATTTGCGTTCTGAACCAATCGCAATTATTGAGGACGTTCGCAATTCCTGCCAATATCCTTTATTACTATTTAATAGCTTTTTCAGCTAAGGCTATATCATTTGTTTATAAAGTAACACCGTAAGGATCATTCTCACTGTCATCAACCCAATGGTACTCGGTTAGCGTTTCAATGCGTCTAGCCTCTGCTTCGCCATGTAATTGTTTTACCCAATACAGAGCCGCATCAGTACCTGCGGAGACGCCTGACGAAGTTAAGAACTTCCCGTCATCGACCCAACGCGCCTTTGGCTGCCAATGCACTTTATCGCCCAATGAGGTCACCCACTTAAAGGCCATTTTGTTAGTGGTCGCCTTAACGCCATCTAAGCTTGATGTTTTTGCCAACAATGCTGACCCCGTACAAACCGAAAATACTTTTTTACTGCAAGCAAACTGCGCGGTTAGCCATTGGAGCATAGGCTCATCATCAACTAATTTTCGCGTACCTAGTCCGCCAGGGATTAATAACAAGTCACAATCATAAGTGCTATCTATTAAAGCATCAGCCACCACCCTTGGCCCTTGATAACTTCTAACCAACTCAGTCGGCCCCACCAGCTTTATCTCTACATTTGGCATATGCCCAAGCATTTCGATGGGGCCATGTAGGTCTAGTGTTTCATAATCGTCAAATACCAAGGCCAATACACGATAGCGGTTTTTTTGAAATAGCGCTGTTGTCGTGGTTGCTGCCGCTGGAAAAGCGAATAAACTCGACGCAACGACCACCGAACTCATCTTTAGAAATTGTCTACGTTTAAGCATCTGTTTATCACCCTAAAGCCAAAAAGATCGATGTACATATTTTTACGTTTAAGCATCTGTTTGCCACCCGCTGCTATCCATTCTTTTTGTTAGAATGTCGGCTTGTGACTTAATTCAATGATCGTTAAGTAAAGAATGGCTTAAATAACAAATAGCGGAGGTAGATCAAAAAAGCCGAAAGCTAAGTAAAGCTCTGGTCACAAAAAAGCGCCATTAATGGCGCTTTTTTAGCTCTTTAAAAGTGGGGCATCGCTTAATAGAAAGGCGTTGGGTCTATCTCTAAGCTACTTGGCGAGAGCCCTTTCTCAATATTGAGATCGGATTTAAGCAAATCAACCATCGTCACTCCAGTGTAGTGCTTATGTTTATTTGAATAAAAACACTTCACCTTTGGATGCAGTGCATCGCGGTTTTTAGCTTCCCATACAATACCGATCCGACTATCGGATAACTCAACCAATGAGCCTACGGGATAGACACCAACACAACGAATAAAGTCGTACACTAGGGCTTGATCTAAATGGAACGGCGTTAAACTCAGTAGAATTTTAAACGCAGCAGCCGGACTCATCGCCTCTTTATAACAGCGAGTCGCAGTTAACGCATCGAAGATATCGACGATACAACTCATACGGCCATGAATTGGGATCTCATCGCCCTTAAGTCCGCGCGGATACCCCTTACCGTCGAGTTTTTCGTGGTGCATCAAGCTGATGTCTTTACTCACCTGCGAAAGGCCAGCGGTGTTATTCATGATCTCGACCGCAAACGTTTGATGTAATTTGACGTGCTCAAACTCTTCGGCGGTTAACTTACCAGGCTTATTGAGAATGGCGCTATCGACTTTGATTTTACCGATATCATGCAAGATACCACCCACTGCTAATTTACGTAGCATGTCAGTATCGAATTTCAGATAACGACCAAACGTCACCAGCAAAAATGCTACATTGATGGAATGTTCTAGCAGATAAGCGTCTTTTGAACGAAGGGCTGATACGCATTTTAAAGCATCGGCATCGAGCAATACCGATTCAATCATGTTGTCGGCCAGCACTTCAAAAGGCCCAACCTCTACCGCTTTGCCCTCAAAGATTTCAGACAGCACTTTTTGGATGAGATCTTTAGCCTCAACCATTAACTCTTTTGCTTTCTTTTGAGTGTTAGCTCGGTCTTTAATGACTCTTTTAGCGACCGGCTTGACCACGGAAGTCGACTTCAAATTTGGCCGATTCAAACCACATTCAACTGACGAACGCTCAGCATTAACCCACACATGGGTAATGCCGCTGCGTAGCAATTTGGTAATCGCTTCTTTGCTGCGGATTTGACCTGCGTTAGCAATACTCACGTGTCCTTTGTCGCTGTCGATAGACTCGACAAACATACCTACGCTTAATTTTGCGACAGCTACTTTAATTAGGTTTTTTGATTCAATTGAATCACCCATTATCTCTTCGTCCCCGGATGACAAAATGTTCAAAGCACTCGAGTTTAAAAGCGCTTCCTCTACTGACTGTTGGTTGAATGTTGCTGAAGTCACATTCAGCTTATAATTATTATTTTGCGTAGAGGCGCACATTCTATTCTGAGTGCTAACAAAGCACCACAGTTAAAGCCAACTAAAACACTCGGGTAATATGGGGTGAAGTCAAAAACAATTATTAATTAGTTAGATACGCTATATATCGAACTGAAATTAGTACATATCACTCCTTAGTTGCGTAGTCTTTTTTATAACAATCGAACCCATTTTGACGCCAACGACGATAAAGGCAGTTGTAGCACGAACGTAAATGGTCATCGATCTGCTCATCTTCATCGTCTTCCAAAAAGAGGTTACATTGTTGCGCAGCCTCACGGGAGACTAAATATGCTTCACTATCAAAGTTAAATCGCCACACGCCATCAATATAGGTAAACCACTTATCCATACTCGCCTCTAATATGCTTTAAGAGTTTGTTTAGAGGCATTCACCCAACCACTCTCATGCTGGCTAACGAGCAAGGCAAACATATGCTGGCGATAAACGGCTTTAACCTTACCACTCAGTAATACACGTTCATCAATGGCTAAGATATCGCCATTGTCACTTAATACCGCTTGCAGCGAACTCATTGATAAAATATCTGCAACACTGAGCTCTGCGGCCACTCCAGCAGCATAATTACCGAGATCTAGTTGCCCTTTTACTCGTCCATCTTGACCACTTAAGCGTAAGCCTAATCCCGCTAATGCCCCTATAACGCCCTGACCTGTCCCTCCGTGTTCCGTTAAATCGATGCCTAGCTCAGCCGCGAGTTCATACGCTTGTTGTTTAGTTTTAACCGCCACTTTCGCGGACTGACCAAAAGCAATCAGAGCGTTAATGTCATACATTGAGGTCATATCCAAAATCGCAAGACCCGGATCTGCCGCCGCTGCTGATTCACTCAATAAATGGGTTACACATATTTGTTTAATGGTTTCAACACTAAGGTGGGTTTCAATGCGAAAACACATGGCACTGTTGTGTGAGGTGTAGGGAATATCTGGATGCACAAATAGTTGATGTCGAGTCACCCAGCATCTGTCGCTGTTTGCCTTTGTTTTCAAATGCGCTTGCGCTAACAGATTTGCGATCTCTTCCGCTATCTCTCCCGTACCTTTGGTTGCTATATCGTCTGTATCATCGATGCAGATTAGCCAACTTTTCATTTATGCTCCTAAGCTGTAATCATTTTTAAATGGCGGTTTGTTACTTGTATTGTTTGTGGTGGTCTTGCAATAAGTCATGGGATTGCAAGCGCCGAAGTACCGTGGGAACGATGAGTGCGGCGCCGATGGCGAACACTCCACCTTGTAGAAAATTAAGTGCAAACTTGGTTAACGCAATCTGGTGTGTCATGCCTGCGAGCATATTCTCAACCCAGCCTTTGCTCGCCCAAGCAAGACAGCCAATTAACGCCACAATCACGCATTGCCAGCGCAGTTTAAACACGCCTGCAATCATCAATAACGTAAGATCCATTGCCACCGCTGGCAGGCCAAACTTAAGCAAAATGAGTGGACCGCCCTTGCCAACACTGAGCATCATGGCAACAATGCCAGCCAGTAATCCGCAAGCGGTGATACAACCGACTCTACCGACAGCGCCATAACAAAGTAGGTAAAAAAAGGTCATCAAAAACATCGAGTGACCACTTAGCCCTAACTTGAGTCGTAACATGCTTTTTAAGACCACCAATAAGGTGGCGCAAAATCCGATAAACAGCGCGTCTTCTAATTCGAAATGCGATTTCATTCTGAGTCTCTTGTTGATGGCCAATGGGTGGCTTTAGCAGCATTGCCAAAATGGCGCAGCTTTGCCGAGATTGCCATCTGCTTGGAAAGCTTTAATAACTGGATCAGCAGCGGCAGTAGCACGCAATAAATAAACTCCGGCCAGTTCTTGGGATTACGCAGTGCTTTAGGGGTGATCCTTGCACCACGCATACATTGGATCTGATAGATCTCTTTTAGCTCTCGTGACATAAAAGGCAGTAAGCTGAGTGACGCTGCAACGACAAATGCCCATTGATGGGGTAAACCCCAACTTAAAACTTCTCCAAGCCGCTCAGGAGGTTGAGTGCTTGAAAGCCACCAGCCGGGTAACATTGCCAATAACACCCGCAGCACCACAACGGCGCCTTCAAGTAACTGGCTCTCTCCGTGAAACAAGTAGTAAAGTCCCATTGTAGTGACCAATTGCACTGTCGCTATTTTCAGTAACGCGCTGATCTTTTTCTTAAGCAGCAGTCCATGAACGACCAAGCCCCCATTAAGGGCCACCAATATCCACAGTGCACTGCTTGGCAGCAGAAATGCTGAGGTCGAAAGCAATAAGCTCAATAGTAATGCCAGCGCACAATAGTGGGTTTTGTTCAGCCGCCCCAAAAATCGACGGCGCTTACCCACCGCCAACCTTCTTAGGGGGTTAACCCGCATAGGACTGCTCCATCGACTCAGACCTGTCTAACAAAAAACCTGATTCGATGTGCCAGACTCGATCCACATCATCCAATGACATTTCTCGGTGACTCGACAGTAAGATGGCACAGCCCTGTTGTCGCAATTGCAGCAACAGTTGCCACACTTTCTCGCAATGCACGCTATCCAGTCCTGCAAAAGGATCATCAAGCAGCAACACCTTAGGCGTTAAACATGCAAGCGAAGCTAGGGCGATGATATGTTGTTGTCCGTAGCTCAGTTTATGAGGCGATGCCGCGGCTAACCCCATTAAAGAGAGCTGCGCTAACATCTGCTCTGCACGAGTCAGTGGGAGCTTGAATCGACGTAAACTAAATTGCATTTCGGTCAACACCGTCTGTTCAAACAGCTGTCGATTCGGTCTTTGCAGCAGCAAGGATAGGTTAGGCCCGTATATGCCCAGCTTAGGGCGCTTGCCAAGTACCGAGAACGGCAGTTGACCGATATCAGCTTGGATCCCTGCAAGCGCTTTTAATAAGCTACTTTTACCGCTACCGTTATCCCCCACCAATGCCACGATTTCGCCTGCAGCAAGGCTTAACGTATTGGCGCAACGGAACAAGGTTTCACGGCCAGTAAATTGAAAACGATGCGGTGAAATACGCACCCTTTCTTCTGCGCAGCTCTCACTTGTCGTCGCTTTTGCTGCTGTCACATTGAGCTTGTGTTCGCGTGGTACCGACGGTAAATATAAACCCGCCACCAATTTGCCCTGTTCTAACTGCCATAGATGAGAAATTAGCGTGCCAAAGGCTTGGGGGTGATGTTCTACCATCACAATGGCTACCCCGTCACTCAATAAACTTTTAAGCACAAAATACAGCTCTTGTACCCCATGGTTATCTAACTGAGTCCAAGGCTCGTCGAGTAACAGTAAGTTTGGCTCAAATACTAACTGCGCAGCCAACATCAAACGGTATTTTTGCCCCAAGGACAGCACATCGACAGGCGTGTCGATGCTGATATATAGCCCCACGCGCCTGAGTGCTTGTTGTACTTTTTCTAACATTTTTACCGATGGCGTGCCGAGGTTTTCCAGAGCAAAGGCAATTTCAGCTCCTACACTCTGGCGTAACACCTGCACATTGGGGTCTTGCATCACTAACCCCACCATTAGCGCCGGGTGCCGAATCATCTCTCCTTCAAAGGGTCTCGATAACTCACCCGCAATGAGATGCAGTAAGCTAGACTTACCGCAGCCCGTTGCGCCGCTGATACAATGGCATTCTCCGTGATTTACTGACAAATGAAGATCATCCAAGATCGCCACTTGGTGAGTGTCATAGCCAAAATGGATCCCTTTCAGCTCGATTAAATTCATCTATTTGCTCCCGTTACCTAGATCTGCCAATTAATGCCGATAAACACTTGGCGACCGGCCTGCGGTAAAGATTCACTTTGGTAGTAATTCTCGTCGAGTAGATTGGTGGCTCTTAGGTAAAGCTCCAGTTTGTCATCAAGCAAAGGTTGAACGAGGTTGATATCAACCAAGGTGTAATCACCTAGAGACTGCTCAACCAAGATTTTCTGACCAGCCACTTTTTGTTGTGAGTAGTAGATTTGGTCCATGATCCGCTCGGCATTAAGATTTATCCGCATCGCAAAAGGCAACTCGTATTGCGCTTGGAAACGCAGCTTGTGGCGCGGTCGATACTCCAGAGTCTGCATCGAATCAACTGCCGATTTATCTTCTGTATCTAAAAAACTATAAGCAAAGGTGATAGAGAGATCATCAACGCTATTATTCTTTAGCTCCAGATCGACCCCTTTGAAGTTATAATCGCCCATGTTTTGATAAACACTGGTTAAATCTTTGGCAATATAGTCTTCAGTATCGGTGTAAAAGCCTGCAATATTGAGCTCTGTTGAGTATCCAAGATCTTGCTGTAGCCCCAACTCTAGATGCTTTGACACTTCGGCTTCGAGATCAGCATTACCTGATGATTGTGCATACAGGTTGCGCATAGACGGGAAGCGTACTTTGCGGGCGATACCCATATTGATACGAGTATGCTCTAGCGCCTGCCAATAGCCTGATAATTGTCCCGAATAATCCGTTTCAACTTCTGAGACACGGTCTTGGTCGTGAAATGCACCGCCCAATGTGACGCCGTAATTATCACCTTGGTATTGATACTCTAGTGCTGTGGTGTATAGCCAAGCTTCATCATCGAAATTATCACTACTGCCACCGCTCCCTCCGCCATTTCCACCGCCGTTACCACCACCGCCGTTACCGCCGCCATTGCCACCGCCACCACCATTTCCGCCACTCCTTGTGGCTTTATCCGTTTTGCTACTCTTGATCGCACTCGATTCCCAGCTCTGCTTCTCAGCAATGAATGCTGTGGTTAAAATACCCGCTTCGTCAAAATTAGAAATAAACTGCAGATTAGCCCCTTGGACAGTAGATCGGCCATCTTGCTGAGCTTTGACTGCTTGATAGCTATCATCTTTGTATTGGGTTTCTAATACATCACTCTGATTGTGATAAGCAAAGCCACGCAATGTGAACATTGAATTGAATTTATGTGCTAGACCTAGTTGGAATGTCTTAGCTTGATAGTCATCAACTCTTTCGAATTTTACACTGCCAGTACCGGTACCGTCTCGACTAGGCTTACCCCACTCACCTTGACGAAAACTCATATTCGCCATGAACTGAGTATTATCATTAAGCAAGTAGCTCGCTTGAGCATAGAGATTATCTAAGGTTTTATCGGCATTCTCGCGTAAATCACCTTGTTGATACTCGGTATTATCATAATCACTCGACATAGACCAACCATCAGTTTGCTGCCGACTGTAATTGATTAATCCCTGCCAGTTGTCACCGCTGCCTGCAGCGCTGATGTCACCGTTGAACGTGTTGTCTTGGGCCGCTTCTAAGCGTCCTGATAAACGAGGAGCATCCTCACCTTGTTTGGTAATAATGTTAATCACACCGCCCGCGCCACCAGGGCCATAAAGTACTGATGTTGGCCCAACAGATACTTCTACAGAGCTAATCTGACTTGCTGGAATTAAGCTAGGATCAAACTGACCATCTTCAGCGCCATTGGCTGGCACACCATTAATCAGGTAGATAACATGCCGCGCTTTAAAACCGCGAACATCAACACGAGGAGTGCCCTGTCCGCCAACGCGAACATATAACCCTGGTACATTTTTTAGCAATTGATCTAAGCTCTGAGCACCAGTTGCCTTGATGTCATCTTCATTAAGACTCCAATGAGTTGTTGCCGATTCTGTAACCGCAGCTTTCTCTCCATGAACCACAATCACTTCGGTCACATTCAGAATAGGGTCCCGCTCCATCTCATCTGCTTGCACTTGATAGCTAACGCTAAGTGCCAGTGCAATAGAAGATAGTTTCAGGGCTTTATTTTTGTTTCTCATTGGTTTTCATTATCCTAACGACATTAATGGCGCCTATTGTCAGAAAGAGGGCCTGCGTACACAAGTGACAGATAGGGGAATAGCAACCTAGATCGACTAATTGGAACAAATAGAAAAGAACGCGGAAGCCGCTTGTGACATTTTGACCATGATTAATGATGAGTCAGACAAAAAGACGCAGCAAATCCCATAAATGGAATAAACTAGGATCTCTAACCCTCCATCCAAGGCAAGTCTTGAGTGCTAAACTAAAGCATGATGATTAAATAGTCAGTGATAGCTCACAGCAGTAGAGCAACCGACTTGACACTCTTCCCACTGGATATTACTTTGTGTAAAGATTCTTATTACCAATTTGAAACTGGGTTAATTAATAAGTAGAGGTCAGCACCTCTAAACAGCCCACACGAAATGCTATTTGGAGTATTTATTGGCCGCCCCTTTGCTGTCTCATGCTATTAAGTCTTTAACAGACAAGCTTTCATCTTTTACTCTTCAACCACACAGCGACCCCATTATTCAGCTGTCGGTGACGATTTCGGCGATCCCTGTTATTGCTTGGCTAGCAGCGCAATCAACTTATCCTAGAGTCTATTGGAAAGGGCGTGACACCGAAGAGGAAGTCGCCGCCATTGGCAGCTGTAAAGATTTCTTTTTTGGTGATGATGTTGATGATCTGGAAATGTCAGCGGAATACCAAAAGCAACGTGCCCTCACCAGTAATCAAGACATTCGTTATTACGGTGGCGTCGCTTTTGATCGCAAAAATGAGAGTTGGCCAGAATTTGGCAAGGCACGTTTTATCTTGCCACGCATTGAATTACGCCGCAGCGGCAATGAATATAAGCTACTCATTAATCTTAGCTTTACCGATAACAGTCTCGAAGAAGAGATTGCGATTGCACTGCAAGCGGTTGCAGCGCTTGATAACCCAAAACCACTAACCCCCCCCAATAAAGTGGCGTTAATGAGTCGCAGCGATAAACCTGATCGCTATCGCTGGAATGAGCTCGTTAATCAAGTTACTCATCCAAAATTTATTAAAGACACTCCCAAAGTCGTGCTATCTCGTCAAACTCAACTTGAAATTAATGAGTCAGTCGACCCTTGGATGCTACTTGCCTGCTGGCAGGGAAGAAACCCAAATAGTTTTCAATTTGGTTTTCAATTTACCCCTGAAAGTGCCTTTATTTCTTGTACACCTGAACGCCTATATCGACGCAGACAACGAGAGCTGTTTACCGAAGCGCTTGCTGGCACAACAGTGAGAGGGATCAATCAAGAGCAGGACAAGGCACTGGCACAAGAGTTGTTGGACGATACCAAGAACAGTCACGAGAACCAGTTGGTTAGACAGCAAATTGTGGATGTACTCAGTCCACTAAGCCATTACGTTGGCGCAGAAGAGTTTCCAACCATATTTAAGCTAAGTCATATCCAGCATCTACACCGCTCAATTAGAGCGGAGTTAAAAGCGGGCGTTAATGACTTTCAACTGATCCAAGCGCTACACCCCACCCCCGCTGTTGGTGGCCTCCCTAAAGAACCGGCAATGAACTTTATTCGTCAACAAGAAGGCTATGCTAGAGGTTGGTATGCTGGCGCGTGTGGTTACTTCAATAAGCATGAAAGTGAGTTTGCCGTCGCTATCCGCAGTGCACTTATCGAACCAGGGCGCATTAACCTATTTGCGGGTGCGGGTATTGTTTCAGGATCTGAACCGGATAAAGAGTGGACTGAGCTTGAAAACAAGTTAGCCACTATTTTGTCAATATTGACCGAGTTATAACACCACAGCCAACCAAAAGTAGTGACTTAACAACGAATGTGGCAGGAAATTAGCCGCCACATTACTTTTCTGCTTGCTCTGTAAAAATTCTGCTCTATAATTTGCCGCCCCATATTATGGGTTCGCACTATTTTTACTAACCAAAAATTGTAAAATTATAGCGATTATCGCTATTGCGGGTTCCCTCACCCCGCCCGATTTATTAAAAAAGGCCACAAGATGTTGATGTTATCTCCGACGCAGGTTCGCCGCGCGTTACTGCTTTTAGCAGGCTTTCACATAGTGATTATTTGTACCAGTAATTACTTGGTGCAATTACCCTTTCAGATCTTCGAACTGCATACCACATGGGGCGCTTTTAGCTTTCCATTTGTTTACCTTGCGACCGATCTTACCGTCAGAATTTTTGGTCAGCAGGCTGCCAGAAAGATTATTTTTCTGGCCATGCTGCCCGCACTCGTCATCTCTTACTTGATGGGTGTGGTGTTCCATCAAGGCAGCTTTCAAGGTGCAGCAGCCTTGCTAGAATTCAACAGCTTTGTATTTCGTATCGCCTTTGCAAGCTTTGCAGCCTATTTTATAGGTCAGCTTATGGATATCTTTGTATTTGCCAAATTAAGACAAACGAAGTCTTGGTGGGTTGCGCCAGCAGCCTCAACCATCATAGGCAACCTTGTTGATACGATCGTCTTTTTCTCTCTGGCATTTTACGCCTCAACAGATAGCTTTATGGCTGCTAACTGGCCTGAGATTGCCAGTGTTGATTATGGTTTCAAGCTCATCGTTAGCCTGGGTCTATTTTTACCGGTTTACGGTCTGCTATTAAAAGTACTACAAGAGAAAATCTTGCAAGAGACGGGTCGTAAAACCCTGCTATAGCGCCACTTTCGGCTCAGCAGGCTGACTATCATTTAGCCGCTAATTCACCTTCGCCTCATTTTTTGAGAGATATTATCGGTGAACAGGCTCAATGAATGGGTGTGGATAATATGCTCGCTCGATGGCGAAGTCGCTGACTTTGAATTGACGAGTAAATTGCAGGTATATTTTACAGTCGACTGAGCGGAATGTTGCCAGCGGATCTCAGATAACGGTATTGAGTAAAATAAAACCCACTTGCAAGAACGGCTCGGAGATAAAAATTGATAATAAAACTTGCAAACACAAATGAGAATCATTACTATTAATGTGCGTTCCAAAACTCAGGTTAATCTATAAAGTTCTCATCATCTTTATACTGCAACGAGTTTTTTATTAGTTTTTAGCACGACATTGCTCACACACACTCTTAAGTGGCCGGGAATTTTTCCCCGGCTTTTTTTTGCCTTAAATTCTTATGTGTTAATACATTGACTACCAATACTTACATAAACCACTGTTAATTATAAATATAGTTAGAGTGCAGTAGGGTTGTCTAAATTAATTAACCACAGAGTTGAAATAAAGCTTGCAGACCTAAGTGATAATGATTATTATTCACATGCGTTCCAAGAACTCATTAAGCGATAAGGAATCTCATCTCCTTTGAGCTCGAGTTTGCAAAGCACGACATTGCTCACACACTCTTTTGTGGCCGGGATTTTTATCCCGGCTTTTTTTTGTCTCAAATTTCTATCTGGCTATGTGAATAACGACTTACACCCTATTCCAACGCAACATCTAGCCCAACAGGACCGAAACTGCACGACATTGCTCACACACTTTTTATTAGCCAGGATTTTTATCCCGGCTTTTTTGTCTCAAATTTCTATCTGGCTATGTGAATAACGACTTACACCCTATTCCAACGCAATATCTAGCCCAACAGGGCCGAAACGGCACGACATTGCTACACACTTTTGATTAGCCAGTATTTTTATCCCGGCTTTCATTATTTAATGCTGGCTCTGAGCAGATTATTCCTCTAACTCGGGGCGATGGCCGTGTAATTGCAAACCTTCGTAGGGGGTATTTGTCTGCTCTTCTACCGCGGTATGATACAAACCAATAGTGAACAAACTGCCTTTACCTACCGTTGAACTCACTTCAATAGTGCCGCCAATACGCTTAATAATACCGTAGCTTAATGATAGTCCTAAACCAGTACCATCTTTACGCGTGGTGTAGAAAGGGTCAAAAATGCGATTAAGTTCCTCTTCAGGAATACCTTTACCCTCATCTTCAATCTCTATTTTAACTCCAACAAGCTCACCACGTTGTACCCAGTCGTATGTACGGATCCATATTTGACCCTTATCATCAATTGCATGGGCGGCGTTGACCACAATATTAATTAATACCTGCAATAATTGTGGGCGGTTAACTTGAACAGGGTAACTCGCATTAAGCTCCTGCCTTAGAACTACTTTTTGAGTTTGTATAGAGTGACGCACCAGAACTAACATCTCTTCAATAATCGGGGTAATTTGATGCATTTCCAGCGGTGCGTTGAACTCTCCAGGGCGGCTGTACTGCAACAAACTACGAATAATGGTACTGATACGTCCTACTTGCTGAATCACCAATTCGATCTCTTCTTCGACGGCTTCAGCCTTATCACCTAATTCGTATTTTAATAGCTCCATGTTGCCGAGGATCACGGCGGTAGGGTTATTAATTTCGTGGGCAATGCCCGCAGTCAACTCACCTAACGCGGTTAATTTTTCATTGATCACCAGCTGCTGGCGGGTTTCATTAAGCAAGGCAACGTTCGCTTGTAGCTCTTCCGTTTTTTCCTGCAGGCTGCGAGTGCGCTCTTCAACTTTGACCTCCAGCTGCTCTGCAGCGGCTTGGATCTGAGTATTGCGTCGTTGTAATAGATCCAGCATTCGGTCGAATTGCTCTGCAAGATTCGACAGTTCATTGCCGCTATCTAGGCCCAATGAACCAATACGTAAATCACGCCCAGATTGCACCGCTTTTACAACATGGTGGATGCGCTCAATGGGTTGTAATAAACTGTAGGCTCCGCGATAAACCAACCAGCCAGAAACCAATAATACCAACATTAAAATAGTGCCGAGTTCGATAATATTGAGTAAATAGTTATGGATAAAGGGAGATTCAGAAAATCCGGTATAGATCATACCGATACGTTTACCTTGCACATCCTTTAAAGGGGCATAAGCCGAGATAAACCAATCATTAAATACAAAGGCGCGATCAACCCATAACAGGCCTTGATTTAAGACTTTTTCACGTACCTCTGATGACACTAAACTGCCTAGTGCTCTGCCACGTTCTTCATCTCCTTTGGGGAAAAAGTGCAACGGGACGTTAGTGCTAATACGGATATTGTCGAGGAAGATGGTTACTGTGCCGATGGAACGTTCGGGCAATGTTCCCTTGTCATAAACGAGATCACGAATATGGTCGACAATACGACTATCTCGATTTAATAAAATACCACCATCTAAGTACCAAGCCACATTGCCTGATGCGTCCGGGATAGGCAGCAATGAACGACTTAATAAACCGCGCTTCTCTTCCGTCTTGACTGGCTCCATCGCTCTTTGCGTTTTCATCACCGTCACTTTGGCTTGTTCCGCCAGAACAGGATCAATGCGAGAAAGGTGACTGGGTGATAACACCATTAACCCAGAAAATGGTTCGTGACCCTCAATATGAGGTAACATTTGGCGTATGTCAGGGTCTGCCGCCGCTTCAGCGACAGTGATCAAACGTAAGAAGTCTAAATCGATATCAACTTTAGCCAAAGTGAGTTGCTGTCTCAGCTCTTCTCTAGTCAATTTTCCATTGAAATTTAGCTTTCTGAAATCATTTTGAAATGCCCAGGATTCCATTACCAGTTCAAGTTGCTTCTCTTGAATGGTTTGCACTGAAATAAGGGTATTGTTAGCCACCGTTAAATCAGCTTTTACTTTCATAAAGAGCTGCTTTCCTGTGTAGCTTATATTCCAATAGATGGTAATAAACACTAGGCTAACCAGTGTTAACAAAATCGGTAGCAGGGTCAGAATAAGAATGCGATAGCGCACCTTTGCCTGCATCTGCTGCCAGCTAACACCGAATATATTGGAAAAAAATGACACCTAAACTCTCCTGACTAACGCGTTATTCTTCAATGTTCTTTTCGCCGCCAAACCACTCTTTGTACTTGCGGTCTAGCGTTTTACGCGACACGCCAAGATCTCTGGCTGCCGCTGATTTATTACCACCGTGTATATCCACAACGCGAGTCACGTGGTCACGCTCAACATCCTTCAAGGCCCATTGCAGCGGATAGCCTGATTCGACAACCATCTCAGCCTTAGGCTGGGCTTTCCAGTACTCGGCAGGTGGTTTGCCGAGTAATATACAGCGTTCAATCATATTACGCAGCTCGCGGATATTACCAGGCCATTCGTGTTGCTGTAGTTTAAGCAAATCTTCATGACTCCAAACCACCTCTTTAACCCCAAGTTCCGCGGCCAATTGGCAGGTAAAGTGATGTGTCAGCTCAACGATATCTTCGGGTCTATCTCGTAGTGGCGGAATGACAATATCGAGGACGTTTAAGCGATAATAGAGATCACGTCTAAAGTTACCCGCCTCGACCTCTTCAGATAACTTACGGTTAGTCGCCGCAAGCACTCGGACATCAATATTAATCTCTTTCTCACTGCCCACGGGTCTTATGGTTTTTTGCTCTAATACGCGCAGTAAAGCCGTTTGCATTTTTAACGGCATCTCACCGATTTCATCAAGGAAAAGAGTGCCACCCGAAGCAAAACTAAACAATCCTTCACGGTTCCCTTTTGCCCCCGTAAACGCGCCTGCAGAATGACCAAAGAGTTCACTCTCAAGCAACTCTGGCGCAATCGCACCACAATTGACCGGTACAAATGGCCCTTGGCGTCCGCTTAAGATGTGTAATTGTCTAGCCACCAGCTCTTTGCCGGTTCCCGACTCACCTTCAATTAACACCACGGCATTTGTCGGTGCTACGCGTGCAATAACATCTTTTACCTCAGTCATGGCATCGCTTTGGCCAATAATGGTGGACGACTGATTGAAGGAGACTTCACGGCGCAGCATTAAGTTTTCACGCTTCAATAAGCGTCGCTCAATACAGCGGTCAACCGCTTTCATCATCTGCTCGAGATGGAAGGGCTTCATAATAAAGTCTGACGCGCCAGCACGAAGCGCTTTGATGGCTACGTCCATATCGGCATAACCCGTCATAAAGATGATGTCAGAACGCCTCTCTTGATCATCGAGCGCTTCATGCCATTCAATACCTGATCGGCCAGGCAAGCGAATATCGACAATCAGCAGATCAAAATGACAACGCGAGCGCAGTTGCTCTGCATCCTCAACACTGGAAGCGGTTTCTACCAACGCAAATTTCTTGGCGAGTGCCTTTTTCAAAAAACTGCGCATACCAGGCTCATCGTCAACAATTAGTACCGATACAGCGGAAGGAATTGGCTTCATATCATTTACTCTCTGGTTCATCTTGTCTTAAACAGGACATTTTGACTCACAATGAATAAAGTCTAACACCTAAGTGGTAAAAATAGGTCACTATGAACCACGGTTTAGTGATGTTGGGACATATTGTCTGAATGATTTTGGATAAGCATGGGAGCAAGCTCACACTTAAGCGACTGATGTGATACAAAATACTCGAATTTAAAAATGGCATTAAACTTGCTCTTAAACAGACAAGTGATTTCACTTCCCAGCGGTGACTCAGGTATAGAGTGACCCATATATATTTGCCAAGGAGTAAAAATGTTAAACCTTAAACGCGTTATTGGTCTTGCTGTGACTGCCGCATTGTTTGTTGGAATGCCAGTTCAAGCCAATGAAGTTATTAAGCTAGCAACCACAACCAGTACTGAAAACTCAGGTTTGTTAAACAACCTTTTACCGACTTTCGAAGCCGAAAGCGGTTATAAAGTACAGGTGATTGCAACCGGAACGGGTAAAGCCCTTAAGCTTGCTCGCCAAGGTGATGTTGATGTTGTAATGACACACGCCCCTGCAGCAGAAGCCAAGTTCGTTTCTGAAGGTTATGGCAGACTTCCACGCGGGATAATGGAAAACGATTTTGTTATCCTAGGCCCAAAAAACGATCCCGCTAACATCCGTTCTAGCAAGTCAGCAGAAGCGGCATTTGCCAAGATAGCTAAATCAGATACACCGTTCATTTCACGTGGTGACAACTCAGGCACCAATATGAAAGAACTTATTCTTTGGGGAAAAGCCAATGTTAAGCCAGAATTTGCAGGTTATACTTCTGTAGGCCAAGGTATGGGTAAAACGCTATTAATGGCAAACGAATTACAAGGTTATACTTTATCTGACCGTGGTACTTTCGTAGCATACTCAGGTAAAATAGGTCTTGCAGTAGACTTTGATGGTGGTGAAGCTCTAGCGAATCCATACCAAATCATGCTGATTAATGCTGACAAGTACCCTGACTTAAATCATAAAGGGGCTAAAGCATTAAGCGACTGGCTGATCGGCGCTGAAGCGCAAACAATGATCAATAACTATAAAGTTAAAGGTGAGCAATTGTTCAAGGCAACATATAGCGAATGAATGAAGGCTGGTTAGCCCTAACACAGCAGGCGTTAAGCCTGCTGTTTTCATTGGATCCAGAAGTCTGGTCCATTATATCGGTATCCTTTTCAGTATCATTGGCAGCATTAGTGATTACTTTGCTGCCTTCAATGGTGCTCGGCTTCATATTGGCCTTTTCTCGCTTCCGTGGTCGCTGGCTCGTCACTAACTTGATTCAAACCCTGCAATCCATTCCTACTGTTGTCATCGGATTATTGGTCTATCTTTTGTTAACGAGGATGGGACCGCTTGGCGATCTAAAATGGCTTTTTACCCAACAAGGCATGATCTTAGGGCAGATGATGATTTGTGCACCCGTGATTGTCGCCATGAGCCAAGCCGCTTTCACCAGTGTTGACCGCCGCGCTTGGGAAACCTCTCGAACATTGGGTGCGCCTTGGTACAGCGCCATTTGGGCCGTCTGCAGAGAGCTTAAAGTGCCACTATTATTAACTATAATCGCCGCATTTAGCCGCATCCTGACCGAGGTAGGCTGCTCGATGATGGTCGGTGGTAATATTGCTGGCGTCACTCGAAATATTCCAACCGCTATCGCCTTAGAAACCAGCAAAGGCGACTTTGCTCAAGCGATAGCGCTTGGGCTGGTACTGTTAGTATTAGCACTAGTGCTAAACTTTGCCTTAGGAAGCTTAAGAGGCAAGGCCGAGCCGAGGAGTCATTAATTAGCATGGCAAAAATTATTGCACAAGATCTTGAGATGCGTTTCGATGATAAGCATCTGTTTAGCGCTCAAGAGCTTATTTTTCCGCAGAAGCAAGTGATCCACCTACAGGGTGATAATGGCAGCGGGAAAACCACATTAATGAAATTACTTGCAGGACTGATTAAACCCAGTCACGGCCAAGTACAGGCCGTCGGTTATTCACTGGCCCCATGGTGGCGTAGTAATGCTATTGTTGGTAAAGCGCTTTATCTGCATCAGCACCCCTACCTTTTTGATGGGAGTGTGCTTTATAACCTGACTTATCCTTTAGCATTCTCAAGCGAAGATAAGGCAAAGCTGAGTGCACGCACTGAACAAGCAATTGAAATGGCCCAGTTAAGCCATCTATTAGGCCAATCTGCCTCTAGTTTATCTGGCGGTGAACGACAACGATTGGCGATAGCTCGAGCCTGGATTGTCGAACCCAAGCTGTTGATGCTCGATGAGCCAACATCAAATATGGATAAGCATTCTCAACGACTTGTGTTGCAGATGGTCTCAGATCTAAAACAGCAAGGCACAGGAATGATTATTAGTAGCCATCAATCATGTATGCTGACGCAAATCTGCGATCATGCATGGCTAATCGACAATAACAAAATTAGCACCAATGACATGGTGCATGCCGCAGCACCGACTTTAGCAGTCCATATCAATCCCAACATGTTAAACAGTATGGTCAAATAGCCTTGCTAAAATTGCTACCGCGCCAGCATTAAGTTATGGAGCGACGGAGTATGATTGCTATTGTTACGTAAGCTGCAACTAATAACAGGAATATGTGATGACAAAGATCGATGCAGTGATCCTCGCCGGCGGAATGGCCAGACGTATGGGTGGCAATGATAAAGGCTTAGTTGAATTAGAAAGCCAACCGATGATTAAACATACAATTGATAGGATTCGACCTCAAGTTAAGGAGATCCTGATCAACGCAAACCGTAATCAAAAGGTGTATTCTGAATTTGGCTTTCAGGTGATAAGTGATCAAGATACGGGTTACTTAGGCCCATTAGCAGGTATGATCACTGCGATGAGTCACACTCAAGCAGACTATTTGATGGTTGTTCCCTGTGATTGCCCATTGCTACCAACAGATTTGGTGGCCAGAATGCTAGCGCAGTTAATCGCTGAAGATGCAGAGCTTGCAGTGGCTAGTGACGGTAAACGTGAGCAACCCGTCGTCATGTTATTAAAGCCCAGCTTACGCACGTCAATGAAAGCATTCTTAGATGCTGGCGAACGCAAGATAGATTTTTGGTACGCCAAACACAATTATGTTGTGACAGACTTTAGCGACCAACCAAATGCCTTTATTAACGTGAATACGCCAGAACAAAAACAGCAGCTTAGCGAAGCCATCGCCAGCGAAAAGAACAACCAGAGGTGTAAATGAGCATACCTTTTACGAATCCGCTACCTATCCCTGTTCTCGGATTTTGTGCCTATAGTGGCACCGGTAAAACCACATTATTAAAGCAATTAATCCCTGAGCTTAATCGCCGTGGAATTCGACTTGCCGTCATCAAGCATGCTCATCACAACTTTGACGTTGATATTCCGGGTAAAGATAGCTTTGAGATGCGTAAAGCCGGCGCCAAGCAGATGTTAGTCGCCTCTCATATACGCTGGGCGTTGATGACCGAAGATGCCAGAGATTCAGATCCTGAACTGCCTTACCTGCTCAAGCAGATTGAAACAGACAGTGTTGATATTGTGTTGGTTGAAGGTTTCAAAAAATTAGAACTGCCTAAAATTGAACTCCACCGCGCCGCGCATGGTAAGCCTTTTATTCACACCCATGATGAAAATATTCTTGCCGTGGCGTGTTGCGATGACACCAAATTGCCGAGTGAGCTGCAGCGCTTAGATATTAATAATGTGGTACAGATTGCTGATTATGTCAGTGACTACATTACGGCGTGGAAACCATGCCCAATTGACCTGCCTATGGCACCAACTTGTGGTTGCGAACTCGATAACAGCACCACCTTGTCTGTACGCCAAGGCATCGATAAAATTCTCTCTTACGTCAAGCCGATCAGTGCCACTGAATCAGTGGATTTAGACGAACTCGAAAATCGCATTTTGGCGACCGATGCTATCTCCCCTGTAAACGTGCCACAACACACCAATTCGGCAATGGACGGCTACGCCTTTAAGTTAGGCGAAGAGAACCAGGCCTATACCATGATGGGCGAAGTCATGGCCGGCCATGCTTATGCTGGCACGCTGCAAGACGGCGAAGCCGTGCGTATCATGACAGGTGCACCCGTGCCTGCTGGAGCCGATACCATTCAACTGCGTGAATTGGCCAACGAGCAAGATGGCCAAGTCGAGTTTGAAGGTGCAATGGCGTTAGGCCAACACGTAAGACAAGCGGGCGAAGATATAGCGCAAGGCGAAGCCGCACTGGCCGCTAACACTCGCCTGCATGCCGCCGAACAAGGTTTACTCGCGTCATTAGGCTTTGGCGAACTCCCCGTTTTCAAACGTCCAACCATTGCCGTATTTTCTACCGGTGATGAAGTTTGCCAGCCAGGCGAACCGTTAAAGCCAAACTGCATCTTCGACTCCAACCGCTACACCATCAAATCGATGGCGAAGAAGCTCGGTTGTGAAGTCATCGATCTGGGCATTATTCAAGATTGTGAAGCCGCACTGGCAGAGGCGTTAACCAGTGCTGCTAAGCAAGCTGATATCGTGATCAGTTCAGGTGGCGTATCTGTTGGTGATGCCGACTACATCAAAACCGTATTGGAAGAAGTTGGTCAGATAAACTTTTGGCGTATCAACATGCGCCCGGGTCGTCCATTAGCCTTCGGACAAATCGACGATAGCCTGTTCTTTGGCTTGCCAGGTAACCCTGTCGCGGTAATGGTGTCGTTCTTACAATTTGTACAACCTGCTATCCGCAAACTTGCTGGAGAGCAAAACTGGACACCTACTATGGTGCCAGCAATCACAGAAAAACCACTGCGCAGCCGAGTCGGTCGAACCGAATTTATGCGCGGGATCTACCATCTGGCAGCAGATGGTAAGTTACATGTAACCACAACAGGTGCTCAAGGCTCAGGGATGCTCAGCTCTATGGTAAAAGGAAACTGTCTCATCGTAATAGGTGAAAAAGATGACCAGTTGAATCCAGGTGACACAGTTTACATTCAACCTTTTTCCGACCTTCTTTAAGGGTCATATAGGTAAGTAGTATGAGTTTGATCGTTGACAACTTTGGCCGTACAGTCGAATACTTACGGCTGTCTGTAACTGACCGCTGTGATTTTCGCTGTGTCTATTGCATGAGTGAAGATCCCTGCTTTTTAAGCAAAGAACATGTGCTAAGTCTTGAAGAATTAGCCTGGATTGGACAAGCCTTTACCGAGCTAGGCGTTAAGAAAATACGCTTAACTGGCGGTGAGCCTTTGGTAAGAACCGACTGTGACAAGTTGGTCAAACTGCTAGGTAAACTGCCTGGTCTTGAAGAGCTTTCGATGACCACCAATGGCTCACGATTGACCCGCTTTGCCCAAGAGATGCATGATTCAGGGCTTAACCGCCTCAACATCAGTCTCGATACGCTAAAACCGGATCTGTTCACTGAGCTTACGCGTAACGGCAAGGTAAACCGCGTTATTGCAGGTATTGATGCCGCACGCGCTGCAGGCTTTAAAAAGATTAAGATCAATGCCGTTATTTTACGTGGCCAAAATGATGACGAAGTACTCGACTTGATTGAGTTTTGCCGCGAACGGGAACTCGATATTGCATTCATCGAAGAGATGCCTTTAGGCGTCATTGATGAGCGCAAACGCAGTCGTCATTGCAGCAGTGATGAAATCAAAAAGCTCATTAGAGAGCGTTACGAGTTAAACATATCTAATCGCCGTACTGGCGGCCCAGCTCGCTATTACACCACGCCGGGTAGTGATATTCACGTTGGCTTTATTTCACCGCATAGCAATAACTTTTGCCACGAATGTAACCGCGTCCGCGTTACCGTCGAAGGCCGCTTATTACTCTGCCTAGGCAATGAGAACTCTGTTGATTTAAAAGCCATTTTGCGAGAGTTTCCCGGTGATATCGAAAAACTCAAAACAGCGATTCTAGATGGCATACAACATAAGCCAAAAGAGCATCATTTTGATCCCAATGGTGAAACCCAGATCCTGCGGTTTATGAATGCTACAGGCGGATAACCCTTGTTGAACAGCAATGTCGCTGATGGTGTTTGTATTCGCCGTTAGTGTTTGGCCGTTTCGATGAGTTATCAAACCGAAACCCGACGTCAAAAGCGTCGGGTTTTGTTTATCTGGAGTGCAGATTTGGATTGTTTGAGTACGTGGCATTAACGCCCACTTAAGCGGACTAAAATTGTTGGTTATAATGTGGAACGAAGCTGAACCGAATCAACTGTTTTTTGTTCCATTTAATGCACTTGTTAAATTGCGCAACGCGATTACCTCAACAAGTTTAGGTAGATGATTTGCGTATCGAACAATAAACTTTAGATGGTCTTTATATAGGTCTAATTTCTCCTTATAAAAACCACCTGCAATAATTGGCTTGCCAGAAGGTAACATCAATGAACCCATTGTCATTATTGATGCGTGGCTATAACCATTATAAAAATTCTTAGCTTGCTTGAGCCACTCATGCCCCTCTATTAAACCTAAAGTATCAGCGTTCAATAAAACATTATCGATGGCTCTATGAGCCTTTGTATTATTCTTTCCTTGTTCATAGGACTTGTAAAAATTGACTGGCTTTGCATTTTTACCCTTATCAATTATTACATTCTTCTCTGCACTAAGAAGTATTGCTAAACATAGAGATTCATAGGAAATTCTCATAGTATTTCCAGAGGCATTAATATGCCCTTCAATCAAAAGCCTTGTTGCTGTCACAAGGGACTCTATGGTCATAAATGTGAATTCCTGCACCCATTTATATTTTTGTTTTTCAGGTTCACTAAAGTAATGTTCAAAGCATGATTCACTTTGCTTAAGTAAATTAGTAATCACAGTTATTTCTGAATCGAAAGTTGAGCAGAATTCTGCTACTGAGCGATCAGTTACTAAAATATTTTGGATACTCAAAACTCCATTAGCAATTTTACAGCCTATTAAACAGCAGCAGCGATAACATTGTTATCCGTGCTGCACTTTTAAATATTATCAGTGCGTCTTAATAATGTGCTTTATTTGAATATAACCTATTGTTTTAAAAGATTACATCTTAGCTTCATTAACCATAACCCTATGGGTCAATTAAGAATGGGCGAAGTATCACGACTTTGACTTTTCTTGAGACTAACTAGTACCTTGTGGCATCTCCGGTTCCAATTGCCTGCGGCAGGCGTATGCGCAGACGCTACTGAGGCTCGCCGCAAGCACATCCTTGTGGGCTCAACGAAAACATCCCTGTTTTCGACGGCCTCAGCCGCATCTACACTGGGTTATAAAAGCGTATTAATTTGGCATTCCAGTTACCAATAAATGCTTTTTAATTAGCTAACCACACATCAGTGAACATCACATTTGCATTTAAGTAGCCAAACTTACAGACATAAATCTCCCTCGTTGGAAATTTCGCTTTATAAATTTCGCCGGGGCGCTGAGGGTTTGCTAAGGGGTACAAGCGCTTTATCCCTTGGCTCTGCTCTTGATTACCAGAATGGGCGAAGCGCCACGACCTTGGTCAAACGGAGTTTGATAAATTTGCATGCAGACTAACAAACGATGAGGTTACCTTTAAGCTAAAGTGGTTCCAATTGCCTGCGGCAGGCGTATGTGCAGATGCTGCAGTGACGCGCTGCAAGTCCATCCATGGAAGCTCGCCATGACATCCATGTCATGGATGGTCACTACCGCATCTACACTGGTTTCGAAAAGCCTACACTCTCAGAATTTGTGCTTAACCTTAAAAACGCTAAAGCACCGCAAAACTAACATAAAACACCGATTCCCCATCGAAGTTGCCGAAGTAAGTTGAAGAAATAACTGTAAGGCCCAAACGGACGTGGGCGAAGCGCCACGACGTTAGTCAGGCGTAGCCTGATCAGAAAGCTAAGCCTGGTGTATCAGCTCAGGTGCCTAATACCTTCACTTATCATTATTTATACAAACTTTCTACGTACGCATTTGTTGGTTCTTCTAAAAGGTCTTGGGGATGATCACCACCAAAAGAAGCCCACTTACTTTTGCCTGAATATGTTGAGTTTCCAATTTCTTTCTTAGTTTTAGTGTCATAAGTAATGATTTGAATTTCTAATTTATCTGACTTACCTGACCACTCTGTCGCTCGATCCTCCCAATGGAGAATAATAGGTTGGACGTAATATCCATAAATATTGGCGTCGACAGTATCCAAACAACTTTCTCCCTTGCACTTGGTCGTGATTGCGACTTTACGAGAGTTCTTCGAAAATGAATTTCTAACCGCATTAGCTGTCATGCGTCCGGAGTTATTATATTCTCTATCGCTATACCACCCGTTTTCAGGCGTTGAAATTAAAACACCAACGCTTCTGTCGAGCTTCACCTCTGGTTTTTGAAATTCATTATGCTGATATGAAGAACTACACCCGCCTAAAACGAGTAAGGCAGTTCCCATAAATAGAATATTACGACTCATATAGATCACTCCATTTTTACTGATAACGACCGCATACCGTGTGATTAACGCTTAGCAGTAATTAGCTAGCTTAAATGCCAGCCAAGTATTCAACTTCACTCTTTATACTCTTACAAGAAAAGTTAAGAAAGGCATATCTTTATCGACTGAAAGTAGTTCACCGCAATTTCTAGTACTTGTGGTTCTAATTGCCTACAGCAAAATCGTAAGTGCAAATGTGCCCGTACTAACACAGGGTTATAAAAGCGCAAAATCTCGACATTTGTGTTTTAGATTTCAAATTGAAAATTAAAATCATTCAGCAAACTTCATGGCTTAATGACATTAACCAAATGTGCAGAATTAAATCTCCCCCGTTGGAAATTTCGCTTTTTACATTTCGCCGGGGCGCTGAGGGATTGTCAAGGGGCGCAAGCGCTTTGCCCCTTGGCTCGGGTGTGGGCGAAGCGCCACGACGTTAGTTGTTAGACGAAGTCTAACTTAGAGGTCAGGCGCAGCCTGATGATCAAGAAGTCAGCCAAATTTGTGGTTATACCAACTTGCAGATACACTTAATAATCAGATAACCAATTGAATTACATCGCCATGGCCCTATCCAGAAGAAAATGGAATACCATTATCATTCTAGCTTCTATTTTTATGATCTCAGTACTGACTGTGGTCGAAGATAATAGCCGTGTGAAACCGTTGCAAACCCAAGCGCTATTCGATCAATCTGCACCATTATCGCAATTACAGCTGGGTCAGTATTGGTTACAGAAACGTCAATCTGGTTGGCAATGTAGCGAAGAGATACTCAATTGCCTCGAATGGGCTAACGCATGGGAGCTGGTGCATATATCTGCTCTCGTTGATAAGCCTGAAACGGTAGGTGAACCAATAGAGTTAGTAATCCAAATCGACGATATCGATACAGCCCAGGTCTGGGTGCTATTTAGCAGCCAAGGCTTACTAAAGTCTCCCGCAGGCAACTGGTATCAAATTCCTGCCAGCTTACGAGAACAACTCAGCCCCATCATTCGTGCACAAGCTCATTAATACGATGAGTATAATCACTCATCGAGACCTCACAGCGTAAAACAAGAGAGCCTAAATGCCAGAATTACCTGAAGTTGAAGTCACTAGACAAGGTGTATCACCCTATTTAGTTGATAATGAAGTCACCGACTTAATTATCAGAAATGCATCACTTCGCTGGCCAGTGCCTGAGATTGCTAAACAGATTATTGGCCAAACCATCCGTAATGTTCGCCGTCGGGCAAAGTACTTACTGATCGACACCGACGCAGGCACCACCATCGTCCATTTAGGTATGTCTGGCAGTTTACGCATACTGTCCGCTAACAGTCCGGTCGAAAAGCATGACCATATCGATTTGGTGCTCGCAAGCGGTAAAGTACTGCGTTATAACGACCCAAGGCGTTTTGGTTGCTGGTTATGGAGCGAACTACCAGAAGAGGCCCATCCGTTGTTATCAAAATTAGGGCCTGAGCCGCTTGAGTCAGGCTTTCATGCTAATTATTTAATCGCGGCGTTACAGAATAAGAAAAAAGCGATTAAGCTGTGTTTGATGGACAATCATATTGTAGTGGGTGTGGGTAACATTTATGCCAATGAAGCGCTATTTGCTGCGGGTATTCACCCACAAGCTGAAGCGGGTAAAGTGGATCCTGAACGTATCACCATTCTCGTTGCTGAAGTGAAACAGATCCTTGCTAAAGCCATTGAGCAAGGTGGCACCACCTTAAAAGACTTTACTAATGCCGATGGCAAACCAGGATATTTTGCGCAAAAGCTACATGTCTATGGGCGAGGGGGCAAAACCTGTACTCATTGTGGTCACTTGCTGAGTGAAGTGCGCTTAGGCCAGCGGGCCACGGTGTTTTGTAGCATCTGCCAGCAGCGGTAATACCAAACGACTTGGGTATCCGAGTCGCTTAGTCTTGCCCTTTTACCGCCTGATTAAGCTCTTTGCCTAGGCGTGTGCGATAAAGGTATATGCCGATCAACAACGCCGCGACAAATAAACCCACGCTCAATTGCAGATGATGTTCATCGCTAAGGCTAACCCCAGCACCTGCAAAACTAAAAATGAACATTTGTGGTAAAAAACCAATGCCACTGCCAACAAAAAACTGCCATGGACTAACACAAGTGGTGCCAGCTAAGAGGTTGGTAATGTAATTACTGCCGAGTGGCAACAAGCGGAACATCAATGCTTTAAGCCAGGTTTTGTGGATGATCAACGCTTCAAGCCGTGCTAATTTTTGCTCGAAGCGACGTTTAATCTGCTCGCGAAAAACAAAGCGGGAAAAATAGAATAAAATAATGCAGCCCATTAAGGCCGAGATTGTGGCAAAGATGGCACCATTTATACCACCGAGCGCATAACCGAAAGCAAATGCCAGTACTTGCCTAGGCCCGCCAATACAGGAGAACAGCGCGCCCATTAATACCAGCTCAGAGACAGCCGTCGAACCGTGCTGTTCGACGTAATCAGTCACCCACTGACTATCGCTTAAACGCTGAAAAAAACCTTGCTGCACTGCAACGCCGATTAAAATGGCGATAAATAACAGTCCAAGCAGCCTGACGGCCAGTTTAATATTCACGATTTTTCGCAATGCAACAGACGTCAGTCATACCGCTAGAAACGGTATTCATAAGCGCCGAATACCGTCGCGTCAGTGTCGTTGTCTTGCGTCTCAAATTCCGATTGAGATACCGTTCCACCTACGCTCATCATGCCCTGCCACATAGGCATGCGATAGCTAAGCTCTAGCATCAGCAGATCCTCTTTCGGAGGCTGAGGAGCCCAATCGATATTCGCATTAGCACCATCTTTATTAAGTTGTGCATAGCGTAATAACGAGGTAAAGCCTTTGCTATTGGCGAATTGGCCAATTAAACCTAATACATACACGTTGGCGTCACTGTCATAAGTGCTACCCAGTGCACGGCCATAATAACGTGAACCACTTTTGTAAGTTGAATGCTCATAAAAACAGTTAAATGCGTTTTCATCTTCACCACAAAAAACCATGGTGTCAGTATATTCAAAAAATAATTTGTACTGTTGACCATCTAAGTTGAAACGCGTATCTGCGCCAAACATAGAGCCACAGTCGACGATATCCCAAGGCATTGAGCCCTTTGAATCTTCGCAAGTTCTTTCGTAGTAAAGGCCAAACGGAACGTTATACCAGGTATCACTGAAACGTATATCGTAGCCCGCTATTTGGTTACCATAATTGGTACAGCCACCTGCGCCTTCATTACGGCAATCTTTTTGACCCGTAATCGATTTAAAGGCACTTTCAAAAGAACACTCTTCCCCATCACCACAGAACTGCGTTGTCCAAGACACACCAAGCTCTAGCTGACGAAACGGACGCACTGAGCCGCGCAAGTTCCACATCAGTGTATTGGGGACAGCACGCTCCTCTTCCATCATGCTAACACCCGCAGTAAAGTTCCACGGCCCAATCCAAGACAACCACGGCGTTTCAAACGCTTGGGCGTTATTGCGACTCAACATAAGCGAAGGCATCGGTCTGGCGTTGTTGGACTTGTGCAGTGAAGAGTCAAATCCAGGTCCCCACCACTGCTCAACAGCGCCAAGTGTCACCATCCAGTTACCCATGACCATCGCAAGATAGGAATCGTCGAAACGTAGCGATTTATCATCGGCAGGATCGTAGTTTGCTGACGCGGAAACTTTATAAGCAAATCTATCACCTAAATACTCGTATGATGCAGTCGCCTCACCTTGTTCTCTATAATCAGAGCCAAAATGTTGGAATCTCGCTGCATCACTGGCAGCAGCAAACTTGATACTGGTATTGCCACGATTGCCGACGGCATTACGGTAGTTGAAGTTCACCCGAGAAAAAGCATCCACCAAGGCTGGCGAAAGTGTTGATGGCTCAATGTTAGCCAAATCATCACCAATACCCGACCACATTAATGGATAGGTATTGACGGGGACGGTAATCACACCGGCATCGGCCAATGCTTGAATATCGGCTCGTAAATAGATGTCGGATGTATCCACCCAAGGGGCTGCGCTAATGATGGCAGAATAACAAACGGCAAAAAGTGCCAACAGCCTAATATTGATCAATAAAACACGCTTTATCATGGTCTGAGTCTTAACCTTTTTCTTTATTCATTAGTGCATTAGCAACTTCAGCATGGACAAACTGGCTCACATCACCACCGTGATGGGCAACCTCTTTAACCAGCGTCGAAGAGATAAACGAGTTCTCTTCTGCTGGGGTTAAAAATACACTTTCTAGATCTGGGCTAAGACGGCGATTCATGTTCGCCAATTGGAATTCATACTCAAAATCGGAGACTGCTCGCAGTCCTCGCACTAACACGCTGGCTTGCTGCTCTCTGGCAAAGTCCACCAATAGCCCTGTAAAACCAATCACCTCCACATTATCCAAATGTGCAGTCACGGTTTTAAGCAGCTCAACTCGCTCACTCAGCGTAAAGCGCGGCTTCTTAGACGGATTAGCAGCAATGCCAATAACGACATGTTTAAATAATTTGGCAGCACGCTCAATAAGATCAGCATGACCATTAGTCACGGGATCAAATGTTCCTGGGTATATGGCTCGTTTATGCACAATTATTTACTCATAATTTAGTCAAAAATCTTCGTTATACGCCTATTATACCAATTGCATTAAGTATTTGACCAATTCAGAGCGCCTCAGACTTTTCAATTCAAGGCGCATTGGTGAAGAAATGGCTATTCCCTTTTAAGCCAATGCAAAGCAGAAGTGGAAAGTCTGAGTCGCTCACGTAGTGCGGGTTTCAAAGCCCTTTAAGCTTCGTTGTGGGCTTTTGATATAGAATAACTATTAGCTTCAATCCCCCATCTCGCCTACAGGGCTTTGAACTCCCGCTGAATGGTCAAACTTTTAATGCAATTGGTATTAAGGCTTAACTTTTCAGGGCACTATCCTACTCGTAATCCACTAGATTGTGAATGTGTAAGCTTAGATATTCCTTAAGTCCTGCATATTTCAAACTTAACGTTGAAAGACAAGTAAATTTACTTCGCCTTAGGCCAGTTCAAACTCCCGGGCTGCGCCCACAGTGCTAACTGCTTAGAAAACGCTTCACTATTAAAGGCAGCACCGGATTGAGGAGGCACACTGAACTGGTAGGCTTTATTTTTATAGTTAAAATACAAACTGTAGGCATGCAGATAACCTCTATCTGACGCCGCACCACCATAGAGTTCGTCACCTAAAATAGGCACCCCAATACTGGCTAATGCCACTCTAAGTTGGTGAGTTTTACCGCTTAACGGTTTGAGTAAATAGAGGCGTAAACCGTCAGCTACCGATTGTGAAAAGAATTGAGTGATTGCAGGATTAACCGTGGTGCGTAGTAATTTGTGCATGCTGCGGCGTGACTTGGCCATATCGCCAATAACCCAACCTTGCTTCTTTTTGGGTTTGCCTTGTGCCAGTGCCAAATAGTATTTTTGAATTTTGTGTTCACTGAATTGACGGGTAAATTCAGCTGCTGCTGCCGATGACTTGGCTAAAATGAGCAAGCCCGACGTCAAGGTGTCTAAGCGATGTACCGAATACAATTTTATACCCAGATCTAACTCAGCTTGAGCAACAACCCCAGCGGAACCATCTTGACTGTGGAAATGGACGTTGGCCGATTTATTGATAATAATAAAATCGGCTTCGTCAGCAATAACTTGATACATAAAGAGAAAACCCTACCAAACAGACAAAGTACTTTAACAACCAAGAGGTACGGGTATCAAAAAGTAATTTGTACTTTAAGCCCCGGTTGGTTATCCATTAAGGCGATTTTAGCATTATGGCGCGACAGAATCGCCTTAACCATAGATAAACCTAAACCGGTACCTTTATGATGTCTGCTTGGATCTAAGCGGACTAAACGCTCAAAGACTTTATCGCGTGAGCCTGCGGGGATCCCTGGACCATTATCTTGAATTGAAATGACATTGCGGTTTTGCGAGATAATGATCGTTGCGCCTTCACCCGAGTATTTAATCGCGTTGTCGACCAAATTAAATAATGCTTGGAAAAGTAAATACTTATCACCGCTAACGCTAAACTCCTCACCGGCCATTAATTTAAGCGACTGGCCATTATATTCGGCCATCACCTCTGCCATCTCGAATAGATCTCGGCAGATATGTTGCAAACTTAGCGACTGTAGTTCTAATGTTTGCTGGCCCTCTTCTATTCGAGTGAGCGACAGCATGGCGTCGAATGTCGCCAAACAGTGATCAAGTTCTTCAGTGATGATAGCGCAACCCTCAGCTAATTCCTCTTCAGACTTTTCTGGCAACTGCTCTAAGCCGATACGCAAATGAGATAGCGGTGTACGCAGATCATGTGCAATATTGTCCGTCACGCCGCGCACTGCCGCGAGATTTTTTTCTAAAGTATCTAACACTCGGTTAAATTGTTGTGCCAGCATATCGAACTCATCTTGCCGCCAACTGACAGGTAATCGTGTCGAATATTGCCCTTGTTCCACCTGTTCACTCAGTCGATTATACTGCACTAATCTCCGCAAAATAGCCTTAGAAAACAGATAGCCAAGCGCTAACGTTAATACCACCGTTAACATTAACGCGGTAATCGCCGCATTGGTGAATTTGTCGATTAACGTCCCTAACTGATCCACTCGAGTTGCAACCAATACTGGGCCATAACGTGTCATCACCATGCCACCAGTAAGAATGTGCAATTTATCGGCTCCGCCCTTAAAAACGGGAAACTCACGTTTTTCAGGCAGCATAGGCATGTCTTTGGGGATCATACTTAATGAACCGATAAGATCTAAGGAGTTGCGCCATACAATTAAGGCGACTTTAGGGTCGGCACTGCGGACTTGCGTAGCAAAACTGTGCCTATCAAGCGTGAGTGCCATCTGTTGATAGCGGGTTTTCTCGGCATTGAGGTGTTGATCGAGTTGAAACTCTTGTTCATTAATCAACTGACGATACATCCCCAATAGCAAGGTACCAATAATCACCGTCACCAATGCAGAGAAAATAATCGTAATGCGCCACGCACTACTTTGGTATGGCTTAATGCCCTTGGCGTAGGCGATAACCAGCCCCTCGGACGGTTTCAATCAACTCACCATGGCCTAACTCTTCAAATTTACGTCTAAGCTTAGCAATATGTACGTCGATAACATTGGTACGTGGATCAAAGTGATAATCCCATACCGCTTCAAATAACAGTGTACGACTGATAACTTGATTCTCATGTTCCATAAGGTATTTTAGTAACTGAAACTCTTTAGGCTGTAGCAAGATCTCTTGCCCGTCCAATGTGACTTTTCGGGTCAGCAGCTCAATCCCTAATGGGCCAACATTTAAGTTGGTCACCATGGGTTGTGACTCACCACGTTGCATCAACTTTTCAGCACGCACCAATAGCTCAGAAAACGCAAACGGCTTAGTCATATAATCATCGCCACCAGCGCGTAAACCTTTAACGCGTTCATCCACATGACTCAACGCCGATAGAATAAGTACTGGTGTTTGGCTGCCCGTCGCACGCAATGCTGCTAATAGTTTAAGCCCGTCGAGTTGGGGTAGCATGCGGTCTAAAATGATCAAGTCATACTTCATGCTGGTCGCTAGCAGTAATCCTTGATGACCGTCGGTGGCCGTTTCAATATTGTGCCCCTGCTCAATAAATCCTTTTACAACGTATTCGATGGTAGTCGCATCGTCTTCAACCATGAGTATTTTCATGCTTTAATCCCATTTGAGCAGTGGTAGTAATTGCTTATTTTCCATATCGAAGGCTAACTTTCGTTTACCCTCGGCATCTAACATTTCCAACTCGATATAGCTTATTCCAAGGTCATTATCGACCTCAGCCTTCACCAAATGCCCCGTGCTGTCTTTACACACAAGGGTTAACATTTCAGAAAATGTTAGTCCACTTTGCTGTAGCATCATTATGCCAGCAAGTTCGTCCTTATCATCATTCTTTAAGCGCCCGATATCACGCTCTTTAAGGCTGCCATCAATTGCACGGTATTCATATTCAGTAATTGTTTTTGCTTGCGGATCGATCATCTTAAACTCGTAAATGAGTTCTCCATTATCGAGTTCAGCTTCAAATTCAGAGATCACGCCAGGGTGCTGTAGCTCTAGCTTTTGCATCATTTCTATCGGCGATGGGTAATCTCCCGTCGACATGAGCGGATACAGACCTTGGCCTGCCAATGCACTACCTGATACTAATAACAATCCCACCAGCCAACGAGCCATGGCTCCTCCGAAAAATAAAACGCTAAATCATACTAATAAACAATTATTGAGAAACCAGACGCATACTGTCAATTTCTATTTCAATGCCTTTCCATTCATCATCAACTTCACCAATCAATGTGACCTTAGTGTCGCTAGTGACTTCTATTTCACGCCACAATGCATTGTCTATCTCGACCTCTACTTCGCCGCTTTGATCACGAAATAGGTATTTTTCATCACCTAAACTTTTAACTAGATAGCCCGTCAACTCAATGGGTGTATCGTCTTTTGCTTTAGCTGCATCAGCAGCCGTTGTAGCATGACTTGCCACTCCAGGACCATTATAAGCAGCCACTGCAGGCAAGGTTAATACAGCAGAAAGAATAATTGAACCGGTTAACCATTTTGTCATCAGATAAACACCTCGTTTAGATTAGGAGCCCATACTATGACAAAACACATAACACCAAGGTGACGTAAAGATTAAACTTTGATCATACGTTGGCGCTTATTGCTCAGCGGTTTATTCCGTATGAGCTTCCAAAATATGGATCAATTCGGATTTTAGCGCCACCGTCGTTTCGCCACCCTCTACAAGTTCCAGTTTTTGGACTAAATGTAATGGCACTTCGGCGTTAATTTTATGCTTTACGCCCACAACACTCGCCAGAATACGTACCGTTTCGCCCATCACCAGCATCGAATCAATGGTAATATCGAGCTTATTAAAGCTACGACACAAACGGCCTTTTTTAATCGAATTAAATCTAACGCCTTGATTGGGGATCACCCAGCGCACTTTTGCGCCAACATTTAGGCTCTCAAAGTAAGTGCTGGCGATAAGATGATCACCAAACTTAAGCCAAGTGATCTGCCGCTCCTCTTCCTGTGCAATAACATAGGCATCAAAGATATTACGCAATCCCATCTGTTTTGCTACGGCTTCGTCGCGCGGCCGAGTCAGCACTTCTCGTGGATGGCCTTGCTGTAACATTTTTCCTTGGCTGATCAAAATCATGTTATCAGCCAATAACAATGCTTCATTAAGATCATGAGTGACCATAATGACTGGGATCGCTAACTGCTCTTTCAAGCGAGCAAGCTCTAAATACAAACGCTCACGAGTTTCTCTGTCCACAGCAGAAAAGGGTTCATCAAGCAGCAAAACTGAGGGCTCACGTGCTAATGCACGCGCCAATGCCACCCGTTGTCGCTGACCGCCAGAAAGGTGCGCTGGCAGCCTGTCGGGTAACCCATGTAGATTCACCCGTTCTAACCAATCTTTAGCCCGCGGCGCACGTTCAGATTTGGGAATATGGTCTAATGCTGCGATCACATTTTCTAACGCGGTTAGATTGGGAAACAAACCAAAGTGCTGCGGCACATAGCCTAAATGCCGTTGTTGTGGACTTAGCTGAATCGACTTTTTATCGCAATACCAGCTGGTTTGTCCATAACGGATCTCACCAGACTGCGGCTTATTTAAGCCAGCTATCATCCGCAACAATGTTGACTTACCGCCACCCGACGGTCCAACCACAGCCAGCACTTCACCCGCTTTACAGGTAAATTCGGCATCTATAGTGATATGCTCGGTTTGTTTAATTCGACAAAATAGATCAGCGACGACTTGAGACATGCTTACCTCCGACTCGTCGTGACAAACTGGTGGTCAGTGCCAATACCGTAATCGCAAATAGTAATAGCACCAATGACATATTACCCGCACTGGCAAAATCAAATGCCTGTACGCTGTCATAAATAGAGATGGCAATGGTTTTAGTTTCACCCGCAATATTACCACCCATCATTAACACGACACCGAATTCCCCTAATACATGGGAAAAACACAGCACCATTGCCGTTAATACGCCCGGCCACACCATAGGCAACTCAATTTTAAATAGCGCTTTAGTACGGCTCATACCACAGCAAGCGGCGGCATCACGCACATCTTCGGGTACGGCTTCAAAAGCACGTTGAATAGGCTGAATAGCAAACGGGATATTGATAAAAATAGAAGCGACTACCAACCCTGAGAAATGAAACACTAATTGATGTCCGAGCAACTGCTCTAGCATTTGTCCTAGCCAGGACTCACTGCCCAAACCGACCAATAGATAATAACCAATCACTGTTGGTGGCAACACTAACGGCACCATAACCAAAGCCTCGACCCAAGACTTACCGCGAAATTGACGATAAGCCAAGAAACGTCCGGCTAAAATAGCCATTGGCACCAATATGACGACGGTGACAGTACTGAGTTTAATTGATAGCCAAAGTGCTTCCCAATCCATTAGTTAACCGCTTTGCCAAAACCATACTCAGCAAAGATATGCTGCGCTTTATCGGTTTGAATATAGTGATAGAACTCTTTCGCTGTTTGACCCGCTTTTAGGGTCAACACCATGCGTTGTTTCAGTGGGCTATATAAAGATTGGGGGATAACCACATAATTTGCTCGGCTCTTAAAGCGCTCTGCTGACGCCAGCGATAATGCGATTAAGCCACCTTGAGTAGAGCCACTTAACGCAAACTGTACCGCTTGCGATACATTCTCACCAAAAATAAGTTGTGGTTGAATCTTTTGCCATAAACCTAAGTTTTGCAACGCTTCTTTGGCTCGTTCGCCATAAGGTGCATGGTCAGGATTGGCAATAGCAAAACGCTTAAGTGCTTGAGTGTCGATGAGCAGCTTAAGTCCATCGAGATTTTCATCTAAGACCAGCGGTGAGGTTTTAGGGGCTGCAAGCGCAAGCTTGCCTACCGCGTAAACGATCCCTTCGCCTTGAGTTTGGCCGGCACTCGCAAGTTGATTGGTGTAGCGCTCGTCAGCCGAAAGAAAAATTTCAAACGGGGCTCCATGCTTTATCTGGGCAACAAAATTACCCGACGAACCATAAGTGATCCGTACTTTTCCACCCGTATCTTGATTAAACTGCTTCGCCACATCATCTAAGGCAAATTTGATACTCGATGCTGCCGCTATTGCCGGCACATCCTCAGTCGCAACCGCCGTTTTGCTTAGTAGCAACAATGGCATTAGAACCGACAGCAAGACCACGCTAAGCTTCATCAAGTAACTCCCTATACACTTAATTTTAAATACTATTACTTTTTATTCCACACATTCGCCGCTTGTTCATCGGAATCACGCGCTTCAACCCAGCTTGCACCTTCTTCACCCGCTTCAAGTTTCCAAAATGGGGCTTTGGTCTTTAAAAAGTCGATTAAAAACTCACACGCTGCAAATGCTGCTTTTCGATGCGCACTGGTAACACCAATAAATACAATCTGCTCACCTAAAGCCATTCGACCAACACGATGAATAATCGTAACGTGGTTGAGTGGCCAGCGCTCACGCGCCTCAGCTTCTATTTGATTCAATACCGCTTCGGTCATGCCAGGGTAATGCTCAAGTGTAAGATCAGTAACGGCGCTGCCATCATTGAAGTCACGTACTTTACCCACAAAAGTGACCACTGCGCCATCACCATTTTCTTGGCTAATTAACTGATACTCTTCTGGAACACTAAAATCTGCAGTTTGTACGCGGATCATTTTAGCCTCCAGTCACTGGTGGGAAAAAGGCAACTTCATCGCCATCTTCAATAGCACTATCCCACTGGCTAATGGTTTGATTAACCGCCACCAATAGTTTGTCTGACGCCATAATCTTGGCCCATTTATCATCTGTAGCCGCTAATGTTGCTCGCAACCCTTCAGCTGTTTGGGTATTTTCGGCCGCTTCGACTTTGATGCTTGCGGTGCCAAGTAGCTCTCTTACTTGCGCAAAAAACAGTACGTTTATCATCTCTTTCTATACCTTAAAATGACCAGATTTACCGCCACGCTTCTCAAGTAAACGCACTTGAGAAATCACCATATCTTTTTGTACCGCTTTACACATATCGTAAATCGTCAGTGCTGCAGTTGATGCCGCGGTTAACGCTTCCATTTCAACACCGGTTTTACCCGAAAGCTTACACAAGCTGCGGATCCAAACACGGTTATGCTCAGGTTGCGCTTCAAGCTCAACCTCAACTTTCGTCAGCATCAAAGGATGACACAGTGGGATCAAATCAGATGTTTTCTTTGCCGCTTGAATACCAGCAATACGCGCCGTGGCAAATACATCACCTTTGTGATGGCTGCCTTTCATGATCATGTCGAGCGTTTCACTCGCCATCTCGATATAAGCTTCTGCTCTAGCTTCACGTTCAGTTACTAACTTATCAGTAACATCAACCATGTGTGCGTTACCGTCTGCATTGATATGGGTAAAAGCATTTGTCATTAGGGTTAAACCTTCTTAATCAACATATTTATCAAAACACCTTATAGAATAGCCTGTTAACGCAATATATTGCGTTAACACATGGCGTTATCTACAAGTTAGTCTGTTATTTTCTTAACGTGCATCACAAAATTACAAGGGCGATGCGTAGCGTCCAACTGCTCTTTCAGCACTTTATTCCAACCGGTTTTACATGCTCCGGTTGAACCAGGAAGACAAAATATAACGGTTTTATTAGCAATGCCACCGAGTGCGCGAGACTGCACGGTTGAAGTGCCGAGCTCGGTATAGGTGATATGACGAAATAGCTCACCAAAACCTTCGATATCGCGATCAAAGAGTGGCTTGACGGCATCAGGTGTGTTGTCTCTTTCAGTAAAACCGGTGCCGCCTGTCGTGATAATCACTTGGACGTTATCTGAGGCTATCCACCGCGAGACCACTGCACGGATCTGATATTTGTCATCTTTAATTATCTGGCGGTCGGCCAAGTTATGCCCCGCTTCAAGCAGTGCACTTTCTAAAAACTGACCGGAGGTGTCGTTGTCGATATTACGGCTGTCTGACAAGGTTAATACAGCAATATTGAGTGGCAAAAATTGGCTCTGAGTACAATGTCCCATAACGGTCTCTTTAATTTAACTAAATAGCAGTCAATGCGGCGATTATAGCGGGGATCTGACGCAATAGATTTGCGTCAGATCTAAATTTAGCCACCGATAGAAGCAAGATGCTGCGTCACGCCGGTGATACCGTCGTGCAGAAAATGCGTCTCTTTTTTCTGTGCGAGCTGTCCGTGCAAACGCTCAATAAGCTCAGCTTGTTGATCGGGTGTTTGCAGCAAATCACGTAAGTCGACCCCATTTTCAGTGAACAAACACAGGTGTAACTTACCTTTGGCTGAAACACGTAAGCGATTACAGCTGGCACAAAAGTTTTTAGCATAAGGCATGATAAGCCCAATACGACCTTGGTAGTCTTGATGGCTAAAGTTTTGTGCAGGACCATCATCCGCCGAAGGAGTATCAAACTGCCAGCCCTCTTGTTGCAGCTGAGTTTTGATATCGGCGCCAGCTAAATGATGCGCTTTAAAGTAGTCGTGGCCTAAACCTGTTTCCATTAGCTCAATAAAACGCAAATCAATAGGCGTACTTTTAATCCAATGCAGGAAGCGTGGCAAGTCCTTATCATTGAGACCCTTAAGCAATACAGCGTTGATTTTTACGCGCTCAAAGCCCGCCTCTAGCGCTGCATCGACACCGCGCATCACTTCATCAAACTTATTCTCACCGGTAATTTGATAAAACATCTTCGGGTCGAGACTGTCGACAGAGATATTGATGCGTCTGAGCCCAGCGTCATACCACTCTTGGGCATGCTTAGCTAAGCGATAACCATTAGTTGTGGTGGCGATAGTTTTGATTTTTTCGTTATCTTTAACAATCCGAATAATATCGGTGAAATCTTTACGCAAAGAGGGTTCACCACCGGTGATCCGAACTTTTTGCGTGCCGACTTCAGAGAAGGCAGAAACTAAATGTTCTATCTCATTGAGATCGAGAAACTTGGGTTTACCGTCGGGACGATAACCATCAGGGAGGCAATAAGTGCATTTAAAGTTACATACGTCAGTCACTGACATACGCAGATAATGAAACCGTCGACCAAAATTGTCTTGTAGTTGGGACATGATCACCTTTCCAAGTAAGGGGAGGTGAGATCATTTCTTTTCTCACCCCGGTGGCGTTATTGCCACGGCTAAAAACCCTTATCTGTCTCGACGTAGGATTAGAAGCTCGGAGAACCGTCAAACTTGATTATAGGCGTTTTTCGGCGACAAACCATAGCTTCATCGTCACTATTCGCATTAAAAAACAGCGCATGTGGAATATGTGTGACCGCCATCACCCAAAAATGTGCTTAAAATAGCTGCACTAGAACAGTTTAAACTCTGTGCCGTAGCCCTATTTTGAGGTAAAGTGAAGTTAAAGATTAAAACACCCGTTTATAGTGCGTGAGCTTTTTGCCACTGTAATCATCGGGGGAAATAAAGGAAGATGAACTGATGGAACGCGAATCAATGGAGTTCGATGTTGTAATCGTGGGTGCCGGGCCCTCAGGATTAGCAGCAGCTTGTCGTTTAATGCAGATATCCAAGGACAGTGGTCAAGAACTCACTGTCTGTGTAGTAGAGAAAGGTTCTGAAGTCGGCGCCCACATTCTCTCTGGAGCCGTTTTTGAACCCAAAGTATTAGGTGAGCTTTTTCACGACTGGAAAGAGTCCGGCGCACCGCTGCACACTGCGGTAACTCACGACGAGATCCACATGTTGAGCTCAGCAACTGGCGCCCGTATTATGCCGAATGCTTTGGTTCCAAAGACCATGCACAATGAAGGCAATTACATCATTAGTGTTGGTAATCTATGCCGCTGGTTAGCGGAGCGTGCTGAAGAGCTTGGTGTTGAGGTGTTCCCAGGTTTCCCTGCAAGCGAACTGCTTTTTAATGCTGATGGCAGCGTTAAAGGGATCCAAGTCGGTGACATGGGTGTTGGCGAAGATGGCCAGCCAAAAGGTAGCTATGAGCCTGGCATGGAACTTCACGCTAAATACACCGTATTTGGAGAAGGTTGTCGTGGCCATTTAGGCAAACAGCTCATTGAAAAATACCAACTTGAAAATGGTAAAACCCCACAGCATTATGGCCTTGGTTTTAAAGAAATTTGGACCGTTCCCAGCGAACAACATGAGCTCGGCAAAGTGGTGCATACTGGTGGTTGGCCTTTAACTGAAGGCGCGTCGGGTGGTGGCTTTATGTATCATCTCGAAAACAACCAAATTGCCGTTGGTTTGATTGTTGATCTCAACTATAAGAATCCGCATTTAAGTCCGTTTGACGAATTCCAACGTTATAAGACTCATCCTGTCATTGCTAAAACGCTCACCGGCGGCGAACGTGTCTCTTATGGTGCTCGAGCTATCACCAAAGGTGGCTTGAACTCTTTACCAAAACTCTCATTCCCTGGTGGAATGATCATTGGCTGTGATGCTGGCACCTTAAATTTTGCCAAAATTAAAGGCACACATACCGCGATGAAGAGCGGAATGTTAGCAGCTGAAACGCTAGCACAAGCGATGCTAGCGGGAGTGGATGGAGGCAAAGATCTTATTTGTCTGCAAGAGCGATTTGATGAGAGCTGGCTAAAAGAGGAACTTTATTGTTCACGTAATTTTGGCCCTGCTATGCACAAGTTTGGAACATACCTTGGCGGTGCATTTAACTTTATTGACCAAAATTGGTTTGGCGGTAAGTTTCCGGTCACCCTTAGAGATGAAAAACCTGATTACGCACAGATGGCGGAATCAAGCGCCTACAGCAAAATTGATTACCCTAAGCCAGACGGAAAACTCAGCTTTGATAAGCTGTCGTCGGTTTATTTGTCGAATACTTTCCATGAGGAAGATCAGCTGTGCCATCTTCGTTTAAAGGATGTGCGGATCCCAATCGATTTCAACTTGGTTAAATTTGATGAACCCGCACAGCGATATTGCCCAGCAGGGGTATATGAAGTTGTTGAAGAGGCTGGCGAGAATAAGTTTGTGATTAACAGCCAAAACTGTATTCACTGTAAGACTTGCGATATCAAAGATCCAAGCCAAAATATCACTTGGGTAACGCCTGAAGGCGGTGGCGGTCCTAACTATCCAAACATGTAAATGCCATTGAAACTCAATTCATAAAATGCAACTTCTTAATGAATTGATATCAGTGTAGATTACGATATTAAAACTAAATGCACGCCACAAGGTGTGCATTTTTAGTTGCACCAATAACAAAAAATAGACATAATCCTCCGCGCTAATATAAGAGTACAGATTTCAGACTGAAATTCAGATACCTGCCTTTATTCCTACACGTTACAAAACAGATCCCTCTTCACAAAGCTCAGCCTAAAAATAGGTTTTTCGACCACTGTGCCGAGTCTGTTATCAATCCACTACTTTCGGCCATCGATATTGGCTGTATTAGGCAATCTAATTTTTATGAAATTGAATATGCTCACCATTAAACAGAAAATTCTGCTTACTGTGACCCTAACAGTATTACTCTCCACAGCCCTTGTCGGCATGCTTAGCCAACAAAGCGCTAAACAAGTGGTAGAACAACGCATGTTGACCTCGGAGATGCCCAATATGTTGGCGCAGATCCGCAATAAGCTCGAACTCAACATTTCGACATTAATGAATGCAGCTCAGCAACTCGCCAACAATAAAATGCTACTCCAATGGCTAGAAGAGGAGCGCCCCGCAGCCGGTGAACCTTTGCTGGTGAGCCAGTTAAACGAGATCTCCCGCCAATATGATTTAGCCCAAGCCTCTTTTGCGGATAAAGAAAGCGCGGCTTACTATACTCAAGATGGTTTTCTGCGAGAGCTAAACCCGACTCAAGATGCTTGGTTCTTCGATTACAAGAACAGCGGCCAAGAGACGATGTTGAATGTATTCACTGAAGACAATGGCGATGTGAAGCTATTTATTAACTATCAGCAGCCCAATGGTCGTGGCTTAGTCGGTTTAGGTAAATCTCTCGATGATATGGTGCAGTTATTACGCTCATTTAAAATTGAACAATCAGGATTTGTCTATTTGGTCGACAGCAAGGGGCAAGTAAAATTACACCCAGACACGGCACAAATAGGTAAGGCGGATTTAAACAATCTATATCGTGGCACCGACACTTCAAGCCTAATGCGGCGTACTGATTTCAACCTATTGAAAACAGATATCGATGGCGAAGCTATGTTCATTGCTAGCAGCTATATTCCGTCAATGGATTGGTACTTAATTGCGCAAGTACCTGAAAGCGAGATTTTTTCACTGCTCGAAGAGTCAGCCTATAAAATCCTTATCTGGACCATTATTATTGCTGCGATATTCATCGCTTTATCAAGCTTAGTCGCCAGCTCAGTTAGCCGCCCCATCGCCAAAGTGGCTGACATGCTGCGCGATATTGGTGAAGGTGAAGGCGATCTGCGTCAACGACTGCCAGTTGAAGGAGAAGACGAATTAGCCCAGCTAGCCAAGGGGTTTAATAGTTTTATCAGCAAAATTCAAGCTTCGATGATTGAAGTGGCTGAAACCAGTAAACAACTCGGTTGCTCTGCCATCGATGTATCTCACCAGGCACAGCGCACTTTAGAAGACAGCCAGCTGCAAAAAGACCAAACCATTATGGTCGTTGCCGCTATTAATGAAATGGGCGCTACGGTTAATGAAATTGCCAGTAATGCCGCGCAAGCAGCAGATACAGCAAGAGCCGCAGATACGGATTCAACTAACGGTCAAGTCGTTGTGACTCGAGCACGCGAAACCATTAGTCAACTGTCCAATGATGTCGAACAAGTCGGTGAAGTCGTTGAGTCACTAGCAACTCACACTAAATCTATCGAAAGTATCCTCGATGTGATTCGAGCGGTGTCTGAACAAACAAACTTATTAGCGCTAAATGCTGCAATTGAAGCCGCCAGAGCCGGTGAAGCCGGTCGTGGTTTTGCAGTGGTTGCCGACGAAGTGCGTAATTTAGCATCACGCACAGCCACTTCAACCAATGAAGTACAGGTGATGATTGATAAGCTGCAAGCCGAAGCGAGTCGTGCGGTTGAAGCGATGGAACAAAGCCGCTCTCGATCTATTGAGGGAGTTAATGCTGTGGACGAAGCGAGTCAATCACTGACCGGCATTAGTGAGCGCATTGGTTCAATCAGTGACATGAATATACAAGTTGCAGCCGCCACTGAAGAGCAATCAACCGTCGTTGAAGATATTAATCGTAACGTGAGTGATATTAACGATATTACCCAGCGCACTGCAGATACCGCTGAAGATGCTGCTAAAGCCAGCCAATCACTCAGCCAGCTTGCGCATCGACTCGATTCATTAGTGGCTAACTTTAAGGTTTAACCTGAGTAATGACGTTGCCTACCGAGGTCACTCGGTAGGCAACTCTAACCGCTAAACTTATGTACGTGGCTTGATAAATTTAATCGACATTGGGTATTTATAACTTTCGCCTTCACTGGCTTTCATCGCTGCAATAATCGTAAACACAATATCAACGATCGCCAAAATCCCGAGTAAAATGAAGCCCACACCCACTAACATCAACACCGCGCTGATCATCGCGTAGATCGCCATGCTGATCTTAAAGTTCAGGCAGTTGCGGCCGCAACTATCAACAAATGGCAATTCATCTCGCTTCATCAACCACACGATCAATGGCCCTAAAATACTGCCAAACGGGATCAAATAGCCGGCAAAACTGGCCACATGTACAACGATCCCCATGTTTTTCTCATCTCGAGTCATCATTCCATTCCTTGAAAATACTTATTAAATAGTCAGTTAAAAAACTAAGCTTGTTGTACGCCATATAAACGCATTTGCCAATCTTCAATGGCATTATTTGCCATTCGACGCTGTAAACTTCCAACCCAAGATGCCGCAAGTCCAGGGCAATTCGCTAAACGTTGATATTGCACTGCATCGAACTCGGGCAAGAAATAAATATGCATCGCTTCTGCAACACTAATATCAGAACACCTTTCAATCAGCGTAATGGTGTCAGCATCATCAATTGTGCCGCTTTTCAGTACTCGATAAAACCAGCCACAACGGCCACTCTGTTGCATCGCTAACGCAAACTCATTGTGACCGAACTGCAGATTGAGTTTAAAACATGGCGACCTAGGCTGTGTCACTTGTAATATCACCTCGCCTATTTGGACAATATCGCCAATATTGACTTGGGTTTCATCCAGTCCGACAGTACTAATATTCTCGCCCATCGCAGGAGCATCTTTAAAGCCGGTGATCATATCCCAGCGGCGATATTGACCATAATGCTCTCGAGGGAAATGGTGCAATACTCTGTCGAGCCCACCGTGATGCTTGGGATCTGCTTGGCTATCGCCTTCAACCGTTCCTTCAGCGACAATCAGCTGCTTACAATCGTGTTTTTGATTAATGCCACTTTGCACGGCGCCAAATTCTGTCCGGTCATTGCCGCGATATAAACCTGAAATTTGCTTAATGAGTATTTGCGCTGTCATCAAAAAATGCTCTTAATTATCGTGCTTTTATCCTATCATTCGTTATTGTGATAGCGATACCCTAGCTTCATCAACAATGATGAATATCATCCGGGCGGGTTTAAAATAAAGTATTGTTACCAGTATATTTTAGGGCTGCTAGATCTTGATTAAGCAGATAACCGTCCTTGCATCAGACAAGGTAAACTCACACAAAATAAGATGCTCGGCTGGTGCTGACAATGGCGGGTTAATAGGACAATACCACTCTATTTCTGCCCTGTTCTTTTGCTTGATATAGCACCACATCAACACGGTTAATCAACTCTTCAGGCTTTTCTGAAGTGCGATGTTCTGCAACACCAACGCTCACTGTTACCCGTATTTCATTGCCATTAACTCGAATAACCCGAGCTTCTATAGATTCTCTAATTCGCTCAGCAATATCGTGGCTACGACTCAAATCGATATTTGGCAGTAGAATTAGGAACTCTTCCCCGCCCCAGCGGCACAGCATATCTTCATCCCTAAGTTGAGATTTAACCATGTTACTGACGGTCTGAATCACCAAATCGCCCATGTTGTGGCCATAGAGATCATTAACGCGTTTGAAATAGTCGATATCAAAAATCAACACCGACATTGGAGTACTATCCAACACCGAACGAGCCAGAGATTTAGCAAAGTACTCTTCAAAAGCTTGACGATTGGCAGCTCCCGTCAGCTTATCAGTCGACGCCATCAACTCTAGTTTTCGTTGATATTTACCCAAAGTCATATTGGCTATTATCAAAATGGCCAACGTCACAAAGATACTCAGCCCTAAGTTAGCCCAGAACGTGGTAAGCAGTTTCTGTTTCCCTAAGCTTTCATCTTGTTCCACCAGCAAGTACCACTTAAAATCTGCGACTAAACGGCTATTAAGAAAAATGGTTCTACCATCTCGTTCATATGATAAAGCAGCGCTAGGACTGGTTAAAATGCGGGTGGCGAGCATCTCTAGCCCTGGGGTAGTTTGTAAAGTATCGCCGCCAGAGAAACCTTCGCTATGCAAAGTGATGTTGCCTTGCCTATCGGTAAAATAGACACTGCGGTTATATCGGGTTTGATAGAGCTCAACCATTTTCTTTACACTTTCAACTGCCAAGCCAACACCTGTGACCCCTATGAAGTTACCGTCAAAGTCGAACACCTTATAATTGACGTAAATAACGGTTCGATTACGGTTAGCCGTGTCTTGATCGATATTCACTTCATAATGTTCAGACTTAGGCAGCGAGCGCACCCTGAAATACCAAGCATCATTTGGGTCAAGATCATCGATCTGTTTTAGCACACCGCTCGAATGGTAGTAGTTGCGGCTAGCTTCAGAAACAAAAAAGCTAGTGACAGTACCGTACTTCTCTTGGATCTCTTTAAGATAGCGTACTACCTTATCTGGTGATTTCTCCTGATCTAGGGTCCAATCACGTACAAAAGTATCTTGCGCCATCAGCGATGAAATAAAGATAGGTTTGAGTAGATCCTGTTGTATTTCTGAATAAATATTATCACTGGTTAACGGTAGAGTATTTTCTTCGATTTGCTGACTTAATGAATCATGTGCCACTTGATAACTGATACCGCTGGTGACAACAAAAGCTGCTAGTAACAAAACCGTCAGGGTCCAAATAAACCGTTTTTTATCGTTCCACACTTTATGACCCATATATGATGCTCACTTCACGCCATTAAATTGAACTCACTCAAACAAGCCTGACTTGTTAACTAAGTGTTAATATTAACTGAAATCCGATTGGCTCGCATTGATTATTAGTATTGATAAGAGAGGGGATTATTGAAGAAAAATGGCCCTGTAGGATAACAGGGCAAAAAGCAGTTTAAAAAGAGGTTAATCAACCAAAGAAAACGCCAATCCATAGCTAAAGCTACTTGATAATAGTGACATTAAGATGACGATTTAGATTGAGCTCCTGCAGTTAAATACTCTTTTAAGCCTTTTCCTGGGATTGAACTCTCACAGGCCACTGCGTAGCTAGACCAAGTCGAAGCCTCTTGCATCGACTCAACCATGGTCAAGTTGTTAACCAGACCGTTAATAAGGCCTGCAGCATAGGCATCCCCCGCGCCAGTGGTATCAACCACCACACTCGGCACCGCCGCCACATCAACGGGTTCAGATCCACTGTAGAGCGTGGCGCCATTCTCACCATCCGTCACAATAAAATATTGCAAACTTTCGCCCGCTATCGACTTGGCAAACTCCCATGGCAGCTGTCCGCAACGTCCATGCATATCACTTAAGGAGGCTAATAAAATATGGCAAGGTCGAGCTCGCTCATCTTTAGCCAATTGGGCTATCACCCAACAATGCTTAATCGCCGTTTTCGCCCAGCTAGCAGCACCTTCAGATGATGAATTAATATAAAAAGCATCAATCGTGCCCCATTGAGGCGGAATGGGTAACTCAAATGTTGGTCGCTCGGGACGAATGATGGTTCGCTCACCATCAGGCGTCATCATCAATAGCATTTCGTTAGTAGGACCCGCTCGACGCTGCACTAAGCTGCAATTAATTCCCTGAGTACTCGCTTCTGCTAACAACCAATCACCGACGTCGTCACGCCCGACTTCAGTCACTAACGTCACTTGATGCCCAGCCCAAACTAAGCCGATCCCCGTATTAGCACCACCGCCACCAAGCCGCTGGCCGCCATCTTGATAATGAAATCGACCTCCTGTTTTCAGCGGTTTATTGAGGTTAAAGATACGATCACAGTTTAAGTTTGCAACAAGTAAAATACTGCCCATGACAACCCGATAAATAGAGTGCGATACATTGATAGTAAGAGATTTGTATTCGTGCGCCAAGCCCAATGCGTAAGTCATTAGCTTTTATCTTGAGAAACTGTTCAATTTTACATTTCCGAGAATGCTCTAGCGTACTTTTGGGCGTTTTATAGTCGTTTCATGTAAGACATATCTCAAGCAGTTGTGAGACTTGACGACATTTATAACTAAATATGCATTTGCCGTCAGTATTAAGCTTCAGAAAAACCTCGTAATAATGAATTATAAATCTTTTCTGTTATTCCACCCATTTTGACTATACTTAAAACACTTACACAGTCACGGCTTGACTGCGTATATTATGGCCACATCCCAACGGAATAGGATAGTTGAATGGACTCAATTATTAGTATGGATGAACTCACGGAGTTCCAGGAGTCGCTCGAGACTCGTCTCAAACGTTATAAAGCGTGTCTTTATGAGTTTGATAAAATGCGATATACCGATACGTATATCGTACAAATTAGGGAAGATATCGTTCGTTTAGAGCACCTAATTTCGCTGCAGACATAAGAAATTTATCGGGGTGAAAAAACAAAGCGGTAAATACTCTAAAGTAGTTACCGCCTTTGTTGTGGGGAGAGTTTAGTGGACCTAATCAAACCAATTGATAATATTAGCTTAGCCAATATTAACTGATTACATATCACACTCTTTTAATGGTTTACGCAGCTGGGCTCGTACATTGTCCATGCCTGAATAAAATTCTTTCATCATCAACAGCCCCATCATTTTGCCGTTGTCAGTCACGATTAAGTTGTCTGGATCGGTAGGGTCATTCTTGATGGCACCCATGGCTTTCATTGACGTCATCTCTTTAAATAACGCAGTATCAAGATTGACGCCAAACGTCTCCCGGAAGTATTTACGTGATAAACGCCCTGAGAACATGCCCAATAAAAAGCGATATTGCATCACCTCTTTACGACCATAATTTTTTTGCTGTTCAACACCCATATTCCCATTTCTTATACGCTCCTGATACTTCTTCAACGAAAAGGTATTCACGTAAAGCGTGTCATCTAAGAAACTGAAAGAGCCTGAACCAACCCCTAAATATTCATCATAATCAATAACGTACTCATCAAAACCTTCATTGTGCGTCTTTCCAAATGCCCAAGCAGAAAGCTGATTATATTGGCCATTCAAACTATTTAGGATCTGACGGTATTGACGTGCCATGTCGCCATGCGGTGCAGCCAATGTCCCCTTAACACTTTTACGCGTTTGATGAGTGATCATCAAGGGGTAGGTGGTGATTTGACGTGGGTCTAACTTTGCCGCCATATCTAAGTCATGCTGAATAACTTCATCTGTTTGACCACGAAAGCCAAAAATAAGATCAACGTTAATAATAGGAAACAGCTCTTTAGCCGCCATGATCTTGTCGAACGTCTGCTGACCCGTACCGAATTTTTCAATCCGGTCAGTCATGGTCAAGATGTCATCATTAAAGCTCTGCACCCCGATAGACATTCTGTCGACCAGCCCTTTCAACTGTTTAAAGCCGGGGCTATCTAAGTGCTGTGGATCTGACTCACACGACACCTCTTTAATGCCTGGGAACAAGGTTTTAGCGTGCTCAATGGTGCGAGCTAATTCATCTTCTAATACCGTGGTGGTACCACCGCCGATATACATAGACTCAAAGTCGTAACCGAGATTTTTCACCATATCCATCTCTTTACGCAAAGAGACAAAATAGCTGCGGGCTTTGTCTTCATTAAATAGGAAGCGGTGGAAAGTACAGTATGAGCACAAGGTATGACAGAAAGGCACATGCGCATAAAGCATGTATTTCTTACCTTCAACAGGATTTGGCATCATCTCGGCGGAAACCGTATCTAACCTTAGATTGCGATCGACATAGAACTGCATCACCTTTTCCATACCGCTAATCATCCAATCTGGCGTGGTGATATTTGCTTTATAAGGTTGAGCACTATCGGGCAAAATAATTGAAGACATAAAGATTCCTATCAAAGATGGCTGTTCAAAAGTAAAAGAGAAATATCAAAATGAACCAGCGGAGAGCAAAATTAACACTTTAAATCGCAGTAAAACGTGATTTGGTTATAACTTAACGTTTCCTATCAAGGAAATGTAGAGCATTTTGTTAAGTAAGTCATGTTTTAGCAAAAGCGCATAAATCGACCAACTTGTCATTTGTCCATTTAAAACAAAAACACCTCAGTGAATAAATCAACTGAGGTGTTTGCCGTTCAAGCCTTAAATACCAAAGAGTTTACTCTTTGTATTTAAGCGTTCCATTCTCTTTGATCTCATCGAACCAAAGATTGTGGTGCTGACTTGCCCAAGTTTCATCACAGTAACCTGAAACCATACATTCCATACCACCTTCAGACATAACCGTAGCCATAAAGATATGTACGATTGAGAAAGCAGTAATGATGATAGCGCTGATAGAGTGAAGTACCAATGCAATCAAGCTCAATGTACGGCTAGGCTCGAACAAGTTCGGGAATAGCAGCAACATACCTGAAGCAGAGATCACTAGACCAAATAAAGCAAAGGCCCAGAACCATAACTTCTCACCCGCGTTAGCGAAACCAGCATCAGGATGCTTGCCTTTAAATGGACCGAAGTTGATGTAACCACCAACAACCATCATCCATTTAACGTCGTACATCTTTGGTAGCTGATTTTTAGCCCAAAGCGTTGTCATTAACGCCCAACCAAGCATGAACGGGATCGCCATGTAGTCGTGCACTTGCTTTGCAGCATAGACAAGGTTTGACCATATACCTTCACCGATATATGGCTGGAAGAAGAAACGTCCCGCCAATAGTGTTAGGCCAGTCAAAATCAATAGTAGGCATGGAATTGCGCCTAACCAGTGAATTGACACGTCAAACTTAGACCAGCGATACACTAACTTACCTGAGAAACCACCGTGCAGCTTGGAGATGCCATTCACTTTGATAAACAGGATAAAGATAATGATCATACCAAATAGCGCAGCCATTAACGCTGGCGCTAATAGGTCACTACGCAGCTCAAGGACACGTAAATCATACGTATTGATTGGCTGAGCATGAAACTCACTTAACGATGTTGTACGACCTTCTGCACCCGCTTTAAGCTGTGACCAAATTTGGCCATTATTAGCTTTGGCATCATCAGCATGATCAGCACCATCATGAGCAAAAGCCGTCACACTGAATAACAGTGCAATAGCAATACCTATGTGTTTAAACCATTTGTTCATAATACGTCCTCTGTTACCGCTTGTTGGCCCAACTAAACAGGCCAACAAGTAGTATGTTGGAAGATGTTCAACCTAAGTTGATCAACCCCAAATTGCGTTTTTAGAACCACGGTATGCAACACGCTCACGGAAGATAGCAGAAACCATCTCTGCATCACCCGCTAGTAGCGATTTAGTTGCACACAGTTCGGCACACATAGGTAGCTTACCTTCAGCGATACGGTTAGAACCATATTTCTGACGTTCTGCGTCAGAATGGTTCTCTTCAGGACCACCGGCACAGAAAGTACACTTGTCCATCTTACCGCGAGCACCAAAAGCGCCGCCTTGAGGGAACTGAGGAGCACCAAATGGGCAAGCGTACAAGCAGTAACCACAACCGATACAAGTATCTTTGTCGTGCAGTACGATGCCATCTTCAGTCTTGTAGAAACAGTTTGCAGGGCAAACAGCCATACAAGGTGCATCACTACAGTGCATACAAGCGACAGAAATTGACGCTTCGCCCTTCACACCATCATTGATTGTCACTACGCGACGACGTTGAATTCCCCACTCAAGAGCAGAGTCGTTTTCATTCTTACATGCTGTGACACAACCGTTACACTCGATGCAGCGCTTGGTATCACATAAAAATTTCATTGTAGCCATTCTGGCAATTCTCCTAGCTAATACTGCAATTACGCTTTAACGATCTGGCACAACGATGCCTTGGTTTCCTGCATCTGAGTCACAGGGTCATAACCATAAGTCAATGCTGTGTTACAAGACTCACCAAGAACATAAGGTACAGTGCCCTCTGGGTAGTTAGCTGCAAGGCTTTCACCGTGCATATGACCCGCGAAGTGGTAAGGCATCCAAGTAACACCAACCTTAACGCGTGGAGTGACCATAGCCTTAATCTTGATTCGGCCACCTTCAGCACCTTCAAGCCATACAGTGTCTCCGTCGCGAATTGCGCGATCAGCAGCATCAGCAGGGTTAATTTCAACAAACATTTCTTGTTGAAGCTCCGCAAGCCAAGGGTTGCAACGAGACTCTTCACCACCACCTTCATACTCTACTAGACGACCAGAAGTCAGACCTAGCGGGTACTTAGCTGCTGAGTCTTTCTCTTGAATTGACTTGTACAGCGTCGGTAGACGATGAACTTGCATGTCATCATATGTTGGATACTTAGACACAAGATCACGACGTGGCGTATAAAGCGGCTCACGGTGAATTGGTATTTCGTCAGGGAATGTCCAAACAATACAGCGAGCTTTAGCGTTACCGTATGGGATACAACCGTGCTTCATTGCTACACGTTGGATACCGCCAGAAACGTCAGTCTTCCAGTTTCTACCTTCAGCTTCTACTTTCTCTTCTGCTGTTAGGTCATCCCACCAGCCAAGCTGCTTAAGCATGTCAGCGGTGAATTCTGGGTAACCGTCTTGAATTTCAGCGCCTTTAGAGAAGCTACCTTCAGCCAATAGGTTCTTACCTTTATACTCAACACCAAAACGAGCACGGAAGTTACCACCGCCCTCTAGAACATGTCTGCTTGTGTTATAAAGGATCTGTGTACCAGGGTGCTTCTGCTCTGGTGTACCCCAACATGGCCAAGGCAGACCATAAGTATCGCCTTTAGCTGGACCGCCAAGAGCTTCAAGAGTTGTGTTGCTAAATGTGCCCCAGTTTTGAGTATGCAGCTTCAAACGCTCAGGGCTTTGGCCTGACATGCCGATAGTCCACATACCGCGGTTAATTTCGCGAGTAATGTCTTCAATGACAAGAACATCTTTTTCGTCTTTAGCGATACGCTTAGTGTACTCATCAGCAAACCCAAGCTTTTGAGATAGACGGTACATAATCTCAAGGTCAGTCTTAGATTCGAATAATGGCTCGATAACCTTCTCACGCCACTGCTGGCTACGGCCAGAGTTAGACACAGAACCTTCAGTTTCAAACTGAGTGGCTGCAGGAAGAAGATAAACACCATTCTTACGACGGTGCATTACACCTGCCATTGTTGGGAATGGATCCACAACAACAACCGTATCCATCTTATCAAGTGCATCACGGACATCGCGCTGACGAGTTTCAGTGTTAACTGATTGTCCCCAGAAGAATGCCATACGAATACGATCTTTCTGTGCGAGTTTTTCAGGCGTTTCTAACACACCGTCATGCCAGCGAGAACAAGGAATACCCGGAGTATTCATTGGAATGCGACCCAGATATGAGTTTTGGTCAAAACGACTCTTAACCCAATCAAAATCTAGATCCCAAACGTGACTCCAATGTTTCCAAGAACCCGTTTTTAGACCGTAATAACCAGGTAGCGTATCGAACAATAGACCTAAGTCAGTCGCGCCCTGTACGTTATCGTGTCCACGGAAGATGTTTGTTCCGCCGCCTTTAACACCCATGTTACCAAGGGCAAGTTGAAGGATACAGTAAGCACGAGTGTTAGCATTACCCACGTGATGCTGAGTACCACCCATACACCAAACAACAGTACCTGGACGGTTATCCGCCATCAGTTTAGCTGCTTGGTAAACATCTTCTTCTCGACAGCCAGTGATGTTCGCCACTTCTTTTGGTGGGAATTTTTTCGCTTCTGCGCGAATTGATTCCATCTCGAAAACACGCTCTTGAATGAACGTCTTATCTTCCCAGCCATTTTCAAAAATGTGCCAAAGCATACCGTAGATGAATGGAATATCAGTACCCGGACGCAGATCACAATGTAAATCAGCATGCGCAGCAGTACGAGAGAAACGTGGATCAACTACAATAAGTTTTGCGTTATTTTTCTCTTTCGCGATCAGGATATGCTGCATTGCAACAGGATGCGCTTCAGCAGGGTTTGCCCCAATGAAGAAGATTGCATTTGCATTCTGAATATCGTTGAAAGAGTTAGTTTGCGCACCGTAGCCCCAAGTGTTAGCAACACCGGCTACCGTGGTAGAGTGACAAATACGTGCAGAGTGGTCGACGTTGTTCGTGCCCCACATTGCCGCAAATTTACGATACATGTAGCAGCCTTCGTTCGAAAACTTAGCACTACCCATAAAGTAAAGTGAATCTGGACCAGATTCCTTACGGATATCTAGCATCTGGTCACCAACTTCGTTCAAAGCTTGTTCCCAAGATAGTTTCTTCCACTTGCCATCAACAAGTTTCATTGGGTACTTAAGACGCTTCTCACCGTGACCATGTTCACGTAGCGCAGCACCTTTAGCACAGTGTCCACCGTTGTTGAATGGGTGATCAAAAGCAGGCTCTTGACCTGTCCATACGCCATTTTGTACTTCTGCGTATAAACCACAACCAACAGCACAAGCACTACATACTGTACGCTTGATTTCAGTGGGTGCATCATGTGGGACATCTTTGGCTTCTGCTCGGCGCATCATGCCTGTACCCAACAACGAAGCTGCAGCAATACCACCAGATGTGATACCAGCTTGCTTCATAAATTGACGACGGCTAATACCTAGAGTTTTTTTCTCTACAGTAGGTGCCGCGTTGGATTTACGAGTTAATTGCATCGCTTAAATTCTCCTAAACTAGCCGCGTAAGCTATTGTAATAACTGCGAACGTGAGCAGTTTCTTGATAGCCATTAGCACTCTTAGTGCTGACATTATTTTCACTTGCTTGAGCTACACTCACGCCTGTTGCGGCGATTGCGACACCTGCGGTGCCACCAATTGTGAGCGCTTTCAGCAAAGATCTGCGGTTCAGATCAGGCTGTTGCTTCTTCATTTTTGCTCCTGGTATGGAAGGAATATTTTTTATTAGAAATTATCAGGGCACCTTTTCTACGAACTCATAACACGGGCATTTGTTACTCAAGTGTTATCATTAAAGGAGCTAGTCAAAATAAGGTGATTGTTATTAAAAACATCCATAAGTTTCGCGGACAATATATGAGAAAAAGGCAGCAGAAAAATTGATCTGAATCCAATTCAGCTGCGGAAAACATCATCAATACCACTAAAGTGTTAGCTTAATCATGTTTTATATAATGGCGGTGTTTAGACGGTACAAGTAAAGCGATAAAGCGCATAACTAATTGTTAATAATTATAGTAACTTAAGTGTTACATGATTTAGTGGTGGAATAACTTACCGTGATACATTTTCAAGCAAAACTAAACCTCTGCAAGAGGCTAAAGTAGGGGGGAGGACTTATCAAATGCATTAAAATCGTTCGCGAATTAACGGCAAAAAAAAGCCCCTGACTTATTTGGCCAAGGGCATTTATTTATGACTTACAGCTTAAGACTTATAACTCATAATCAGAGCTTAATCTTTATACTCTAAGGTACCGTTTTCTTTGATTTCGTCATACCAAAGATTGTGGTGCTGAGAGGCCCAGTTTTCGTCACAATAACCAGAAACCATGCACTCCATACCACCTTCACTTAATACTGTCGCCATCCAAATATGCACGATAGTAAAGGCGATGATGATAATCGCACTAATAGCATGAATTAACAGTGCAGCCATAGAGGCTTCGCGCGGTAGATCCAAACCTGGTAATACTAGCATTAAACCTGATGCGGCAATAAATAGCCCGAATAAGGTTAATGACCAGAACCACATCTTCTCACCAGCATTAGCAAAGCCACTATCAGGATGCTTGCCTTTAAATGGACCAAAGTTGATATAACCACCAACTACTAGGAACCATTTTAAGTCATACATCTTGAAGGTTTGCATTGGCATCCATTTAACAACACACAGGATCCAAGACACAATAAATATCGGTCCGACCCAATCATGTATCGTTTTGGTACCATAGATGAGACCAGCCCAGAAGCCTTCCCCAACATAAGGCTGCAATACATATTTACCTAGCATGATATTTAAACCAGTAAAAATCAGTGCTAAACATGATGTCGCTAATACCCAGTGGATCCACAGGTCTGCTTTAGTCCAACGCAGCACCATTTTTCCAGAAAAGCCCTTACTCAGCTTAGAAGGACCATTTACCAAGTAGAAAAACAGGAACGCAGCAAATACACCGACAACAGTAATACCCATCACTGGTGTTAAGTACTGGTTTCTTACGTCTTTACCTTGGTTACCCGCAACGTTAATCAATACACCAGGCTCAATACCTTGAGCTGTTGTAAAGCCTGAGTCGCCTGCTCTTACCGCGCGCCAAAGATCAGCTTCACTGGTTTTACCCGCTTGCTGTTGGCTCGATTGTTCATCTGCTGCTATTGCTGATGTGCTAAGTCCCAACCCCATAGAAAAAACCAGAGGGATAACTAGCATTGCGAACAAGCTGCGCAGTGATTTCATATACATATTCACTCCTTAATTGGGCTATACACCATAGTGCATAGCCCTATTCAGCTCTACGCGCCAGTCTTTGGGGTATAGCCCCATATTGCGCCAGGGTTTCCTCTAGCTGCAATACGCTCACGGTAGATATCAGATACTACGCCAGCATCACCCGCTAGCAGTGCTTTAGTTGAACAAAGCTCTGCACACATTGGCAATTTGCCTTCGGCGATACGGTTAGCACCATACTTCTGGCGCTCTGCATCTGAATGAGTCTCTTCTGGGCCACCGGCACAGAAAGTACACTTATCCATCTTGCCACGACTACCAAATGCTGTCTTCTGAGGGAACTGAGGCGCTCCGAAAGGACAAGCATAGAAGCAGTAACCACAACCGATACACGTATCTTTATTGTGTAATACGATGCCATCTTCAGTGCGGTAGAAACAATCTGCAGGACAGACTGCCATACAAGGTGCATCAGTACAGTGCATACATGCCACTGAGATTGACGCTTCACCTGGTACACCATCATTGATAGTGACTACGCGACGACGTTGAATGCCCCACTCTAGAGCGGAATCGTTTTCGTTTTTACATGCTGTGACGCAACCGTTACACTCGATGCAGCGTTTGGTGTCACATAAGAATTTCATGACTGCCATAATGGCTTATCTCCTCATCAAGTTAATTAAGCTTTGCTGATCTGACACAAAGAGGCTTTCGTCTCTTGCATCTGAGTCACAACGTCATAGCCATAGGTCATTACAGTGTTGGCAGATTCGCCAATAACGTAAGGTACTGTTCCTTCGGGGTAGTTCTTCTCAAGGCTCTTACCTTCGAATACACCCGCAAAGTGGTATGGCATGAAACATTCGCCAGCGGTAACTCGAGGAGTTACCATCGCTTTAACTGTGATTTTTGCCCCTTCAGGACTATGAACGAAAACATCATCACCATCACGTAAACCGCGATCAGCAGCATCCGCAGGGTTGATCTCGATAAACATTTCTTGCTGAAGTTCTGCAAGCCATGGATTTGAACGAGTCTCTTCACCACCACCTTCGTACTCTACCAAACGCCCAGTTGTAACGGCGAGTGGGAAGTCTTTAGCAAAATCCTTTTCCTGAATTGATTTGTACAGGGTAGGAAGGCGCCAAACCATACGATCATCATAAGTTGGATACTTAGAAACCAAGTCACGACGTGGTGTATATAGTGGCTCACGGTGTAATGGAATATCATCAGGGAAGTTCCAAACGACGCAACGCGCTTTAGCGTTACCGTAAGGAATACAACCGTGCTTGATAGCCACTCGCTGAATACCACCTAAGATATCAGTCTTCCAGTTCTTACCTTCAGCAGCAACTTTCTCTTCAGCCGTTAGATCATCCCACCAACCAAGTTGCTTAAGCATCTTGTCGGTAAACTCTGGATAACCATCTTGGATCTCACTGCCTTTTGAGTAAGAACCTTCAGCTAAAATATTTGTGCCATTATGTTCAACACCATAACGAGCACGGAAATTACCGCCACCGTTAATCACTTCACGACCAGTACGGTACAAAATTTGTGTACCTGGATGCTTCATCTCTGGAGTACCCCAACAAGGCCAAGGTAAGCCATAGGTTTCACCTTTAGCAGGTCCACCTGGTGCTTCAAGCGATTTAATATCGAATGTGCCCCAATTTTCTTGATGCATCTTCAAACGCTCAGGACTTTGACCTGTGTAACCAATAGTCCACATACCACGGTTGAATTCTCGAGTCATATCTTCAATCAACGGCTCTTCACCATTCACCTTGATATTCTTACAGAGCTCACCTTCAATGCCCCACTTCTTCGCCAAATTATACATAATCACATGATCTGGCTTACATTCGAATAGTGGTTCAATCACTCGTGAACGCCACTGTAATGAGCGGTTAGACGCTGATACAGAACCGTAAGTTTCAAATTGTGTTGCCGCAGGAAGTAAATAAACACCATCCGTACGTTCGTGCATAACACCCGCCATAGTTGGATATGGATCCACTACAACCACTGTTTCCATCTTGTTCAATGCTTCACGCACTTCACGACCACGGGTTTCAGTGTTAACCGATTGTCCCCAGAAAAATGCCATATGAACATTATCTTTCTGCGCAATATTAGCTTTATCTTCAAGTACACCATCATGCCAACGTGAACATGGGATACCTGCAGAGGTCATTGGGTCTTGGCCTAAATGTTTCTCTTGATCAAAGCGGCTCTTAACCCACTCATAATCTAAGTCCCAAACATTACACCAGTGCTTCCAAGAACCTGTTTTTAGTCCATAATATCCTGGCAAAGTATCACATAATAAACCAAAGTCAGTTGCACCCTGAACATTATCGTGACCACGCAAAATATTCGTACCACCACCAGACACGCCCATATTACCTAGGGCTAACTGGAGAATACAGTATGAACGAGTGTTCGCATTACCGATGTGATGCTGAGTACCACCCATACACCAAACAACAGTACCAGGCTTAGTTTCAGCTAAAAGCTTAGCAACACGGTACATCTGCGCTTTTGGTATCCCAACCACGTTTTCAACTTCAGCTGGATCATATTTTTTCACTTCTTCACGGATACGTTCCATACCGTAAACACGCTGATTAATGAAATCTTGATCTTCCCAACCATTTTCGAAAATGTGCCATAACAGGCCATAGATGAATGGAATATCGGTACCCGGACGGATATGTACAAACTCATCAGCCTTAGCTGCAGTTCGAGTAAAACGAGGGTCGACAACAATAATTTTAGCGCCACGCTCTTTACCTTCCAGAATATGCTGCATCGCGACAGGATGCGCTTCTGAAGGGTTAGAACCGATAAACATCATCACTTTGGAGTTGCGCATATCGTTGATTGAGTTAGTTTGCGCACCATAGCCCCAAGTGTTTGCAACACCAGCTACAGTGGTAGAGTGACAAATACGCGCTGAGTGGTCGACATTGTTCGTGCCCCACATTGCCGCTAATTTGCGATACATATAACATTGTTCGTTAGAGAACTTGGCACTTCCCATGAAGAAAACGGAATCTGGACCAGACTCTTTACGGATATCAAGCGCTTTTTGACCAACTTCTTCAATCGCTTGTTCCCATGAAAGACGTTTCCACTTGCCGCCTTCTAGCTTCATTGGGTATTTAAGACGCTTAGCTCCATGACCTACTTCACGTAAAGCCGCACCTTTTGCACAGTGTCCACCAGCGTTAAATGGGTGATCAAATGCTGGCTCTTGGCCAGTCCAAACGCCATTTTGCACTTCAGCATACACACCACAACCAACTGAACAGTGAGAACAGATAGTACGCTTAATTTCAGTTGGGGCATCGTGAGGTACATCTTTTGCTTCTGCTTTACGCATCATACCTGCGCCAAGCATTGATGCCGCAGCAATACCACCCGTTGCGAGACTCGCAGACTTGAGGAATTGACGACGGTTTAAACCTAAGACAGCCTTAGTAGTTGTGGCTGCTTGGTCTGTTTTGCGGGTTAATCGCATCACACACTCTCCTTTAATTATTGACTACGAAACGCTTATTTACTGCGTAACGACGCATAATAACTACGAACATGATCGGACTCTTGGTAGCCATCGCCTTTCGCAGCGGGGGCAACTTCAGGTGTCGCAGCTAGCGCTTGACCACTGACCGTTGCCACTGCGCCAGCGGCACTGCCGATCGCCAATGCTTTAAGCAGTTGACGACGACCCATGTCGGAAGCTTGCTTCTTCATAGTGTCTCCTTTGGTTTTACTGATATTGAGATAATTTGCTTAATCAAAATTAAACCTACCACTCACTTAATGTAGAGATTGCTCTCTTTTTTTGTCTATGCCTGCTAACTCTAAGACTCAGCAGACATAAATTCAGCCTTACACTTACAGTGGCTTACGAAGCCAGTTCATTAGTGCTTGGTTCAATCTTTTCCGCTTCGCTGCCTGGGCAGTTAACTGGAATATTTAAACTTAACTGTTCAAATTCATTTGCTTCGATAACGAAAAATGCTTTTGCAAGTTCTGCTACCGTGGCGTAAAACGCCGCGCTTGGTGTTTTAGCTAACGTTTCGCAAAAACGTGCAATCCAGCTACCGATATGACGCTGATAGAAAGCGAGCTGGCGGTAACCAGGTGCTTCAAGGATCAAAGTGCCCATTACTTCACATAAAGCGGCAACGTGATCTTCAGGTTCTTTCACTTCCTCTTCGCGCTCGAAACCAAGCTGCATTAGGTCATTACGTAACAAGGCTAATGGCTTATCCATTAGTGACCCTGTCATAAACCAGCTGCCATAAGGTAAGATTTCACCACTGCCCACACCGAGGAAAATATCGAAATACTCATCCTCAAGCTGCTCTGAAGTGAATTGCTCTGCCGCCAACTTGAGTCCAACCCAAGCTTTGGTCATATCGCTATCGTCATTAGCATCAATCTCTAATCCCGCTAAAAACTGCAATAATTCGGTGCTAGGCTGGCGACGTAATAGTGCAGCTAGTAGCTGATAAATATCCGCTCTCAACTGATCGTTTTCTGAAACTTCTCTTACTAATTCGGTCATGGCTAAACTCTTATCGCAGTTGCTTTTCAGGATCTTGAAGAATGTCTTCAAACATGTCTTTCACTCGACAGTCGCCACACATCTTTAAACGATCTGTGTTGGCACTGAAGGCACTGTGGGTTCCTACCACTTCTAACATCCGTTTGACCATGGATTGCGTTGCGAATGGTGTGCCGCAAGTAATACATTCAAACGGGGCTTCCTCATGTAAGGTTTGACGCGCCTGACGCGCAGCTTTATCTAAATTAACCTGCGGCGTTAAGCTGATGACGTTTTCAGGACAGGCGGCTTCACACAGTCCACATTGCACGCAATCTTGCTCTACAAAGTGCAGTGAAGGCAGGTCACCACCGTCGGTTAACGCTGCTGTAGGACACGTTGCCACACAAGACATACACAAGGTGCAGCTCTCAACATTAACGCTGACACGGCCATAAGGGATGTTACTTTGAGACAGGCAAGTGTCGACTGATGCCGCTTGCTTATTGAGATGATCGATAGCCTCATAGATCGTTTCACGCTTGGTTGTAGCCACAAATTCTGCAGGTACTATAACTGGCCAGCTTGCGCTGGTAGTCAGCAGTTCAGATAATTCATCTGCACCAGCTTCAGTTAAGTGATGTTCACTGATTAAGCTAATACGGCGTGGTTGCCCCATCTCATCGAGAATGTCGTTGGCTAACGCCAGTTCACCCTTCAGCATTTGAGTGAGTGTCGGCGCAGTAGCATCAGTGTTAAGGATCAAGATTTGACGAGCGCCCCAGGCAAGAGACGACATCCAGTGATCAACACTAGCGACGGTTATCTCTTCCAATTCAACAGGGATAATATCGCCCGCTAATTGGTCAGTGACCAGTTCTGCACCTTTACCTATATCATGGAACAACACGACAGGTGCTATTTGCGCTTTCGAGCGAAAACGAGTCACCAGTTGATTCAGATAGGTATGCATAGATTGCGGAGTCGGAAGGTCATAACTAATCGCGCCCGTTGGGCACGCATTCGTACAACTACCCGCACCGTGGCAGAGGTATGGATCGATTTCGATTTTTTTCTCAACACTGGCAATCGCATCTGCGGGGCAGAAATTCAAGCAACGAGTACAACCTTCATTACCATTACGATTATGTGCGCAGATGTCGCTATTAACTTTGATATAACGCGGCTTGTCGAACTCGCCGATTAGATCGGGTAACTGCTCAATAGCTTCGGCTAGTTTGGCTTGATCTTGGCCAACATAAAAATAGCCAGGCGGTAGCATTTCAAGGTTAATACAAGGACTCATGCTCAAATCAAGAATCAAGTCGAAATGCGCTTTACGAATAGCAACAACACTTAAATCCGCACTACCCTCTTCATGTTCAACTTTAACTTGGAATTGACCAAGGAAACCTTTTATCTCGATAAGCTTGTTGTAATAGCTCTCAACATCTTCGGCTGAAGTCATGACGAGCTCTAGATGTGCTTCGTCTTGGCTAGTGATGGCTTCGTTTGCCAAAATGGCACACTTACCCATGTGGGACAATTTGTCAGCTGCTAGACGCGCCAAATCTTCTGGCCCGATAACGAGCACATTGCCCTCGGTGGTATAACTCACGGTCGGTGGGATTAGATTTTGAATAACCTGGGTCCCAGCAAGAACCTGTTGTCGAACCTCTTTGAGTCCAACTTGTGTTTCACGATTGCTCACATTGCGTTCCTGAACAGTTCTTTGGCTGCTTCTATACTTATAAGTTGCTGTTTATTTAATGCGTCTATCATTAACGCCAGCTTTACCCTAAGTACAGCAATTCACATACCAATATTGTGGAATTAAAAACACTCTATACTGACGTTAAACAACTTTGTTTGTTATGACGTCTGGGTGCTCTGGTTCATTTTGGGCTAATTCATCATCATCAACGTCCAAAATGTCCGATACCTGTTTAGTATCGCTAACAACTTCAGTTTCAACAGTATTTTCAGCGTCGGTCATCTCATCTGACTCAAGCTCTGAAACTGTTTCAATTTCGTTCTCCTCCTCATCATCTTTTTCTTCAACGACATGACGGAATACTTTCTTTGCCAATTCAGCAGATACTTCAGCCGACAACTTAGGTTGATTACTGTAGTCCAGTGCATATTCAAGCAGCCCATCAATTTCACTAAAGTGAGGCTGTTTCCAAAGGGCTTTTAGTGCAGCAGATTTAGCAGCAGGGTCTACGTTGGCACCCATAAAGCTGGCAAAACTGCCACCAACTTCAATCTTTTCTGGATCTGGAAGGTCTTCCGCAGTCAGCAGTGTTTCTTCGCCGGACTCAATGACCTCAGCATCAGTACTTTCTGCTGTGGTTGTCGTCTCTGACGCTGCGAGTTCAGCTGTTACCGATTGTTCCTCAACGGCTTCAGACACCTCGATATCAGCTTCCTGCTCTACTTTCTGTCGACGCAAGTTCCAACGTGACAGCAAACCACTCATGAGTTACCCGCTAAATGATTAGTACTTGGACCTTCATTTTTACGACGGTTAACATGTTTTGCGCGGCGGTGAGCCTTAATTTCAACTTCACCATGACGAGTAATAAACGCTTCAATCCAACACGCGATAGCGGGTGGCATCAGAATATTAAGCACCGGGGTATCGCCTTCTAAGCAGCTTGCTGCAACATTTTGATCAGCAGATAGGGCTGCGGGGATCCAGTCACCGTCATGGTTTTCATCACAAACGATGTATAACATCGCATTATCCATGTCGATATTGATACGGTAACTACCGCGTTCGTCTTTATGCAGTTCTAGCAAGACGAGAGTTGCACCTTCTGGTGCGGCGTGGGTAGCAGGAAGTATTTGATCGACTTCCCACTGTACTGAGGTCCATCTTCCGACTTGTGTCTCAATCTTTTTAAGAGAAACGTACATTGGCCATTGGCTTTCGGTATGTTGCATTCAGTCTCCGTCTTGCCTGAGATGGCTGCCTAAATGACAGACCAACTAAATAGATACTTATCTAACAAAGCAATTTATGTGCCACACAGTTTGGGCAAAATAGTTTGAACTGGATCAACTAATATCATCCAAGACTAGGACATTTTGTCCAAATTGCAATCTGCGATAGGACATAAAAGGGCGACTGATGGCTAATAAATGTGATCTGCCACTAACTTTATCTCCTATCAAGTTAGGTACAGATATTGCTTAGTATTAGACGTATTTAATTCTCTTAACTGATGATGGGCTATATGACAGCAAACAAGAGCAACCCAACTTTAATCAAAACTAACACCGAAGTCCCCCTGACAATTGCAGTGACAGCAATTAATGAGAAGGGCGAAAAAGTGGATAAATTTATTGCTTGCGAACGCCCACTCACTGTTTATTTAAACTGGCGTCCGATAGTGACCTTGATGACATTAGGTGCCAGAGCAGAAGCTCTCGCGTTAGGTTATCTCAAGAATCAGGGCTTTATTTCTGACCTGAGCAAGCTCGAATCTGTCATTGTCGATTGGGATGTCAGCTCAGCCGCGATTATTACCAGTGAAACAATCGAAGACTTAGATGAAAAACTATCAGAGAAAACAGTCACTTCAGGTTGTGGACAAGGGACGGTATACGGCAGTTTTATGGCTGGCCTCGATGATATCAATCTGACAACACCACAAATTAAACAAAGTACAATTTATAGCTTACTTAATAATATAAGTGCCTATAACGAAACTTATAAGAATGCCGGCGCCGTACACGGTTGCGGTTTATGCCAAGGCGACCAGATAAAAGGTTTTGTTGAAGATGTAGGTCGTCACAACGCGGTTGATACTCTTGCTGGTGAGATGTGGCTTAATCATGATTTCGGACACAATAAATTATTCTATACCACAGGGCGCTTAACCTCAGAAATGGTGATTAAAGTGGCCAAGATGGGCATACCCGTTTTGCTTTCTCGAAGTGGCGCCACGCAAATGGGCTTAGAGTTAGCACAACAAATGGGGATCACTATGATAGCTCGCGCTAAAGGTCGCCACTTTTTAGTTTATAATGGTGCTGAAAACATTGAATTTGATGCTATTTAACCTGCCAAATAATGACCAAACGATTTTGCGCCACAAGGACAGAAAATGACTGAGCCAACAGAACTGATCTACATGAGTGCTAGACAGGTCTCAGAGTATCTTGATCTCAATGAGAAAAAAGTCTACTCAATGGCGAATGATCGTATTCTTCCCGCGACTAAAATTACTGGTAAATGGCTCTTTCCTAAAATCTTAATTGACCGTTGGATTATGGACTCTTGCCACAGCGGTATGCTATCAGATCGTATGCATATCACTGGCAGTGATGACCCTTTACTGTCGATGTTGGTCGCACGCATGATGTCGCAGGTTGGTAAAAGTGAGCTAATCAGTTATAGCTCCACGGGCTCCCGTCTGGGGCTAGACCTATTATCTCGTGGTTATGCTGATGTATGTACTTTACATTGGGGCAGCGTTGAAGAGCGGGCAATTCGTCACCCTGCTTTACTGCAAGGATACGCAAACCACCAGCAATGGGTGATGGTGCATGGTTATACTCGTAAACAAGGCTTAATGATGCGCCCCGATATGCATCACCGTTGCCAAGAACTCGACAAAATATCCCAACAGTCTTGGCGCTGGGTTGCACGCCAGGCTGGCGCTGGCAGTCAACAACACTTAGAGCAGTGGCTAATGAAGCAAGGCGCTGCGTTTGAGCAATTAAACTCAAGTTTAGTGGCACAAAGCGAGCGAGAACTTGCGGGTTATATTGCCAGAAGTGATGCGGATATCGGTTTCGGTTGTCAATCTGTAGCACTTGAAAGTGGTTTAAGCTTTGTGCCATTGGTAACAGAGTCTTTTGATTTTGTTATGCCACAAGGCATTTACTTCAGACGTCAGCTACAACGTTTATTCAATTTACTGGCCGAGCCACAAACAAAGCAACTAGCAGCAACACTCGGGGGTTATGACTTAACTGATTGTGGCAAGCTACTCTGGAATGGACAATAGCGTTTAAAATACTTTGTAGAACGTACTTTGATTACGCTACAGTTGCTAGACTTCTTGGTGGTTACGCCAAATAGAACGTCGCATAGAAAAGCGGGTGATATTATCATCAGCTTTTCTAGTTTGGCGCGATAAAATACCTAACAAAGCCCATCGGTTAGATCTCCAACTGCTGAATGATGGATTTCAATATCCGGGGACATCCGCAAATATCGCTAACACTTCAGTTTTCCCAAACCACAACCGGTACGGAAAGCTCAACAAAATAATCACTAATTAAACGCGAATTTAAAATTCTTGAGCGTTTCTGAATTGACTACCGATCTAATCTCATCGGTATTAACCCCTGCTGCTAACTCAATTACATTGGTAAGCTAAAACTGATCGCGATATTGCAACCATAGCTGTTGCTGTTCAAGAGTTAGAAAGGTCCAAGCCAAAATACGAGTGATTTTATTGCCTTGGTGCATATCAATCACTTTAATCTCACGCGCTTTAACTTTTTGCAGTAACGATTGCGCAGGCTTTAAATTCTCTTTTTTAGATACTAAGGTAGTGAACCATAAACATTGATCGGCAAACATTTGGCTTTCGGTGATCATGTTACTCAAAAACTGCCTCTCTCCACCTTCACACCAAAGCTCCGCTTTTTGACCACCGAAATTAAGCACTCCAGAATCATCTTGTGGTACTGCAGCTGTACTTTTCTGCCCAGATTTAGCGGCACGATTTGCGGCAAGGTTAGTAAGTTTGCGTGTCGTTCCGGCATTCGCTTCGGCAAGAGATGCGTGAAAAGGCGGGTTACAGATAGTGACATCAAAACGGTCACCCTTAACAATAACACCTTGAAATACATGTTGGGCGTTGCACTGTAAGCGAGAGGAATACTTGTTACTAAGATCGGGGTTATTAGCAAAAATTTGTTGGGCATTGTTGATTGAAATAGGATCAACATCGCTACCCACAAATTGCCACCCATAAGATTGGATCCCCAATAGCGGATAAATAACATTCGCCCCAGTGCCAATATCCAACGCCCTAATTTTTTCACCTTTAGGCACACGCTGCTTACTCGATTTTTTTATCGCTAGCAGATCAGCTACATGATGAATGTAATCAGCCCGTCCCGGGATCGGTGGGCATAAGAATCCTGACGGAATATCCCAAGCATTCACAGCGTAATGATGCTTAAGCAAAGCAGCATTGAGTGCTTTAACCGCTTTAGGCGCAGAAAAATCTATCGATAAATTACCAAATGCATTAGTACTCACAAATGGCTTAAGTTCGCCATAACTGCTCATTAGCGCGGGAAAGTCATAGCCTGCATTGTGAAGGTTACGCGGATGCATCCCTTTATTGAGTTTTGGAGCTGGCTTACCAGTTGTCACAGATGCTCGCGTCGTAGGCGTTTTCTTCGGTTTATTCATGTTCACTCTGCAGCATAACTTCACTATGGCGGCGTAAAAATCGATATCGGCTATGGTGGTGTTAATCGTATAGATATTTAGTAAAAAGTAGATTAACCACCAGATCTTTACCTGTTTCTTGTTCTAGTAGGCGATTGACCATCTCATAGCACTCACGTCTAATTTCCTCTTTACCCGTCAACGACTTCACTTTATCTTCAGTTTGATTACCCAAAATCTCTACGATTGCGGCTCGTAATAATGGATCGTGTCTTTCCAAGCTCACTAAATCTTCAGGATTTTTGACCATTAACTCAACACTGAGCCTGACATAGCCCAGCTTATTTCGATTAGATATGTAGTTAGTGACGATTTCAGGCTCAAAACCGTAATAAGCGTATTCCTCTAGCGGTTTGTCATTCGCAGCAAACAGACTAAAACTGCTTAAACCTAAGAGTAATATCGCGATAATTGTTTTCATTGTGGAACTGACTCCTAGTCGATATGTGATGAGGTAAAACCTCATGCTATTTTCTTATCACGCCAACCTACCCGTTCAAAGCCGACAACGGCTATCTGGGATGACACTGGCATGCTAGACTGCTTCGGTTTGCTAACATTGTACCGAGAATTAGATGAGTGTGACTAGGTTAAGCTTCCCCTATGGTGAATCAATTAAGTGGATTTCACCAGACAAAATAACTAATTTGCCTTCGCCGCCTTTTAAAGATTGGCTGCTAAGCACCAGTAGTTTGACTGAAAAGCTAAAAGCTCAATGCCAACATTTCGAAGTAAAAGTACTAGGTGAAGACACCCTTTCGCCGCTGACCAACGAGTATCCCGATTATCAACAAGTGTGGATCCGTGAAGTATTGCTAGTCTTGGATGGCGTGCCTTGGATTTTTGCTCGTACATTAATCCCTGGACGCTTACTCGAAAAAAAACAGCAGGACTTTCTGGGCTTAGGTACGAGACCGCTAGGGGAGTTGCTCTATTCTAAAGATGAATTCACGCCAGGCAGAATCGAAGTTGCACATTTTGAGGCTTGTAGCAAAATAGCCAAACTCGCCGAATCATTAGACCAAGATTCCAGCCATACACTTTGGGGGCGTCGACGTTATTTCCAACATCAACAAGAACAACTCATTGTTAGCGAAATATTCCTACCAGCCGCTCAAAAGGCCATTGCGGCACTCACTAATTAATCGCCGTTACATTGTTCAGATTAAAGTAATAAGGCAAGCCACTTTACGCAAATACAGTGCTTGCCCAAACTGTCCAAGTTTAAATAACTAAGTTCAAATGTCTATTCGGCCACTCAGCATAATTTTACGGCGATAACCCGCAAGCAAACATAAGAGCCCTATCGATAACATGCCTAAACCGCCCCCGCTGGAACTACTCTTCTGAGTCGTGGTGGTTGTCACTGCTGACGCGACGTTGATCATACCGCTCATAACACCGATTTTACCTAGACTATCCGTCACTGTGAGAATTACATTATATTCGCCTGCTGCTGCGTATGTATGTGATGGAGATGTCTCGATACTTATTGCGCCATCACCAAATTGCCATGCATAGCTAAGGTCACCGCTGCCACCCACCGATTTATTATTAAAGGTCACCGACAGAGCACTCACCGTTAATGTAAAACTAACATCAAGCGTGACACTAACATTGACCGTCGTGCTATTGGTAAACTCAACACCATTACCGTCAGTAATGGTCAATGTGACTAAATAACTGCCAGCATCATTATAGGTGTAGCTAGGTGTCACTTCAGTGCTCACTGCATTATCAACACCAAAGTCCCATGCATAGAGGTAGTTACCATCGCCACCGCTGACCTCAGCGGAAAAATCAACTCGAGTACCTTGCTGATTTTTAGAAATAACAGCGCTCAACTCTGTCGATGGCTCAGCCATCCCAGTGTAAGTAAACTGCACTGTAGCGCTGCTGCTATTCTCTGCTTGTGTCATTACCTCTATCGATAAACCGAGCTCAGGTAATGCCATACCAGACTCCGGCTGCAGTGGCGCGGCATAGTCGTTCGAATCCTCAAACAGTTTTTGGGCTGATAAATGTTCATCTGATGCGCCACCATAACTGAAAAAAGACTGATTAAATAAGCTAAATGCGGCATCACGGATCTGAAATTGAGTCTCTAAGCTGCCAATCAAATTTTGATCGGCATCGACGACACCAATCAAGCTATACCCAGCATGATTACTGACTTCATTAGAACTATAATCATTGTTCTCTAACCAAAGCACCACGCCAGGATCGTAACGTTGACTCTTCAAACCTTTGTCAACGCCTTGGAGACTCCGTAGTTGAACAATGTAGCGACGATCTTTACCTGGTCGCGTATCAGTGACACGTAAAAAACCGGCGTAAGCAATATCCGTTAAAGTTTCCGCACCATTAAATAACACCGCTGTATCGGCTTGATTAATGGTGATGTCATCAATCACAATACCGTAATCTCCAACGGCTTGATCTGTAACGTAATTGATTGCTAAGCGTACATTGCGTCCAGCATAAGGACTTAAATCATACTCGAGTTCGACCCAACCATTGGTCCCTTCAGCCGCAGCCAAATCACTCGACTTACCCGTGATAATGTTACGTGCTGAATTTCTCTCATTGCTGGCTTTAGTGTATCGCCCTTCCAGCGCAATGCCATCAACCATAATTTGAGCATAGTCATAATCTAACTCAATACTCCAATGCGCTTTCATCAATAGTGTTAACGGCGTCGCTACGGGGAGTTCAATATCAAACGACATTGCATGATTAATCATGTCACCTTGATCAGAATAAAATTGGTAATCCCCCGCATAAGGGGCGGTAAAACTAACTTCTTCCGCAGGGATAGCCAGTGATACCTGATTAACTTGATCATGATTCACCGCCTCAACTAAGGCGATATCCAGTCCCGATGAGTCGAGTGTGTTTAGCAAAACTTTTTGCTCAGACACCCAATTACCTTGGTATTTACCTTGCAGGTATGAACGTGCATAAGGGCTAAATCCAGTGGGTTCGGTACCTCGAATGGCACCCGCCCAACTGCCTGAAGCCATAACAGACCAAAAACCGACGGGTGAGCCCTTGCCTTTTGCGCTAATGTCGTATTCATCCGGTAGGCCAAGATCATGACCAAATTCATGTACGCATACACCTAATGCCGCATCAATCGGTTGAATAGTATAACTGGCCAGCTTCATATTGGTTCCAGGGAGAGTGTACGGAGTGATTGATGAACGATGCGACCAAATAGCATCGGCACCTAACATTCCTCCCCCAGTTTCTTCACCAATGCTGGAGTGGAAAATCATCACATGATCTATCTCACCATCAGGTTCGTTTAAGTTGCCATTTTGGTTAACGTCAAACGGGTCTTCAACATCATAAGTCGCTAATTCAGTACTACTCATCTGGGCTATGGCGGCACTCACGGCTTCTTTAACCAGCTCTATTGCCCCAATATCATCATCTGCATCATCGTTTCCACCATAAACTGCCGCGTTATTTGCTGCGCGGTACCAGCCTTTAACGTCACCGGTAAAAAAGAAACTACCACCCGATTCAGCCTGATAATACTCATAGCCTGTCATTAACGTTTGCCCTGTTGGGCCAGCATAACCATTGGTAGAAAACAGTAAGTTGTTATAATGTTCAGCAGTATAAGCGCTGTAATACATAGAGGTATCACTGCTGCTTAAGCCATTTTTGTCATGAGGAAGATCGGGGAAATCGATCAATATCGCCAACACCTTAACGGTTTTATTGGTGATACTTTGTGTTTGTGCTGCGGTAAAACTGACAAACTTATTTGTTTGCTTTTTTTGCTGCAGGCGGGCCGCTTCGTACCGAGCTTCACGTAGCGATATTTTTCTCGCCCCTCTTGAGCGAGCTATAAAAGCTTCAACAGCCTGTTTTTTTTCTATATCAGATGCACTGCTGGCGACTTCTCCCCGCTTAATTAACCAATAAAGTACACGCTCTTTATCGACAATATTTGCATCCGCGGTGGTGCCATCAATGGGGACGGCCAACGCTGTATTCATCACAACCAAAGCACTCAGTAAAAAACTAATAACGGCACTTTTTTGGAAAAGACCCTTCATATCAAGCGCTCCTTTTATTGCTGCTTTGTACTGCATATCGTTTATGCCCACTCAAATGCTGTCATCCTGTTAATAATCAGACCGCATTGTTGCAAATTAGTTTTCATCTTTATCTATCTATTTTAGGAGAGTTTGCAGTAAAAGACCTAAACCACACAATATGGCTAAAAATATTAGTCACAAAAGCGGTGCCAATAAGTATCAGTAACAATATAGATAACCCAGCCCAACATTATGAGTCAAACTGCAGAGCAGTCATCGTTAACATAAACGAAAGATGAATGCTTACTCTGGCCCGCTTAACCAAGCATCGTAGATGAGCAATAGCACTGAGGCTGACCAACTAAAGTTAGTGCAATGCAAGCCTTCACCAGTGATTGGGTGATAGTTTTCACGAATGGGACTTTGCCCAATAATCCCCTCGCCTTCGGTCACAAGTTGCAGTGCTAATCTTTGCGCCTGCTCATGGTAACCATAGCGAGCAATACCTTGTAAGCCAAACAAAGCTTGATCGAGCCAGACAGGTCCACGCCAGTATTGCGCTGCCGCAAAATGAGGACTGTCGGCACTGACGGTGGGAAATGGCATTTTGGTGCCAAACTGCTGTAGATTCAAATGACGCTCAACAATGATTTTTGCTTGCGCATTCGATGCCGCACCAGCCCATAAGGGCAACCAGCCTTCAACTCCTTTGCCTTTATCGATCATTAACTCGCTACCCGTTTCGGTATAGCGAATATCGTAGAAGAAACCCGATTCTGGATCATACATCTGCATCTGGATTTGCTTGGCTAACCGCGCTGCCTCTACATCCCACTTTTGGATATCTGCTGTTAACTTAAGTACCTTCGCCATCTCTTGTAAGAAACGCTTTTCAGCATAAAGATAAGCGTTAAGGTCAACTGACTCTTGCGCTACTGAGTAGCCTACGACTTCGCCACCTTGACGGTTTTGCCATACATTTAAGCTGGTATCAGCATCAAACCTTGGGGCGTTATCCATACCAGACTCCCAAGCAGCGGCCTCTATAATGGCCTCAACATTAAGTTTGCCATCTTTAATGTGCGCTGGATGAAGATTGGCACCATACTCCGCCAAACCATTATCGTTATTATCGCGGTTGCGATACCACCACTGATGATAGGCAACAAGTTTGGGGTACATGGTGCTAATAAACTCACGGTCACCATCTTGCTGATAGATTTGCCATACCGCCCATGCTGCTAATGGCGGCTTGCCATTGCGTTCGTTCCAATTGCCACCTTCGCCGCCACGTTCAGCATCTTGATTATAAAAAATAGCATCGGGCAAGCTCCCCGCATCTTGCGGTCGTACTTTATCTTGTTCTGTGTACTGATAATCAAACATCGCCAGTACATTTGATTTAGCCAATTCAGGCTCAAATAGTGCAACTGCAACCGCTTGCTTCCAAGTATCCCAAGCCCAAACGCCATTGAACCACTTATAAGTGATTGAGGGGGTAATAGCATCATGCTGTAGTGCCCCCGCAGGGCTGCGCCAATTATGTATGATGGTTTGCATGCTCTTGACTGCCAGTTGGCGGGCCGTTTTATCGCCACCGACTAATAACTTATCCATCCGGCTTTGCCAGCGCTGTTGGTTATCTTCCAGCTGTTGCTTTATCAGTTGCCAATCAGGATCCGTATGCGCTTGTGCCTCTTTCTCGTTATGAAAATAACGCTGTGCACTTTTGAATAGATAAGATTGCTTGGCGGCAATAGTGACCGGCTCCGCAATGGCCAAATAACCCGATTGGGCATTGATTCTAATCGCCATGTCACGGTCAAACCAAAGTTGATATTGGGCATCGGCGAGTTGCATACGCCATGTTTGCATCACAGGCTTAAAGTGCCAGCTGATATGATTTGCGCTCGATTCAGTCTCAGCAATGAGCGAGTGTTGTGGTTGTTCTGGATGACTGGAAAAAGGTTGGCCACGCCATACTAACTGCCATTGCTGATCGCGGTTTGAAAGATTTGTCAGCTCAGTCATTACCGTTGCAGTGCGGTTGTCGCTATAACTCAGTTTCAAACTGACTTTTATATCTGACCATGTATAGGTTTGCACCAACCCATCTGGCTGGCTGTGAATATCGATTTGGGCAGCACTATCAAAAGATAAGAACTTATCAGTAGTGACGTTGATCAGCTGTAAGCGTTGCAAACTATCACTAAGGTGCAGACTATACTCTTGCGCAATAAACAGCGGCCCAGTGAAGCTGCCATAGTACTCAGCAGAGTTAGGTAAATGAAAACCATGCCATGCGCCTTGATCGACATATACAGAGCCTATGCTCAAGTTACCTTTGTTATCTCGCTGCTCCATTGAAGTTGGCACGCCCTGATAAGGCAGCAAATTTTGATAATCGACAGCATCGATGGAGGTCAGACTTGCAGCACAAAGCAGTAGGCAGGTAATCATGATTGTTATTATAATTTTTGAATATTGTATTCAGAGTATTACAGGCTAGTATTTGTTCTGCAACATTTGTATTTCGCGGTTAAGTCCTAGGATGTTGATTGGCGTAACGGCAAGTTACACCAATCAAACTGAAGTTTGCCGTTAGAGTGCCTTCATGTAACTTGCAATGCCATCGAGGAACATCTGCACTGATATCATCACCAACACCATGCCCATCAGGCGTTCTACTGCCGTTAAGCCTTTCTCTCCTAACACTTTAGTAAACACTTTATAAAACAATAGAATGATGGCACTTAATCCCCACGCAGCAAGCAATGCAACAGTCCAGTCCATCATTCTAGTACCATCGGTATGAGCAAGCAAAATGAGCGCTGCCAACACCGAAGGTCCCGCCATCAATGGAATAGCCATTGGCACAATGAAGGGCTCTTCACCTGCCGCCAGTCCAACAACGCCACCGGGCTGTGGGAAAATCATTCTAATAGCGATCAAAAACAGAATAATACCACCCGCAATACTCACTGATTCTGAACGTAGATTAAGGAAATTAAGGATCGCTTCACCCGCAAACAAGAACAACATCATAATCGCTAACGCGAATAGCAATTCACGGATCAACACCCGACGACGCTTTTTCGGCTCGATATGCCTTAGGATGGAGGCAAATATGGGGAGGTTGCCTAACGGATCCATAATGAGAAATAGCATGACTGCCGCTGAGAAAGTATCCATTGTATCCATTGCTTGGGTGACGCCTAATTACTTGAAAAGAAGATTATTCTATAATGTTTTACAGCAAAGCTAATAAAAAGTTATAGAATATTTACACTCATGAGCAATACATTCAAAATTAACACGAATGTAGCAGTGGTTATATATCAATGTAAATTCAACTTATCGCCCTGCTAATTACCCTTAACACTGGTATACTGTGGCGTTTTTTCGCACTCGCGGATTTAAAATGGGATCCCCATGTTGTATCTCTTAGCTAGCTGTATTGCACTATTATTAGGACCCTTGTTTTACCGATTCTTTTCATCGGGAACGGGGTTACAAAAAGGCCTAGACGGATTTATATTCGTTTCACTGGGTGGCTTAGTGCTGATCCATATTTTACCCGAACTATTAGAGCACGGTGGTTTTCTGGCTATTGTGTTTGTCATCATTGGTATTTGGGGTCCCACGCTGAGCGAACGCTTATTTCATCGTTACTCTGAAGTCACCCATAACCTGACCCTTATCCTTGGTGTTGGTGGATTACTGCTGCATACCATTACTGATGGCGGAGCCATGATTTTGGCCCAGCAAGACGGTAACTCACCGCTGCTTGCCCTCGGTATTATCTTGCATCGCTTGCCTGTTGGTGTCGCTATCTGGTGGCTGCTAAAGCCTCAAGTCGGTAGCCGTTGGGCGATGTTAGTGTTGACCGGTATGATGCTGCTTACGGGCATTGGCTACTTTGCTGGCGAACAGTTCTTGTCGCATCTAAGCCTGGAAAATACGGTTTATTTACAGGCATTTGTTACTGGTTCCATATTGCACGTTGTGTTGCATCAACCCCATGGTCAACCCAATACAGATAAACAGGGTCGATTTGAGTACCACGCGGGGATAGGAAGTTTACTCGGTATCGGACTGCTCTTTCTGCTATTAATGATGGACTCTGGTGGAAATGATCATCAGCACAGTCATTCAACTGAACATCTATTGGATTGGATGCTCACCATCGCGCCGATCTTATTACTCAGCTATGCCGTTGCGAGCATTCGTTTTTACTTTGGGCTAACACCTCAAAATAAGGCGCTCAGTCGACGCTGGTTACAACGACTACTTGGCCCTGAAGCTATTATCATTACCGGCTTGTTGCTCGGACCTATTTTCACGCTCATCCAAGCAATTTCAGTCGTTTTGATAGGTGCGCTGTTAACTTACTGCAAGGTTGAACCAACAGATCCCCATGACTCATTACCAACCTCAGCGGTGCGTTTTGGTTTTGCTCACTTAGTTGACCGCAGTGCACCTTGGATTGTGCTTAGCCTTATTTTAGCCAACTTAATTGGTCATCCAGCGGTGCCTTTATCCAACCCCATAGTGCAAGTTGCCGTATTACTATTGGTGTTTTTACCGATGCGTTTTTGTAATCTCGGCGCCGCAGTACTATCACTTTCATTGGCTTATAGCGGCTGGACGACAACAGCGGTATTGTTGCCATTAATTGCAGCACCGATTATCAACTTTGCGCAGTTAAAGTTGATGGACTGGCCACAAAGAGTGGCCTTGTTTGTTCTACTCTTTGGCTTACTTGCCGTTATTGAATGGATCCAACCGCAATGGCAGGCATTGGGGCATTTACCACACTTACTCAACAGTATTAGTCTTTGGGTGGTTGCGGCCTTGTTTGCGGCTAGCTTACTTCGCTTAGGTCCGCGTAAATTTATGAGCCGACTCATGTTACTTAAAACGAAGCCGCACTCTCATGAGCACAACCACGCCAATGGTCATCATCACTAAGCCAGAATAGCTTTTCTTGGGGATGGGTATTAGTCTGTACTCATCATTCCATTTTATTCTGGCTTATGTGCATTCTATTTGTCGCCCTCGAGGCGCACCCTGAATACCCACTCATTATTTGCGCCAACCGTGATGAATTTCATCATCGCCCTACCGAACCTGCTCATTTCTGGCCCAGTCATGACCAGCTACTCGCAGGCAAAGACTTAGAGGCCGGCGGCACTTGGCTTGGCGTTAATCAACATGGCATGGTTGCGGGATTAACCAATATTCGCGACCCTGAGTTAATTCAGTCAGATATGAGAAGCCGCGGGGAATTGGTCCTAAACGCGCTAATGAACGGTGGCATAGATGAGCCATGGTTAACACGTTATAGCCCATTCTATAATCCATTTAACCTGCTATATGGGGATGAACAGGCGTTATATTGTTTTGATAGCCGTAACCAACAGCTCATGCGACTCACGGCTGGGTTTCACTCTATCAGTAACGGCGCACTTGATGATATATGGCCAAAGATGTCACGCGGTACTCAAGCGATTCAAGCGCACATAACCCATAATAGTACCCCCTGTATTGATTCGCTGTTGGCTATTATGAAGGACGGAACACAGGCTCCAGATGCCGAATTACCACAAACAGGGGTAAGTTTAGAGTGGGAACGTCACCTTTCATCGATCTATATTCACCATCAAGAGTACGGTACCCGTTCAACCAGTATCATTTTGAAGGACAAGCATGGGAAAGTGCAATTTTCTGAAGTGCGTTATGATGGCAAAGGCAGGGATCTAGGCCGAGATGATTTTACCTTATAAGCACTCTACGGCCTAAGCGATGACGTGCGCCACCATCTATAGGCTTAGTGACTAATCAGAAGTGTGATCATGGGTTATCACCCAGCGATCATCTATCTTCTCTACTAACAGGGTAAAAACACCATTTGGATTATCTTTAGCCCGCTCTAGCGCCCAGCGGCCAACAACAATCGCCGCGTAATTGCTCAACATTTTAGTTTCTTCGATAGTAAAAGTCAGCTGACCTAATGTCGCTTTATCTGGATAATGTTTTTTATAAGCAGCGAGCGTGTCTTCCCAGCCATAGCGGAATTTGCCATTCGATACGAAACGCATTTTTTCGCTATTCCAATAGCCTTGCATGTACCCGTCTAAATCGCCTCGATTCCAAGCAGCTTCCTGTCCGGCCAAAATGTTAGCAATATCATCCGTCGGCACAGCGTTAGCATTAAAAGCTAAACATAACAGTAAGGCGCTAATTCCTTTTTTAAACATGACTCTCTCCCTCTGGTGATTGCGTGTACTATACCCAAACTCGCTTCTGGCGTCTTGCTACCCATTATGGTCCCTCATTGGTAAAAGTCACAGAAAACAATAATACTAAGAATAAAGTTAAGGCGGTTTGCATTACATGTTTCAATCATTTTTCAAATTCTTACTCAAAGCCAGTGGCTGGAAAATAGTCGGCGCGCTGCCAACCCATCATCAATATCTCGCTATTGTTGGTCCACACACCAGTAATTGGGATTTTGTCATTGGCCTAGTCGCGCGTGGTGCTATGGGAGCCAAGGTTAACTTTTTGGGTAAACATCAGCTTTTTATTCCGCCTTGGGGTTGGTTCTTCCGCGCAATGGGCGGCGTGCCGGTAGACAGAAGAAAGAATAATAACTTGGTTGATGCCGTCGTTGAGATCTTTAATAGCAATGCTAACTTTAGCTTAGCACTCGCACCTGAAGGTACACGTAGCCCAGTAACACGTTGGAAAACCGGGTTTTACCATATCGCCAGTAAAGCTCAAGTCCCCATCGTCACTGTGGGGTTAGATTTTGGCAGTAAGACCGTTGTCATTCCTGAGGGCAAAGACACCACCGATGATATCCAACAAGATATGGATAATATCATCGCTTTCTATCGCTCTATTAAGGGACGTCATCCCAAAGTGATCCCTGATTTCCAGCGCTAAGCCTCATTGCCTAAAGATAATTTGCCCGCTATAGTGCAGCCAGATCCTAGACATTGTATAAAATATTATGATTTTTGATACTTGGTTGCTATACCTTTTCGCCATTCTGCTTATTGCTATCTCCCCCGGCACTATGGCCGTTTTATCCATGGGGCACGGTATTCATTATGGTAAAAGCCGCTGCTTAGCGACCGCTTTAGGCAGCGTGACATCTGCACTCATATTGATGATGGCATCTGCCGCGGGTTTGGGCGCATTATTAAATACAACGGAATATGGCTTCACGATATTGAAATGGTGTGGTGGCGCATATTTACTCTTTCTAGGCATAAAGCTACTGCTCACCAAAGCTGATGGGCAAGGCCTCAAACTAGCGCAAGCAAAAGGTAGTGGAGCACCTCTGCAGCTATTTAAACAGGCTTTTTTAGTCGGGATAAGCAATCCAAAGGATCTACTTTTTTTTGCCGCTCTATTCCCACAGTTTATCGATATCACCCTGCCGCAAGGGCCACAGTTAGCCATATTGGCGCTAACCTGGGCGATAGTCGACTTTAGCTTCGTTATGATTTATGCGTGTATGGCAAATGTGCTTGCGCCAACACTAAAATCCAGCAACAAACTACATTGGTTTGATCGCACCAGCGGTGGGGTCTTTATTACCCTCGCCGCCATTTTATTGATCCGTTAGAATCTACAAGATAAAGCCAATATAGCCCTGCAGCACAATTAGATTAACGATATCGATAAAAAACGCACCCACAATTGGCACTACCATAAATGCTTGTGGAGAGGGGCCATTTCGAGACACTAACGCCCCCATATTCATCACTGCCGTTGGGGTTGCCCCCATACCAAACCCGCAATGACCACCCGCAATAACAGCAGCATCATAATTCGAGCCCATCAATCTAAAGGTGACAAAGTAAGCAAAAAATCCGAGCACGATGGTTTGCACTAATAAGATAATAAGCAGAGGAATGGCCAGATCAAAAATCTCCCATAGCTTTAAGCTCATTAATGCCATCGCTAGAAACAGTGATAAAGAGACGGTACCCAATATATCTACACATTCATTATTGGTTTTATACCCGCGAGTTAATTCGGTAAGGTTGGTTATCACCACACCAAGAAACAATGCATAGACAAAGTCAGGCATTTTTAACCAACTGATCTCAAACACCGATACCAAGTGCTCAATCCACCTAGCACCCACTACGCAAAGCAATAAAATGAACAAGGTCTCCATGACACTTTTGGCGGTGACTCGGTCCTCTTCAAGCTGATCATACGTCACAAGATCGGGGTGATCTTTATGATGATTGCCCCCGATGCCATAAGATGACACCAGTTTGTTTTTATCAATCAATCTCTGTGCAACAGGGCCACCAATAATCCCGCCCATGACGAGACCAAATGTTGCGGCGGCCATCGCAAATTCTAGCGTACTCATACCATAGTTGTCAGAAAACGTTTGTGCCCAAGCAGCACCAGTACCATGACCGCCAGATAACGTAATAGAGCCGGCAACCAAACCCATTAATGGTTCTAAGCCTAATGCGGTCGCTAGACTCACGCCGACGGCATTTTGAATAACAATGTAGATGGAGGCTATGCCAAGGAAGATAAACACCTTCTTCCCTCCTTTAGCTAACAGCTTATAGCTTGCAGCCAAGCCCACCGTACTAAAAAACATTAGCATTAAGGTGTTCTGCATCGGCAAAGAGAACTTAAGGGTAATATTCTGAAAATGTAAGGCGGTGGTAATGGCCGCAACCACTAACCCGCCGATAATGGGTTCGGGAATGTTGTACTTTTTGAAGAAACCCACATGGCGATTAACACTATGCCCGATAAATAGCACCATTATCGCGACCAAAAATGATTCTAGTTCCCCGATTGAATATACGATATCCATGAAACTCCTATCCGTTACATCGGCTTCGCAGTTAGCACTGCTAAGCTAAAATTAGCCGAGCATTCTGCCATATCTATTAGGGTAATTAATATTAGCTGTGTCCGAAATATGAATATTCATGTAATAAAACCACATTTTTGAGCAAAAACTACTCTAATCTATCTCTTGGATAGCCTTTCCCGCTATCTCTAATGCTTCCAAACGATCTCTTTCGGCTTTAGAAACGTATTTGGGTTTGTTAGCAGTATGCAGTTTTGAATTAGCTTTTTTAGCCTTACCCATAAATTTTTTAGTGATTTTTTTAGTGCGGTTCATGTCGTCGATTTCAGCCCTATTTATTTCAAAGAATTATAACTCAAAATCCAAATATTTGAGTTTACAAGTTCAATATAAATACTTAACTAACCTACATTCAGAGCGTTCTAGATACAGACTCGTTTAGCTTTAATTGCATTGCCCTGTATTGGGAAAAGCAATTTGCTCTAGGGATTAGCAGTCAAACACTCGATCCCATTAGCCCTATATGACGCATACAGATAAAGCGTGTAGAATGTTTATCTAATGGTTCATCTATTATGTTATTGCAAATGAAAAAATTAATCGTAGACCTTGACGGTACACTTACCATGGCCGATACAAGTAATTATCCCGAGGTGGCCCCACGCCAAGAGGTGATCGACAGGCTCAAAGAATATCAAAATAATGGCTTTGAAATCGTAATATCTACAGCCCGCAATATGCGTACTTTTGAAGGTAACATCGGCAAAATTAATATCCATACCCTGCCGATTATTACCGCATGGTTAGATAAGCACCAGGTTCCCTATGATGAAATTTTAGTAGGTAAACCATGGTGTGGTCACGAAGGGTTTTATATTGATGACAGAGCGATCAGGCCTGCGGAGTTTGCTCGTCTTAGCTATGATGAAATTCAACAACTCATTATTGAAGACAAAGCATGTACCTGATCACCTCTGCAGCTTTTGTTGCCACTGAACTTCAGTCTGAATTTGGACCTCTACCGCCGAGTTTTCTGCCAGTGGGCAACAAACGTTTATTCCACCATCAATTAGCACTCATCCCCAGGAATGAAAGAATTATTCTAACATTACCAGAGGGCTTCAATCCGAGTCAGTATGATAGTGATTCACTTGCGGATAGAAATGTTGAATTACTATATTTACCTACACGCCTTAACTTAGGTGAGTCTGTTGTTTACGCTTTAAACTTACTTGAACTTGAGCATGACGAAGCACTTTTTATTCTTCACGGTGATACACTACTAGATCAACTCTCTTCAGAGTTAGATCAACTCGGCATAAGCCAGGTTGAAGATAATTATGACTGGGCAGAATATAATCCACATACTGCAAGACTAAGTAAATTCACCCCAGAAAAAACATTATCTAGTGAACTGATTTCGAATGGATTTTTTAGTTTTTCAGCTCCGAAGATATTAATTCGTCATATCATCATCCAGAACTGGGATTTTATTCTGGGAATTAACGCTTATATACAAGATATAGGAATGGCACCACATTTATACCAACATTGGTATGATTTTGGCCACTGCCATACCTATTTTCAGTCGAAGTCCCGCATGACCACGCAGCGTGCGTTTAATGAAATGAGTATCTCCGGACAAGTTGTAACCAAGGCGAGTTACAAAAAGAATAAGCTCGCGGCAGAGGCTCGTTGGTACCAAACAATCCCAGGCACACTCCGCAGTTATACACCGCAATTGCTGGCAACCAACAATACTAAAGATACTTTTGGTTATAGTATTGAATACTTTCATCTAACTGCATTGAACGAGCTATATGTATTCAGCCAGTTGCCGGCATTTTCTTGGCGAAAAATGTTAAAAGCCTGCTGTCAATTTCTAAAGCAAGCCAGCGAGCACCGTGACACAGATAAACAGAGCCTCGATCAGCTTTTTGCAAAGAAAACCCAACAGCGTTTATTCGCGTATAAATCTCATACACAATTAGATATTAACAGTCCGATTACCGTAAATGGCAAACAGCAGCCGAGTTTGGCAGAATTAGCCGAGATAAGCCTTAAGTACCTTCCCCTGGATTCAGGTCAAATAAATGTATTACATGGTGATTTTTGCTTTAGTAATATTCTATATGACTTTAGAACGTGTAATATAAAAGTCATCGATCCTAGAGGGATTGATGCCGCCGACCAGCCAAGTATATATGGCAACACCGTATACGATATCGCCAAATTATCTCATTCTGTTATTGGTCTTTATGATGCTATTATTGCGGGCTACTTTGATGCAGCACTACAACAGCAAGACTTAACCTTTAGCATTATGTCTACGCCCAGACAAGAGAGAATTATTACGGATTTTATTCATATGATATATGATGAATTTGGTATCACTGAGAATCAACTATATGCCATGCAAATTCAGTTGTTCATCTCAATGCTGCCACTGCATAGTGATAGGCAAGATCGTCAGCTAGGCTTTATCGGTAACGCTTACCGCCTCTTTGACAAGATTAAATTAAATTCAGGAAGTACCTAATGATAGTGATCCCAATGGCAGGGTTGAGTTCTCGCTTTTTTAAAGCGGGCTATAACAAACCTAAATATATGCTACTAGCCCATGGTATAACACTTTTTGATCATGCAATTTTAAGCTTTCAAGCTTACTTTGACACGTTGCCATTTCTCTTTATTGTTCGTAGTGAATATGACACCCCATCATTTGTCGAAACTAGTTGTCGGAAATTGGGGATTAAAAACTATCAAATTAAAGTGTTAACGGCGGAAACTCGTGGCCAAGCAGAAACAGTGTACCTTGGACTTAAGGATATTGAAGATGATATGCCAATCACTATTTTTAATATTGATACTTTCAGGCCCAATTTTACGTTACCCGAACTTGTAAGCGACTGTGATGGTTATCTAGAAGTATTTAAAGGTAAAGGGAGCAACTGGTCATATGCAAAACCACTATCTTCAACCTCCAATCGTGTAATTGAAACAGCAGAGAAGAACCCGATCTCAGATCTGTGCAGCACAGGTCTCTATCACTTTAGCTATGCAAAGGATTTTAAAAGGATATTTAACCTCGAAGCTACAAGGCCTATATCTGAGTGGCAGAAACAGGAGCTTTATATAGCCCCGCTATATAACCATATGATAAGTGAGGGTAAAGATATTCGCTACAACCTCATAGATCGAAGTGATGTGATTTTTTGTGGCGTACCAGACGAATACCTAGATTTTATTCAATAATAAAAGATTAACCCTATTTTCTTTTAAGTAACATGCGTGTAGATCTCAAAAGTCATATATCAGCTTTAAAAAAAGAAGAACCATTTCATCGTTCACGAGGTCTATAAATAAAGTGGCACAAGCAGCCCGATCAGGTTAAGGATTAGGTATAATATTCACTATAAAAAATATTGAGTAATTTAAGAGTCTCAAAATGAAAAAAGTCGCAATCTTCTGCCATAATTTACTTGCTAACGGCACTGTGAAAGTAGCCCTTACTCAAGCTGAAGTTTTACAGGAAGCAGGACAAGATGTGCACCTATTTATCTTTAATAGAGAAGGTGATTTCACTCCTCCACAAAATGTGCAAATTCATTACGTTTTCGAATCACAAAAAACACTGTCACTAGCAGAGCAACAACAACAATTACAGAGTTGTATTCAGGATATTGAGCAACATAACGGAAAGTTCTCTTTATTCCTCAGTAATTCCACTGATTGTGATGTCGTCGTAAATGGCTGCAATTTTGCTCCATGCTATTATTTCTGCCACTGTGCACTCCAGCAAGAGCTCATTATGGAGTTAAAGCGAGGACCAATACACTTCTTACGTCGCTGGCGCAAAGCAAAGGCGCTTATAGGAAAGCGTATTATTACCGTTTCGGAAGGAATTGCTACAGAGCTTAAAGGTACGCGTTGGTTAAAACCCAAAAGCGTACAAGCTATTTACAACCCCTTTAGAATTGACGATATCAAGGTTAAAGCGGAAGAAGCAGTTGATGGGCTACCAAATGAACCATTCATGATTCATATTGGCCGGGTGACTAGGCAGAAGCGCTTAGATATTCTATTTCAAGCGTTACAAGCGATGCCATCTGCACCAAAATTAGTTTTACTTACTAACCGCCCAGAAAAAGCGCGGAAGCTTGCGAGAAAGTATGGGGTAGAAAACCGCATAATTACACCGGGATTTCAAAGTAACCCCTATGCATGGATAGCTAGAGCAGAATTGATGTTATTGAGCTCTGATTTCGAAGGTCTACCCACCGTCTTAATAGAATCTTTGATCTGCGGTACGCCAGTCGTCAGCACAAACTGTCCACATGGGCCGAGTGAAATCCTAACCGGTGCACTTGCTCAGTACTTAGTACCAAGACGTCAGCCAACTCTATTAGCCGAAAAAGCTTTAGCGTGCTTAGCCAATCCACCATTGTTAAATGAATTACCAATATTGCAAGCTGTCGATAGCCAATATATAGCTAAGCAGTACATCAACCTAGCGGTATAAAAAAGAGTGGCCATTCTAGCAGTAATGGGTAGGGGAAATGTTATAAAGCTCTTTGAAAAATCAAACTGACTTTAACTAATTAAGCATTAACCTCTACCTATTAACTTATTCCAAGCCCCTCTCAAACCAGACTCCTTCAGCAGCCACTTATACATAAAGTGGAAATAAAATACTACGCGACCAAACCGATTGCCATTTATAAAGTAAGAACGATCTCGGTATGAACGCTTAAATCGGCGTGGGATCTCTATACCCAACTCTTTAAAAGAGAGGAAATTAAAATCATCTCTGATTCGCTTACTTGATACAGCACCAACTTCGAAGCTGACGTCTCTATAGGCATCAATCTCAATATTTGGATAAAAATGCTTATAGAATCGGCGCCCTAACATCTGCTCTATAGTTCTATAGTTATTATAATGTGGGTACTGAGTGTTTGTACTTTCAAACAAGTCTCCTTCCCAGAACAACCTCATATCCGCTGTTTTACCCAAAAGGATAAAATCACTAAGATGATAATCTACGTAGCTTTTCCCCATAAACTTAAAATATTCAGTTCTAGCGTAGATATCTAATAGGGTAATCTTCCCTTCTAATCTTGGGGTTCTCTGCCCTGACAATTTTAATAGATGATCTAGACTGTTACTTGTGAACTTAAAATCAGGCCTAACTTTGCAACAATATTCAGATTCCACTAATGCCAAACCCGTTTGGACACCTAGTATTTGCCTATTTACATTCTCAAATTTCGCAACCCCATTAATATATCCAGTTTTAACTTGGCCTGCATCTTCAGGGAAGACCACATGATCTATTAATTCTAAAATTGATTTAGGCATCTCAACTTGGTCAGATCTTGAAAATATAACGGTAGCATCAGGGTAATACTTACGTAAAGAGGCAAAGCATTCCTCTGAAGCGATATGATTACGGTCAGTTTCCGTAAAGTAAGGTCCCTGTACGACAAACGTCAGTGCTTTCATTTTTTTTGCTTCTCTATATAGCGTTTTGCTCTTGTTACCTCAAAGTCAGTAAGTAACTAACTTGAGGTAACGATGAACGTCTAAAGCTTAAACTTCCAGTAACCCAGCTTCTTGCGCATCTTGAAGTGACGCAGCAGATTAGCGGGTTTAGGTTTAAGGTCGTCGGTACCTTGTTCAATCAATTGATCCACTGCGGCTAAGACTCGTTCACTAGAGAGACCATCACGGTAGGGATGGATATTATTACAATACTGCTCTATTTTCGCCATCAACTCAGCAGGCTTAGCTAAAACACGTTCTAATGCCGGTTGAATATCTTCAATGTGATCCACGTTCACTAGATGTGCACTTTGGGTTTGATTATTAAAGGTCACCACAGGTTTACCCTGTAATAAAAACATAATCAGTATCGATGAAGTATCACATAACATCACATCGGCAGCTTTCAATAACGGCAATACGTTATCGGTTTCAACGAAGCTCAGGTTCTCATTCTCAAGCGCTTTATATTTTTCAACAATATCTTGATTCATCTTTGGGTGAAACTGCACTAACCAGCGCCAGTTCCCCTGTGTCGACATGGCCTTTATTTGTTCATATACAGCTGGGGCGCAAGACAAACTGCGAGAAAATGTCGAACAAAAGAGTACCACAGGTCTGTCATCACCCTCTACAGCATAGGGCTGCGGCAAACTCCCTTTATACATAGGATCGAGTGTTGGCCAGCCCGTTTCAGCGACTTTAAACGTTACAAACTTTTCAGCCAGCCGAATAAATGGCAAGGTAGTTGCGGGGCCTTGGGTGCAGTAAAGATCAAAACAATCGCGAATTTCGAAATGGTCTTCGCGACCTTTATGGTTCATTTTACCAGCATTAAAACCATGAAAAACACCCACTTTTACGCCTGGGATAAAATTCGGCACCACATTGCCAGGAACCAAAACGGCATCAGGCTGCCAAGCTTGTACTTCTGTAATCGTGGATAACCGTCTTTCGGTCGATTTCAGAAATGAGGGGTTCACTTCATTGCCTTCGAAAAACCAGCACACCTCACCACCTCGGGCCAGAATAGCGCCCTGCAACGGCCTTAACATCGCGTAAGAATAATTCTGTGCAATGTATAATAAATATCGCTTGTTGTTTGAACTCACAACAACTCCCCATAGAAACTTTTCAATGTTATTTAACCAAGGCCAAATATTCTTGAGCAATACGTACCGCTGTTACTTTTGCCAAAATATCAACGTCTACCAATGACGGCGGTGACACTAAGACTTCATCTAACTTAGTAGCTAACGCCTTAGGATCGCGACGCGGAACTAAGAACCTTGTCAGCTCTCCCGTCAAAATTTCACTCGGCCCATGCGGGCAATTAGTACTGACCACTGGTGTTCCACACGCTAGCGATTCAATTAACACTGTCGGTAACCCTTCAAAATCAGAACTCAACACTAAAGCTTTGGCATTGGCTATCCATGGAAAGGGATTTGGCTGAAATCCCGGAATAATCACCCTCTGCTCAACCCCGTATTTCTTAGCCGCCTTTAGGGCCTTTTTAGGGTTGTGGCATAAGAGCACCACAGGTATTTGGCTTTCCATTTGTGCGATGGCCTGGAACAGCACATCATGACGCTTCTGCTTTACATAACGACCAATATGGATAAGGTAATCGCTATCAGGAATGCCTTCAGGTGTCTGTTGAGAAAGAGCGGTGATATCGTCAAATCCAAATGGATTATAGATACACTGAATCGATGCGGGGACGATACGCTTTGTTCGCTTTATTTCATCCGCAATACCTTGGGATACGGTCACTAAATGATGACCATTTAATGCCTTTTTAGCCCAGAGCTTCTTCAAAAATGCAAACGGACCTAACTTAGCGTGTCGGCTTAACTCCTCTTCAACAGAAGCATGTACCACGACAAACATCGGCGACACCTGTGTTTTGGTCATTAAACGATTGGTTTTATCTAAGTTAGACAAAAACAGATCAAACTTTCCGACACTCGATTCAATTTGCTTAATTTTATTTGTCAGCTTTGCAACGGCGGGTGCCAAATTCCAAAACCGATTAAAGTCTTTATCTTTTTTTTCAAAACAGACGTGCACTGGTAAGCTTTCAGGTATATCGAATGCAACATCATCTGTCATGACTAAGAAATGTGGCTCATGCCCCATCTCAGTAAATTCGTTAGCGAGTGTTAGCATCACTTTTTCTGCGCCGCCCCCCGCCAAACTGTCAATTGCTATTGCAACTCTCATTGCCGAGCTCCAAATTTAGAGTGGAATAAATCACTTATTATGGTCATACCGATATCTAATCCGTTTTCACAATCACACTGAGCCAGCGCTGACTGCAGTGCAAGTTGGTTATCTGTTTTGATTAACGTGACTAAATGGCCTGTCATCTGCTGTGCATCAGCCTCAGAACTTATGGTAAAACCAGCTTCTTTGCAGGCTTTGACGCGATAATTTTGATCTTTTGCGACCGCGATAGATAAGGTCACTTTCTTTAGTGCTATAGCCTGTAATAACGTATCACCACCACTCAATACAGCCACTTTGGCGGCATCCAATAAATCAATTAGCGCTTCATGACTAAGCGTTTTAATTGCAGTAACACCTTCAACCAAGGGAATGTCATGGGGGTAACTCGGTCCGTACACAATGACACAAGGGATTTGCGTGGTCTGGTAAATACTCGCGGCCGCTCTTGCAAACTCTTCGATTACGTAGCCATTGCTATTTTGGTGTCCACCGGAGCCGGCATTTAGTAAAATAAAATGCCCATTGGTAAGACTATAATGGGCTAACAATTCGGCTTGTCGATTTTTACTCGGGTTAACAAAAATCGGCCCAATGACTTGAGGGGCTGCTTTCGTTATTAATTTTAGTTTTAGATGATCTAACCAACTAATGTCGCCAATAACAAATTGAGGCTGCACAACCCAGTGGCTATCAGTCACCCGTGCACGCAGCATTTTCATGCCTCGACTACGCTTACGCTTATGCTGACTTATAAATATAACTTTGGCGCCCAACTTATGGGCATGAACTAATTGAGATCGGCGACCAGCAGCATCAAAAATAACAAAGTCAGGCTTATAGAAAGAGATGAAGTCATTCACCGCTTTAATGTTTTTTGTAGGGGTATCATCTAACAACGCTACAGGATAGGGGCAAGTGGAGGCATAAGGCGCGTGACGGCTCAAAATGAATTGAATATCGGCCTCGGGCCAACGTTGCTTCACTTCATTAGCGACAATCAACGAGCGCATATACTCTCCAACGCCTTCGGCTGAAGACACTGGAACAAATAAAAACTTCGGAGCAGATAGGGTCATTGATTTACTCATCAGACGACAAAAGCAAAATGCTAGCGCATTATACTAACAAAAAATCACGAGTCCTGTTTATCCAACAACAAGTCCAATTCGTTAATAACACTATCAACAGTAATTAATGCCATTAGGTGTTCACCTTTTGCTCTCGTTCCCCAAGGAATATCACCTTGCTTTTGTTCGGCAATAACCTGCTGATAAACACTGACAACTGAATCTAAACAGGTATAAGGGCCTGTTCGGCCAGGATTTGAATGTGCATATAGCCCAATGACTGGCGTCCCTTGAGTTACCGCCATATGAGCAGGGCCCGTATCAGGCGCGAGCACAACACTCGCCTGTTTTAATATTGCTAAAAGTTGCAACAGTGAGGTCTTACCCACTTGGTTTTCAAGCTCAGATTTAGCCGCAGTTTGAATATTATCAGCAAGCACTCGCTCAAGTGGTGTCGGTCCGCCACATAAGATGACTCGATAACCCTTCTCCACAGCATGATCTGCCACTGCCGCATATCGCTCAGGTAACCAGTTACGTTCGGCTTTACTCGCTGCAGCGCAAATAACCAATACCGAACTGTCGCTTGGGATAAGCGCCTCAGCAAACTCAGTATCGGCGGCTAATACTGGAATATTCCAGCGAGGAATAGATTCCGTGACGCCTAGCGCTTTCGCAAACCCCATAAAGCCTTCAAGCACGTGCGGGGTGGCTTGTGGCTCGATGCGGTGATTAGTGACTAGCCACTGACCTTCTTTTGCTCGAAATCGATCGAAGCCGATGCGTAACTTTGCCGATATAGCCAAAGAGGCAATCGTCGCCCTTAGTGCTATTTGCATGTGCAACAACACATCGAATTTTTTGCCTTTAAGTGCACGCTTTAAATTAAAGTAGCTACGCCAGCCTTGCGATTTATCAAAAATGACAAACTCCACCCCAGGGAGGTGTTTTAATAGCTGATATTCAATTTTACCCAGAATCCAAGTAATTTGAAGATCAGGATAACGTCGCTGAATCGCTTGCACCATCGCCACGGCATGGCATACATCGCCAATGGCGGATAGCCGCAACAAGCACAAAGACTTAGCATTGGTTAAATCTAACGGTTCGGCGTGGTTACTTGGGCTCATAATGCTCGAAGGTTGTTTGGCGTAATCTACCGATCTTAATGTAGAATGGCTGCAGGTTCCACGCTTTAGCGTACAATTCTATCTATGAAGTTAAAAAAAACAGCCACTGGCAGCATCACTTATTGTGAACAAACACCTCAAGAAATTGAAGTCACTTGGTTTGGTGTGGATTTTTGGCGTGGACACTCCGCGGTAACGGGATCATCTAAAGGCCGCTATACCACTTGGTTTGTCGATGCGAGTAAGCTAGATCCCACGCAGCAACAGTGGGTACTGCGCCATTATTATCGTGGTGGACTTATTGAAAAAGTCAGCCGTGATCAATATTTTTTCACCAGCCTCAAAAATACCCGTGCAGTAGCTGAACTCACTTTACTCGAAAATTTGTATCAACAAGGGTTTCCAGTGCCCAAACCCATCGCTGCTAATGTAGAACGTAATGGGCTGTGGTATCGTGCGGATTTGATAATTGAGCGAGTGGATGGAGCTGAGGATTTAGTCGCTAGGTTAAGTAAGACGGCCATGACCACTGAGCAATGGCAATCTTTAGGGCAATGTATTGCTCGTTTTCATCATCACGGTGTCTATCACGCCGATTTAAATGCCAAAAATATACTCATTACCGCAGATAAATTCTATTTAATCGATTTTGATCGTGGTGAAATAAGATCGCCTAAGGCGAATTGGCAACGCGCCAATTTAGACCGTTTACTGCGTTCATTTAGAAAAGAGTTGGCCAAATTGCCACAACTGGCCTTTACCGAGGCTGATTGGCAACACCTGCATAGAGCTTATCACAGCGCATTAGCCAGTAAGTAAGCAGAGCAGTACATCGCTGACTTAATCCTTACGATTAATAAGTGATTCAACCAGTGCAAACTGCTTTTGCAGCGCGCCTCTGTTGTCTGCGACCACTTTCTTAGCAGCATTGCTCGCCATTGTATAAGCCTGCTTATTGCCGAAAAATTCAATTAACATCTGAGCTAATGGCTCACTTGCCTCAACAACCTGTAATGCGCCTTCAGCTTGTAGCAGCTGAGTGATCTCTTTGAAGTCCCAATGGTGAGGCCCTACAAAAACAGGTAAACCTACCGCTGCTGGCTCCAAAGGGTTATGTCCCCCTCCCTCGATTAAAGTGCCGCCGACAAAAGCTTGATCGCCCGCGGCATACAACGTCAGTAGTTCCCCCATCGTATCGCCAACGACAACTTGTGTTTGCGCTGTCACATCATCGTTAAGGCTACGTCGAGCCACCAGCATATTAGCTTGCTTTACTGCGGTAACAGCGGTATCAAACTGCTCAGGGTGTCGTGGCACCATCACCATCAATGCTGTTGGATAGTGCTGCATCACTCTTTGATGAGCTTGTAGTATTAGCTCAAACTCTCCTGGGTGAACAGACCCCGCCACCCAAATAGGCCGATGCACTGCTTGCCAGCCCTCACGCACAGCCTTCGCGGCCTCAATGCGTGCGGGTGCCACATCTAACTCAAATTTCAAGCTGCCACATATAGTCACCTTGTCTTTATTGACACCGAGTTCAATAAAACGAGTCGCTGCTTGGTCTGACTGAGCCGCGATTGCATCTAAACTCTGTAACATCGGTAAGTTCAAACGCGGGCGTTTTTGATAAGCATCAGCAGATTTTTGCGATAATCGAGCATTGGCCAGTAACACTTTGCTGTTATTGCACTTTAGATAATGAACTAAGTTAGGCCAAAGCTCGGTTTCCATAATGATGCAGGTTTTCGGTGCCACTTGCTTTACAAACCGCCTGCTACACCAAGCCAAATCAAAGGGTAAATAACAATGCTGTACCTCATCACTAAACGCGCGTAACACGGCAGCAGATCCTGTTGGGCTGGTTGTTGTTACCGTAATCGTTAAGTGTGGGTAGTTCGCTTGGATCTGTTTTATCAGCGGGATCGCCGCAATAGTCTCTCCCATTGAAACACAATGCAGTAACAGATCTGTTTGTTGTAAGCCTTTAAAGCCAAATCGTTCATTCCAACGACTGCGGTAATCAGGGCTTTTAAAAGCACGTACCGCTAAGTAGACCAATAACAGCGGCGAAATGAGGTAGAGCAAAGCGGAATAAAGGCTGCGATTCATGAATTTTTTTACTTTAGTGATTTTTACTTGAAGAATTACATCAATGCTAACATGATAGTCATAACTTAACGTAGATGCATAATCGCGAATATGTAGAGTTGCTCTCGCATTTTAGATTGCCAAGCAAAACATTCACTAAGCTTGGCGATTTCGTGGATATTAATCATTTAGGATGAATATGAAAACCCGTGACAAAATCGTACAAGCCAGCTTGGAGTTATTTAATCAGCATGGCGAAAGAGCTATCACAACCAATCATATTGCAGCCCACCTAAATATTAGTCCAGGTAACCTCTATTATCACTTCCGTAATAAAGAAGACATCATCCGCTCAATTTTCAGTCTCTATGAGCAACATTTAGAATCAGGCTTTCAGCCCTACGTCGACAAAGAGGTCGATGTCGATCTCTTGGTTGGTTACTTTGATGCGATGTTCTACACCTTATGGCAGTTCCGCTTTATGTATGCCAACCTTGCAGACATTCTTAGCCGCGATGAAGCGTTAAAAAATCGATATTTACAGGCACAACAAGACGTTTTAGCACGCTCTAGCAGTGTCCTTATAAAACTGACTCAAGATGGCTTTTTAGCGATTAATGAAGAAAATATAGCCCCGCTTGCTGATACCATTAAAATGCTGGTTAGCTTCTGGATAAGCTATAAACTGACCCAAACACAGTCTTGTATCGGCTCAATTACCAAAGAGTCACTATATGAAGGGCTACTTAGGGTGATCATGATATTCAAGGCCTATTCTACTCCGAATTCTACCGCTACATTTGAAAGGCTTGAAGAGTACTACCGCTCAATGGCACTCAGTACAAGTACACCCTCTTAGTTTAATAAAGTGCTACTGCAACATCTGACTTGAAGCCATTTTTGCAAAAAGTAACTTTTGAATTAACGTGTCCTTGTCATTAAGCAACCAAGGCATTGGCTTCTCATTAGCCATTATGACCTCTGTTGGCATTAAATTTTGGGCTGCGGCACGTTCAAGTGCAAATCTAAGCGCCCTATAAAACAGCCAGCTACACGTATTCATACATATGGCGTCCTCAAACACTAAAATACAAAATAAACAATTAGTTTAACTAATCTGAAACATACAGTAGCCCTAATCTAACTTATCTCGCTAGCGCTGCTAAAAAAAGGCTGTGGGGCTGGGCTGTTTAAGGTTAAAATGCCGCCACTCCAATAATCAAAACAATACTAATTAAGGAGAATTTGGGTGTCAAAGACCTCATTCTACGACCAAATAAATCAACAAATTACCGATGTAAAAGCAGAAGGCCTTTATAAGAGTGAACGCGTAATTGTTTCTCCTCAACAAACAGCAATTGAAGTTAATGGCGACCAAGTCATCAACTTTTGTGCCAATAACTACTTAGGTTTGGCTAATCACCCAGAGTTGATTAAAGCTGCCCATGGCGGGCTTGATGCTCATGGTTTTGGCATGGCATCAGTACGATTTATCTGTGGCACACAGGATATCCATAAGCAACTGGAAGCCAGTTTAAGCGCTTTCCTTGGCATGGAAGATACCATTCTTTACTCTTCATGCTTTGATGCTAATGCCGGTTTGTTTGAGACACTGTTAAGTGCAGAAGACGCTATTGTCTCTGATGCACTTAACCATGCATCAATCATTGATGGTGTGCGTTTATGTAAAGCCAAGCGCTTCCGTTATGCCAACAATGATATGGCCGATCTTGAGACGCAGCTAAAAGCCGCTAAAGAAGCCGGTGCACGTAATATCCTGATTGCGACTGACGGTGTATTCTCAATGGATGGCGTCATTGCTAACCTCAAAGGCGTATGCGATCTTGCTGACAAGTACGATGCGCTAGTGATGGTTGATGACTCACACGCTGTTGGCTTTGTTGGTCAAGAAGGTCGCGGTACCCACGAATTTTGCGATGTGATGGACCGTGTAGATATCATTACCGGTACTTTAGGTAAAGCACTTGGTGGGGCTTCAGGTGGATTCACTTCTGCTAAAAAAGAGGTTGTTGAATGGTTACGTCAACGTTCACGCCCATACCTTTTCTCTAATTCGTTAGCTCCTTCGATTGTTACCGCATCGATTCATGTTCTTGAAATGCTCAAAACAGGTCAAGATTTACGTGAAGCCGTTTGGGAAAACAGTCGTTATTTCCGTGAGAAGATGTCTGCAGCAGGTTTTACTCTTGGGGGCGCCGATCATGCCATTATTCCAGTAATGATTGGCGACGCCAAAATTGCGGGTGATTTTGCTAATCGTCTCCTCGCAGAAAAAATCTACGTCGTTGGCTTCTCTTTCCCTGTAGTACCAAAAGGCCAAGCACGTATTCGTACTCAAATGTCAGCCGCGCACACTAAAGCGCAGATCGACAAAGCAATCGAAGCCTTCACCCGTATCGCTAAAGAGATGGGTATTATCAGCTAGAATTAAACCAAATAGGGCGACACGATGTTGTCACCCTAATTGAATCAATTTAGCAGACTGCGACTGAGTGGTCTGTCATAGGTCATAAGATGAAAGCGCTTAGCAAATTAAAGCCTGAAGAAGGCATCTGGATGGTTGATGCTCCTAAACCTGAAATGGGCCACAACGATCTACTGATTAAGATCCGCAAAACAGCTATTTGCGGTACTGATGTTCATATCTACAACTGGGACGAATGGGCACAGAACACCATTCCCGTGCCTATGGTAGTCGGCCACGAATATGTGGGTGAAGTCGTCGATATGGGCCAAGAAGTACGTGGTTTTACGATTGGTGACCGAGTCTCGGGTGAAGGTCATATTACCTGTGGTCATTGCCGTAATTGTCGCGGTGGTCGCACCCATTTATGCCGTAACACTTCAGGCGTTGGTGTAAACCGTGAAGGGGCTTTTGCTGAATATTTGGTGATCCCAGCGTTTAACGCTTTTAAGATCCCTGATGATATCTCTGACGATTTAGCGTCTATCTTTGACCCGTTTGGTAATGCTGTTCATACCGCATTGTCATTCGACCTTGTCGGTGAAGATGTATTAATCACCGGTGCTGGTCCTATCGGGATTATGGCTGCCGCGGTATGTCGCCATGTTGGTGCACGCCACGTTGTGATCACCGACGTTAATGACTATCGCCTTGAGCTCGCCGAAAAAATGGGCGCGACGCGTGCCGTCAACGTTGCTAAAGAAAGCTTAGATGACGTTATGAGCGAGCTTGGCATGACCGAAGGCTTCGATGTCGGTCTTGAAATGTCGGGCGTACCTGCTGCATTTCACTCAATGCTCGACACCATGAACCATGGCGGTAAAGTCGCCATGCTGGGTATTCCCGGTGGCGAGATGGCGATTGATTGGAGCAAAGTGATCTTTAAAGGGTTAATCATCAAAGGTATTTATGGCCGTGAGATGTTTGAAACCTGGTACAAGATGGCAAGCTTAATCCAGTCAGGCTTAGATTTATCTCCTATTATTACTCATCACTTTAAGATTGATGATTTCCAACAAGGTTTTGATGCTATGCGTTCAGGCCAATCAGGAAAAGTAATCTTAAACTGGGACTAGTTAGTCCTATGGGGCTAACAGTAATGTCAGCCCCTTTTTATTCCACTATTACTACAGGTTTCCTATGTCAGATTTTCAACACTTAAGTATCAATCAACTTATTCATATGCAGGAAGCCACCGCCGATTTACAGATTGTCGATATAAGAGATGCCGCGAGCTTCGACGCGGGACACATTGACGCTGCTGTTAATCTCAATAACGAAAATATCAGTCACTTTATTGCTGAAGCTGATATGGATCAGCCTGTTATCGTTGTCTGTTATCATGGGATTAGTAGCCAAAGTGCGGCCACCTATTTAAGTGAGCAGGGTTTTGATCATGTTTATAGCTTGGATGGCGGCTATAGTGCTTGGCATCAGGCTAACGCGTAATACCAGTTCCATTAAATATGTGTTCAATTCAGAGCTCTTTCAGGGCTTTCAATTCTAGGCGCATTGTTGAAAAAATGGTTATTCCCTTTTAAGGCTATGCAACGCAGCAGTGAAAGTCCTGAGAAGCTCACGTTGTGCGGTTTTAAAATCACTTTATACTACGCATGTGATTTTCGATATAGAATAGCTATTAGCTACAACCCACTTGCTTGCCTAAAGTAATTTTAATTCCCGCTGAATGATCAACTATTTAGTGGAATTGGTATAAGAGGAAAGGTCGATGATAGAGATAGGCAGCTTACCCAATAGCAGAGCAGCGCAAGCACTCATCGACTACCTAAAAGGGCAAAACATAAACTGCGCAGTAGTGCCTGCCGAGCAAGGCGTTATGCTGGTATTGCACGATGAACCACACCACGCTCGCGTACAGCAAGAGTATCAAGCCTTTCTAAGTAACCCTTATGATGAAAAATACTTAGCGGCATCATGGGACTATGGCGACACCCATACAAAATTAGATTACGGCAATCCCAAGTTACTACTACTGAGCCAATTTTTGACGGGAGCGGGACCACTCACTTTAGGAGTGTTTTTCACCTGCATTGTTATTTATGCCGCAATGAACCTCGGCTTTGCTAACCCCATCTTTGAAACCTTGTCATTTTTTGGCGCGACTTCACCCGCATCTATCAGTGAATTTTGGCGATTATTTACCCCCAGTCTTATCCACTTTTCTGCAATGCACATCATCTTTAATTTATTATGGTGGTGGTACTTAGGCGGCAAGATTGAAAACAAAATAGGCTTTAAACCGCTGTTTATTCTGCTATTGATTGGCGGCACTCTACCTAACATATTGCAATATTATATGGCAGGCCCTAATTTTGGGGGGTTATCAGGGGTTGTTTATGCCGTGGTCGGCTACACCTGGATTATGGGCGTTAAACGTCCTGAATCTGGAATAGGACTTCCACCCGCCTACATCGGCTTTATGTTGCTATGGCTAGTATTTGGTTTTACCGATATGTTCGGCCTTTCTATCGCAAATGGCGCACATCTAGGCGGTTTACTTGTCGGCGTGTTACAAGGCTTTATCGATAGCCGCAAACAGCAGGTATAGCTTAATCTTGCCTTGCTGAAAATGCTTATACCCGTCCTACCTGAAGATGCAGGATTCAGTGGGAGTTTAGCCACTCGGGTATAAGCCCAATATTATGATTTAAGCCATACTTAACACTCTCGCTACCAGCTTAGTGATGCCGTTATGCGCATCGACTATATTGTCCGCAAGCATATAAGCAGGCGTACTCACCACCTTGTTGACCTCATCGACAACAATATCATCAACCAGAGCCACCTTATGGACTCCTCCTTGCTTTTCAAACGCTGCAGCGGTGCCAACATCAGATCCTATAGTGCCAAGCGCACCTGCCTCATAACACTGCGGGATCATGACGGGTGAAATACACATAAAGCCAACGGGCTTTTTAGCCTGAGTAAACTGACTAATGAAGTGTTTTACACTGGATTCAATAATATGATCGGCGCCGGCTAAAGCAAAGTTACACAGGTTCTTAGCCGCACCAAAACCACCTGGAATAATTAACGCCACGAATTCGTCAACATTAAGATCAGCAACCGGCTTCACATCGCCACGAGCAATTCGCGCCGACTCCACTAACACATTCCGATTATCGGCTTCATCAACTTCACCCGTAAGATGATTGACGACATGCAACTGAGCCATGTCAGGCGCAAAACATTGGTAACTAGCGCCAGAACGAGCAATCTCCAGTAAGGTTAAAACCGATTCATGTAGCTCTGCGCCATCAAAAACACCACTCCCACTTAAAAGAACTGCGACTTTTTTCATTAAAATCTCCATTTATATATCATATTGTTTTAACAAAAGTGCAACGAAGCACTTGATCAGATTAATTATCGTGCTAAGTTATCACTGCACTTTATCAAACGGTGATTATTTGACCAAGGAATAGGTTTGTAATGCGAGTGAAAATAAAAAGTCCACATTTATAGTTTAATTATCTAAAATAGCACCCACTTCACACAATTAGATTTAATAGCTAATTTTCAATTACTTATGCCTTGTCAGTTTTACTGATAAAAATCAGTGGATTTAAGTTCGGCTGTTCCATGCACAGAGTTATCCACAGGCTCTCTAATATTTATCCATGGCTGAAACAGCCCTGATATGGCATGCTAGCGCCATCATCGAAATGCGATAAACGAATACCTATTATGCCTAAAATTGCCGACAACCCTTTAGTTCTTGTGGATGGTTCTTCTTACCTTTACCGCGCCTATTATTCTCCACCTCATTTGACTAACTCTAAAGGTGAAGCAACTGGTGCAGTCTATGGTGTGATCAACATGCTTCGCAGTCTTTTAAATCAATATAAGCCTAGCCAAATGGCAGTTATTTTTGATGCAAAGGGTAAAACATTCCGTAACGACATGTATTCGGAATATAAGGCGCAGCGTCCGCCAATGCCTGATGATCTTCGTAGCCAGATCGCCCCCTTACATAAACTCATTAAAGCCCTAGGATTACCGCTCGTGTGTATTTCGGGTGTTGAAGCTGATGATGTTATCGGTACGATTGCCACTCAAGCAAGTAAAGAAGGGCGTGCCGTATTAATCAGTACTGGCGATAAAGATATGGCGCAACTGGTTGACGAAAATGTCACCCTAATCAACACCATGACTAATACCATAATGGGTCCTGCTGAGGTCACTGAAAAGTTTGGTGTGGGCCCAGAGCTCATTATTGACCTACTCGCGCTACAGGGCGATAAGGCCGACAATATCCCAGGCCTGCCTGGTGTTGGCGAGAAAACAGCATTGGCAATGTTAACGGGCGTTGGCTCCGTAGCCAATATTCTAGCGGCACCAGAAAAAATGCCTGAGCTTGGCTTTCGTGGTTCTAAAACCATGCCAGCTAAGATTATTGAGCATGGCGATATGCTCAAGTTAAGTTATGAGCTAGCCACGATTAAGCTCGATGTAGAGCTTGAGCAAGACTGGCGCACTATGGACATAGAGCCTGCAAACAAAGACGAGTTAATTAAGTGCTACGGCGAAATGGAGTTTAAACGTTGGTTAGCAGAAGTACTCGATAACAAACCCAGCGCAGTAACGGCAAACGATGACACCGACGAAGTCGTCGTTAAGCAAGATATCAGCGTAGAATACGACACCATTCTATCGGTCGAACAACTCGATAACTGGATAGAAAAACTTAATAAAGCCGACCTTATAGCCATCGATACCGAAACAACCAGCCTCAACTATATGAAAGCTGAACTGGTTGGTATCTCGTTTGCTATTGAAGCAGGCAAAGCCGCTTACTTACCATTATCACATGACTACATTGATGCTCCAGAGCAGCTCGATAAAGCAATGGTGTTTGAAAAGTTAACCCCATTACTGGAAAACGAAGCCATCAAGAAAGTGGGGCAAAACTTAAAGTACGACATCAGCATTTTTGCTAACGCAGGCATAACCCTTCGTGGCGTTCAGTTCGACACCATGCTGGAGTCATATGTATTTAACTCCGTTGCATCAAAGCACAATATGGACGACTTAGCCCTTAAGTATCTTGGTCATAAAAATATTAGCTTCGAAGAGATTGCCGGCAAAGGCGTAAAACAGATCACCTTTAACCAAGTTCCACTTGAGGTTGCAGCACCTTACGCAGCTGAAGATGCAGATATTACCCTAAGACTTCATCAGCATTTGTGGCCTCGACTAGAAAAGCAGCCTGAGTTAGCCAGTGTATTTACTGATATTGAACTGCCATTAATTGATATTCTATCGACCATTGAGCGCCAAGGAGTGCTCATTGATAGCATGTTGTTAGGACAGCAAAGTGAAGAGCTCGCCCGGAAAATAGATGAACTTCAAAGTAAAGCGCATGAGATTGCTGGCCAGCCTTTTAACCTTGCCTCACCGAAACAGCTACAAGAGCTGTTTTTCGAGAAACTCGGCTACCCTATCCTAAAGAAAACGCCTAAAGGTGCGCCTTCAACAGCTGAAGAGGTACTGGTTGAGCTCGCATTAGACTACCCTCTGCCAAAGATTATTCTTGAGCATCGTAGCCTGGCAAAACTAAAGAGCACTTATACTGACAAGCTGCCTTTGATGGTTAATGCCAAAACGGGGCGAGTCCACACCAGTTATCATCAAGCCAACGCCGCCACTGGTCGCTTATCGTCTAGTGAGCCAAACTTGCAGAATATCCCGATTAGAACAGAAGAGGGTCGCCGTATTCGCCATGCGTTTATAGCCCCAGCGGGGAAAAAGATTCTCGCAGCCGATTACTCGCAAATCGAACTACGCATCATGGCGCATTTATCTCAAGATAAGGGCCTACTGACCGCCTTTGCCGCAGGCAAAGATATTCACAAAGCCACAGCAGCAGAAGTATTCAATGTTGATTTCAGTGAAGTCACCACCGATCAGCGTCGTCGCGCTAAAGCGGTTAACTTTGGTCTAATCTATGGCATGTCAGCTTTTGGCTTAGCCAAACAACTTGATATCCCACGCGCAGAAGCACAGCTTTATATCGACACCTACTTTAAGCGTTACCCAGGTGTGCTGAAGTATATGGAAGAAACGCGCGCCATAGCAGCAGATCTCGGTTATGTTTCAACTCTGTACGGCCGTCGTCTATATTTACCGGCCATTAAAGACCGCAATGCCATGCGCAGACAAGCTGCAGAACGTGCAGCGATTAATGCGCCGATGCAAGGAACGGCTGCCGATATCATTAAGAAAGCCATGATCGATGTTGCCAAGTGGATTGAAACGGAGACTCAAGGTGAGATAACCATGATCATGCAAGTGCACGATGAATTGGTTTTTGAGGTAGATGCAGCGCAAGCGGAGACACTAAAAGTCAAAGTCTGTCAGCTAATGGCTGCAGCTACCAAGCTCGATGTCGAATTACTCGCAGAAGCCGGTGTAGGCGACAACTGGGAACAAGCCCATTAAGTAAGCTCAGCTACAGTCATTTTTCAGTTGGTTGTCTCGACAACCAACTGAAAATCTGAATCTATGCCAGCAAAACCACCAACCCAAGCCCTCCCTTTATAACGCCTCCACATTGATCGCTAAATAATTATTCAGCTAAAAACCTGATATAAACCTATGTTTTTGAATCCGTAATATGAAATATATAGATCAATTAGTGTGTTTTTATTGAACAAACCTTGAGATCTTCATCACATTATTGTGTCTTTTTTACAAAAACAGTTTTTCATAATACGGTTAATAGGGTAATATTCTCTGCGTAGGGTACAGAGGTTAAGATGTTCTATCTTTCAGACCTTTTTTAAATTCACTGATTTAAAGTGAATTGCCAAATTATGGCGCCTCAGCAAATCTAATTTGCTGGGGCTTTTTTTCGTCTAAAATTTGATTTAGAGCAATTACTTTAAATCGCTCAAAAAAAGAGTTATCATAGTTTCATTAAGTGCTATCAACTTAGGTTGGTAGGTCTTGAGTCTTGTTGAATTTAGCTTCTCCCCAAAAGAGCTAATTTACGCCGATGGTTTATTCCGTCGGTTTTTTTTTGCTTTCAAATCGACTAACGGCAATTCTAGCCATAAAAAAACGCCCCTAAATAGGAGCGTTTTATATCAATCAACAACCTCGACGTTACTCGCCATCAGCTTCGTCTGCGGCTTCTACCGCTAACTGTTGCTTCAACCATTCAGGCTTACACCATTCATCCAAAATACCAAGTGCCTTGCTTTTACCTATACCTTTGAGCGATGAGAACGGTTCAACTTTTACCGCATCATCAAAATGACTTAGCTTCTTGCGCACTTCATTTACCATCTTCATTCTGTCACTTTGGCCTAACTTATCAGCCTTAGTTAACAGTGCTAAAACTGGAATGTCGCTTTCTACAGCCCACTCAATCATTTGCATATCAAGATCTTTAAGCGGATGGCGAATATCCATCAACACAACCACGCCACCCAAACAATTACGCTTGAGTAAATACTCACCAAGCGCAAGTTGCCATTTTTTCTTGAGCGCCAAAGGAACTTGGGCAAAACCATAACCAGGTAAATCCACTAAACGACGATGCTTATCGAGTCTAAATACGTTGATGAGCTGAGTACGACCAGGCGTTTTACTGGTACGGGCTATCTTCTGCTCCGTTAGTAGATTCAACGCACTAGACTTACCCGCGTTCGAACGACCCGCAAAGGCTATCTCTACCCCAACATCACCAGGCAGGTATTCATTTAAGTGTGCGATGTCTGGCGCACTAATTAAAAACTCAGCTTTACGGAAATCGATACGAGATTCACTCACAATTAACTCCAAAATTTTATCAACTAACTTTGTTAAATATCGAAGAGTTGCTTACATTTTCACAATTTCGTGTAAAATATTACCTCGATCACATAAAATACATTTTATCACGCTTGCGGGTCTCCCTAGTAAGCCCATGACAAATATTTTAATAAGAAGTTGGAACGCTATGAAAAAGTTAGCTCTTGCGCTGTCTGTTTTAGCCACAATGTCTTCACCAGTAATGGCTGAAGGTAATGCTGAAGCAGGAAAAACTAAAACCATTGTTTGTTCTGCTTGTCACGGCGTTGACGGCAACAGCATGATAGACATGTACCCTAAACTTGCAGGTCAACAATCGACCTATATCGAAAAGCAACTACATGATTTCCGCAGTGCGGCTAAATCAGGTGGTAAAGAAGGCCGTGCCGATCCAATCATGGGCGGTATGGCAATGATGCTTAGCGATAAAGACATCGCTGATGTCGCTGCATTCTATTCAAGCCAAACAAAGCAAGTGATCGACGTTAAAGACGTTCCTGCTTTGGGTGAACAGCTATACAAGGGTGGTGACTCCGCTCGTGGCGTCACGGCATGTATTGCTTGTCATGGACCTGAAGGTAAAGGCTCTGAAGCTGCAGGCTTCCCTGACCTTAGCGGACAACATGCTAATTATATCAAGATCCAGCTAAATAAGTTCCACGATACAAATCGTAACAACGACTTAAATGGCATGATGCAAGATATCGCTAAAAAGCTAAATGCTGACGATATGGATGCATTATCTAAGTATATATCAAGCCTTAAGTAAACATTAGTTAATCCTAAAGGGACAGTAAAGCTGTCCTTTTTTATTTAACAAGATTAACGTTTACGTAAACTTCCCTTAAAAACTTACTTGACAGTGATCACAGATTTCTGTTTAATGAGCCCCGTACCGAGATGAACCCAACTGTTAGTACAAGAATTTTAATAACAACTTTCAGATTTCGGTATTTATACATTTAAGATATAAGAATAAATTAGACACATAATAATAATATGATTGAGACCACTCACTAACAATAATAAGAGTAGAGATTTCTATTTGAAGTCCAGGTCGTAAGAATTTTAGTAAGGATTTTGGTTAGGAAGGCCAAAGCGCTATTTAGCATTTACCCTTACGTTCAGAGAAACACGCATAAATAGGAGAATGTTTGTAGGATACAAACATTGGCAAAGGAAGCTAATTGCTTAGGATGCACTCGCTGGAAGCTTGTTATCACTGGAAGATACTTAGATACAACTAACATGGATGGTTACTTAGGCGTCATTGATAGACGATGAATTGAGATGTGTCATAAAGACCATCTACGGAAACTGTGGTCAGGATGACAACAGGATTAACAATAAAGTGTCAGGACGACCAAAAACTAAAAATAATTGCATGGAAAGCAAACAAAAAAATAAGATGGATATTGACCGGGATAGTCACTAGCAAGTATGGATACTTGAAATAAGAATTGGTGCTAATTGCACTTTTATAGGCGACAGTTTATCTGTCGCCTTTTTTATTACTCAAAAAAGCCGATTCATTGTATTCCATTCAAATGTCCTCGCGTTATGGCAAAACAACCTCGAGATGCAGTGCTCACCATGCTAAGCAGTGGCAGAGTTTAAGCTCGATAATGGTCACAGCATTAACGACTTTCCGTCCGTGACTGTCTTCAAAAAATAGCCATTCTGAATATTCGAATTCAAAATCTATGTTTATCAAAAAAGAATGTAAAAGCTGGTGACGTTTCGCCTTGCCTTTACAGAAGCACCCCATGGGAACGCAGTCCTGCTTTAGTGACATTTAAAAGGCAAAATACCATTATCCCAACCAATACCTTCTCCAGCTCCTTACAAAATCTTTGAAACAAGCATTTTAAAGTCACTTAGGTATATACCCATTCTACTTGAAGGTGCTCGTTTCAGAGGCGGTGTGCGAGTTCAATTCTAGACGCATTAATAAAGAAATGGTTATTCCCTTTTAAGTTAATGCAACAACGAAGTGGGCTTGCACAACGCCTTCTACGATGGGTTTTAATGGGGGTTACTCTACATTATTGATTTTATCGAGGGAGCGACCATTACTTGCAATCAATGCTTTGATTAAACCCCATTAAACTCCCACTGAATCCTGCATCTTCAGGGAGAACAGGTATATACTGGCTAAAGACCCTTTAAAAATTGGTTTATATGTCGTTATCAATTCAGACTCTTAGTTCGCCATTTAGCATAGCACCACGTTTTTATCCGTCTGTTTCGGTTTCCATATCTTTAATGCATTGATTTGAGAGGGAATCGTTTTATGCGTCGATGCCCGTTGTGCTTGAGTAGCAATAGCCAACTATTTTATGAAAATAAAAAACGCTGTTTATATCGTTGTCACCAATGTGAACTGGTATTTGCTGACGCCAACTCGCATTTGCCACCCAATGCCGAACTGCAAAAGTATCGCCTCGCTAATAACAAACACAAATTACTCTCACAATTCCTGTTTGATTTAGTGTCTCAATGCGAAACAAGCGGACAATCATTACTCGGTCTTAATTTCGGCAGAACCTTAGATCCCAAGAGTTTGCAAAGGGTGACAGAGCATGGCCATATAATTAATCAATATGACCCTAGCCTCGCACCTTGGAATCGTCAGCTAAAACAGCAATACGATTTCATCTGCTGCTATCGTGTTTTTGAGCATTTCAGGTTTCCCTACAAAGAGTGGAGACTACTGTGTGAATTGGTCAAACCTGGCGGCTGGATTGCGATTAACACGCCATTACTGACCGATCTCGACGGGTTTGATAAATGGCACCACAAAAATAACATCACCCACGTTAGCTTCTATCAACAACAAAGTTTCAAATATCTGGCTAATAATGCCGGTTTTAAGCTATTATTTGCGGCAAACGATCTCATTCTGGTGCAAAAACCATCAGGATCTGGTATAACACGCGGCCAAACTTCAATTGTTGATAGAGATTATTAGTTTTGTCGGCAGCAGAGTCATTTAAGTTAACGAGATAAGCAAATCATGTCCCGTAGTAAGAAATCGCGTAAGAGCAACGAGAATGCTCCAAAATTAGCCCCAAGAACTAAGAAAAATGATCGTGTTCTTGGAGGTAAGAAACAAATTGCCGGCAATAAAGCGGGAAGTCGTCATAACGCTTCAATGATTGAAAGCCAAGCGAACGGTGGCAGCGCTAAAAACAGCGACCCACGTCACGGCAGTAAAAAGCCTATTCAGCTTAATATCGTTAAAGAGCAGAAGATAGAAAGCAAGCCAAAAGGGCCAAAACTATCTGATGATGAAAAACTATTAAAGCTAGAAGAGAATCCGAGACTCAATGGTCTATTGGATATGCTTGAGGAGGGTAAAAACCTAACTCCAGATGATCAAAAGTGGTTAAATAAGCAATTAACCCAAATTGAAACTCTGTTAGATAAACTCGGGATTACCGAAGAAGAAGAGCTGCCACAGCCACAGCCTAAGACTAAACCGAAGAAAGCCGTCAGCGATGACGACCTCTTCGACAAGTTTGAATCTGGTGCAGATCTGCTTAAGGATTTCCAACAGAAGGACTAGTCCTTAGAGACACAGCTCCTATATGGCATCTTAATTGATGCCATATTTTTATCTGACACTCTCACTTCCCGACTGTAACAGGATTTAGCATGACCACAGCTCTTATCGTTATTGGCTTTTTTATTATCGTTGCACTAACGACTTATGCAACTTACCTGCTGATGCGCATACGTAAGCAAAATCAAGCTAAAATCAAGCAGCAACAAGAACAGGCTGCAACGGCAAAAGCAAAGTCAGAAGAGTTACTCGACAGTGTACGTTACATAGCAGCAGCGATGCTCGAGGAGCGTTGTGAGCTATCAGAAGGGGTAATGCGTATCGCTAAGTTATTTAACTTAGTCGGTATGTCAGAGTTAGTCAGCGAACAGTATCCTGCAACATTCAAGCATTTTGAAGTCATCAAAGAGCACCCCATTAAAGAAAGTCGCACTGCACTGTCCAAAAAACAGCGAATGAAACTCGATTTTGCTCGAATAAAATCAGAGGGTGAGCTAGAGAGTAAAATCTTAAAAGAAGCTAAACAACTTAGTCAATTTAACGCCTCCGCACTGCATTAATCACCCGCTACAATTATAGTTATAGCGTGTACTATGGCTATATTAGATCTCTACCCAGATCTCAGTTATAGAAGATTTTATTAATATAGGGTGAGTCTGTGCACAAAATCTACTTAACAGCGCAGACATAAACTCCAAATTCAGCGATATTCTATCGCTCTTTGTTACCCACATTTCAAATTTACAACATGGATCAAAGTTATTGCACAAATAACGATGCATACTTCACATGTTGCTAAATTACTATACATCGGAGGATACGCCTTGAAGCAGCCCACCCAAATTAGCTGGGATCAGTCAATGATCGAGAAGTACAACTATAGCGGCCCACGTTATACCTCTTATCCAACGGCGCTTGAGTTCGATGATTCGTTTACCGAAGATAAATTGCTGACCTCCATTAAAAACAGCAAGAGTGATAAGCTTTCTCTTTATATCCATATCCCTTTTTGCGCCAAGCTTTGTTACTACTGTGGCTGCAATAAAGTCATCACTCGTCATCAGCATAAAGCCGATCAGTATCTTGAGTATCTTGCGAAAGAGATAATTAAACGCGCGCCGTTATTTAAAAACTATTTAGTCACACAAATTCATTGGGGTGGTGGTACGCCAACATTCCTTACTCCTGAGCAGATTCTAACGCTGTCAGCACTTGTTAAAGCAAACTTTAACGTTGCAGAAGTCGGTGAATACTCGATTGAAGTTGACCCACGTGAAATAGAGCTATCGATGCTCGACACACTAAAAGAAGCGGGCTTTAACCGTATCTCTATCGGTGTTCAGGATTTCAATAAAAAGGTTCAAATTGCTGTCAATCGCGAACAAGATGAGCAGTTTATTTTTGACCTTATGGCACGCGCTAAAGAACTTGGCTTTGTTTCTACAAACATTGATCTTATCTACGGCTTGCCACATCAAACTCCAGAGACATTTGCTGAAACAATGCAACGTGTTCTCGATCTTGATCCGGACCGTTTGTCTGTCTTTAACTATGCTCACCTGCCATCACGTTTTGCAGCGCAGCGTAAGATTAAAGATGAAGACTTAGCCTCTCCACAGCAAAAGCTAGATATGCTGCATCAAACAATCGAAACCTTAACCGGTGCTGGTTACCAGTATATCGGTATGGATCACTTTGCTAAGCCTGATGATGAGCTTTCAATTTTACAAAATGAAGGCCGCTTGCACCGTAATTTCCAAGGTTATACCACCCAAGAAGAGTGTGACCTACTTGGTTTAGGTGTCTCATCTATCAGCCAAATTGGTGATTGTTATGCTCAGAACCAAAAAGATGTTCGCCCTTACTTCGAATCTATCGATGCTAATGGTCACGCACTTTGGAAAGGTTGTGGCTTAAACCGCGATGACGAGATTCGTCGCGTCGTTATTAAGCAGCTTATCTGTCACTTCGAGCTTGATATGGCCCTGATAGAAGAAAAGCTGAATATCAACTTTGAAGAGTACTTTGTAGAAGACTTAAAACTGCTACAGACATTCATTGATGATGAGTTAGTCGACATTACTGACAGAAAGATCACCATCAGTCCAACAGGCCGTTTGTTGATCCGTAATATCTGTATCTGTTTTGATGTTTACTACCGTGAAAAAGCAAGACAGCAACAGTTCTCGCGTGTTATCTAATTAAGATTCACACATAAAGAACCGGCATTAGCCGGTTTTTTTATGCCTGCAACAAAGCAGCGACTCATTGCAGTCTTAATACAGACTAAATTAACCTTTTATAGCAGCCACCGAAAAGTATCCATACGGCTTTAACAACACCTTCCAAAGCCAATTTATACAGCATCGCTAGCCATATGGATAAAGCACTCATAATATAATAGAGACATGTTTGCTAAGCGGCACGCTTGACTCAATCTAAATTAGCCAGCACATCTAACATTAACAAAAGCAATTGGAGTCGTTACCCAGCTTCAATTTGACCACGAAGTAACAAAGGGACAATATTTGCCACTAGTAACGCTATGACATAATTTTATCTGAACTCCCAATTAGCTAACGCCCTGATATTGTCATCGAGATGACCAATACATCGACGGTGCTTAACTCTAAGGCGAACAGACACTCTACTTATTTTTTGTTATTAGTCATGAACTTATAATAGTAGCCTCAAACCAGTTATCTATACTCATAACACTATTCACATTCATCTCAATCTAGCACTGTTTGTCACATTTGCTTTAACTTATCGGCGTGACCTTTTACGCCACAATCGGCATAATCGAAGTCAGAATAAAAATAAGTCCATAACAAAAACGGATATAACATGTACAAATACCTGCTCCCCTCCATTTTAGTCATCAGTCTCAGTGCCTGCCAAACTAATTCAACGGCTCCGACCTCTCAAACAACGACGGTTGCAACATCAGCAAAACAATCGATAAATGCACAACTGCAAATAGCAATCGATCAGGCATGGCAGATATCATTAGATGAAAGTCCTGGTTTGGCATATTCATTGGGCGATCTATCCGCAGCAGGAAAGCTGCAAGATCTATCGCCAACAGCCCTAAGCTCACTAAATCAACGTCGTATTACGTTGTTAAGTGAAATAAAAGCACTTAATAGAGCGGAGTTGAATCCCGGCGATGTTATCAACGCCAAAATTTTACAAGACCAATTACAAAATAGCGTTGACCAATTTCGCTATAAAGACCACTACATCCCTTTGTCAGCCGAGAGCGGCTTTCATGCATATATAGCCTCAATCGCCAATGGTCGCTTTGCAAAAATAGAAGATTATCAAAATTATATTAGCCAGCTGAAAGCATTGCCGACTTACTTTTCACAGCAAACCTATTGGTTAAAGCAAGGACTTGCATCCGGGATCACACCAGCCAAAGTCACCTTAAATGGATTCGAAACCAGCATTAGCGCCTTTATTGTACCAGTGGAAGAAAGCGGCTACTTTAAGCCTTTCACTGAATATCCAGCGCATTTCAGTAACGCTGAAAAGATAGCGTTAACCAACCAAGGTTTAGAACTAGTAGAGAACACTGTATTACCTCAGTACCAAGCTTTTTATGACTTCATGGTTAATGAATATATTCCAAATGCGCGTACTGATATTGCGGCTTCAAAACTGCCTGATGGTAAAGAGTTTTATGAAAACCGGGTTCGTTACTACACAACACTAGACATGACATCAGATGAAGTGCACCAACTAGGCTTGAGCGAAGTTAAGCGTATTCGAGCAGAGATGCAGCAGATCATTGATGAGGTTGAATTTGAGGGCAGCTTTGCTGATTTTTTACACTTCCTAAGAACAGATCCGCAGTTTTACCCTAAAACAGCAGAAGAACTACTAAAAGAAGCGGCCTACATCGCCAAAAAAGCAGATGCTATGCTGCCCAAGTACTTCGGTAAACTACCACGTCAGCCATACGGTATTGCACCGGTACCCGCTGAAATAGCACCAAAATACACCACGGGCAGATACTCTGGCTCCAACCGAGATGATGAACCAGGCTACTATTGGGTCAACACCTATGCGCTCGATAAACGACCTCTGTATGAAATGGAAGCCTTAACATTACACGAAGCAGTACCGGGGCATCACCTACAGATATCATTAAATCGCGAGCTAACAGATCTACCCAGTTTTCGACGTTATGGTTATATCTCAGCATTTGGTGAAGGTTGGGGTCTCTACTCTGAGTATCTAGGGCTGGAAGCTGGATTCTATCAAGATCCGTACAGTAATTTCGGTCGACTTACCTATGAAATGTGGCGCGCAGCAAGACTTGTCGTCGATACGGGTATGCACGCAAAAGGTTGGAGTCGTCAGCAAGCGATCGACTTTATGGCAAGTAACACCGCTTTATCACTACATAACGTGACGACAGAGATCGACCGCTACATCTCGTGGCCTGGCCAAGCTCTATCTTACAAAATAGGGGAGTTAACCATAAAGCGTTTACGCGCCCAAGCGGAACAAGAACTAGGCGAAAACTTCGATATCAGGGCATTTCACGATGCAGTGTTGGCCAATGGTTCAGTGCCGATGTCGATTCTTGAGCAGCAAATTAACGACTTTATAGAGCAACAGCAAGCAGCGCTTTAACCTGACCCGATAAAATGGTCGCTATAAGCGACCATTTTATTATCCACTAGAGCCCCTTATAGCAAAGGGAGTTTGCTACACTGCAAATATCTTTATCCAATAGAATACAACCATGCCAAATGCTGCTGAACCCGCCATATCACTAAGCTCTGTCTGTACCTTTTCATCTGAGCATCATCTAAGCAGCCCCGAGCAAACTGCATTTTGGCAGCAGGTAACACAAGCAAGTTTTAAAACCAAAGATGGTATATCACTCGCTTATGCATCGGTTATTCAACAAAATAGCAAAGGTACTATTGTGTTGAGCAGTGGACGAGTTGAGTCCTACTTAAAATATAAAGAACTGATGTTCGATCTTTTCCAACAAGGCTACGACTTGTTTGCTATCGATCATCGCGGACAAGGTCTTTCCAGTAGAACAACGGTTAATCCTCATCAGGGACATATCGACAAGTTCCAGCGATATGTCGACGACTTCGGTGAATTTATAGACAAGATTGTAAAACCAGTACCTGAAAAAAACTATTTCCTTGTAGCGCATTCAATGGGAGGGGCGATAGGAACATTATACCTTTCACAGCAACCAGGGGTCTTTAAAGCGGCGGTATTGTCAGCCCCAATGTATGGCATAAAATTGCCCTTGCCAAAGCGTTTCATTCGCAAACTCGCTTCACTTCTAGATAACAATAATAGCCAGCAACCAAACTATATTTTAGGTGGCAAAGGTTACCATGCTCCAGCATTTGAAAAGAATGACCTGACCAATAGCAAATTACGCTATGACGATTATCGAGATCTCTACCAAAAAGAACCTAAACTCCAATTAGGTTCACCCACTAACCGTTGGTTAGTAGAATCTATCGATGCTGGAGAAAATGCGATAAAAGCAGCTCAGAATATCAATATTCCTTTGTTAATACTTCAGGCAGAGGAAGATACCATTGTGTCTAATGCAGCCCAGAAACGCGCAAGTACTGGCTTTTGTAAGTTGATCAAAATCCCCTATGCACGGCATGAGATCTTTATGGAGCGTGACAAAGCCAGAAATACTGCACTAACTGCTTTACTTAACTTCATAGAGGCATAGCTAGCCAATATTCTAAAGTACGTATAACACGTGCTTTAGAAAAGCATTTCAAAAAGTACTTTAAAGCGTATTATTGCGACGACCATTCTGACACTACAATTATCCAGCCCTATTTAAGTTTGTTAAGTGCCCGCCAACAACTCAACAGCACTTGTATGCCGCTGGATCAGCTCCTAAATAACAGACGTAAAAAAGCCCGTTGCGTTAGCAACGGGCTATTCACTCTCTTATCAGACCAAGATAAAAAGAGTGCCGACTGGAAATATTCGACTCGCACCTAGGTAATATCGACCACAGCACTTTGATAAGGCCTACTGCATTCTGTTGTTCCGTCAGTTCATCAACTTAAAAACCACAAATCGCAGACGTAAAAAAGCCCGTTGCGTTAGCAACGGGCTGTTCACTCTCTTTCGAGAAATTAGGCGCCTGGAAATGACCTACTCTCACATGGGGAAACCCCACACTACCATCGGCGATACTGTGTTTCACTTCTGAGTTCGGAATGGGATCAGGTGGGGCCACAGCTCTATGGTCTCCAGACAAATTTGGAATTCGAAAAGCTGTTACTCGCTACTGCAAGTAATCGAAATTAATTATTGAGTTCACACTACATTAAGTGCCCACTCTTTTCAGAGTAAGTTCTAATTCTGGTTTCTGTTGAAACACCAGTCTCATACAAAACCCATCAGGGTTGTATGGTTAAGCCTCACGAGTCATTAGTACAAGTTAGCTCAACGCCTCACAACGCTTACACACCTTGCCTATCAACGTCCTAGTCTCGAACGGCT